>DATMPH010000020.1:0-41120 GCA_035567755.1 Rhizomicrobium sp.
CGGGAATGCTCCCGGTGGTACCCGCCGCGATCACGAGCGTCGATGGCGGCTTCTCCCGATACCGCCGCGCGAGCTCCGCAAGCAGAAGATTTCGCCGGCGCGTGGGGTCGATTGCGCCTTCTGCCGCGAGCAGCTTCGGCCATTCTTCGCGCAACAGGATGAGGAAATCGCGAACTTCCATCCAGTGTTCGGCGAGCGATTGGGGAACGAGTTGTTCCAGCGTGTCGAGCGGGGCCCGCTGGGTTTCGGCGTCGTCGAGAAATCGCGCCAGGCTGCGCGCCATTGAAGCCGCCTGCGCGAAACCGGGTGGAGTGTCGCGCCGCATCTGCGCCCATCTTTGAACCAGCGTGGCGAGCAGCAGGCGGCGGCGGATCGGATCGATCGCGGGCGGCAGCAACAGATCCTCGCTCGCGGCGTCGAAGAGAATATCTTCCTCGTCGACGTCGCCGAGCGCGCGAAGCTGTGGCAGCAGCGCTGCTCCGCTCAGCACGCGCGCGAAAGAATCTGCGAGAGCGCGGATCGCGCGGCGCGTCGGAAGGTAGATGGTTGCAGACGCAAGGGCGAGAGGATCGCGCGTGGCTCCCACATTTTCGATTACCCCGCGCGCGAGCACGTCGGCAAAGGCGGTCCCCGCCGGTATCGTGTAAAGCCGGGCGTTCATCGCCTCACGCGGGCAGGAGATCCTCGAGATAGGCTTCCGATTGGACAAGCGCCTCGGGCGTTCCGACATGCATCCAGACGCCGTCGAGCCGCATGCCGTAGAGGCGCCCCTTCTCGATCGCGTGGTCCCATAGCGGATTGATCGAGAACGCACCGGGCTTTGCGCCGACGAAGAGACGCGGATGCACGATCTGCACACCCGGATAGGCGAAAGGCGAGAGGCGTTGTTCCGGCAAGCGGGAAAGACGGCCTTCCGAATCCATGAGGAAATCGCCCGGGCCCTCATAGCCGATGGCGTTGACGAGAGAAGCCGCGAGGAGAAGGGCGTCCATCGTCTCCGGGTCCCACCGTCCGATCATCCCTTCAAACGCGCGCCCATAACCTTCGACCCAGATCGAATCGGCATTGTGAACGAAGAAAGGTTCGCCTTCGAACAACGGCAATACATTGAACACGCCACCACCGGTGCCGAGAATTCGATCTGTCTCGTCCGACGTGCGAATTTCGACGTCTTTGCGTTTCGCGAGATGAGCCTTCAGGAGATCGGCGTGATGGTGCAGGTTGACGATCACAAATTCGACCTTCGCTGCCACGAGACGATCGATCACGTGATCGATCAGCGCCTTGCCGCGCACCTTCACGAGCGGCTTCGGCACATTGTTGGTGAGAGGGCGCATGCGGGTGCCGAGCCCTGCTGCCAGAATCATCGCGCGCTTCGGACGCGTCACGCCGCCACCCCTTCTTCCACGCCAGCGCGGCGCTTCTCCCGCGGAATTGTGCGGTCGTACCACGCGCGCAGATTTGCCAGTGCGGAATGTTCGAGGTCGGACTCGAGATGTCCCCAGACGCGGGGAAGATAGGAAAGATAGC
The DNA here is from genome assembly GCA_035567755.1 of Rhizomicrobium sp. Taxonomy (GTDB): domain Bacteria; phylum Pseudomonadota; class Alphaproteobacteria; order Micropepsales; family Micropepsaceae; genus Rhizomicrobium. The sequence goes on from DATMPH010000020.1 coordinate 1,531, forward strand.
GCGGCTTGCCATCGCGTTTTGCAAGCCTTGCGAAGATGCCGGCAATCTTGGCATTGCGCTGGGCCGCCGTCACTGCCATTTCAGCGGCCCACGCTTCTCCGTCGAGTTCTTGTCCCCGCTGCCGCACGGTCGTGGCATAACGCTGCTTCATGGCGAGCGCCAAATCCGGCGTGACGTCGCGCCGCGCATCCTCCAGGAGCGAGACCAAGTCGTAGCTCCGGTTGCCGGCCACGGCATCCTGGAAATCGATCAGCCCCACGCGGGCAACGCCCGCTCGCGCGGGCAGCCAGAAAAGATTCTGGGCGTGATAGTCGCGATGCACGAAGACCGGCGCGTGCCCGCGGAGCGACGCGAGCGCGTCGCGCCACAGCGCGCGATGTTCTTCGACTTCGTCCTGCCGCGCGCGGCGCCCGAGCGCGAGCGGCACGAACCACTCCGTCACCAGATCCGTTTCGGCGAGACAGGCCGCCTGGTCGTAAGCGTGAAGCGACATCTCCGGCATGAGTTGCGAGGGTGCCGGTTCGGCGTGCAGGAGCGCGATAGCGTCGATTGCGGCGCCGTACAGATCGTCTTCCGCACCGCCGTCTCCGAGCGCGTCGCAATAGAGATCGTCACCGAAATCCTCGAGCAGGACGAATCCTTTCGTGATGTCGCCCGCATAGATCTCCGGCGCCGCCAGCCCGCGCGCGCGCAAAAACCTGGCTGCCGCGATGAAGCGACCGCAATCGGCGCCGGCCAGCCGCGCCACCGCGTTGTAGCCAAGCGCCCGCCGCTCGTCGGGCGTGGCGGACGGCGGGCAGGGCGCGGCCTCGGCATTCTGCGGCTGGTCCATCAGCATGGCGGTGTGGCCATTGCGCGTAACACGAATGTACCGGCGGGTCGAAGCATCGCCGGGCAGAGGCGAAAGCTTGGCACCGTCCCAGCCCGCAGCGGCAAGAAACGCGCGCGCAGAATCCGCCCGCTCGCTGTCCATGCTCAGTTCCCCTTGCTCGCGAGCAGATGCGCCCAGCGCTGCGGTCCGGATAGATGCATGCGCCGTTCGCTTTCTCCCGTGATTTCGATCCGAATGTTCAATGCGTCGCCGGGAATGCGCCCCGGCGCGCGTTCGGGCCACTCGACGAGCACCACGCCTTCCGAAAGTGCGTCGTCGAGTCCCAGCTCATCCAACTCCGCCTCGCTTTCCACACGGTAAAGATCGCAATGAGCAATCCTGAGGCCGGCGGCCGCATATTCCTGGACCAGCGTGAACGTCGGGCTCGGCACGGCTTCCACGACGCCAAGCGTGCGCAATATTCCGCGTGCGAGGGTCGTCTTGCCGGCGCCGAGATCGCCTTCGAGCGCGATTACATCGCCCGATTGGAGGGCGGATGCGATCCGCGCGGCCAAAATTTCCGTTTCGGCAAGGCCCTTCACCACGAGACCGCCCGCAAATCTCGACGCCATGTCCGCCATTCGCGCGCGTTCTAGCCGGTCGGCCGCGTCACCACAACACGCGATGCGATGCCGTGCTGCGCGGTGGTCGGCGCAACTTGTCGGGGCAGGAATTTCCGGCAACATTGCCCGCCAGGGAGTGCATGTGGTCGACCTCGACGCCTATTTCGAACGAATCGGCTATCGCGGAACGCGCGAACCGAACCTCGCGCTTCTCAGGTCCCTGCACCGGCTCCATCCGTCTGCCATAGCATTCGAATGCCTCGACCCGTTGCTGGGCCGTCCAATGGCGATCGACGCGCAATCGCTCGAAACCAAGCTCGTCCGTATGGGTCGTGGCGGATATTGTTTCGAGCAGAACGGGCTTTTTCTTCATGTGCTGTCCACGCTCGGTTTCGTGGTCACCCCGCTTGCCGCGCGGGTGCGCTGGATGTTGCCGCCGGATGCACCGCAGACGCCCGTGAGCCACATGCTCCTCAAGACCGCCCTCCCGGAAGGAACCTTTGTGTGCGATGTGGGCTTCGGCGGGCAGAGTCAGGCCGCGCCACTCCTTCTCGAGCCCGGGCTCGTGCAGGAGACCGAGCATGGCATCTACCGGTTTTGCGACGCGCGGACCGGCTACGAACTCGAGATGCGGCTGCCCGATGACTGGGCGGCAATGTATCGCTTCACGGAGGAGCCCCAGACAGCGCGCGACTACGAAGTGTACAACTGGTTCACCGCGACTCATCCCGCCTCGCGCTTCGTCAACAATCTGGTCGCGGCGCGGGTCGTGGGCGCGGATCGCCTCACTCTGTTCAATACCGAGCTTACGCTCCAGCGCCGCGACGGCCGGCGCGAACACCGCTTGCTTGCCAGCCCCACGGAATTGCATGACGTGTTGACCCGCGATTTCGGAATCCGCATCGCGCGGGCGGAGATCGAAAACGTCTGGCGGCGGCTGCCAAAGCAGCCGGATGGAGCGCGTGCCGGATCTCAACAGTCGGAAGGAGAGAATCGATGAATTCGACCGGGCTTGCTGCGTTGCTGCTGATCGTCGCCGCGAGCGGCGCGCAAGGGGCCGATGTGCCAGGCCAGCATTTCTGGGTCTCCCCTGCGAGCCTGCCCAGGCCGTATGCCACGTCCGCGGTCGACAATTCTTCGCAGACGATTGCGCGGCCTGCGGGTGTGATGCCGAAGGCGCCAGACGGATTCGCGGTATCCATTTTCGCAAGCAGCGTGCCGCATGCCCGCTGGATGGCGGTGGCGCCCAACGGCGATGTCTTCCTCGCCGAATCCGATCAGGGCAAGATCGTCGTGCTGCGGCCTTCCGCGGATGGAACGCATGCCGCGCGCGTTGCAACCTTTGCCGAAGCTTATACTCTCCCGCATGGGCTCGCCTTCGCAAACGGCGCGCTCTATGTGGCCGACGTGAAGTCCATTTGGCGGCTTTCGTATGCAGATGGCCAGTTGAAAAGCACGGGGCGGCGGCGGCATATAGCGAACACCACACCGGCGGCCGGCGTCGGACACTTCACGCGCGATATCGTATTCGACACAAAGGGCAATCTGTTCCTCACTATCGGCAGCCGCAACAATGTGGATGAGGAGCCGCTGCCCTATGCGAGCGTGCAGAGAGTAAATTCCGACGGTTCGCTCTCGACCTTCGCCAGTGGTTTACGAAATCCCGTCGGCATCGCCTTCTATCCGGGTACGGACGATCTTTATGTGACGGTCAACGAGCGCGACGGTCTCGGCACCAATCTTCCGCCCGACTATCTCACCCGCGCCAGGCAGGGCGAATTCTTTGGATGGCCCTACGCGTACACGGGTACGCATCCCGATCCCGATTTCGGGAAAAAACGTCCCGACCTGGTGGCGAAGTCGAAGACGCCCGACGTTCTCTTTCAGCCCCATTCGGCGCCTCTGGGGCTGGTGTTCTACGAGGACGGTCAGTTTCCGTCGGAATACAAGGGTGACGCCTTCGTCTCCCTTCATGGCTCGTGGAATGCGGCTGAGCCGACCGGATACAAGGTGGTACGCGTGCGGTTTTCGAACGGCAGACCTCAGAATGGCTATGAGAATTTCGTGACCGGATTCTGGGACGGCAAGACCTCGCCCGCGCGCGTGTGGGGACGTCCCGTCGGCCTCGTCGTCGCAAAGGACGGAAGCCTTCTCATCGCCGACGATGTCGGTGGCGTCGTCTGGCGCGTGGCGTACAAAGGGAAGTGAGGCGTTACTTGGGCAGAATGTAGAGCGTGATGCTTTGCGCCGGCTCGGTATCATTGAGGACGCCGCCTGACCACGACACGTCCGACAATTTCTGGATCACGTTGCTCGACGTGAGTTGATAGACCTTTGCCGTTCCCGATGGCGTGAAATGCGCCAGTGTGAGAGTGACGCCCGTGTTGCCGCTCAGGACCTTGCTGATCACCATCACTGTCATCGCGTTGTCGGTGCTGCGCAGAGCCGCGAAAGCCGAGAGGTTGTCGGGATTGGGCGCGGACGCCAGGATGCTGGTGTCACCGAACGCCGAGCCGGCGCCGTCATAGTTGCGGTACATCTGCATCGCCTTGTAGGTGGGCGTGCTCGAATCCGGCACCGTCCAGCGCGTCGCCATGTCGAGTCCCTGCTGGCCGAGAATGCCGTCGATGTCGGCTTGCGTCGTCGCGCCGTTGATGTAGCCCTCTGCGCCCCAATTGTATTCCGTCAGCGCCGCGGGCGTTCCGGACCAGTAATCGTCGGCGATCCAGCCCTTCATCCGCGGGATCAGATAGACAGGCTGATTGATCCAGCTTTCCGATACGTAATTCGGATCCCAAAGCTGCCGTGTCGAGCGATTCCGCAACAGCTGCATCTGCTCAGAGACGTCGTCGCTGAATTCGCCACCCTGCGGATAGAAATGCACGCTCACCACGTCCACCGGATGGCCCGCCGCCTTCCATTGGTTGAGCAGCCAGGGGATGTAATCCATCCCGTTCTGCTCCTTCGTGTGGTCCGGATACCTCTTGTAGCCGTGATGGGCGGCATATTGCTGGTCGAAGCCGCTGTAGAAATAGCCGTCCCAACCCCATTCTTCGGGCGCTACAACAAGCGCGTTCGGATCGAGCGTTTTGATCTTCGCGGACTCGGCAAGAACCTTGTCGCGATATTCGATCGCGTGCGGGCCTTTGGGATGCGCGTCACGATGTGTTGAAAACCAGACGCTCGCCTCGTTGTCCATGAGATAATATTTGACTCCACCCTGCCCAGACTTTCCCCACGTCTTCACCAGATGCTTGATCCATTTCTGCTCGAGAGCCGGACTGTCCTTCACATAGGAATCGTACGGATCGTTGCCGGTGATGAAGGTGTTGCAATCGGTCTCGATCCCGTCCCCGGCGTCGGAAAAATACGGATCCGTCGCGCATTGCGGACCATATTTTGCAACCGAAAAGCTCGGCAGGATGGTGCGATTGTTACCGAGATTGGCGACCCAGCCGAGCAGGGGCGCGGTCAACATGGGCTCGGCGCTCGCCGCCTTGCTGTTCGAAACGAACGTGTCGGCCTCCTCGCCGGGAACCGCGCTCTGCTCGGGATAGCTCTCGAAGTACCAGTCGGCGGCCAGGTTTTGCGCATTGAGCGCCCAGTTGTAATCGGTCATGGCGTTGCCGCCCATCCGGTTGAGCGGCACATTGAGCGCGGCAAGATCTGCGGAGGACCCCCAGGCCACGCCGTAAATGCGCGGATCGATCGGATGAAGGTTTGCCGTAGCATCGATGGCGATCGTGACGGAGAGGGTCTTCGCAATCCTGGCTTCGGCTCCCGACAATGCGAAGAGTAGCGCCCCCGACAGCGCGATTGCCGACCCAAATGGCGGAAGTGTTTTTCCGAAACTGATCGAACGCGTCATTCGCGACCCTCGCAATATTGCAGCGCGATTATCGCCGGACGCGATTAATACGCTCTTTCAGCAATTCATGGAACACGTTTCAACTTCATGCTTCGGAGCCGCCAACTCACCCGCGCGCCGGAATCTGCAGCCCGCGTTGCACGGCCGGCCGGCCGAGCCCGCGCTCCAGCCAGCGGGGAACATGTTTCAGGCTGTCGAATGCGACCAGATCGCGCGCGCCGTAATAGGCGATCAGGTTGCGCACCCAGCCGAGCGTCGCGACATCGGCAATGGTATACTCGTCATCCATGATCCAGCGCCGGCCGTCGAGTCGCGTGTCGAGAACGTCGAGGATACGTTTGGATTCGTCGCGGTATCGCTCCAGCGGACGCTTGTCTTCGAGCGCGCGGCCTTCGAATTTGTAGAAATATCCGACCTGGCCGAACATCGGTCCCACATGCGCCATCTGAAAAAACACCCACTGGATGGTTTGCCAGCGCCGGGCGGGTTCGACGGGCAGGAGCCTGCCGGTCTTCTCGGCGAGATAAAGCAGGATCGCGCCCGATTCGAAAAGACCGAGCGGCGCGCCGCCCGGCCCGTCCGGGTCGATGATTGCGGGGATTTTGCCGTTGGGATTGAGCGCCAGGAATTCCGGCGTCAGGTTCTCGTTCTCGCCGATGTCGATCCTGTGCGCCTCGTAGGGCAGCCCGATCTCCTCGAGCGCGATCGAGATCTTCACTCCGTTGGGTGTCGGCAGTGAATAGAGCTGAAGCCGGTCGGGATGCGCGGCCGGCCAGCGCGATGCAATGGGAAACGCGGAGAGATCTGTCATCGGAACTCCATCGAAATGCGGCGAAGCGCCGACCGCATATATTTGCGCCCTCCACCGGTACAACCCAACTGAGGTGTCAATCTGTTTCCGTGAGGGCACCGGACGTGCTAGCCCCTGCGTCCGAGCGCGCGGGAGAAATTCGGTCGAGACATGCCGGAACGCATCGTCATTATCGGCGCCGGGCAGGCTGGCGCCCAGGCTGTGGCGACGCTGCGGGCGGAGGGCTTTGACGGCCCGCTCACGCTCGTGGGCGACGAGCCGTTTCCGCCGTATCAGAGGCCGCCTCTGTCCAAGGCCTATCTTGCCGGCACGTTCGAGCGCGAACGGCTCTTTCTCAAACCCGAGTCGTTCTACACCGAGTCGCGATGCGAACGGATGCACGGCGTTGCGGCGACGGACATCGATCGCAGGGCACGCAACGTCTTGCTCGCGGATGGCGAAGCGATCGCCTACGACAGGCTCCTGATCGCCACGGGTTCGCGGGTGCGGCGGATTCCTGTCGCTGGCGCAGACCTTCCAGGCGTCTTCTATTTGCGCGGAATTGCCGATGTGGATGCGTTGCGTGGTGCGTTCGCGGCAGGCAAGCGCCTCGCAGTGGTCGGCGGCGGCTATATCGGCCTCGAAGTGGCCGCTGTCGCGATCAAGCACGGGCTCGACGTGACTGTGTTCGAAGCGCTGCCGCGCGTGATGGCGCGCGCCGTCTCTCCGCAGCTCTCTGTTTTCTACGAGAGCGTGCATCGCAAGGCGGGCGTCCGCATCGAGCCGAATGTCTCCGTCGAATCGTTCGAAGGCGCCGGCCGGCTTCAATTCGTGCACGCGGGAGGAACGTCGCATGCGGCCGATCTGGCGCTCGTAGGAATCGGAATTGTTCCCAATATGGAAATTGCGGAGGCGGCCGGGCTTGTCTGCGACGACGGTATCGTGGTCGACGATTGCGCGCGCACCGCCGATAGCGCCATTTTCGCGGCCGGCGATTGCACGCGGCATGTCGGACGAGAGGGTCAGCTCATCCGGCTCGAATCGGTGCAGAATGCGATTGACCAGGCGAAGCACGCGGCCCTTGCGATGCTGGGCAGGCCGCTGCCCTATCGCGAAGTGCCATGGTTCTGGTCGGATCAATATGATCTCAGGCTGCAGATCGCCGGCCTCGCGCGCGTGGACGACGAGCTCGTCTTGCGCGGCGATCCCGAGACGCGAAAATTTGCCGTGTTTCGCATGCGAGGTGGTTCAGTGGCCGCGGTCGAAGCGGTCAATGCCGCGCCGGAATATGTCGTCGGCCGAAGGCTGATTGCCGATGGCACGCCGGTTGCCGCATCAAGGCTTGCAGATACCTCGATACCGATGAAGTCTGTTGCCTGATCCCGGGGAGCACGAATGCCGAAGATCAAATATATCGAGCACAATGGCCGGGAGCATGTCGTGGAGGTACCCGCGGGCTGGTCGGTCATGGAAGGCGCTGTGAAGAATCTCGTTCCGGGGATCGACGCGGATTGCGGTGGCGCCTGCGCCTGCGCGACCTGCCACGTGCATGTGGATCCCGGCTGGGCCGGCAAGATTCCGGCGAAAACCGATATGGAGGAGACCATGCTCGATTTCGCGCAGGAGCTTGAGCCGACGAGTCGCCTCTCATGCCAGATCAAGGTGACGTCCGAACTCGACGGCCTCGTCGTCCGCCTGCCCAAAAGCCAGCACTGATCCAGGTTCAGCACAAAGACACAAAAAATCGCGAAGGAAAAAGATTTTGTTCGTGTCCTCGCGGTCAACTCAGGCCGCTGTCAGCCTGCACTCGCCAATTCGGTCACCTCAAGGCGGCGCGGGATGTGGCAGCGCACGATGGTGCCGCGGTCGGGCGCGCTCTCGATTTCCACCCAACCGTCATGCAGCTCGATGAAACGGTTGACGAGCGCGAGGCCAAGGCCCGCGCCCGCGGGCTGGCCGCCGCGGCCCCTGGCGGAGAAGCGGTCGAAGACGTTCGCTTTGACTTCCGGCGCGATTCCTGGACCGGAATCGGCGACGCTTATCTGCACATCGTCGCCCACGATTGCAGCCGAAAGGGTGATGGTGCCCTCGCGCGGCGTGTATTTGAACGCGTTTGACAGAAGGTTGAACACGACCTGCCGCAAGCGCCGCCCATCCGCCATGATCTCTCCGATGTGCTCGTCCCAATCGCGGCGGAACTCGATGTCGAGACTCTCCGCGTGCTTGCGCAGCGTTTCTGCGACGCGTGACAGCAGAACGTGGAGATCGACGCGCGAAAGCTCGATCCGCATCGCGCCCGAATCGATCAGCGCCAGATCGAGGATGTCACTCGTCACGTCGGCGAGATTGTCGGAGGCGGCGAGAATGTCGTTGACATATTCTTCCTGTTTCGGCGTCAGCGCCCCGGCTGCGCCCGACGCGAGCAGGCTCGCAAAGCCGTGCACCGCGTTCAGCGGGTCGCGGAAGAGAAACGACGCATGATGCACGAAATCGGACTTGAGCCGATCGGCCGCTTCGAGCGCTTCCGCGCGGTCGCGCAATGCGCTTTCGATGCGGAATCGGTCGGTCACGTTGGCGAATGTAATGAGCGTCGCCCCGTCGGGCAGCGGTGCGAAAGCAAGCGCGAGCACGGTCTTGTCGGAGCGTTCGAACTGTCCCCAGTTGCGGCTGCGTTCGGCGCCCGAGGCGATGCTGACCGCGAGATCCTGCCAGATCGCCGCGTCGCCGAAGCGCGCGATGCAGGCTTCGGCGAGCTTCTGCACATGCGGCTCGCCCCCGACATCGGATTCCTGAAGCTCCCACAGCCGGGCGAAAGCCGCGTTGTGCAGCTTCAGCTTTGCGTCCGGACCGAACACAGCCACCGCCTCGCTCAGCGTATCGAGGGTTGCCGACTGCACCTTGATCAGGGTGTTGTAGGAACTCTCGAGTGCGAGCTTCTCGGTCACGTCCTCGTAGAGGAATGTCAGGCCGCCGAAAGGGTGGGGCTGCGCCACGACGCGCAAGGTCTTGCCGCCAGGCAGATACCACAGATCGTCGGGCACGTAGTCGCCCGCCTTTGCATAGAGTGCGAGTCTCTGCCGTTTCCACGCCTGGTAGTCGCGCTGTTCGGGAAGTTTTCGCGTCTCGCGCAGGCGGTCGAGAATCTCTTCGTCCGTGGGATGAATGTCGAGCCAGGCTTCCGGCAGGTTCCACAGCCGCACGAACGCGCCATTGTAGAAGGTGAGCTTGCGCTCGCGGTCGAAGATCGCGACGGCCGTGGCAAGCTTGTCGAGCGTGTCGGCATGCGCGTCGATGTGCTGCTGCAGCCGTGCCTCGGCGTTTGACAGATCGGTCACGTCGGTTGCCAAACCCGCCACGCTGCTGTCTGCGAGCGGCACATAGGTGAGCGCAAGCGTGCGGCGCTGTCCGCCCACGACCGCGTAGCGCTTGGCTTCGAGCGCACGTCCTTCCGAACGCGCGGCAGATGCGAGATCGCGGTCCGATTTTTCGAGCGAGGCCTGCGCTGCGATGGCGGTTTCCGTGTCGGGCTGGCCGGTGGCGGCCAGCCAGGCGCGGTTGCCCCAAGCGAGTGCCCGCGCCGGATCCCTGAGCCACACGGGAATCGGAATCGCATCGAGGACGGCGCGGAAGTCGGTCGCATCCGTCGCCGAGCTCGCCTCGACCCAGATCGCGGCCATTGCGCCGACCGCCCGCCCGCGCAACGTCACCGGGCGTTCCCGCTCGTCGTGGATCGACAGCAGGAAAGGGGCGCCGCGGTCGCTGAGGCCGTCCAGCGCCTCTGCAAGCTGGGGCGCATCGGGTCCGGCGAGGCAGGATTCGACGATCCGGTCGGCGGCGCCGTAACTCCGCGGGAGCGACTCGTCTCCGCCCCAGGCGACCAGCGCGTCGCGGCTTGCAGCGATCAGAGCGTCGCGTGTGCCGACGGCGGAGCGGGTGAACGCGCCGATCTCGCGCAACTCGCGCCGGAGACGGCGAACCACGCTTGCCAGGACCGATGCCCAGAGAGCGGCTGCCACGCCGAGCGCCAAGGCGCCGCCGGCGATCAGTGGCGCCACTTCGAGAGCGATGCGAGCTGTCGATGCGTAAGCCGGCACAGGAATGAAAGCGGCCGCGAGGATGAGGCCCCTGAAGCAGCGCCGTCTCGAACACCCCGGTTTCCGCACTCCGCCCAATCCCAAGATGGGAGGCATCGCCTGGCAACCCCCCGTGCCGCCCCGCAAGGGGGCGAATCACTTTGGAATCAATATGATATGCACGAGCTACGAGTCCGCATAGGCAATGTGGTTAAAAAATCGTAAATCACCATTTGTAGCAGTTTTCGCGAGATCTACCGTCATCGAGCGGTGCTCGGTCGAATTCGTGAGTCCCCTCAACCGGTTAGGAAATCCGTGTGCGGACGGCCACCTCCACCACGTTGCGGGAGGAAAGCAGGTGCGCAGCGCGATGCCTCTGGTAATGCTTGCGACGTTCGGGATCGCGTTGGGATGAGGCCTGAAATCTGAAGGACGCGACATCGTGCTGATCTTCCGGCAATTGTTCGATCCGCAATCCTCGACCTTCACCTATTTGCTCGGCGACGAAGCGTCGCGCGATGCGGTGCTCATCGATCCCGTTTTCGACCAGGCGCGCCGCGATGCGGCGCTTCTCGCAGAACTTGGACTCGCCCTTCGCTGGACGCTCGAAACCCACATTCATGCCGATCACGTGACGGCAGCGTGGATGCTCAGGGAGCGGCTGGGCAGCCGCATCGGCGTCGGTGCGGCGAGTGGCGCGGAAGGGGCCGATCTCTATCTGGAGGACGGCGCGCAAATCGCGTTTGGCACGCGGTATCTCCGCGCGATGGCTACGCCCGGCCACACGAGTGGTTGCGTCACCCTTGTCCTCGACGATGCAACGATGGCGTTCACCGGCGATTGCCTGCTGGTGCGTGGCAGCGGCCGCACGGATTTCCAGGGCGGCAGCGCCGCGATGATGTACCGCTCGGTGCGCGAGCGAATCTTTGCGCTGCCCGAATCCTGCCTGCTCTATCCCGCGCATGATTATCGCGGTCTCACGGTGACGAGTGTCGGCGAGGAGCAGCGATTCAATCCTCGCCTCGGCGGGGAGATCGCAGTCGGCGATTTCTGCGGCTACATGGACAATCTGAAGCTCGCGCATCCCAAACTGATGGACGTGGCCGTGCCGGCCAATCTGCGCTGCGGCCGCCCGGCGCAGGAAACATTGCGAGGCGACGATCCCGATTGGGCGCCGCTGACTTTTTCCTTCGCGGGAATCTGGGAGATCGCGCCGCAGGTTCTGGAAGAGCAGACCGCAAACGTGCAGGTTGTCGACGTGCGCGAGCCGGCGGAATTTGCGGGACCGCTCGGGCATATTCGCGCGGCGAAACTGATCCCGCTCGGCGAGCTTCAGATGCGCGTTGCCGAACTCGGCCGCGACCTCCCCATCGTCACCGTCTGCCGCGCCGGGAGCCGCTCCGCACAGGCCTTCAACATCCTGCGCCAGGCAGGCTTCAGCCAGGTCGCCAATCTCGCGGGGGGCATGCTCCGCTGGCGCGCGGAAGGATTGCCGGTCGACGGCGGCAGCAGCTGAAGCTGTTCAAAATAAAGATTTAACGCAGGGGACGCAGGGGATGCGCCCGAGGAACGCTGGGAGGTAGAATTGGGCGCCGACCCGCCGCGCGGCGCGCGCAGCGCGGCGAGAGGCGCACAAGAATTTCCTCTGCCCACTGCGCATCCTCTGCGTCCACTGCGTTAGGAATCTTTGTGCGTCACGTGGCTCTGTGGTCGGTTCAATACCGGTAAAGATCCGGTTTGAACGGGCCATTCTGCGGAATGCCGATATAGTTGGATTGCTTGTCCGTGAGCTTCGTCAGTTTCACGCCGATCTTTTCGAGATGCAGGCGCGCGACCTTTTCGTCGAGATGTTTGGCAAGGGTGTAGACCTTCTTTTCGTATTTGCCGGGATTGGCGAACAGCTCGATTTGCGCCAGCGTCTGGTTGGTGAAGGACGCGCTCATCACGAAGGAAGGGTGCCCCATCGCATTGCCGAGATTCACCAGCCGCCCTTCCGAGAGCAGGATGATGCGCTTGCCATCGGCGAATTCGATCTCGTCCACCTGCGGCTTCACATTGTGCCATTTGAAGTTCTTGAGCGCCGCAACCTGGATCTCGGAATCGAAATGGCCGATGTTGCAGACGATGGCGCGGTGCTTCATCGCGCGCATATGGTCGATAGTGATGACGTCCACATTGCCTGTCGCGGTGACGAAGATATCGGCGCGCGGCGCCGCGTCGTCCATCGTCGCGACTTCGTAGCCTTCCATCGCCGCCTGCAGCGCGCAGATGGGATCGATCTCAGCCACCATGACCCGGCATCCCGCCTGGCGCAACGACGCCGCCGAACCCTTGCCCACGTCGCCGAAACCGGCGACCATCGCGACCTTTCCAGCCATCATCACGTCGGTGCCGCGGCGGATCCCGTCCACCAGGCTCTCGCGGCAGCCATAGAGATTGTCAAATTTCGATTTGGTGACGCTGTCGTTCACGTTGATGGCGGGAAACAGCAGCTTTCCGTCCTTCTCCATCTGGTAGAGGCGGTGCACACCGGTCGTCGTCTCTTCCGTCACGCCGCGGATCTTTTGCGCAAGCTCAGTGTACCAGCCGTGTTTGTGTTTCAGCCGGCGCAGGATCGCCGCATAGAGAACTTCCTCCTCCTCGTTCTGCGGCCTATCGAGGAAACCGGCATCGCCTTTCTCTGCGCGCGCGCCCAGGTGGACGAGCAGCGTGGCGTCGCCGCCATCGTCGAGGATCATGTTGGGCACGCCGCCGTCCGCCCATTCGAAAATGCGGTGCGAGTACTCCCAATAATCCTCAAGGCTTTCGCCCTTGATGGCGAAGACGGGCGTCCCGCCGGCAGCAATCGCCGCCGCGGCGTGGTCCTGCGTCGAATAAATGTTGCACGAGGCCCAGCGCACATCCGCGCCCAGCGCCTTCAGCGTCTCGATCAGCACCGCTGTCTGGATCGTCATATGCAGAGAGCCCGCAACGCGTGCGCCTCTGAGCGGCTTCGATTCGCCGAACTCCTCCCGCGTCGCCATCAGACCCGGCATTTCGGTCTCGGCAATATCGATTTCCTTGCGCCCCCAGTCTGCAAGGTTGATGTCTTTGACGGCATAATCCTGGGCCATGGGAGCTCTCCGGTGAGGCGGGCGGATATACCAGCCTGTTGGGCCTGATTCAAGCAGGATATAAAGAAATGTGCATATCGTTATTTCTTACCGGATGAGTGCCGAGTTCCAGGGTCTGTATCTCTGCGTTCGCGTGCCCAAGAGCGGCAGCGCGAGCCTGATGCACGGCCTCGAGCAGGCGTTCGCGCGCCAACAGATATTCTATCTGCCGAATACGCTCGATCTCGACGGGCAGGTGTCGCAGCTTCAGCGCCTGCGCTTCTGGCGGGCCCGCTTCCAGAACCTCTTCCGCCATTATCGGACGCTCAGCATGCGCGCAGCGTTCGAACGTATTACCCGCGGCGCGGCGCCCGGCGATCTCATCATGGGCGGCCATATCGATTTCCCGACGGCGCAGGCCGCGATCGGTCGACCGCTCAAAATCATCACGCTGCTTCGCGAGCCCGTCGCCCGCGCGCAATCGGAATACGACTACCTCCGCCGCAACTACCTGCGGAAGCCGCGTCTGAACCGCTTCGATGCCAGCGTGCTGCACAAGGCTGCCGGCCGCTACGATTTCGATTCCTTCCTCGATTTTCTCTCCGCGCATCAGCACGTTTATGGCGACATCGCCTGCCGCTATGTGGGATGGGACGGGCGGGAACAATTAGCCGGATTCTTTGCGCGCTACATCTTTCATGGCGGAGTGCTCGAACGCAGTGGCGAATTCGCGCGTGCCATCGCCGAAAAGCTCGGCCGACCGTTCTCGCTTCCTCATGAAAATCGCGACACAACGGAACGAAGCCCCGTTACTGGCACGCAACGCGCGAAACTCGAACGCATCTACGCGCGGGATATTTTGCTCCATGAGTGGGCGAGGACGCATCGATAGGTATTTGGCAGCGGGGCCAATCGAATCCTGTCATTGCGATTGCGGGCCATGGCGAATGCCGATGCCTGCCGGGGTCCGGATTTCTGGCCGTTTTGTTCAGGCGTTCAGGCACTACGCCCGGAGCGCTTCCGGCGGAGCGTGTGCATGGACGTCGATGTCGGTTTCGGCTTCGGCTTCGGCTTCGACGTCTTGCCACGCTCCGCCCGGAGAGACCTGCCGGAGATGATGCGCCGCCGCGTCGGTCCCGATGTAAAAGAGTTCCAACCGGCCGTCGGCGTTTTGCGCCGCCGCGAAGTGCGTTGCGTGAGCGGCGAGCACGGCCGGAGCGCTCCAGTTCTTCCCGGGCGATAATTGCCGGAGGTGGCGAATGCGGGAGTCCGTGCCGATGTAGAAGACTTCGATATGCCCGTCGGAACTCACAAACGCTGTGAGATCCTTGGCACCCACTTGAAGCGTCGCCGAACCAGCCCAGGTCTTCCCGGGCGCAACCTGCCAAAAGTGATAGACTGCGGAATCCGGTCCAATGCAAAATATCTCGAGTCTTCCGTCTGCATTGCACGCTGCGGTGATTTGCGTGGCCTTGCCGGGAAGAGCGGCGGAGCCGTCCCATGCCTTGCCCGGGGCCCGTTGCCAGTTGTGATAAATGCCGGCGTCCGCGCCGATATAAAAGAGTTCGAGCCGACCATCCTTGTTGCGGGCCGGCGCAAGTTTACGCGCAGTGCCCGGAAGCGCCTGCGATCCGCTCCAGGATTTTCCCGGAAACATCTGCCAGTCGGAGTAGATGCCGGAATCGAGGCCCACGTAAGCAAGTTCGAGACGCCCGTCGAAATTGCGCTCAAGGGCGATATGCCGCCCTCTTCCGGGAATCTGTTTGTGCTCGCCCCAGGCTTTTCCGGCATCCTTCTGGCGCATGTGAAAAAGTGAAAATCTGGCGTCGACCCAGAAGAGTTCCAGGCGACCGTCCACATTGCGGGCAAGCGCAAGCTCGTTGGCAGAATTGCCGGTGGCGCGCCGCGGCGTCCAGCGGCCGCCGGGAGAAACCTGCCGCTGATGAAAAATCGAATTGTCTGATCCGCAGTAGAACGCCTCCAGGCGTCCGTCACGATTTCGCGCCAAGGCGACGCGGTCGCCCCTTCCACCACTCATGTATCTCACCCCACACGTTTATTTCCCCGGCTTTACCGCCGGTTTGTCCCCCCAGCTTAACCGCCGGGTGTGACAGGCATACGACACTTCGTTTCGAGTGCCGTATTCGTTCTCTCAAGTTGATATCTGGAGGACAGAGATCATCGCTTGCGGCTACCGCAACGCTGCGGGCGGACCAGCTCGACTTCGAATAGCAATCATGTGGTTCATCGCGGTTTGCGGAATTTCAGGATGAACTGGTCGGTCTTGGCGCGGATGGAGGGATCGAACACCGCGACCTTATGCGTGTCGGCGGGATTGCGCAGGATCGTGCTCTCGGCAACGAGCTTGAATCCGGCGGCTTCCACTTCCTTCTTCACCGCCGCCTCGTCGATGCGATGGAGCGTGTCGGTGTCGCGCAGGCCCGAGCCCTGTTCCGCAGCGTGGTCGAGCACGATGAAGATGCCGCCCGGCTTCAGCGAATCGTAGATCGCCTTGTTCACCTCCGCGATATCCGGCGGCCCGAAGAATTTGTCGTGCAGGTCGTGATAGTTCTGCGACGTCCAGACGAAATCGAGTTTTTCCGGCGGGACGAATTTCGCAATCGGGGCGTGAATGTAGGAGATGTTGGGAAAGTTCGGATCCGCGGGTGGCGGGATCGTCACATTGTGTTTCTTGTAGATCGCGTCGAGATCGGAGGGGATGTAGGAATAGACATACCCTTTCGGTCCGACGGCCTTCGAGAAGAGGCGGGTGAAATAGCCGGTGCCCGGAATGAGGTCGGCGACGCGATCGCCGGGTCTGATGCCAGCAAAGGCGAGGCATTCGGCCGGCTTGCGGTTTGCGTCCCGAGTCTTGTCGGCGGCGGGGCGCGCCGGATCGGCGACCGCCGCGGCGATATTGGCGGGGATCATTTCCTTCGCAGCCATGGCAGGCAGGGCAATTACAGCGGCGGCCAGTGCCGCCAAGGCAAGTTTTCCGATCACGGGGCCCCTCCACGCCGGGTTTCCCTGCCGGCGCGAATTGATTAAAATCTTATGGGTGCCACTTTGCAAGTCACTTCGGCGAGAGCGGCCAAACCGGCCCCTTATGGGCGAAATTATGCACTTTACAAAGTTATCGACTCATGCGAAACTCCGCTTGATAGGCGAAAGCCATGTTGCCGACCGACCTCACCGACCCGATCTATGCCGACGCAGACAAGGCCCGAGAATTCCTTGAGGCCGTGCGCTGGCCGGATGGCGCGTACTGCCCGCACTGTGGAGGTACGGCCGATGACGTGACGCGCATGGCGGGGAATGCCCATCGTGCGGGCCTGTTCCAGTGCAAGGCCTGTCAAAAGCAATTCACGGTCACGGTCGGCACGCTGTACGAGCGCAGCCATATCCCGCTTCACAAATGGTTGCTGGCAACGCATCTGCATTGCGCCAGCGAGAAAGGCATGAGCGCCCACCAGCTTATGCGCGTTCTCGGCCTTGGTTCCTACCGCACCGCCTGGTTCATGGCCCATCGCATCCGCGAGGGCATGAAACCAGCCAGGCCCGCGCCTCTTGGTGGTATTGGCACAATTGTGGAGGCCGATACCACGTACACCGGCGGAACGGAAAAGACCAAGCATCGCAACAGACGGACGGCTGGCAACGTCGGCGGCAAAGGCAACGCAACTCGTCCATACGCTTGTTGAACGGGGCAGGCGCGTGCGTTCCGACCATGTCGCCAATGTGAGCGGCAAGACGCAAGTCCGCCGCAAATCGTCCTTCATCACGGATACGGCGGGAGCGAAGCGCATCTGAAGCGTCACCCTGCGGAATTCGACTTCCTCACGAGCGCGTGGCGCTTGGGGTCTATGCCGCGCAACGCACCGTCAGGGCGCTTCAAGACACCACGGCAGGCGTTTGAACATGCTGACGGCCTGACCAAATCGAGAACAGTGAACCAGCACGCCCGCAGGTTTATCCACAGCCGAAAGAGATGGGGCGAGTGATCTCGCCCCCTCTACCCCGCTACCCTTGGAATTGCGAAAGCCCAAGGAATAAGCGTCATGCGCGAAAATCCGAAGATTGCGATTGTGAGTTTCCGCGTCATGAAGGATAGGGTGCTCCCTTCAATTTTGTTCGGCCTTCTTGTGGTGACGCCAGATGGCAGGAATTGGGCGTTTCCAGAAGATTCCAACCTCGATCAGGATCCGCTTCTTGCGGGCGCATACGAGATTGATCCAGCGCAGCTTGCACAGTCACACATGCCCGACGGCTCGCCTCTCTATTTATACCGAGAGGTATTGAACGCTCCCCAATGAGTATCTCCAACGCTTTAAATAATTCGGATTGGTTTCTACAGTTTTCGAGACTGCGAAGATTCCGGGTCATTTTGTGTGTTTTTCTTTCTTGCGCCGCTTCGCCTGCGTAGTTTTCCCAAGCGGTTTGTGCGGCTTGTGCGGGGTCGTAAGCATGTGATGCAGAACGTCACGCTCTCGCTTTGTGATCTCGGGTGCCATTAAGTGATTGTCAGCTTGCCGTTTCATCGCGCACTCCCTGGACCTGCCCCATGGCCGATCCTCCCACGTCAGAATGGCGCGAAGCCACTTTGTCAAGTGCATAACCCATCTTGCGGAGAGGTCGAAAACGTTCTTCGCGTTTTTCGGCTGTGGGTCTCGGCCCCTCCATGGGTGGGCTGCGGCCTCCACCCGAAATCGGGTCGCCCCGTTCCGCGCCGTCGCGATTTCAACCTCTCAACAAGGGGAGTGGTGAAGATATTTTTGCGAATGCGGCGTACGGTATCCAGATGGCCCAGCGTCGGTTCGAAGAGGGTTTTCGACCCGGCGAAACCGTGATAGGGTTACGCATCGTTAGTCGCCAGGAGAGCACCATGAAGTGGACGACACCAAAGGTCGTCGAGATCTGCGTCGGCATGGAAATCAACTGCTACGCCTGCGCCGAGCTCTGAACCGTTGAATCGCCTGGAATGTCCGGGACGCCGTGAGCAATCGCGGCGTCCCGGCCGTTTTGCGTGTCTCCGATGACGCTTCATGTTCTTGTGCTCGGTTCCGCCGCGGGCGGGGGGTTTCCGCAGTGGAACGGCAATGACGAAACCTCGCGACGGGCGCGGGTGGGCGATCCGAAGCTGCCGCTCCGCACGCAGTCGTCGCTCGCACTGAGTGCCGACGGCCGGCGATGGGTGCTGCTCAATGCTTCTCCGGATCTGCGTGAGCAGATCAACGCACGCAGTCAGCTGCATCCGCAGGCGGAGGATGCGAAACGTTCGAGTCCGATCGCCGCGGTCGTTCTGACGAACGCCGATGTGGACCATGTCGCGGGGCTGCTGAGTCTGCGCGAGAACCAGCCCTTCGCGCTTTACGCACATCGTCGCGTGCTCGACGTGCTCGCCGAGAACAGCATCTTCAATGTTCTTAACCCCGCCTGTGTCACGCGTCGTGGCCTGCCGCTCGACGATCCGCAGGGACTGTGCGACGCCTCCGGCGCGCCGCTCGATCTGCGGGTTGTGGCATTCACGGTACCGGGAAAAGCGCCGCTCTGGCGCGAGGACGAAGCTGCGCCGTCCTGGGGCACGCGCATCGGCGACACCATCGGCCTGGAGATCCGCTCGGGCGACTCCGCCGATAGGTTGTTCTACATTCCGGGCTGCGCCGCGATGACGAACGAACTGGCCCGGCGCCTCGACGATACCGCGCTTGTCTTCTTCGACGGCACGCTGTGGCGCGACGACGAGATGATCGCACTGGGTGTCGGCGCGAAGACGGGATTGCGCATGGGTCATATGAGTTGTTCGGGACCAGAAGGAAGCATGGCGGCGTTCGAGACTTTGGATGTGCGACGGAAGCTGTTCATCCACATCAACAACACGAATCCCCTGCTGATCGCAGATTCGTCCGAACGCGGCGAAGCCGAAGCACGCGGCTGGGAAATCGCTTATGACGGCATGGAGATCGCGCTATGAGCAGGGCGCTCGATCGCGTCGAATTCGAAGCCGCGCTGCGCAGGATCGGAGCGGAGCGCTATCACGACAAGCATCCGTTTCACGTTCTGATGCATGAGGGGCGTCTCACCCAGTGCCAGCTGCAGGCCTGGGTGCTCAACCGGTTCTATTATCAGAAATCGATTCCATTGAAGGACGCCAGCCTGATCGCGCGCGCGGACGATATCGATCTTCGGCGTCAGTGGATCGGCCGCATCATCGATCACGACGGAACCGGGCCGGGCGACGGCGGCATCGAGCGTTGGCTTGTTCTTGCCGAAGGGGTGGGG
Source organism: Rhizomicrobium sp. (assembly GCA_035567755.1). Taxonomy (GTDB): domain Bacteria; phylum Pseudomonadota; class Alphaproteobacteria; order Micropepsales; family Micropepsaceae; genus Rhizomicrobium. Next base: position 21,067 of record DATMPH010000020.1, read on the forward strand.
CTCGACCGCAGCTATGTCGCCAGCTGCGAAGGGGTGCTCCCGGCGACGCGCTTCGCCTGTGACGCCTATGTGCGTTTCGTGCGGGAGAAGAGTCTGCTGGAAGCGATTGCTTCGTCGTTGACCGAATTGTTCGCTCCCGATCTGCACAAAACGCGCATCGATGCGCTTCTCGAACACTACCCCTTCGCCAACGAGGCGACGCTCGCCTATTTCCGCACACGTCTTGTCGAGGCGCCGAATGACGTGGCGTTCGGGCTCGACTACGTGCTGAGCCATGCCATGACGCGCGAACAGCAGGAACTGGGCCTGGCGGCATTGCGCTTCAAGACCGACGTGCTCTGGGCTCAGCTGGACGCGCTTCACCACGCCTACGTCTCTCCCGGTCTTGTCCCGCCGGGCGCATTTCGCCCCCGATGAATACACGCTCGTTCGCAGAACCGTTCTCACGCCCGCGGCTTGCACCCCATCGGCGGCTGCAATTCGACAAGATGCGCGACATCTGGACCGTCCAGGCGCCGGAACGCGCGTTTGTGCTCGACGAAACGGCGCACGCGATCGTCTCCCGCTGCAATGGCGAAGCGAAGATTGAGACAATCGTCGACGATCTCTGCCGCGCCTATGAAGGCGCCCCCCGCGATGCGGTCGCGGCCGACGTGCTGAAGCTCGTTCAGGAGTTCCTCGACAAGGGCGTGATGACGCTGTGAACGCTCCGTCACCACCCATGGCCCTGCTCGCGGAACTCACCCATCGCTGTCCATTGCAATGTGCTTACTGCTCCAATCCGCTCGATCTCGAACGCGCGAGCGCTGAGCTCGAAACGGAAGAGTGGCTGCGCGTTCTTCGAGAATCCGCGGATCTCGGCTGCATGCAGGTGCATTTTTCCGGCGGCGAGCCGACCGCGCGACGCGATCTCGATGCGCTTGTCGAAGGCGCGAACCAGGCAGGCCTCTACACCAATCTGATCACCTCGGGCGTGCTGCTCGACGAAGCCCGCATTGCGCGGCTCGTGCGCGCGGGTCTCCAGCATGTGCAGCTGAGCTTCCAGGACTCGCAAGCTGATAACGCAAACCGGATTGCCGGCTTTGCCGGTCACGCGAAGAAACTCGAAACTGCGGCTCAGATCCGCGCTGCCGGTCTTCCTTTGACGGCAAATTTCGTCGTTCACCGGCAGAATCTCGACCGTCTCGATTTGATGATCGATCTGGCGCTCAAGATAGGCGCCGAGCGCAGCGAAATTGCGCATGTTCAATATTACGGCTGGGCGCTCAAGAACCGCGCCGCGTTCATGCCGACACGCGAACAGCTGGAACGTGCGACCGCCACGGTTGAGGCTGCGCGGGCGCGTCTCGAAGGGGTGATGGTCATCGATTATGTCGTGCCGGATTATTATGCGAAGCGCCCCAAAGCGTGCATGGGCGGTTGGGGACGCCGTTTTCTCAACGTGACGCCGTCGGGCAAGGTGCTGCCGTGCCATGCGGCGGAATCGATCACGGGCCTTGCGTTCGAAAATGTCCGCGACCGACCGCTCGCAGAAATCTGGGACTCGTCTGACGCGTTCAATCGTTTTCGCGGCACCGATTGGATGCCGGAACCCTGTCGCTCCTGCGCGCGTGCCGAAATCGATTGGGGGGGCTGCCGCTGCCAGGCTTTCGCGTTGATCGGAGACGCGGCGCGCACCGATCCCGCCTGCGCGCTTTCGCCGGATCACGCGGTGGTCGTTGAAGCCGCCGCGGCCGAGTCATCTTCGCCAGCCGGAGATTTTACATACCGCAATTTTGCGCCGCGGGCGCTGCGGTCCTGAACCGCCCCTCGCCCGCACCTGAACAGAATTCGCTGCCCGTATCTGCATCCCTCTCCCACAGGGGGAGAGGGGAATCGGAGTCTGGCATTATCGGCGGAAAATCAGCTCGTGGATTCCCTCTCCACTTGTGGGAGAGGGCTTAAGCACGAAACCTCTCTACCGCTTCGGCGCAGGTGAGGGGGAAACGGGTGCTACCCCTTGGTGGCTGGCGGCGGCGCAGGAGTCGTTGGCGCAGTTGATGCCGGTTGCGCGACGGAAATCGGCTGCGTCGCCTCTTCCGGATTTTCGGCCCACCCGCCGCCCAGGGCCCGGTAGAGATTTACATCGGCCTGGACGCGCGCGAGCTTGACCTGAATCAGCAAGTTCTCGGCCGTAAACAGCGTCTGCTGCGCCTGTAATACCGACAACAGATCGGCGATGCCTTCGCGATATTGAAGTTCGGAAATGCGGAAAGCGTTGGCAGACGCCGTCACCTCGCGTTGCAGCGCCTCCTCTTCCTCTCCAAAATTGGCCACCTGCCCGAGCGAGGTATCGACGTCCGAGAATGCCGAAATGACCGTCTTGCGGTAGGTCGAGATCAGTCCCTGCTGCTCGGCCTTGGCGAGTTCGCTTTCCCCGATCAGCCTTCCGCCGTCGAAGACCTGCTGCAGGGCGGTAGCACCGAGACTCCATTGCAGGCTCCCAGGATAGCGGAACAGCGTGCTGATCATGGTGCTGGCGAAACCGCCTGCGGTGGTGAGATTGATCTGCGGAAAGAAGGCCGCCCGCGCCGCGTCGACATTGGCGTGGGCGCTGGCGAGATTGGCTTCCGCCTGGGCGACGTCGGGCCTGCGTTGCAGCAATGTCGAAGGAATGCCGGGGGTCACCGCTGGCACCTTGACCGCGTCGAGATTCTTGGCAGTGACATTGAATCCTTCGGGCGGCTCTCCAAGCAGGATGGCGAGCGCGAACACTGCTTCGCGCTCCTGCTCGCGCAGGGGCGGCAGCGCGGCTTCCTGGCCTGCAACCGTCGCCTGTTGCTGCGACAGATCGAGTTGCGAGGAGATGCCGTTGGTCACCTTCGCTTCGGTGATCGTGAGAATGCGCTTGGCGGCATCGATGTTCTGCTGAATCGTCGCGATCTCTTCCCGGAGCGCGAGAACGTCGAGGAAGGTGGTGGCGACGGTCGCCGTCGTGGTCAGCGCCACCTCCTCTCGGGCGAACCGCGACGATTTGAGTGCCTCATCCGCCACGCGCAGATTGTCCTGCGCCAGGCCCCAGATGTCGGCCTCGTAGCTGGCGCTTAGCCCAAGGCCAAACGAATTTCCGGTGAAGGGGGGCGATGTAACCGTCGTGAAGCCACCCTTCCCATTCGGAATGAGCTGGCTGCTTCCCGGCGTGCGGGTCCGCTGCGCGCTTGCGTTGGCCGTGATGTCAGGAAACAGGGCTGCCAACGCGATGTCCCGGTTGGCTTCGGCTTGCAGGACATTCGCCATGGCGACGGCAATGTCGAGATTGTCCGTTTGCGCCCTGACGATCAGCCCGCTCATCTCGTCACTGCCGAACGCTTTCCACCAGCCGGGATTTGGCCACACGGAAGCGTCCGGCGCCAAGGGTCCTATGAAGCTCGGCGGCACGTCCTTGGGCTTGAGCGCCTGGGGAACCGGAGTTGAGCACCCCGCCGCGATGAGGGCGCCGGCCGCCACGGCCAGGAACCGAAAGGATGAGTCCATGGGTGCAAATCCCGCTCTTTGGATGCGGCCCCCGGCCGTGCAGCCAGTCTACTTAGCTTTTGCAGGCCCGCAAACAAGCCAAGCCATGCCGAAAGCCCGGTATTCCCCACGGCGATGGGTCCGCAAATAGCGTGTCAATTCGTCAATGTTTGCCGGCCCAAGGCTGCGGACGGCTGGTTCGAAGGATCGGCGGCCGGACGCGTGTCCCGGTTCGGGGTCCAGGAAACGGCCCGGCCGCCTGCGCGGCCACACCCTGTTTGGAGCGCCGACTAAGGTGCGACTGCGACAGCACGAAGGAGGATCGGCTGGTGTGCGGTGATCGGCATCGAAGGCACGAATTCGCGTCGGGCGAAAACACCAAAGCGTGCGCGGCGGCCCGCTGCACTACGGCTTCAATTGTTCGGGACGGACCCATCGTGCCTCTCGCCGCTACGAGAGACAAACACATAGCCACCGGCAGACGGCGTGCAACAGTTGAATTGTATCAATCTGTCGCGCGCGTGGTCCGTGCGTTCAAGAGCCGTCGGCGGCTCTGCGCACCACACGGAAACGGGCGAGCTGCTGGGTTGCGAGCGCAAAGTCCGGCTGAATTTCCGCAGCCTTCTTGTAATCTTCATAGGCCGCGCGGATGTTGCCGAGCGCTTCATCGGCGATCGCCCGGTCGTAATAGGCGATCTGCAGGCGATTGGCCCCCAGCGATATTCCCTTGTCGAAATCGGCGACCGCATCGTCGTAGCGCCGCAGCACGATCATGATGGCGCCGCGATCAACATAGCCTTCGCCGAGATCGGCATCCATCGCGAGTCCTCTATTGTAGTCGGCGAGAGCACTCTGCGTCTGGTCGTTGCGCGCCAGGAGAATGCCACGATTGATGTAGGTTGCGGCCCGATCCTTGACGGAGAGTGTCGTCTGTTCGAGCGCGAACGTGCAGGTGGCAACGCCGTCGGTCGGATTGCCGGCGAACTCGGCGAACTCGAAACAGCTGTGTGCCACGCCGTTGCCCAGGACCGTAACGGCGGCCTGCGCGCGAGGCACGGCGGAAACGGCGATCGCGGAAAGCGCAATCACGCTCAATGTGCGAAAATTCATGGCGGCCCCTCCTCCGGATGCCGCTGGAATTGTCTCACTCGCCTCAGTGTTCGTCCATGCCGGCCACATCACGAATTGCGGAGGTTGTCTAGCCGGTTGAGCGCGAGCATGCCTCGAAGCGCTTTGTGTGCCGTGGTTTTTTTGCAATTCCACCGCCATTGGCGATCACAAAAAGCGCTTCAAATTGGCGTGAGCTCGCTCCCTTTGTCTCGACGATCGACGCGGTGGAGGCACCGTTCTCAGGACATTCTGGTCGAATCGCCTGAAATCGGTGAGCGGGCGATTGTGCCTCTTGCCTCCGGCATCCGGGCAGCGGATATGTCGCGCCCGCAAACGGAGGATTCGGATTCGTGAGCTCGCGCGCCCTGCCCGAGGGCTTTCTGGCCCGGTCGATCGGCCGAATTCAACCAGCTCAGACGATTGCCGCGAACCAGAAGGCGCGCGATCTCAAGGCCCAGGGACGCGACGTGATCGCGCTCGGCGCCGGTGAGCCTGACTTCGACACGCCCGACAATATCAAGGAGGCGGCGATCGCCGCGATCCGGCGCGGCGAAACGAAATACACGGCCGTCGAGGGAATTCCCGAGCTGCGCAAGGCGATCTCCGCGAAGTTCAAGCGCGAGAACGGCCTCGACTATGCGCCCGCGCAGTGCTTCGCGGCGCCGGGTGGAAAGAGCGTGATCTTCCACGCCCTGCTGGCGACGCTTAACCCGGGCGACGAAGTGATCATGTCCGCCCCCTATTGGGTCAGTTATCCTGATATCGCGCTGTTTGCAGATGCCAGGCCGGTCATCGTCGAAACCAGCATCGAGAACGGCTTTCGCCTGAAGCCCGAAGATCTCGAGCGGGCGATCACGCCGAAAACCAAATGGCTGATCTTCAATCAGCCCGGCAATCCTTCCGGCGCCTGCTACACGCGCGCGCAACTGCGCGCGCTCACCGACGTTTTGCTGCGCCATCCCCATGTCTGGATCCTCGCCGACGACATGTATGAGCATCTCGTCTACGACGGTTTCCGCTTCGAAACCGTCGCTTCAGCAGAGCCGCGCCTCTACGAGCGTACGCTGACGATGAACGGCGTCTCGAAGGCCTACGCCATGACCGGCTGGCGAATTGGCTATTGCGGTGGTCCGGAGCCGCTGATCAAGGCCATGGCCAAGCTCCAGTCGCAGACCGTTTCGAACCCCGCTTCGATCTCCCAATGGGCCAGCGTCGAAGCCTTGAACGGTCCGCAGGATTTCCTGGACGAATTCCGCCGCGCCTTTCAGGAGCGGCGCGATCTCGTCGTTTCGATGCTCAACCAGGCGTACGGAATCGAATGCACGAGGCCGGAAGGGGCTTTCTACGTCTACGCATCGATTCGAAAGCTGATCGGCAGATGCACGCCGGCCGGCGCGCGGATTGCGACCGACGAAGATTTCGTCAGGGAGCTACTCGAAACGGAAGGAGTGGCGGCCGTGCATGGCGCAGCCTTCGGGCTCTCGCCGTTCTTCCGCGTCTCCTACGCGGCATCGAATTCATCTCTCGAAGAAGCGTGCCGCCGCATCCAGCGCTTCTGCGCCGGCCTGCACTGATAGAGCGCAAACGCAGTTCGCGTACCGTTCCGCAGAAAGCGGAACGGCTGGCCAAACCACCCTCTTGCCAGCGCCGTTCCAAGGCGCGAGCATTCGCTTGGGGTGGTGACGCGGCGTCGTCTTGAGCGAAGACGTCCGCCCGTGCGCGCCCCGATCCCCAACCGGGGCAAGGAGGCGAACATGTCCAGAAAAAATGGGGGAAGTGGGCCACGCGCAGTGGCCCTGGTGGGACCGTTCGGCAGCGGCAAGACGACGCTGCTGGAAAGCATTCTCGCCATCACCGGCGCGATCCAGCGCAAGGGCTCAGTACCGCAGCGCAACACCGTTGGCGACTCGTCGCCCGAAGCCCGGGCGCGGCAGATGAGCGTCGAGGTGAATTGCGCGACGACAAAATACCTCGACGAGAGTTTCACCTTTCTCGATTGCCCAGGTTCGATCGAATTCCTTCAGGATACGCTCAATGTGTTGCCGGGCGTCGATGCCGCCGTCGTGGTCTGCGAGCCCGATCCGGCAAAGGTGCAGATGCTGAAGCCGTTCCTCAAGCGCCTCGCCGATCTTTCCATCCCCCATTTCCTCTTCATCAACAAAATCGACAAGGCGCAGGGTGCATTGCGCGATCTGCTGGCCGGACTGCAGGAGGCGAGCGACAAGCCGCTGCTGCTTCGGCAGATACCGATCTGGGAAGACGGGATCGTGACAGGGTTCGTCGATCTCGCGCTCGAACGCGCTTTCGTCTATCGCGAGCACGATGAATCGAAAATCGTCGATCTGACGGGCGACGTGAAGGAAGAGGAGAAGCAGGCACGGTTCTCGATGCTCGAAAAGCTTGCCGACTACGACGAGCATCTGATGGAAGAGCTGCTGTCCGATGTTGAGCCGCCGCGCGACGAAGTCTTTGGCGACCTTTCGAAGGAGCTGGCGGAAGGTCTCGTGGTTCCGGCGCTGATCGGCTCCGCAGAGAAGGACAACGGCATCCGCCGGCTCCTCAAGGCCTTGAGGCACGAAGTGCCGGAGCTGACTGCCACCGCCGCGCGCCTCGGCGTCAAGACAGATGGCGAAGCGGTGGCGCAAATATTGAAGACCTACAATGGCGCCCACGGAAAGCTGAGCCTCGTGCGCGTTTTCGCCGGTCCGCTCAAGGATGGCGCCGTGTTGCACGCACGCGACGGCCGCGACGCGCGGGTCGCGGGCATCTTCGCCCTGAAGGGCGACGCGCAGACGAAGCTCACCGAGGCAAAGGCCGGAGAAACCGTCGCCGTCGCGCGTCTCGAAGGCATGGTGACCGGCGATACTCTCTCAGTCGCAAAAACGCTTGCCGCGAATGCGGCCATCGAAGCGCTCGAACCGGTTTACGCGCTCGCAATCGAAACGACCGATCGCAAGGACGAGGTCAAACTCACCGCCGCGATCCACAAGATTCAGGAGGAAGACCCGTCGCTGCATTTCCGGCAGAATGCGGAGTTGCAGGAAATGTCGCTGGCCGGCCAGGGCGAGATTCATCTGAAAGTCGCCGCCGAGAAGCTCGCGAGCAAATTTGGGCTCAAGATCACGACGCATCAGCCGAAGATTCCCTACAAGGAAACGATCCGAAAACCCGGACGGCAGCATGGCCGGCACAAGCGGCAGTCGGGCGGGCACGGCCAGTTCGGCGACGTGCATATCGAGATCAAGCCGCTGCCGCGCGGCACGGGGTTCGTGTTCGAGGATCTGATCAAGGGTGGCGTGGTCCCCAGACAATTCATCCCTTCGGTCGAAAAAGGCGTCGTCGATTTTCTGAAGCAAGGTCCGCTTGGTTTTCCTGTGGTCGATGTTGGTGTCGCGCTGGTCGACGGTTCCTATCACACCGTCGATTCTTCGGACGCCGCCTTTCAGACGGCGGGGCGCATCGCAATGACGGAAGGCATGCCGAATTGCGCACCTGTTCTGCTCGAACCGATCATGCGGGTGAAGATTCATGTTCCAAACGACGCCACGTCGAAGGCCAATCAGGTGGTGAGTGGGCGGCGCGGACAGCTGATGGGTTACGACGCGCGGCCGGGCTGGAAGGGCTGGGACACGGTGGACGCACAGATGCCCCTGGCCGAGCTGCACAGTCTCATCATCGATCTTCGCTCGCTGACACAGGGTGTGGGTACGTTTGAGATGGAATTCGACCACCTGGCCGAACTTACGGGCAAGCTCGCCGACCAGGTCGTGGCGTCGCACAAGGCGGCGGCCTGAGAGCGCCCAGCCCCGTAGCGGAGATAAAAAAAGAGCCGGGGCGAATGAACGCCCCGGCTTATGTTGCTTGGGTGTCTCCCGCCTCAATTCAAAGCGGGAAACGACGAAGCGAAATTTTCGCCTTGCCGCTGCCATGGGGGAATGGATCACGGCCCAACGCACCCAGTATGCCGCACAATCGTTTCAATAGGATTGAGGCGTTGGGGCGAATTTTGCCGGATAAAATGGCCCGTTCCGGGCGATTTCAGAGCAGTCCTCCCGCTAAATTGGTCGCGCAGGATGGATGCGCGTGCTATGATTGCAAACCGGTATGCGCAGTTGCTCGCAACAAATTTGTCGGGGAGGAAACGATGGGCCTGAAATGGACCCTGCACGGCAGGGAGTTCACCAACTGCAATTGCGCCTATGGCTGTCCGTGCCAGTTCAATGCCCTGCCGACACATGGAAATTGTGAGGCCGTGGTGGGGATTCAGATCGATTCCGGACATCATGGCGACAAGCCGCTAGACGGGTTGAGGATTGCCGGCGTGTTTCGCTGGCCAGGAGCCATTCACCAGGGCGGCGGAGAAGCGTTTCCCATCGTCGACCGGCGAGCCGATCCGGGTCAACGCGATGCGCTGCTGCGCATCATGAGCGGACAGGACACGGCTCCCGGCGCGACGATCTTCAACGTGTTTGCCGCGACTTTCGTCAAGCTGCACGAACCGCTGTTCAGCGACATCGAATTCGAGGTTGACGTCGATGAGCGGCGCGCCCGGCTTCGCGTTCCCGGCCACGTCGAGCAGCGGGGCGAGCCGATCGTCAATCCCGTGACCGGGAAGGAGCTGCGCGCTCGCATCGATCTGCCCAACGGCTTCGAGTATACGCAAGCGGAGATGGGCCGCGGCTGGTCGAAAACTACCGGTCCGATCGCGCTCGAGTTCAACGATACCTATGGGCAGTTCGCCCAGTTGCATCTCTGCCAGGATGGCATCGTGCGCTGATGCAAGGCAGCCGGTTCGAGGCAGCTCTCAAGCGCGATAACCTCATTGTTTCGTTCGCGCTGGCGACGGTTGCGGCGCTCGCGTGGTGGTATGTGCTGTGGCTCGCCCACGACATGCGCGCGGCATCCGGCGCGCCGTCCATGGACATGCCGGGTATGAACATGCCTGGTATGCTGTCCCCGCAATTTGCGGCATGGACGCTTCCCCATGCGCTCTTCGTATTCGCGATGTGGGCGGTGATGATGGTGGGCATGATGACGCCATCGGCCGCACCGATGATCCTCATCTATTCCCAGGTTGCGCGCCAGGCGGTCACGCTCGGCATGCAATTTGCGTCGGCGGGATGGTTTGCGGCTGGTTACCTCGCAGTGTGGACGGGCTTTGCTCTCGCTGCCACTGCCGCGCAATATGTTCTGGAGCGGACCGCGGCGATCACGCCCATGCTAGCAAGTGCGAACCGCTCCGTGGGCGCCGGCGTGCTGATTCTGGCCGGTCTCTATCAGTGGACGCCGCTCAAGGGGGCATGCCTCGCCCAATGCCGCTCGCCCCTTCACTTCGTGCAGCAGCACGGCGGGTTCCAATCGAGCCCAACGGGTTCGTTGCGGCTAGGAATCTTGCATGGCGCCTATTGCGTCGGCTGCTGCTGGGCTCTGATGGCACTCCTCTTCGTCGGCGGCGTGATGAACGTGTTGTGGATTGCAGCAATCGCGATTCTGGTCCTGCTGGAAAAAGTGGTCCCGGGCGGACGCGTTCTCGCAAGCGCCACGGGCGGGGTCGCGATTGCTGTCGGAATCTGGATGCTCATGAGCTGAACCAAAAATACTTTCATGGCCCGCGCACTTGCATAGGCGCTAAGATGAGCTCGCTTCACACAAAAGCGTGTCATCCCCGCGAAAGCGGGGATGACACGCTATTTACGAATCCGAGATAGTTCTAAGTATCACGCACCGGCGTCGGAGAGTCGTGCGAACGAGAGCCTCAGTACTTCCATTCCTTCGCCAGCCGCACCAGGAAGTCGCGGAAGGCGCCGACGCGCTTGGATTGGCGAAGCGCGTCGCAATAGACGAGATGCACGTCGAAAGTGGGACCTTCGATCTCCGGCAGGAGCCGCACGAGGCTTTTGCGTTCGGCGGCCACATAGTCAGGCAGCGCCGCGATTCCCATCCCCGTCTCTGTCGCCTGGAGGATGCCGGAAATGTTGTTGATCCGCAGCGCGCGGCCACGGGAGCCCGGCTCGAGACGGATTACCTGGTTGGCGAGCCAGTTCACCTCGCGAATTTCCGGCGACGCCGTCTCGCCATAGACGATGAGCTGGTGCGCGGCGAGATCCTCGAAGCTGTCCGGCTTTCCGGCACGCGCGAGATAAGCGGGCGCGGCGTAGATGTGGTAATGCACGGTGAACAGCTTGCGCTGAATCAGATCCGCCTGCACGGGCGCGCGCATCCTCAGAGCGATGTCGGCTTCGCGCTGGGAGAGATCAAGTTCGCGATCTTCGAACACCAGATGCAGCTGCAGTTCGGGAAATTCGCCGACGAATTCGTGGAGGCGCGGCAGCAGCCAGAATGTGCCCAGCCCGTGGCTCGTTGTCACTTTGAGCGAGCCGCGCGGCGCGGCCTGGACGTTTTTGAGCGCCTCCTCGGCCTGACCTAGCCTCGCGAGCACGTCGGAAACTGCGCCGTAGAGAAGCTCGCCTTCGTCGGTGAGCGTTAATCCGCGCGCGTGCCGCTGAAAGAGCGGCGTGGAGATCTCCTCCTCGAGCGCGCTGACCTGGCGGCTCACAGCCGACTGGCTGAGGGTGAGCATCTGGCCAGCATGGGTGAAACTTCCCGCCGATGCGACGGCGTGAAAGATGCGAAGTTTGTCCCAATCCATGCGCAGTCCTCGAACCGATCGGCGCTAGTGGCGCGCCGCCAGAAACCGCTCCGCCTCAAGCGCCGCCATGCAACCCATACCGGCCGCCGTCACCGCCTGACGGAATATCTTGTCCTTCACGTCGCCGGCCGCGAATACGCCCGGCACGCTCGTGCGCGTGGAGTCGGGTTCCGTGCGGATATAACCGTCGCCATCCATGTCGAGCTGGCCGTGGAACAGCTCGGTGGCGGGCGTATGACCGATGGCGACGAAAAGTCCGTCGGCCGGAAGCGTCTCTTTCGTTCCATCTTCGAGACTGCGCAGCCGGACGGCATTGACCGCGCGCGGCTCGTTCGTGCCCAGAATTTCGTCCACGACGGTATCGTAACGGATGGCAATTTTTCCGTTGGCCGCGAGGCGCATCTGGTTGGTCTTGTCGGCGCGCAGCACCGGTCCGCGATGGATCAGCGTGACGTGCTCGGCAAAATTGGTGAGGAAGAGCGCCTCTTCCGCCGCCGTGTTGCCGCCGCCGACGACGGCGACGCGCTTGCCGCGAAAAAAGAAGCCGTCGCAGGTCGCGCAGGCCGACACGCCGAATCCCTTGTAAGTTTCTTCCGAGGCGAGGCCCAGCCATTTGGCCTGCGCCCCCGTGGCGATGATGATGGTCTGCGCCCGATAGCGCGAGCCCGAATCGCCGGTCAGCGTGAAGGGGTGTCCCCCGAGGTCAATACTCGCAATCATGTCCTGCACAACCCGGGTGCCTACATGCTCGGCCTGCGCCTGCATCTGCTCCATGAGCCAGGGCCCCTGGATCGCTTCCGCGAAGCCGGGATAGTTTTCGACGTCGGTCGTGATGGTCAGCTGCCCCCCCGGCTGCAAGCCCGAGATCAGCACGGGTTCGAGCATGGCGCGAGCCGCATAGATGGCAGCCGTCGCGCCGGCCGGCCCGCTGCCCAGAATGACAACCTTGGCTTCTGTCGCGTCCGCCATGCCGCTCCCGAATGCGTGAACCGCGAGGGTGAACCCGCCGCGCACGCCGCGGCCTGACTCTCCCCGATATCGGAACAGCGCGCGGAAAGGTCAAGCACGGCCGCAAATGCCGCTCAATCCTTGGGATATCGCCATCTTGGGCGGGTCGGGAATTCCACCAATTTGCCGTGCGCCGAATCGGTGGACACGAAAATGTGCGATTCCGAAATATTATTGCGCGGGTGGGGCGCCAAGTATTAAATGCCGCCGCATCCCCTGTCGAAGGTTTCATCATGGAGCGTCACAAGCTCGACTCCATAGACATCCGCATCCTCTCGGAATTGCAGAGCCATGGCCGCATTACCAATGTCGAACTTTCCCGTCGCGCCAAGATCACCGCACCGCCCTGCCTGAGACGGATGCGGGCGCTGGAGAAGGCCGGATATATCAAGGGATATCATGCCGAGCTCGATGGCAAGTCTTTGGGCTACGAGGTCACGGGCTTCGCCTTCGTCGGGCTCTCGAGCCAGGCCGAAGCCGATCTCAAGCGGTTCGAAGAACAGGTGCGCAGCTGGCCCGCCGTGCGTGAATGTTTCATGCTGTCGGGAGAGGTCGATTTCATTCTGAAATGCGTGGCGCGTGATCTCTCTGCGTTTCAGTCGTTCATCACCGAGACGCTGACCGCGGCCAGGAACGTCGCAAGCGTCAAGACGGCACTCGTCATCCGCGCAAGCAAGAACGAGCCGGGGATTCCGCTCGAAGCGAAGTGAGTGGCAAAGAGCGGGACCTACCTACGCATCGATATCCCGTTCGCGCGTTTCGGGCAGGAAGAAAAGCGTCACGAAAAATCCGATCGCCGCGATGACGGTCGGATACCAGAGACCGGCATAGATGTTTCCGGTCGCAACCACGATCGCATAGGCGATCACCGGCAGAAATCCGCCGAACCAGCCCACGCCGATATGATAGGGAAATGAGAGCGCGGAATAGCGGATGCGCGTCGGAAAGAGTTCGACCAGCGCCGCGGCTTGCGGGCCGTAGAGCGCGGCCGCGGCCGTCATCAAGATCAGCAGCAGCCCCAGCGTGCGCGGAATGTCGAGTGCCTGGCTGTCTGCGGAAGCCGGATAGTGCGCCGCACGGAGCGCGAGTTGCAGTTCCTGAACGAATTTGGTTTTCATGGCTGCGAGCGCATGCGCATCCAATCCGCGCCCGTCCGGACTGGTCACCGTGTCGCTGCCGATCCGCACAAATGCCCGCGCGCCCGAAGGCGCAGCCCCGTTTCGATAGGGCACACCCGCACTCGCAAGTGCGCCTTTGGCGATGTCGCAGGACGTCGCAAACTTTGCCCTGCCGACCAGGTCGAATTGCAGCGAGCAATCCGAAGGGTCGGCGACGACTATGACCGGTGCGCGCGCAACCGCGTTGGTGAGGGCAGGGTTTGCAGACTGTGCCAGGAGGTGGAAGCCGGGAACGAAGCTGACGGCGGCGAGCGCCAGACCGAACAACATCACGGGTTTGCGGCCGACCTTGTCGGAAAGCCTGGCAAAGAACATGTGCAGTGCCGCACTGCCGACGGTGGCGGCCATGATGAGCGCGTTCACCAGCGCCGGCGCGACCTTGACCACGCCCTCCAGAAAGAACTGCGTATAGAATTGCGCCGTGTACCAGACGGCTCCCTGGCTCATGAGCAGACCGAAAAGAGCGATCAGGACGATCTTCAGATTGCTCCAGCGCAAAAACGATTCGGCGAGTGGCGCCTGCGACGTGCGGCCCTCTTCCTGCATGCGCCGGAACAGGGGTGATTCATCGAGGCGAAGCCTGATCCACAGAGAAATGCCGAGCAGGCCCGCGGAAAGCAGAAATGGGATACGCCAGGCCCAGTGGCGGAATGCATCTTCGCCCAGAGTGGTACGGCAGATCAGGATCACCGCCAGCGCAAGAAACAATCCCAATGTTCCAGCGACCTGGATCCAGCCCGTCGCGGCGCCTCGCCTGTGCTTTGCGGCGTGCTCCGCCACGTAGATCGCCGCGCCGCCATATTCGCCGCCGATGGCAAAGCCCTGGATGACGCGCAAGAATACGAGCAGATAAGGCGCCAGGATTCCGATCGACTTGTAGTCGGGAAGGAGTCCCACGCCGACCGTCGCGAGGCCCATCATCGTGATCGTGACCAGAAAGGCACGTTTTCGCCCTTGCCGATCTCCGAACCTGCCGAATACGAGCGCCCCAAGCGGGCGCACGGCGAAGCCGGCGGCGAACGTCAGAAGAGCGAAGATGTAACCTTGGGACGCTGCGGCGCCGGAATAGAAATGGGCTCCAATGACCGCTGCGAGCGATCCGAAGATGAAGAAGTCGTACCACTCGAAAACGGTGCCCGCGCAGGATGCGGCCACCACAAGCGTGATGTTTCCCCCGGCGGAGCCGACCGGCCGCGCCCCAACCTCGACCGCCGACATTCGCGTTTTGCTCCCTGGGCACTCCCTATGTGCCCCGGCCCTCATGGTTCGATCCGCCTACGCCGAGGCTTCGGCGGACAAGACAAAGCATACGACCCGCCGAAGCTTAAGCGCAGGCGGGCAAGCTCACCATGAGGCCCGAGTCAGGTATCATCGATTGCGGGTACTGGGCGACGAAGAGGGCAGCGGGACATGGGCACGGGGGCGAGCGCACCATGAGCGCACCGGCTCGCTTCACCAACGCCGAAATCCTCGCCGCCGATATCATCCGGACGGTCGGACCCAACATCGTGCTCGCCCTGCCGCTTGGGCTCGGCAAGGCGAACCACATCGCCAACGCGCTCTACGCCCGCGCGGCGCAGGACCGGACGATAAAGCTCACCATCTTCACCGCGCTCACGCTGGAGAAGCCGCGCTATGGCAGTGAGCTGGAGCGGAGGTTTCTTGAGCCGGTGATCGAGAGATTGTTCGGGGGCTGGCCCGAACTTGCCTATGTGCGCGCGTTGCGGGACGGCACGTTGCCGCCGAATATCGAGGTCAATCAGTTCTTCTTCACAGCCGGCCGCTGGCTGAACGTGACCCTCGCGCAGCGAACCTATATTTCCGCTAACTACACGCATGCCGCGGCGGACGTGATCGCGCGCGGCGTCAACGTGGTCGCCCAGCTCGTGGCAAAGCGCGAGCCGCGTTACAGCCTGAGTTGCAACACCGACCTGACACTCGATCTGCTCAAGGCGCGCGCGGAAGGCCGGGCAAGGTTTTTTCTCGCGGCCCAGGTGAATGATGAGCTTCCCTTCATGCCGGGAGCCGGCGACCTGCCCGCGGAAACCTTCGATGCCATTCTCGACGGGCCACAATTTCCGCTGTTTGCGCCGCCCAGGGAACCAGTCGATCTTGCCGAACACGCAATCGGCCTGCATGTGGCGCGGCTCGTTCCCGACGGCGGCACGCTGCAGATCGGGATCGGTCAGGAGGGCGATGCGGCGCTTCATGCGCTGATCCTTCGCCATTCGCGCAATGACGTCTTTCGCGAAGCGATCGAAACGCTGGCGCCCGGCAGCGAGGGAGAATTCGAGCCGTTTGCGACCGGGCTATACGGCGTCAGCGAGATGTTCGTCGATGGTTATCTCGAGCTGCTTAACGCGGGCATCCTCAAGCGCGAGGTCGACGGCGCGCTTCTGCACGCGGCCTTTTTCCTGGGTCCGAAGTCCTTCTATCACGCGCTCCGCGAAATGGACGCAGCCATGCTGGCGAAGCTGCAAATGACGTCCGTTTCCTTCACCAACGAGCTTTACGGCGGGGAGGAGGCGAAGCGTGCAGCGCGGGTCAAGGCCCGCTTTGTCAACAATGCCATGATGGCGACTCTTCTGGGCGCCATCGTCTCAGACGGACTCGAGGACGGGCGTGTGGTGAGCGGCGTCGGCGGCCAATACAATTTCGTCGCCCAGGCTTTTGCGCTGGAAGGCGCGCGCTCGGTACTCACCTTGAAATCGGCACGCGAGGCCCACGGACGCGTGTCGTCGAACATCCTGTTCAGCTATGGCCACCAAACAATTCCGCGCCACTTGCGCGACATCGTGGTCACGGAATACGGCATCGCCGACTTGCGCGGGCGTTCGGATGAAGAGGTAGTGCAGGCGATGCTGTCTGTCGCCGATTCGCGCTTCCAGCCGGAGCTGCTCCGGCGCGCGAAGGATGCGCGCAAGGTCCCTGCCAGCTTCGAGATACCGGCCACGCAACGCGACAACACGCCCGAGCGCCTCGAAGCCGCGCTCGGGCGGTTTCGCGCCGAGGGCGTGTTTCCGGCATTCCCCTTCGGCTCGGACTTCGACGAAGTGGAGCAGCGCCTTCTACCGGTTCTCCAGCGACTGCAGTCGGAAAGCAGATCATGGATGCGATTGCTGCGCCTTATGGCGCGTGGCGTGCTATTGTCTGCGCCGGCGACCGATTTGCCTCTTTTTGCCCGCCTGGGGCTCCTCAACCCGCGCACGCTACGGGACCGCTGCTTCCGCGCGATGGTCAACGGTGCGCAGCGACCGCCGTCCGTCGTGCTTCGATGATCAGGATGACTGGTGCAAACGTCAGCCGGTGCGGACGGCGTAGGCTTCAACGTCGAATGTATGCCGCGCGAGGGGGCCTAGATCGGAGAGCACGCCGTTGATCTCCGCGGATCTCTCCAGGATGTACTCGTAGACGCCGTCGCGGCGCTCCTTCAGCTCCGCCACCCGCGCCTCGATCTCTTCGCGATCCGTCGTGTCCAGGGTGCGGGATTTCAACTGACCTTCAAGAGAGGCGATTTCCTGCGAAGTGTCGAACAGCCCGTCGATCGGCATGGCAAGGCGCAGCGTCAGCTGATGAATGTTTGCGCGCAAACCTGCATCGCGCAAATCGATCAGGCTCTCCCGATTGCGCTCGTAGATCTCGATCTCGCGGCGCACCGCGCGCAGCATGCGCAACGTCACGGGACCGAAGGGGTCTCCGATCTGCTTGGTTCGGTGCGCAAGCTTCAGAACGACAGCGACGGTGGACAGAACCTCGCCGAAAAAAAGCGCCGCATTGCGCTCTTTACGCTGCTGTTGAATGCGCCATTCGAACTGGTTCGCGACGAGGCCGCCGGCCGTGGCCAGGCAGGCGCCAAGCATCACCTGCCACAAGGTGCCAAAATTCGAAATGAAGTCAAAACTTTCGCCGCGCATCGCGATCCCGAAGGCCTTCCAGTCAAACGCTCCCGATTCTGCATGCTAGAGGCGATGTCCGCCGCATTCCAGATGGTCCCTCGACGGCAGGCACTACCGCCAGCCTCGGGCCGATTTGTGGGAAGCAGAATCGTTCTTGTCCTGGTGGTCCGATTCCAACCCTTCGTACCCAAAAAACGATTGTCATGGCCCTGCTAGTCCCCCGGTTAAACCGGGGGAGGCCACCCAGTCGAAACCTGTTCAGCGTTGCACCGGCGTCAGGTTCTCCTGCTACTTTGACTCACCCGCAGATTCAATCTGGGTGTGGCCCGCCCCCCGGTCCGCGCGAAGCGCGGCCGGAGGACAAGCTTCACGCGCGGGCCATGACAATTATTTGGGCGCGAAGCGTTAGAATCGCATAACTAGCGCGGCGGAGTCGGTGTCGCGGCCAATTTCAATCGTTCCGCCGCATTTGCAGGCGCTTGTCTGCTGTCCATAAGCGGGCGCTAGCAACCGAATCGGTGAATAGGTCTCGCGTCGACGGAAACGCTTTTCGGGTCTCCGCGGCTCCACGTGAACGTTAAGGCGTGCGGATGAAACCATGGAACCCGTTGCCGTCGTAGCACTCGCCCGCCACGACGCCGGCATTGTTGATACCAACGGGATAAGTAAGTTCCTCGCCCGCAACATCGATAGTGGCGATGTTGCCGGTCTTCGACCGCAGAAACGCGTGCTCCTCGTGACCGCCACTTACATAGTAACTCCCGACGATGGTACCCGTGTCGTCGACGGCAGTCGCCTCCGTTGCCCACGCACTCTGCACATCGAAAGTCACGATCTTGCCGTCGCGCCCCCGCACGAAGCCGCTCTGGTCGCTGCCGTGGTTGTAGAATCCGGTTGCCGCGCCGCCATCGTTGATACCCGCGGGATACGTCGCGCCCTGGCCATCGACATTGTATGTGGTGATGGCTCCGTCCGCGGCACGGACAAATCCATCCGCGGTACCATCTGTCATCTGGTACCATCCGCCGATTTCACCCTTGCCGTTCATGGAACTGACGTAGGTGCTCGCCGCACCGGACACATTGAAAGTCGTGATGCTGCCGTCGGGTGCGCGTATGAATCCGTGTACAATGTTGACGCTGACCACATATTGCCCGGCGACCGCGCCTGAATCATCGATACCAAACGGCTCCGTGTACAGCGCTCCCGGCACGTCAAAGAGCGTGAGCTTGCCGTGCTTGCTGCGAACGAACCCGTGTCCAACCCTTTGATGATCCACATAATAGCCGGTAATGACGCCATGCCGGTTGATGCCCGTCGGGTATGTGGCGCTTTCGCCTTTCACACGGAAGGTCGTGAACGTTCCATCCGTTGTGCGCATGAAACCGCGCCGGCCTGGCGCGGTGAACATTCCCGTGATTGTACCGCTGTCGTTGATGGCCGCCGGCTCGGTGTACGTGGCGCCCGGCACGTCGAAGGTGATTGTGGTCGCGGCCTGCGCGGGCGCGCCCGCGGCCAGAATCGAAAAGGCGACAACCAGGGGTGAGCCGCTCCGCAAACGGGCCTCGGGCATGATCCAGTTCTTGCGCGTTGTAGACATGGGAATCCGTGTCCCTGGGGGGAAGGATTGAGTGGAAAGAATAGCACGGCCCGGCGAAACGTGTAACAGGCGTGCCGGCACGAAAACGGGCACCGCCACGCATTTCCTCCCGTTGAAGCGGTGCTCTGCGCGGCGGATACATCGAACCCGGTCAGCCTGTAATGCCGCGCGGTCGTTAGGTATTGGAAAATGACTCGGGCATGCCCTCACGGTGATCCGCTGAACCGAACCGTACACGTTTGTGCTGATGTGAGCCCCAGACTGCATTTGTAGCAACGGGAGTCTGTCTCATCAAAAACCCGGGAAAGCTGGCGCACCGGAGAGGATGAAACTGCGAACTGGATTCTGGACGTACTCCGCTGGCCAGCCCCTCTGAACTTTTGATCTGCAACGTTTTTCAGAGGTGCCAGCCCAAACGGAACTTGGATTGCCCCCCCTCACTTCGGCGGCGGATTGGAGATGAGGTAAGGCAACCCATCATTGATGTTTGCGCTCTCGCTCCAGATCGTGGGGTTGAATCCGGAGGGCAATCCGGATTGCAGTTGCGCGGTCGTTAGTCCCGCGATTCCCGATAAACTCCCCTCGCCCACACCGGTATCGGTACCGCTCGTTGTCGTGTCCCAATAGGTGGCGGAATTCTTGGCGCCTTTGACGACATTCCCGACCGATCCCCCAATGACGCTGTTCGCTCCACCTGCTACTGTCCCCGTCGAATAAGAGGCGAGAATGCCGCTCGTGTCGGCTCCCACCAATCCCCCCACGCTCGATGACGTGCCGCCGTTCGTTGTCCCGGTCGAATAAGAGTTGCTGATTGCCTGTCCGCTGCCTTCATTCACACCGACGAGCCCACCAAGAGTTGAAGAGTTTTGGCCTGTCACTGCGCCGACAGCAAAGGAGGTGCTGATCGTGCTGAAATTCTCGCCGACCAGACCGCCAGCATTTTGACCAGTTACCGCGCCGGACGCGTACGAGTTTGTGATCGTGCCATAGTTGAGATCGACGAGCCCACCGGCATCGGCAAACCCAGAAACAATCCCCCGGGCGTTGGACAAATTGATCGCGTCGTAGTTTTCACCGATCAAACCTCCAGTGTGAGCACCCCCGTATTCGCCCGACACGTT
>DATMPH010000021.1:0-108133 GCA_035567755.1 Rhizomicrobium sp.
CGCATCGATGGTTGCGAGGCGGAAATAATAGGTCGCACGCACGCCCGCTTCGCGGTCGCAGGCGAACATGCGCGCGGCGCCCCCAGGGTTGCTGTCGACATCGTTCCGCAAGAGGCACGTCCGTCGACCTGATGCGCCACCGCGACCGGTCACTTCGACAAATTCCGCCATCGTGCGGAAATCATAACCAAGCTGCTTGATGTGGGTGAGCAGGCTCCGATATTCGGCAAGCCGGCTCCCCATGAAAAAATCCTGATACACGCGATAGCGGAGGGACGAGAGCACGACAGAGCCCAATTCTATGCCGTCGTCAGTGTTTGCATGCGTTCGAACCCATTTTCCAGATCGGCAAGGAGATCGTTCGGGTCTTCCAGTCCGGCGTGAATGCGCAACAACGGTCCCTGCGCGTGAAATGGCCGGACCGAGCGATGAAAATGCGCCGGAACAATGAGACTTTCGTATCCTCCCCAGGAATACCCAATGCCGAAACATTCAAGCCCGTCGAATAAGGCCGCAAGCGCCGCCTTTGTGACAGGCGCGAGCTCCACACCGAACAACCCGCTCGCGCCCGTGAAATCGCGTTTCCAGATCGGATGGCCGGGATTACGTTCCAACGCGGGATGCAGCACGCGCGTCACTTCCGAACGACTCTCAAGCCATCGGGCGAGCTTAAGTCCTGTTTCCTCGTGGCGCCTCAGGCGGACGGGCATGGTGCGCAGGCCGCGCAAGGCAAGGAAGCAATCGTCTCCGCTCGCGCACAGGCCAAGACCCGAATGGGTATCCGCCAATTGTTCGGCATATTTCGTATTGGCCGTTACATAGCCAAGCATCACGTCGGCGTGGCCCCCGACATATTTGGTCACGGCCTGGATCGACAGGTCGGCGCCGTGCGCAAATGCGTCGAAATAGAGGGGCGTAGCCCAGGTGTTGTCGAGGAGAACGGAAGCGCCTCGCGCGTGAGCCACGCGTGCGATTGCGGGTACGTCCTGCACTTCGAAGGTCAGGGACCCCGGGCTCTCGCAGAACACTGCCCTGGTGTTCGAGCGGAACAATTCTTCGATGTCGCCGCCGGTCAACGGGTCGTAAAAACTCGTCTCCACGCCCAGCTTCGTCAGGCTCTTCTCGCAAAAACTGCGTGTCGGTCCGTAGCAATTGTCGGTCATAAGCAGATGATCGCCAGCGCTGCAGACGGAGAGGATAGCGGTCGTGATCGCGTTGGTGCCAGACGGGCACAGGACGGTGCGCGCACCGCCTTCAAGGGCGGTGACCGCCTCTTCGAGGCTTCTGGATGTCGGCGTCCCGAGGCGGCCATAGATATAAGGCGCATCTCCCGATTCGACGGACGCAAGATCGCGATAAAGGATCGTCGACGCGCGATAGACCGGCGTATTGACGACGCCGAAATGCTCGCGGCTCATGCGACCGGCATGCGTCGCAATCGTGTCCTTGGCGAATCGTCTCGTCACTCTACGGTCCGTCACGCGCGTCGGACCCGCGTTTCACCGTGGATCCACAGCGCGTGTTTTGCCGGCACCATCATTCGCCGGCGTGCGGTTCCAGATGTGGCTCGGCCTGGGGTTCGGCAGTCAACACAGAGTCAACGGACGGACGGGACTCAAGGACCGATCGGAGCGGGCGATCGAAGAGCCATGTGACTGCTCCTGCTACGCCGCCGATGCATGCGCAGAGAAGAAAGAAGTGCGTCTTGTCCATCGCACTGAAATAGCTGCCGATGTAACCCTGCAGCAGGTTGCCGGTGAAGCTCGTGATAAACCAGAGACCCATCATCATGGAAAGGATTGAAGGCGGCGCAACCCGGGCGACGAGCGCAAGCCCGATTGGCGACAGGTAAAGCTCGCCGAGCGTGATGATGGAAAAAAAGAAAAACAGCCACAGCCAGCTTGCGTGGCCGCCTGGGCCCGCAAAATACGCGGCGGCCGCCATGATCAGGTAGGATGCCCCCAGCATGAAATCGCCCATCGCCATTTTTGTGACGGTCGATGGTTCCTTCGATTGCTTCGATTGGCGGGCCCACAAGGCAACCACGAACGGCGTGAACGCAAAGATCATGAAAGGATTGAAGGCCTGGAACCATGTCACCGGAATTTCGATGTTGATAAGGCCCGGGATGAGCCTGCGGTCAGTAAAGTTTTGCGCCCAGAGACTGATGGTGTTGCCCTGCTGTTCGTAGACCGCCCAGAAGAGAGACGTCGGCACGCACAGCAGGATCAGAGCCAGGACGGCCTTCCAGTCCTGGGCAGTGAGACTTTTTTTCTCTTCGGTTTTGGCCTTCAATCGTGCAAGGCGGTCAGGTGGCAGGGTTCGCAGTGCCAACAGATAGGTGAATGCACCGATCAACATGCCCATGCCGGCGGCAAAGAAGCCCCACTGATAGCCCACATTCTCTCCAAGGGTTCCACAAATGAGCGGGGAAAAGAATGCGCCGACATTGATGCCGACGTAAAAGATGGAATAGGCGCGGTCGATGCGGCTGTCGCCGGGCTTGTACAGATTGCCGACCTGCGTGGAGATGTTTGGCTTGAACAGGCCATTGCCGATGATGAGGAACAACAGGCCGAGAAAGAAAAGAGAGGGAACCATCAGCGTGAACTCGGCGATGGCCATGATGAGGCCGCCGAAGATGACGGTGAGGCGCTGGCCCAGAACGCGGTCCGCGAGGATTCCGCCGAAGAATGGCGTAAGATAGACAAAGGCCGTGTAGGTTCCGTAGATCAGCGACGAAAGTGGCTGGACGCCCAGCGACCGGCCGGTCATCCATTCGAACACGCTCTTGAGCGTGTGATAGCCGGCGACGTGTTCGGCCTGGCCTGACAGAAGAAGGAAATTT
Source organism: Rhizomicrobium sp. (assembly GCA_035567755.1). GTDB lineage: Bacteria > Pseudomonadota > Alphaproteobacteria > Micropepsales > Micropepsaceae > Rhizomicrobium. The sequence goes on from DATMPH010000021.1 coordinate 2,849, forward strand.
GTCAGATAGAGTACGAGGATCGCGCGCATCCCGTAATACGAGAAGCGCTCCCACATTTCCGTCGTGAACAGAAACGTCAGGCCGCGAGGGTGCCCGAACAGTTGCGGTCCTTCGTGCTGGATCGCAGTCGCGTCTTGCCGGCTCATGCCCCGTGCTCCTGACCTGGTTGTCTCGTGAAAGCGAGTTTGCCCGCTCGCGGCCCGGAAGGAAATGGCTTCGAACTGCCTCGCGCGGGTTCAGGGCAGTTCGATGTAGCGTTCTTCGCGGCTGTAGGGAGCGAAACCGAGTCTCTGATAGAGGGGCAGCGCGCGCTGGTGATCGAGCGTGCAGGTGTTGACCAGCAGCTTCGAGATGGGCTTCGCCCAGGCGTTCATCGCTGTGTGGTAGAGGAAGAAGAATCCGAGCCGGCGGCCGAGATATTCGGGCATCAGTCCGAAATAGGCGAGCTGGGCCACGGCCGCGTCGCGAAAATCCAGTTCCGCCATGCCCGCCGGGCACCCGTCGACGTAAAGAACGTAAAGCTCGATGGCTTCTTCGCGCAGCAGCGCCGCCAATTGGGTATCGTTCAATTTTTTGCGATCCACCCAGTGATAGTCCCGGCCGATCGCGTCGTATAGATAACGATAGAAGTGCACGGGTGGATTCACGGCCCGAAGAAGAGCGATCTTGCCTTTCGGTTGCGGCGGTGGAATCGCCGACGGGCGAGATTTCAGCTCGAGAAAGGTGACGACCGTCGGAATCCGGCCGGGCAGGCGCCTGGGGCCTGTCATTCTGTCACCACCGGCGCCTCGGCGCGAGCGCCCCATTCGGACCACGAGCCGTCATAGAGCGAAACGTCTTCCTTGCCCGTCGCAGCGAGGGCCAGCATGCCGATGGCCGCGGTGATGCCGGATCCGCAGCTCGTAACGCTGGGCCGGATCGTCTCAACGCCAAGCCGGCGAAATGCTTCGAGAAGCTCGGGGCGCGATTTGAGCGTACCGTCTGCGCCGGAAAGCTCTGTGTACGGAACGTTCACGCTTCCCGGGATGTGGCCGGGCCGGACACCGGGACGAGGTTCGATCTCCTTGCCCGCAAACCGGCCGGCGCTGCGCAGATCGATCACCTGCTCGCGCCCGGATTCGAGATTGCTCATGATCTGGGAAAAGCCGCGGACAAGCGCGTTGTTGGGCCGCGGCGTAAAATGGCGCGGGTAGGGTTGGGGAACGAGATCCTCGATCGGGCGCCCCTCGCGTTTCCATTTCGGAAAGCCGCCGTCGAGAACTGCAGTTTCCTCATGCCCCATCGCACGCAGCATCCACCACGCCCTGGGAGCAGAATAGATGCCCATGCCGTCATAAACGACGATGAGGTTGCCGTCGCCGAGTCCGAGGTTGCGCATACGGCTGGCAAATTTTGGTGCAGGCGCAAGCATGTGCGGAAGGGCGCTTGTTTCATCGGAAAGATCGTCGATGTCAAAGAAGACCGCGCCCGGGATGTGAGCCGCGAGGTATTCGCCCCGCGCGTCTCGTCCGGCCTGCGGCAGATACCACGAGGCGTCCGCGATGCGGATGTCCGGCGCCGCCAGATGTTCGGCGAGCCATTCTGTCGAAACAAGGGGAGAAGCAAGCTTCATCGCACGAAAGGCAAGTCGCACGCGACGCCTGGGTGAGCAAGCCAAGGAGGAATGGGCAGATCTCGCTCTTTGAGAAATTCGGGATTGTAGAGTTTCGCGCGATAGCGCGTGCCATAGTCGCAGAGCACGGTGACGATGGTGTGGCCAGGGCCCATGTCGCGCGCCAGCCGGATGGCGCCGGCAATGTTGATGCCGGTCGATCCGCCGAGACAGAGGCCTTCCTGCGTCACCAGATCGAACAGAATCGGCAAACCTTCCGAATCGGGGATTTGAAAAGCGTCGTCGATCGGCGCGCCTTCGAGATTGGCCGTCACGCGTCCCTGCCCGATGCCTTCGGTGATCGATGAGCCCTCGGAGGTCAATACGCCCGTCTTGATCCAGTTGTAAATTGCCGAGCCCATCGGATCGGCGGCGGCGATCCGCACGGCCGGATTTCGCGCTTTCAACGCAATGGCCACGCCAGCGAGCGTTCCCCCCGTACCCACCGCGCACACAAATCCATCGACCTTGCCTTGCGTCTGACGCCAGATTTCGGGACCAGTGGTTTCGACATGCGCCCGCCGGTTCGCCGTATTGTCGAACTGATTGGCCCAGATCGCGCCTTGCGGGCTTTCCCTGGTGATTCGTTCGGCCAGGCGCCCGGAAAATTTCACATAATTGTTCGGGTCCTTGTAGGGGACTGCAGGAACCTCGATCAGTTCCGATCCCATCAGCCGCAATGCGTCCTTTTTTTCTTCGCTCTGGGTATCGGGAATGACAATGACGGTCCGAAAGCCAAGCGCATTGCCGACCACGGCGAGCCCGATCCCGGTATTCCCTGCCGTCCCCTCGACGATGACGCCGCCCGGCCGCAGCAGGTCGCGCTCGATGGCATCTCTGACGATGAACAGCGCTGCGCGGTCCTTCACGGATTGTCCGGGATTCAGGAATTCCGCCTTGCCGAGAATCTCGCAGCTGGTCTGCTCCGAGGCGTGCCTCAGACGGATCAGCGGCGTGTTGCCGATTGCGGCGATGATGTTCGGTGCGATGTGCATCGTGCGTGCGACGGCTCTGGCCGCCCGAACCTAGTGTCGGATTGCGGAGGCTTCAAGCAATCGGGCGCGTCACGCGCGGCCGAACTGACGCCGCAATTCGACTTTTGCCTGCTTGACGATCTTCTTTTCGAGCGTTTGAGAAAAGCGGCGATTTTCTTCGGGTGGGACCAGGTGAACACGCCGTGCGTCACGTCGAGCTCATTACTCTCTATTTCGTCGCGCGGCCCCAGACCACCTTGCATCTGCGCTACGCTGCGTGGTGGGTTTGGCGGTTTTTGCTTTTTTCCGGCGCATCGTCATTGCACCAATCCCGCCTTGTGACTCGATTGATAACGCACTATGCCGCCAAGCGTTCGGTCGGGGTGATGCCGGTCACGCCCGCACCGAAAATTTCGTGATAGGGGCGAGTACTCGTGAATCATATCATTCTTTGTGCTGATGATTATGGGCTCTCGCCCCGCGTGAGCCGTGGAATCCGGGAGCTGCTCGAACTAGGCCGGCTTTCGGCCACAAGCTGCATGGTGGTGTATCCGGAGTTCTCTGCGGACGGGCCACTGCTGAAGCCGTTTCTTGGCTCCGCGGATATCGGGCTGCACTTCACGATGACGCAGAAGCGTTCGTTGCCCTTTGTTGCTGCGGAGTCCTTTCTGTACCCGCCTCCCGTTTCCAAGATGATTGCAGCGGTCGAGGAGCAGGTCGGAAAATTTAGCGACGCACTCGGCCGGCTTCCGGATTACATCGATGGCCATCAGCACGTCCATCTTCTGCCGGTGCTGCGCGAAGCCGTTGTGCGGGTGGCAGCCAGGATCGGCGCTTATGTGCGGGATGCGTCCGAGCCCATCGGTGCAGCCATGTGGAAGCGTCCTGCACCCTTGGAATCGACATATCTTTCCTGTCTGTCGCGGCCGCTTTCGAGACTTGCGCGGCGCTGGGATGTCGCGACCAATCGGGGCTTTCGTGGCGCCCGCAATTTTCGCGATACGAGACCGTTCCGCGATCTGTATCGAAGTATGATTGCCGGCGCCAGTGATGGCTGCCTCGTCATGTGCCATCCAGGCTATTCCGACCCGTTGCTCGTGGAGCGCGACGGGGTGCGCGAGGCGCGCGAGGCGGAACTTCGCTATTTCGCCGGTCCCGATTTCCCGCGTGATTTGCATGACCACGACCTAGCGCTGTGCCGGCTTGCGGACTCTATGGAGCCGCGTGCCGCGTGACGGCGGCACGCCAGACCCCCGCAATTTCGTCCAGACTGTCCCGGCCGCTCAAAATCAGCGGGCAGGCCGTTTCGCGCACAAACCGTCTGTCGCGCTCGCTCAGATATTCGACCGGGGATTTTCCGTCCACCCGCGCGAGAAGCAGCGCTGGCAAAAGGTGCGCGGCTCTCCGTTCGAGATCCCCAGACCGCTCCCACGCTACGGAATTCAGATAGGTCGTTCGATATGCCGCAAAGCAATCAAGATACATCAAAACAAAGTTGGGCCTGGCCAGGCACTTCAGCAAGAGGTGGTTGAGGCAGAACGCCAAATCGAATGCGGGGTCGCCGTACCAGGCGGTCTCTGCATCGAGAAACACCGGACCATCAGGACCGACAAGAATGTTCTTGGGACTGACGTCGCCGTGGACAAGAGCGATTCGCGTCGCCAGCGTTTGCTCGGCCAGTTTGTTCAGAGGTGAGGATACATCGGGATTTCGTCGCGCCGCTTCGAGTATATAAGGATCAATTCTCAGCGCATGAAACACGCGGCCCGTATCGAAACGCGCCGTCACGTCCTCATATCCCGCGCTCGCCTGGTGCAAATGCACCAGGGTGTCTGCGACCGAGGATGCCACGGCTGAGTCCACGACGCCGTCGAGCAGAAGCTGCTTCCAGACCGGAAAGCGCGCCGGGTCAAGAAATTCCATGGCGAACATTCCGCGCTCCGCATCGAGCGCAAGAAGTTTCGGAACCGCGTTGGGGAAATGCCTGCCCGCGAACTCGATCCACGCCCATTCGGTTGCATTTCGCGAGACAGGCGCCTCCCAAACTGAATCGACTCGCAATCTTGGCAGCGCGCGCTTGACGCAGAAGACACGTCCGTCCGCCTCGATTCGCCAGACATCGCAGGACACGCCACCTGACAGGGGCGCGCAGGTGATTCGCCCGCGACCCGGCAAAAGCTCGCTTTCGACCAGGAAATTCCGCAAATTGGCGCTCAATGTGTTTGGCTTTTCTGCTGCGGATGGCGCGAATTTCGCCGACTCTGCCAACAGAGTTCATTGAATTAGGGGCACGTGTTGGCTGAGCCGCTTTCCGAACTCGCAAGAGCACCATCTCGACCATCCTGAGGCAAGCGGGCTGTGTCCACCCCGAGAATCTTGGAGGACGCCGAAATGGCCTTTCGCGCCTCGATGCAAGAGCGGTGCACGCGCACACGCCGGTGAACGGTATCTTCGGTGCTGAAGCCGTTGATCCATCCGACCCTGAGGTCCGGCAACTTCTGACTAAATTCTCGCCGAGGGCGAATCGTGTGCGTTTGAGCCGGATGCCCTCCACCGTGAAGCGTTGGCGGTCCTCGAGGCAAATCCACCCGACGTTTATTGCGAAACTATCGCGCTGAAGTTTTTTGACTGTTTTTTGAAGCGGTTAGCTCTTCGAATGCAGAACTATGCGGCTTTGTGCCGTCGTGTTCGCCGGTGCTCGCGGTCTCTCTCTTTCATAGCCGCTGTTTTCCCCGAGATACTTGACCGGAAATCCGGAGACCTGAGTACCGCGCCATGCAGAAGGTGCACTTCATCTGCGGATGGAAGTGAAGAGGACTCCCGTGCAAGCAAGAACCACGATTGGCGAGGGTGAAACCATGGAATTGGCATCCCCACTAACCCTGCGCCCTGGATCAAATTCTCAATCGTCTCGAGCCGGTATTCCACGCAACCTGGATATACCCACCCTTCCTTAACTTCCCCCCTTCCTCCCTCTATGAAAGTGACGGCACAGATGCCATCGGGCGAAGCTGCTCTGCAAAACTCCCGAGGGCGCGTGCGACGAGATTTTGGCCGGCATGACTGAAGATGCTTTGCGCCACGATGAAATCGAATGTTTCGGTGAACACGGCGGCGGTGAAAGCATCAGAGTGCGAAAATCGCGGACGCTTGATGCGCAGAATGTCTTGCCCGAGCTGATTCGCAATCGCGTCCTCGACCAGCCATGCATTCGGCTCAATCCCGAAATAGCGCTCCGGCTGGAGATAGGGGATCATAAGGCGTCCGGCCCGAAGGCTTCCGCAGCCGAAGTCTAACAGAAGATGAGTGTCGCGAAGGCCAAGAGCGCATAACAGCCGGAACTTGGTTGCGCCCATGAAATCATATTGGCCAGGCGGCCCCACATAGGCCGCGTAGTGCTCGGACCCGGCTTTTAGCTTTTTTGCCTCTGTCTCACTAAGCTCACGCACTAAGTTCACAAGCACCACTTTTCAATCATCTGGAATCTAACACCAAGACGATTACTGGCGCTGCTGGGCGGCGTCCTACAAGCAGGCCTCACGGAGAGCAGGTTGCCTCCGCCGCCTCCCAAAGGTGAATCGCGCCGGGAGCGGACCGGAGATATCCGCGACGTTTCCACTGGCTCCGACAAACTATCGTCCGTTGCTGTACCAGCCGGATGGGATTGGCATCATCTGTCCGCATTCCCCTGCGGGCGCGTTAGCGCCACGGTCGCGTCTCGCGCGTTGAGCGGCAGGCAAATGTCCTGATTGCGTTTTCGAGGAGTCTGGGAAGCACGCCACTCGTTCGACATAGGCATCGGGAGGATGCTTTGCTGCTTCGCCGTTGGTTCTGGCACGGCCATCGGGTCGAACATATCGCGTGCCTAATCGCGGTGCGCCCCGGGACTTCTGGTCCCCTTCGTCATCCAAATATTTGGTTTTGTTGGCTCCCCGGGCCGGACTCGAACCAGCGACCCAGCGGTTAACAGCCGCTTGCTCTACCGACTGAGCTACCGGGGAACACGCGCGTGTTAGCGCATACTGCCCGGCGTTGCTAGATCAAACCAGCCGCCAGCGGATGCCGCAAATGAAAGAGGGGCCGGGTATTGGCCCGGCCCCAAGGCGTTGGGTAATGGTGGGGTGTCTTCAAGGGAAGACCATGACAGGCTGGCCCCTTAAGGTTAACAAACGCTTAAGACCCGGAAAGGTGCCTGTCATCTATCCACAGGATGAATTCATGGAGGCCACGCCCGGAATTGAACCGGGGTAAACGGTTTTGCAGACCGCTGCGTCACCACTCCGCCACGTGGCCGAACGCGGCTGGGGGTACATTAGATCGTTAGGTGAGGCAATGTTCGCCTGCACTTCCGAATCGCTGCGCGGTGCCTGACTCGAGCCGCATCCTCCCACGGTTTAAATTGACCGGGGGACCAGCCCAGGATCAGGCAGGGGGCGCGGCGTTGTCACTGCAAGTTCCGCCACGTATAAGCGCCGCGAGTTTCTCCCCAGAGCCGTTGATGCCCGACTACGCCGCCCAGCGTTCCAATATGGTCGCGTCGCAGATTCTGGCGAATGGGATCACGGACCCCCGACTGCTGGATGCCTTTGGAGCGGTCCCCCGCGAAGCGTTCGTTCGGGCCGAGAAACGCAGCGTCGCTTACGCCGACGCACCAATCGAGCTCGTTCATCACCGCTGGCTGCTCGAACCCAGAACGTTCGCGGGCATGCTCCGGCTCGCTGAAATCCAGCCTTCGGACAGGGTGCTCGATGTCGGATGCACCACGGGCTACTCCACGGTGGTGCTCGCCAGAATTGCGAATAGGACCACAGGTCTCGAAGAAGACGCCGACTTCGTGCGCATCGCTTCAGACACCCTGCGGGCACTGGGAGTGACGGGCGCGGCCATCGTACAGGGATCGCTGGCGGAAGGGTGTCCGTCGGCGGCGCCCTATGATGTCGTGATCGTCAACGGGGCGATCGAAGTGCCACCGCAACGGTTGCTGGGGCAGCTGGCTGATGGGGGCAGGCTGGTCGCAATTTCACAGCAAAACGCCGCCGGCCAGGCAATCCTCTATCGGAAAGAGGAGGGTCACGCGGGGCGGCGTTTTGCCTTCGACGCTTCGGCGCCCGTCCTGAACGGATTTCGACAGCCCGCGCGGTTTGTGTTCTAAGCGCGCCTGCAAGGCGGAAACGGAAGGCGGCGCAGAGCGTCTTTGCCTTTCCTTCGCGCGGCGAGTGTCTTAAGCTCAAGCGGATATTTTCGGCGCGCGGGCGAACATATGTCCAATCCTTCCAGTTCCCAGCATGAGCCGACCATGGAGGAAATTCTGGCCTCCATTCGCAAGATCATCTCCGAAGATTCGCCCGAACCGCACGCGATGGAATCGTCTCCGCCGAGCGGAGCAAACGAGGCGCAGGAACCAGGAGTGCTTGAGTTGACGCAAGAAGCACATGACGAACATGGGGTTCAGCCGGCGTCGGGCACCTGGCCGCCGCTGCCTTCCGAATCAGTCCATTCGGACGATCGCATCGAAGGCGCCTGGCGCGAATCGGCGCGTGTCGCCGCGACAGCCGACGAATCCAGAGCCTCTCGTCCCGGGGACGGGATTTTCTCGGATAAATCGCGCAAGGCATTGGACGATGCGCTTACGCAACTTGCGCCGCAGGGGACGGGCGAGGCTGTCTCAGGTTCTCCCGCGCCTGTGGGCGGCCTGCCACTTGAAGCGGTTTTCGAGCGGGCGGTGGGTGAGGCGTTTGGCCCGGTGCTGCGGCAATGGCTCGGCGACAATGCCGAGACGATCATAGAGCGCATGAAGCCGGCGATCAGCGATTGGATGGACGAGCATTTCCCGGCCATGCTGGAAGATGCGGTCCGCGCGGAACTCGCGCGTGCGATCAAGCTGCGCGGGCGCCGTTGATCGAGCCGATTGCGGCAGGGCCTGGCAACCGGCACTCTTGACTGCCTGATCCCGGGACGGTTTGACACGCTCCACCGTCGCTGCCGAAAACAGAAACGCCGCCATGCTCGATAAACATTTTGTGCCCAACGAAGTCGAAGGGCGCATTTACTGCAAATGGGAGGAATCGGGAGCGTTCCGTGCCGGATCGAGACCGGACGCGGAACCATTCTGCATCATGATTCCTCCGCCCAACGTCACCGGGCGGCTCCATATCGGGCATGCGCTCAACAACACACTCCAGGACATCCTCGCGCGCTTCGAGCGCATGCGCGGCAAGGACGTTCTCTGGCAGCCCGGTACGGACCATGCCGGTATTTCCACCCAGCTGGTCGTGGAGCGAAATCTGGCGGAGCGGCAGCAGAGCCGCACCGCTCTGGGTCGCGAGAAGTTTCTGGCCGAGGTCTGGAAATGGAAGGAGGAGTCGGGCGGCGCGATCGTTCAACAGCTGCGAAGGCTGGGCGCGTCATGCGACTGGTCGCGGGAGCGATTCACTCTGGACGAAGGCCTGTCACGTGCCGTGGCGAAGGTTTTCGTTCAGCTCTATCGCGATGGGCTGATCTACAAGGACAAGCGCCTGGTCAATTGGGATCCGCGCCTTCAAACCGCGGTTTCCGACCTCGAAGTCGAGAACATCGAGGTCAAGGGCAATCTTTGGTACATCAGATATCCTATCGACGGCGAACCCGGCCACTTCATCACGATCGCCACGACGCGCCCCGAAACAATGCTGGCCGATGCAGCCATCGCCGTGCATCCGGACGACCTGCGCTACCGTGGAGTCATCGGCAAGAATGCGCTGCTGCCGCTCGCCAACCGCCGGATCCCGATAATTGCGGACTCCTATTCCGATCCCGAAAAAGGCACGGGCGCGGTCAAGATCACGCCCGCGCATGATTTCAACGATTTCGAAGTCGGGCGGCGGCATGGCTTGCCGCTGATCAGCATCCTGTTGCGGGACGGAAGATTGAACGACGCGGTCCCGGCTGCCTATCAGGGGCTCGATCGCTTCGAGGCACGTAAAGCCGTCGTCGCCGACCTCGAGGCGCTCGAGCTGATTGAGCAGGTCGAGTCCATCGTGCATGCGGTGCCGCATGACGAGAAGACCAAGACCATCGCGCTCGAGCCTTATCTCACGGAGCAATGGTATCTCGATGTGAGGCCGCTGGCGGAGAAAGCGATTGAAGCCGTCGAGCAGGAACAAACGCGCTTCGTGCCCGAACAATGGTCCAACGTTTATTTCAACTGGATGCGCGCGATCCGCCCCTGGTGCATTTCGCGCCAGCTCTGGTGGGGGCATCAGCTGCCCGTATGGTACGACAAATCCAGCAACGTCTATGTCGCGGAGACCGAAGCCGAAGCACTCGCCGAAGCGCAACGGATTAATGGAGCGGCGACGGAACTCGAGCGCGATCCCGACGTGCTCGACACGTGGTTCTCTTCGGCTCTGTGGCCGTTCTCAACATTGGGCTGGCCCGACGCGACACCGGAACTGACGCGCTACTATCCGACGAATGTGCTGGTCACGAGCTTCGACATCATCTTCTTCTGGGTCGCGCGGATGATGATGATGGGCCTGCATTTCCGGCACGACGTTCCCTTCCGCACCGTCTTCATCCACACCCGCGTGCTCGATGAGAAGGGGCAGAAGATGTCGAAGACAAAGGGCAACGTCGTAGACCCGCTGGTTCTCATCGACGAATTCGGCGCGGATGCGCTCCGCTTTACGCTGGCGCTGGCGGCCGGGCAGGGGCGGGATATGCGCATCGGACCTTCACGGGTCGAATCCAACCGCAATTTCTCAACCAAGTTGTGGAATGCCGCGCGCTTCTGCGAATTGAACGGCTGCAAAACGCGCGAGGACTTCGCTCCCGAAAGTGTCGCGTCAACCCTAAACAAATGGATCGTCGCCGAAACTGTCGCAGCGGTGCGGGGAGTCACGCAGGCCCTCGAAGAACTGCGCTTCAACGATGCGGCGAATCTTGCCTATCAATTTGTCTGGTCCCGTTTTTGCGACTGGTACCTCGAGCTGGTCAAAACGGTTTTCAGCGCCGGTGATGAAGCTGCGGCCGCCGAAGCGCGGGCGACCGTCGCGTGGGTGCGCGATCAGATTCTCAAGCTTCTGCATCCTTTCATGCCGTTCATTACTGAGGAGTTATGGGGCCGCACGGCCGAGCGGGGAAAGGGGGTCGATTCGCTCCTGATCCGGACCGCATGGCCGCAGCCCGCCGTCCAACCCGATGCGGAAGCCTGCGGCGAGATCGGATGGCTCATTGATCTCGTATCGGGCGTGCGCTCGGTGCGCATGGAGGCGAACGTACCGGCGGCCGCGAAGATAGGGCTTGTGCTGCGTGGCGCAAACGCGGCGACGCGATCCCGGCTCGAACGCAATCGCGACGCGGTCGTCGCGCTGGGGCGCCTGTCCGAAGTGTCGTTTGCCGAGGCGATTCCGCGCGACTCGGCACAATTTGTCATCAGGGAAGCGGTGGCTGCGCTTCCTCTCGGCGACGTCATCGATCTGGAAAAGGAGCGGGCCCGGCTGCGCAAAGAGCTGCAGCGCGCCGAGACGGAAATCGCAAGATTTGATACCAAGCTTGGCAACGCCGATTTCCTCGCCCGCGCGCCCGAGGATGTGATCGACGAGCAGAAGGAGCGGCGTGCGGACGCAGAAGCATTGGCATCGCGCCTGCGCGACGCGGTGGCCCACCTCGGGTAATGGCCAGTTTGGTTAGCTCCGAACCATAACCTCTGCTTGTCAATTCCGCCGAAGCGGGAATCCAGTCCGGGCAACGTGCGGTTGCCCCTGGATGCCCAGCGGAGTTTATGTTCCGGCTGCGCTCCCGCGCGGACCGGGGCGGCGGGCACGACATGTTTGGTTTAACGTGAATGGAACACACTCTGGAATCAGCTCGATTCTGTCCGTCCGCTGCGCGAATTCTCCGCCCCTGTTTGCGCCGGCATTTCTGCATCCAGTGTTTCCTCAACATATCGCGGAAGGAAAATTTTGACCGTCGTGCCGCGGCCAACTCGGCTTTCAATGGTTACTCTGCCGCCGGACTGCTTCGCAAACGCGTGCACCTGACTCAATCCGAGCCCCGAACCCTTTCCCTCGGGTTTGGTCGTGTACAAGGGCTCGAAGGCGTGCGCGACAATCTCCGGTCCCATGCCTTCGCCGGTATCGCTCACGGATAGCACGACATATTCGCCGAGCGGAGTATCAAGCTGGGGCCTTCCACCCTGGAAGAAATTGTTCGTGGCGATCTCAAGTGTGCCGCCTCGTGGCATCGCATCCCTGGCGTTCACGCACAGGTTCAGGAGCGCACTTTCGAGCTGGTTGGTATCCACGAGCGCTCGCCAGAGGGCCGATTCCAGTGTGCATTCCAGCCGGACATGTTCGCCAAGCGTGCGTCGGATCAGTTCCGACATGCTGCGAACCGATGAATTGACGTCGACGATCTGTGGCGCAAGCTTCTGGCGCCGCGAAAAGGCCAGCATCCGGCGCACGAGCGCCGCGCCCTGCTGCGCGGCCTGCTTTGCCGCATCGAGCATTTGCGCATTGCGCGCGGGATCGGGGGGATCGGTATTCCGTAGTGCGAAATCGATTCCTCCGATGATGACACTCAGCAGGTTGTTGAAATCATGTGCGAGGCCGCCGGTTAGCTGCCCCAGGGCTTCCATTTTCTGCGCCTGCGCCAGCGCGGAGCGGCTTTCTTCGATCGCGGCCTCGTGAGACCGTCTTTCCGTCACGTCGCGCGTGACTTTTGCGAATCCCCGCAATGTTCCATCCTCTGCGCGAAGCGCCGTGATTATCGCGTTTGCGTAAAAGCGGGATCCGTCTTTGCGGACGCGCCAGCCCTCCGCCTCAACGCTTCCCTCGCGGGCTGCAACAGCGAGCTCTTCGTCCGCGACACCACGGCGGCCTCCGATTTCGGGGGGATAGAAGGCGGACATGTGCAGTCCGATCGCCTCCACGGGACTATATCCCTTGATACGCCTCGCACCCTCATTCCAGCTGACGACGCGGCCCTCGGGATTGAGCATAAAGATAGCGTAGTCCTTGACCCCCGATACGAGGAGACGGAAACGCTCTTCGCTTTCGCGAAGACGGGCGAGTCTCTGGGCGTCGTGGCGCAGGGCGCGAGCAAGCATCAGTGCGCCGAGCAGCATCAACGACACCGTCATCGCGATACCGATGGTGCTCGCGTTCTCGGCGCTGGTTTCGAGCATCGCGAATTTCGCTTCGCGGGCGGCGAGCAGCTTGTCTTCTGCAACTATGGTGAGCTCGACCAGCCCGGTGATGACCCGGCGGGTGTCCGGCTTGAGGTTCGCCTCGATCAGCCGATAGGCTGCAAGAAATCCCTTCTTCTGGCGTGCTTCAACGGCGCTCTGCAATTCGGTGAGTTTGAGATCGACAGCGGAAGCGAGTACCGCGATACGCCGCGTCTGGTCGGGGTTGTCCTGCGTCAGCTGGCGCAGACGCTGCAGGTTCTGTGGCGTTCGGCGGGCTGCACCCTGATAGAGATCGAGATAGGTCCGGTCTCCGGTGACGATGTATCCGAATTCACCCCTTTCGGTCTCGCTCATCGACTGGTCGAGAGCACGCGCGGCATCGATGACATGCAGGGTATGCGCGACCAATTGCTGGCTATGCCGCGAGCCCGGGACGATCCTGGCAGCACTGTAGATCTGAAGGGCAACCAGTATCAGCGCCGGCAAGGAGATCAGAATGATCCCCTGCCACACTGCACTGGGCAGTTTGCGAATACTCGGCACAGCCCCACACTCATGGGCGCGCGGACCCCTTGCGTGTCCGTCGCGCAGCCGGGCAGCTCAGCCCGAATTGAGCATAACGGGATGAGCTAGAGGGGCAAGCGGGCGGCGAAGGGCCGTGCCACCGCGGTCACGAAGCAAGGATCGGCCGGACCTTTTGACCCGCCTCGAGCCGCTCGGCACCGCGCACAATGACACGCTCGCCGGGAGAGACCGATCCCTTGATTTCGACCAATGCGCCATCTTCCGATCCGGTCTCGACGGCCACGCGCTCTGCGACGCCCTTGCGACCCACCTTGAAGATGTAGGTGTTATCCTCGCGCAGCACGAGCGCATCGCGCGGCACGGCCACCACGTCACGGGGCTGCGCTGTGGGAATGAAGGCCTTTGCGGCGTCGCCGACGAAACCCGTGCCGGGTGGAAGCGTCAGCCGAATTTCGATTGTGCGGCTGGCGATGTCTCCGACTGGTACGATTGCACGCACAACCGCCGTTGCGCGCTTGCCCTCGATCTCGACGGTCACGGACATTCGCTCGCGCAGATAGCTTGCGGTTTCGATCGGTATCTGAACGCTCGCTTCGATCGAGCCGGTGTCGACAAGGCGCACGATCGGCTTGCCGGCCGTCGCGTATTCGCCAGGATTGATCAGCCGCGCCACGACGCGGCCCGGAAATGGAGCGCGGATGTCGCTGTGATCGAACTGGTACTGGCTTTTGCGGAGGGCGGCTGCGGCCTGTGCCAGCGCGGCGGCGTCCATGTCCCGCGTCGACTCAGCCTGGTCGCGCGTGCTTTTCGCGATCGCGTTCTGCGCCAGGAGACTGTTGAGCCTCTGGGCCTGGTTGCGGTCGAAACGAAGCTGCGCGTCCAGCCGCGCAACGCTCGCCTTGTCAGATGCGAGCTGCATGCCCGCCAGATTGCTGTCCACGCGCGCCACGATGCCACCCTTGGGCACTACCGTTCCAACCTCGGCGACCGAAGCGATGCGGCCCTCGACTTCGGATGCCAGTTGGGAGTCATTGCGCGAGACGACCGTGCCGGGCATCACGGTCTTCGGCGCCATCGTCACCATCCGCGCCGGAGTGACACCGACCGAGGGCGGATCAGGGTGCTGCTGCGCCAGCGCTTGCGGCGACAGCGCGAGGCCAACCAAAAGGCTGGCAGCCACGCCGAACAATCTGCATCTGCACATTTTTATCGCTGGCCTTTGATAGGTATTGAAACTAGAGGCCCAGTTCTGAAGAACGAACCCCTGATAATTGTCATGGCCCTGCTTGACAGGGCCACCCAGCCAGCGCGCGCCCGCGCGCTGATTAGGAGCTCCGAGCGGCATCGTTTGGGTGGCCCGCTCTGCGGCGGGCCATGACAAATTTTGAGTACTACGTGTTGGAATCGAACCACCATTGCGCATGCGCAACTCGTGCCTTTTTTTTGCGAGTCGCTCATGCGGCTTGCCTTGCGGGAGTCATGGGGGCCTGGCGCAGTGCGCGTGGCGCTTCGCCAAGCCTTAGCATGGCAGGCATGAGCACAAGGGTAAAAACGTGACTAATGAGAATGCCTCCAACGATCACCGCGCCGAGGCCCCTGTAGATCTCGGCGCCCGGACCAGGCACCAGCACGAGCGGCAGCATGCCGAAGATCGCCGTGAGCGTGCTCGAGAATATGGGCCGCAAGCGCGTCTCGAGGCTCGACCGGACAGCGTCGACCCGCGACATGCCTTCTGCCTCCGCCTGCCGCGTCCGCGCGACAAGCAGAATCGTGTTGTTCACCACCAGCCCGAGCACGATAATGAATCCGATCATCGTCAGAAGATCGAGCGGCTGAAACACGAAGAGGCCGAGCAACCTCAGGGCAGCCATGCCGCCCACCATGCCGAGGGGCAATGCAATTGTCGCTATTGCCGAATCCCAGACCGACTTGAACAGCGCCGCCATGATCAGGAACAGGATCAGAACGGCCAGCCCGAAATTCTTGCCCATGCTCCAGAGCGCGTTGTCGAGATGATCGGCCGCAGCGCCATAGGTGATGCTGCCATCCGCGGGCAGAAGTTTGCGGATTTGAGGCTCCACGTCGCGACGGATTGATTTCATCGCGTCCTGCAGTGCCATCCCCCGCGGCGGCTGGAAGTTCAATGCGAAGGTGCGGCGGCGATTCAGCCTGTAAGTGCCGCTTGGCGCGAGCGTGCGCTGCATCGATACGAGATGGCCGAATGACACCACGCCACCGCTTGGGGTCGCGACCGGAGCGGCGTTGACGGCGTCGGGCGAGGCCAGGGTTCGCGACTTCAGAATGAGAAAGAGCTGCTTCTCGCCATCGTAGCGCTGGCCGACGTAGAGGCCCTCCCCGAATGATTGCACGATGTTGCCGACCTGCGGTCTCGTCCATCCGACTTCCGCGATCGAGCGGTCGTCGGGCTTGAGCTTCAGTTGCGGTTGATCATAGTCGAGCGTCGGATTCGAGTTGACGACGGCCTCGGGAAATTTCTGCGTGAGCAGGGTGAAGCCTTTCTTGGCTGCGGCGCGCATCGCCTCCGCATCGTTCGACTGGATGTTGATCGAAATTCCGCCACCTTCATCGAATCCGCCGAAAAGGCTTCCCATCTGCGCAAAGGCCTGGGTGTCGGGAAGATCGCGGATGACTTCGTTGCGGACGATTTTCTCCAGTCTGGGAAAGTCCTCGTCGTTGGGAACCCGCACGCCCATATCGCCGAACCCAGGTCCATCCATCTTCACATAATAGTTGAGCAGCTTCGGCTGTTTTTTGCCGGTCATGTAAGGCTGCAGGCGATCGACGATTGGACGCAGGATCTGTTTGTCCGCGAAATCGACCGTCGCGCCCGCGGGAAACTGGAGAAAGCCATCGATCGCAGCACGCTTGACCTGCGGCAGGTATTGGAGACTCGGCAGCAACAGCCAACTACCCGCCAGGGAGCCCGCGATAAGCCCGCCAATCCACATCTGCCGTTTCTTTGGCGTGTCAGTCAGATTCATCACGTAGTCGGTGATGCCGCGCCAGACACTCGCAAGTTCGGAGGTTTTCGGACGTGTCCGAAGGAACAGCATCGAACTCACCGGCACGACGGTGATCGCCACAATAAGCGAAACGAAAACCGCAAAAGCGATGGTCAGCGAAAGGTCGGCAAACAGCTGTCCCTCGACGTCCTTGAGGAAGATGACGGGAACGAAGATCGCCACATTGGTCGCCGTTGAGGCGAGCAGGGCGCCCCACACCTGGTCAGTTCCCTTCTGCGCGGCTTCCGCCGCTGGCATGCCGCGTTCGCGCAACCGGAGAATGTTTTCGAAGGCAACGATGGCGGCGTCCAGCACCATGCCTGTCGCGAAGGCGAGACCTGCGAGCGACACGACGTTGAGCGATCGTCCGGCGACATTCAGGAGAACGACCACCGCGCAAAGGCAGATGGGAATTGCCGAGGAAATAATGAGCGTGCCGCGCCACTCGCGCATGAAAAACCACAGCACGCCCACAGCAAGCAAAATGCCGAGAATCAGGTCGGAGGTCACCATGCCGACGGCCTGATCGATGAAGTGCGACGGATCGAAGGAGTAGGCGAGCACGACGCCCTGTTCCTTCGCTGGCCCGTCATTGATCTTCTGCAGCTCCGCCTTTACCGCGTTGACGGTCGCAAGCACGTTCGCGCCGTCGGCGCGGAAAATATCGATGCCGAGCGCAGGATTTCCGTTCTGATAGGCGACCCCTTGCGCCTTGCTCCGCCCGATATGCACGTCGGCGATGTCGCCCAGATAAACAGGCTTGCCGTCGCGCCATTCGAGCACGAGATTCCTCAGGTCTGCGACCGAATAGCGGCCGCGGAACTCGAGGCCATATTGCCGCCGGCCGACATCGATCGTTCCACCCGACACGTCTTCGGAGCCGCTGATCTGTTGCGCCATCTGCGGAATCTGGATTCCCAACTGGGCCGCGCGCACGGGATCGAAGACGATGTCGAGCTCTTCGGTAGCTCCGTTCGAATTGATTTGCGCGCTGCCGACGCCGGGAACCGATTCAAGCCTGGGAATGACGATGTTCTTGAGAAACGATTCGTAGGAATTCACGTCGCGCGTGTTTCCAGGTTTCTTCTGCATGAAGATGTAGAGAAGCGTGGCGTTCGAATCGCGGCTGCTCGCCAGCTGGACGAAGGGTTTTTGTGCGTCGGCGGGAAGCGGGGGCAGGCGGTTGAGGCGGCCGATTACGTCGACGAGCGCGCTTTTCATGTCGGTCCCGAGCGCGAATGTCAGTGCGACGTAGCCGCCGCCGGAGTTCGCGTACCCGTCCATCTCCTGAAGTCCCGGAATACCCTGCAGCACTTCCTCTTCCGGCTGCACAAGCTGGGATTCGACTTCGCGCGGTGTTTCCGCGCGCCAATCGGTTTCAATGCCGAGCTGTGGGCGATCGATGTCGGGGAACAGTTGAATCGGGAGATTGTAGAGTGCGAACACCCCAAACAGAATCGTGACCGCAACGCCGACTGCGATGGCGGCGGGGCTCTTCAATCCTGCCCCAGTCAATGCGCGCATGAGTCCCTCTCAGATTCGACGCGGAAAGAGATTCGAGCCGTGGGTGGCAGATATAAGGCGCAATTGCCTTTCATGTGCCATGCGCAATTTCGTGAGGTCGAAGGCGGCTGATGCAGACGTGTCAACTAGCGCATTCCGGGCAAACACCGGGCAAATCAGCGTTGCCCATGAACAGAATAAAGATCAATTATTTCAGTATGTTGACTACATTTGTGAGATACGCATCACGACCCAGGTGCAGTGGCGCCAGGGGCACCACGCGGCTCGATCGAACTGCGTGTGCCCCTGGGTCCTTCGATGAATTTTCAGCAATCATCACGGCACCTCGACATTTTTCTGGCGGCGGCGAAGCTCGCGATGGGTGTAAGAAATGAAACGCGCCGCAGGCTTGCGTCCAACCCCGCGCGGTGCGCTAGAGGTCATCGATGACCATCCGGCTGAACGTTAATGGTGCAACACGCGAGATCGATGTGGAGCCTGATGCGCCCCTGCTTTGGGTGCTGCGCGATGAGCTCGGGTTGACCGGCACGAAATTCGGCTGCGGCGTTGCCCAATGTGGCGCCTGCACGGTTCACCTCAACGGAGAGGCAAAGCGCAGCTGCGTCATTCCCGTTGGTGCGGTCGCCGACATGCAGATTGTCACCATCGAAGGTCTGAGCGCACACGGACCAACTCCGGTTCAGAAGGCGTGGGTCGAACACCAGGTTCCTCAATGCGGCTACTGCCAGTCGGGCATGATCATGGCGGTCAGCGCGTTGCTGGCAAAGAATCCGTCGCCGACCGATGAGGAGCTGAAAACGGAAATTACCAATATCTGCCGCTGCGGGACCTATCCGCGAATTCGCGCCGCCGTGCGCGCACTCGCAGCCGCGAAGGCTCTGCCATGACGACGCGCAGAATGGTCATTCTCGGCGGCCTCGGCGCCGCCAGCGCTCTTGTCGTCGGTTACGCGCTGTGGCCGAGCACCCGGATTGCGCGCGCCGATGCGATGGCAGCCAGGGCAGGCGAGCGCTTCGTCTCGAACTGGATCAAGATCGGCCGCGACGATACGGTCACCGTCGTCATTCCCCATTGCGACATGGGTACGGGGATATTCACCTCGCTGTCTCAGATGGCGGCCGAGGAACTCGATGCGGACTGGAACAAGGTGCGCGCCGAGACGGCGCCGGCAGATTCCCTCTTTGCCAACGGCCCGCTCGGCGAAGGCTTCATCCTCGGCGAAAAGGATATCTATCCCAACAATATTCCGGCCTTTCTGCGCGGCACAGTCGCCAACTCTTTTCGCACCATCGCCGGGTTCATGGATCTTCAGGTGACAGGTGGGTCCTCCGCCATCCGCGCGACTGGCGTGTTCGGCATTCGCATTGCCGCCGCTGCCGCCCGCGAAATGCTCGTCGCGGCGGCCGCCGCGCGCTGGAACGTCGCGCCGGAGACGTGCTCGACACGGGTGAGTCGCGTGCTGCACGAGGCGAGCGGACGCAGCTTCGGCTTCGGTGAACTCGCGGCCGATGCGGCGCGCCACGATCCGTCTTCCCATCCGCGCCTGAAGCCGAAGGACCAATACACGATCGTCGGCAAGTCTGTTCTCCGCTTCGACATCCCGCGCAAGGTGGACGGCACCACCGCTTACGGCATCGATGTGCGCGAACCCGGCATGCTCTTCGCGGCGATCCGGATTTCGCCCGTCTTCGGCGGCAATCTGCGGTCCGTCGATGCGGCGCCGATCTCCGGACGGCGCGGAATCCACAAGGTGATAAAGCTCGACGACGCCGTGGTGGTGGTAGCCGACCGCTTCTGGCGCGCGCGCGACGCGGCCGCTCTGCTCAATCCGATATTCGACGACGGCGTCCTGGGTGGTGTCACGTCCACAACAATCGCCGCGCGGCGCAAGGCCGCATTGGATGATGCGCTGAAATCCGACTTGACGGTCGGGTCCGGCGCCGATGCGCTCAAGAGTCAGAAGGTAATCGAAGCGACATACCAGGTGCCCTATCTCGCGCACGCGACGATGGAGCCGATGAACGCAACGGCCATCTACAGGAACGGCAGTCTTGAGGTGTGGTCCGGCACCCAGGACGGGCTGGGCTCGCGCGCCGCCTGCGCCAAATCGGCAGGTTTGCCCATCGAGAAGGTCACCTTTCACCTCCTGCCCATGGGCGGCGGATTCGGCCGTCGTCTCCCTGGCTTCTTCAACTTCCTCGACTACGCGGTGAAGACTGCAATGGCCGTGCCCGGCACGCCGGTCAAACTCGTCTTCACGCGTGAGCAGGACATGCAGCACGATTTCTACCGGCCAAATGTGATGAGCCGATTCAGGGCTGCGCTCGGCGCCGGTGGCATGCCCGCTGTGTGGGTCAACGACTACACGACCGACGACGATCCCAACCCCGAGGCGCACATTCTCTATGCAATACCCAACCAGGCGATCAGCGCGGCGCTTGTGCGCACCCATGTGCCGACGGGGCCATGGCGCAGCGTGGAAGCGTCATGGCACGGGTTCTTCATTGAATCCTTCATCGACGAACTCGCCCATCGGGCGAAGGCCGATCCCGTCGCCTATCGTTTGAAGCTCCTGGCGGACAAGCCGCGCCATGCCGCCACGCTTGAGCTTGCCGCACGCAAGGCCGGCTGGGGAGCGCCGCTGGCGCACGGACGCGGACGCGGCGTTGCCATCGTCGAAAGCTTTAAATCCATCGTGTGCCACGTGGCGGACGTCACGGTCGCGGCGAATGGGAGTGTGAAGATCGATCGCGTCGTATCCGCAGTGGATTGTGGGATGGCCGTCAATCCCGACGGCATGCGCGCCCAGATCGAAGGAGGAATTCTCTTCGGCCTAGGTGCCGCGCAGTACGGAGAAATTACGATCGACAAAGGCGCCGTCGCGCAGGCGAATTTTCCGGACTACCCCGTCGCGCGCCTCGCCGATTGTCCCGACATTGAAATCCATTTCCACGACAGCGACGCGCCGCTGGGCGGAGGCGGCGAACCGGGCGTCCCGCCGACCGCACCGGCCATCACCAACGCAATCTTCGCCGCAACCGGCGTGCGCATCCGCGACCTGCCAATCATCAAGCACGCGTCACTAATCGCGCATGGCGCGACGGCAAGTCTGTGAACCGCTGATAGGTCATAATGAGAGCATCGCGAACATTGACGTTAGCGGTGATGTTCGCGCTCGGCATTCCTATTCCGGTGTGGGCGCAAGGCGGATTCGATTCCTGGTCGCGCTGCGCAAACGCCAAGCTCTCTCCCGAGAAGCGCGTCGCCTATTGCACGCGTGTCCTTGGGGCGGGCGGCGTTCCAAATGGCCAAATAGCGGTGCTGGTCATGCTTGGCGGCATCTATCGGGACCTGCATCAGTATGCGCAGGCCATTCAGGCCTACAGCCGCGCGGTGGAATATGAAGCGCTGGGAACTTCCCGCTATGACCATTCGCTTGTATCGCCCGAAGCGCTGGTGGGGGCGTACGCCGCGCGCGCCGAAACCTACGCCGTGACCGGCCAGCGCGATCTGGCGATGGCGGACGCAGCAGCAATCTTCAGGCTCGTGCCCGACAGCGCCGCGCCCTACGCCTTCCGTTGCCATATTCGCGCCGCGATGAAAGCGGAGCTGGACGCGGCGCTCGCCGACTGCAACGAGGCCGCGAGGCGTGATGGACGGGACACCCAGGTTCTCGATGCGACGGGTTTCGTGCAATTCCGGCTCGGACATCTGAAAGATGCCGCGGCCGATTATGACGCCGCCCTCGCGCGCAATTCCCGGCTGGCCGGCGCGCTCTTCATGCGGGGGATCATCAAGCTGCGCGATGGAGATGCGCCGGGCGGGAATGCCGACATTGTCGCTGCGAAAGACATCGAGCCCGCGATCGCCGACCGCTTCGCCGAATATGGTGTGATGCCTTAGTCAAGGCTCGTCCTCTCGATCGGGACGGATTGTTGAGTGGCGGATGGGGTGGGATTCGAACCCACGAGACCCTTGCAGGCCTGCCGGTTTTCAAGACCGGTGCCTTCAACCGCTCGGCCACCCATCCGGTGGAAATTCAAATACGTGGCGGCAGCGAAGGCGGCAAGGATCGCTCGCCCGCCCCGCATTGCCCCGCCCCATTGAGCCGGCCGCCCCGTTAACCTATCGTTTAGAATTCGAGGGCTGACTCATGGGCATGCGGGGTGCCGTGCGACAGGTGGCGATTGTTTGCGCGTCCGCCGCGTTTGCGGCGGCGTGCTCGACCGCGCCCCCAGAGACCCCCACCGTCAGTCTTCCTTCGGGCACCGGCGTCTACAAGATCGGCGAGCCCTACGAGCAGAATGGAGTCTGGTATCAGCCCCACGTGCAGCCGGACTATGACGAGACGGGCGTGGCCTCCTGGTATGGCCCCGGTTTCCACGGCCAGCGCACGGCCAATGGCGAAATATTCGATGCTGCCGGGCTCACGGCCGCACACCCAACCTTGCCCATGCCGGTCAATGTCCGTGTCACCAATCTCGACAATGGCCGCTCGCTTGTCCTGCGCGTCAACGACCGCGGGCCTTTCGCGCGGGGACGCATCATCGATGTCTCGGCGCGCGCCGCCAGGCTGCTCGGCTTCTACGGCAAGGGAACTGCGAATGTGCGCGTGACCTATCTCGCGCGCGCCGATGTGCCGGGCCCCGCGCCCGCCGAAACAGCGCCCGAGATCGCAGCCGCTGCCTCTGCGCCGGCGGCCGAGGTCGAGACGGCCGCGCTCGATCCGGTTGCAGACGCGCCCGCGACTCAGCAGATGCCGCAATCCCCGCCTGCCGATTCGCAACCCGCGTCTGCGGTCTCCGACAGTCAACCCTCGGCGATCGCCGCCGGCGTTGCGACCGGCACGCACATCTATGTTCAGGCCGGCGCATTCGTTGCGCGCGAGAACGCGGAACGCATGAAGAGCCGGCTTTCGGCGCTGGGGAACTCCTCGATTTCTTCAATCGACAGAAACGGCCAGCTTCTCTATAGGGTGCGCATCGGCCCGTTTGACGATGTCGGCGCCGCCGATGCGGCGTTGGCCCAGCTTTCCGGGCTCGGCAGCAGCGACGCGAAGCTCGTCGTCGACCGATAGACTGCATCACGAAAGGAGTTTCCTGCCGATGCGCCCGTTGCGCTTTCTCTTGCCGTTGTTCGCCGCGATCGCAGCGGTAGCGCTGACAACAGGCGCCGCCCAGGCTGCCATGGAGACCTCGGCGGAGCATGCGCTGCTGATGGACGGCGAATCCGGACAGGTGCTGTGGGCTAAGGACGCCGATACGCCATCGCCGCCCGCGTCCATGAGCAAGCTGATGACGCTGGAGTTGCTCTTCCAGAGGCTCAGGGACGGGCGCGTGAAGCTGACGGACACGTTTCCGGTGTCGCAACGGGCCTGGAGTACCCAGGGCTCGAAAGGGTTCGCGATGATCGGTTCGCGAATCCCCGTAGAGACACTGATACGCGGCATCATCATCGCGTCGGCCAACGACATGTGCGTCGTCGTCGCGGAATCGCTGGGTGGTTCGGTCGAAGCCTTCGCCGACATGATGAACGCGCGCGCCAGACAGCTCGGCCTGACGCATTCGCATTTCGTCAATCCCGACGGACTGCCGGATCCTCCCGGACAGCTGATGTCCGCGCTCGACCTGGCGACGCTCGCACGGCACCTGATCTACGAATATCCAAAGTACTACCACTACTTTGCAGAGCGCAGTTTCACGATGGATGTCGGCAACGGCAGGAGCATTACGCAGCAGAACCGCGACTCCGTTCTCGACAAGTTTCCGGGCACCGATGGCCTGAAGACCGGCCACACCGACGCGGCGGGCTATGGCATCACCGTTTCCGCCGTACAGAACGGTCACCGGCTCATTCTGGTGCTGAACGGCCTGCGTTATCCGCAGCTCGACAAGATGACGCCTGCCGCGCAGGACTGGCATGGCGTGCAGCTGCGCGGCGACGAAGCCGCGCGCCTCATGGGCATCGCCTTCCGCGAGTTCCGACGCTACAGCCTGTTCAAACCCGGCGTCACAGTCGGCGAGGCGCAGGTCTGGCAGGGCGAGCGCGATAGCGTTCCCCTGACCGTTACCGCGCCTTTCGACGTGACCCTGCAGGTCGAATCGCGGCCCGGCATGAAAGTTACGCTCGTCTATGACGGACCGGTGCGCGCGCCCATCGAGAAGGGGCAAAAGATCGGCACGCTGCGTGTCACCGCGCCGGATTTCCCCGGCGCGGAGGCGCCTCTCGTCGCCGCCGAATCAATTTCGCGCGCCAATTTGTTCGCGCGAATCTATCTCGGCCTGCGCGCGCTGCTTGTCGGCCAATCCGGCGGGTGATGGCCGCGCCCGCGCGTTTCATCACGCTCGAAGGCGGGGAGGGCGCCGGCAAATCCACGCAGGCCAAACGTCTTGCCGCCGCGCTCGAAGCGCGCGGGATCGCGGTGTGCGCGACGCGCGAGCCCGGCGGGTCGCCCGGCGCCGAAGAGATACGCCGCTTGCTGGTGGATGGCGAACCGGGTCGCTGGGATGCGCTCTCCGAGACCTTGCTTCTCTTCGCCGCGCGCGCCGATCACCTCGCCCGAACGATCGGGCCCGCGCTTTCAGCAGACCGTTGGGTGGTCTGCGATCGTTTCACCGATTCGACCTTTGCCTATCAGGGTGCAGGACGCGGTCTCGACGGGGCAACGATCTCGGCCATTGAAGCGGCCGCCATCGCATCCTTCCGGCCCGACCTCACATTGATCCTCGACATTACACCCGAAGCCGGACTGGCGCGCGTCGATTCACGCGGCCGGCACGAGACGCGCTTCGAGCAGTTCGATGCCGGTTTCCATGCGCGCCTTCGGGACTGGTTTCGCGGGCTCGCGCAAAAGGAGCCGGGCCGCTGCGTGTTGCTTGACGCGCGCGCGTCGGCAGATGAAGTGGCGGCGCAGATCTGGCAAATAGTTTCAGCGCGATTTGGTTTTCCTCCCCCGCGAGCGGGGGAGGTCCGGCCGAAGGCCGGGGAGGGGGACGGGTCAAGTTGAATTCCGAATTGCCCCCTCCGCCCCTTCGGGGCACCTCCCCCAGAAATGGGGGAGGAAATCGTATAGCTCGTTTGCTTCGAGGATCGTGAAGTTGGCAAAGCGCGCGCGCGACGAGGAGATGCTAGAGACCGACCGGATCGCGGGCGTGCCGCATCCCCGCGAGACGACAGCATTGATCGGTCAGGACGAAGCGCTTGCACGCGCCGCCCGCGCGATCCGCGGCGGACGGCCGCCACAGGCCTGGCTGATCGGCGGGCCGCCCGGCGTGGGCAAGGCGACGTTTGCCTATCGCGTTGCGCGCTACCTTCTGCGCTACGGCGCCACCGACGCCGGGCCCGAAGATCTTTCGCTGCCCGCAAAGGATCCGGTCGCGGCGCTTGTGCGGGCCGGTGCGCATCCGGGATTGCTCACGATCAGGCGCGGTCCCCATCCCGATACCGGCAAGCTGATGACCGTGCTTTCGGTCGACGAAATCCGCAAGCTCGGAAACCTCTTCGGACTGACGTCCGCTTCGGGTGGCTGGCGCATCGCCGTCATCGATACGGCCGACGAGATGAATGAGCAGGCGGCGAATGCGCTGCTCAAGATTCTCGAGGAGCCGCCGCGACGCTCGATGCTGATGCTTCTCGCCCATGCTCCGGCGAGGCTCGCTTCGACCATCCGTTCGCGCTGCCAGTCGCTGAACCTTCAGCCATTGAGCGAGGCCTCGTTTGCTGCTGCGCTCGCCGAGCGGCTGCCGCAAGTTTCGGCGGCGGACCGCGCACGCCTCGTTGCGCTGTCTGGCGGCTCGATCGGGGCGGCGCTGCGGCTTGTCGGCGAGGACGGATTGAAGCTCGCGGCAGAAGCCGAGAAGCTGATCGAGCGCGCGGCGGCGCCGGATTTTGCCGCAACCCTCGCACTCGCCGAGCGCGTGGCGAAGTTCGATCGCGGAATGGAAACGTTCGGCGTCTATCTGACGCAGATGCTGGCGGCGCGGATTCTCGCCCGGGCGCGCGAGGGCGCGCCGCATCTCGACCGCTGGGTCGAATTGTGCAACCGCATCCGCGCGAGCTTCGTCCGCTCGGCTGCGTTGCATCTCGAGCCGCGCCAGACGATTGTCTCGGCCGCGCAGGCGATCACCGCGCGCGGCGCTGCCTTGTAATCAATTTCTTTCCGATGCTCGTCGACAGCCATTGCCATCTCGACTTCCCGGAATTCGCGGCCGAGCTGCCTGACGTGGTCGCGCGCGCGAAGGCGGCCGGCGTCGGCGTGTGCGTCTCGATCGGGACGCGTCTCTCCAACTTCGCCGCGGTGGCTGCGGTGGCCGCACGCTTTCCCGATATCTATTGCTCGGTCGGCGTCCATCCGCATGAGGCCGAAAAGGAGCCGCTCGACGATGCGGCCCCGCTGCTGGCTCTGGCGCGAAATCCGAAGGTCGTCGGCATCGGCGAAACCGGTCTCGACTATTATTACGAACACAGCCCGCGCGCGAAGCAGATCGCGAATTTCCGCGCGCACATTTCAGCTGCTCGGGCGCTGGCGCTTCCGCTCATCGTGCACACGCGTGACGCGGAAGACGACACGATCGGGATTCTGCGCGAGGAGATGGGGGAGGGCGCCTTCACCGGCCTCATCCATTGCTTCACTGGCACTCAGTGTCTCTCCGATGCGGCGCTGGACCTCGGTCTTTGTATTTCCGCATCTGGCATCGCGACGTTCAAAAAGTCGGACGCGCTGCGCGCGGTGCTGGCGCGCGTGCCGCTCGACCGGCTGCTTGTCGAGACCGATGCGCCCTATCTTGCTCCGGTCCCCCATCGCGGCAAGCGGAACGAGCCCGCCTTCGTCGCGCATACCGCAGCGATGCTGGCCGGGCTGAAGGGTGTTCCCTTCGAAGAGCTGGCAAGTGCCACCACCGACAATTTTTTCCGTCTTTTCACCCACGCTGCGCGGCCCATATGACCGATCGTCTAATGGTGACGATTCTCGGTTGCGGATCCTCGGGCGGCGTGCCGCGCATCGGCGGCCCGGACGGGAAGGGCGAATGGGGTGCCTGCGATCCCGCCAATCCAAAGAACCGTCGCCGTCGCTGCTCGATCCTCGTCCAGCGCCACGGCGCCGGGGGCGTGACGACGCTGCTCGTCGACACGTCGCCCGACATGCGCGAGCAGCTGCTCGGTGCGCACACGGCCTGGCTCGACGGGGTGATCATCACCCACGACCATGCCGACCAGCTGCATGGGATCGACGATCTGCGCACCGTTGTGCACGCGATGCGGCGGCGGGTGGATCTGTACAGTGACCGCACGACGCTCGAAGTGGTCGAGCAGCGCTTCGGCTATTGCTTCTCCACGCCGCCGGGAAGCTTCTATCCGCCGATCCTCAACAGCCACGTTCTCGCCGAACCGTTCGCGGAGTTCGCGATCGAAGGCGCGGGCGGCGCCATCCCGGTGCTCCCGTTCTGGCAGGAGCACGGCAGCATCCGCTCGCTCGGCCTTCGCTTCGGTCCCATTGCTTATTCAAGCGATGTCAACGGCTTGCCGGAAGGTGCGTTCGTGGCGCTTGAAGGGGTGCAATGCTGGATCGTCGATGCGCTGCGCTACACGCCGCATCCCACCCACGCCAATGTCGCCACCGCGCTGGCCTGGATCGCGCACGTAAAACCGGCCCACGCGGTGCTCACCAACCTGCACTTTGATCTGGACTACGAGACGCTCCGGTGCGACCTGCCCGAGGGCGTCGAGCCCGCCTATGACGGGATGGTCGTCGCGGCGCCGCTGCCGCAGGCGGATTAGGTCCGTCTCGACAACAGCAGCAACGACAAGGTGCGACACAAGCGCGTCCACCAATTCCCGGTCATTTTGACATCCCTTCGAAGGTCCAGCTTTGAGCGACCATAGCGCACGACCGATTAGAGGACCGTTTGTGCGAGGCCGGGATTTTTAAGCCGCGCATTCATAAGGTTTTTGCCAAATTTTCAGTTTCGCTGCTTCCCATAATATAGATTATACGAAATTCATGGGCCTTATTATACTTGACGTAGGAGGTTTTGGTCGGTCTTCTGATTCGGACAGGCCGACACTCCCCCGCCAAGGTTTCCGGAGCCACCGGATAATGGGCCTGAATTTCGTATCAATCTGGGTGGCTCCGGAGAACCTAGCTAGGACGCGCGGATGGGCGCACCAGAAATTACGGACGCAATGCGAGATGCTGGCGCTAAGGAGCTTCTCGATTCGGGTCAGCTTCTGGAGGCGATTGCTTGCGAATCGCTTCTAGCTGAATCAGTTTTTCGCGCAATGTGGGCTGCGCGGCAGGGTCGGAAAGCATCCTTATCAGCGCCGGAAACTCAAAAAGACGCTGGGTAGCCTCCCCTGTTGCCCTCACGGCTTCGCTCAATTCGTTCGATCCAAGCCCTGGTATTTGCGGAAGGTTACTAAATGCCGCCGTTGTTGATTTCAGATTGAGCATCGGAGCCATCAGCCTCACGCGGGATTTCCCTTCTGGGCTGAAAGCAGAAATCGTCATGATCGTTCCATGCGCGACGATATTTCGGGTTTTCTTAAGACGATTGATGCGCGCGATGGCGCATTTCCATTCCGCAGAGAATCCCTTTTCTAGCTGATGCCCAACGTAAATCTGGCCTACAGCCGCATTAACAATGCCGATCCGCGCTTCCAAACTGCTGAGAGAAAAATACATAGCCGACGCAATGTGCTGTTTGTGCAGATCATCCGCGCCTAGGACGGTAAACAGAATAGTGACGAGAGCACTCTCTACACCGCCCCATGCGAGCGTGACATTTGCGATGCCTTCAATGATGGCCTTTTGTTCTTCAATAAGCTCTCTATGATCAGGGGTGATTTGCCCCGGAGTTACCGACGTGGGTTCAGACACAGGACACCCCCTTTCGCGAGAAGACGAAGTGCTGTTGCGGATGCTGAAAACCCCGCCCAAGCCGCACGCGCAAATGAAGGTTCGCAAGGCTAAGGTGAGTCAAGACAAGCCGCCTAGCCGCAAGCCTCGCAAATCGGCTTGAAGACCACAGAGATGCGAAAGCTGCTCGTTTTGCTCTCCGCTCTTGCTCTCGGTGGGTGCGTCGAATCACAGGTAATCGTGCTGAAGAATCCGGCGAATGGGGCGATCATTCAGTGTCGGGCCGGAACGACCGGCGCGTCATTTTTCCCAATCATACAAACCGAGATCGACAATTCATCGGCTCAAAGCTGCGCCAAAGGGTATGAGGCGGCTGGCTGGCAGAGGATGAATTGATATATGGTAGGAATTGACGGGCGGGGTGCCAGCCCCGCGCCGCCCGAATGATTACCGCGCCAACGGCTAAGAAACATCTTAGCCGAACGGTGCGGTCATGTCTACAAAACTACCAAAGGCATTTCGCAGAAATGTGTTGCCTGACACTCCCGAAATTAGGGAGGCGTGGGCAACGCTTACGGCTCCCTTTGCAGGCGAGCCTGATAAACAAAAAATTGCTCGCCTGTCTCGCTGTCATGCTGTTCTAGAAGAGTCAGTGGATCGAGTTGAAACATCGTGGCGGGAATCCGATTCTTCGCTTCGTCCAAGTTCGATGCAAGCCACGGCACTCCGTCAATGATCGACAGATACCCCCATCCGATATTGAAGTCTCCGGGACCATCCAACCGGAAGAAAACGCGAGGAAAGTCGCGGCTAGTCATGGCTGATCTCCTAGGCTGTTTGCACTCCTAGGATAGGCGCGAAGGGCACCGGAGTCATTCGGTGCCCTTCCACCACTTGCGCCACGGCGGACGCTTGCGAAGCGTGACTGGAAAGCCGTTTCGTTTGCGCCAGCGAATGAACGCCGCCGCTTGCTGGCGAACGGTCTTACGTTGCGTGAGGTCTCCGGTACATCAGCCGCTTTCCGGCAATACCCTGTAACGCGATATCGGCCCGCATGTCGTCGGAATAGCCAAGCTTGACGCGATAGCTCATGCGGAAATCGAATTCCGCGAGATAGCGGGAAAGGTGCTGTTCCGACATGTGCTGATAGGTGCCGACCAGCCCGCGCTTGAAGATCGAAAAGAAGCCTTCCGCCGTGTTTGTGTGGACCGGGTTGGCGTCCGCGTCCACGCCGACAAAACGCTTGTTGTGATCGACTGAGGAATGACGGTCGATGGGCCAAGCGGTCTTGAGTGGCGAGCCGCCATCTGTGTGAAGCGTCGAAGCGCGATTTACGTTTGTGTAGAGGGCCGCGCGGATTTCGCCCCCAATGGAGCCTTTTGCACCAGTGAGCTTGCGCGAGCGGACCTTGCCGCCACGCTCCACTAGCGAGACGAATTTGAGGTTCTTGCTACGCGGGCGCGGGCGCGTCTTGTTGGAACGGCCAAGCTCGGTGTCATCGGCCTCCACGATCTGGCCCTGCCCGCCCAATGGATCGGCATTGGCAGCCGGGTTCATCGCCTCGCGGATACGGTGCGACATAAACCATGCCGTCTTGACCGTCACGCCCAACATGCGGGCGAGCTGTTGCGAGCTGATGCCTTTCTTGGACGAGCAAAGCAGATGTGTCGCGTACAGCCATGTGTGCAGCGGCACCTTGGAACGCTCGTAAACTGTGCCGACCGTCACGCTGAAAGGCTTCTGGCAGACGTTGCACCAATAGACGCCCGGTCGCGTGGATTGGCCCTTCAGTTTCGTTGCCGTGGCCACAGACGAGCAATGCGGGCAGATCGGGCCATTCGGCCACAGCAAGCCTTCAAGATGCTCGCGGGCACTGGTTTGGTCGGTAAACCTTTTCGGAAGGGCTTTAGGCATGGCGGCTAACTCCTTATGCCGCCAATCTAAGCCTTCCCGTTTCCTACGTCAAGTATAATATCGCCAATTCATGATGATGACAGGCGGGCGAAAAAAGGTCTTGACCCTGCCCTTGGGGCAAGCCCCACAGGGACTCGGATCGAAAGAGAATCCTTTGATGTCCGCTCTGCAGGAACGCCATCTCAGCCCCGCCGAAACGGCGCGCCGCCTGGGCATCAGCCCCAAGGCGCTGCGTCTCTACGAGGCACGCGGCCTGCTTGCGCCTATCCGGTCGCAATCGGGCTGGCGCACCTACGGCGCAAAGGAAATCGCGACGCTTCACCACATTCTCGCGCTCAAGCAGCTTGGTCTGCCGCTGGCGCAGATTGCGGAGCTTCTGTCGCGGCGTCCGCCCGCGCTGGACCGTCTTCTGGCGGCGCAGGAACGTGCGCTCTCCCACGAGTGCGCCCGGCTTGGCCGTGCGCTCAGCCTGGTGCGGGACGCGCGGGCGAAACTTGCCCACGGAACAGCGCTCTCCATCGACGATCTCATCCAACTGACCAAGGAGACCACGATGACGACCCGTGAACAGCACGAAGAGATGAAGGCGATCTTCGATCCCCTCGTCGAGAAACATTTCACCGAAGCCGAGCGCGCCGAACTGGGCGTGCGCGCGTACGACCAGGCGGAGGCCTCGCGCGCCTGGGATGGATTGATGGCCGAGGCGAAGGTGCTGATAGCGAAAGGCGATCCCGGTTCGCCGGAAGCGAAGGACCTTGCCCGCCGCTGGATGGCGCAGGTCTCGCTGTTCACCCAAGGTGATGCCGCGCTTGCCGGAAAGGTAAAGGCGTTGTGGAACGACGCGATGGCCGATCCGCAATTGGCGCTGAAACTGCCGCTCAATCCGGAGATCTTCGCGTTCATCGACAAGGCGTGGAAGGCGGCGCAGGCGAGCAGGTGACCCTGCCCGGCACTTGCCGCGCGCGCGACGGGTCTTATCAATGCGCGCATGACCGGCGATGCGGATTGCGCGATCTCGAAGCTGCTCGACATCATGCGGGCGCTGCGCGATCCGCAATCCGGCTGCCCGTGGGATCGTGAGCAGAATTTCAGCACCATCGCGCCCTACACGATCGAGGAAGCCTACGAAGTGGCGGGCGCGATCGAGGAGGCGGACTGGCCCGCGCTGAAGGAGGAGCTGGGCGACCTCCTCCTCCAGGTCGTCTTTCATTCGCAGATGGCGAGCGAGCGGAATCTGTTCGATTTCAACGATGTTGTCGCCGCAATCAGCGGCAAGATGCGGCGCCGTCACCCCCATGTTTTCGGGGGCGGAGAGCCCATCGCCTCGGCTTTCGCGCAAACCCTCGCCTGGGAAGAACACAAGGCGCGCGAGCGCGCCGGCAACGAGAACGGCGTGCTCGAAGGAGTGCCCGCCGCCCTTCCCGCGCTGTTGCGCGCGCTGAAGCTGCAGCAACGCGCCGCAAGCGTTGGATTCGATTGGGATTCCGCACCTCGCGTGGTCGAGAAAATCGCCGAGGAGGCTGGCGAGATCGTGGAAGCCCAGGCCGCGGGCGCGGGTCCGGAAAAACTGGAGGACGAGATCGGCGACCTGCTCTTCGCCGTCGCCAATCTCGCGCGGCATCTTGGCGTTGATCCCGAAGCCGCGCTGCGCGCCACCAATGCGAAATTTCTCCGCCGTTTCAGGAAGATCGAGGCCGCGCTTGCGAGCCAGGGTAAATTGCCGGCCGCCGCCTCGCTCGAGGAGATGGAAGCGCTTTGGCAATCCGCGAAGGCGGATGAGTGAGGAAGCTGAGTTCAGCTCTCCCCCGCTTTCCCCGCCACAACATCTCGGCCCATTGGACGAGCTCAGGCCCTTCCCCTTGCGGAAGGGGGGAGAGCAATCGCTGTCAACATTTTGGTAGTGCCCGTCACTCATCGTCTCCACGACAGCGGAGGAAACGATGAAGAACGCGGGCCTGGTATTTTTGGCCACTGCCTCGACGATGAACGCCGCCACGGTCCAGGCCGCAGTCACGATTTCGTCGAGCCCAACCTCGAACATGACCTGCTCCGCCGGTGTCTGTTCACCGACGGCCGCGGACGCCGTGCTCAATGCCGGCGATCTGGAAGGATTGCTCGCCTCTGGCAACGTCAAGGTCACGACGACGGGTTCGGGCGTGCAGGCAAGCGATATCCGCGTCGCCGCTCCCCTCACCTGGTCGAGCACGACCACGCTCTCGCTGGATGCTTACAAATCCATCGCCGTCGGCAGGCCGGTGACGGTTTCGGGTTCCGGCGGCGTGTCGCTCCTCACCAATGATGGGGGCAGCGGCGGTGACTTCTCTGTCGGGGACAAAGGCCGAGTTACGTTCAAAAATCTTTCGAGCGCGCTCACGATCAACGGCGCAGCCTATGTATTGGTCGACAAGGTCGCCCAGCTCGCGAACGGGATCGCCGCCAATCCCTCCGGCAATTTCGCTCTGGCGAAAAATTACAACGCCAGCCGCGATGGCACCTATGCGACACCGCCCGTGCCCACGGTCTTTAGCGGCGCCTTCAACGGTCTCGGCAACACGATCTCGAATCTGACGATCAACGATCCGACCGGAAACGCCAATGTCGGTTTCTTCGCCCAGATCATCACCGGCGGAACACTCGCCGACATCTGGCTGGTAAACGAGAACGTCACCGGCGGGTCGGGCGACTCTATCGCCACATCAACGGAATTCATCGGCGGGCTGGTGGGATACGGAGACGGCGGCACGATCGCGCATGTTTTTGCAACGGGAGTCGTGACCGGCGGCGTTTATGCCTCAGTCGGCGGTCTGGTCGGTATTGGCGCGGCTGCACTCACGGCTTCCGGCACCTCCATGACCGTGTCGAACGCAGGATTGGGCAACGCCGGCGGCCTTGTCGGCGGAACAGAGGGAGGACCCGTCGTGGATTCCTACGCGACGGGAAATGTGTCGGGGATCGGCTTCGTGGGGGGGCTCGTGGGATTCAATGCATATTCATTGATCAGCCATTCCTATGCAGCCGGCCAGGTTACGAGCAACGATCAGGGCACTTATGTTGGCGGACTCGCCGGAATGAACGACGGGACCGCGATCGACAGGTCATTTTCCACAGGCGCCGTCACCTGTCAGTTTGTTTGCGGTGGTCTTGTCGGAATGAACGGGGCGGGCGGCGCCACGTCCACGATCTCGCGATCCTACGCAACGGGAAGCGTGTCCAGCAACGAAGGCGCAGGCGGTCTCATCGGCTACAATATGTTCGGTGCGGTCTCCGACTCCTATTCAACAGGCGCGGTATCCGCGCAAACGTCCGGCGGACTCGTCGGTGAAAATGTGAACCAGGGTACATTTCCTGCGATCGCGCGGTCGTATTCGGCAGGAGCCGTCACCGGCACCGTGGGCACGACCGGCGGACTGATCGGCTACGATGAATTCACGAGCGGCATCAAGCACGCCTATTGGGACACCGACACGAGCGGCATTACCAATCTGAGCCAGGGCGCCGGAAACGTCGCCAACGATCCGGGCATCAAGGGCCTGACCACCACGCAATTCCAGTGGGGCCTGCCGAAAGGGTTTGGCGCGAATATCTGGGCCGAAAATCCCGACATCAACGGCGCCCTGCCCTACCTCACCGCCAACCCTCCGGTGAAGTAAGACAGGATCGCGGGTCCCTAGAAAATACCATAACCAATACATGTCATTCCCGCAGGAGCGGGAATCCAGGGGCCGACGCACAACGCCGTCAACCGTTCAGTGTCTGATACAAATCCAGCCATTGAGGATTGGTCTTCTCGATCAGTCCGAGTTTCCAGCGCCTGTTCCATTTTTTGAGCCGCTTCTCGCGCTGGATGGCAAGGCCGATGTCACTGAATGACTCGACATGGACGAGCCGGTTGACATCGTACTTTCTTGTGAAGCCCGGCATCAGCCCCTCGCGGTGCTCGTAGCAACGCCGCGCGAGATCGTTGGTAACACCGATGTAGAGGGTTCCGTTTCTCGCGCTCGCAAGGATGTAGACGTAGTAGGTCTTTGACATATTACCCTCCTTTCAGCGGCATTGCGGCCCCGCCCAACGTGGACGAAGAAACGCGATTATGCTTCTCCGATTTGTCGCAGATGCGGCCCCCGACACAGAATGCGACGGCGCCCGGGTTCGCC
This sequence comes from Rhizomicrobium sp., assembly GCA_035567755.1. Classification (GTDB taxonomy): domain Bacteria; phylum Pseudomonadota; class Alphaproteobacteria; order Micropepsales; family Micropepsaceae; genus Rhizomicrobium. The sequence continues at coordinate 37,637 of DATMPH010000021.1, forward strand.
CGCGCGCATACACCTGCACAGGAAGCGCTGCACGTCGCTTGCCCCTGGATTCCCGCTCCCGCGGGAATGACATGTATCTTAGGTTGGGTTAGGTTCGGCTCGGTTTAGCGCAGCATCGGGAGGGGAACCGCCATGTCATTTCTCGACAGATATTCGCCACAGCTTCTCAGCGTTCTGCGCATCGTCGCAGGTCTGTGTTTGCTGGAGCATGGGACGTCGAAGCTGCTGGGCTTCCCGCACAACCCGATGTTCGACCACCTTGCTCCGCTGATGATTGCGGCTGGAACAATCGAACTCGTGGGGGGCGCCCTGATCCTGGTGGGGTTGTTCAGCCGGATTGCGGCCTTTGTCGCCTCGGGAGAACTGGCCGTCGCCTACTGGATGGTTCACGTGCCGCACGGCGGGTTCTTCCCGACGTTGAACGAAGGTGATGCCGCGATCCTGTTCTGCTTCGTGTTCCTCTACATTGCCGCGGCCGGTCCTGGTCCATGGGCCATCAACCGGAGGTGAAAGCAATGAAACTTTACTACACGCCCGGCGCCTGCTCGCTCTCCCCGCACATCGTCGCAGAGGAAGCTGGCATTCCGCTTCAGCTCGAGAAAGTCGATCTCAAATCCCACAGGACCGAGAGCGGCGAAGACTACTACGCCGTCAATCCCAAGGGCTATGTGCCCACGCTGAAGCTCGACGACGGCACCACGCTGACGGAAGGGCCGGCGATTGTTCAGTATCTCGCCGATCAACGGCCTGCCAGCGGCCTCGCGCCCGCCAACGGCACCTTCGCGCGCTACAAGCTCCAGGAGTGGCTCACCTTCATCAATGGCGAGATCCATAAGGCTTTCGGACCACTGTTCGGCTCGCCTACCGATGAGGTGAAGACGGACTCCCTGGCGAAAATTGCCAAGCGCCTCGGCTATGTGGAGAAGGAACTCGCCGGCAGGCCGTTCATCACCGGTGACAAATTCACGGTCGCCGACGCCTATTTCTTCGTGATGTTGACCTGGACCCAGCATTTCCACATCGATCTCAAGCCCTTCCCGAACATCGCCGCCTATTTCACCCGCGTCGCGTCACGTCCCAAGGTTCACGCCGCGATGAAAGCCGAAGGTCTGGTGAAGTAGGACGGCTGTTACTTCCTCCAGGAATTGGCCCGCGGACCGGTGGGTGCCCGCGAGAATCGTTCTTGCCGGACGCGGTTGGATTGACGTGACTGCCTGAATGCGCTGTAGCGATCTTTGTCCAACCGGGTGAGCGATGGCGAACGGCGCGACGAACAGGACCTGGCTGCAGCAGCCCATCGACGGGGCGCGTGACCACATTCGCGGTGACCGCGCGGCGCGCGATGCCGTCGAGGTCGTGTTGTACGGCGATTATCTGTGCCCGTTTTGCCGGCGGCTCAGGCCGGTGTTTCTCCAGCTGCGGGAAGTGCTGGGCGATTGCTTTGTCTATGTGTTCCGGCACTTTCCGAACGAGCGCGCACATCCCGGTGCGACCTTCATGTCGCGAGCGACGGAGGCCGCGGCGCAGCAGGGCCGGTACTGGGACATGCATGACTGGATTTACGACAGCAATCCGGCGCCCACGGAGAAAGAAGCCCTCGAGTTCATTCGTTCGCTGGGTCTCGACATGGATCGCTTCCAGCGCGACCTGCAGTCCGAAGAGACTCGCCTGCGCGTCGAAGAGGATGTGGCCGAGGGCAAGCGCAATGGCGTGTCGGGTACCCCGACCATCTTCATCGACCGGCTCCGCTACGACGGCGCATGGGATTTCTATTCGATGCTCGAGGCGCTCGAGCAGCCGGTTGCCACGCGCATCGAGCGTTCGGCGCGCGCCTTTGCCAGCCTGCCGGCTTCGGGCGGCATCGCGCTGCTGCTGGCGGCTGCCGTGGCGCTTGTTCTTGCGAATACCGCGCTCGCGCCCTTCTACAACCTCTTCATCAATGCGCCGTTCGGGATCGGTCCGCCGGGCGGCATGCTGTCCCTGCGAGTTGCTGATTGGTGCTCCGAGGGGCTGCTTGCTGTTTTCTTTCTGCTTGTAGGTTTGGAGATCCGACGCGAGCTGACTGCGGGCTCGCTCACGGATCTTCGGGCGGCCGCGCTTCCGGCCATTGCTGCCGTGGGCGGCGTGGTGCTGCCGGCGGCAATCTATCTCGTCCTGAATCCTGGACCAACGTCGCCGGGCTGGGCGGTGCCCACCGCAACCGGCATCGCGTTCACGCTGGGAATCCTTGCGCTGTTTGGACAGCGCATTCCCCTCTCCTTGCGCGTGTTTATCGCCGCCTACGCGGTCATCGACGATATTCTTTCGGTGCTCACGCTCGCGATCTTCTACCCGCACGGATTTCATTTCGCGTGGCTCGGCGCCGTCGCAGCGGCGCTCGCGACCCTTTATGCGCTTAATCGCTGGCGCGTGTATGCGGCGTGGCCCTATGTCGTTTCCACCATTGGACTCTGGATTTTCCTGCACCTCTCGGGAGTGCATGCCGCGCTCGCCGGCATTTTCCTGGCCGTCCTCCTGCCCACGCGGCCCACGCCTGACGCAGGGCCATTGCTGGCGCAGGCGGCCACCGCACTCGCCACGCTCGAACACGCCCAGACGGAGGTGTCAAAGTCGGGCTCGAAGAAACCGGGACTCGATATTGAGGCGGTGTGGGACTGGGCGGGCCGCAATCTTTCCGCCGTCAGCGACCGTTTGCTCTCGCCGGCCGAGCGCATCGAACGCGCCGTCGCGCCATGGACCGCCTATCTCGCGTTGCCGCTCTTTGCCTTCTCGACATCCGGCGTCGGTCTCAGTCTGGATGTGTCGTCTCCAGATACGGCACGAGTGCTCGCAGGCGTTATCCTGGGACTCTTTCTCGGCAAGCCGGCCGGCGTTTTTCTGTCGTCGGTTCTGGCAATCAAGTCACATATCGCAGTCGCACCGAAGGGCATTGATTCGCGCAACCTTCTTGGGGCCGCGTGCCTTTGCGGCGTCGGCGACACGCTTTCCTTCCTGATGGCAGATCAGGGGTTCCCGCACAGTCCGGACGTCGCCGCCGCGGCAAAGATCGGCGTGCTCGCCGGCTCGGTCTTTGCCGCCGGCCTTGGTGCTCTGATACTCGCCACGAAAACGGATGCGACGGTCGCGACGAAGAAGACTCAAGTTGAGCCGCGATAACGTTTCCTCCTCCGCGTTATGGAAGGAAAACAGGGCGGCGATCAAATTTGGTTTGAGGCGGTAATACGGCGAGCGCTGGCGCGATGCTGAGGTATCTGGCGGAGTTCTACTCTCTGAGCCCGAAAACAACGCCGTAGCCGTGCGCGCCGCCCTGTGGTGTCGTTCCATAGAGGCGCCCTTTTTTGTCGACGATCAGCCCGGCCTCGGGATTGGCCCCGTCTGCGCCCTTGAAGGAATGCAGCACGCTGATCGTTCCATCCGGGGCAAGCCTGAAGACGGCGCCGTCTCCGTCGGTTTCGGTGAGCGGAGTTGTTCCGTAAAGATCAGCGGCTGCATCGATGACAAGCGCGCATGACGGGTCGGCCCCTTCCTTGCCGCCGGTGAACGAATAGAGCACGCTCTCGGTACCGTCCGCCGCAATCCTGAACACCGTGCCGCTGTTGCTTGCGCCCCCTATGGATGTCGTGCCGTAGAGATTACCGCTGGCGTCCAGTGTCAAAGCGCCGTCGGGATAGGCGCCATCGCTGCCGCCGGCGAAAGAATGAAGCACAATCTCGCTGCCGCCCGGCGCGATCTCGAACACTGTGCCCGACCCGTCCTGGCCGCCGAAATGCGTCGTACCGAAGAGATTGCCGACTCCGTCCATGATCAGACCGGCAAGCGGTAACCCGCCGTCGCTTCCGCCTGAGAAGGAATGAAGCACGGATTCTTTGCCATCTTTGGTTAGTTTAAAGACCACCCCGTCGTTGTTCGTGCCGCCAAATTCCGTTGTTCCGTAAAGAGTCCCTGCTCTCCGAACAAGCCCGGCGGCTGGCCCCGCGCCATCCCCGCCACTAAAGGAATAGAGAATGGTTTCTGTTCCATCGAGTGTGAGCTTGAACACGATTCCGCCGTTGTTAACGCCCCCCTCCCCTGCCGTGCCATCGAGATTCGTGGTTCCGTCGATTATCAGGCTGGATGTCGGGTACGCGCCGTCATAACCGGTACCAAAGGAATGAAGCACGGATTCGACACCGGCAGGCGTGAGCTTGAATACTGTGCCGACGTTGTCGAACCCACCGCTCTGCGTCGTGCCGTAGAGGTTTCCAGCCTTGTCTCGCACGACACTTGCAGCGGGATAGGCGCCGTCGTTTCCGCCGGCAAATGAGTACAGGACGTCAAAACCCCTCGCCTGCCCTCCAAAAGGAACGATCAGCGCGATGGCCAGTGTCGCGACAAGCACGGACGTGCTTCGCACGCTGGCCGTACCCGGTCTCCCTGTCATGGCTTGAGCGAATTCGAGACGAAAATGTAGCCGAGGCCGGTGGTGAGGAAATTCACGCCGAGCAGGATGCCCAGCACGATCACCGAGATCGCGGGCCAGCCCGCCGCGATGAGCACTGCCATCACGGCGCTGGCAATGCCCGAGATCAACATACCCATCCAACCGGCGTGTGGACGCGTTTCAAACGCGAAGAAGATCTCGAACGCGCCCTGGAACATAAAGAGGACACCCACCATCAGCGTCAGCGCGGCCGCGCCGGCAAGCGGGTTGAAGAGCAGGAACACGCCGCCGGCGATCGAGAGCAGCCCGAGCAGCAGCGCGCCGAAGAACGGGCCGGTGCCGTGGATCGAGAACGAGCCGGCAAAGGTGAACCCACCTGAGATGAGCAGCACCCAGCCGACGAGAAGCGCCGCAACCAGAGTGGAGAACATCGGAAAGATGATGGCGGCGAAGCCAAGAACCACCATCGCCAGGCCGAGCCAGAAGAGCCCCCGAGAAGACGCGCGCACGCGGCCGTGGAAAAGGCTGTCGCCCGAAGCTGCATTGCTCATTGCTGGTTCCCCCTGAGTTGACCCATCCGAAATGGGTCGCCGTTCCCAATGGCAAGTTAGGCGCGGCGGCCTTTAAGTGCAATCAAGGCGGGCGGCGATTATTCATCACTCAGGCCGCATTGCGTGCCTTCGCCGTCCTCGAACCCGGCCAGCCGCACTCCGTGCACAGATTTTGGCTCAGACGCGAACTTGATGCCGTTCGAGAAGCGACCGGCGATAGCGCAAAAAACGCCACAGCCATCTCATCGGTCGAGGTTTCCAGCTTCTTAATATCAAATGCGAACCCGAACAGGTCGGCGAGTTAATTGTTTGATGTCCGACCCGAAAACACTCGGTGTGCGTCGCACGAAACTGCCGCTTGCGCGTTGTGAACTGTACGGGGCGGAGACAACGCATGATCGACAATCTGTCTTTTGGCAAGCGCATCGCATTCGGACTGATTTTTGGAATCATGTTCTGGGGCGGGGTTGCCCTGTCGAGCGCTTATCACTTGTGAAACCAGGCTGAAGCGAGCCTGTTTTGCGCGCGCCGACCGGCATTCTTCTTTCAATCAATTGCGAAGGCTTCACGCGGCCGTAATTGCGGCCCTGGGCTCGGGACCGTACGCGTTCGGCCCCGCGGTGCCCGGCTGCGCCCAGAGCCAGGCGAACGCAAACGCCGCAATCAGCCAGACGAGACTGGTCACCATGAAAATGGAATAGAGCGAGACAGACGTCCCCTTCGGTCCGTAGACGCCTGCAAGCGAGACCAGCTCCAGAATTGCGGTGGGTATCGAATAAGCCCAGACGAGCATGCCGTTCCTGCTGGTGTCCTGCAGTCGCCTCGCGCCCAGCCCCGCGATCGGAAGCAGCAGTCCCAGGCCGATGACCGGGGTCAGGAGTCTGCGGTGAATGATCTCTTCGAGAAGGAAGGCCATGAAATAGATCACCGCACAGGCAAACACGAAGCGCCAGAACTCCGGCCGCGAAACTCGGCCCTTCAGGTCGAAATAGTGCTGCGTGACATTGCGGCGAAAGGTTTCGATGATCGCACGCGGGTTCATGAGCAAACCTTTTTCGTAAAATGCTGCGGGGAACAAACATTTTCCCGCGCCAACCGCGAACGGCGTGCATGAGCAATGTACGGGCATCCAAGGGAATTTGGTATGAGGGTCAGGCCGTGCCGCCCAGCGCGCGCTCGAGACTGTCGAGGATCATCGTCCAGCCCTTCACGTTCGGCTCGGCGTGCCCGTCGTTTCATCCATTTTACCGCATGATGCCCGTGTGACCGAGACAGTAGCGGCCGGGTTGGGGCCAGACAGCAACGCCGTGCGGCTCGTGGCCAACGGGGATCGTGTGGACGGCGCCGGTCGCGGTGTCGATTTCATACGCGACATTGTCGAAGCGGCCGGCCAGCCACAGGCGCTTTCCGTCCGCGCTGACATTGCCCATGTCGGGGCTGCCGCCGCCCGGAATCGGCCAGGTGCGTTCTACCCGGCGCGTCGCGAAATCGATGACCGACACGCTGCCGGGACCATGTGGCGGACCAAGCGCGCTGTGCGCGCCGCGATTGGAAACGTAGAGCTTCCTGCCATCGCGGCTGACCACCAGCCCGTGCGCGCCGATGCCGGTGGGAATGAAACCCACCTCTGCGAAGCGTTCGCCGTCGATCAGGAAGACGCCATCGGCCATCATGTCGGCGACATAGAAGATGCTGCCGTCGGGTGCGAGACGGATGTCCTGGGGCATCCGGCCACGCGACAGGCTGAGGTGGCCCACGATACGGCGCGCAAGGAGATCGAGCTTGACCAGACCGCCGCCGAATTCGCAGGTGAAGATCGCATAGCTTCCGTCCGCGGCGAAATCGGCGTGATTGATCCCGTCGCATTCGCGGACCGGAAGCGCACCCTCGAGCGCCATGTCGCGCGGATTGCGGAACTCGAGCTGCCGCTGCGCTTCGGCCACCACGATCGCCGCGCGCCCGTCCGGCGTGAAATACATGTTGTAGGCGTCGGGAACCGTGATGATGGTGCCGGGCTTGCCGGTTATCGGATCGATCGGTGTGAGGCTGCCGTCCCGGCGGCCTGGGGTCGCGCTGCCGGTCACCCAGAGCGTACGCAGATCCCATGACGGCACGACGTGCTGGGCGTTACGGCCCGTCCTGAAGCGGTCGACCACGCGAAGCGTATGCGGGTCGATGACGTAAACATCGCCCGAGCGGATATTGGGGACATAGATGCGCTCGAGTGCGCCTTCGACCGCGCGGCTGAAGCGATTGCGTCCTGCCTCTCCATAGATGTTGCTGCGGTCGACGACCGGTGGCATGCCGGGATAGGGCCGTGCGGCGTACCAATGCGGGAACCGAATCGAGAAAACCACTGCTGCTGCTGCTGCCGCCGCCGCCAGCGCCGCAAGGACGACAAGCGTTCTCCCCGATCCGCGGCGCTTTCCAGGCATGTTCAATTTCCCCCGATCCGGTCTTTGCGGACCCGTCTCCGAGATCAACGGGCGTCAGGTGGCAACGTTTCTGTCCGGCACCGGTTTCGCAGGCTTGTGGCGGGCTGGGGGCCGGTACAAGCTGAGACTGTATGGATTTTCCGGGATAACGCGAAAGGGAATGTCGTGGGCAAGAATATCGCGTGGTTTGGAACGCGCGCAGCGCAGGCTGGCGCAGTGGCGCTTTACGTCGTAGCGGGCAACCCGGCCATCGCCGGGGGAAAATACACGACGATCGATCCCTCGGGTTCGATCGCCACATTCGCTTACGGAATCAACGACCCGGGCGTGGTCACGGGATATTACGAGGACGGCGCCCAACACTATCATGGCTTTCTGCGCGCAACCGACGGAACGATAACCAGCTTCGATGTTGCGGGAGCAAGCTACACCTACGCGAGAAACATCAATGCCGGCGGCGAGATCTCGGGATATTCCCAGGACACGAGCTATCACGGCTTTCTGCGCGCGGCCGACGGCACGATCACCGGCTTCGACGTCTCAAATTCCACCAATACCGTCCCGGCCGGCATGAACGACAAGAACGCTGTCACCGGGAGCTACCAGGACAGCGGCAATGTCTGGCACGGATTTTTGCGCTCCCCTGCGGGATCGATCAGGACCTTCGATCCCTCGGGATCAATCGCCAGTTACCCGGTCGGCATCAATGACAAGCGAATGATCGCGGGAGAATATCTCGACAGCCAGAACGTTTATCATGGCTTCGTGCGGGCGGCCAACGGAACGATCACGAGTTTCGATCCTTCGGGGTCGAAGTACACGTCGCCAACCGGCATCAACCGCAGCGGGGCGATCGCGGGAACCTGGGCTGACGCCAACAACGTCCTTCATGGCTTCGTGCGCGCCGCCGATGGCACTTTCACCAGTTTCGACCCGTCGGAATCGACCGGCACGTTCCCCACCGGCATCGACGATGGCGGCGCAATCGCCGGTTACTACACCGACCGCAGCTTTGTTTCGCATGGTTTTCTTCGCAAGCCCGACGGAACGATGAAGAGCTTCGATCCGCCGGCATCAGCCTTCACGAGGCCCGAGAGCATCAACAAGACCCGCGTCATCGCGGGCTATTACGAGGACAGCGGCGGCGTGGCCCACGGCTTCCTGCGAAGCCGGTGAGTAGTCGATCCAGCAGCGTCCTGATATTCGATGGATTCGTCGATCATTATTGCCGTTTAGAGACAGCGCTTGTCTTGACGGCGTTTTCTTAAAGGGATGTCGGCGCAATCGACACTCTCTCTCCATACCGCTTCTCGAATCTCCCTTGCGCATCCGGATCAATCGCGACGCTCAGTTCCACATGTTTTGTGCGGTCGCGGCGCGCGAGCACGCGGCCGTGGGCGTAGGCCCAGGCCATTCCGGCGCCGTCGCTGGGATTGATGCGCAGAGTCAAGACGAGGCCCTGCCGGCCGAGCAGCGTTTCGAGCCGGGCGAGGAAATCAGGAATCCCCTCCCCTGTCAGCGCGGAGATTGCTACAGGCGAATGATCGCCGCCATTCCGCGCGCGCAATGCGGCCCGCGCGGAGGGTTCGAGGAGGTCGATCTTGTTGAGCAGTTCGAGAATGCGCGCGTCGCCTTCTGTGTCGATGCCGAGCTCGTGGAGCACGCGCAGCACATCGCTCTTCTGCGCCGCGGATTCTTCGTGCGCCACGTCGCGCACATGCACGATGATGTCGGCTTCGAGAACCTCTTCGAGCGTGGCGCGAAACGCGGCGATCAGCTCCACCGGCAAATCGGCGATGAAGCCTACCGTGTCGGAGAGCACGACGCGCCGTCCGCCGGGCAGTCTGATGCCGCGCATGGTGGGATCGAGTGTGGCGAAGAGCATGTCGCGTGCTTCGACTGCAGATTTCGTCAGCGTATTGAACAAAGTCGATTTGCCGGCGTTGGTGTAACCAACCAGCGCAATCACCTGATGGGGCACCCGCGTCCGCGCACGGCGGTGCAGGCCGCGGGTGCGGCGCACGTTTTCCAGCTCGAGCTTGATCTTGGCGATGCGCTCACCGATCAACCTACGGTCGGTCTCGATCTGCGTCTCGCCTGGGCCGCCCAGGAATCCGAAGCCGCCGCGCTGGCGTTCGAGATGGGTCCAGCTGCGCACCAGCCGGCTCCGCTGATACGTCAGATGTGCCAGCTCGACCTGCAGGCGGCCTTCCCGCGTGCGCGCCCGCTCGCCAAAGATCTCGAGGATCAGCGCGGTGCGGTCGAGCACCTTCGCGTTCCACGCTTTTTCGAGATTGCGCTGCTGCACCGGGCTGAGCGCGGCATTGACGATAATCACTTCAGGTTCGAGCGCGCGCGCTTCCGCCGCGATTTCTTCGACCTTGCCCTTGCCGATCAGGCTCGCGGGACGCGCCTCCGTCAGCGGCACGATGTGCCTGGCGAGAATGGAAAGCCCGATCGCGGAAGTCAGCCCCGCCGCTTCGGCGAGCCGCGCTTCCGCGTCGCGATCGCTGCGCGCGCCGCGACGTTTCGGCTCGACATGCAGGAGTATGGCGCTCGCTTTCGCGCCTGGTGATCCGTCGCTTCGCCGTTTGGGACTCAGGCGGTTTCCAGCGCCGCCGGCTCAGCGTCCTGAAGCTGGATCGGCCCGAGCGGCATCACCGTCGAGATCGCGTGCTTGTAGACGAGCTGCGCGTGCCCGTCGCGGCGCAGCAGCACACAGAAATTGTCGAACCAGGTAATGTTTCCCTGAAGCTTGACGCCGTTGACCAGAAAGATGGTCACTGACGATTTGCTTTTGCGCACGGCGTTGAGAAAAGTGTCTTGCAGATTTTGTTGTTTTTCGGTCATGGGCAAACCCCACTGTTTGTCTTTTATTGTCCGCCCCTCGCGGAACCCATCAGCATAGGTTCATTTGTTGCAGGGGCGAAAGCCCTAATGCGCCCCCACGCCCAATCCTCTGTGGTCAAAAACCGGCCCTTGGGCCGCGAAGAAGGAAGGTTTAGCGCAGTGGACGCAGAGGGAAGCGCAGAGAACGCAGCGAAAGCTTGTGCGCCGGAGGCGCGCGCTTCGTTTCCCCTGCGCCCTCTGCGCAACCTATGCGGCCACTGCGCTAAAGTCTTTTCTCCCGCTCTATTGACCGCCCGCCTTGAGGGTGGCGGCGTGGCGGTAGAGATCTTGCAGGCGGCGGGCGATGGGCCCGGGTCGGCCATCGCCGATCGGCTTGCCGTCGAGCTGGACGATCGGCAGCGCGCCGACCGTCGCCGCGGTGAGGAATGCTTCCCTTGCCTGTAGGGCTTCGTCCGACGTGAAACGACGCTCGACGATGCGAATCTGCGCGTCAGCCGCCACCTCGGTGAGAACCTGCCTTGTGACTCCCGGCAGGACTGCGTTGTCCAGGTCGCGGGTGACGAGGTGTCCGTCGCGGTCGACGATCCAGGCCGTCGTCGAGGAGCCTTCCGTCACATGCCCGTCGCGGTCGATCAGCCAGGCTTCATACGCGCCGGCCTCGCGTGCCGCTGTCTTGGCGAGCACGTTGGCAAGAAGACCGGTGGATTTGATATCGCAGCGCGCCCATCGCTGATCGGCATGCGTAACAACGGCCACGCCACCTGCCCTTTTCTGCTCGACGCTATCGGGATCGGTGAGCCGTGCGGTGAGGATGAGCGTCGCGCGCGGGCTCGACGAGGGGACCGCATGATCGCGCCGCGTCGCGCCCCGCGTCATCTGCAGATAAATCAGCCCATCGACGATGTGGTTGCGTCGCGCCAACTCGCGCAGCACGAGCTTGAGCGGCTCGCGCGCCATTGGCATCGGCATTGCGATCTCGCGAACCGAGCGCTCGAGCCGGTCGAGGTGCTCCTCCTCGTCGAAAATCCGTCCGTCGAAGACGCCGAACACTTCGTAGACCGCGTCGGCGAATTGCAGCCCGCGGTCCTCGATATGCACGCCAGCGAGGTCGTGACGGAGATAGCGGCCGTTGACAAAGGCAACGCGGCCCACCGGGCCGCGGTCCGTCCACGCGGCGCCGTTACGCATTGAAAGCGGGCTCGCGGCCATTCGATCCCACGCCGAGGGATTTCAGCTTGCGGTGCAATGCCGATCGCTCCATGCCGATGAACGCTGCGGTGCGCGAGATGTTTCCGCCAAAGCGGTTGATCTGCGCGACCAGATATTCGCGCTCGAAGATTTCGCGCGCTTCGCGGAGCGGCAGCGAGATAACCAGATCGCCTGTCGCACCGTTCGCCCAGCCCGAACCATTGCCGAAATCGGCCGGGAGCAGATCCGCCGAGATCGCCTGCAGCGCATCGTCACTCGCCAGGATCAGCAACCGCTCCACGATATTGCGGAGCTGGCGGACATTGCCCGGCCAGCCATGTGACTGGAGAATCGCCATTGCGTCGTCACCGATCTCGCGCATCGAAAGACCGGAGGCAACCGACAGGCGCTTCATGAAATGGGTGACGAGCAGAGGGATATCGTCGCGCCGCTCGCACAGAGATGGCACGCGCAGAGGGACGACGTTCAGCCGGTGATAGAGATCCTCGCGGAACTGCGCGACGGCGATGTCCGCGCGCAGGTCGTGCGTGGTCGAGGACACGATGCGCGCATCCACCTGCACCCGCGTGGCGCCGCCCACGCGCAGGAAGCTCTGCTCGACGAGCACGCGCAGCACCTTGGCCTGCGTCTCGAGCGGCATGTCCGCCACCTCATCGAGATAGAGCGTGCCGTTATGGGCCAGCTCGAGCAGCCCGATCTTGCGCGGACCGTCGGCGGTTTCCTCGCCGAACAATTCCGATTCGATCCTGTCGGGCGCCATGGTCGCGCAATTGATGGCGACGAAAGCGTGACCCGCCCGCCGCGAATGCGCGTGAATGAGCCGCGCCACAAGCTCTTTGCCAACACCCGCGGGGCCCGTGATCATCACGCGGCTGCCGGTCGGCGCGATCTTGTCGATTGCCTGCCTGAGCTGGGAGATGGCGGAGGATGCGCCGACAAGCTCCGTATCGTCGCCCGCCTTCAGCTTCAGCTCCTGCACTTCGCGCTTCAGCCGCGCCGCTTCGAGCGCGCGCGCCGCGACGTGTATCAGCCGATCCGCCTTGAACGGCTTCTCGACGAAATCGTAGGCGCCCTTCTTGATCGACGCGACCGCGGTTTCGATCGTGCCGTGCCCGCTGATGATCACCACCGGCAGGTCGGGATGATCGCGCTTCAGCACATCCAGAACCTGGATCCCGTCGAGCCGGCTTCCCTGGAGCCAGATGTCGAGGATGACGAGCTGCGGACGGCGTTGGCGCACGGCGGCGAGCGCGGAGTCGCTGTCGGCGGCAACCCGCGTCGTATAACCTTCGTCGCCCAGAATCCCGGCGATCAGTTCACGGATGTCCTCTTCGTCATCGACGACGAGGAGTTCAGGCGCGATCAGCGATCCGTTCTTTGTCATCCCCAGACTCCGTTTGGCGTGCCGTCTTCTGTTTCAGTGGAAAGATCAGGCGCACTTCCGCGCCCGGTTCGTCATTCTCCCGGTCGCAAAGCGTGATTTCGCCGCCATGCTCCTCGACGATCTTGCGCACGATGGCGAGACCGAGGCCGGTGCCTTTCGCGCGCGTCGTCACATAGGGCTCGGTCAGGCGGTGCCGCTGTCCGTGCGGCAGGCCGATGCCGTTGTCCACGACAGTGAAAATCACCCGCGCGCGCTCTTCCGCAACGGCGATGGCGATGCGCCCGTGCTCCTCCTCGCCCGATTCGGTGCGCGCCTCGATGGCCTCGCCGGCGTTCTTCAGCACGTTGGTCAGCGCTTGGGCGACAAGGCGCCCGTCGCAATCGAATCGGATCGGGGGCGATCCGGCGGCAACTTCGAAATCGATCTGCGGATGGGCGGCACGCTGCAGGAACACCGCCTGTTGAACCAGTTCCTGCGCGAGTTCGCGGCGCATGACGGGCGCGGGCATGCGCGCAAAGGAGGAGAACTCGTCGACCATGCGCCCGATATCGCCCACCTGGCGGATGATCGTGTCGGTGCATTGGCTGAACACCTCGGGGTCGCTCGTCACTTCGCCCGCATATTTGCGTTTCAGGCGCTCTGCCGAAAGCTGAATCGGCGTCAGCGGATTCTTGATCTCATGCGCGATGCGCCGCGCTACATCGGCCCAGGCTGCCGTGCGCTGCGCGGAAACCAGATCGGTGATGTCGTCGAAGGTGACGATGAAGCCCGCTTCGCCCGCACCCGCCTCGCTCGCGACCTGCACGCTCAGGCTCCGCACGGTACCACCGCGGCGGACCGTCGCTTCTCCGCTCGCATGGCCGAGCGGCTCCTGCAGCGCGCGGCGGATGATTGCAGAAAGTTCCGGCACCGCTTCGGCATAGTGCCGGCCTTCCAGCTCTTCAGGTTCGGCATTGATGAGCCGCGCCGCCGCGCGATTGACGATGGTAACGCAACCTTCGCCGTCGAGCCCGATGACACCAGCGCTGACGCCGGCGAGCACCGCCTCCGTGAAGCGCCGGCGTTCGTCGAGCTGCTGGTTGGCGTGGATCAGTTCGTTGCGCCGGGTGTCGAGCTCTGTCGTCATACGATTGAAGGCGCGCGCCAGCATGCCCATCTCGTCATCGCCGCGGTCGATCTCGACCTGCGCCTTCAGATCGCCGCGCGACACGCGCTCCGAGGCGCGGATGAGTCGCGACACGGGAAGCACGAGGCTGTTCGCCGCCCATAGGCCGAGCCAGATCGCCACGAGCAGGATGAGCAGCGACACCGCGCCGTAGAGCGCAGCGAAGACGAGCTGCACTTCTGCACGGTTCTGGTCGAGCCGCTTGTATTCGGAGACCGCGTTGACGGTGCGCTGGTAGTAGCCCAGGACCTGCGGATCGACGGTGCGCACCACGAGCAGGTAGGCGTCGTTCAACGCCTGCATGCGGATCAGCGCGCGCACCACCCCAACCTTGGAACTCGCATCAATGACGATGGTGCCGTGGGACGCCTGATCGATGTCGCCCGGCTTCGGCGGCGCGATTTCGGGCAGGAAGCGCTGCTTTGTGCTCCCGAGCACATGGCCGTGCGAGTCGAGAATATAGGCCGCCTGCAGGCCGCGGTCCTTGGTGAGAATGGCGAGCTTGGTGAAAAGAATGTCGGCGCGTACGCGGTTGTGCTCGTCGAAAAGTTCAGGGTCGTGCTCGATGGCGTTCGCGATCTCGTAGGCGTCGGCGATGATCAGCCGTTCATTGCCCTGCACATAGCGCTCCGCCACATGGACGGCGCTGTCGAGGGCGGATTTCACCCGGGCCGAGAACCACGCCTCAATGCCGAGATCGAGGGTGACCACGGCGAAGATGGCAACCAGGATCGCGGGGATGACCGCGATCGCGCTGAACAGCATGACAAGGCGAACATGCAGCCGCGCGCCAGCGATGCCGGAGCGGCGGTCGATCCACAGTCGCGTCAGCCGCCAGGCAATCAGCGCGCCGAGCGTCAGCACCAGCGTAAGATTGATGAGCAGAAGAACGATCAGCGTCGCTGAGGTGGGATGGTAGGGAACCAGCCCCCTCACCATCGCATAGGTTCCGACGCCGGAGACCACGGCAAGAAGGCCCACGCCCGCGGCCAGCCGCGAAGGCCGGGACACCGCCCGAATCACCTGCCACAGACCGGTCCGCCCAGGCGGTCCGATCGCATCGGATGTCGTCATTCAGGCCTGCCGCTGCCCCCGCCCGCCGGATATTCCGGCCCCTTCTCCTCTCAGCAGTGTAGCAAAGCCACAGCCTGTTGCAAGAATAACCCACCCTCCCGAAGAGGGTAAGTCCCCGCCGTCAAACGCGCTCGGCGGGGACGTACGCGTCAGTTACTTCGCCATTTTAACTTCGGTCCACATCTCGTCGGATTCGAAGGTGCGATATTTGTCGAAGCCGCCGGTCAGTTTGGCCGATGCGGTCTTGCTCATCTGCGCTTCCATTTCCTTCTGGATCGCCTGGTCGCGCGTCTTGTCCGGATCCATCATCGCACCGCTGGGGAAGTGCTGAATGAGCTGGATGTTGGCGCCGGCGCCCGAATTGAGCTTCTGGAGAATCATATACTGGTCGATGACGCCATGCTTCTTCAGAGTCTCCATCGACGCTGACCACCCCTTCCGGAGGCCGGTAAGGTAGTCATCGATGTGGTTGGGATCGACCCTGATGGTCGTGACTTCCCACACTCCCTTGACCGGCGTGTAATCCACATATTGCTCCGCCCACACGGCCGAGGCCGCAAGCGCGCCCACCGTCAATCCGGCAGCAAGTACCAATCTGTTCACGTTAGCCCTCCGACATTTTTGTTGAAATTGAGGGAATGAAAATTCCCCGATGCGCAGCCATCTGCCCACCGGCACTCAATCTAGGCTTAACATTTGGTTGCCGGAAGATACTTTCTCTGCGCCGCCAATGCAGGCGGAAAACGCCAGCGATGCTTTCGCTCATTCCACCTTCACACCGCGAAGGAGTTCGATTCCGTGTTCGCGGAGCTTCTTGCGCAGCGTGTTGCGGTTGATGCCGAGAAGCTGGGCGGCGCGGATCTGGTTGCCGTGGGCGGCGGCAAGGCATTGCGCAAGGAGTGGCCGCTCTACCTCGGCGAGGATGCGGCCGTAGAGCCCAGGTGGCGGCAATCCTCCCGAACCGAACTCGCGCGCGAGGTGCCGCTCGACGAGAGTGCCCAGTGAACTGGAGTCTGCCGCGTCCTCGTGCGGCGCCGCCTGCCCGATCTCCTGCGCGACGGAATCCGCGCTTATCATGTCCCCAGAATGTAGGATCGTGAGTCGGCGGACGAGATTTTCCAGCTCGCGCACATTGCCTGGCCAGCGTTGCCGCTTGAGGAGTTCGAGTGCTTCCTCTTCGATCCCCTTCCGCTGCTCGCCTTCGGCCCTCTTCAGGAAATGCCGTACCAGATCCGGAATGTCGTCCGCGCGCTCGCGCAGCGGCGGCACGCGAAGCGGCACGACGTTCAGTCGGTAATAAAGATCCTCGCGAAAGAGTCCCTGGCGGACCAGCCGCAAGAGATCGCGGTTGGTGGCGGCGACAATTCGCACATTGGTATGCAGCGCCGCGCGTCCGCCGATGCTCGTGTATTCGCCCTGCTGGAGTACGCGCAACAGCCGCGTCTGTGCTTCGAGGGGCATGTCGCCGATCTCGTCGAGAAACAGGGTGCCGCCTTCGGCCTGTTCGAAGCGGCCCACGCCGCGTTGCACGGCGCCGGTGAAGGCGCCGCGTTCGTGCCCGAACAGCTCGCTTTCGACCAGCTCCTTCGGAATCGCCGCCATGTTGACGGCGACGAAAGGCCCGCGACGCCGGAGTCCGTAATCGTGCAGCACGCGCGCGACAAGTTCCTTGCCCGTGCCGGATTCGCCCGTGATCGTCACGGTCAGATCGGATCGTGTCAGCCGCGCAATGGCGCGGTAGATGTCCTGCATGACGGGCGAGCGGCCGATGAGCGGCAGGGACTCGCCTTCGGTACCGCTCACAGCTTCCTGCGCGCGAGGCGGCGCGGCCAGCGCGCGCTGGACGGTCGAGATAAGTTCCTTCAGGTCGAAGGGCTTCGGCAGATATTCGAAGGCGCCGTGCTCCGCAGCGGCGATTGCGGTCAGGATGGTGTTCTGCGCGCTCATCACCACCACGGGAAGATCGGGGCGCACCCTCCGGATGCGCGGAAGGAGATCGAAGCCGTTCCCATCGGGTAGGACGACGTCGGTTACGACGAGGGCGCCCTCGCCTTCCGACACCAGATGCCAGAGCCCCGAAGCGGTCGCGGTGGTGCGCACGTCGTAGCCCGCGCGGCTGAGCGCCTGACTAAGTACGGTGCGGATCGCCGCATCGTCGTCCGCGACGAGGATCGTCTGCGTTTCCATCTCACGGGGCCTCGTCCGCTGGCGCGGTGGGAAGCAGGACACGGAACAGCGTCCGACCGGGCGCGGACTCACATTCGATCACGCCGCCATGTCCGCCGACGATTTTCGCGGCCAGTGCGAGGCCGAGCCCCGCCCCCCGAGGCTTGGTGGTGACGAAGGGATCGAAGATGTGCGGAATCAGCTCAGCCGGAATTCCGGAGCCGTTGTCGCGTACTGTCACCTCGAGAGGCAGATTTCGAGGCGCGTGCTCCGCACCTGCGCGCACGCGCAGGCCGGTGCGGAACGCCGTGGCAAGATTGATCTCACCGCCCCGTTCCGGAACGGCGTCGCTCGCATTGCGCACCAGATTGACGAACACCTGGATGAGCTGGTCGCGGTCGCCTTGCACGTGGGGCAGCGATGGATCGAAGGTCTCACTGAAAGCGGCGTTCCGCGCGAAGCCCGATTGCGCGAGTTTTCGCGCGCGGTCGAGCACGTCGTGGATGTTGACGGGCGCGAACGGAACGGGACGCGTGTCGCCGAAGCTCTCCATTCGGTCGATCAGCGCACGGATGCGGTCGGATTCCTCGCAGATGAGGCGCGTCAGCCCGCGGCCATTCTCGTCTAGCGATTCTTCGAGCAATTGCGCCGCCCCGCGGATGCCCGCCAACGGGTTCTTGATTTCGTGCGCGAGAACCGCGGCCATGCCGTCGAGCGCGCGCAGCGCACCCTGTTGCGGAAGCTGGCGTCCGAGCCGGCGGGCGAAGGTTCTCTCGTGAAGGGTGATCAGGACGTCCTGCGCATTGACCAGCGGAGCAGCGCTGGCGTCCACCGTGTGCTCACCGCCGCGCGGGGTTGATAGGGGGACATCATGTTCCACAACCGTCGTGCTGCGCGCCCTCGCCTGCGCGGCGATTTCCAGCAGCGGGCTGCCCGGTGCAACCAGATGATCGAGAGTCCGCCGGGCCAACGCGCCCGCACTTGCCCCGAAGAAGTCCTCGGCCGCCGGATTGACGAAGCGGATCTCGTTATTCTGGCCGATGATGAGCAGAGGCAAGGGAATCGCCGCCGCGATATCGGAGGAGGATTCCTTTCCTGGAAGATCGGCGGGGGTGAGCAGTGAATTGCCTACGGATTGGACAGAGGTGAATGGCTGGCTAGCTTATAGGCAATTTGTGCAGCGCAAAAGGACGCTGGCCCAGCCCTGGACCCTTGATCTGCCACCGGGACAGGCTCAACGTCGCGGGGGCAATAAAAGGGGCAGTCGCATCATGGCGGAAACCGTGATCCCGCGGCTTCGGGAAATCAGGCAACTCCATCCGCTGCGCAACACCTATCGCGAAGTCATGGCGGGGCTTGGCAGGCTCGACCTGCTGGCGATCTGGATCACCGAGAACGTGGGCACGATGGGGTTCTTCCTGCTGATCCTCGTCTGGACGATCCTGTGGCTCGGCTGGAATTTTCTCGCGCCCTCGCGGCTGCAATTCGATCCGCCGATGGGTTTTGTCTTCTGGCTGTTCATTTCGAACATGATCCAGATTCTGCTCATGCCCCTGATCATGGTCGGGCAGAACCTGCAAGGACAGCACGCCGAGGCACGCGCCGAGCACGACCTTGAGGTCAACATCAAGGCCGAGCAGGAAATCGAAATGGTCCTTCATCACCTCGAGCGGCAGAACGACATGCTCATCGCCATGCTGGAGAAGCAGGGCATCAAGCTCGAGCAGGTGCTGCGCAAAGGCACCTCGACATAGCAAGCGGCGAGATTGCCGCAGAAAGCCGGTTGTTCGCCGTCATTTCAAAAGATGGCATTCCCGCACTCCGATCCGAAAGGAAATACAACGATGATTTCGAAGATGACGCCATTCCCTGTTGCGGTACTGCTTGGAATTGCGGGTATGTTCGCTGCAACACGAGCATGCGCCGACGATTGCGATGCTGTAATGACGGCGACGCTCGCGCAGATGAACATCCCCTATCGTGCCACAATATCGTTTTCCAACCTGAACGGAAAACCCGCCACAAGCGAGATGATCTACTCGGGTGGTAAAATATACGTCCAGATGAACGGAGCCTGGCAAGTGTCGCCGATGACGGCGCAGGAGATGACCAATCAGATGAAGACGAACTATAAGACAAGCAAGCACAGCTGCCAGCACGCTGGCGACGATTCCGTGGGTGGGCAGGGCGCTTCCGTCTATACAGCGAGCTTTCAATCGCCGCATTCCCACAGCGACAACCGCATCTGGATCTCCAGATCCCGAGGCGTGCTGCTGAAAACCTGGGCGCACATCATAGAGGGCAATCAGACGATGACCACGATTTACGGGTACGACAACATTCAGCCGCCTGCCGGGGTGAAATAACGCACGACTTCCGATTATTCCATGGAGGCGTCGCCGCCGGCGACCTGCCCTTGACCCCCTCGCGCCAGCGCCACAGAACGGCGAGGCAATAGCGGGATAAATCACGGACATGCCCGGAGGAACTGTCGTCGTAGTGGTTGCCGCCGGAAAGGGCGAGCGCGCGGGAGGCCTTGTCCCCAAGCAGTTCCAACCGCTGCTCGGCCTCCCCGTGCTTCGGCGTAGCGTTTTGGCATTCGCGGAAGTGCCGGAAATCGCCGCGATCCAGATTGTGACCGCCGAAGGTCAGGAGCTGCGTGCGGAAGAAGCGCTCCGCGGCATCGCCCGCCTGCCTTTCGCGCTCGGCGGCGAGACACGTCAGGAATCGGTGCGCAATGGACTCGAAGCGCTTGTGCCGCATGCGCCGGAATTTGTGCTCGTGCACGATGCCGCGCGGCCACTCGTTTCTCCCGGTCTCATCCGCCGCGTCATGACCGCCCTCGAGGCTGGCGCCATAGCTACCATTCCGCTGCTCGCGCTCGCGGATACGCTCAAACGCAAGGAACCGGAGAACTGGATGAACGTCTCCCGCCATGGCGGACTCTATCGGGCGCAGACGCCGCAGGGTTTCCGCTTCGACGCGCTGCTCGCGGCCCACCGCGCGCACGCGTCCGAAAGCATGACCGACGACATGGCGATCGCCGAACGCGCGGGGCTTCCAATTGCGCCCGTGGCGGGTGATGAAACAAATCTGAAAATTACGACTGAGGAAGATTTCGTCTGCGCGGCGAGACTGCTAAGGGGCGTGATGAGCGAATTTCGAACCGGCCAGGGGTTCGATGCGCACCGCTTCGCGCGTGGCGATCATGTGTGGCTGTGCGGGGTGCAGATCGCGCATGACGCGGGCCTCGAAGGCCATTCCGACGCCGACGCAGGCCTCCACGCGCTCACCGACGCGATTCTGGGGGCGATTGGCGCGGGCGACATCGGCCGACATTTTCCGCCCACGGAGGAAAAATGGCGCGATGCGCCCTCGTCTTTGTTTCTTGCGGAGGCTGCACGACTGGTCGCCGAGGCGAACGGCGCAATCGTGCATTGCGACGTGACACTCGTCTGCGAGCGGCCGAAGATCACGCCCCATCGCGAGGTCATGCGGGCGCGCGTCGCGGAGATTCTTGCAATCGGCATCGACCGGGTGAGCGTGAAGGCGACCACGACCGACGGCTTGGGGTTCACCGGCCGCGGCGAAGGCCTGGCGGCCCAGGCCGTCGCTACCGTTCGGCTGCCGCCCGGTTGAGTTTCTCGGCCACCATCGCGACGCTTGGGGGGCTCGGCCGCGTGCGCAAGGCACCGGGCACGGTGGCAAGCTTCGTCACGTTGATTGCAGCGTGGCCGCTCGCGGGTATTGGCGGACAGGCGCTCGTTCTGCTGGCGAGTATCGGTACGATGGCTGTCGGCGGGTGGGCGGCGGAGCATTATGCACGGGAATGCGGAGTCGCAGATCCGCCCGACTGCGTCATCGATGAAGTGGCCGGGCAGTTTCTCGCCTGCGCGTTTGCGCCGCGTGAGTTGCTCGCCTATGGGCTGGTCTTTCTGCTCTTCCGCGCGCTCGACATTTTCAAGCCCTGGCCGATCGGCGCGGCTGAGCGTCTGCACGGCGGCGTCGGCATCGTCGCCGACGATATGGTCGCCGGCCTGCTCGCCGGTTTCGTCATCGTACTCCTCGCCCAGGCGGGCGTCGCCTGGCCCTTCTAAAGCAACACGAAGACAAGATTTAGCGCAGAGGACGCAGAGGATGCGCGGAGGGCGCTGGAGAGAGCTCCGCGCCATAGGCGCCCAAAGGTTTCCGCGTCCCCTGCGCTCCCTCTGCGCTAAATCTTTTTTTTTCTTTGTGTCCTTCGTGTCTTTGTGGTGAAACTTCAACATGTTCCCGCCCGAATTGCTGAAACTCGCCGAAGACGTGCTCGCGCGGGCGCGGACGCAGGGTTTGCATATCGCGACGGCCGAGAGTTGCACGGGCGGGTTGATCGGCGCGGCGCTGACGGAGATCGCCGGATCGTCCGACGTCTTCGAACGTGGTTTCATCGTCTATTCCAATCGTGCCAAAACCGGACTGCTCGGCGTGCCGGAACAAATCATCAAGGAGCACGGCGCGGTCTCCGAAGCCGTTGCGCGCGGCATGGCGGAAGGCGCGCTGCAGCGTTCCCCGGTGGAACTGGCCGTCGCGGTGACAGGAATTGCCGGCCCCGGCGGCGGCACAACGGCGAAACCAGTGGGTCTGGTGCATATTGCCGCCGCACGACGGGATCGCGCGACGCTGAACGAAGCCCATTCGTTCGGTGATATCGGCCGGGAACGCATTCGCCTGCTCAGCGTCGAAGCGGCTTTGCTTCTATTGCTGCGCCTGTTTTGAGAGAACGCCCGCGCGTGTCTCGAAGGCATGCGTCATGCGGCTCATCACGAGGCCGAGCGCCGTGCCCGCGATGCGGCCGAGCATGCGGCTGCGGAATTCAAAGATGATCGAAAACTCTACACGACAACTCTCGCCGAGCGGCATGAAGCGCCAATGATTTTTGAGTTGCCGGAACGAGCCCTGCGTCTGTTCCACGTCGATGCGGCCAGCGGAAGGATTCAACTCAACCCGGCTCGTATATCGCTCGCGCAATGTCTTGTAGCCAATCAGTGTCTCCGCCCACATCACTTCGCCGAAAGGTGCAGGCTCGCGCTTGAGGATGCGCAGCCCCGCGCACCATGGCACAAATTCCGGATAGCGCTCCACATCGGCCACGATCGCGTAAATGAAATCAGCCGTATACGGAAGAATTCGCGACTCGGAATGGACAGGCATCCTTCGCCAGGCTCAGGATGAGAAAATCAAAGTGACTCCTCACCCTGAGTTTGTCGAAGGGTGAGTTCGAGGCGTGCCACCTTGAGTGCCTCAAAGTCCTGGTCCGCGTGGTAGGACGAGCGCGTGAGGGGGGTCGCGGAGACCATCGAGAATCCTTTCGCGCGCGCGATCTGGCCAAGCGCCGCGAATTCCTCCGGCGTCCAGAAGCGCGCCACCGCCGCGTGCTTGCGCGAGGGCTGCAGATATTGTCCAAGCGTCAGGAAATCGACGCCGGCCGCGCGCAGATCGTCCATCACCTGCATTACTTCCTCGCGGCCTTCGCCGAGACCCAGCATCAGGCCCGATTTGGTGAAGCCTGCGGGCGCAAGCTCCTTCGCGCGTTCGAGCAGGCGCAACGACGCGAAGTAGCGCGCGCCGGGACGGATGCTCAGATAAAGGCGCGGCACAGTCTCGAGATTGTGGTTGAAGACGTCGGGCGTCGCTTCCATCACGATTTCGATGGCGCCGGGCTTGCGCAGGAAATCGGGTGTCAGAACCTCGATCGTGGTCTGCGGAGTGCGGTTGCGGATCGCGCGGATCACGTGGGCGAAATGGCCTGCGCCGCCATCAGAGAGATCATCGCGGTCTACCGAGGTGATGACGACGTGCCTGAGGCCGAGCTTCTCGACAGCCCGCGCGACGTTATCCGGCTCTGCGTCGTCAAGAGCGCCTGGCATCCCTGTCTTCACGTTGCAGAAGGCGCAGGCGCGTGTGCAGGTATCGCCCATGATCATCATGGTGGCGTGGTGGTGTGTCCAGCACTCGCCGATATTCGGACAGCCCGCCTCCTCGCACACTGTGTGCAGCCCGAATTCGCGCACGATCGCCCGCGTCTCGTGATATTCGCGGCTGCCCGGCGCCCTTACCCGGATCCATTCCGGCTTGCGCGCGATTGCCGTGTCGGGCCGGTGCGCCTTTTCCGGATGTCTGAGCGCCCGCCGGTCGCGCCCCGCTTGGTCAAACACGATCGTCATGGGGCCTACATAACCTCTCGACAGGGGAAAATCACGTGGGGGCCAGAAAAGACAGATTAGCGTAGAGGATGCTGGAGAAAACGCGCGCCAAGAGGCGCGCCGATCTTCCCCCCTGTCTCCGCAGCGATACCTCAGCGTCCTCTGCGCTGAATCCTTCCTCTTTTCGCATAGTTTGGGCTAGCTTGGGCCGCATGAGGGACTGCCATTGAGTTTGGCCACCATCGCCGCGGCGTCGGGCGAGGAGATCGTGCCTTTCGATCTGCCGCGCGCGCAGAAGCCGCTATTCCACGCATTGATGGACGCAAGGTCGGCATTCGGCGGAAAGACGACCGCCATCGTCGACGGCGACGAGCGCCACTTCACCTACGACGAGATCGTGCGCGCGGCACTCGCGCTGGGGCACGCGCTCAAGGCGGGCACCAAACAGGGCGAAGCCGTTGGCGTCATGCTGCCGACAGGCGCGGGCGCGATCATCTCGTTCTTTGCCGTCTCCGCCTACGGCCGTGTGCCAGCGATGCTCAATTTTACCGCGGGCGCTGCAGCGATCAAAGCCGCGATGCACATGGCGAAGGTGAAGCGCATTGTCACGGCGCGGCGCTTCGTCGAGCTCGGCAAATTCGAGGCGCTTGTCTGCGAGCTCGAGGGCGCGGCGTCTGTCGTCTATCTCGAAGATGTGCGCGCCAGTCTCTCGCTGCGCGACAAGGCCGCCGCCGCAGTCGGACAGCTTGCGCGCGGTCTTGTCGTGTCGCGCCCACAGCACGGCGCGCCCGCGGTCTACCTTTTCACGTCGGGCACAGAGGGCGAGCCGAAGGGAGTGGCGCTCTCCCATCTCAATCTTTTGTCCAACGTCGAACAGGTGCGCTCTCATATCGAGCTTCACACGCATGATGTGCTGTTCAATCCGCTGCCGACTTTCCACTGCTTCGGGCTGACGGTTGGCGCGCTGATGCCGCTGCTGCTCGGAATCAAGGCGGTGTTCCATCCTACGCCGCTGCAACCACGCGAGATTGCGCGCCGCATCCGCCAATCGGGCGCGACGATTCTGCTCTCGACTGATACGTTCATCTCGCAAACGGCGCGCGCGGGCGATCAGGGCGATCTGAACAGTCTCAGGCTCGCGGTCTGCGGCGCCGAACGCCTGCGCGACGAGACACGCACATTGGTGCGCAAGAAATACAGCATCGAACTGCTCGAAGGGTACGGCGTCACCGAGGCCTCGCCGGTAATCGCGGCCAACCAGCCGGGCGCAAACCGGCCAGGCACGGTGGGACGCCTTTTGCAGGGAATCGAAAGTCGCCTCGAGCCCGTCGAAGGCATTCCGCATGCGGGGCGCCTAGTCGTGCGCGGACCGAACGTGATGTTGGGCTATATCAGGCCGGAACAGCCGGGCACTTTCGCTGCGCCGCCCGGCGGCTGGTACGACACGGGTGACATCGTCAGCATCGACCAGGACGGATTCATCGCCATCAAGGGGCGGCTGAAGCGTTTCGCCAAGATCGGCGGCGAGATGGTTTCGCTCGCGATCGTCGAGAGCTGCGCCTCGGCGATGTGGCCCGATTGCAGCCACGCCGCACTTGCCGTTCCGGGCGGGCGCAAGGGCGAGGAAATCCTGCTGGTCACCACCAGCCCCGATGCCGAACGCACGCAGTTCGCCGGGTGGGTGCACAATCACGGCGTCCAGGAACTGGCGATCCCGCGCCGCATTCTGCTCGTCGAGAGTATCCCCGTACTTGGCACCGGCAAGACCGATTACGCGAAGCTCACAAAATCGCTGCAGGAAAGCGGAGCGCTCGCGGAGCCGGAAACAGCGACGGGGTGAAGCGGTGCCTCTTCTTGCTCCCACTTCTTTTCCGTGTCATGGCCGCGCAGGCGGTCCATGACGATAAAATTTGGAGAGACGCGATCAAATATCGATCACCCGCATCAGCACCAGCGCATAGAAGATCGCCCACATCGCCGCTGCCGCGGCGGTCGCCAGCGCGAGCTTCAGCGCCATGCGCGGATTGGCCGGCGCGCCGGGGTCGCCTGGGCCGTCGTTCGACGATCTGATTCCGATCGGCAGCAGGATCTGCAGCGCGAGGAACCAGAGAATGACGAACGCGCCTGCGAGTACGATAAGTCTCACGCCTGTTCGAGCTCGATGAGGGTGCCGATGAAATCCTTCGGGTGCAGGAAGATCACGGGCTTGCCATGGGCGCCGATGCGGGGTTCGCCGGTTCCGGTGATCGTAGCGCCCGCCGCGCGCATGCGGTCGCGGGCGGCGATGATGTCGTCGACCTCGTAGCAGATGTGATGGATTCCGCCGGCGGGATTTTTCCGCAGGAAATTTGCGATCGGCGAATCCGCGCCCAATGGCTCGATCAGTTCGATTTTGCTGTTGGGAAGTTCGACGAAGATGGTGGTGACACCGTGATCCGGCTGCGCAACCGGCTCCGAAACTTTCGCGCCCAGTGTGTCCCGATAGACTTTCGCGGCGGACGCAATGTCTTTCGTCGCGATGGCGACGTGATTGAGCCGGCCGATCATGCTTGCTTCCTCACACCCACACCACTTCAACGCGCGTGACGGGTTTCTTTCCCCAATGGGCCATCGCGGCGCGGCGCATGGCGAGGCGCGCCTGCTCCTTGAGCGCCTCCTCATCGCGCCGCTTCGAATCATGCCGCTTGATGGCGTCCTCGAGCGCCGCGCGGATCGCGCCGTGAACCTGATCGGGAATACCCTCGAGGATCAGCGACGGATCGCCCGCCACACGCCCCTTGCCGTCCAGCGGGATCGTCGCCGCAATAAGGCCCGCATAGCCGAGCGCACCGCGGGCCCGTGCATGGCCCTTGCCTTCCTCAACCAGCACCTTGCCGTCGAGATGCAACCGCCCCGAAGGCGTCTCATCGACGATTTCGGCGCGGCCGGGCGCAAGGCGCAGCATGTGCCCGTTCTGCAGCACAATGGCTTGCGGTACCTGCAGCGAACGCGCGAGGCGCGCGTGCTCCATCATGTGGCGAAGCTCTCCGTGCACCGGCACGGCGACCTTGGGCCGAACCCAGCGATACATCTGCGCCAGCTCGTCGCGGCAGGGATGGCCGGAAACATGCACGAAATGGTCGCGCTCGGTGAGCACTTCGACGCCAAGGGCCGACAGTTTGTTCTGCACTTCGAAGATCGCGAGGTCGTTACCGGGAATGATACGCGAGGAAAAGATCACCGTGTCTCCGGGCCCGAGCGCCACGCTGGGATGTTTGCCCGCCGCGATGCGCGCCAGCGCCGCACGTGTCTCTCCCTGGCTGCCGGTGCAAAGATAGAGAACGCGATTCGGCGGCAATTGCGCCGCTTCGTCGGCGTCGATCAGCGCCGGAAAATCGCGAAGATAACCCGTCTCTCGCGCCGCTTCGACAATACGACTCATCGATCGACCGACCAACGCCAGAGCGCGCCCATGCGCGCGCGCCGCCTTGCCGACGGATTCGAGCCGCGCCACGTTCGATGCGAACGCGGTAACGGCGACGCGTCCGGTCAGGGTTCCGATCAGATCGACGAGGCTCGTCCGCACTTGCGCCTCAGACCCCGATTCGCCCGCGACCAGCGCATTGGTCGAATCGCAGACAAGCGCCAGCGCACCGTCATCCCCCAAAGCGCGCAGCGAATCCGAATCCGTGACTTCGCCGATCAGCGGATCGGGGTCGAGTTTCCAGTCTCCGGTATGCACCACGACGCCGAAAGGCGTCCGGATCGCGAGAGCGTTGGGCTCGGGGATCGAATGGGTGATGGAGATGAAGTCGATCTCGAATGGACCAATAGCGATTCGGCCGCCCAGCGGAACAATCGTCACTCGCACACGTTCCGTGAGCCCAGCTTCCGCAAGCTTGTTCTCGATCAGCCTCGCAGTGAACGGCGTCGCATAGACGGGACAGCGCAGCTGCGGCCAGAGCGTCGCCACGGCGCCGATATGATCCTCATGGGCATGGGTCAGCACGATCGCGAGCACATTCTCGTTCTGCTCGGCGAGAAAGCGAATGTCGGGCAGGATCAGATCGACGCCCGGCGTCGCGCTCTCCCGGCCGAACATGACGCCGCAATCGACCACGATCCATCGCCGGTCGTCGGGTGCCCCGCAGCCATAGGCGTTGAAGTTCATGCCAATCTCGCCCGCGCCACCGAGCGGCAGCAGGACAAGCTCGCTCTCATTCAGGCGTGCGTCCATCAGCGGTGCAAACGCGCCGGGGCGGTTTTGGTGTTCCGCGCGTAAATGAGCACGAGGCCGCGGATGGTCAAATCCTCGTCCAGATGCTCGATCGACTGGGTCTGCTTGTAGAACAGGCCGGCGAGACCGCCGGTACCGATCACCGTCATGGGTTCCCCATACTCGGCGCGGATACGCGCGACGAGACCTTCAACGAGGCCGAGATAACCCCAATAGAGTCCCGACTGCATCGCGGGCACAGTATCCTTGCCGATCACCGATTGGGAACGCTGGATGGCGACCCGCGGCAGCATGGCGGCGCCCAGATGCAGTGCCTCGGCGGAGACGTTCACGCCCGGCGCGATGACGCCGCCTTCGTAGTTGCCGACCGCGCTCACGACGTCGAAAGTGGTCGCCGTGCCGAAATCGACGACGATCAGTGCGCCCTTGTAGCGCTCATGCGCCGCCACGGTGTTGACGAGTCGGTCCGCGCCCACTGCGCTCGGCCGGTCGACGCGGATCTCGATGCCGAGATCGACATCCGGTTCGCCCACGACAAGCGGTTCGCAATGAAGATACCGTTTGCAGAAGAGACGGAGATCGAACAGCGCTGCGGGCACGACCGTCGCGATGATGGCGCAGTCGAGATCGGCAAAATTCAAGCCGACAAGCGACAGAAGCGGGTTCAGGAGCACGGCGTATTCGTCGGCGGTGCGCGCCTGGTCCATCACCGCGCGCCACTCGGCGCGAATATCCCTGCCTTCGCAGATGGCAAAGACAATATTTGTATTCCCGGCATCGATCGCGAGCAGCACGTGATCCCCCTCACCGCCGCCCGATCGGCAGAGAGTGCCCGCGCCGACCCCCTCTCCGCTCGTGGGAGAGGTATGCAGATATGGCCCTTGAATTCTGCTCGGGCGTGGACGAGGGGTGTTGCATTCAGAAGAATACCTCACCTGCGGAGATTCTGCGCGTACGGCCCGCGGCTTCGCGCAGGATCAGGGCGCCTTCAGCATCGATACCTTCGAACACCCCTACCGCCTCCATGTCGGCAATTCGCGCACGGATGCGTGCGCCCAGCCTTGCAGCGCGCGCAAGCCAAGCATCACGGATCGGCGCGAATCCCCTTTTGGACCAAACTTCATACCATTTGGACCACGAGGCTGCGAGGCAGTCGAGTGCAACACGCGGCGCCGGCGGTTCCTCGCCGAGGGCTGCGATCGAGGTTGCCGGAAATTCGGTGTCGGCGGGATGCGAGGCCAGATTGATGCCGAAGCCGATCGCGAGCCAGTCCGAATGCGCGCCATCGTTGCTGGCCGACTCCAGAAGTATTCCTGCGATCTTCTTCTCATCCGCCAGGACATCGTTCGGCCACTTGACCTTCACCTCGGCGTCCGGGACGTGGCGGTTTACGACGTCGCTCGCGCCGAGCGCCGCGACGAAGGAGAGTTGCGCGCATTGCGCGATCGGCATGGACGGTTTCAGGAGCAGCGTCGCAGCGAGATTGCCTTCGGGCGATTGCCAGTTTCTGCCCCGCCGTCCCCGGCCTTTGGTCTGGAGATCCGCAACAAGCCAGAGCGGGCCCTCGACTCCTACAAGCGCCAATCTTCGCGCTTCTTCGTTCGTGGAATCGATCTCCAAGAAATGGCGAATCGGAATGCCCTGGACGCTCGCCGGAGAGCCCGTCACGGAACAAGCGCCTTCGCCGCGAGCGCCGCGGCTGCGACGAGCGGCGACGCGATCACGATGAAGACGAGATTGAACAGGCTCGCGCCGGCCGCGATCCCGCCGAGGCGCAAGCCCATTCCGCGATCGAAGGCCGGGGCGGGCTCGTCGAAATACATGATCTTGACGATGCGCAGATAGTAATAGGCGCCGATGGCGCTCGCGAGCACGCCGAGAATCGCCAGCGCGTAGAGGTGCGCGCCGAGGGCGGCGAGGAACACATAGAATTTTGCCCAGAAACCGGCAAAGGGCGGAATGCCCGCGAGGCTCACGAACAGCACCGCGAAAGCGAGCGCGAGACGGGGGTCGGTGCGCGCGAGGCCGGCGAGATCCGGAATATTCTCCACCATCTGCCCGTTTCGCCGCATCGCCAGGATGCAGACAAAGACACCGGCATTGGTAATCACATAGATGAGCAGATAGAGGAGCACACCCTCTACCCCCTGGAACGTGCCCGCAGCAACACCGATCAGGGCGTAACCCATATGGGCGATGGAGCTGTAGGCCATCAGACGCTTGATGTTGCCCTGCCCGATCGCGGCGACCGAACCGAGGAACATCGAGAGCACGGAAACGAAGACGACGATCTGGCGCCATTCATGGATTGCGCCGGGCATCGCTTCGATCATCACGCGCAGGAACAGCGCCATCGCCGCTGTTTTCGGTGCGATGGAGAAGAAGGCGGTGATGGGCGTCGGCGAGCCTTCATAAACGTCCGGAGTCCACATGTGAAACGGCACGGCCGAGACTTTGAAGGCGAGGCCCGCGATCAGGAAGACGAGGCCAAAGATCATGCCGATATTCGCGCTCGCATGCGCGACGGCGTGCGCCACTTCGGGAAAGGACGTCGTGCCGGCAAAGCCGTAGATGAAGGAGATGCCGTACAGCATCATGCCCGAAGAGAGCGCGCCCAGAACGAAGTATTTGAGGCCCGCTTCACTGGAACGCAGCGAATCGCGGTTGAAGGCCGCGAGCACATAGAGCGAAAGACTCTGCAGTTCGAAGCCTAGGTAAAGCGCAATGAAGCTCGCCGCCGAAACCATGAAGAGCATGCCGATCGTCGCGAGAAGCACGAGAACCGGGAATTCGAAGTGTGCTATTTTCTCGCGCTCGAGGAATTCCTGCGACATGAGAATGGTAAGGGCCGAGCCGAGAAGCACCAGCAGCTTGGCAAATCGTGCGAACCCGTCGGCGACAAACGCGCCGTGAAAGGCGCTTGGGCTCGCGGAAACGGGCGAGATGACGAACCATGCCGCCACCGCCAGCGCAAAAATCGCCGCAGTCGAGACTGCGCGGAACGCGTTCTTTGTCGAAAGCACCCCGATCAACAAAAGCGCCATCGCCGCGAGCGCCAGCAGCCCCTCGGGAAGCAGAACAAGCAGGTCATTCGCAATCCCGCTCACTGCCCGCCCCCAGAAAGTTGAAGAGGAAGGATTGCACGCGGAGACGCGGAGGCGCGGAGATTGGCAAGCACCAGGTAGCTCCCGGATGAGTTGTTGCGCGCCTCTGGCGCGCCATTCTTTGAGACTGTCCGGACTCGCAACCTTGGAGTGCTCCTCCGCGCCTCCGCGTCTTCGCGTGCCACCTTTTCCTGCGAACCGTACCGCATGGCGAGTTTGTGCTGTTCGACGAGATTGGCCACCGATACGGACGTTACGTCGAAGATCGGTTTGGGGTAGACGCCGAAGGCGATTGTCAGCGCGACGAGCGGTGCGAAGATGGCGATCTCGCGCACGCTGAGATCCTGGATCGCCAGTAGCGCGGGCTTGACGAGCGCGCCGAAGATGATGCGGCCGTACAGCCACAGCATGTACCCGGCCGACAGAATGGTGCCCGTCGCGGCGAAAATGACAACCCAGGTGTTGACCTGGAACGTCCCCAGCATGGTCAGAAACTCACCAATGAATCCGCTCGTTCCCGGCAGTCCCATATTGGCCAGCGTGAACACCATGAAGCAGGCGGCGTAGACGGGCATACGCTCGACCAGCCCCCCATAGGCGCCGATCTCGCGCGTGTGCATGCGGTCATAGACGACCCCCACGCAGAGAAAAAGCGCCCCCGAAATGATCCCGTGCGAAAGCATCTGGAAAATTCCGCCGTCGATGCCCTGCTGGGTGAGCGAGAAGATGCCCATGGTCACGAAACCCATATGGGCGACGGAGGAATAGGCGATCAGCTTCTTCATGTCCTCCTGCGCAAGCGCGACGAGCGAGGTGTAGATCACCGCCACGACCGAGAGCACGAAGACCAGCGGCGCAAACGCCTCGGAAGCATTGGGCAGCATCGGCAGCGAAAAGCGAAGGAAGCCGTAGCCGCCCATCTTGAGCAGGATGCCGGCGAGGATGACCGAACCCGCGGTCGGCGCCTCGACATGCGCGTCCGGCAACCATGTGTGCACCGGCCACATCGGCATTTTCACCGCGAAGGAGGCGAAGAATGCGAGCCACAGCCATGTCTGCATCGCGACGGAGAAATGCGCGGTGCGGATCAGAACGTCGATGTCGCTGGTGCCCGTCTGCACATAAATCGAGAGAATCGCCAGCAGCATCAGAAGCGAACCCAGCAGTGTGTAGAGGAAGAACTTGAAGCTTGCATAGACGCGGCGATTGCCGCCCCATATGCCGATGATGAGGAACATCGGCACGAGCCCGCCTTCGAAGAACACATAGAAGAGGACGAGATTGAGCGAGGTGAATACCCCGATCATCATCGTCTCGAGCAACAGGAAGGCGATCATGTATTCAGGCACGCGCTCGGTGATGGATTTCCAGCTCGCGAGGATGCAGAACGGCATCAGCACGGCCGTAAGCACCACGAACAGCAGAGAGATTCCGTCAATACCGACGCGATAGCTGATGCCATTGCCAAGCCACGCTGCCTGCTCGACAAACTGGAACGAAGCTGTCGAGCCGTCGAAGCGTGACCAGATGAAGATTGCAACCGCCAGATTTGCAATGGTCGCGGCGAGGGCTGTGGCGCGCGCGCCGCGCGCCCGCGTCTCGCGGTCGCCGCGGATCACGAGTATGAACAGAGCCCCCGCGAGCGGGAGAAAGTTCACGACGCTCAGGAGCGGAAGGTGGCTCATCTCGCGCCCATGGTGAACATGAACCAGGTCGCCAGCACCACGACGCCGACCAGCATCGCAAACGCGTAATGGTAGACGTAACCCGATTGCAGACGCACGGCTTCGCGCGTGGCGTCGATCACCCGCGCGGCGATGCCGTCAGGACCGATGCCGTCGATGATGCGCTCGTCTCCGCCTTTCCAGAGCAGCCGCCCGATCCAGAGAGCCGGCCGCACGAAGACTGCATCGTAAAGCTCGTCGAAATACCATTTGTTGTAGAGGAAGGTGTAGACGAACCCGCCCCGCTGCGCCATCTGAGGCGGCAGCTCGGGATGCAGCACGTAATAGTAATAGGCGATTGCAAAGCCGAGGATCGTCAGAACGAACGGCGCAACTTCGACCCACAGCGGAAGCGTCGCCCCGGCGCCGGCATGGCCGGTGACGGCGGCAATCGTGGCGTGCCAGAAGCCGCCCGCATCCGCGCCGATGAAGTCATGTGCAAACAACGCGCCAGCAATCAGCGCTCCGATGGCGAGCACGAGCAGCGGAAAAAGCATTGTCAGGGGTGATTCATGGACTTCCGACAAGCGGAGCACGTGGCCGTGATCATCTCCCGTGCGACGCTCGTCATGCGCAAACGGATCGTCTTCCGCGCTGGCATATTTCTCTTCATGTGCGCCGCGCCATGAGCCGTGAAACGTCATCAGGAACTGGCGCCAGGAATAGAACGACGTCATCAGCGCGGCAGCCAGCGTGAGACAGAACGCGTAGGTTGCTACCGGCGTACTGTGGAGGAAAGTCGCGTTGATTATCGCGTCCTTCGAATAGAATCCCGCCGTGCCGATGGGCGTGAACGGAAGGCCAAAACCCGTCAGCGCAAGATTGCCGACCAGCATCATCGCCCAGGTGAAAGGCAGCATCGGTGCAAGGCCGCCCATCTTGCGCATGTCCTGCTCGTGATGCATCGCGTGGATTACCGAGCCCGCACCGAGAAACAGCAGCGCCTTGAAGAAGGCATGGGTGAAGAGATGGAACATAGCGGCGCCGTAGGCGGAGACGCCCGCAGCCGCGAACATGTAGCCGAGCTGCGAGCAGGTGGAGTAGGCGATCACGCGCTTGATATCGTTCTGGAACAGGCCGATCGAGGCCATGACGAACGCCGTCGTCGCGCCGATGAAGGTAACAAAGGCGAGCGCCGTGGGCGCGTGTTCGAACATGGGCGAGCAGCGGCAGACCAGAAACACGCCGGCTGTGACCATAGTCGCGGCGTGGATCAGCGCGGAGACCGGTGTCGGGCCTTCCATCGCGTCGGGCAGCCACGTGTGGAGGCCGATTTGCGCGGACTTGCCCATCGCGCCCATGAACAGAAGCAGACAAAGCGTGGTCAGGATGTCGAGCTGGTGGCCGGCGAAGAGAAAGGTCTTGCCCGCCATAGCAGGCGCGGCGGCGAACACAGAGGAGAAGTCGAGCGTATGAAAAATGGAGAAGATGCCGAAGATGCCGAGGGCAAAACCGAAATCCCCGACCCGGTTGACGACAAAGGCCTTGATCGCCGCGGCGTTGGCGGCGGGCCGCGTGTACCAGAATCCGATCAGAAGATACGAGGAGAGTCCCACGCCCTCCCAGCCGAAGAAGAGCTGCAGGAAATTGTTTGACGTGACCAGCGCCAGCATCGCGAAGGTGAAGAAGGAGAGATAGGCGAAGAATCGCGGCCGGTGATCGTCGTCATGCATGTAGCCAACCGAATAAAGATGGACCAGCGCGGAGACGCCCGTGACCACCACCAGCATCACGGCGGTGAGCGCATCCACACGGATCGCCCAGTCGGCCTTGAAATTTCCCGACACGATCCACTGCATGACGCGAACGAGCGCGGAATGGCCCAGGAAAATCACGTCGTAGAACGCCCAGCAGGAGAGCGCCGCGGAGACAAAGAGGAGTGCCGTCGTCACGATCTCCGAGGCGCGCGCGCCGATGACGCGGCCAAACAGACCGGCAATCAGTGCGCCCACAAGCGGAAGAAACACGATCGCGTCGTACACGCCTCAGCCCTTCATCAGATTGACGGTCTCGACGGCGATTGTGCCGCGGTTGCGGAAATAGACGACGAGGATGGCAAGCCCGATCGCCGCTTCCGCTGCAGCGACGGTGAGGACAAAGAGCGCGAAGACCTGGCCGGTGAGATTGCCGAGAAAGGCAGAGAAAGCGACGAAATTGATGTTGACCGAGAGGAGGATCAGCTCGATCGACATCAGGATGATGATGACGTTTTTGCGGTTCAGAAAAATGCCGAGCACACCGACCGTGAAGAGGATCGCGGCGACCGCGAGATAGTTGTTGAGTCCGACCTGCATCACGCTCCCCCCTGCCCCGGCTGTACGTCAATGAGTTCGATGGCGAGCCTGGGGTCGCGCGCGTTCTGCACCGCGATCTTTTGCCTGCGTACGCCCGGTTTGTGGCGCAGGGTGAGCACGATCGCGCCGATCATCGCGACGAGAAGGATCAACCCGGCTGTTTCGAAGTAATAGACATAATCTGTGTAAAGGACGCGCCCGAGGGCTTCGGTGTTGGTGAGATGACCGGACGTTGCGTGCGGCACAAGCGAACCGGCGTTCGGCACCAGAGCCCGTATGCCCACCAGCACGAGTTCGGCGGCAAGGACCACGCCGACGAGGCCGCCGAAGGGAAGATATTGCAGTGCGCCGCGTTTGAGTTCCGCGAACTCGATGTCGAGCATCATGACAACGAAAAGGAACAGCACCGCCACCGCGCCGACATAAACGATCAGCAGGATGAGCGCGAGGAACTCCGCGCCCAGCAGAATGAACAGAGCCGCGGCGTTGAAGAAGGCGACGATCAGGAACAGCACCGAATGCACGGGATTGCGCGAAGCAATCACCATCAGCGCCGCACCGATCAGCACCGCCGAGAACAGATAAAAGGCAATCCCCGTCAACATCCCAGGCTATTCATCCCCGACAAGCTCTAACGCAGAAGGCGCAGAGGAATTTCTGGCGCGTTTCGCGCACAAATTTCGTCTTGCGTCGCCTGCGCATCCTTTGCGTCCTGTGCGTTAAACATTTTCTGTGTTTCTCGCGCTAGCGGTACGGTGCGTCGAGTTCGAGATTTTGCGCGATCTCGCTTTCCCAGCGATCGCCGTTGGCGAGCAGGCGCGCCTTGTCGAAATAGAGTTCCTCGCGTGTCTCGGTGGCGAATTCGAAATTCGGCCCTTCCACGATCGCATCCACGGGGCAAGCTTCCTGGCACAGCCCACAATAGATGCATTTGACCATGTCTATGTCGTAGCGCGTGGTGCGACGGCTGCCGTCCTCGCGGGGCTCCGCTTCGATGGTAATGGCGAGCGCCGGGCAAATGGCCTCGCAGAGCTTGCAGGCGATGCAGCGTTCTTCCCCATTCGCGTAGCGACGCAACGCGTGCTCGCCGCGGAAGCGCGGGCTGAGAGGGCCTTTCTCAAAGGGATAGTTGATCGTCGCCTTCGGCTTGAAGAAATAGCGCATGCCGAGGCCGAACGCCTTCACCAGCTCCCAGAAGAAGATGGAACGCGCGGTGCGGTCGAGCCAGGCCATGAAACCTCACATCGTGTGGGTGCGGAAGACGAGCACCCAGCCCGCCGTGACCACCACCCATAGAAGCGCCGTCGGAAGGAAAACCTTCCAACCGAGCCGCATCAGCTGGTCGTAGCGATAGCGCGGCACGATTGATTTCACCATCGCGAACAGGAAAAAGAAGAACCAGATCTTGATGAGGAACCAGATCACGCCCGGCACCGCGGTGAATGGCCACACATGGAATGGTGGCAACCAGCCGCCGAAGAACAGGATCGAGATCATCGCGCACATGAGCACAATGTTCAGATACTCGCCGATCATAAACAGGAGATATGGCGTCGAGGAGTACTCGACCATGAACCCGGCCACGAGTTCGGATTCCGCTTCCGGCAGGTCGAAGGGCGGCCGGTTGGTTTCGGCAAGCGCGGACACGAAGAACACGATCAGCATCGGAAACAGAATCGAGAAGGCGAACCAGCCATGCGCCTGGGCGCGCACGATATCGGAGAGATTAAGCGAGCCGGCGAAGAGCAGAACCGTGATGATCACGAAGCCGATCGAGACCTCGTAGGACACCATCTGCGCCGCGGAGCGCAACCCGCCGAGGAAGGAGAATTTCGAGTTCGACGCCCAGCCGCCCATGATGATGCCGTAGACGCCGAGGGAGGAAATAGCGAAAATATAGAGGATGCCGACGTTGATGTTGGCGATCACCCAGCCGTTGTCGAGCGGCACCACGGCCCACGCCGCGAAGGCGAGCGTGAAGGTCATGAGCGGCGCGAGGAGGAAGATCGCCTTGTTCGCACCCGCGGGGATCACAGGTTCCTTGAAGGCGAATTTGAAGAAATCGGCGAAGGACTGAAGCAGGCCGAATGGGCCCACGACGTTGGGTCCGCGGCGGATCTGCACCGCCGCCCAGATCTTGCGGTCGGCCAGAAGGATGTAGGCCAGCATGATCAGCAGCGACACCGCGAAGATCGCCATGGTGATCACCTGGCTGATCAGCCATGCCCACGCATAAGGCAATCCAAGATGCTGGAATGCAGAGGTGAAGATCATCGCACTATTCCGCCGCCATCTTCTGCGCGCCGCCGACGAAGATACGGCTGCATTCGGCCATTGTGGGGCTCGCCCGCGCGATCGGATTGGTGAGGTAGAAATCGGTGACGGGCGAGGAAAGCGGCAGTTCCCTGTTCACGTCTCCCTGCACCCCGATCGCATTCCAGATGTCGGGATCCGCTGCTGGTGGCTTGGGCAACGTGCCGATGTCCGCGAAATGCGGTGCGTCCCGGACGATCGCGCGACGCAAGGCTTCGCGGTCATCGTAAGGTAGCTGCCTTCCCATCGCGTCCGATAGTGCGCGCAGGATCGCCCAATCCTCCTTCGCCTCGCCCGGTGGAAAGGCGGCACGCCGCGCGCGCTGAACGCGGCCCTCGAAATTGACGTAGAGACCTTCCTTCTCGGTGTATGCGGCGCCCGGCAGCACGACGTCCGCGCGATGCGCGCCCGCATCGCCATGCGTGCCCTGATAGACGACGAAGGCTTTCCCCAGAGCGCCCATGTCGATCTCATCCGCGCCGAGCAGATAGACGAAATCGATATCGCCCTTCGTGGCGCCATCAAGAATCCCCAATGTGTCGCGCCCGCCCTTGGCCGGCAGGAATCCCAGATCGAGGGCGGCAACGCGCGACGCGGCAATGTGCAGCACGTTGAAACCGTTCCAGCCGCCTTGCGCGCGTTTCTCCGCCGGTCCAATCATGCCCGTCTCGCCCGCAATCTGCGCGGCGAGTCTCAGGATCGCGGCGCCGTCTTCGCGCGCAAGTGCGCCGGGCCCAAGGATGAGCATTGGCCGCTTGGCGTCTCTGAGCATCTGGACAAACGGATGGCTGCCGCTTGCGAGCGCCTCGAGTACGTCCGACTTTGTGCCGAGTTGCTCCACCGGGTAGGTCAGGTCGTAGGCCTGCCCGACATTGGCGAACTTCACATGGCCAGCCAGCCACGTCTTGCGCAAGCGCGAATTCAGCACCGGCGCTTCCCAGCGCGGATTCGTGCCGATCAGGAGAACCGCATCGGCCGCTTCCACGCCCGCGATCGTCGTGTTGAAGAGCCAGGAATTGCGCGGACTCCCTT
Organism: Rhizomicrobium sp.; assembly: GCA_035567755.1. Lineage (GTDB taxonomy): Bacteria > Pseudomonadota > Alphaproteobacteria > Micropepsales > Micropepsaceae > Rhizomicrobium. The sequence goes on from DATMPH010000021.1 coordinate 75,756, forward strand.
GCAACTTCGCGCCATCCTGCCGGCAATCGAGATTTGCCACGCCGAGCAGGATCATCAGATCCTTCAACGCCTTGATCTCTTCCGCCGCGGCAAGGTCGCCCACCAGCGCCGCTATCCGCTCCGGTCGCGTGGCGGCGGCGCGCGCCGCGATTGCGGCGAAAGCTTCGCCCCAGCTCACAGACACAAGCTTTCCGCCCTTGCGCACATAAGGCCTGTCGACGCGTTGTTGCCTGAGCCCGTCGCAGGCATGGCGGGTCTTGTCCGAGATCCACTCCTCGTTCACTTCATCGTTGAGGCGCGGCAGCACGCGGAACACCTCGCCGCCTCGCGCGTCGATGCGGATGCTCGCCCCCTGCGCGTCCATCGCGTCGATCGATTCCGTCTTGCGCAATTCCCAGGGCCGCGCGTTGAACGCATAGGGCTTCGAGGTAAGGGCGCCCACCGGACAAAGATCCACCGCATTGCCTGAAAGTTCGGACGCGAACGCCTTCTCGAGGTAGGTGGTGATTTCCATGTCCTCGCCACGCCCGGTTGCGCCGAGATCGGACACCCCGGCGACTTCCGTCGCGAAGCGGATGCAACGCGTGCACTGGATGCAGCGGGTCATGATCGTCTTGATCAGCGGGCCCATATATTTGTCGTCTACCGCGCGCTTGTTCTCGTTGAAGCGGTGGAAGGACGCGCGGCCATAGGCCATCGCCTGGTCCTGCAGGTCGCATTCTCCGCCCTGGTCGCAGATCGGACAGTCGAGTGGATGGTTGATGAGCAGGAATTCCATCACACCTTCGCGCGCCTTCTTGACAAGCGGCGACTTCGTATTGATGCGCGCAGGCGTCCCGTCTTTGTTGGGGAAGATATCGCGCACCTGCAGTGCGCAGCTCGCCTGCGGCTTCGGCGCGCCCACCCATTCGACTAGGCACATGCGGCAATTGCCGGCGACGGACAGGCGCTCGTGATAACAGAAGCGCGGGATTTCCGCGCCCGCCTGCTCGCAGGCCTGCAGGAGCGTGATGTTGTCCTCGGCCTCGATCTCTTTGCCATCGACGACCAGCTTGCGCGAAGCCATCACTCTACTCCGCCGCCTGCGCTGCAATCATGCCCGACCGTGCCGCGATGCGGCGCTCAATCTCGGGGCGGAAATGGCGCAGAAAACCCTGCACCGGCCAGGAAGCGCCTTCGCCGAATGCGCAAATCGTGTGACCCTCGATCTGCTTGGTGACTTCCTGCAAGAGATCGATTTCAGATGTTTCGGCGTCCCCCCTCTGCATGCGCGTCAACACGCGCCACATCCAGCCACAACCTTCACGGCACGGTGTGCATTGCCCGCAACTCTCGTGTTTGTAGAAGTACGCGAGGCGCGCGAAGGCCTTGATGATGTCCGTCGTTTTGTCCATCACGACGATGGCGGCCGTGCCAAGACCCGATTTCACCGCCACGAGAGAATCGAAATCCATCAGGATCGTATCGGCGATTTCCCTGGGCAGAACCGGCATGGATGAGCCACCCGGGATGACGGCCATGAGACTGTCCCATCCGCCGCGAACTCCGCCGGCGTGGCGCTCGACGAGTTCCCTCAGCGGAATGCTCATCGCCTCTTCGACATTGCACGGCTTGTTCACGTGGCCCGAAATGCAGAAGATTTTCGTGCCCGTGTTGTTGGGCCGGCCGATGCCGGCGAACCAGCCTGCGCCCCTCCGCAAAATCTCCGGGACGACGGCGATCGATTCGACATTGTTGACGGTCGTCGGGCAGCCATAGACGCCGACATTCGCGGGAAATGGCGGTTTTAGCCGCGGCTGCCCTTTCTTGCCCTCGAGACTCTCGAGCAGCGCTGTCTCCTCGCCGCAGATATAGGCGCCAGCGCCGTGGTGGACATAGCAATCAAAATCCCAGCCATGGACATTGTTCTTGCCGATCAGCCTGGCTTCATAGGCCTGGTCGACCGCCGCCTGGAGGCGTTCGCGTTCGCGGATGAATTCGCCACGCACATAGATGTAACAAACATGCACGTGCATCGCGAAGGACGCGATCAGGCAGCCTTCGACGAGAAGATGCGGATCGTGTCGCATGATGTCGCGATCCTTGCACGTGCCTGGCTCGGACTCGTCGGCATTGATGACCAGATAGTGCGGCCGATCTTTCACTTCCTTCGGCATGAACGACCATTTCAATCCCGTCGGGAACCCCGCGCCGCCCCTGCCACGCAGGCCGGACTCCTTTATGATCTTGATGATCGCGTCAGGACCTTTCTCGAGAATGGCCTTGGTGCCGTCCCATTGGCCACGCGACCGCGCGCCTTCGAGCGTCCAATCCCCGAAGCCGTAGAGATTGGTGAAGATGCGGTCCCGGTCAGAAAGCATGGTCGCATCCACGTGGCTGCGCCGAACCTTCGCTTTTCTCCCCCATCGTGGGGGAGGTGCCGAGCAAAGCGAGGCGGAGGGGGGAGTACCGCAGCGCGAGACGACTCCCCCCTCCGTCTCGCTCTGCTGCGCTACGCTCGACACCTCCCCCACGATGGGGGAGGAAACCTGCGCATGGAGGAGGAGAATCACTTCGAACTTCAATCATGATGTGGAACATCCCTGAGCGTTGTCTGGCCGCCGATGGGCTCCGATGAATGACGTTCGTTCTGAGGGCCCGGCTTCGGCTGTTCACCCCGCCGCAAAGCCGCGAAGATCGCTCCGGTCTTTGGCCCATCGAGGTCTTCGTAGAAATCCTTCCCGATCTGCATCATCGGTGCATTGACGCAAGCGCCGAGGCACTCGACCTCCATCCAGCTGAACACGCCATCTGCCGAGATCGTCTCTGGATTGGCCGCGATGTGCTTCTTGCAGGCGGCGACAACGTCGTCCGATCCCGCGAGCCAGCATGGCGTCGTCGTGCACACCTGGACGAGATGGCGCCCGACCGGGGCGAGATTGAACATGGTGTAGAATGTCGCGACTTCGAGGACGCGGATAGAGGGCATGCCGAGAAAGCGCGCGACCTCCTCGATCATGGGTTTGGAGACCCAGCCTTCCTGTTCCTGGCCGCGCCACAGCAGCGCGATCACAGCGGAGGCCTGGCGGCCGGCAGGGTATTTGAGAATTTCCCTTTCCGCCCATGACTTATTCTCTGGCGTGAAGGCGAACGCTGAGGGCTGCTGTTGATGGAGGCGGCGCAGACTCACCGGTCGATCTCCCCGAATACGACATCGATCGAGCCGAGCACGGCAGAAACGTCGGCCAACATGTGGCCCTTGCAGAGGAATTCCATCGCCTGCAGGTGCGGGTAGCTCGGTGCCCTGATCTTGCAGCGGTAAGGTTTGTTGCTGCCGTCCGAGACAAGATACACGCCAAACTCGCCTTTCGGCGCTTCGACCGATGCGTAGACCTCACCTGCCGGCACGTGATAACCTTCGGTGAACAATTTGAAGTGATGGATCAGCGCCTCCATCGAGTGCTTCATCTCGCCGCGCTTCGGAGGGACGACCTTGCGATCGTCGCAGAGCACCGGGCCGTCCGGCATCTTCTCGATGCACTGCTTCATGAGCCAGCTCGATTGGCGCATCTCTTCCATCCGCATCAGGTAGCGGTCGTAGCAGTCTCCGTTCTTGCCCACCGGAATCCTGAAATCGAGTTCGGAATAGCACTCGTAAGGCTGGGCGCGACGTAGATCCCAGGCCAGCCCCGTCGAGCGCAGCATGACGCCGGTAAAACCCCGGGCTTCAGCATCCTTCCGCGAGAAGGCACCGATATCGACATTGCGCTGCTTGAAAATGCGGTTCTCGGTCAGCAGCTCGTCAATATCGTCGACAACCTTGGGGAAAGTCTCGCAGAAGGCGTAGATGTCCTCCAGGAGTCCGGCCGGCAAGTCCTGATGCACGCCGCCGGTGCGGAAATAATTTGCGTGCAGGCGCGCGCCCGAGGCCCGCTCGTAGAAGATCATCAGCTTTTCGCGCTCCTCGAAACCCCATAGCGGCGGCGTGAGCGCCCCGACATCAAGGGCTTGCGTGGTGATCTGCAGAAGATGGTTAAGGATGCGGCCGATCTCGCAGAACAGGACTCGGATGTACTGGGCACGTTTGGGCACTTCGATGCCGAGCAACCGCTCGATCGCAAGCGAGAATGCGTGCTCCTGGTTCATCGGCGCCACGTAATCAAGGCGGTCGAAATAAGGGAGTGCCTGCAGATACGTCTTGTGCTCGATCAGCTTCTCGGTGCCGCGGTGCAGGAGCCCGATATGCGGATCGATGCGGGTGACGATCTCGCCGTCGAGCTCCATGACGAGGCGTAGCACGCCGTGCGCCGCAGGATGCTGCGGCCCCCAGTTGAGCGTCATGCGGCGGTCGTCGAGCGCTTCCGCCATCAGCCTTTTTCCTTCGGGGCTTTCTCGTCACCCGGCAGCACGTAGCGCGCGCCTTCCCAGGGACTCATGAAATCGAAATCGCGGAACTCCTGGACGAGATCGACCGGCTGGTAGACGACGCGCTTCTGCTCCTCGTCGTAGCGCAATTCGACATAGCCGGTCAGGGGAAAGTCCTTGCGCAACGGGTAGCCGGAAAAGCCGTAATCGGTCAGCAGGCGCCTCAGATCTGGGTGATCGGCGAACGTGATCCCGTACATATCGAAGGTTTCGCGTTCGAACCAGTTCGCAGCCGGAAAGACGCCAACCGCGGAGGGGACGGAGGTGTTCTCGTCGATTTCGAGTTTGAGACGGATGCGCCGGTTCCCGGCGAGAGACAGCAGATGATAGACAACGTCGAAGCGCTTCTCGCGCTGAGGCCAATCGACGCCCGTAATGTCGACGAGTAGCGTGAAGCCGCATTCGGGGTCGTCGCGCAGGTAGGTGAGCGCGTGGACGATTTGCGCAGGCTCGATTGCGAGCGTTAATTCGCCGAATCCGATCGACTGACCCAGCACCGCGGCGGGCTGCGCGGCGGCGATCTTCTTGCCGAGTTCTTCGAGGCTCTCCATGGTGCTTTCAGCGCTCGATCGTGCCCGTTCGGCGAATTTTGCGCTGCAGGAGCATGACGCCGTAGACGAGTGCTTCAGCCGTGGGCGGGCAGCCTGGAACGTAAATGTCGACGGGAACGATCCGGTCGCAGCCGCGCACGACGGAATAGGAATAATGGTAGTAGCCGCCGCCATTGGCGCAGGAGCCCATCGAGATCACGTAGCGGGGCTCGGGCATCTGGTCGTAGACCTTGCGCAAGGCCGGCGCCATCTTGTTGCAGAGCGTGCCCGCCACGATCATCACGTCGGACTGGCGCGGGCTGCCGCGGGGCGCGAAACCGAAACGCTCGAGATCATAGCGAGGCATGTTGGCCTGCATCATTTCCACCGCGCAGCACGCCAGGCCGAAGGTCATCCACATGAGCGAACCGGTGCGCGCCCAGTTGATCAGCGAGTCCGCGCTCGCCACCAGGAATCCCTTGTTGTCAAACTCCGCTTTCAACGCGCCGAGATAGGGATCGTTGCCCGGCGCGTGAACACTGATCGGGCCAGCGGGCGCCACTATTCCCATTCGAGCGCGCCTTTCTTCCATTCGTAGATGAAGCCGACCGTCAGGACGCCCAGGAACACCATCATCGCCCAGAACGCGAAGGCGCCGGTGGCCCGCAACGTGACCGCCCAGGGAAACAGGAAAGCGACCTCCAAGTCGAAGATGATGAACAGGATCGAGACCAGATAGAAGCGCACATCGAATTTCATGCGTGCGTCGCCGAACGCGTTGAAGCCGCATTCGTAGGCCGAGAGCTTCTCGCTATCTGGAGCCTGCGGGGCTATGAGGAAGGGAACCGCGATCAGTGCCGCGCCGATGCCGCCCGCGATGGCGGTGAACAGCAAGATCGGCAAATATTCCAGCAACAGGCCTTGCATGCCGTATTCCTAGCCCCGCGCCCTTTTCGCGTGCGCGGTATAGGACGCCGCACACCCCCATGCAACGCGGGGTTTAGCGGAAGATTCCATCCTGCGACAAAGAGTATTTTTCCGTAGAGTTCCGGCCGGAACTGGCGGGAGCGACGGGGCTCGAACCCGCGACCTTCGGCGTGACAGGCCGACGCTCTAACCAACTGAGCTACGCCCCCGCGGGCGTCCTTCGCGGGCCCCGCAAAGGCGGGCCGATGTACGTCCCCGGGGGACGGAGTGTCAAGGATGGGCGTTTGTGTCGCGCGTCAATGTATCCGTAGAAGGAAATGAGCAAGCGCGCCACCACGCCTTGCACCGAGCCACTGGCCATTCAAGTTGGATCACAAACCCTATTGGTGTCATTCCCTCAGGAGCGGGAATCCAGGGCAAAGGACGAGGCGCTTGCCGCCAGGTCTCCGCTTTCGCGGGGATGACATGTTTGGTTCAAGATGAACGGTATACATTGTAACTATCGAATGTGAAATTGCGAGTTTCCGCATGGAATTATGGCAGATCCAATGAGCTTCTTCGATTTCAACCGGGCCATTGTGCGCGAACCGGGCCGCAGCGTGGTCGGTGGTATCCACACCGACCCCGACGCCTCGGTGGACTACGAAGGCATTCTCAGTGAACACCGTGCCTATGTTACCGCGTTGCGAGCCGCCGGTCTGAGTGTCGAGTTGCTTCCACCGCTTGAGCAATATCCGGACTCAATTTTTGTAGAAGATCCCGCGCTAGTTTTTCCGGAAGGCGCGATCCTGCTGCGTCCGGGGGCACGAAGCCGGCTCGGCGAAAGCGCAGAAATGCGCGATGTGCTGAAACAACACTTTCAACACGTCCTGGAACTGGAAGGTGACGAATTCGCCGATGGCGGCGACGTTCTGGTCACTCCCGCGAACGTGCTGATCGGAACCTCCGGTCGCACGAATCGCGTCGGTGCAAATGGACTTGTAGCGAAGCTCAACCGCTTTGGCCGAAAGTCCCGGATCGTCGAAACTCCCGAAGGTATCCTGCATCTCAAGACGGCTGTTTCGCTGCTGGATGAGAACGTTGTGCTTGCGACGACGCGCATGGCGGATTCCGGAGTATTTGCGGGCTTCAGGATTCTGGTGGTTCCTCCGGATGAAGCGGCAGCAGCCAATGCCCTCAGGATCAACGATACCGTGCTCGTGGGCGCGTGCTTTCCGCGTACGGCGGATCTTGTCGCCAGAGAGGGCTTCCAGGTTGAAACGCTTCCGGTGACCGAGACTGGAAAGCTGGACGCGGGCCTTTCCTGCATGTCGCTTCGCTGGCGCGCGCAATCCTGACCAAGTCGGACTATGCGGCGGGCAGACCAACTGCATCGGCGGCGGTCACTGTGCGCTGGGGCTTTGAGATTTGCGTTCAGGATGAAGTTCCTTCGGCGTGAGCTGACCGTTGCCGTCCTTGTCGAGCTGTTCGAAAAGCGAGCGCGGAGTTGCGGCGAACTCCTCGAAATCGACACAGCCATTGTGGCGGAAATCGATCAGCGGCGAAGACGTTGACGCGCCTTCCTTCCAGCGCGCCTCGTTGATCTCGCGCACCTCGTTCTCGTCGAGACAGCCCGTATGACCAACGTCGGCCGCGGCAAAATCGGCCCGCAAGCCTGCCTCCAAAGCGGCGCGCGTCAACACGCCATTCTTGTTTGCGTATTTGTCCAGCATCTCCGTCGGTGGATGCCATTGTTCGCCCTGCGGACGCGGCTTCGGCGAACCCGAACAGCCCGCGATCAGTAACGCAGCTGCTGATATTGCCGCCAGAAAGCTGACAGGCGTGAATTTCATGCCGGAATTCCGCTTGCGCTCTCGAGTGTGGTCAAGACCTCGTCGTCAATTTGCGGGAAGGTGCGTTGCCGAGCCGTACCCCGCAGCGGCCGGGCCGCCTTCACACTTCGAGCTTCGGCGCGGCAGCCTTCCCGCTTCGCGAACAAAGGCTGGTGGGCGGTGACGGGTTCGAACCGCCGACCCCTTCGGTGTAAACGAAGTGCTCTTCCAGCTGAGCTAACCGCCCTTGGACGAGAGATCAGCACTTATAACGGCGTGCCGCGCGTTATTGGTTCAGCGAATCCTTCAACTGCTTGCCCGGGCGAAATCGCGGTTGCTTCGACGGCTTGATCTCAATCTCCGCACCCGTTTGCGGATTGCGGCCTTTGCCGCCCTTTCGCTGCGCGACGGCGAAAACGCCAAACCCCGTGAGTCGCACTTCATCGCCGGCCTTGAGGGCGTCGGCGATGGCGTCGAAAATGCCGTCCACCGCTTTGTCGGCATCATGCTTGGCGAGGCCCGTTCGATCCGAAAGCTGCTGGATCAGGTCGTTCTTGTTCACCGGTCGGCTCCTTTGCGCGATTCTTTGTGTCACGGGTGCGAGTCTAGGGCCGCTTTCAATCGCACGCCAAGCCAAAAACCCCGGAAATCCCGACTTTCCTCAAGAAAATGACCCGGATTCCCTGGAATCCGGGCTTTCTTCATCCGTCAGGCCGTCAATGCGTGACGATGGGGTCGGCATCCGTGTCGGCGAGCCTCGGGGCCGGAGCGACGATTTCGGGTTCCTCCCAGATAATCGGTTCCGGAAGACGGACGAGTGCAATTTTGAGAACCTCCTCGACCGTGGAGACAGGCACGATCTTGAGGCCCGATTTCACATTGTCGGGAATCTCGGCCAGATCCTTTTCGTTCTCAGCCGGAATGATCACCGTGGCCAAGCCCGACCGGAGCGCGGCGAGCAATTTCTCCTTGAGGCCGCCGATAGGCAGGACGCGGCCGCGCAAGGTGATCTCTCCCGTCATGGCGACATCGCGCCTGACCGGAATTCCAGTCAGCACGGAAATGATCGAGACCGCCATCGCCACCCCTGCTGAAGGTCCGTCCTTGGGTGTCGCACCCTCCGGCACGTGCACATGGATGTCCTTCAGCTCGAAGGTCGGCGGCTTGATGCCAAAGGTCGTGGCCTTCGAGCGCACGTAGGAACGGGCTGCGTCGATCGATTCCTTCATCACGTCGCCCAGCTTGCCGGTCGTCTGCATGCGGCCCTTGCCGGGAAGGGTGACCGATTCAATTTGCAGGGTGTCGCCGCCCGCTTCGGTCCAGGCGAGGCCGGTGACGACTCCCAGCTGGTCTTCGCTCTCCATCTCGCCATAGCGGAACTTGCGCACGCCCGCATAGCCGCCGACATTCTCCGCCGTCACGTCGATCTTCTTCGCCTTGCCCGAAACGATCTCCTTCACCGCCTTGCGGGTGAGATTGGCGATCTCCCGCTCGAGGTTGCGCACCCCGGCTTCGCGCGTGTGGTAGCGGATGAGATCGCGCAACGCGCCGTCGGCGATCGTCCATTCCCCATCCTTGAGGCCGTGCGCCGCAACTTCCTTGGGAATAAGGTGCCGCCTTGCAATCTCCACCTTCTCGTCCTCGGTGTAACCTGGGATACGGATGGTCTCCATGCGGTCCATCAATGGCTGCGGCATGTTCAGCGTATTGGCCGTGGTAATGAACATCACGTCGGAGAGGTCGAAATCCACTTCGAGGTAGTGGTCGTTGAATGTGTGGTTCTGCTCGGGGTCAAGAACCTCGAGCAGCGCAGACGAGGGATCGCCGCGCCAGTCCGCGCCCAGCTTGTCGATCTCGTCGAGCAGGAAGAGTGGATTGGCGCTCTTCGCCTTCTTCATCGACTGGATGATCTTACCCGGCATCGATCCGATATAGGTGCGCCGGTGCCCGCGGATCTCCGCCTCGTCGCGCACACCCCCAAGGCTCATGCGGACGAATTCGCGTCCCGTCGCCCGGGCGATCGACTTGCCAAGGGACGTCTTGCCGACGCCTGGCGGACCCACAAAGCAGAGGATCGGTCCCTTCATCTTGCCGGCGCGCTGCTGCACGGCGAGATATTCGAGGATGCGTTCCTTGACCTTGTCCAGGCCGTAATGGTCCTCGTGCAGAATCTTCTCCGCAAGTCCGATGTCCTTCTTGACTTTCGATTTTTTGCCCCAGGGCAGCGAGAGCAGCCAGTCGAGGTAGTTGCGCACCACCGTCGCTTCCGCCGACATCGGGCTCATCTGCCGGAGCTTCTTGACTTCGTTCTGCGCCTTTTCGCGCGCTTCCTTCGACAGTTTCGTCTTGCGGATCCGCTCCTCGAGCTCGTTGAGCTCGTCGCGGCCTTCTTCGCCCTCGCCCAGCTCTTTCTGGATCGCCTTGAGCTGTTCGTTGAGATAGTATTCGCGCTGCGTCTTCTCCATTTGCCGCTTTACGCGGGTGCGGATCTTGCGCTCGACCTGCAGCACGCCGATCTCGCCTTCGATTAGAGAAAGCACACGTTCCAGCCGCTCGACGGTGTTGAGCGTTTCCAGGAGCTGCTGGCGGTCGGCGATCTTCACTGAGAGATGCGAAGCGACCATGTCGCTCAATTTCGCAGGATCCTCTATCTGCGCGAGAGAGGCGAGCGTCTCCGCTGGAACCTTCTTGTTCAGCTTGATGTAGTTCTCGAAATTCGCCTTGACAGTGCGCACCAGCGCCTCGGTTTCCTTGGCGTCGCCGCCATGGTCATCGATCCGCTCGATATGGGCCTGAAAGAAATCAGTACGCGGCACGAAGTCGACAGCGCGTGCGCGCGACTTGCCTTCGACAAGGACGCGAACGGTCTGGTCCGGCAGTTTGAGGAGCTGCAGCACCGTCGCCATCGTTCCGACGGTGTGGAGCGCCTCGGGCGTTGGGTCGTCATCGGCCGCATTCTTCTGCGTGAGCAGGAGAATCTGCTTCTCGTCGTTCATCACTTCTTCGAGCGCGCGGACGGATTTCTCGCGGCCCACAAACAGCGGAACGATCATGTGGGGAAACACGACGATATCGCGCAAGGGCAGCACCGGCGCCAACTGGCCTCCAGTTTCGACCTTCGCTTTTACGTCGTTGGAATCAGACATTGAATTCTCCTTCCCGGACTCGCGGGCGGCACACCCTACCCCAATGGGGCGTAGGACGCCGAACGAAAGAGCCGTTCCCCGGCTCCTGCGGATTCAAAGTGGTCTCCGCGGGCGATGCTTTCAAGATAGGCGATAGCCGTCTAGGGATTGTGTGCTGGCAGTCGGCGGCACACCGGCTCAGGACGCGTTCGATTCGCGCGCCTGGACCTTGTCGGAATAGGTGTAGAGCGGTCGCGAGCGGCCATCCACCACGTCGGAGGTGATGACCACCTCCTGCACACCGTTCAGCGTCGGCAGCTCGAACATGGTTTCAAGCAGGATTCCCTCCATGATCGAGCGGAGTCCGCGCGCGCCCGTCTTGCGCTGAATGGCGCGACGGGAGATGGCGTGCAGCGCCTCCTCCTGGAAGCGTAGTTTCACACCCTCCATCTCGAACATGCGCTGATATTGCTTCGCGAGCGCGTTCTTTGGGCGCGTCAGGATCTCGATAAGGGCGCTCTCGCTCAGATCGCCGAGCGTGGCGATCACCGGCAGACGGCCGATGAATTCCGGAATCAGTCCGAATTTCAGCAGATCCTCGGGCTCGACCTCGCGCAGGACCTCGCCCGTGCCACGCTCGTCGGGCGCGCGGACGACGGCGCCGAAGCCCATCGACGTGCCGTGTGTGCGCGACGAGATGATCTTCTCGAGGCCGGCAAATGCGCCGCCGCAGATGAACAGGATATTCGTGGTGTCGACCTGCAGGAACTCCTGCTGGGGATGTTTGCGGCCGCCCTGCGGAGGCACGCTGGCGATTGTGCCTTCCATGATTTTGAGCAACGCCTGCTGCACGCCTTCGCCCGACACGTCGCGCGTGATCGACGGGTTGTCGGACTTGCGGCTGATCTTGTCGACTTCGTCGATATAGACGATGCCGCGCTGCGCGCGCTCGACATTGTAGTCGGCATTCTGCAGCAGCTTGAGGATGATATTCTCCACATCCTCGCCGACATAACCGGCCTCGGTGAGCGTGGTGGCGTCCGCCATGGTGAACGGTACGTCGAGGATGCGCGCCAGCGTCTGTGCCAGAAGCGTCTTTCCGCAGCCAGTCGGGCCGACCAGAAGGATGTTCGACTTGGCGAGCTCGACGTCGCTGTTCTTTCCGGACGTGTTGATGCGCTTGTAGTGATTGTGGACCGCGACCGATAAAACCTTCTTGGCGTGGTGCTGGCCCACGACGTAATCGTCCAGCACCTTGAAAATCTCGGCCGGGGAAGGGACGCCGTCGCGCGACTTCAGGAAGGAGGTCTTGTTCTCCTCCCGGATGATCTCCATGCACAATTCGACGCATTCATCGCAGATGAAGACGGTCGGGCCGGCAATGAGCTTGCGTACCTCGTGCTGGCTCTTGCCGCAGAAAGAGCAATAAAGCGTGTTCTTGGACTCGCCTCCGCCCGCTTTGCTCATCGGCACACCTCGGACATTCGTCCGCCCTTCTTGCCTTCGTGCCTCCGCCCGGCATGTCCCGCTGCGGCACGACTAATCCCTCTGCAACGGCAAGCACGAACCGCGCCAGACCCTGCTTGCCGCGCGCACAGGTCATTCGACCACGATAGGCGGAGCGGGATCAAGAATTGTTTAAATCCCATCATTTGCGAAGATGGCCCTTGATCCGGAATGGTTAAACGGCATCGCCCGATTCGGGCCGGCGGGCCAGAACCTTGTCCACAAGCCCAAAGGCCTTTGATTCTTCCGCGGTCATATAAGTATCGCGATCGAGCGCTTTTTCAACCACTTCCAGGCTGAGCCCGGTGTGCCTGACATAGATATCGTTCAGCCGCCGCTTGAGCTTCAGCACCTCCTCGGCGTGACGTGCGATGTCCGTCGCCTGGCCGTAGAACGAGGCCGACGGCTGGTGCACCAGGACGCGTGCATTGGGCAGACAGGCGCGGCCGCCCTTCTCACCCGCGCAGAGCAGAAGCGAGGCGGTCGATGCCGCCTGACCGACGCACAAGGTCTGGATGCCCGGCCGCACATACTGCATGGTGTCGTAGATCGCGAAGCCGGAGGTGACGATCCCGCCCGGCGAATTGATGTACATCGCAATCTCCTTCTTTGGATTTTCGGCCTCGAGAAAGAGAAGTTGTGCGGTAATCAGGCTTGCGCCGTAGTCCTCGATCGGACCGGTGACAAAGATGATTCGCTCCTTGAGCAGCCTCGAATAGATGTCGTAGGCGCGCTCGCCGCGCGCCGTCTGCTCGACCACCATGGGCACGAGCGTATTCATGTACACGTCCTTCAAGTTCTTCATCCCGCGTTCCTTCCGAATCGGCCGACGCAACGTGAATCATGTGGTGCCGCACGAAAGGGATAGCAAATACCCATCGCCCGCGACTGAACAGAATTCATCGCCCGTATCTGCATCCCTCTCCGCACGGGGAGAGGAAATCGGAATTCTTGCATCGAAAATCGGCACGTGGAATCCCCTCCCCTCGTGTTGGAGAGGGCCAAAGCGCCCCAAAGAGCGGGTGATGGGTCCTACGAAGCCGCGTGCGCTTCCACGGCCTTCAGTTTCTCCGCAGCTTCGTCGGGATCGAGGAAAAGCGTCTCGCGGTCGACCTTGCGTTCAGTGACATTGGCAAGTTCGGCGATGAAATCGACCACCTTTTCCTCGAAAATCGGCGCGCGGATTTCCGCCTGGGCTTGGGCATCGGAGCTGAAGAAATTGAACGCCTCCTGTTCGTGCCCGTCATACTGGCGCGCACGGGCCGACATGGCGCGCTGAAGCTCGTCATTGGAGACGGTAATACCGTTCTGTTCGCCGATGCGCGCCAGCACCAATCCCAGCCGCACGCGCCGCTCGGCGATGGTGCGGTATTCATCGCGCATCTCCTGTTCGGTTTTTCCTTCGTCCGCTGGCGTCCTACCTTCGCGTTGAAGCTCGGCCTCGACCTGCTTCCAGATCGCTTCGAACTCGCGGTCAACCATCGCCTGGGGCAGCGGAAAGGAATGCTGCACGTCCAGCCCATCGAGGATGCGCCGCTTGAGATGCATGCGGCTGGCGCGATTGAAATCGGTCTTGAGCTGGTCGCGAATTCTGTCCTTGAGCATCGCAAGCGAGTCGACGCCGAGCTTCCTGGCGAGATCATCGTCGATCACCAGCGAGTTAGGCGACTTGACCTCCTTGACCTTGACGGCGAATTCAGCTGCCCGCCCGGCAAGTTTTGCCTCGGGATAATCGCTGGGAAATGTCACCCTGACGTCCCGCTCTTCTCCGGCTTTTGCCCCGATAAGCTGCGCCTCGAAACCCGCGATCAGCTGTCCCGAGCCGAGCACGAGGTTCAGATCCTCCGCTTTGCCGCCCTCGAACACCTCGCCGTCAATGCGGCCGATGAAGTCAATGGTGACGGAGTCTTTGTCTTCGGCAGCGTCGCCTTCGGGTCGCGCCGAATAGGTTCTCGCCTGCTCCGACAGGCGCGCGAGCGCGGCCTGAACCTCTTCGTCATTCACGCTGGACACGAGCTTCTCGACCGATAGCCTTGAAGGATCAACGACTTCGAACTCTGGCATCAGGTCCAAGCGAACCATGAATTCGAGATCGGACTTGCCGCCAACCACTTCTTCTATCGGGCTTACCAGATCGACCTGCGGCGGAAAGGCCAGTTTCAATGCATGGTCCTGCACCGTTTTCTGGCTCGATTCCGATACCGCCTGTTCGACGATCTCCCCCATCATCGATTTGCCATACGTCTTTTTCAGATAGGAAACCGGCGCCTTTCCAGGCCGAAAACCCTTGAGATGGACGCGAGACTTCATCTCCTCGAGGCGGCCTGTGAGACGCGCGTCGAGATCGCCCGCGCCGATCACGACCTTGAATTCGCGGCGCAGGCCTTCGGAAACGGTCTCGGTGATCTGCATCTGGAATCGTCCCTGCGCTGTGGCCGGCCCCGGCGCTGGTGCGGGCGGAGGGACTTGAACCCCCACGACTTTCGTCACGAGAACCTAAATCTCGCGTGTCTGCCGATTCCACCACGCCCGCGCTTGGGCATTCCGGCGGTGCCTACCGCCGAAGCGCGCCCCTATATCAGGCGCATCCGGGAGTGGCTAGGGGCTCGTGACCCAGAGGACGCTCATACACCGCCACGTCCCAGAAGCGGCCGAATTTCCGGCCGACCTCGCGGTAGGTGCCCACACACCTGAATCCCATCCTTTTGTGAAGCCTGACTGACGCTTCATTGGGCTGGGCAATGCCACCATAGGCGCGATGTGCATCGGCATGTCGCAGTGCATCGAAAAGGGTTTCGTAGAGTTTCCGCCCGATGCCTCTACCGGTAGCGTCCGCTGCCAGATAGACGCTTGTCTCGACGGATGTATCGTAGGCCGCGCGTTCCTTGAACGGGCTCGACGACGCCCACCCGATTGGCACGCCGCTCTCCTCCGCGACGAAGCATTGGTGGCGGCCGACGGACGAAAAACCGGCAAACCATTCGAGCCGCTGTTCGAGTGTACGCGGCTCCAGATCGAAGGTGATGTGGGTCTGGACAACATAGTGATTGTAGATGATGAGAAGCGTGGGCATGTCCGAAGCGAGGGCGCGCCGCACCTGGGGTTTGCTCACGCCAGTATGTCTCGCAGAGATGAGAGGACCGCCGGCAGCATCTCCGCTAAGTCCTCCGCAATCAGTCCGTAGCCGAAGCGCGACGCAGCCTCGCCGTGCAGCCACGCGCCTGCGGCTGCGGCAGAGAAGGAGTCCATTCCCTGTGCCAGCAAGCCGGCGATGATGCCTGACAGCACATCGCCGGCGCCCGCCGTCGCAAGCGTCGACGGCGCATTTGTTGTGACGGCGATTCGTCCATCCGGCGCCGCAATCACGGTATCGGGTCCTTTGAGAAGTACTGTGCAACGCCCGGCCGCGGCCGCTTCTCGCGCCGCTTCGATGCGCGTCGGAACGCGCTCCAGTACGCCCGGAAAGACACGCGCAAATTCTCCGGCGTGTGGTGTCAGCACCGCCGGATCGCGCAATTGGCGGAACAGCACGTCCGGCTGGGCGGCAAAGGTGGTAAGCGCATCGGCATCGAGGACGACGGCCGCGTTGCTCGCCAGAACCGTCGCAACCATTTCCTGCGTCGCGCTCCCAACACCGCATCCCGGTCCGATAACTACGGCGTTGAAGCGCGCGTCCTTCAGAAGGTCTGTGAGACCGGCGACGCCTGCGAACGGCTTGACCATCACAGCGGTGAGAGAAGCCGCGTTTATCGCAATCGCATCGAGCGGACTTGCCACACTGACAAGGCCGGCACCGGCTCGCAGCGCGGCGCGCGCTGCAAGCCGGGCAGCGCCCGTTGCGTGCGCGGGCCCGCTGACGATGAGCGCGTGTCCGCGCACATATTTGTGGGCGAGCGGCTGCGGCCAGGGATAGCCCGCGCCCCACAGGGCGGGAGTGTTCTCAAATATCCGTGGGCGGATGGTTTCGAGTGCCCCCGCCAGAATACCAATGTCGGCAACCGCGACCTCGCCGCAGCCCAGCCGTCCCGGCATCAGCACGTGGGCGGGCTTCTTTCGGAAGAAGGTGACGGTCAGGTCCGCTTCGACCGCTACGCCTTCGGGGCCGTCGATCGGGCGCGCCAGATCGCCCTGCACACCGCTCGGTACATCGACGGCCACGACGGTGATAGGCGACGCGTTGAGCACTCGAGCGGTCTCGCGCACGACTCCTTCGAGTGGCCGCGCGAGTCCGGCGCCAAACATCGCATCCACGATCACAGACACATCGCCCAAGAGATCGTGCGACAGCGGCAATACCTCGCCCGCCCAACGTGCAGCCATGGCAGCAGCGTCGCCTTTGAGACGGTTGCGTTCTCCCAGCAACCCCACGCGCGTCTCCCAGCCGCGCTCGGCCAGATGGCGCGCGACGACAAAGCCGTCGCCGCCATTGTTTCCGGGTCCACAAAGCACGAGTGTGGGCTGCGCGGACCAGCGACGAGTGATCTCCATCGCGATCGCGCGCCCCGCGTTCTCCATGAGTGTCTGCGACGGCACGCCATTCTCGCCCGCATATCGGTCCGCGGCATACATCTCGGCGACGGTGAGAACCTCGTGGGTCACCAGGGCACCCTCACCCAAGCTCGAGAGCGCACAAGACCTCGCGCTTGGCCCCGCTCCCACAATGGGAGATGGATGCGACTACGGGCGGTGCCGTCTCCGGCGCGGGTGAGGGCTCGTAACGGCAACATTTTTTTCAAGTCCCCATCAAACGCGCACCTGTCCGGCGAAAAAACGCTCGAGCCTATCCATCGCTTCTTCGAGCAGTGCGCGTTTCTTGCAAAAGGCGAACCGGACCAGATGGCTGGGTTCACCCGTCTCAAAGAATGCGCTCAATGGGATCAGCGCCACGCCCGCTTCGCGCACCAGCCGCCGGCAAAAATCACCGTCGCGCTCATTGGTGAGGGCGCCAATTCCGGCCGTCAGAAAGTACGTGCCCTCGCAGGGTAGGACGTCGAATCCCATACGCGCGAGGCGGTCCGCAAGGAGATCGCGATTGTCCTGCAGCGTCCGCGTCAGACCAAGGGTGAAATCCATTTCGTTGGAGAGTGCATAAGCTGTGCCGCGCTGGAGCGCGGGCGGCGTAGTGAAGGTTATGAACTGGTGCGCTTTGGCGATCACGTCAATCAGCGCCACAGCTCCCGTCACCCAACCAACTTTCCAGCCCGTGAGAGAGAACATCTTGCCGGCCGAACCCACGCGGACGACCCGCTCTTCCATGCCCGGAAAACCGATCAGCGGCAGATGGGCGCGCCCGTCGAACACCAGGTGCTCGTAGACTTCGTCGCAGATTGCGACCGCGTCGCTGCGCTCGAGCACATGCGCCACCATTGCGAGCTCATTCACGTCGAAGACGCGCCCGATCGGATTGAGCGGCGTGTTGAGCATGACAATTCGCGTTTTCGGCGTAATCGCCTCGGCGAGCGCCTTCTCCTCGAGCCGCCAGCCTGGCGGCTCGAGCTTGACGCTGCGCACCTGGGCTCCTGCCGCAAGCGCGATAGGACGATACGAATCATAGGCCGGCTCGAAAAGAACGACCTCGCCACCCTCGCCCGCCAGCGCCAGAATGCTCGCCGTCAGCGCCTCGGTCCCCCCCGAGGTGACCAGCACATTGCGCTCCGGATCAAAATCGAAGCCGTAAAAGCGGTTCGCGTGGGCGGCAATGGCCTCACGAAGCATTGGAAGTCCGCGCGTCGGTGGATATTGATTGGGACCTTCGCGCAAAGCCGTTGCCGCGGCTTCGCGGATCACGAGCGGGCCGTCCTCGTCCGGGAAGCCTTGCCCCAGATTGATGGCTTTGTGCTCGACCGCGAGCGAGGACATGACAGTGAAAATCGTCGTCGGAAGGCTGGAAAATACCGGATTGAATTGCGTCCCGCTCATCCCGAACCCTTTAGGCGTGCCGTCCTGCTTCGACAAGCTCATGCTTCGACAGGCTCGGCATGAGAGAAACCCCTCAACCTGAGCCGGTCGAAGGGTAAGCCCACAAAGGTGCTGCTGCCCACAAAAGAGGCTGACCGCAAATCGCTTGTGCAAATGTCAATTGACGTTCCGGCAAGCTTTTGAATCCGATGTGGATAACCCCGTTTCGTCTGGCACGAAGGCTGCTTGTTGGTTAAGGGAGCCTGTCGACGCGGCGGAGTGCGGCCATGAAGAAGATCGAAGCGATCATCAAGCCGTTCAAGCTGGACGAGGTGAAGGAAGCCCTGCAGGAAGTGGGAGTTCAGGGAATCACCGTTGTCGAAGCGAAGGGCTTCGGCCGTCAGAAGGGCCATACCGAGCTTTATCGCGGCGCCGAATACGTCGTCGATTTCCTGCCCAAGGTGAAAATCGAGGTGGTCGTCCCCGCCGAGCGGCTCGAAGCAGCGCTCGAAGCGATTCAAAAGGCCGCGCGCACCGGCCGCATCGGTGACGGCAAGATATTCGTGTTCGACATCGAGCAAGCCATCCGCATTCGCACCGGAGAGACTGGCGCGGACGCAATTTGAGAACAAACTGCGGGGATTCCCGCTGCAACGTCGAGGGAAGATCATGGCCAACGCAAATACAGTGTTGAAGCTTATCCAGGAGAAGGAGGTGAAGTTCGTTGACCTCCGCTTCACGGATCCGCGCGGCAAGTGGCAGCACGTCACTTACGACCTGTCGCTGGTAGACGACGATTTCCTGACCAACGGGACGATGTTCGACGGCTCGTCCATCGCCGGCTGGAAGGCGATCAATGAATCCGACATGACGCTGCTTCCCGATTGCGACACCGCGATTATCGATCCCTTCTTCGCGCAGACCACGCTTGCGCTGTTCTGTGACATCATTGAGCCGACAACCGGCCAGCGCTACGCGCGCTGCCCGCGCTCGATTGCGAAGGCGGCAGAAAAATTCATGGCGTCGTCGGGCGTCGGCGACACGGCCTATTTCGGCCCGGAGGCGGAATTCTTCATCTTCGACGACGTTCGTTTCGACAGCACCATGAACAAGGGCTTCTACTATATCGACTCCGCCGAAGGCGCCTACAATTCCGGCACGGAGTTCGAAGGCGGCAATCTTGGACACCGTCCTGCCGTGAAGGGCGGCTATTTCCCCGTGCCGCCCGTCGATTCCGCACAGGACATCCGCAGCGAGATGCTTGCCGTGATGGGCGATCTCGGCATCGAGCCCGAGAAGCATCACCACGAAGTCGCCTGTGCACAGCACGAACTGGGGTTCAAATTTAAAACGCTCACGCGCTGCGGCGACGCGATGCAGATCTTCAAATACATAGTCCACCAGGTTGCCGCAGCTTACGGTAAGACGGCCACCTTCATGCCCAAGCCCATCTACGGCGACAATGGATCGGGCATGCATGTCCACCAGTCGATCTGGAAAGGGGGCAAGCCGTTGTTCGCGGGCTCAGGTTACGCGGATCTTTCCGACACGTGTCTCTACTACATCGGCGGGATCATCCGGCATGCGAAGGCCGTGAACGCGTTCACAAATCCGCTTACGAACTCCTACAAGCGGCTCATTCCCGGGTTCGAAGCGCCGGTGCTGCTCGCCTATTCGTCGCGCAACCGCTCGGCATCATGCCGGATTCCATTTTCCGCAAGCCCCAATGGAAAGCGGATCGAAGTGCGGTTTCCCGATCCCGGCGCGAATCCCTATCTCGCTTATGCGGCCATGCTCATGGCCGGGCTCGACGGCATCGAGAACAAGATTCATCCAGGCGATCCAATGGACAAGGATCTCTACGCACTTCCGCCGGAGGAGCTCAGAGACGTGCCGACTGTGTGCGGATCACTTCGCCAGGCGCTCGAATGCGTCGATGCCGACCGCGCTTTTCTCAAGAAGGGCGGCGTGTTCTCCGACGATTTCATCGACTCCTACATCGAACTCAAGATGAGCGAAGTCCACGCCTTCGAACACACGCCGCACCCGATCGAATTCAAGATGTATTACAGCGTGTAAGAAGGAAGTTTTAGCGCAGAGGACGCGGAGGATGCGCGGTGGACGCGGGGGAAGAAGAACTGCGCGCCTTCGGCGCGCATCGATCCCTTCCACGCCCTCTGCGCATCCTCCGCGTCCTCTGCGCCAAAGGGGCGAAAGGTGCGGCTGAGGCTGCTGTCGTCTAACGTGACGTCGACGATTCGCGTGCGATCCTGAATGGCGAAACCTCCAGATCTGTTTGAAGGCGCGCCCGCTCCGTCCAAGGGTTACACGGCCAAAGACATCGAGGTGCTGGAAGGGCTCGAGCCGGTGCGGCGCCGGCCGGGCATGTATATCGGCGGGACGGACGAGCACGCGCTGCACCACCTGGCCGCCGAGATTCTCGACAACGCCATGGACGAAGCGGTCGCAGGGCACGCCACGCGCATCGAGATCGAGCTTAAGGCGAACGACGTGCTCACGGTGCGCGACAACGGCCGCGGTATTCCCGTCGATCCGCATCCAAAATTCAAGAACAAATCCGCGCTTGAAGTGATCATGACCACGCTTCATGCCGGCGGAAAATTTGGCGGCAAGGTTTACGACACCTCAGGTGGACTTCACGGCGTCGGCGCGTCAGTCGTGAATGCGCTGTCGGAATGGATGGAAGTCGAGGTCTGCCGCGAGCGCCACGCCTTTCGCATGCGCTTCGCGCGCGGCCACGCGGCAGGGAAACTGAAGGATGCGGGAGCGGTCAACCGCCGGGGCACCGTGGTATCGTTCAAACCCGACGAGCAGATCTTTGGCAAGTCTGTCCATTTCTCGCCACGGGCGCTTTATCGCATGGCGCGTTCGAAGGCCTATCTCTTCCGCGGCGTCGAGATTCGCTGGAGCTGCGCACCCGAGCTCCTGAAGGGCGACAAAAGCACGCCCCCTGCCGAAGAGACGCTCAAATTCCCCGGCGGCATTCTCGATTTCCTCAATTCGGAGGTTGAAGGCCGCGCTGCCGTCACCTCGCGGAATTTTTTCGGCCGCACCGAGAACCGCGACGGAAAAGGTGCCGTCGAATGGGCCACCTCCTGGGTCCCGGAGGTCGATCCCTTTATCCACTCCTACTGCAACACAATACCCACCACGCAGGGCGGCACGCACGAGCAGGGTTTCCGCAACGCGTTGACCAAAGCGTTGCGGGCTTACGGCGAACGGGCGAATAACCGCAAAGCCGCGCTCGTCGCACCCGACGATGTGATGGAATCTGCCTGCGCGGTGCTCTCCATCTTCATCCGCGAGCCGGAATTCCAGGGCCAGACCAAAGAGAAACTGTCGACGCCCGACGCGCAGCGTCTGGTCGAGAATGTGGTGCGCGATCATTTTGACCACTGGCTCGCTGAACATCCGCCCGAAGCCGACAAGCTCCTCGCCTTCATCGTGGACCAGGCGGAAGAACGGCTCCGCCGGAAGCAGGAGCGCGAGGTCTCGCGCAAGACGGCGACTCGCAAATTGCGCCTCCCTGGAAAACTCGCCGATTGCAGCCGCGACAATGCGAGCGGAACCGAAATCTTCCTCGTCGAAGGCGACTCGGCCGGCGGGTCTGCGAAGCAGGCGCGCGACCGCGCCACTCAGGCCGTGTTGCCCCTGCGGGGCAAAATCCTCAATGTCGCCAGTGCCGCAACGGGCAAACTCGAGCAAAACCAGGAGCTCGCCAATCTGGTGCAGGCCCTGGGCTGTGGCACTGGCGCGCGCTATCGCGACGAGGAGCTGCGCTACGAGCGCGTGATCATCATGACCGATGCTGACGTGGATGGGGCACACATCGCCTCGCTCCTGCTCACCTTCTTCTACCGCGAAATGCCCGTCCTCATCGCCAATGGACACCTTCATCTCGCCCTGCCTCCTCTCTACAGGCTGACGCAGGGTAGCAAGATCGTCTATGCGCGGGACGACGCCCATCGCGAGCAGTTGCTGAAGACCACGTTCAAGCCGGGCGCGAAGATCGAGGTCTCGCGATTCAAGGGGCTCGGCGAAATGATGCCCAACCAACTCAAGGAAACGACGATGAAGCCCGGCATGCGCACGCTCGAGCGGGTGGAGATCGCAGATGGGGAGCGGGACGAAACCGCCTCGTTAGTGGAGCGGCTGATGGGCAAGAGACCCGAACTTCGCTTTCAGTTCATCCAGGAGAATGCGCGATTTGTCCGAGAGGTGGATGTGTAAGGAACCCCTCAGCCGCTTCAGAGCGTCACGGGTATTCGCGCGACGAGCTCTCTCAATCGCCTGAGCGCGGGGGAGCGGTGCCCAGCGCTGGCAACATCCATCAGCACCACGCCATCGCCATTCTGAGATTGAACGGCTGTCGGCGGGCGCGCGGCAGCCAGGCGTTTGGCAAAATCCGGCAGCCCGAAGCGATGTTCGTACAGTTCGAGCGTTTGCGTGCTTCGCGAAGCCAGCGTGAGCGTCACGGTGGCGGATGCGCAGTCGCGGCTCATGCAGGCAAGAGCGACAGAATCCTCATTTGCCCATGAAGACGGCGCGTCGAAATGCCAGCCATTGACGTCGATGGCTTTCAGCATCGCGGATCTCGGAATCATGAGGATAATTTGCGCGGCCTTGGAGGAACCGTGCAGCGCGAGAGTCAGGCTGCGGCCCGCTCCGGCGTATCTGTCCGACGCAATGGTTGCAGTCGGAAGCGGGAAGCGGGGCGTGCCTGCTGGCGCCACGTACGCAAGCGGCATCGCCGGCGACAGCCGCTGAGGTTTGGAGGAGAACGCAGCAATCGTACGCATTTCATCCGGAACAGGCGCCACCGCGTCAACAGCCCACAGAGCGCGATGGCGATCTTCGACATAGGTAACATTGAGGCGCTGCGCGGCCGTCGGGCTGTATGCGGGTTCCAGGCCTTGCACGATCGCTGCGCAAAGAGCGGCTACAAACAACCCCGTCGTCGCAGTTACCCATAACCGGCGCGGCATCGCGTAACGCGTGAAAAGCGGGACGAGCGTCGTAAGACTGATTGCGAAAGGTACCGTAAACAGCGGATGGAGCTTGAGCCCCATGACCGACTCGCCAGACGCGCCGATCGAACTCCACACGAGAAGCGTCGCAAGCGCCGCGGTAAAGAGCACGATCGTGCCGGCGGAGCTGTCCCAACCTCCTGGAATGCGTGCCGCGGCGAGAAGGAGAATGGCCGCGGCGCTCGCAGGCAACAGGAAGTACGGCGACAGGCCGGGAAGGAAGATCGCGACTACGACGCCGAGTGCTGCGATCCAGAGCCACACGGCGCTCGCGGCGGGGCGTGGAGGCGCAAGCCGGGAGACAAGCAAAGCCGCGCCGGCAACGCTGAACGCAAGCGCGATACGCAGCGCCACAGGATCGGCATAGGACGGATCCGGCGTGCCGGAGACAAAGGCGGCAATGGCGTGAAGTGCGAAGCCGCTCCCCGTTGCGACGAGAACAAGTGCAGGCGCGATGGCAATGGCACAAAGCCATCCCAGCCAGGACATCGATTCAAGTCTCGCAAACAACGATGCAAGAAGCAGCAGCACGAAAGCGGCAAGCGAAAGAGGCAAAGCCCAGCCAGCCTGCATCCTCGGAAGAGCGCGGCCGAGAATGTCGAGATAGATATCGTCGCCGCCACGAAGCTTCGTGAAATCCGCCTGTTCGAGGCCGCTCGCCACGCCGAGCATGTTGTCGCCCTGTTGTTGCAGCGACACGGAATCGAGATTGGCTCGCCTGTCAAGCGCGGTGTGGTAGTCGGCGATGTTTCCCGCGAAAGCAAAGTTGAACGACGGGACTCCGTCGCGAATAAACAGCGTGAGGTCCGTATCGTTCGGCAGGAAACGATAGATTTCCGCGTACACCGAGCTCGTGGCGTAATCCGACACGTTATTCGCGTAGAGATCGATCAAAGGTCCGTCGCCGGGACTGGTCTGGAACAGAAGGCTCGGCCCCTGATTACCCCGCGCCTCCACATTCACGACGGCGCCGACGCGGGCTTTCAGCGCCGGCTCTTGCAGGAACGCCGCCGCGCCCAGGAGGCCTGCTTCCTCGCCATCCGTCAGCACGGCCAGGATCGGATGCCGGCTCCTAAGACCGCGCGCCTGCATTGCGCGTATTGTCTCGATGACGGTCGCAACGCCGGATTCATCGTCGGCCGCGCCGGGGCCGGCCGGCACGGAATCGTAGTGCGCGAGCAGCACGATCACCCTGCCCTGTCCCGGTTTCACCACCGCGATGATGTCGTTCACCGTCGCGCAAGTGAGCACTCCGTAACTGTGCACTGCATGGCAGGCAAAGCTGCGAAGGACAAAGGCCGGCGCCCGCAGCACAGACAGCTCCTGTAATATGCGCGCCCGTACGTTAGCGTTCTCATCGCTGGAAACCGGATGGGGAATCTCCGGCCCCAACAGCCGCGCGAGCACTAGCTCCGCACGCGCAGCGGAGAACGCCCGCGGCGACGCGTCGAGCCGTGCAGCCTGTGGCCTGGCTGCAGCATAGATCTGCAAAAACCAGAACGAGGCCGCAGCCGCGAACAGCGCGATCGTGATCAGCAGTCGCAACAGGCCTGATTTTGGGGTGTTCAACTGCCCCCTCGCCCGGCTCCGACCATCGACCATGCGCCAGTCCCCAACGGCAAGTGTGACGTGATCGAGCTTCACCATGGGAATGCACGGCTATCTCCGCTGCGTTACGGCGGCAAGGCTGTCCTTGACTTTTGAAATATTCTTACTATGTTACACGGAATTGATGTTGCAGCGGCTGATACGGGCCTGCTGCTTGGGCGCGGAATGCGCCCCTCACAGGAGCGCATGACGACAGACACGAATGCCGGCGCGCAAGCCGGTGTGGAAGAAGCCACAGCAGCAACTTCCGAAATTTCTCCGAATTCCGAGTCAGGTTGCCCCGGTTTCGATCAATTGGGGCTTTCGCCTTCGGTCCTGAAGGCCGTCGCCGAAAGCGGCTATACTATACCTACCCCAATCCAGGCCCGCGGCATTCCGCTCGTGCTCAAGCACCGCGATCTCATCGGCATCGCACAGACGGGCACGGGCAAGACTGCCTCGTTCACGCTGCCGATGATCGAGATTCTCGCGCGGGGCCGCGCCAAGGCGCGCATGCCGCGCTCGCTGATCCTCGAGCCGACGCGCGAGCTTGCGGCGCAGGTGGCCGAGAGCTTCGAGCGCTACGGCAAGTACAACAAACTTACAATGGCGCTGCTGATCGGCGGCGTCTCCTTCGACGACCAGGACAAGAAGCTCGATCGCGGCGTCGATGTGCTGATCGCCACACCCGGCCGCCTGCTAGATCATTTCGAGCGCGGCAAGCTGATGCTAAGCCAGGTGCAGGTGCTCGTGGTGGACGAGGCCGACCGCATGCTCGACATGGGCTTCATCCCCGACGTCGAGCGTATATGCAAGCTCATCCCGTTCACGCGGCAGACGCTGTTCTATTCGGCAACGATGCCACCCGAAATCAAACGCCTGACCGACCAGTTCCTGCACAATCCGGAGCAGGTCGAGGTGTCGCGGCCGGCGACCACGGTGGCCGGTCTGGTGCAGGAAATCGTGGAAGTGCCCGCGAACGACTGGGCCAAGCGCGAAGCGCTACGGCGGCTGGTACGCGAGAATCCGGTGAACAATGCCATCGTCTTTTGCAACCGCAAACGCGACGTCGACGTGGTGGCGCGCTCGCTGCAGAAGCACGGATTTTCCGTGGCACCGTTGCACGGCGATCTCGATCAGTCCATCCGCACGAAGACGCTCGATTCCTTCCGCAATGGCGAAATCCAGCTTCTGGTTGCGAGCGATGTGGCGGCGCGCGGTCTCGACATCCCGGCCGTCTCGCACATCTTCAACTTCGACGTTCCTTTCCATGCCGATGATTACGTGCACCGCGTCGGACGCACCGGTCGCGCGGGACGCCAGGGCCATGCGCTGATGCTGGCGACGCCGCGAGACGCGAAACTCGTGGACGCGATCGAGCAGCTGATCGGCCAACCCATCAACAGCCGGAGAATGGAAAATCTCGAAATCCGCGAGGATTTGGGGCATTCGCGCGGCCATCCTCACGGCGAGCGTAGCGGGCACGGGCGAAGGCCCTCTCGCGCGCCACGCGGCCAGAGCCATCCGCCGGGGAGCACCAATGGCCAGCACACACCGGCAGCAAGTCAGCACGCGGCGAAACCGCATCAGCAACCGTCCGCCACCAAGATTTCCGAGTCACCTCCGCTTCGGCGGGAGCAACCGCGCGCACCGCAACGGCAGGCGTGCGAGCACGACGCGCCAGATCTCAACCAGCTGCCGGCGTTTCTGTTGAGGCCGGTGAAGCTTCCGCCAGTGGAAAAGCCCGCCGCGCGCAAGCCGAAGAAAGTTGCCGAAGCGACGCCTTAAGCGTTTCGGCGACCCTCAACCCGCTTAAGAATAGAATTCCCCCCGTATCTGCAGCCCTCTCCCACAGCGGGACGCTGAGCCTCCTCCGCGAACGTGAGGAGTCTCCGCAGCGCTCCTATCCGTGCACCCGCACTTCTTTCCGCACGTGCTTCTCGGTCACTGCTGCAAGCCAGTCCATGAAGGCGAACAAGACGCCCGACATCAGGAACGTGAAATGAAGCACGACGAGCCAGACCAACCTGCGCTCGTCGAGGCCCACTTCGGGCTCCAGCACGCTCATGAAGGCGCGCAGGAGTGAGATCGCCGATATTGCGACGATGGAGCCGATCAACTTCATCTTCAGACCGGAGAAATCGAGCGTGCCCATCCAGGCTGGCCGATCTTCGCTGCCATGCGTGTCGATCTTGGAAACGAAATTCTCATAGCCCGAAAAAATCACGATAAGGACGAGGTTGCCCGCAAGCGACAGATCAATCAGGGTCAGGACCGAAAGAATGATCTGCTCGACATCGAGCGTGAAGACGTGCGGAAGCGTGTGCAAGAGCTCATTGATGAACGCGACAAGCAGCATCACGAGCGCGAGGATCAAGCCGAGATAAAACGGCGCCAATATCCATCGCGACTTGAAAAGGACAGTCTCGAGGAGTTCTTCGACGGAAAACCTAGCCATGACCGTCCACCGCGAATCGCCCCGGATTCCATCACGGTGCAGGCGCCTCGTCACCATTCCTCTCCCGCTTTTTGGCAGGCGATGTGCTCCGGATTTAATCCAGGGTTGACGCCGGAGGGGGTAAACGGTGCGTCTGCGACTTTCCTGCTCCGGCGCTTCGGGGCACCACCCTCGCGCGCGTCGCGGTCGGAGCGGGAAAGAGAGCGCGGATCAAGTTGCTTCTTGCCTGCCTGGCGTCGTCACGCCACCGTAAAATCGTGGAAATGCCTCTTCCCTGCGAGCGCCTTGCGATACTCGTCCTTGCTCAGGATGTTCTCCTCCAGCTTCATGTCGACTCGGCAGTAATTGCGGAAGAACTCCACGATTCTTTCCGGCGACGGCTGCACTTCGTCGCGGATAAAATTGATGTCAATGTTGATGCAGATCGCGCCAATCACGCCGAATTCCTTCCGCACGATCGGGATCGTGGTGCATTTGAACCGGCGTGCGCCGATGTTCAATTCGTAGTTCAGCTTGTCCTGTCCCAGATTGACGCGGCGCTTGAGGTCAACAAGCAAAGTCGTGGTGCCCATGCCGACGACGCGTCCGGTTACGTCTCCACTTTCGATCGTGGTGATGGAATGGGAGGGATTCGACAGATCGTGAACCAGCACCTCGATTCCCATGTTGGGAAAGGTGCGGCCGAGAAGGCGCGCGATATTGTGGTAATTCTCCAGGAACTCGCGCGTGTCGTCGGTAACGCCGGCGCCGTGATATTTCGCCAGCAGGCGCTCATAGGCGCGAAGGTCGCTCGCGTTCAGCTGATCATTCACGTTGTTCTGCTCGCCGATGAAGATGAGCTGCCTTGCCGCGCGGCTGTCGGTGTTGCGCAGGAAGTGATGCACGGCCAGTCGAAAATCCTTGAGGCTGAACTCGGCAAAATTTTCCGGCGTTGCCGCATAGGGATAGAAATCATAGTCGTGGAGCGGTCGTCCGGTCAGGCGCCGCCTTTCCTGCAGGCGGCCGACGACGAACCCTCCCGCCACGAACAACGAGGATGCCGTCAAATCGGTGAGCACCGATCCAATCCATTCCGTTCCGAACATGGAAGCCCTCCCCCGCCACTTGGAAACCCACCATAGCAAATTCAGTCCTCGGCGCACCGCTTCCGCCGCGTGACGCCGCCCCTTAAGGTGATCCGGCCGGGCCCTCGGAGAACACGCATGCGCAAGGAATTCGAACGGGTGCATCTCACCGCGCGCGGAAAAGTAGCGGTGCTGACGATGAACCATCCAGAAGTGCTCAACGCCATTTCTCCCCGGATGGCCGGCGGAATGATGAAAGCGCTCGAATTTGCCGGCGACACGTCGAACGGCTTTCGGGCTGTCGTGATTACGGGCGAAGGCCGCGGCTTCTCTTCCGGCGCCAATCTCGCTGAGACGTCCGGGCAATCAGGTGGTCCCGGCGACGCGGGCAAGCATCTCGAGCAGCACTATCATCCCCTGTTGCGGCGTATCCGGGATTTGGAACTACCGATCCTGGCAGCCGTCAACGGGGTTGCCGCCGGCGTCGGCATGAGCATCGCGCTGATGGGGGACCTTGTTCTCGCCGCGCGCTCTGCCTATTTCCTGCAGGCTTTCACCCGCATCGGATTGGTACCGGATGGCGGCTCGACTTGGCTGCTGCCCCGGCTGATCGGTCTCGCCCGCGCGCGCGAACTGTCCCTTCTCGCCGAAAAGCTCCCTGCCGAAACCGCACTCGAATGGGGCCTGATCAACCGCGTCTGCGACGATGCCGCCCTCCTCGACGAAACCGTTGGGCTGGCCGCGCGTCTGGCGGAAGGACCGACAATTGCACTTGCTGCCACGCGCAGTCTCTACTGGTCCAGCCCGCAAAACACCTACGAGGAGCAGCTCGACCTGGAGCGCCGCCAGCAACAAAGGGCGGGGTCGACCGAAGATTTCGTCGAAGGCGTCTCGGCTTTTCTCCAAAAGCGCCCCGCGCGATTCTCTGGACATTAGATTTGCCGAATTTTCTCGCGCTGCCGTGACTTGAAAGCTGCGCTGCGCTGGGCCATTAGTGCTCCCGCGCCCCGTCCGACGCGGGCCTGCGCATCGAAAATGCCTCTTCTCCCCGGAGTTCAGCCATGAAACGAAGTCTCGCCGCGCTTGCGGTCCTTCTCTGCGCCGCAGCGCCCGCAGTCGCCCAGCTGCCCGGCGGCCATCCGCAATATGGCGCCTGGGGTATCGACCTCAGCGCGATGGACAAGAGCATCAAGCCCGGCGACGACTTCTTCGAGTTCGTGAACGGGAATTGGGAGAAAACTGCCCAAATCCCGCCGGATCGCTCCTCGGCCGGTGCATTTCAGGATCTGCGCATCCTGAGCGAAAAGCGCATGCGCGCGATCGTCGATGGGCTTGATGCAAGGCCCTATGG
This sequence comes from Rhizomicrobium sp., assembly GCA_035567755.1. Taxonomy (GTDB): domain Bacteria; phylum Pseudomonadota; class Alphaproteobacteria; order Micropepsales; family Micropepsaceae; genus Rhizomicrobium. Next base: position 105,465 of record DATMPH010000021.1, read on the forward strand.
CGAGTTGAACGACGAAGAGAAGAAGCTGCGCGACTTCTACGACGCGTTCATGGACCAGAAGCAGATCGAATCTCGCGGGCTCGCACCGGCGAAATTGGATCTTTCGACGCTCGCCCGACTGAAGACGCTCGATGATGTGGCCTGGGCGATGGGCACGGTGAAGCTCATGACGCTGGCGCCCTTCAATCTGAACATCGACGTCGATCCGAAGAACCCGAACGCCTACGCGATTTTCATCACCCAATCGGGCCTCGGTATGCCCAACCGCGACTACTATCTGCGTGACGACAAGGCCATTGTCGAAACGCGCGAGGCGTACAAGAAATATCTTGCCACAATGCTCGAAATGGCCGGGCTCCGTAACGCCCAGAAGCGCGCCGACAAAGTCTATGTGGTCGAGCTCGACATCGCGAAGGCGCAATGGCCCAATGAAGATCGCCGCGACGTGGACAAGACCTACAATCCCATGACCGTTTCGGCACTCGAGCAGCTCGCGCCGCAGTTTTCATGGAAGAAGTTTCTCGGCGCAGCGGGCGTAACCCTCACCTCGCCTCACGGTGAACGGCAGGTCATCGTCGCCGAGAAATCGGCTTTCCCCAAACTCGCCGCGATCTTTGCGGCGACCCCCGTCAGCGTGTGGCGGGACTATCTCACTGTGCACTATCTGCACCAGGTCGCGCCCTACCTGCCAAAGAAGTTCGATGATTCGGATTTCGCCTTTTACGGCACGGTCGTGCAGGGCAATACCCAACAGCTCGACCGGCCGACGCGCGGCGTGCACCTTCTTGACAACAATCTGGGCGAGGCGCTGGGCAAGCTCTATGTCGCGAAATATTTTCCGCCGGAAGCCAAGGCAAAGGCGGAACAGCTCGTCTCCAACCTTCTGAAGGCCTATGACGCGGACATCCGTGTGCTGCCATGGATGACGGAGGCAACACGACAGAAGGCGCTCGACAAGCTGCACCAGTTCACACCGCACATCGGCTATCCCGAAAAGTGGCGCGACTACTCCGCCTTTGCGGTTTCCCGCGACGCGCTGGTCGAAGACGTCGAGAACGGCACCCTCTTTGAATGGAACCGCGAACTGAAGCGGATCGACGGACAGGTGGACCGTTCAGAATGGGGCATGTCACCGCCGACCATCAATGCCTATTACACCCCGGTGTTCAACGCGATCTTCTTCCCCGCCGCGATCCTGCAGCCGCCCTTCTTTGATCCCAATGCCGACGACGCGGTCAATTACGGCGGCATCGGCGCTGTGATCGGCCACGAGATCAGCCACGGCTTTGACGACCAGGGCTCGAAATATGACGGCACCGGGACGCTCAACGATTGGTGGACGGCCGAGGACCGCAAGAATTTCGAGACGCGCACGAAAGCGCTGACGGCCCAGTTCAACAGCTACGAGCCCCTGCCCGGCCTCCACGTGAACGGCGCGTTCACGCTCGGCGAAAACATCGCCGATCTGGCCGGCCTCACCATCGCCTACAGGGCCTATCACATCTCGCTGGGCGGCAAACCCGCGCCGGTGCTCGACGGCTACACCGGCGACCAGAGACTCTTCCTGTCGGTGGGACAGATCTGGCGCTCGAAATATCGCGAAGGCGCGCTGCGGGCGCAGATACTGTCGAACGAGCACGCGCCGGCGCATTTCCGCCCACTCGGTGCGACACGGAACATCGACGCCTGGTACGACGCCTTCGATGTGAAGCCCGGCGACAAGTACTATCTGCAGCCCGATCAGCGCGTACATCTGTGGTGAGCGGGGGCACGGGCGCGCGAAAGAGGGCGCAGCCGACCTCACGACCGACTCCGACTCCTTGCGGGTTGCCGCGTGTGCTTCTCTTTCACGCGCCTGCGCTGCTTGCGCAATGCGGTGGGCGATTTGAGCGCGACGTCGTAAGCCCGCCGCGCCCAGGCAGATGCTTCTTCGGGCTCGTCATAGAGCCGCGACGGCATCTCATAATAGGACATCTCGACATCCGCGCCGTCGCGCGCGCGGTAAAGCAGCGGCCCGCAGTCTTCTGCCGCAAACGCCTTGCGGCTTTCCGTGTCGGTCTTCAGAAACACGCGGCCATTTGCGACAAGCCCGAACATCGTGCCTTCGATATACAAACCGTCGAAATTGAAAACGCGCCGACCCTCCACGGGCCCGAAGGCCAAAAAGAGCTCCGTGATGAACACATGAAATTCAGGAGTCATGGGCCTATTCGGCCGCTTCGCCCTTCGCCGGCTCGAGCGTCACGGATTCGCCGCATCCGCACGCGGCGGTCTGGTTGGGATTGTTGAACACAAAGCGCGCCGCGAGCTTGTCGCGCACGAAGTCCATCTCCGTGCCTACGAGAAACATGATCGCCTTCGGATCAATGAAAATCCGCACACCATGGTCCTCCACCACCTCGTCGAGGGGGCCTGCGACTTCCGCATAATCCATCGTGTAACTCATGCCGGCGCACCCGCCATTGGTGACGCCCACGCGCACACCCGCATAGCGGCCCTCCGCCTGTTCCATGATGGCGCGGATGCGCGCGGCGGCCGCGTCGCTCAGGCGGATCGGCTTTGGTCTCTCGCGCCGCGCGCGGATGGGCGTTGAGATGGTCATCCTCAATACATGTTCAGTTCGAGCTTGGCTTCGTCGCTCATTTTCTCAGGCGTCCATGGTGGATCGA
>DATMPH010000022.1:0-27439 GCA_035567755.1 Rhizomicrobium sp.
TGCCCTTGCTCAAAGAGAACGTCGGGTTCGACTTTTTTGGGCGCGGGCGGCGTGTTGACCGCGCCGGCGGACGCGATCGCGGCAAGCAAAAAAAAGGCCGCCAACGCGGCTTCACGCGCTAATCTCATGTTCGTCTCCAGCCTCTCTGGTCTCGCCTCTGGCGGGCCAGACGTTACAGTCGCAGCGCCCCCAATCCAAGGACGCCCGCCATGAATTCTCCGGGTTTGGTCCGTGCCGCGGATCGCCAGCGGTCTCCGTTCTGATGGCGGCGCTCCGAATTGCCCATCGCGGAGGGGCGTGGCTGAGGCCGGAGAACACACTCTGTGCGTTCGAGAACGCGATTGCGCTCCGAGCGGATGGCGCCGAGCTCGACGTCCAGCTGACGCGCGACGGTGAGGTCGTCGTGTTCCACGATTTCCGTCTTTCCCGGGATTTGTGCCGGGATGCAGACGGCAAATGGCTCGTGTCACCCACGTCAAGAATCGTGGATCTCACACACGGCGAACTTGTGCGCTATGATGTCGGAAGGGCGCGTCCCGGAAGCGAGTATGCAGGTGAGCATCCGGGCATGATTGCGTGCGACGGCTCGCGCATTCCCCTGCTCGCCGAGGTCGTCGCGCTCGCGCGACAAGCCCCGAAGCCTTTCCGGCTGTTCGTCGAATTGAAGACCTCGCTCGCGGATCCCACACCTTCGGCTTCACCCGAACGCCTCGCCGAGGCGACGCTCGCGGTGCTGCGCAATGCCGGTTACGTCGATCGTTCGATCATCGTGGGTTTCGACTGGCGCGGTTTGCGTCGCGCGAAGTCCGTCGAGCCCGCCCTGGAATGCTGGTTCTCGACCCGGCCGCAAAGCTGGTTTCGCGACGGCGAGCTGCCTCCGGAAGACGATCCGCCGCCACAACCCGCGCTCCAGATGCTGCGCCATTGGGCACGCACCGGCACATCGCCCTGGGCGGCAGGCTTCGATGCGATCCATCACGGAGGCTCGATACCCGAAGCGATCAAGGCTGCAGGCGGCGACGGCTGGTTCCCCTATGCGGCCGATGCGACGGCGGACGCCATCGCACAAGCGCACGATCTTGGAGTGAAGGTTGGAGCATGGACCGTCAACGATCCGGAACAAATGCACGTGCTCGACGCGTCCGGCATCGACGCCATCTGCACTGACCGACCAGATCTGATGTTATGAGTTGAAGCGGAGTGACTATTGAATAAGGTAAGCCAACAAATTGTCACGGCCCAACGAAGTGACAACGGAGTCGCCAAGAGTGAGCACTCCGAGTGCTCGGAATATCGAGAATCCGCAACCCCATAACTTCGTCATGGCCGGGCCGTTGTCCCGGCCATCCAAGAACACCCTGTCAGCCATGGTTTCTCGCGACGCATTCATCGGCGTTTATATGATGAGCAACACGAGACAACGAGCCTCTTCAAGCCGTGCTTCTTCGCAGCGCTCATTTATTGATACGGGTTTCATGGGTGGCCGGGACAACGGCCCGGCCATGACGAGGTTTGGAAATGCGGGCATGATCACCAAACTCGTTCACGACGCGTCCGGCCACGCAGCTTGGATATCAACTGTCTGATCAGCCCCACTAAAGCGACGTCCCGCCGGAGCCGGTGGAGCCGAATCCGGATGCGCCACGGATGCTTGGCGGTAATTCCGAACATTCCACTAGCTCGGCGCGCGCGTGGGGCGAAATAATCAGCTGCGCGATCTTCATTCCGCGCGCGATGCGAAACGGATTTTCTCCCAGATTGATGAGGATTGCCATCACCTCGCCGCGATAGTCGCTATCGATGGTTCCCGGCGCATTGAGCACGGTGACGCCGTGATGCAGTGCCAGGCCGGAGCGTGGCCTCACCTGCGCCTCGACAGATTGGGGAAGTGCGAGAGCGATGCCGCAGGGGACGGCAATGCGTGCGCCCGGCCGCAGCTCGATTTCGCTATCCACGGCAGCGAGGAGATCGAGGCCAGCAGCGCCGCTTGTTCCATAAGCGGGCAGGGCAAGATCGCGTGCGTGGGGAAGACGCAAAATCCCGATCTTCATTCCGCGGCGCCCTTGAGCGCCGCGCCTATGCGTTGGACGAGGCGGCGACCGACCTCCGCCTTGTTCATGAGCGGCCAGTCCTCGACGCCTGCAGCAGAGATCAGATGCACGCGATTGCTGTCGCCGCCCATGATGCCGCTTTCCGCGCTTACGTCATTGGCAACGATCCAGTCGCACCCCTTGCGCCGGCGCTTCTCTTCGCCATTCGCCACGACATTTTCCGTTTCGGCCGCGAACCCGACGACGAGGGCGGGGCGTTTTTTGGATCGCGAGATTGTTGCCAGGATGTCGGGATTGCGCGCGAGCCGGATCAGCGGTGCGGCGTCTCCGTCGCGTTTCTTGAGTTTTCCGTCCGCCCGCGACTCCGGCCGCCAGTCGGCGACCGCGGCCGCAAACACGGCCACATCGGCCGGCAGGACGGACTCGCACGCGTCGAGCATTTCGCAGGCCGTCTCGACTTTGAGCAGCGTGACGTTGGGCGGCGGCGCGAGGTCGACCGGTCCGGAAACAAGTGTAGTGTCGGCGCCGGCTTCGGCGAGCGCTGCGGCGATCGCGTACCCCTGCTTGCCGGAGGAATGGTTTGCGAGGTAGCGGACGGGATCGAGAGGTTCGCGCGTCGAACCCGCCGTCACCAGCGCCTTGCGCCCCGCAAGTGTGACACTCCGTGCCAGTATTGTCTCGATCGCCTCGACGATCTCCTCCGGCTCCGCCATGCGGCCGGGGCCGAATTCGCTGCAGGCCATTTCGCCCTCGTTGGGTCCGATGGAGATCACGCCGTCGCCGGTAAGGCGCGCGAGGTTGCGTTGCGTCGCCGCGTGGTTCCACATCCGCACATTCATCGCGGGCGCGAGCAGGACCGGTTTGTCGGTTGCGAGCAATGCGGTCGATGCGAGATCGCTCGCGTGTCCCTGTGCCAGCTTCGCCATCAGATCGGCGGTCGCAGGCGCGACGACAAGCAGATCGGCGGCGCGGGACAATTGAATATGCCCCATCTCCGCCTCGTCGGTCAGGCTGAACAAATCCTGATAGGTTTTTTCGCCCGTGAGCGACGATACGGAGAGAGCCGTCACGAACTCTGCGCCCGCCCGGGTGAGGATCGCGCGTACGCGAACGCCACGCTCGCGCAACCGGCGCACCAGCTCGAGCGACTTGTAGGCCGCGATGCCGCCGCCGATGATGAGCAGGACAGATTTGCCGCGCAGCGACATGAGTGAGGAGAACTCCCTTGGCTCGCTGCAGCATATAGCGAACGATGCCTGCGAAGTGTAGCTTTGAAGAACCCAGGGCCAGGAACCCATGATCCCATGAACGTCACGCCTCGGCAGACGGTATTGCCGCCTTTCAAGCCTTTGCCGCAAAAGCCACCTTCGGTGGATGTGCGGCGCGAGCCCGGCGGCACGATCTACCTCCGCTCAAATCATGCCCTCGCACCCATGCACCGCTCGATCGTGCATCTTCTCGAAGCCAGGGCCGCCGCGCATCCCGAGAGACGCTTCATCGCAGAGCGAACGCCGCTCGATGCCGATGGTTTCGGCGACTGGCGCTTCATCACCTATGGCGAGGCCGACGCGCGCGCCTCGTCCATCGCGCAGGCGTTTCTGGCGCGCGGTTTTGACGAGACGACACCGCTGATGATCCTCTCGGGCAATTCGATCGCGCACGCCCTGATGATGCTGGGCGCGATGAAGGCGCGCGTGCCGGTGGCGCCGGTCTCGGTCGCCTATTCGCTGATGTCGGCCGATCACGGAAAGCTGTGTCACGTCTTTGGGTCGGTCCAGCCGCGCATGGTGTTTGCGGAACAGGGACCCTTCTATGTCCGAGCGCTCAATGCGCTTCCGCTCGATGGCGTCGAAATCGTCACGTCGCTGCCGATGGCGGATCGCGCGACGACGCCGCTCGACGAACTTTTCGGTGTCACTCCCACTTCGGATGTCACAAATTCGCTCGACCGGATCGGTCACGACACCGTTGCAAAATACCTTTTTACGTCCGGCTCGACCGGAATGCCGAAAGGCGCCATCCAGACGCATGGCATGATGTGCGCCGTGGTCGCGGCGCAGGAGGCGCTACGTACGGAGACGCCCGCACCCGACGAGATTCCCGAAAGTCTCGAATGGATGCCATGGAATCATATTTCCGCCGGCAATATCGGATTCAACAACAATCTTCATGCCGGCGGCACGGTCTATCTCGACGCCGGAAAGCCGTTGCCTGGTCTGTTCGACGAGACCATTCGCAACCTGCGCGAAATTTCGCCGCTGACCTTCGGCTCCGCGCCGATCGCATTCAACTGGCTCGCTGACGCGATGGAGCGCGACGCCGCGTTGCGCGACAGGTTTTTCGCCAGGCTGAAGTGGCTCGCCTATGGCGGCGCGACGCTGAGCCAGGACATTTACGAAAGAATGCAGGCGCTCTCGATTGCCGCCACCGGCTGCCGCATTCCGCTCATCACCATGTACGGCGCGACCGAGACGCAGGGCGTCACTGTCGTGCATTGGGTGACGGAGCGCGTGGGCCTGATTGGCCTGCCGCTCCCCGGCATCACCATCAAGCTGGTGCCGAACGGGACAAAGCTCGAAGTGCGCGTGAAGGGCCCGACCGTGATGCCGGGCTATCTCGGCCGGCAGGACCTCACGCGGGCGGCTTTCGACGAGGAAGGTTTCTACAGTCTCGGCGACGCGGCAAAATTCGTGGACGACAACGATCCGGCAAAAGGCATGGTGTTCGATGGCCGGGTGACGGAGGACTTCAAGCTAGTTTCCGGCACATGGGTGTCGGTGGGCACGCTCAGGGCTCAAGCGGTCGGCGCGGCTTCGCCCCTGATCCAGGATTGCGTGGTCTGTGGTCACGACAGGGACTACGTCGCGCTTCTCGCGTGGCCTCATCTTACGGCGGCGAAGGAAATCTGTGCCGATGCTTCGTGCGCAACGCCGCGGGACACGCTTGGCAGCCCGGGCGTAAAGGCCTTTTTGTGCGATCGTTTTGCCGCCCACAACGCGGCGCAGCCTGGTTCTTCGTCGCGCGTGCGGCGCATTCTGCTCATGCTCGATCCCCCTTTGATCGACGCCCATGAGATCACCGACAAGGGCTATATCAATCAGCGCGCGACACTCGAGCGCCGCAAACACCTCGTCGAGCGCCTCTATGCGAGTCCGCCTGCAGACGACGTGGTGGAAATTACATGCTGAAAGGAACGGACATGCCTGAACGGCGGAAACTCGGACGCCAGGGATTGGAGGTCTCCGCGCTTGGTCTCGGCTGCATGGGCATGAGCCAGTCCTACGGCGCGGCCGATGACATTGAATCGATTGCGACCATCCATCGTGCCATCGACCTTGGCATCGATTTCTTCGACACGGCGGAAGTCTATGGCCCGTTCATCAACGAAGAACTGCTCGGCCGCGCGCTGAAGGACCGGCGCGACAGGGTTCTGATTGCCACCAAATTCGGTTTCGACATTCGCGATGGAAAGACGGTCGGCGTCGACAGCCGGCCCGAACATATTCGCGAAGTGGCGAATGCTTCGTTGCGCCGGCTCGGCACCGATCGCATCGATCTCTTCTATCAGCACCGCATCGATCCCGCAGTGCCCGTCGAGGACGTCGCCGGTGCCGTCGCGGAACTCGTCGCCGAGGGAAAGGTGCGCTTCTTCGGACTCTCGGAAGCCGGCGCCGCCAATATCCGCCGCGCCCACGCCGTCCATCCGGTCAGCGCGCTTCAGAGTGAGTATTCCCTGTGGGAGCGCAATCTCGAGGATGAGATCATTCCGCTCCTGCGCGAACTGGGCATCGGCCTCGTGCCCTTCAGCCCATTGGGACGCGGCTTCCTCACCGGGACCGCGCAGCCGGCAGACCGGTACCCGGAAAGCGATTACCGGCGGCGCGATCCCCGGTTTCAGCCCGCAAATTTCGTGGCGAACATGCATGCGGCCGATGCGGCGCGCGCGCTCGCGACGGAAAAACACGTCAAGCCCGGCCAGATCGCGCTCGCCTGGCTGCTTCACAAAGGCGCCGATATCGTCCCGATCCCTGGCACCAAGCGCCGCAGCTTTCTCGAGGAGAATGTGGGCGCGGCGGAGATCAAACTGAGCGGCGATGAAATGAGGCGGCTCGAGGCGGCGCTCAGTCCCGGACAGGTCTCGGGCCCGCGCTATACGCCGCAAATGATGGCTTTGATCGATCGTTGAGCCGGGATTGGACTTTCGCTGATGCGCGCAGGATTTGCGCCCAACCCTTAACCTGTCCGTTACCCAATTCCGGCAACATCGTCCGCGCGTCGATGGAGGCGCAGTTCGATGGGGGCAAACGAGTTTCGCGAATTGGCGGTCGAGCTGGTGGACCGGCACGGTTCCGGCGCAGTTCAGTTCGCGCGCAATTGCTCTACCGAATACGCCTTTGAAGGCGCTCATGTGCGTTCGGAATTCTGGTACGCGCTCTCGGTCTTCCTGGACGATATCGTAAGCCACCGCATCGACCCCGACCGCCCCCTCGCATTTCACTGACGCGGCGCGGCGAAGGCCGCACGTAATTCCGGTACCGCGTGTTTCGACTCGGGACTGCGTATGTGTCGAGAAAGGGTTCACGCGGAGGTGCCCCCCGGTCCGCGCGAAGCGCGGCCGGAGGACAAGCTCCAGCCGCGGAGCAACAAGAACTACCACCAAGAGCACGAAGGGCACGAAGAAGGGTCGCGCGGGATGGTCGGGTTTAACCCGACCACGTATGCGCGCAAAACCTCTTTGTGTGCTTCGTGCTCTTTGTGGTAAGCAGCCCCCCTCCGCGTCGCCTCCGCGTGCCCAATTCTTGCGAAAACAAGCAGGAGTGCTCGCCATGCCTGTTTTCCCCGGACAGCCGTGCGCTTGCGCGGGGATGACATGTTTTGGTTCAGTTTAAACGGGACGCGCTCCAGTGTTCCGTTTTCAACGCATCACCACGACGCGGCGCTTGCGCGCGCGGAACCCCCGTGCACACTTGGAAGCCCATGGAGATCCATCGCATGTCGCTCGATCCGGTGCTGAAAGTCTTTCTCGATCAACTCGACGCCCAGCCGGGTCCGAAGATGTGGGAGCTGGGTGCACCCGAAGCGCGCGTCCTGTTGCAGACGATGATGCAGCTTGTCGGCCCGAAGGATATTGCCGTCGGTGCGGTGCAGGATCTCGCGGCCCCGGGACCAGGAGGCGCAATCCCGTTGCGGTCGTACTCGCCGCAGGGTGCTGTTGCGGGCGCGCTTCCCACGCTGATCTTCTATCACGGCGGCGGCTTCGTGATCGGCGATCTCGAAACCCATGACGGGCTTTGCCGCGTGCTCGCCAATGACAGCGGCGCGCGCGTGATCTCGGTGGACTATCGTCTGGGACCCGAACACAAATTTCCGGCAGCCGTCGAAGATGCCCGTGCCGCGTTCAACTGGATTGCGTCGAATGCAGCCGGGCTCGGCGTCGACGCGAACCGCATCGCCGTGGGAGGAGATTCGGCCGGCGGCGCGCTCGCGACCATTGTTGCGCAAATGGCTATTGCGGGTGCAGGGCCAAAACCCGTCTTTCAGCTCCTGCTGTTTCCCGTCACCGACTATGGCGCCGACACAAGATCACGGCGCGCTTATGCGGACGGCTATTTCCTCGATCGGCGGACCATCGCGTGGTTTTTTGAGAATTACGTGCCGCGGGGAACCGATCTGCGCGATCCGCGCCTGTCTCCGCTTTATGCCGCCAGCGTGAAAGGCATGCCGCCGGTCTGGCTGCTGACCGCCGGTTGCGATCCCCTGCACGACGAGGGCGTTCAGTACGCCGAAAAACTGCGGGCCGCCGGCGTGCCCGTAACCGTCGAAGACTATCCCGGCCTCGTGCACGATTTCATCTATCTCTACGGCGTGCTGCCGCAGGCGGGCAGGGCGTTGCGCGACGCCGCGCTCGCTGTGAAAACGGCTGTCAAGACGGGATAAGTTTCCCCGGATTGAGAATGCCCGCGGGATCGAGCGCGCGTTTGATGGCGCGCAAGACGTCGAGGCCGAGTTCTCCTTTTTCGCGCACCATCCAGGGAAGGTGATCTTCGCCAACCCCATGGTGGTGGCTGAGTGTGCCTCCGTTTTCCATGATGGCGTTGGTCGCGGCATTCTTGATCGCACGCCACTGCGCGAACTCGTCGCCCAGCGCACGTGGAAAGATGCAAGTGAAGTAAAGGCTGGCGCCGTCCCGATAGGAATGGCTCAGATGACACATCACGATGCCGCGCGCTGATGGATAAGGGGCGGTTCCGGCCACAACCTTCCCGAGCGCCTCGCGTACCGCGGCGTGAAGGCCTGCAAGCTTCGCCCAGGTTGCTGCCGTTTCGAACGTGTCGACGCCAAGCCCGCGGTCCAGCATCGGATCCCGCAAATAGGGCGCGCGGAAGCGCCCCTCCCTCCAGCTTCGGCCCGGACCACGGCCAAGCGCGATCCCGCCCAGTTGCGAGACGATCGCGGCAAAGCGGCTGCGCGACGACGCGACGCCGTCTGCGCTGCCTTCGAAACTCGCGATGAGCGCAGCCGCGCGGTCGTCCATGCCGCGCAGGTCGAGATATTTTCTCGAGAGAAACCGGAACGGAGAGCGCCCGGCGCCGATATCGGAAAGTGCTCGATAGAAAGCTGTTTCGTCGGCATCCGACAATCGCAGCATGGAGACGGGAATTTCATTTTGCACGGCGCGGCGGATCGCGGTGATGCCGCTTTCGAAATCGCGGAACAGCCACGCGCGATCTTCGACCTGCTCGGGCATCGCGCGAACGCGGAAAGTTGCATCGGTGATGACGCCGAAGATGCCCTCTGAACCGGCGATAAGGTCGACGAGACGGGGCCCTGAAGCCGACGCCGGCGATGAATCCGTTACGAGCATGCCGCGCGGCGTCGCAAGCGTCGCAGCGACAAGCCAGTCCTCCGCCTTGCCGTAGCGGTTGGATTGCTGCCCTGCACCGCGATGGGCGATCCATCCGCCCAGCGTGGAGAACTCGAAAGATTGGGGCGTGTGTCCGAGCGTGACGCCTTTCTCGGCCAGGGCCATTTCGAGTGCGGGGCCGGCGACGCCCGCTTCCGCGCGCGCCGTGCCTGACTGTGGATCGATGTCAAGGACACGGTCCATGCCTGAAAGATCAAGCGTCGCTGTGGCGTTGAAGGCGGGCGCCGATGCGCTGACTCCGCCGACGACACTTGTTCCGCCTCCATAAGGCACGACCGCGATGCCACTCTGGTGGGCAATGCGCAGGATGGAGAGTGTTTCGTCCGAGGCGCGGGGGTAGAGCACGATATCGGGTGCGGTCGACAGCAGGCCTGCCCGCAAATACAGCAGATCGTGATAGCTCTTCCCGCGGGCGTGGCAGGCGCGCGCATCGCGGTCTTCGCGCGCACGTTCGGCGCCGAGCAGAGCAACGAATTGCGCGCGATCGTGAGCCGCCAGACGTGACGGCGGAAGTGCCACGTCCTCCAGTCTCTGGGAGGGCGTCGCGAGGAGGCTTGGCATGCCCAATTGCCGCGCGAGCCAGCTCCAGACTTCCTCGCGCGAGCCCAAAGCATCGCGGTGGGCGGCCCAGCCCCAGCCGTTCCAGCGGATCCTGCTGCGTTCGATGGCCATTCGCCCAACAATAAAGATCGTCCGTGTAGGGACTCTTACGCCAATTCCACACAGTGAGCGCCCGCCGATACCCTAAAGTGTCATCCCCGCGTGATCCCCGCTTTCGCGGGGAGGGACCCAGAGGGAACGGCGCTGCGCTGTACGAACTGGGTTCCCGCTGGAGTTTACGCTCCGGCCGCGCTTCGCGCGGACCGGTGGCGCGGGAATGACACGTTTATTTAGTTTTGTACGAGCGGAACAAGCGCTAACAGCGCAGATTAAGCGCTCGGGGGAGGAGCTCGAAGGTGGCGGGGAGCCGTCCCGCGCACTCGCCGTCGAGTTCGATCAGGACCGGCCGGCCGCGGGTCTCGGCGACGGGCGCGGCCATGACCCGGCGTCCCCGCAGCACGCGCACGGCGGGATTTTTCAGGTGATCGCCCGCGTAGATCTGGCGCATGTCCGCAAGCGCGCGGCTTTTCGAGCCGCCAGCGATGACGACCACGTCAAAAAGCCCATCATCGGGAACGGCCTGTGGCGCGACACGCATTCCACCACCGAAGAACTGTCCGTTGGCGATGGCAACGGTTGATATCCGGGTGATTTCGTCGAAGTCACCATCAACCCGCAGGCGCACCGCCCGGTCGCGATAGGCGAGCATCGCAGCGGCACTGTGAAACGCGAACGCAAACCGCCCGCCGAACAGTTTCGTGATGCGTGCCCGGTTGACGGCGTTGACGACGGCGCCCGAAAGACCGAACGAACCGATATTGGCGAAATAGCGCACGGTGCTTTCGCCCTTGAGCGTGAGGCACGAGAGACGTCCCACGTCGATGCGGTGCACCGGCGCCTGCCGAAGCCGTGCGATGGCCGCCGCATAACCCGGACCGAGGCCGAAGGTCTTTCGAAAATCGCCGCCCGTGCCACTGGTGATGAAGCCGAACACGGCGTCGGGAACGATCGGACCGTCGGCATCGAAGAGCCCATTGACGGCTTCGTTGATCGTGCCATCACCGCCAACCGCGACGATTTCGTGATGACCTTCGCTCAGCGCGTGACGCACGAGTGAGGTCGCATCTCCGCGCGCCTGCGTCATCGCGAGTCTCATATGCGGATAAGCGGCGCGGAGCGCGCGTTCGATCTGCGGCCATTCGCGCGCTGTGCGTCCACCGGCGGAACGTGGATTGACGACGATGAAACCCGTCATTTGCGCGAATTCCGGAAAATTGTGGCGACGGAGTCGATTTCAGCACGTCTGTGCGGCTCACTCCAGCCGCACTCGGCAGCCATGAGTGTCGCGGCTCTATCGAGCGCACTCGAGCCGGGGTCTCCCTCCTGCCCGATGCCGGTGCGCCGCATGACCACATCTTCCAGCGTCAGAGCCATTTCTTCGCGGATCGCAAAGAGAATTTGCACGCCAATGTCGCCGCTCGGTGAAAGCGGCTGGCACAGATCCGGATTTCCGTTGAGGATGGCGAGCAGCGTCGGCAGCCGGGATCCGTAGAGCCGCGCCAAGTGATCGGCGTTTGGAAGAGCGACGCCGTTCGCGCGGGCTTCATTCATGAAAGTCGAGACGCGTTCAATGGCGCCGCCCGGCAGGCGCCGCCTGGCCGTCGTGCATGCGGCGGCCTTTCTGCCGAGCTTTTCCAACGCGGCGTCGACCGTCTTCTGTGCCAGTGCACGCGAGGTCGTCCATTTGCCGCCGATCACCGAGAGAAGGCCATCGGGCCCGTTCTCGATTTTGTGATCGATCAGTTCGGCTCGCCGGCTGGCCGCGTAGGTGTCGGCCGCGCCGTCATCGACCAGCGGCCGCAATCCCGCATAGGCGTAGCGAACGTGGTCGCGGTCGAGCCGGACAGCCGGGAGGTGCGCGTTGATGAATCGCAGAAATTCCTCGATGTCCGTTTCGGTCGCGCAGACCGTGTCGGGATCACCCTCGAAGGCGGTGTCCGTTGTTCCGAGGATCGCGCCGGTCCGCCACGGGAGGACAAAAAAGTGCGACTTCTCGGTGGCGATGGTGAGCGCATGATCGCGCGTGACGGGAGGAACAATGAGATGAATGCCCTTGGAGCGCCGCAGCTGGTGCGTTGTGCGGCCCAAGGCCTGTGCAAGAAACAGGTCAGCCCAGGGTCCGGCGGCGACGATCGTCACATTCGCGCGAGTGTCGAATGTCACTCCCGTCTGGCGATCGGTGACGTTTGCCCCTTCGATCCGGTTGTTGCGCAGGAGAAGCGTGTTGGCTTCGATATGGTTGGCGGGCGCGGCGCCGTTATTGGCAGCGTCGAGCACGCATTCGAGCGCGAGCCGTTCCGGCGAATACATCTGCGCGTCGAAATACCGGAACGCACCTGCGACGGGCAGTGAATCGAGACACGGCTCGCAGGCGAGGGCGGCCTGCGCGCTCAGCCAGGAATGGCCGGGCAGCCGCTGATCGGGATCGTCGAGCCAGCCGCGGTCGAAGGACAGGAGATCGTACAACGAGAGACCGGCATTCAGTTTCGCGCGTGCGCCAAACCCCGGATCGAGGACGGGCAGCAGGAATGGCAAAGGTTGCACGATGTGCGGCGCGATGCGTTGCCAGATACGGCGCTCCCGCAACGACTCTCGCACCAGCCCAAGCTCGAGGCTGCGCAGATAGCGCAGGCCGCCGTGAATCAGCTTGGAATTATGCGCGCTGGTTGCATGCGCAAAATCGTTGCGCTCGATCAGCGCGACCGAGAGTCCCCGCAGGCTCGCATCCCGCGCGATTGCGGCGCCCGTGATTCCTCCGCCGATGACGAGAAGATCGAAGACCTCGTTCGCAAGCCGGTTCAAATCCCGGCGCATTTGTCAGCGCCCCCTCTCTATTGGTTTGAACCGCCAAGACGCCAAGTCGCCAAGGTTCCCGTACCACGACAAAGACTCACAATGAGGCAGTGAGAATTTCGTGCGCGCCTCAGGCGCGCTATTCTTCCTCACCGCTTCACTGTCTCCGTGTGGATTTCGTCTTGGCGTCTTGGCGACCTGGCGGTTCGTCACGGCGAGCCCAAAGCTACAGCTCGAAGATTTTTCCTGGATTGAGAATATTGCGTGGATCGAGCGTTTGTTTGATCTGGCGCATCAGTGCGATTTCGGTATCCGAGCGCGAGTGGCCGAGGTAGGGGCGCTTCTCGAGTCCGATGCCGTGCTCGGCAGAGACCGAACCGAAGCGGTCTTCGAGAGCCCCGTAAATGATCTCCTCGACAGCGTGGCGGGCTGCGGGGCTGCCGTCGCCTACGCCCGTTATGAGATGCAGATTTCCGTCGCCGAGGTGGCCGAAAATCATGGCAGTCGCCTTGTCGGGCCACCGTGAATGCAATTCGGATCGGACCTGCGTGACATACGCTTCCATTTCGCTGATGGGCAGGCTGACGTCGAAAGTAAAAATGGGCCAGTTGCGGGCGCATTGCCCGACATCGTCGCGCAGCGACCAGATGGCGTTGCGTTCCGCATGCGACTTGGCGATGACCGCGTCGACAATCGCGCCCTGTTCCAGAGCCTCGCCGAGCGCGCTTTCGAAACGCGCTGCGTCGGACGCCTCGTCGCCGCCCAGCTGTTCGATGAGCACGTAATAGGGATGGCCATAGGCAATCGGCGCGCGGCCCTTCGCAGGTTCCGTGGTCACCAGCCGGTAGAAATCCTCCCACATCACTTCGAAGGCCGAGAGATGACCGGAGAGTTCGCGTTCCATCTGGCGCAAAACGCGCGGAAGCGATGCAAATTCCTCCACGGCCGCGAGCGCTACGGCATTGCTTCCGGGCTTTGCCCGCAGGCGCAGAACAGCGCGCGTGACAATCCCCAGCGTGCCTTCCGTACCGATGAAGAGCTGCTTGAGATCGTAGCCGGCGTTGTTTTTGATGAGGCGATTGAGCGAAGTGAGCACCGTGCCGTCGGCGAGAACCGCCTCGAGGCCCAGCACCATGTCGCGCGTCATGCCGTAGCGGATGACGCGGTTGCCGCCGGCATTGGTGGAGATGTTTCCTCCGATCGTGGCAGAGCCCCGCGCGCCAAGATCGAGAGGAAAGAACAGTCCGTGCGCATCTGCCGCTTCGGCGACGTTCTGCAGGATGCAGCCGGCTTCGACCGTCATCGTGCCGCCGGCCTGATCGATCGATTCGATTCTGTTCATGCGCTCGAGGGATAGCGCGAACGCGCCGTCGGCATTCGCGCCCTCGACAAGACCGGTCTTGCCGCCCCATGGCACAACAGGCTGCCCGGCTGCGTGACAGAGGCTCAGAACGCGCGAAACCTGGTCAGTGGAAGAAGGCTTCAGAACCGCGAGCGGCGCGCCGAGCCGGCTCCAGGTGCTGCGCGCCGCTTCCGCTGCATGTTCGCCCTCGAGAACGCTTGTCTCGCCGAGAAATGATTTCAGATCATCAAGAAGATCGCTCATTGGCAGGGCCGTTCGCTAGTTGTTCGTTCCAATGATTCAATCCGCATAGTTGTCATGGCCCCGTTTAACGGGGCCACCCAGCCAGCGCGTGTCCGCGCGCTGAATATACGCTCGGAGCGGTTTCATCTGGGTGGCCCGCTCTTCGGCGGGCCATGACAAGTCTTGAGTATGACCTGTTGGACTCGAACCACTAGAGCACGACTTCAATCAAACGAGGTCCGCGCGACTTCATTGCGTCGGCGAATGCGGACGCGAAATCGGCGCTGGTTTCCGCGCGCGATGCTTCCACGCCCATTCCGCGCGCCAGGCTTACCCAGTCGAGCTCGGGGTTATGGAGGTCGAGCATCGAAAGCGCCTTGGGGCCCGGGTTCTCCGCGCCGACGCGCATCAGCTCGATATTGAGAATGTAGTAGGAGCGGTTGGCGAAGATCACCGCGGTCACATCGAGCTTCTCTCGCGCCTGCGTCCACAACGCCTGAAGCGTGTACATCGCACCACCATCGCCCTGCAGGCAGACCACCTTCCGGTCGGGGCAGGCGAGGGCAGCGCCGGTGGCCATCGGGACCCCGAGCCCGATCGAGCCGCCGGTCAGCGAGAGCAGATCGTGTGGCGGGGCACCCGCCGTGTATGAAGCGGTGCCCAATCCGGACGTCGCGGCTTCGTCGGAAATGATCGCGCCTTCAGGAAGGAAATGACCGATCACCTGTCCCGCAGTGTAGGCGTTCAGCTTACCTTCCGGAATATCCGGTCTTTGGAGGGGAGCGCGACCGACGGGATCTCGTGGCGCCGCGATCGCCTCGGCGACTGCTTCGAGCGCGACAACAGCGTCTTCATGCGGGTGCGCGAGATGCAGGATTCGGCATCCTTCCGGAACGCACCAGCTCGGTTTGCCGGGATAGGCGAAGAATGAAACCGGCGGCTTCGAGCCGACAAGGATGAGCAATTCGAAATCCCGCAGGAATTCGACGATCTGTTCGGCGAAATAGGGCAGGCGCTCGGCCGCCACGAGTCCCGCCCCGCGTGTGATCCGGGGCGAGAATGTGTCGCACAAAATTCGCGCGCCGGATTTCGCGGCGATGCGGCCGGTCGCTTCGAGTCCGCGACGCCCAAGAGCACTGCCGCGCAGCAGCATGGCGCTCCTCCGCCCTTCGCCAAGCGCTTGCGCGACGTCGTCGATCGCGTGTTGGGAAACGCGGCTCGGTCCCTGAACGGGCAGGGGCGAAGCGGGACGCTCTGCTTCCAGCCAGGCTGTGTCTGCCGGGAGAATGAGCGTGGCGATCTGTCCCGGAGCCTGCCGCGCCGCCTGCACAGCCCGCGCGCCGTCGTCGGCGACTGTCGCCGCGCTCATGCTTGACTGGATCCATGCCGAAACGGGACGCGCAAATCCGGCAATGTCGGAAGCGAGCGGCGGATCGTATTGGGCGTGATAGGTGGCGTGATCGCCGACGATGTTGACGATCGGCGTGGCGGCGCGGCGCGCGTTGTGCAGATTGGCGAGGCCGTTCGCGAGGCCGGGCCCCAGATGCAGCAACGTTGCGGCCGGTTTTTCGGCCATGCGCCCGTAGCCGTCGGCTGCCCCTGTGGCAACGCCTTCGAAAAGCGTCAGCACCGCGCGCATTCCCTCCACCCGGTCGAGCGCCGCCACGAAATGCATTTCGGAAGTGCCGGGATTGGCGAAGCAGACTTCGACGCCCGAAGCAACCAGCGTACGGACCAGGCTTTCTGCGCCGTTCATGTTTCACCCGTCGCTGCCCCGGGCCTGGGGCACACCTTGCGATCTTAGGATGCGGCCGGGATAAGGGAAGCTGAAAACCGCGTTCCGCGGCGGAATAGGGCCTCACGGGTTGGGTTTGGCGGAAAGCGGGGGTATCCTCCCAACTGCCGGAGAACAGCGGTTGTCGCTTCAGAGAGCCGGCAGGAGAGGAAACATGGCCAAGTCCAAATCCGCCGCCGCCGTCTATCGTGTCACCGAGATCATCGGAACCAGTCCGACCTCGTGGGAAGATGCGGCGAAATCGGCCGTCGAGACCGCATCGCGATCGTTGCGAGATCTGCGCGTCGCCGAAGTCAAAAAGCTGGACATGAAGGTCGAGAACGGCAAGGTCGTCGCGTATCGCGCCCGCGTTTCGCTCTCCTTCAAATACGAAGGCTAGTTCAAATACGAAGCTGGGGCAGAGGCGAGGGGAAGGGCGGCAGCCGCCGCCCTTCCACCGAGTTCGTCAGAGCGGAAGAACGCCGACGATCTGCATCGTGTCCGGTGCGACCACGACGATTTCGTCGCCATAGTCGAAGAACAGGTCGCCGCTCCATTCCGGATAGATGGCGATGATCGGTGGCGGCACCGCAACCAACCGGACGGTGCGCGGGACGACCACTCCCACTCCGATGCGGAAATTGATATTCGTCACCCGAGGGCCAGTGCGTAGAACTGTTTCGCGCAAATTCGTCTTCTGTTCGACGGTGAGGCTGCGAACGCCGCCGCGCATCTCTCCTCCACGCAACATCTGTCCGCCCTGGAGCTGGGTGTGCTCCGTGTCGTGCGAGGCCGCATTGCCGGGTCGCATTCCCTCGGAACCCGTATTGCGCGGCTCGGCCTCCTGACCCGCAGCGGGTTGCTTCGTCTGGTCGCTTGGTCGCTCGTGTTGATTGCGGTTTTGGTCGCTCGCGGGTGCTCCGCTGTTAGGGCTTTCCTGCGCCGACACAACGGACGCGCCGCACAGAAGCGCTGCGGTAGCCAGGGCCAGGATTGGCAGTTTCATGAGTTATCTCCTGATAAGCCCGCAGCATCGACCGTCATCGGTCATTGAACAAACGCCCCCTTGCTATCGCGGTTCCGCGCCGCAGAATTGCCGCATTGCTCAGTCGCATGACTGCAACAGCGGGATTGCCGAACCCATTGGGCGCGGCGCAAAATGACCCCCGCAATCAACCTCTGGTGCAACGATGCTGTTTGGCGCGGCGATTTTCTTTACGGAACACTCGATCGGACCCATCGAACTCGCCCATGCTCTCGAAGAGCGCGGATTTGAATCGCTCTGGGCGCCCGAGCACTCCCACATTCCGGTGTCGCGAAAAACTCCCTACCCGGGCGGAGGTGAGTTGCCGAAGGAATATTACGACGTCATGGATCCTTTCGTGACGCTGACGGCCGCGGCTGCCGCGACGAAAAAG
Source organism: Rhizomicrobium sp. (assembly GCA_035567755.1). Lineage (GTDB taxonomy): Bacteria > Pseudomonadota > Alphaproteobacteria > Micropepsales > Micropepsaceae > Rhizomicrobium. Next base: position 17,207 of record DATMPH010000022.1, read on the forward strand.
CTCAAGGTCGCCACGGGCATCTGCCTCGTCCAGCAGCGCGATGTCATTCAGACGGCGAAGCTCGTTGCGTCTATCGACCAGGTCTCCGGTGGGCGCTTTCTGTTCGGCATCGGCGGCGGCTGGAACCAGGACGAGATGGAGAACCACGGCACGGTGTTCGAGACGCGCTTCCTGCGCGTCCGTGAAAGCATCGAGGCCATGAAGGAAATCTGGACCAAGCCGGAGGCCGAATATCACGGAGAGATCGTGAAATTCGATCCGATTTTCGCCTGGCCCAAGCCGATGCAGAAACCCTGGCCGCCCATCATTGTCGGCGGAGGATTTCCGCAAGGCGCGCGTCGCGCGATCCGCTATGGCGACGGCTGGCTGCCGATCGTCAGCGCGAACGGCCTCGAAAAAATCCTGCCGCAATACCACGCGATGCTGAAGGAAGCGGGACGGGATGCGGCCGACGTTCCGATCACCGCATGGAACGCCAGGCTCGAAGCGGATTCAATCAAGCGCTTCGCCGAACTTGGCGTTCCGCGCGTCGTCACAACGCTCCCGCCGGCCAGCGCCGACAAGGTCCTACCAATTCTCGACCGCTGGGCGGAGATGATAAGGCAAACGCGCAGTTGAGACGATTGCAGCTGTTCCAGACTCAATCGCCACAGCTCTTATTGTCATGGCCCGCGCAAGCGGGCCATCCAGTTGGAAGCTACATGCGGTCGGCAACCAAGACTGGATAGCCCGGTCTCCGCTGTCTCCCCCCGGTCCGCGCCAAGCGCGGCCGGAGACAGGCTAAGCCGGGCCATGACAATTATTTTCAACGCACTCAAAAAACCGCGTTACCCGAACGTAATATACGTCGTCTTCAGCTGCGTGTATTTGTCGATCGCGTGCAGCGACTTGTCACGGCCGAAGCCCGATTGCTTGTAGCCGCCGAACGGCACTTCGATCCCGCCGCCATCCACGTTGTTCACGTTGACGGTGCCCGCGCGCAGCGCGCGGGAAACTTTTAGCGCCTTCGACAGATCATTGGTCCACAGACAAGCCTGCAAACCGTAGATCGAATCGTTGGCGATCTTCACCGCCTCGTCGGTGTCCTTGAAGGAAAGCGTGGCGAGCACGGGGCCGAAAATCTCCTCGCGGGCGATCGTCATGTCGTTGGCGACGCCTTCGAAGATGGTCGGCTCGATGTAATATCCGCCCGAGCCTTCGCGCACCTGGCGTCCGCCCACCGCGAGCGACGCGCCGTCTTTCTTGCCTTTCTCCACATAGGAGAGGACGCGGTCCATCTGCGTCTTGTCGACCATCGATCCCATCATCGTCCTGGTGTCGAGCGGATCGCCCGGCTGGAAGATGTTCGCCATCGCCTTCACCTTCTCGACGAAGGCATCGTGAATCGACTCCTCGACGAGGAGCCGCGATGCAGCGACGCAGACCTGCCCCGAATTGAAGAATATGCCCGACGCTGCGCCTTGTGCCGCAGCATCGAGATTGGGCGTGTCGGCAAAGACGATGTTGGGGGTCTTGCCGCCGCATTCGAGGCTGACGGCTTTCATGTTGGATTCGCCGGAATATTTGAGGAAGAACTTTCCAACTTCCGTCGAGCCGGTGAACGCGACTGCGTCCACATCCATGTGGCGCCCGATCGCCTGCCCGGCGGTCTCGCCGTACCCCGGCACGACGTTGAATACACCTTCGGGAATCCCGGCTTCGGCCGCCAGCTCCGCGACGCGCAGCGCCGAGAGTGGCGATTGTTCGGCAGGCTTCAGGATCAGAGAATTGCCGGCTGCGAGCGCCGGTCCAAATTTCCAGGCCGCCATCAGCAGCGGGAAATTCCACGGCACCACCGCGGCAACCACGCCCAGGGGCTCGCGCGTAATCATTCCCAGCGCGTTCTTGGGCGTCGGCGCGATCTCGTCATATATCTTGTCGATCGCCTCGGCGTACCAGCGCACGGTCTCCGCCACGGCGTTGATGTCGATGCTGCGCGCGAAGCCGATCGGCTTACCCATGTCGAGTGTTTCAAGCAGCGCCAGCTCGTCGGCATACTTGATGATCAGGTCGGCGAATTTCTGCAGCGTGCGCTTGCGCTGCTTCGGCGGAGCGTCGGCCCACGCGCCTTTGTTGAAGGCCGCGCGTGCGGCCTTCACGGCGCGGTCGACGTCTTCCTTGTCGCAGGCCGCGACACGGGCGAGCAGCTTGCCGTCGATTGGGGAAATGTTCTCGAAAGTCTCGCCGCTTGCCGCCGGCACATATTTGCCGCCGATGAAAGCTTGCGAACGGAAGTCGAGTGCCTTCGCCTGCTCATGCCAGTTGAGTGCTGCCGCCATTGTCGTTCTCCTGTCGAATGCTGCTCGGGCGAGAGTTTACAGCACTGCCCGATCAAATTGCATCACAAACTCAACACTTGCCATTCCCGCAGACTCGCCGCGCTGCGGGCGGGGGAATCCAAGGCAAGACGCGATGCGCATGCCCTTGGGTCCCCGTTTTTGTGCCAGGCATCGACACGTCGCGAATTTTCCCCAAGATTCGTCATCGCCGGGCTTGTCCCGGCGATCCATGAACATCAGCGTTGGCCGGTACGCCTCGGCAAATACGTGCTTTCCGGGCGCCGGGACAACGGCCCGACCATGACGAGATATTTGGTTCAATATCCGCGCCAACAAAAAGCGCGCCAGGCCAGGGGCCGGGCGCGCGCTCGTTCGTCGGGAAGCCGGCCTATTTTATCTTGCCTTCCTTGAATTCCACATGCTTGCGCAGCACGGGATCGTATTTCTTCATCGAGAACTTCTCCGTCATCGTGCGGGTGTTCTTCTTGGTCACGTAGAAGAACCCCGTATCGCCGGAGCTGTTCAGGCGGATTTTTGAGGTGGTCGGCTTCGCCATCGATGGCGCCTATCGTTGAAAAGCGGCGGCCAAACTACCCACGCAAAGTCCCATGTCAAGGTACGGTGGGGAAAGCGCAATTCGATGAGGATGAATCACTTGAGCTTGTCATTCCCGCAGGAGCGGAGATCCAGGGCAAACGCACGTTGTTTGCCCCTGGGTCCCCGCTTTCCGCGGGGATGACGTACTTTTTTTGGCCAATCTGAGCAAAACTGGCTCAATTTGCGTTGTCGATCATGCCTGTCCAAAATGGCGACGATGATCTTTAGGCGTGTTTTCGGCCCGGTCCGACCCGGCCAAGCCCTTGGGTTGATGTCCCTGGTTGTTGTGGCTGCAGCAGTGGCATTCGCATCGCGCCATCCTGCTCCGGGGCACCGGCCTTCGCCCGTTCGCGTTTTACCCAGCACTCCTCGTGCGGCGGTGACCACGCGTGTCACCACCTCGAAAATCGAAATTCCAAAGGTTGTCGCCACGCCACGCCCGTCCGACTTCGACCGCGAATTGCAGATGAGCTTCGGTCAGCGCATGAAAAGGTGGAACCCGCTCATCGCCGAAGCGTCGCAGCGTTTCCACGTTCCCGAAAACTGGATCCGCATCGTCATGCAGGTCGAGAGTGGCGGCCGCACCATGTCGGACGAAGTTCATCCGATTACATCGAGCGCCGGTGCAATGGGTCTCATGCAGCTCATGCCTTCGACCTATGACGATATGCGCGCGGACTATCGGCTTGGGCCTGATCCTTATGAGCCGCGTGACAATGTCATGGCGGGTGCGGCTTATTTGAGCTGGCTTCGCGGGAAATACGGCTATCCCACGATGTTCGCCGCCTACAATGACGGGCCGGGAAATCTCGAAGCGCGGCTGATGGATGCCGGACTGCTTCCCGCGGAAACGCGCTCCTATCTCAGCCGGGTCACGGCGGCGATCGAAGGTCGGCCATCGGGGGCGAGTGGTGGCCAGGTGAAGTTCACCCGGCCGAACGGTTTGCCGGTCATGATCGATCCGGGCGCCGTTGTTTCGATACGCGCGGCGCTGCCGGGAGAATACGCACCGGGCGTCCAGTCGGTCATCGCCATCGGGAAACTCAGGCAGGGAGTCTGCGAAAGCCTTGCTTCGGCGCGAGCCACGCTTCGTGCGCATGGCGCAGCGGTGTGAACGAGCGTACTACTTGCGCCGCGCGGTTCGCGATTGCGCGCGCGATCGCGGTGGAGTGAGACTTGCGGACGCATCTTCGGTCAACTCGAACCGCAATCCCCCGGTCAGCGGCGTGGCTTCAAGGAGGCGGACGGTTACCATGTCGCCGAGGCGATATGCTGTTCCCGTGCGGTCGCCGACGAGCGCATGGCGCCGTTCGTCATGGCGAAAATATTCCGAGCCGATCGTGCGGATTGGAATGAGACCGTCGGCGCCCGTTTCCTTGAGCCGCACGAACAGGCCGAAGCGCGTTACGCCGGTAATGCGTGAAGAGAAAACCGCGCCGACGCGGTCCTCCATGAAAGCCGCAACATAGCGGTCCGTCGAATCGCGCTCCGCGGCCATCGCGCGCCGCTCGCACATGGAAATGTGCTCCGCGGTCTCTGCGAGCTTTGCCATCTCCGCATCGCCAAGCCCGTCGTCGCCGAATTTCAGAGCGCGAATAAGAGCGCGATGAACCACGAGATCGGCATAGCGGCGGATCGGCGACGTAAAGTGTGCATAGCGTTGCAGGTTGAGTCCGAAATGCCCGATATTGTTTGCTGCGTACACCGCTTGCGCTTGCGTGCGCAGCACCACGTCATTCAGGACGTCCGTATGCGGGCCGCCTTTGGCGCTTGCGAGAATGCGGTTGAAGGTCGCCGGCTTGACCACCTGGCCTTTGGCAAAGCTCATTCCGAGGGTGCGCAGGTAATCCGCAAACGCGTGCAGCTTCTCCAGCGAAGGCTGCTCGTGAACGCGGTAGATCAAGGGTGTGCGCGCCTTCTCGAGCGCCTCCGCTGCCGCCACATTGGCCTGGACCATCATCTCTTCGATCAGCCGCATCGATTCAAGACGCTCGCGGAACGCGATCGACGAAACACGTCCGTCGGCGCCGAGAATCACGCGCCGCTCCGGCAGATCGAGATCGAGAGGCGCGCGGCGGTCGCGCGCTTCCGCGAGCGCGCGATAGGCATTCCAGAGCGGCACAAGCGTGCGTGCGGCGATCTCGCGTTTGTCGCGATCGGGTGTGCCGTCGAAGGCACGCTGGGCCTCGGCATAGGTGAGCCGAGACGCGGAGCGCATCATGGCACGGAGAAATTCGTGGCGGCGCTTGCGGCCCGCTGAATCGAAGATCATGCGCACCGCAAGGCAGGGGCGTTCCTCGTCTTGCCGCAAGGAGCAGAGATCGGCCGATAGCTGCTCGGGGAGCATGGGCACGACGCGGTCGGGAAAATAAGCGGAATTGCCCCGCTTGCGGGCTTCCACGTCGAGCGCCGAGCCCGGCTTCACGTAATGCGCGACGTCGGCGATTGCGACAATGACGATGTGGCCGCCCTTGTTCGCGGGGTCGGAATCGGGGCCGGCCCACACCGCGTCGTCGTGATCGCGTGCATCTTCGGGATCGATGGTGACGAGCGGAATGTCGCGAAGATCCGTCCGCCCCTTTGCCGCAACCGCCGTCGCCCGCTCCGCCTCCTCGAGTGCCTCGCGTGGAAATTCCGTCGGGATGCCGTGTTCGTGGATGGCGATCAGGCTGATTGCGCGGGGTTCGCTCATGCTGCCCAGACGCTCGATCACCCGCGCGCGCGGCAGACCCGAGGATCGGCCGGCCAGAGGTTCGGCGATCACGAGCTCGTTCGAAGACGCGCCGGACTTGTCCCGGCTCTCGACAATAAATTCGTGGCGGGTCTTGCGATCGATGGGCACGATGCGGCCATGGCCCGCGTGCTCGCGATAGACGCCGAGCACACGATGCACCGCGGCGCCGATGCGCTTGATCACGCGTGCGTCATACCCGTCCTCGACGCGTGTGAGGCGGGCCAGCACGCGCTCGCCGATCCCGAGCGCAGGCCCCGGCTCCGCATCGCGACCCGGCACGATGATGATTCTTGGGGGCCGATCGTCCCGCTCCCACCGTTCGGGGCGCGCGAGCAGTTCTCCGTCCGGGTCCTGCCCCACAATTTCAAGCACCGCCACTTCGGGAAGCTCGCCGCCAGGCGCATAGCGGTGTCGCGCGTTGCGCTCGATCGCTCCTTCGCTTTCCAGTTCCTTCAGAATGCGTTTCAGTGTGACGCGCTCTTCTCCCTTTACGCGGAGTGCCCGCGAGAGATCGCGTTTGGAGCCCTGTGGTTCTTTGGCAAGCGCTTCCAGAACGCGCGCTTTGTCGAGCGGTGGTGCGCCGCCGGGCGCTCGTTTTCGCGGCAAACTCTCACCCGCCTTCCGCGGCCACCGGTTTCTTGCCCTTTGATTTGACAGAGCCCTTCTTGCGCGCGGCATTCTTCGTCGCTACCGCCGCACGAGGCGTCGTTGAAGCCGCGGCATCGACAGTTTTCGACCTGGCAGATTTTTTCGGTTTGGAAGCAGATTTTGGCTTCTTGCCTCCGCCCTTTGCCGCGCGATCTGCAATCAGAGCAACAGCCTGATCGAGGGTTACGCTCAGGGGTTCCATGTCGCGCGGGACCGTCGCGTTCGTCGTGCCATCGCTGACGTAGGGTCCATAGCGGCCACGCATAAGCTTTACGGCGGCCCCACCCGGCGCATTGCCCAACTCCTTCAGCGCCTCCGCGCCACGGAATGTTTTCGATTTTGCCTTCTTCTCCGCAAGCAGCGAAACGGCGCGGTTGATGCCGACGGTGAATACGTCTTCGGGGGAATCGAGGGACGCGTACTGACCCTGATGAGCAATATAGGGACCGTAACGGCCGAAATTCGCGGTAATGGCTTCGCCGGACTCCGGGTGTTTTCCCACCTCGCGCGGCAGCGAGAGGAGTTTAAGGGCGTATTCAAGATCGATGGACGCCGCATCCATTCCTTTGGGAACGCTTCCGCGCGCCGGCTTTTCGCCATTGCCGCGCTGTACGTAAGGGCCGAAGCGCCCCGTGCGTAACGTGATCGCCTCGCCCGTTTCAGGATCTTCGCCTAAATCCTGCGGCTGTCCGTTCGCGGCTTCGCCCGCCGTCTGTCCGAGCTGGCGCGTATAGCGGCATTCGGGATAGTTCGAGCAGCCGATGAAGGCACCAAAGCGGCCGAGCTTCAGACTCAATGCGCCGGCGCCACAACTCGGACATTTGCGCGGGTCTTCGCCATTCTCGCCCGCAGGAAAGATGTGCGGGCCAAGCATTTCGTCGAGCTCGGTGATGACAGCCGACACACGAAGGTCTTTGGCCTCGTCGATCGCTGCCGAAAAATCCTTCCAGAAATCGCGCAGGAGCTGCTTCCAGGGGAGCGCACCGGCGGAGACCTCGTCGAGCTTCTCCTCGAGGTCCGCGGTGAAATCATATTGTACGTAGCGACTGAAGAAGCTTTTGAGGAAGCTCGTGACAATGCGGCCCTTGTCCTCGGGCACGAAACGTCCGCGATCCATCCGCACATAGGCGCGTTCGCGCAGCACCGAAAGGATCGTGGCATAGGTTGAAGGCCGTCCGATGCCCAGCTCTTCGAGCTTGCGCACCAGGCTGGCCTCCGAGTAGCGCGGCAGCGGCTCGGTGAAGTGCTGTACCGGCGAGATCTTCTCGATGTCGAGCCGGTCGTTTTTTGTAAGCTTTGGAAGTCTGGCGCCGTCCTCGTCGTTTTCGTCGTCCTTGCCCTCCTGATAGAGAGCAAGAAATCCGTCGAACAGCGTCACCGTGCCGGTAGCGCGCAGCGTGATCTTCCGATCATCCGAAACAGAGTCGATCGTCGTGCGTTCCAGTTCCGCGCTCTGCATCTGACTGGCCAGCGCGCGTTTCCAGATCAGCTCGTAGAGGCGCGCATGATCGGGTTCGAGCCTGCGCAACAGCTGCTCGGGCCGCCGCGTGAAACTTGTCGGACGGATCGCCTCGTGGGCTTCTTGCGCGTTCTTGGCGCGGCTTGAGTAGGCGCGCGGCGCCTCGGGCACATAACGCGCGCCATAATTCTCGCCGATCACGTGCCGCGCCTCGCCGATCGCCTCGCCGGCCATCTGCACGCCGTCGGTGCGCATATAAGTAATGAGTCCGACGGTCTCGCCGCCGACTTCGACGCCCTCGTAGAGGTGCTGGGCGATCTGCATGGTGCGTTTGGCGGCAAACCCCAACTTTCTGGAAGCCTCCTGTTGAAGTGTCGAGGTAATGAAGGGCGGAGCGGGGTGACGCTTGAGCGGCTTCGTCTCGATTTCACCGACAGCGAAATGCTGCGCGGCGATCGCATCGCGCGCGCGTATGGCATCAGCTTCCGTGTGGAGTGAAAGCTTTTCGAGTTTCTTGCCGTCCAGATGGGTCAGGCGCGCGGCAAAGGACCCGGACGACGCGCGCAGATCGGCATCGATCGTCCAGTATTCCTGCGGCCTGAATGCTTCGATCTCGCTTTCGCGCTCGCAGACGAGCCTGAGGGCCACCGACTGGACGCGTCCCGCCGAGCGCGCCCCTGGCAGTTTTCGCCAGAGAATTGGCGAAAGCGTAAAGCCCACCAGGTAGTCGAGCGCGCGACGGGCGAGATAGGCGTCGACCAGCTCCAGGTTGATGTCGCGTGGATGGGCAATGGCGTCGAGCACGGCTGATCGCGTCACCGCGTTGAAGACGACCCGTTCGACATGGGCATGGCCCAGCGCGCGCTTCTGCTTCAGGAATTCCAGCACGTGCCAGGAAATCGCCTCGCCCTCGCGGTCGGGGTCGGTTGCCAGTATGAGCTTGTCCGCGTTCTTGACCGCGTCGGCGATCTCGTTCAGTCGCTTCTGGGCCCGCGCATCCACCTCCCAGCTCATCGCGAAATCCTGGTCCGGCCTCACCGAGCCATCCTTCGCCGGAAGGTCGCGGACATGGCCGAAGCTCGCCAGCACCTTGTAGCCGGGGCCCAGATACTTGTTGATCGTCTTGGCCTTGGCGGGGGACTCGACAACGAGAATGTTCATGCTGAAGGAGGACTGCCTTGGCCGGCGCGCACAGGTGCCATCGCTGGGGTAACACCACTAAGCGCGATTCGTGACGGCGCGGACATAGGAAGCCGGACTCCGGCCTGTCAACTCGTCCGAACCTCGCGGAGCATAACCTGTAGTTGTATTTTTGAGCTTTTCTGAGGTGGGTTTCAATTTTTGCGGGCAATCATGGTCGTTTTCCCTGTCGTCGCCCCGAGCTATCCAAGCGAAACGCGGCCTCCGGATTCCCTGTGAAGCCGGCCGGCGAGCTCGAATTCGATGAGGATGGAGAGCACGGCGGCGGCCGGGGCGGCGCATTGCCGGACCAGCTCGTCGACCAGAACGGGCGCCGGACCGAGGAGCTCTTCGATTTTTTCGCGCAATTTGATCTCACCCCGATCATCGGCGGCCGCTCCCCACGCGATGGATCCGTCGGCCGGCTCGCGAAACGCGAGTCCGATCAGTGGCTGCAGCACGTCTAGGACGTCTCCCGCTCCTTCGGTGAGCGCAGCACCGTCGCGGAGAAGCCGGTTTGTCCCCTTGGCGCGCGGATCAAGCGGCGAGCCCGGCACTGCGAAGACTTCTCGGCCCTGCTCAAGCGCAAAATCTGCGGTGATCAGTGAGCCTGAACCCTCGGCCGCCTCCACGACCACGACACCGCGGGCCAAACCGGAAATGATCCGGTTGCGGCGAGGGAAATGTTTGGCCTGCGGCTTCTGGCCGATGGGCATTTCGGACACGACGGCGCCGGTATCGACAATTCGTGCGTACAGCCGCGCGTTTTCGGGCGGATAGATGTCGTCGACTCCTCCCGCGAGCACCGCGACTGTGCCAGTCGCAAGCGCACCCTCGTGCGCGGCCGTATCGATGCCGCGGGCGAGACCTGAAACGACGGCAAGACCGGCCCGGCCGAGATCGGCCGCGATCTCTGTGGCGAACTTGCGCCCGAGCGCCGATGCGTTGCGTGCGCCGACCACGGCGACCATCTCACGCGCCAGAATCTCGCGGCGTCCGAGCACCGAAATCAACGGCGGCGGCGCGTCGAGAGCCGCAAGTCCGGTAGGAAAGTCCGGTTCGATTGAGGCGATGAGCCGGCCGCCGGCACGATGAAGCGTTTCGAGTTCGCGCTCTGCTTCGTCTTCGCCTGGAATTCTGAGATCGGCCGCCGCGCCGCCGCGCCTCGCGAGGTGTGGCAATTCCCTGAGTGCTGCAGACGCGGAATGAAACCGGTCGATCAGCGCCGCGAATGTGACCGGTCCTACATTCTGCGCCCGCGCAAGCCTCAGCCACGCGCGCCGTTCGGAATCGGAAAG
>DATMPH010000023.1:0-3191 GCA_035567755.1 Rhizomicrobium sp.
TCACCTATATGTGACCAGCTACACCGAAGGCTTCAGCCATTTCGTCACCTCCATGACTGCTCCGGTTGCTTCCGGCTGGAGCGTTCGCCGGGTGGGACTTGCACCCACTGGAAAGCGCCGCCTTCTCACGGCGCACGCAAACAGCGGTCATTCCGCCGACGGCGTCGCGAATGGGTCGAATCAACCTCCGGCAGTCATGATTGGACGACGAACGGGGTGAGCCGACAGACCTTTGCCAGGCACGCAAAGCCGCCGAAGCCGATTGCGTCGGCGTGAACATAGAAATCGGTTCTTCACATGAGCTGCGGTGCGACGCGACGCGCAATCGCCTGCGCGTTTGCGCCCCGCGACAATGTTCCGAAATGGCCGGACCATGGTCCCGCCAGCCGCGAAGCAATGAATGCGTCTGCGATGTCGTGAGGCGCATGGCGAATGAGAAGGGAAGCGGAGAGCGCTAGCGCAATCTGCTCGACAATCCGGCGCGCCGTGCTCTCGGTCCGCAGGATATCGACAATGTCACGTTCAAGTTCGTTGACAAAAGCGTCGTAGCGAGCATCGGTTCCGGTCGCCGCCCGCAACTCGTCCAGTAAAGCAGGAACGCAAGCTGGAAATTTCTGGATCGAGCGGAGCACGTCGAGACACACGACATTGCCCGTTCCTTCCCAAATGCCGTTTATCGGAGCCTCCCGATAAAGGCGCGCCATCAGATGATCCTCAACGAAGCCGTTGCCGCCATGGCATTCGAGAGCCTCAACCACCACCGGCGTCGCCCGCTTGCAGATCCAGTACTTTGCGATGGGCGCGCCGATGCGGCCAAACAACCGCTCGGATTCATTTTCGCTTTCCTGGTCCAGCGCATGGACGAAACGGAACGCGAGCCACGCCGCCGCTTCGACTTCTATGGCGAGATCCGCAATCACTTTCGTCATCAGCGGCTGATCGATTAGCGCCTTCTGAAAGGCGCGCCGCCAAGTGGCATGATGAGCGGCCTGCGCCAGAGCATGACGCATGAGTCCCGCCGAGCCGACCGCGAAGTCGAGCCTCGTGTAGTGATTCATCTCCAGCCCCGCACGAATACCGTGACCGGCCTCGCTAATGAGATGTGCAATGACGCCGCGGAATTCGACCTCGGACGAAGCGTTGGACCTATTGCCGCACTTGTCCTTAAGCCGCTGGATTTGTAGCCGATTGCGGGAGCCGTCGGGCAGCCAACCCGCGACGACAAAACAGGATACGCCCTCTTCCGTTCTTGCAAGCGTCAGGAACACATCCGAGTGCGGCACGGAGAAGAACCACTTGTGCCCAACGAGCGAATAGGTCCCATCCGAGTTCTTCGTCGCGGTTGTCTGGGTCTGGCGCAGGTCTGAACCGCCTTGCTTTTCGGTCATCGCCATGCCGACCGTCCCGCCCCGTTTTTGCGCTGCCGGAAGGGGACGTCCGTCGTAGTCGGTCGACATCACAAGTTTGCCGAAGTCGGCCAGCGGGCCGGATCGCGGCGCAAGATCGGGATCGCTGAATACGTCATACCGAGCGGGCAACAAATTCCGTTCTCGCCCTGGTTCCAGAGAAACGACACTGCGGCGCGTGCCACCTGCGCTCCGGGCTGTTGCTTCGTCCAACACAGCGAATGGAATTCGTCCCGCATGGCGAGTGTCATGAGTTCATGCCATGCGGGGTGAAACTCGATCTGGTCGATCCGATGGCCCCAGCGATCATGGGTGCGCAATTCGGGAGGGTTGCGGTTGGCCTGCCGCGCCAGCTCTTGCACGCGGGTGGAACCGACCCGTTTGCCGACCGCGCTTGCGTGTGGCGCGGTCCATTCTGCGTTGAAGATCGAAAGGATTTTGCCCAGGGCCGGATCATTGGAGTAAGCGTCGTAGTCCGCCATTGCCGGGGCTTGATTGAGCACCTCGTGCGTGCCGTAACCGAATGGATCGAGTATCGCCATCGGGGGACTCCTAATAGGTCGTAGTGGTAGCGGCGACAGTGGCAATCGAAATTTTCTGAAATCCGACGTCTAAACTGATAGTGGGTCTGCGGCCGCCTGTCATGTTTGCTTCCGAGGCGGAATCTACCGAAAATGAGGCATTCTTCGCGAGTGTCATAAGGCCAGACAAAACAACTAGCTCGTCGATCCGATTTTGAAGAGGTGCGCGTGCCGCGCAGATCGATTTGATTGAGGGCGCGAATGCTGCCTAAAACAGAAGCCATCGCAACGACTGCACAGAATTGGCTTACGCAGTTCGAAACGGCTCTCGCTAGGCCCGACGATGTTCTGCTCAAGACCCTATTTCACGCCGATAGCTATTGGCGTGATTTGCTGGCGTTCACTTGGCGCATCCAGACGGTCGACGGCGCAGACGCCATTCTGAGAGGGCTTAGGGCGCATATCGGCAGTGTGCGACCCGCCGTTTTCAGGATAGCTCCCCGCCGCGCCGCGCCGCGCCATGTGACGCGCGCTGGCACCGACGCGATTGAAGCGATCTTCACATTTGAAACGGCTCAGGGTCGCGGCAACGGAGTTTTGCGGCTCACCCCGGATGTGCGCGATGGCAAGACGGTGAAAGCGTGGACGCTGCTCACGGCGCTCGACGAAATCAAGGGGTACGAAGAGCAGTTCGGGAGATCACGCCCCCAGAGCAAGATCTATTCGCGCGATTTTCGGGGCCCTAACTGGCTCGATCTCAGGAGAGCCGCTGCTGAGTATGTCGACCGCGAGCCGGCCGTCCTCGTTGTCGGCGGAGGCCAAGCTGGGCTTTCGATTGCAGCGCGCCTCGCTCAACTGCAGGTCGACACGTTGATCGTCGACCGCGAACGGCGCATCGGTGACAACTGGCGCAACCGTTATCATGCGCTGGTTCTGCACAACCAAACACACGTCAACCACATGCCGTACATGCATTTTCCGCCGACCTGGCCGGCCTATATTCCCAAAGACAAAATTGCCGCTTGGTTCGAGGCTTATGTGGAAAGTATGGAGCTCAACTATTGGACGGCCACCGAATTCAAGGGCGGCACGTACAACGAAAAAGAGGGGCGATGGTCCGTCACGCTCCGCCGCGATGACGGCACGAAGCGAGAGATGCACCCGCGGCATGTCGTCATGGCCACCGGAGTCAGCGGTATTCCGAGCCTTCCGGATATTCCGACGTTGCGCAACTTCGGCGGCGCTGTTCTGCACTCCAGCCAAT
>DATMPH010000024.1:0-2422 GCA_035567755.1 Rhizomicrobium sp.
GTCGCCGGACAACTCGGCCGGCATCTTTGTCGCTGCGGAGCAAACGCCGCGATCTTGAGGGCAGTTGCTAGGGTGCTCCGGGCCATCCAAGCGGGAGCAGACAATGTCTGAAACCGCCGCCAGAACCGGATTGGACATGGCGCAGACTGGGCGTTTCGACTTGTTCAGCCCCGGGCGTCTTTTGCTGAAAACCGGCAAGGTTGAGCTGGGACAAGGGATATTGCTCGCCCTACGCCAGATAGTGGCGGAAGAATTGGATTTGACCGTTGGCGCGGTTGTGACCATCTCGGGCGACACCTCGGTGTCACCGTTCGAAGGTGCAACCGTCGGAAGCATGTCGATTGAAACGTCGGGGCTTGAGGTTCGCGCCGCAGCGGCAGAGCTAAGGTCGATGCTCTTCGAGGCGGCAGCGCTCAAGCTTGGCGCTTCGGTATCGGAAATTACGGCCAAAGACGGCCAGATCTTTGTACGAGGCAACCCTTCGAAGGAGACGTTCTGGAGTTTGGCGGCGGACATCCGTTTCGAACGGCCACCCAGGCGCTCCGCTGAGCCAAAGTCTCCGAATCTCTACAAGACGGTCGGGACGAACGTGCCAAACAAGTACTTGCTTGAGCGCATCGGCCGCGGTGCTTTCATTCATGACTTGTCGTTTGAAGGCATGCTCCATGGACAAGTTTTAAGAAAGCCTCATGCGGACGCGCGACTCGAAAGTGTCGATGCCGACGCAATTCTCGGCCCCGGCGTTTTGAAAGTAGTGCGCGAGCGCGATTTCATCGGAGTAGTGGCGGAAAGCGAGCAAGCACTCGCAAAATCGATGGCGCGCCTGGAGCGTTGCTGCCGGTGGAGCGGAACCCCGGATGGCGCACCTCAGACGCCACTCGACATTCTCGAAAGCTGCCATGTCACGGAAAGGGTGCTCAGGGCAGATCAAGGCTCGTCCGGTCCGAACCAGTCCGAAGATAGTCAGGCGCTCTCGGCCGTCTACACCAAACCGCTGATCGCCCACGGATCGATTGGCCCGTCTTGCGGAATTGCGACTGTATCCGATTCGACCGTGGAAGTTTGGTCGCACTCGCAAAACGTTTTTGCGTTGCGCGATGAGATCGCGCGCGTGCTCGGCAGATCGCTGCAAGACGTGATCGTGAGGCATCGACTCGGAGCGGGATGTTACGGCCACAACGGAGCAGATGACGCGGCGATGGACGCGGTCATGCTGGGGCGCGCAGTGCCGGGCCGCCCGGTACGTGTCCAGTGGACGCGAATGGACGAGTTACGTTGCGAACCCATGGGTTCACCGATGCGGATATCTACATCCGCCCGCATTCGAGACGGGCGCATCGCCGAGTGGATATTGACCACGCGGTCAGGCACGCACATCCAGCGTCCCGGCTGGGGTGGGCAAGTCAATTTGCTTGCTGCTGCGGCGGCCGACGCGCAGTTTGCCGCCGCTGTTCAAATGGATTTGCCCGATCACAACGGGGGCTCAAAGAATGCGGTCGCGCTTTACGATTTCCCGCAACGCGTTACATACGAATTTGCCGCCGACTTGCCGTTCCGGCTTTCGGCCCTTCGTTCGCTAGGCGCTTTCGCAAATGTTTTCGCCATCGAAAGCTTCATGGACGAACTGGCGGAGCTTGCTGGATGCGATCCGGTCGAATTCCGGCTGAAACACCTCGCCGACCCGCGCGCACGCCGGGTAGTGACCCGGGCCGCGGAAATATCCAACTGGTCAGCACCATGCGACGCCAGCTTCGGGCGAGGGCTCGGCTTTGCGAGGTTCAAAAACACAGGAAGCTATTGTGCAGTGGTGGCGTTCGTTTCCGTGGAGGAGAGCGTCCGGGTTCACAATCTCTGGGCAGCGGTGGACCCGGGTCTTGTGATCAACCCGGCAGGCGTCGTCTCACAGATCGAAGGAGGCATGCTGCAGGCAGCGAGCTGGGTTTTGAAAGAAGCCGTTCCGACTGACGGGACGCGGCTGATCGCCGAGTCCTGGAAGGACTATCCAATCCTCAGCTTCGCCGAGACGCCCGAGACAAGAGTGGACATCATTGCCGATACCGAATTTCCGTCTACCGGCGTCGGCGAAGTCTCGCTCGGACCGACCGCCGGCGCGATCGCAAACGCGGTCACGAACGCTTTCGGCCTGCGCGTTCGGGACCTCCCACTCACACGAGAACAACTGATGAAGGCGGCGTTAGAGACGCAATGAACATCTGGGCGCAGCCGCGCCTTACCTCCGGTCTCAGAACAGGAAAGTCCGATGGGTATGTCAACAATGACCAGCTTCAAGGGCAGAATCATAAAAAATTTGGATGACGTGACGCCGGCCGTCCTCGAAGCGATGGCGCAAGCGGGAAATGCCCGTCTTCGCGAAATCGCAGCCTCGTTTGTCCGACATATGCACGCATTCGCGCGCGAGATC
>DATMPH010000025.1:0-8129 GCA_035567755.1 Rhizomicrobium sp.
TCCCGGACACGGTCAGATGAAGCCCGAGCAGCTGGAGATCGACCGGCTCCGGCGTGAGGTCGCAAAGCTCAAGGCGGAGCGCGACATCTTAAAAAAGGCCGCGGCCTACTTCGCGAGGGAGTCGACATGAAGTTCGGCTTCATTGCGAAGCACCGTTCCGTCTGGCCGGTGGCACGGCTTTGCGAAGCACTTGGCGTATCGAGGTCTGGCTTCAGGAGGGCGTTTGCGAGGACGATCAGCTTTCGCATGACGGCGGTGAGCGCGACCTTGGCCGGCTTACCGGCGTCGATGAGCTGTCTGTATTTTGCCTTCATGTCCGGATTGAACCGGGCCGCAACGAGGGCGGGCATGTAGACAGCCTGGCGGACCGCGGCTCGGCCTCCCCGGATGAAGGCGCGTCCGGTCCAGCGGCCGGACTGCCTGGCTACCGGCGCGAGGCCCGCGAGACTTGCAGCCTGGCCTGCCTCAAGGGTGCCGAGCTCCGGCATTTCGATGAGCAGGGCGAAGGCGGTTACGGCCGAGACGCCCGGAATGCTGGTGAGGATTGCGAACCGTTGGGCGAGATCGGGGTCAGCTCGGATCTGCTCGAGGATTGCAGCCTCGATCGCCGCGATCTGGCGGTTGATCTGTTCGAGGCGCTGCGTATTCTGACGCTTCAGCAGGGACTCGGTAAGAACCTTTCTGCGGTTCTTGGCGGCGGTGCGATCCTTCACCAGGGCTTCGCGGGCAAGGTGAAGCTCCTTGAGCACGAGCAAGGCGTCGCTGCGGGGCGGCCGCCTCTTAAGCTCCAACATTGCGCCCATGCGCGCCAGCATCGCGGCATCGACGCGGTCGGTCTTCGCCAGCCTGCCGATCGCCTCGGCGAAGCGGCGCGCCTGACGAGGATTGACCTTGGCGAAAGGGACGCCCGCCACGCCCAGGGCGCGTTCGAAGGCGCGGTGATAGGGACCGGTCGGTTCGAAGACGACGCGCTCCACAGACCCGTGCGCAAGCCATTTGACGAACGCCCTGTGGCCGCTTTTGTCGTTGGTGAAGCGCCGTGTCGCGCCGTCGCTCAGACGGTGCGCGTCGAGATGGCCTTTCGAGATATCGACGCCGATGGTATCGTTCTGCATCTTTTCCGCGCCTTTGCTTGTCCTGTCGGGCGGCGGCTGTGCAGTTCGGCGTGAGCGCATCGAGCGCGATACGTTGGCGGACTTTCAAGGGGTGGGAGGGCGACGTCGCGCCCGGGCATCAAGGTGGCGACCGCACGTCGCATCGGATCGAGGCCCATGCCGAGCGGGTCCTTTCACTCTCGGCGGAGAAGCTCGAGACCTTTCTCGCCTATGTTGAGCAAGCGCTCGTCCCAGAACTGTGGCCGGGCGACGTTTGGCGCATACCAACGTTTCGGTTCGCCCAACCAACGCACGACGCACGTCTACCAACGTAGGATAAGGAATCGCGCTCCACACGGCTAAATTCGTTCGCGAAGCCGCGATTGGACCGCGACCTTTCGAGCGATAACCCCGGGTGAATCGATGAGCGATTCTTCTGCAATTCGTATCATTCACCCCCATGAATTCGACAAGGGCACGCTGCAAACGCCCGGCTCTGAACGCCAAGCTGCAGTTGCGCCGCAACTCGGCGTCGAATCGACGATGTGGGGCGGCTTGTTCGAGGTCAAGCCTGGCGCCCGCACGGGAATTCACCATCATGGCGAGCAGCAGACCATCGCATATGTGTTGTCCGGCGTATGCGAAGTGCGCTGGGGCGCGAATGGCGAATGCGGCGCTAGCGCGGAGGGGGGCGATTTCATTCACGTGCCGGCATTCCTGCCGCACATGGAGATCAATCCGTCAGATTCGCAGCCGTTCCGATGGGTCGTGGTGAGAAGCACATCGACTCCGATCGTGGTCAATCTTCCAGAGGACACGTGGCGATCGTTCTCGGACGCCCGGAGCGCAGCAAGCGGCTAGCCGTTTCACGAGGACAAGGGACGGCGGATCGAAACCAGGAATGAAGGTGCCAGTCATGGATGAAAGCGGACACCGAGGCATTCGGATTACCCGACGAACGGTTTTGGAGTCCGGAACTGCTACAGCGGCATTCCTGCTCAGCGGTCTCCCGCAAGTTGCGCTATCCGCCGAGGCGGCAGACACCGAGACGGCAATCACTCCAATAAGCGTCGACCTCCAAGTCAACGGCCTGCTCCATCGTCTGACGCTCGATCCCAGGACGACTCTTCTCGACGCTTTGCGTGAGCATCTCGCGCTGACAGGATCCAAGAAGGGCTGCGATCACGGCCAGTGCGGCGCGTGCACGGTGTTGCTGGACGGGCGCCGCATTAACTCTTGCCTCACGCTCGCTGCAATGCATGACGGCGAACCCATTACAACGATCGAGGGGCTCGCCGACGGCAAAACGCTGCACCCTCTGCAAGCGGCGTTTATCGAGCACGATGGCTTTCAGTGTGGCTATTGCACCTCGGGGCAAATCTGTTCAGCCATGGGGATGCTCAGCGAGAGCCGCGCAGGCGCGCCGAGCTATGTCACCGAGAATCTGGCGGAAGCCCAACCAGCTTTGACCGACGCGGAGATCCGCGAACGGATGAGCGGCAATATCTGCCGCTGCGCCGCCTATCCGAACATCGTGGCGGCTATCAAACAAGCGGCGGGAGCGCCAACATGAAGGCCTTTACCTATCAGCGGGCGAATTCGCTGACCGAGGCCGCAGCGGCCTCGGCTAAACCCGGTGCCACACTGATCGCGGGTGGAACGAATCTACTCGATTTGATGAAGCTTCAGGTCGAGACGCCGAACCATCTGGTCGATATCAACCGTCTCCCGTTAGACAAGATCGAGGATACTCCGGAAGGGGGCCTGCGCATCGGCGCCATGGTGAGAAACAGCGATCTGGCAGCGGACCCACGCGTGCGAAATCGCTACGGTGTTCTCAGTCGGGCGTTGCTTTCAGGCGCCAGCGCGCAGTTGCGGAACAAGGCCACCACCGGCGGCAATCTGCTGCAGCGCACGCGCTGCTACTACTTCTACGATGTGACTAAGCCGTGCAACAAGCGCGACCCGGGCTCTGGCTGTGCGGCGCTCGGCGGTTTCAACCGGATCCACGCCATACTCGGCGGCAGCAACCAGTGCATCGCGGTAAATCCTTCTGACATGGCCGTTGCGATGCGGGCGCTCGACGCGCAAGTCGGGACGATCGACGCGAAGAACGTGACGCGCGCAATCCCGATTGCTGAGTTCCATCGCCTGCCGGGGGATACACCGCAGATTGAGACCACGTTGAAGCCTGGCGAGATCATCACGGCCGTCATGCTGCCGCCCCCGCCAATGGGCAAGCAGATCTATCGGAAGGTTCGCGACAGAGCGTCTTACGCTTTCGCTCTGGTTTCCGTTGCGGCGATCGTGGACGCCGCAGGCGGAAAAGTCCGTTCGGCGCGTCTCGCGTTTGGCGGCCTTGCTCCCAAGCCGTGGCGCGTCGCGCCGGCGGAGGAACGAGCGGTTGGCGCTTCGGCGAGCGAAAGTACGTTCGACGCTGTCGCGTCCGGCGTCCTGGATGGAGCCCGCGGTTATGGAGGCAACGACTTCAAGATCCCCCTCACGCGCCGCACGCTGCGCGCCGTTCTGGCCGAAGCGACGCTGACCTGAGGAGACAAGCCCGATGGAAATGAACGCTCCCGTAGGATCAAACGCGCTCGATGTCGGCGCACGAGGCGTCGTCGGCAAGCCGGTCGATCGCGTCGACGGACGACTGAAGGTCACGGGAGGCGCTCGGTACGCCTACGAGATGGAGCAAGGTCCGAAGACGGCCTACGGCTTCGTCGTCGACGCTTCGATCGGGAAGGGACGAATCAAGTCCATCGATACGGGTGCGGCGGAGCGCGCGCCTGGCGTTGTTCTGGTGCTGACCTATCGAAATGCGCCCCAGCAAGGCAGAGGCAATCATCACGTAGCCCACCCCGTGCTCACGAGCCCTGAGGTGCTGTACTATGGTCTGCCGGTCGCGTTCGTAGTCGCAGAGACTTTCGAGGAAGCCAGAGCAGCTGCTTACCTTGTGCGCGTGAACTATGAAAGGTCGCCGGGTAGATTTGCTCTGCGCGGCGGTCTCGATCAAGCGCGCGCCCCGCAAGGTTTCGCCCCGCCTGATAGCGCCGTGGGTGATTTTGCCGGCGCGTTCGCCGCGGCTCCCGTGCAGCTCGACGTGACTTACACCACGCCACTGCAAAGCCAAGCCATGATGGAGCCGCACGCCACACTGGCCATATGGGACGGCGACAACCTCATCCTTCACACCTCGAACCAGATGCTGAATCAGGGGCGCGACGCGGTCGCCAGGACCCTCGGAATTCCGGTGGAGAAGGTCAGGCTGATCAGCCCTTACATCGGCGGCGGGTTCGGCTCCAAGCTTTGGGTCAACGCCGACGCCATTTTGGCGGCGATCGCTGCGCGCCAGCTCAACCGGCCGGTGAAGACGGCGCTGACGCGCCAACAGGTGTTCCATGTCACGACACACCGTTCGGACACCATTCAACGTATCCGCCTGGGGACAGATCGAAATGGCCGTATTCTTGCGATCGGCCACGATGTGTTTTCGGGCAATTTGTGGAGCGAGCAAACTTACGAGGGCGCCGCCCTGCAGACGCGGACGCTCTACGCCGGTGACAACCGACTGACCCGGCATCGTCTGGCGCTGCTGGACATTCCTGTCGCTTCGTCGATGCGCGCTCCCGGAGAGGCGGTAGGTCTTTTGGCTCTTGAATGCGCGATGGACGAACTCGCCGAGAAGCTCGACCTCGATCCGATCGAACTGAGGATGCGAAACGAGCCGAGGGAAGATCCGGAAAAACACATTCCCTATTCCAGCCGTCACCTCATTCCCTGCTTCGAGGAGGGAGCGCGCCGGTTTGGTTGGGACCGGCGGAATCAAAAACCCGGCCAGTCTCGCGACGGGCGTTGGCTGGTCGGAATGGGTGTGGCGGCCGCCACGCGCGGAAACACGCTTCAACTATCGAAAGCCAACGTGCGGCTCGGACCGGACGGTTTGGCCGTTGTGCGAATGGCGATGACCGATATCGGCACCGGGACTTCCACCATTCTGACCCAGATCGCGGCTGAAATGCTCGGCCTACCTACGGAGCGAATTCGAGTGGAACTGGGCGATACGAACTTTCCGTAGGCAGCAGGTTCGGGTGGTTCCTATGGCGCTGCCAGTTCGGGCTCGGCCCTGTTCGACGCCTGCAATAAGTTAAGAGCAAAGTTGGCGGAGCTCGCGGGCATGGATCCCGATGCGGCCAGCTTCGTCGACCGCCGGATTGTAGCTGCTGGTCAATCCAGGCCACTCATGGACCTCATCGGGCCAGAAGGCGTCGACGCCGATGGCGAGATCAGACCTGGCGCCACGAGCACAGAATTCTCGCAGCAATCCTATGGCGCGCACTTTGCCGAAGTCGGCGTCGATATTGATACCGGCGAGGTCCGGCTGAGACGTATGCTAGGCGTCTTTACCGCCGGCCGCGTCTTGAATGAGAAGACCGCGCGATCTCAGGCGATCGGGGGCATGATCTTTGGCATCGGCGCGGCTCTGGAAGAAGCGATGATCCTGGACCCGCGCTTCGGCTGCTTCGTGAACCACGATCTGGCCGAATACCACGTTCCGGTCCACGCCGATGTGCTCAATGTGGACGCGATTTTCATTCCCGAACTCGACGCCGAATCAAATCCGCTGAAAAGCAAGGGTGTCGGCGAACTGGGCATCTGCGGTGCAGGCGCATCGATCGCGAACGCGATTTACAACGCTTGCGGCGTGCGTGTCCGCGACTATCCGATAACCCTGGACAAGTTGATTTCCGAATTACCGATGCGGGCATGAAAGTCCTACAAAACGGGGCCTGATGTTGGACAAGGGCTCCTCTGACGAGCCCGACAGCAGCTGCATCGAGGGAGCACTCCGTGATGGATATGAAAACTCAGAACTGGTCGAGCTCGGCGGAAGGTCCCGTTGGCCTGATCATCCGGCAAAAGGACCCGAACAATCTCGAAATGCCTTTCGATCAGCTCAGCGACTTCATCACGCCTTCGGAGCTGTTCTACATCCGCAGCCATTTCCCCGTACCTGAGCTGGATCCAGTCGCCTTTCGATTGTCGATACGGGGCGCGGTGCGGAACCGGCTGAGCCTGAGCTGCGCCGATATCCGCGCTATGCCTTCACGGACATGCTTCGCCACACTGGAATGCGCTGGCAACAGCCGGGTGTTCCTGGCGCCGCCCGTGCCCTGCGCGCAATGGGAACTCGGCGCGGTCGGCAATGCGGAATGGACTGGCGTTCCCCTTTCTGTGCTTTTGGAAAGTGCCGGACTGGCCGATGGCGCGTGCGACATCGTTTTGGAAGGCGCCGACCGCGGCGTGCCGACGGAAGAGCCGAAGCCGCCGGGTCGGATCTCCTATGCCCGCAGTATCCCGAGGACGCGGGCGATGGAACCCGACGTTCTCATCGCTTACCAGATGAACGGGCAGGATCTTACGCCGGACCACGGATACCCGCTGCGCGCCATCGTTCCCGGCTATTACGGCATGTCGTCGGTCAAGTGGTTGACCGACATCGTCGCGGCCACACAGTCGTTTCAGGGCTACTGGCAAACTTCAGACTACGGCTATTGGGATGATTCCGAAGGGATACCCATACGCCGCCCGCTCGCGGAAATGAAACTGAAGTCGCAGATCGCCCGTCCCCGTGTGTACGAGCGGCTGCAACCTGGTCGCCCCTACACTATTTTTGGCGTCGCTTGGGCCGGGGACACCGATGTCACTGAAATATGGATCAGCCTCGATGGCGACGCATCGTGGGTTCAGGGCGATTTCATCGATCCGATAAGGCCGCACGCCTGGCGCCGCTGGAAATACGATTGGATCACGCCGGTACAACTGGGCCGCTATACGCTCTTGGCGCGCGCAACGGGAGCAGACCAACGGACCCAGCCAGACGGTCACAATCCCAATTTTGGCAGCTATGTGATCGATCACCCGCTACCAATCGAGGTCTTTGTAGGTGCGCTTTGAATTGGGTGGCGCTCCGACTGCCCGAGGCATTGCCCGTTCCCTTTGTCAGCCCGGCAAATGGGAGCATCTTCGCCGACTGTGATGAGGCGGGCGGAACCGTGCGCGCCACGAGATCCGACCCCGCGAGTTATGAGAATTTCGCCTCGCCAGCTTCGCTCATGATGCGCGTCGCGGCGTTGTCAACGATACCAGCAATGCCAAAGATATCGTCGCGGATTTGCCCTCATTCCCCAGCGTGGTGTTCACTGGGCCATTGCGATCCGGCTATCTGCCCCCCGACGAGGTGCCTCCGGCGATCATCAGGATCGACGCTTGGGCTTGGCGACGCAACCATCGCTACGGGACGCTGATTATGATCTCCAGCGCCGAAAGACGATCGCGTTGCTACCGGATCGAGAACCGGCGATTGCCGAAGCGTGGCTGACGAACCAACCGCAGATCGCCGTCGTGGCTCGGGACCGAGGCGGCGGTTATGCGCTTGCGACGCTGAAGGCGCTCCCCGCGGCGATCCAGGTCGCGGACCGCTGGCATCTGATGGAGAACGCAAGCTACGGCGCTGTCACATTGCCGCGCGAAGGCCACGAAAGGTCTACGCCTTACGGATTCTTAAGCCGCCGCGACGGCTTCTCGCCACGTGGTCATCGCCGCGGCGTGTTTGAGCTGACGTGAGATGGCGTTGGACGTTGAAAATGTTGTAGACGGCGGCGTGGGTTGAGAGGAACTTCTGGGCTGAGTCCGCGCTCTTGAAGCGTTGCATCTTGTGCTCCCGCCGTCGGGTCGGCTGATGCGAATTCTCGACGCGGTTATTCTGTGTGCCTTGGCAAGGCGCATCGTTCTCCCCGGTGGAAATCCGGGCCGGCAAACTCTCGCTCCAGCCGGAAGCGATCGGAGCGGATCAGGAGGCGACGAATGATCTGAAGCACTTCGATAGAAAGGCCCGTAGGGGGTCAGCGGACCGTGCGGGCCGCAACGTGAGTGAACATTGAGAAGGCCTCGAAAGAGCCAATGTGGGAGCCGACCCGCCAGAATAACGGGGAAGGTCGCTGTCGTCGGTGAAGCGAGCGAGATACGCAGCCA
>DATMPH010000026.1:0-64622 GCA_035567755.1 Rhizomicrobium sp.
GCCCGTGCAAAACGCATTGCCAGGGCAAGAGCGCAACAGCAGCTGGCAAAGCATGCCGGCGGCAAAGCGATTGCGTTCACGAGATTCCATGCGAGCGACGTCGCGGCGGGATTGTCATATGTCATCGCCGACGCGCCGAGCCACGCGCCGAAGAGCAGAGGCGCGGCGGCGAGCCACAACTTCCACTGCCCGGCGAGCGACCGTGTGAGCAAACTCTCCTCGACGCCGCAGGCGCCGATGATGATCCCGGCGGAAAAATAGACCGCGTAGAGTCCGGGGAAACTCAGCTGGAACGAGAACGGCCCCCATTGAAACCATGACATCGGACCAAAGAGAATCCCGAAGGGGACATAGGCCAGAGTGGAAGCCGCGAGCAGACCGGCGAGAAAACGGGCGGGATGCTCGCGAGCGGTGCGCGACAGAAGGAGCACGATCCGGTGCGCGCGCGGCAACAACGCAAAAAAGAGGGCCGCTGAAATGTCCGCGACCAGCAACACCCAGAGGAACCAATTCGGCCCGGCCGGCCAAAAGGGCAGGGCGCGCCAGTGCAGCCAGAAATCGGCAAGCCCGGGATGTGCGGCCGTCTGCATGTAAGTCGGATAATTTGTGAGCGGCATCAGCACCGCGATGCCGAAAACGAATGGTGGTCCGAGGCGCAGGGCGCGGCGATAAGCGAAATCGAGGGCACCGTTGCGTTCCAGGCTCTGCCAAACGAAGAGGCCGGACATCAGGAAGAAGAGTGCCATAAGGAAGAGATCGGCCCAGGCGCAGAGTATGTCGAAGCCGATGAAGTGATGCGTGTCGACGATCGGAAAGGTCCGCCAGGAAAAGGGCGGCTTGTCGAAAGCAAAAGGCCGTGGGGGCAGAGACCACAGATAGGCGATTATGGAGTGCGCAGCGACCACGAAGACGACGACGGCGGCGCGCAAATTGTTGATCGCGATACTTGCACGCGGTGCTCGCGGCGCGGCGAGACGTTCAGGGGCGTTCATCGAGACCTTCCATCGCACAGGCTGCCATAACCGGCGGCCCTCGAACGGCAGCCGGTTTCCCGGGCTGCTTGTCCATCGACACTTTGCGCGGCGGCCCCATCAGCGCGGGCTGGAACAGCACGGCGGCCATCATCGTGCAGACGAGCGAGAGCGACATCAGCTCTCCCATGCTCGAAGTGCCGGGATGGCGAGACAGCCACAGGCTGCCGAACGCGGTCGCCGTCGTCATCGCACTGAACACGACGGCGCGGGTCAATGTCGATTGCACCAGCGCCGTGCGTCCGTGCCGCCACGCCATGATGTAATAGATCTTGAATGCGACACCAACTCCGAGCAGTAGCGGAAACGCGATGATATTGCTGAAGTTCAGCGGTATATTCAAAAGGACGCACAGTTCGAGCGTCAGAACCGCGGCCAGCAGCAGCGGGACCAGGGTCATCAACACGTCCGACAAGCGGCGCAATGCGATCCACAACAACAGCGCGATTGCCACGAGGGCGAGTATTCCGGCTTCGACGAAGGCACGCATGATCGTATTTCCGGCTTCATACAGCATGACGGCCGGCCCGGTCGCGTTGGGTTCGCGCACGAGCACTGCACGCACGAAATTGCGCAACGAAGCGGTGTCGTCAGGATCGCCCCTGGGAAGGACCTGCACTCTTGCCCGCCCATCCGGAGTCAGCCAATCGCGCTTCAGATCGGGTGGAACGTCTGCGATGGTGACCGGCCGCGCCGTCAATTCCTGCCGAAGACCCTCGAGTGAGATTATCAGCGGCACGACCATCGCATTCGTTGCGCGAAGGCGCGCGCCCGAATCGGCGGCTGCGAGCTTGTCGAGAAGCGCGGACAGCCGCTTTGCGGCATTTCCTCCGGCGCCGCCCCGCGGTGCATATTCGGACAGCGTACGGGCGGTCGACCTCAGCGCCGCAACGTTTTCGTGATCGCTGGGTGCCGGGCGTAACCGCGCCGGGGTCAGCGTGGGTGTGAGCGCGGCCGAGAGCTGGTGGATCAACGCGAGCTTGAACTGCTGATCGTCTGGAACAAGGCTTGCGAGCGTGCGCGTTCCCGCCACCTGCGGCAAATCGGCGAGGTTTCTTGCGTCCGCCTTTGCTTCAACAAGATCGGGTGCAATCAATTCGGCCGCATTGGCGGCCGTCAACGGGTCCCTTCTCAATTCGAGGAACGCGGCGACCGATTCGGCCTTTGGGTTTTGCAGATGCAGCGGGTTGAAGTCGAACCGCAGAAAAAGCAGAAGCGGCGATGCTAGCGCGACAACGGCGAGGGTACCGGCAAGGACCGCAAAGCGGTGACGCTCCAGAAACCGGTCGACCGGTGCGAGGGCGGCGAACCCCATCTGATGGGACTCCGCCGGCGGATTCAGAACCCGAAGCAAGGCCGGCAACAGCGTGATACTGGTCAGAAAGGCGATGATCATGCCTGGTCCGGCGATCCGGCCGAGTTCCGACAGTCCGCGATACTCGGTCGGCAGGAAGGCCGAGAAACCAAGTGCAGTGGCCGCGCCTGCGAGCGCGAGAGGCCAGCCCGCCTTTCTTGCGGCACTGACCAGCGCAGCGTTCAAATCGCCGGTCTCGTGACGCTCGGCACGGTAACGGACACTGAATTGAATCCCGAAATCGATGCCCAGGCCGACGAACAGGACAAAGAATGCGACCGAAAGCAGATTCAGCGACGCGACGAGGAATAGTCCGAACGCGGCGGAATAGGCCAGGCCACACGTCACGCTGACAAGGGCGGCCACAATAATTCGCCACGAGTGCAGCGCCAGCCACAGGATGATCAGCACGGCCCCTATGAAAACGGCCGCATTCAGCGCGGCGTTCTCCTTGACTGCGGCAAACTGTGCGTCGTTCATCGGGACGAGTCCGGTGACGCGAACCCGCGCCTGGAAGTCGTTCGCCAAATGAAGCCGGCGCGCCGTTTGGGCAATCGCATCCGTGACCGCGCCTCCGGGCGACAGAGCCTTGAAGTCGAGGACAGGAGCGATCTGAATGAACCGATGATTTCCCTGCTTTCGTGTCATCTCGCCGCCAATGAGCGACTGCCATGAGAATTGCGCGGGGCGTCCGGAGAGCACGTCGCTGACCGTGTCGGCGCCCGCGTTCATGGCGGGAGCCAGGGAGTCGATTCCGTAGAGTCCGTTCTCGACTCCCATTAGCCCTTCTGAAAGCGCGCCCAGGACGCCCCTGAGGCTCGGATCGGCGGCGAGTGCACCGGTCATGGGTCCGGCCTGTTGTGCGTTCACCGTCATTTGGGCGAGCTGTTTGACCGGCACGAACAGGAGACCGTTTTGGGCGAAGAATCTGTCGCCTTGCGGTTCCTCCACCGCGCGGACATGGTCGCGATCCGCCTTCAGCGCCGAAGCAAGCTTGGCACTTGCCGCTTCCGTCAGTTCCGGGGTCGGCGCCTCGACAATGACGAGCACGTCGTACTGCGGAAATGCTGAGAGAAACTGATCGGCGCGCTGCGTCCAGGGCAAGTCGGTTGGAAACAGCTGCCTGACATCGGTTGAAATCGAAAAGTGCCGCACCGCATAGACGGTACAAAGGGATGCCAGGACCAGTGCGAACAGGATGACGGCCCAGGCAAACCGCGTGGACAATTCGACAAGACGAACGACGAACGATTTCAGCATTGGCGCGGACATCCCCCAATCCCAACCCGCGGCCCAGCCTCCCGGTTCCGCGAAATGTCATTTGGCAACGAGTCAGAGTCACACCGGCGAAAGATTTTTGTGGTTTATCTTGGATGGGTCGGAATAAATGAACGAACGCCCGACTTGGCGAGCGGACACGGCTCTAAACGGGAGGCTCTATAATGCACCTGTACCGCATCCCTCTGGGCGCGCTGGTCGCGTGGTCAACGCTTTTTGCCGCCGATGCTCATGCCGCGTCGGACGCGACGACGGTGAATTTCGCCGTTTTGCGCGATGGTACGCAGATCGGCACCAACTCGGTCCGATTCGGGCATTGCGGTCGGGATACGACCGTGAAGATCGTGACGCATGTGGAAATCGGCCTGGGGTTCCTCACACTCTACAAATTCGATCAGACGGAAGCCGAGCGATGGGCCGATGGCCGCCTCGTGGCGATGAATTCGACGACGGACGACAACGGCACGCTGCATCGCACGAATGCGGCCGCCGGCGACGGCAAGATCATTGTGAAGGGCGACGGCCAGGAAAGGGAACTGGCGCCGACGGCGATACCTCTCAGCCTATGGAACCCGGCAGTGGTCGCGCAGAAAACCGCGATTGATCCGAAGGACGGCAGCGTTCAGCCGGTCAAGATCGTCGACCGCGGTGAGGACGATCTCATCGTCCGCGGCCACGCCCAACACGCACACCACTATGAAATTATCACCACGTTTTCACAGGACGTCTGGTACGACGAAAACGATCAGCTCGTTCAGGTCGAGCTGAAAGCTATCGACGGATCCACCATTCGCTATCAGTTGGTGTAGCTCCCAACCCCTTCCCCCAGCGCCGTCCACTCCTGCACGAACGCGCCGACGCGGGCGATGCCGCGCCGCGCTTCCGGCATCAGCGGCGCAAATGCATGCCAGACATGCGGCATGCGCGGCCAGACTTCGAGCGTCACATTGCAGCCGGCTTCGCGCATCCGCTCCGCAATCCGAATGGAGTCGTCACGCAGGATTTCGTCGCTGCCCACCTGAAGGAGCGTCGGCGGCAGGCCTCGCAGATCGCCGTAAAGGGGCGAGGCGTAAGGATGGCGAGGATCAGCGCCTCCCAGATACTGCGCGGCGAAGGGCTTCAGACAATCGGATTTCAGCATCGGGTCCGCAGCGTCCTGCGAGCACGACTCACCGGTGATCGCGAGATCGGTCCAGGGCGACAGTGCGACGACGGCTGCGGGCAGCGGGCCTCCCTCGTCGCGCAGCCTGAGCGCCAGCGCCAGAGCGAGGCCTCCGCCTGCCGAGTCGCCAAGTACTGCGCATCGCCGCGGGTCCACGCCTTCGGCGAGCAGTGCCTGCCAGGCGGTGTGTGCGTCGTCCAGGGCCGCCGGGAACGGATGCTCCGGTGCCAGTCGGTAATCGATCGCAACAAGTTTTGCCCGCGCCGCTGCCGCGAAGCGCCACATGACGTGACGGTAAAGCGCCGGCGATCCGGTGATATAGCCGCCGCCGTGCAGGAAGAGGATATGACGGCCGGGTTCCGCCTCGGGCCGCGCGACGCGGGTCGCCCGAACTGTGCCCAGTCCCACTTCGATCGTATCGGTTCCGCGCGGGGCTCGCCGCACCCACGGCTCGTATGCCCGCAGCCGTTGGCGCCGCACGGCAATGCTGATGCCAGGATGCATGCCCGGCTTCAGGAAAAGACGAATGCCCAGCCTTAGCAGCTCTGCTGTCAAGCTTGCTCTGTTAGGTACCATCATCTGTTCCTTCGACGCGCCAGCCCTAAGTCATTCGGCGAGGATTGGCCAGCGACAAAACTCGGTTTCCAAGCCGTTTCGGCCAGGGCCCATTTAGCGCCTTGGAACTTTATTTTCCTTACCGCTTTCATTTGATACGCTAGGTTGCAGGGCAAGGGGATGGCCAGGAATGCTCAATCGGCTCCTCGCATCGATCGTGAAAAAAGGCAGCCTGACGCTGACTACGCCGGGCGGCGGGCGCAGAACGTTCGGCAGCGGTACACCGCAAGTGGGAATGTGCCTGCATGACCGCCGTGCGCCCGTGGAGCTTGCGCTCAATCCCGAGTTGAAACTGGGCGAGCTCTACATGGACGGCAGGCTCACTGTTGAAAACGGCGACATCTCCGACCTTCTCGACCTTTTAATGTACAATCTCTCGCTTGCCTCGCCACGGGGCGTGCTGAAGGTTGAAAGAGTCTGGCGTTGGGTTACCCGCCGGCTTGCCCAACTCAATTATTCCTCGCGCGCGCGCAGAAACGTCGCCCATCATTACGACCTTTCGGGGAAGCTCTACGATCTCTTCCTCGATCGCGACCGCCAGTATTCCTGCGCGTATTTTTCCGCGCCCGGTGAAACGCTCGAAGAAGCGCAGGTCGGCAAGAAACGGCACATTGCCGCCAAGCTCCACCTCGACACGCCGGGCCTCAGAGTCCTCGACATAGGTTCGGGCTGGGGCGGGCTCGCACTCGATCTCGCACGAGACTGCGGCGCCAATGTGCTGGGTGTGACGCTGTCGCAGGAGCAGATCGCACTCGCAAGGAGCCGGGCTGAGAATGCCGGCCTTGCGGAGCGCTGCCGCTTCGAGCTTGTAGATTACCGTGCGCTCAGCGGCACGTTCGACCGCATCGTGTCGGTCGGGATGTTCGAGCATGTCGGCGTGCCCTATTACCCGGCCTTCTTCGACAAGCTGCGCGCACTTCTCGCCGACGACGGCGTCGCACTCCTGCATTCAATCGGGCGCAGCGACGGACCTGGTGTCACGAGCCCCTGGACGGCGAAGTACATTTTCCCCGGCGGGTACGCGCCCGCGTTGAGCGAGATGCTGCCCGCGATCGAGCGTGCAGGTCTGATCGTCACCGATATAGAAGTGCTCAGGCTGCACTATGCCGAAACGCTGAAGGAATGGCGCCGGCGCTTCAAGGCGCATCGGAGCGCCGTGGCTGAACTTTACGACGAGCGTTTCTGCCGCATGTGGGAGTTTTATCTTGCGGGCGCAGAAATGGCGTTCCGCCATGATGGGCAGGTTGTGTATCAGATTCAACTGACCAAACGCATCGGCACGCTGCCGCTGACCCGCGATTACATGTTCGAATCCGAGCGGACCATGCGCTTTGCGGGAACCGAAGCGATGCCGCGCCAGGTCCGCGCGGCGTAGCAGCGCATCGGCAATTTAGCTGTGGGCAATGATGTGGCCGGCCTTGCGGCGCCCCTGCGCTCTCGTTTGATTCGCCTCCCCTCCACTTGCGCAATCGGGCACCCGCGGAATGGAACAAGAGGTCTATCGCCACGTCCCCTACGATATCGACGTCGAGCAGGCTCTGCTTGGCGCGATTTTCGTGGACAACCGGGCGATCGAGCGCGTGTCCATGCTGCTCAGGCCCGAACAGTTCTACGATCCGCTGCACCAGCGGATGTTCGAAGCGATCGCGACGAGCTTCGAGCGTGGCGGGATCGTGATCACGCCGCTGACTCTGCACGCGCAGATGAAGGCCGATCCAGGTCTGCTCGAAGTCGGCGGTCTTTCCTATCTCGCCAATCTCGCGGCGGCCGCGCCGGCGCTTCCCAATGTCCGGGACTATGCGCGCATCCTGCACGATCTTTGGGTGCGGCGCACGCTGATCCATATCGGCGAAGACATCGTCAACACGGCCTATGAAGCGCCGCTCGAGAAACCGCCGCAGGAGCAGATCGCGGAAGCGGAAAAAGCACTCTACCGGATTTCGGAAACGTCGCGTTACGGCGATGGTCCGCTCGACTTCGCCGAGGCGCTGCGGCGCACCGTCGAGATGGCCGAGAAGGCACAACTGCGAGGTGGACGCATTTCCGGAGTTTCGAGCGGTTTTGCCGACATCGATTCCCTGTTGGGCGGATTGCAGCCGTCAGATCTTTTGATTCTCGCGGGACGCCCCGGAATGGGGAAGACGGCGCTCGCGACCAATATTGCCTTCAACGCCGCCCGTTTCCATTCCCAGGACGTGGCCGATGGTGCTCCGGTTTCACGCGGTGCACCGGTACTCTTCTTTTCGCTTGAAATGGCGGCGCAGCAGCTTTCCGCGCGCATACTCTCCGAGCAGACCGAGATCGAGATGTCGAAGATCCGCTCCGGCCGATTTGCCGAGTCCGAATGGGAACGCTTCGTGCTGAAGATGCAGGATTTGAGCACGCTGCCGCTCTATATCGACGACAGCGGCGGCATCTCGATTGCGCAGATCGCCGCCCGCGCGCGGCGCTTCCGCCGCGAGAAGCAGATCGGCCTCGTGGTGATCGACTACCTCCAGCTCATCGAGCCCACGCGCCGCTCGGACAGCAGGGTGCAAGAGGTCACCGAGGTCACGAAAGGATTGAAGGCGCTCGCCAAGGAGCTGAACGTGCCGGTTCTGGCCTGCTCGCAACTTTCGCGCGGCGTCGACAGCCGCGACGACAAGCGCCCGGTGCTCTCGGATCTGCGCGAGTCAGGCTCGATCGAGCAGGATGCCGACGTGGTGATGTTCGTCTTCCGCGAGGCCTATTACCTCAAATCTCGCAAGCCCGAAGAGGACGATCCGGAATTCACCAAGTGGAGCGAGAAGATGGAGCGCGTCAATCATTTGGCCGATTTGCTGGTCGAGAAACACCGCCACGGTCCTACCACCAAGATCGAACTCTTCTTCGACGACCGCTTCACCCGCTTCAAGGACCTCGCAGATCGAGCGGCATAGTCCGAGCGTGACGTCATTCACTGCGTCGTCGAGCCTATGCAGGACGTCCGGTGCGAGGCTTTGACCGCGGTGCTTCGACACGTCATTCTCCGCCGCTCATGAACAATCCTGATTTCGAAACAGCCACTCTGTCGGTGCGGCTTGGTGCGGTCGTGGACAATTACCGCACCTGTGGGGCGCTCGCAGATACGCGCATCGCCGGCGTGCTCAAGGCGGACTCTTACGGGCTGGGTATGGAACCTGTGGCGCGCGCCCTCGCCAACGCGAGGTGCGATACGTTCTTTGTCGCGCGCCTTGAAGAGGGGGCGAGGCTCCGGCCGATCGTTCCAGACGCTCGTATCTTCGTTCTCGACGGTGCATCATCACATTGCGCGGAAGCGCTGATTGCACATCGGCTGACGCCGACGCTCAATTCGCTCGATGAGATCACGGTCTGGTCAGCAGTTGCGCATTCGCGGCGCACAAATCTCGATGCTGCCGTTCATATCGACACCGGGATGAACCGTTTGGGCCTGCCGGCCTACGAAGCAACAGTGCTCGCGTCCGAGGCACGCGAAAGGTTGCGGGACTTGAATCTCGTTCTGGTCATGAGCCATCTCGCCTGCTCCGACGATCCCTCGGCGAAGATGAACGCGCAGCAGCTCGCGCGCTTTCGCGCAGCGCTCGCAATGCTGCCGCCCGCGCCGGCGAGTCTCGCCGCGTCCGGCGGAGTGATGCTGGGACGGGACTACGCGTTCGACCTGGCACGGCCGGGAATCGCGCTTTACGGGGGCAATCCCCAGTCTGGTACGCCGAATGCGTTCAAGACCGCAGCGCGTCTGACAGGCCGCGTCCTGCAGCTTCGCCGCGTTGACAAGGGGGAGTGCGTTGGTTACGGAGCCACGTTCCAGGCAGAGCGCCCGACGACGCTGGCGACCGTGGCTCTCGGATATGCAGACGGGCTCATGCGCGCGATCGGCAACAGAGGAATGGGCGCTATCAATGGGATGAGAGCGCCTGTCGTGGGCCGCGTCTCCATGGATCTCATCACGCTTGACGTCACCGAAATCCCTTGCGCCACCGTGGGGACGGAAGTCGAATTCATCGGCGATACGATTTCGCTGGAAGAGGCCGCGGCAGCGGCGCGGACGGCGAATTATGAAATCCTGACGGCGATCGGTGCGCGCGTGCCCCGCGTCCATGTGAGCGCGCCATGAACATTCTGGCCGGCATCGGCCGCGCAGTCTTCGCCTTTCTCGCCCAGACGGGCCGTCTTGCCCAGTTCACGTTTTCCGCGCTCATCAGCTGCGTGCGGCCGCCGATCTACTGGTATCTCATCGGCCAGCAGATGCTGCGCATCGGCTATTTCTCGTTGCCGGTCGTCGGTCTGACGGCGTTCTTCACCGGCGGCGCACTGGCGCTGCAAATCTATATCGGCGGCAACCGCTTCGGCGCCGAGGCGGTGGTGCCCAACATCGTGGTGCTCGGCATCACGCGCGAATTGGGGCCGGTAATCGCGGGCCTCATGGTAGCCGGCCGCGTGGCCGCCGCCATCGCGGCGGAAATCGGCACCATGCGCGTGACCGAGCAGATCGACGCGCTCACCACCCTGTCCACCAATCCGATTCGATACCTTGTCGTGCCGCGGCTCGTCGCTGCCGTCGTGACGATGCCCGTGCTCGTTCTCGTCGCGGATGCCATCGGCGTGTTCGGCGGCTATGTCGTCTCGACCCAAAGCCTCGGGTTCAATGGCGCGATCTACGTCAAGAACACGCTTGATTTCATGACCACGGGCGACGTGCGCAGCGGCGTGATCAAGGTGGCGGTGTTCGGATTCATCATCGCGCTGATGGGTTGCTACAACGGCTTTCATTCCAAGGGTGGCGCGCAGGGCGTGGGCACGGCGACGACGAATGCGGTGGTCACCTCGTCGATCCTGATCCTGGCGGCAAACTACTTCCTTACTTCCATTCTTTTCTCGCGGTGACGGCGGTGGCGGGCAGCACGGCCAAAGTGGAGCTGCGCGGCGTCAAGAAGCGCTTCGGCCCGAAAATCGTATTGGACGGTCTCGACCTCGATATCCAGTCCGGCGAGTCGCTGGTCGTCATCGGCGGCTCCGGCACCGGCAAGTCGGTGATGATCAAATGCGTGCTCGGTATATTGCGGCCCGAGGCAGGTCAGATCTTCGTCGACGGCCAGGACGTGACACATGTTTCCGGGAGCCGGCGCGACGCGGTGCTGCGGAAATTCGGAATGCTGTTCCAGGGCTCCGCGCTTTTCGACAGTCTGCCCGTCTGGGAAAACGTCGCCTTCGGCCTTATTCAGGGCCGCGGCATGGCGCGCAAGCTCGCGAAGGACATTGCGATCGAGAAGCTCGCCAAGGTCGGGCTCGGGTCCGAAGTCGCCATGCTTTGGCCCGCGGAGCTCTCGGGCGGAATGCAGAAGCGCGTGGGCCTCGCACGCGCCATCGCGGCCGAGCCCGATATCATCTTCTTCGACGAGCCGACGACGGGCCTCGATCCCATCATGGCCGACGTGATCAACGATCTCATCGTATCGACGGTGAAGGATCTGGGCGTCACCACGCTGTCGATTACCCACGACATTGCCAGCGCGCGAAAGATCTCGAGCCGCATCGCCATGCTCTACAAGGGCAAGATCGTGTGGCACGGGCTCACGTCGCAGATGGACTCAAGCGGTAACCCGTTTGTCGATCAGTTCATCCACGGCCGCGCCGAAGGCCCGATCAAGATGGAGATCCGCGGCTGAGCCTACGACCTGAGCGTCGGGTGTGGTGTCGTCTCCACATAGGGGGGAGGAAAATCGCCCTGTCGACTGATTAATGGCCAGGTCTCAAGCAAATTTCGTTTGTCAGTCTTGCGGGGCCGCGGCGGCCAAGTGGTCGGGCCGGTGCGAGGCTTGCGGGGCGTGGAACACGATCGCGGAAGAGAAGGCGGCCACGCCCATGGGCATGGCAGCGCGCAAGCCCGCGCGGGGCCGGGTTTTTTCGCTGGAGGATTTGAAGACCGAAGAGAACGCGCCACCGCGGCGCGCCACCGGCATTGCCGAGTTCGACCGCGTGTGCGGTGGCGGCCTTGTTCCGGGGTCGGCGCTCCTTGTGGGTGGCGATCCGGGCGTCGGGAAATCGACCCTTATTCTCCAGGCGCTGGCTTCCTTCGCGCGGAGTGGCGGACGCGCCGTCTACATCTCTGGCGAAGAGGCGATGGGGCAAGTGCGCCTGCGCGCCGCGCGCATGGGCCTCGCCGATGCGCCAGTGGAAATGGGCGCGGCGACCTGCGTCGAAGACATTCTGGCGACGCTCGAGGCGCGGCCGACGCCCGGTCTCGTCGCCATCGATTCGATTCAGACAATCTGGACCTCGGCGCTCGACGCGGCGCCCGGGACCATCGCCCAGGTGCGTACGGCCTCTTTCGATCTCGTGCGCTACGCAAAAAGTACCGGCGCGGCGATACTTCTGGTGGGGCACGTCACCAAGGACGGCCAGATTGCGGGTCCGAAAGCGGTCGAGCATCTCGTCGATGCTGTTCTCTATTTTGAGGGGGAACGGGGCCATCATTTCCGCGTCCTGCGCGCGGTGAAGAACCGCTTCGGCGCCACCGACGAGATCGGAGTTTTCGAGATGACGGGAATGGGCCTCGTGGAGGTCGCCAATCCGTCGGCGCTGTTTCTGGGTGACCGCAACAGCAACGCGCCGGGCGCCGCAGTGTTTGCCGGCCTCGAAGGTACGCGGCCCCTTCTGGTCGAGGTTCAGGCCCTGGTCGCGCAGACAAGCTATGGCACACCGCGGCGCGCCGTCGTCGGCTGGGACAGCGGCAGGCTTGCCATGATCCTTGCGGTGCTCGATGCCCGCGCCGGGCTTGGCGCAGGCGGCCATGATGTCTATCTGAACGTAGCGGGCGGTTTGGAGATCGGCGAGCCTGCCGCCGACCTTGCGGCCGCTGCAGCACTGATTTCTTCACTAAGCGGTCGGCCCCTGCCGAAGGGAAGTGTGTTCTTCGGCGAGATCAGCCTGTCCGGGGAAATTCGCCCGGCGCCGCAGCCGGAACTGCGGCTCAAGGAGGCGGCAAAGCTCGGCTTCACGGCCGCGCTGGTGCCGCCCGGAATGAAGGCGGCAAATTCCGGCCTCGCGCTGCGCGAGGTCCGCAATGTCGGCGAGTTGGCGCAATGGGCCGGAGTCCGGCAAGCGCGCGAGCCAGCCTCATGATAGACTCGAATCGATGCATGCACTGAATGTCTCCTGGGTCGATCTCGCCGTCGTGGGCGTCGTCGTCATTTCGACGATCCTGGCGGTCATCCGCGGCTTCGTGCGCGAAACTCTTTCGATCTTCTCCTGGGTGGCGGCGGCTCTTGCGACGCTCTATTTCGGCCCGGCAGCGACCACTCTGCTCCGCTCTCATATCTCGACCCCGCTGGCTGCACCGCTCATCGCCTATATCGGTATCTTTCTTGTCGTGCTGATTGTGCTGTCGTTCGTGAGCCATCGGTTGTCCGAAGCTGTGCGCCGCTCCCGGATCGGCGCGCTTGACCGCTCGCTGGGCGTTCCGTTCGGCATCCTGCGCGGGCTGGCTCTCGTGGGGTTCGCCTATCTCGCCTTTTCGCTTCTCATTCCGGTGCGATCGCAGCCGCCGCCCTGGCTGGCTCACGCGCGTTTCCTGCCGGTAATCCAGGGATCGAGCGACGCGCTGCTGGCACTGGTCCCGGCCCATTATCGCGCAACGACGAACGGATCCACGACAACATCTGCCGACCGCGCGGCCGCTGCGCGGGACGGAGTTCGCGCCGCCCACGCGATCCACGATCTGCAGAAGAAACTCATCGCAGCCACGCAAAGCTCGGGGAACGATAAGCAATGAGCACCCCGTTCGACGACAAGTTTCACGAAGAATGCGCGGTATTCGGCGTGTTCGGGCACGCCGATGCCGGCGCTCTGACCGTGCTGGGCCTCCACGCACTCCAGCATCGCGGACAGGAAGCGGCCGGAATCGTCACCTATGACGGCACGCAATTCATCGCCGAACGCCATCCGGGCCTGGTGGGCGACATCTTCGGCAAGAACAGCGCGCACGCGCAGAAGCTGAAAGGCGAGCAGGCAGTCGGACACACGCGATATTCGACGACCGGCGGCTCGGGCGCGCGCAATATTCAGCCCATGTTTGCCGATCTGGCGGGCGGCGGGATCGCGATTGCGCACAATGGCAACCTCACCAATGCGCGCGCGCTTCGTTCCGATCTCGTGCGCCAGGGCGCGATTTTCCAGTCCACCTCGGACACGGAAACCATCATCCATCTCATGGCGCGCAGTCTTTACAACCCGGTCGTGGATCGCCTCGTGGATGCGCTCAAGCAGGTTGAAGGCGCCTATTCGCTCGTTGCGCTCACTTCGAGGAAGCTGATCGGCGCGCGCGATCCATTTGGCGTGCGGCCGCTCGTTCTGGGGCAGTTGGACGGAGCTCCCATACTTGCTTCCGAAACCTGCGCGCTCGACATCATCGGCGCCGACTTCGTGCGGGACGTGGAGCGCGGCGAGGTCGTCGTGGCCACGAAAGACGGAATTGAATCGTACCATCCGTTCAGCAAGCAACCGAACCGCTTCTGCATATTCGAATATGTCTATTTCTCACGGCCCGATTCGACCGTCGAGGGGCGCAATGTCTACGAGGCGCGCAAGCGGATCGGCGAGGAACTCGCGCGCGAAGCGCCGGTGGCGGCCGATATGGTCATTCCGGTGCCCGATTCCGGCGTTCCCGCCGCACTCGGCTACGCTGCGGAATCCAGTATTCCCTTCGAACTCGGCATCATCCGCAACCATTATGTGGGGCGTACCTTCATCGAGCCTTCGGAGCGCATCCGTCATCTCGGCGTGCGACTCAAGCACAACGCGAACGGCGCCATGCTCAAGGGCAAACGCGTGGTGCTGGTCGACGATTCCATCGTGCGCGGCACGACGTCGAAGAAGATCGTCGAGATGGTGCGCGACGCCGGCGCGGTCGAAGTGCATATCCGGATCGCGAGTCCTCCGACGACGAATTCCTGCTTCTATGGCGTCGATACGCCGAACAGGGAAGAGCTTCTCGCCCACAGCATGACCGTCGAGGACATGCGCCTGCACATCCACGCCGACAGTCTCGCTTTCGTCTCGATTGATGGTCTCTACCGCGCGACCGGCGAATCCGCGCGCAACACAAAGCGTCCGCAATTCTGCGACGCCTGCTTTTCCGGCGATTACCCGATCGAACTCACCGACGTGATGGGCGGCCGCAAGGACGTCCAGCTCTCTCTTCTGGCCGAGGTCGCGTGAGCGCGGCTGTCCGCTGAGCAATGGCTCTGTTTTCCGGACGCATTGCACTTGTCACCGGCGCCTCACGCGGGATCGGCTTTGCGGCCGCCAAAGCGCTGGCGGCAGAAGGCGCGCATGTCATTCTCGTCGCGCGCACCGTGGGCGGACTGGAAGAGGCGGACGATGAAATCCGCAAGAGCGGCGGAACGGCTACGCTGGTGCCGCTCGATCTGAAGGACTTCGCCGCAATCGACAGGCTGGGCGCGACAATCTTCGAGCGTTGGGGCCGGCTCGATGCATTGCTCGGCAATGCGGGCGTGCTCGGCACGCTGACCCCGCTTGCGCATCTCGATCCGAAAATCTTTGCCGAATGTCTCGACGTCAATGTCACCGCCAATTGGCGACTCATCCGTTCGCTTGATCCGTTGCTGAGGAAATCCGATGCGGGCCGCGCACTCTTTGTCACCTCGGGCACATCGCACCGCTTCCGGTCCTATTGGGGGGCCTACGCAATGAGCAAGGCGGCCCTCGAAGCGATCGTACTCACTTACGCCGCGGAATGCGCCGGCACAGCCACAGCGGCAAACCTCCTCAATCCCGGGCCTTTGCGGACGCGCATGCGGCAAAAGGCGATGCCCGGCGAAGATCCGGCGACTCTTGATCCGCCGGAAGCGGTTTGCCCACTTATTCTCGAGCTCCTGGCGCCAGATTGCAGCAGGAACGGCGATCTTGTCTCATTCAAGTAAGGACGAGCTATTCGAATTCCCGCAATCATGCACCAGGTATCTGATCGTGTCGTGCCGCGCGCCGGATCACAAGCGC
Source organism: Rhizomicrobium sp. (assembly GCA_035567755.1). Lineage (GTDB taxonomy): Bacteria > Pseudomonadota > Alphaproteobacteria > Micropepsales > Micropepsaceae > Rhizomicrobium. Next base: position 15,458 of record DATMPH010000026.1, read on the forward strand.
GAGTGAGCCGGCAAGCAGCCAAAGCCCGCCGGCGATTTTCGCGTTCGTTTCTGCATTCCAAAGCACATAGCCGGTGATGAGAATTCCGATGCCTGGCGCGAGAAGATGGCGCAGCCAGTCCCGGCTCCTTTGATGCCAGGCGAAGTGTGCGATGACGGAAGCATGCAGCAAAAGAAATCCCACCAGAGCGCCGAAGCTGACCATGGAGGTAAGAAGCTCGAGTTTCTCCACCATGAACAGCCCCAACACCAGGGTGATCGCGGCAACGAGGAAGATCGCGCGTTCGGGAACCTTGCGGGCGGGATCAATGCGTGCGAGGACTTTTGGAAGTCTGCCGTCGCGCGCCATGCCGAAAAGTAGCCGCGCCGTGGCGGCCTGTGCGGTCAGCGCTCCGGCGATCCCTCCAAACAAAATCATGGGACCCGCGACGAGAAACTTGAGCCATCCACCGCCGATCGTGACAGCGATGTTGTAGAAAGCCGCGTTGGTTGCGTCGCCGGGCGCAAAACTGGTGCGGCCCAGAACGAATAGCGACGCGATGTAGGTCTGAGCGACGAACAGCAGGGCGGAAATACAGAGCGAGAGAATCGTGGCGCGCGCTATCGTGGCGGGACCGCCCCTCGATTCCTCGGACAGTGTCGATATGGCGTCGAAGCCGAGGAAACTCAGCACCGCAAGCGACAGCGCGCCGAACACGAGGCCCGGCGTCAACTCCACGGGATTGTAGAATGGCGTAACCGAGAAGTGCGCGCCGCTGGCGTGATGGGCGAGAGCGCCAATTCCGGCGATCAGAATGACTGCAAGAATGAGGAGTTGCAGCGCCAGCATCACAAAATTCGTGCGGGCGGTTATCTCGATGCCAAAATAATTGACGACAGTCGAGAATGACAGAAGCAATACAACCCAGACAGGTTTGGGCACTTGCGGCAGCATCGCGTAGAATGCGATTGCGCAGACGACGTAGCTGAGCGCCGGCAGCAGGAGATAATCGAGCAACATCGCCCAGCCAGCGATGAATCCGGCTGTCGGACCCAGGCTTCGCGCAGCGTAGCTGTAAACAGATCCAGCGACCGGAAAAGCGCGGCTCATCGCCATATAGCTCAGCGCCGTAAACAACATCGCGACGAGGCCGACCAGGTAGACGAGTGGCACCATTCCGTGGCTGGCGTTGAAGACGATGCCGAAAACGGCGATCGGCGCGCCCGGTACGATGAATACAAGACCATAGACGAGCAGGTCGGACAGGCTGAGAGACCGCTTCAGTTCTTGCTTGTAACCGAAGGTCTCGAGGCTTGCGGACTGCGCAGTCTCGCTCATTTGCAGGGCCCCCAGCCCGAAATCGTGCGAAGTGGAGCACCGGCGACCTGGCTCAGATCAAAGGCAAGATCGCGAAGCGGCGGCGCATAAGCCATGACGTGATTTCCCGAGCCCTGTTCGCCAACATATTTCCCGAAAAGGACGGAGAAAAGCCGTTGACGACCGATATGCTATAGACGGAAATGCGCGATCATCACGCGCCGGGTCGAGGGAGACCGACATGAGATTTCAAACTGCTGTCATGCTTGCATGCTTTGTCATGCTCGGGGCGTCATCCAGCGAGGGTGCGGCGGTGTCCGCCATGGCGCCCCCCGGAGGTATCTACGCCGACGCGGCGCTTGCCACTGTAGTGCGCGGACCGCAGCGGTCACCGGAAAACATGGCGCGGGATCGTTTCCGGCATCCGCGTGAAAGTCTGTCCTTCTGGGGGCTGAAGCCCGGAATGAGTGTTCTCGAAATATGGCCGTCACCAGGCTATTGGACAGAGATACTTGCGCCTTATGCCAAGGCTACGGGCGGCCGGTACATCGCGGCCCTTTCCGGCGCGACGCGGCCTCTTCCTGCCAAATTCTCGGACAAGAGCGTCTACGGCACCATTACAAACACGGTCTTCAACGACAGTTCGGGGCCGCTCGTCGCACCGGGCACGGTCGATTTCGTGCTGACGGCGCGCAATCTCCATGACTGGACGGGCGCGCCAGGAATGGTGGAAAAATCGATGGCCGATTTTTACGCGGCATTGAAACCCGGCGGAATTCTGGCGGTGGAGCAACATCGGGCCGATCCAAGGCCGATGGTGAAGGACGCAACCGACGGATACATGTCGACGGCCTATGTCGTGCAACTCGCGGAGAAGGCCGGGTTCAAACTTGAAGCGCAATCCGAGATCAACGCAAATCCCAAAGACACGAAGGACCATCCGTTCGGCGTATGGACGCTGCCACCGACGCGGCGGAGCGCTGCGTCCGGCCAACCCCCGAATCCAGCGTTTGACCACAGCAAATACGATGCGATCGGCGAGAGCGATCGAATGACATTGCGCTTCCGCAAGCCGGGCTGATGTCGCAGACGTAGATCATCGCAGACGGAATCAAAGATTCACGACGCTCAGGCGTGGGCGGTCGGGCGTTTGTGACCGGCCGGAATTGAGGAAGTCGGCGACGAAAGGCGTGGCGGGTGCATGGCGCAGCTCATCGGGCGTGCCGATCTGCTCGATCTTTCCGTCATTCATCACGGCCACGATGTCGGCCATGTCGAGGGCCTCTTCCTGGTCGTGAGTGACAAAGATCGAGGTTAGTCCGAGACGGTTGTGCAGCGCGCGGAGCCAGACGCGCAGCTCTTTGCGCACCTTCGCGTCGAGCGCGCCGAAGGGTTCGTCGAGGAGCAGCAGGCGCGGCTCGATGGCGAGCGCGCGGGCGAGCGCCACACGTTGGCGCTGCCCGCCGGACAGGCGGCTCGGATAGCGATCGCCATAGCCTTCCAGCTGCACCAGAGTCAGCAGTTCGTCGACGCGGCGACGGATCTCCGCGCGCGAAGGCCGTGTTCGGCGCGGCCGTACTTCAAGCCCGAACGCCACATTGCTGGCGACCGTCATGTGACGGAACAGGGCGTAGTGCTGGAAGACAAAGCCGGCACGCCGCTCCCGCGCGGGAATGGAAAGCCAATCCTGATTTTCGAATGTGATCTGGCCGAGATCGGCGAATTCGAGTCCGCCCAGAATTCTCAGAAGGGTCGTCTTGCCGGAACCGGACGGTCCGAGCAGCGCAAGGAACGCACCTTTCGAAACTTCAAGGCTGACGCCGCGCAGGGCGGGATAGCGCTCGAATTTCTTGGCGACGCAGTCGATCATGAGCGACATGGGATACCTCAATGGCGGTGCGTGGCGGCAATCTCGTCCGCGAAACGCCATTCAAGAAAGGATTTCAGAACGAGGGTAACGAGCGCCAGCATCGCGAGCAGCGAAGCCACGGCAAAGGCTGCGGCGTAGCTGTAGTCATTGTAGAGGACCTCGATGTGGAGAGGCATGGTGTTGGTCAGTCCTCTGATGTGTCCGGAGACGACCGACACCGCGCCGAATTCGCCCATGGCGCGTGCATTGCAGAGAAGCACGCCATACAACAGACCCCATTTGACGTTGGGCAGCGTCACGAACAGGAAGGTCTTGAAGCCCGAGGCGCCGAGCGATACGGCGGCCTCTTCCTCGTCGCGGCCCTGGTCGATCATGAGAGGGACGAGCTCGCGCGCGACGAACGGAAAGGTCACGAACATGGTTGCGAGAACGATACCGGGAAGGGCGAAGATGATCCGTATGTCGTGATCACGCAGCCAGGGTCCGAGCCAGCCCTGCAGCCCGAACATCAACACGTACACAAGTCCGGAGACGACGGGGGATACGGAAAACGGAATGTCGATCAACGTGGAAAGAATGCTCTTGCCGCGAAAATCGAATTTCGCGATTACCCACGCAGCAGCGACGCCGAATGCCATATTGCACGGCACGGCGATTGCGGCGACGATCAGCGTGAGGCGGACGGACGAGAGCGTATCGGAATTCGAAAGCGCCGCACTTGCGCCGGAAATGCCGTTCGCAAGCGCATTTGCGAACACGCTCATCAATGGCAGCAGCAGAAACAGACCCACAAACCCGATGGCAAGCACGGTCAGCGCCAACCTTGTAGCGCGGCTCTCCTGCGTAGGATTCCTGTAAACGAAAGCTGCGGTGCTCATTTTCGCGCAGCCATCCAGGCCTGAACCCCGTTAAGGGCGAACAACATCAGGAACGAGATGCCGAGCATGACCACGCCAATGGAGGCGGCGCCCGCGTAGTCGTATTCCTCAAGCTTGATCACGATCAGAAGCGGTGCGATCTCCGAGCGCATCGGCAGATTGCCCGCGATGAAGATGACCGATCCGTATTCGCCGACCGCGCGGGCGAAAGCGAGCCCCGTGCCCGTTATCAGAGCGGGTGCGAGCGCAGGCAGGACGACGCGGCGAAACGCCTGCCATCGCGTTGCGCCGAGCGTGGCGGCCGCCTCTTCGGGTTCCCGGCCGGCATCGGCGAGCACGGGCTGGATCGTGCGAACGACAAAGGGAAGCCCGATGAAGATGAGCGCCACGACTACGCCCAATGGCGTATAGGCGACCTTCAGACCCGCGCGCGCGAGAGGTGCACCGATCCAGCCGCTTTGGGCATAAAGGGCCGAAAGTGCGATTCCGGCAACCGCTGTCGGCAGTGCGAAAGGAAGGTCGATGATTGCGTCAACGAGGCGGTGCAAAGGGAAGCGGTAGCGCACCAGCACCCAGGCCACGAGCAACCCCATCACGCTGTTGATTGCCGCAGCGATCGCCGACGCGCCGAACGACAGTTCAAGCGCGTGGATGACGCGTGGGGCGGCGATCTCCGCAAGGAAGCCATCGATTCCAAGCGACCAGGGACGAATCAGAAGCGCCGTCAGCGGAACCAGAACGATTGCGGAAAGATAGAAGAGCGTGAAGCCCAGCGTCAGACCGAACCCCGGAAGGGCGCTCTTGTTGTGCCAGCGGACGGGCAACGCCGGCGCGGCTACAACGCTCATTGCCCGGGCTTGTAGATCTGGTCGAAAACGCCGCCATCCGAAAAATGCACGGCCTGCGCCTTTCTCCACCCTCCAAAGATCTCGTCGATGGAGTGCAACGGCAGGCTGGGAAAGATGTTCGCGTGCGTCGCCAGAATCTGGGGATTTCGAGGCCGGTAGAAATCCTTCGCTTCGATTTCCTGGCCTTCCTTCGAGTACAGAAACTGCAGATAGGCTTCGGCGACCTTGCGTGTGCCGTGGCGGTCGACGTTTTTGTCGAGGAGGGCGACCGGCGGCTCGGCCAGAATAGAGACCGAGGGATAGACGATTTCGAATTTGTCGCTGCCGTGCTCCTTGAGCGCGAGATGCGCTTCGTTTTCCCAGTCGAGCAGCACATCTCCGATCCCGCGCTCCACGAAGGTCGTCGTCGAACCTCGTGCGCCCGCGTCGAGAACGGGGACGTGGGCGTAGACCTGGCCAACGAACGCTTTGGCCTTGTTCGGATCGCCGCCTGGTGCCTTCAACGCATAGGTCCATGCCGCGAGATAGGCCCACCGCGCACCGCCCGAGGTCTTGGGATTGGGCGTGATCACCTGAACCCCGAGCCTTATGAGGTCGGGCCAGTCGCGAATGTGCTTGGGATTTCCCTTGCGGACCAGAAATACGATTGTGGACGTGTATGGGGTGCTGTTTTCCGGAAGCCGTGTCTGCCAGTTCTCCGGCAGGAGCTGCGCCTTGTCGGCGATTGCGTCGATGTCGTAGGCGAGCCCCAGCGTGACCACGTCGGCGTCGAGCCCGTCGATCACGGCCCGCGATTGCGCGCCCGACCCGCCATGTGACTGATTGATCGTTACGCTGTCGCCGGTTTTCGCCTTCCATTGCGCGGCAAAGGCGGCGTTGATGTCCTGATAGAGCTCCCGCGTCGGATCGTAGCTCACATTCAGGAGTTTGATTTCGGCGGCCGCGGCACAGGTTGCGCTCGCGCACAGGACTGTGGCAGCCGCGAGAGCCAGTCCCCGAAACAGGCGTCCCATGAACCCCCTCCGCCGTGTTGATACCTAAAACAGCATCCTAAGCATCAACACGACAGAGTCAATAGAGTATAGGACATCGTCCTACACCGATGCAGGCATGACCGGCACCTCACTTGGCGCGATGGGCCCAGCCAGTCAGTTCAGGAGCAGGTGTCTGGTTAGATCCTTACGCCGGAGCGCGGGCGCGGCGTTTGGATGGAAGCGCGCCGGCCAGCGTTCGCTCCTCCAGGATCGCGGCGGTCGCATCGCGCGCCGCCAGCAGCACCTTGCGGATGGCGCAGGTTTCTTCGTCCAGGCAATCGTCGCATTTGTGATAGGCGGTCGTGCTGACACAGGGGGCGAGCGCGAGCGGTCCGTCGATCGTGCGGATCACTTCGGCGAAGGTGATGTTCTTGGGAGCTTTGCCGAGAAGGTAGCCGCCGGATCGTCCTCGCAGACTGCGGACAATGCCGCGCTTCTTGAGATCGAGCAAAATCTGTTCGAGAAATTTCCTCGGCACGCGCGCCCGGGCAGCGACATCGGCAATCATGATCGGCTCGCTGGCCCCGTGCTCAGCGAGCACGATCAGGGCATGCAGGGCATAGCGGGCCTTCTGCGAGAGCATATATCGAGCCTCTTGAGACCATCTGCGATATCGACTTTTCCCACTGATTCGTCAAGGGTTTGGACAGAATCCGGCAGGAATCCCGACAATTTCCGGCTACAATCCGCGGCGCCCGCATCAGCCGGAGAGGTTGTAACTATCGAGTCGCACCGGGCGAACTAGGGAGCGAATGGTGGAGGACGACATGCCGATGCTAGCCGCCAATACGCTTCACAGCCGCCGGGCCGTTCTCTGGCGGGTGATTGCCCTTGCAGTTCTGGCGCCGGCGGCAGGTCTTCCGCTTCAGGGCGATGCCGCGGAATTGGTGGAGATCGAAAGTTTCGATGCCAAAGGCAAGAGCCTCGGGCGCAACCGCGTGACAAAGGTCGTCAGAAGCGAGGCCGAATGGCGACGGGCGCTTTCGCCGGAATCCTTCGAAATTACACGCCACGCCGGAACCGAGACGGCGTACAGCGGCGCCTATTGGAACCTGCACAAGGATGGTCTCTTCCGCTGCGTTTGTTGCGCCAGCGCACTCTTTGATTCGCGCAGCAAGTTCGATTCCGGAACCGGTTGGCCGAGCTTCACGCGCCCGATTTCCCGCAGCAACGTCGTCGAAAAGTCGGATGGCAGCTTCGGAATGCAGCGCACGCAGGTTTCCTGCAAGCGCTGTGATGCCCATCTCGGTCATGTCTTCGACGATGGACCGCCGCCGACCGGTCAGAGATATTGCATGAACTCGGTAGCCCTGACTTTTATCTCTCGAGGAACGTGATATGAAGCTCTTCCAGACCCGCGCAGCCCACCTCGCATTTGCAGCACAGCTTCTATGCGCGTCATGCGCAGTCGCAGAGGAGGGGGCCCGTGTTGTTCCCGCGCCCGCGACGGATGAACCGCGAACTCAGACACATGGAACCGAAACGGCGGTACTGGCGGGCGGGTGCTTCTGGGGCATGCAGGGCGTATTCGAGCACGTGAAGGGAGTGAGCAAGGTCGTGTCCGGCTATTCGGGAGGCGCAGCAGGAGCGGCGCAGTATGAGGAAGTGAGCACGGGCACGACCGGCAACGCGGAATCGGTACAGATCACGTTCGACCCGGCCGTGATTACGTATGGCGAGATTCTCCGCATCTATTTCTCGGTTGCGCACGATCCGACCGAGCTGGACCGCCAGGGCCCCGATTCCGGGAGCCAATACCGTTCCGACATTTTCTACGCGAACGGCATGCAGGAAAAAATTGCGCGCGCCTATCTGGAACAGTTGGCGCACGCCCACGCCTTCGACGCACCGATCGTCACGCGGGTGGACAGGCTCGCCGGGTTTGTTCCGGCCGAGGCCTATCACCAGGACTATCTGATTCACAATCCCGACAGTCCCTACATCGTCGTCAACGATCTGCCGAAGATCGCAAATCTCAAGGCGCTCTATTCCCAGTACTACAAGGATACGCCCGCGAAGCTCGCTCTCGGGAAACCTTGACGCGGCGGGCAGCCCTCCCGCAAGCACGGACCGCCTGAGGCGAAAAAAGCGAGGCTTCCGATGCCACCGCGCTGCGCTCAAACCGGTTGAAGACGTCGCGCGCTGCCAAATCGCTGCCGCGCCTGGCTGGCACCGAACAAAGGTGACGTTTCGCACACGGGCGTCCGGGTAATTTCTCAAGGGATTTTTGCTCTTGAAACCCGGCTCTTACGACCCATGTGGCTGCCTGCAGGGCCAGCTACAACCCGCCAGGCTGGACCCAACATTTGATGTAGCCTAGGAACCTTTCGCGGGTGCGGGCGATATCTCTGCAACTCCAGCCGTTTCCGCTCGAAGGGTCCTCATGATTGTTTCTCTCGCAGAACACGAACCCGCTCGCCCGAACAGCGCATTGCACCACCCGGCTAGCCTGCTCTGCCGCTACCAGGCAGTTCGCGGCGAGACGGAACGGCTCGCAGCCGTCCTGACACCCGAAGACCAATGCGTACAATCGATGGCCGACGCCAGTCCAGCCAAGTGGCACAGGGCGCACACGACCTGGTTCTTCGAGACCTTTGTTCTGCGCGAACATGTGCCGGGCTATCGTGTCTTCGACCCCGCCTACAGCTTTCTCTTCAATTCCTACTACGAGGCCATCGGCCAGCGGCAGGCGCGCGACAGGCGTGGATTGCTGACGCGACCGTCGCTGGAGGAGGTGGTGGAATATCGGCGCCAAGTCGACCGGGCCATGTGCGAGCTTCTGGACGCAAACGACGGCGAAGAATCTTTCGGCTCGGCAGTCGAGCTTGGACTGCAGCACGAGCAGCAGCACCAGGAACTGCTGTTGACGGATATTCTTCATCTCTTCGCCCAGAATCCGCTTCTTCCGGCCTATACGGCTTATCGCCCGAGCGAGGCGGTCCCCTGCCCGCCGGCGGAATTCATCGCGTTCGAAGGCGGGCGCGTTGCCGTAGGTCACAGCGGCAAGGGGTTTGCGTTCGACAATGAATCGCCGCGGCACGAAATCGTCCTTCCTCCTTTCAGGCTCATGAACAGGCTCGTGACCAACGGAGAATGGCTCTCGTTCATGGCGGATGGCGGTTACGGGAAGGCCAAACTCTGGCTCGCGGACGGTTGGCAGCGCGTGCGAGAGGAAGCGTGGCAGGCGCCGCTTTACTGGCAGGAAAAGGATGGCGAGTGGTTCGCCATGAGCTTGAGCGGCCTGAAACCGATCGAGCGCGATGCGCCGGTCTGTCACGTCAGCTACTATGAAGCCGATGCGTATGCCCACTGGTCGGGAAGACGCCTGCCGCGGGAAATGGAGTGGGAGCACGCCGCGTCGGGCAACGATGTGCACAGTGGAAATTACCGCGACGAAGGGTATTTGAGGCCGCTGACGGCGGGGCGCCGGCCGGGAATGCAATTGTTTGGCGACGTGTGGGAGTGGACCGGGTCACCCTACGGTCCCTATCCCGGCTATCGGGCGCCGCAAGGTGCACTCGGCGAGTACAACGGCAAATTCATGATCAATCAGATGGTTCTTCGCGGCGGGTCCTGCGTTACGAGCCGGGAGCACATGCGCGCCAGCTACCGCAATTTCTTCTATCCCCATCAACGCTGGCAGTTCGCGGGACTTCGTCTGGCAGACGACATGCCGCGCACGACCGGCGCCCGCCGCGATCCAATTCTTGAGGATGTCCTGGAAGGGTTATCGAAGCCTTCCAAGACGCTGCCGAGCAAATACTTCTACGATGCAAGCGGCTCCCGGCTCTACGAAGAGATTTGTACGCTGCCGGAGTACTACCTCACGCGTACGGAAACGCAGCTGCTGAAAAACCTGGCGTACGACCTTCGCGGCCATGTCGCGCAGGGCACTGCACTTGTCGAGTTTGGCAGCGGAGCTTCCGTCAAAACGCGCATTCTCCTCGATCGGCATCCCGGGATCTCCCTCTATGTGCCGGTCGATATCAGCGAAGAGTCTCTGGCTGAGAGCACGAGAAGCATTCGGCAGGAATTTCCGAAGCTGGTCGTGAGGCCGATCGCCGGCGATTTTCTCAAGGCGCTCTCGCCACCCGATGAGTTGAGGTCGCGGCCGGTTCTCGGATTCTTCCCCGGTTCGACAATTGGCAATCTTTCGGACGGTGAGGCCGAGCGTTTTCTCCGCACAAGCCGCTCGCTGCTGGGACCAAATGCGCGATTCATGATCGGAATAGATCTCGTCAAGAATGCCGATGAGCTTGTGCGCGCGTACGACGACGCACAGGGCGTCACGGCGGCGTTCAACAAAAATCTGCTCGAGCGCATGAATCGCGAACTCGGTGCAACGTTCGATACCGGTCAGTTCATTCATCGTGCGATCTGGAATGGCCACGAATCCCGCATAGAAATGCATCTCGTCTCCGCCGTCAGGCAGAGTGTGGTCGTTGGCGGGCGATGCTTTGATTTCGAAGCGGGCGAGACCATCCACACGGAGAATTCGCGCAAGTACACGCTCAAGGGATTCGCAGAGATTGCGGCCCGCGCCGGCTGGTCGATCGAACGCAGCTGGTCGTCTTCCGCGCCCGCCTACGCTGTCGTCCTTCTGGGTTGATCCGGTTTGTAGTTGCCGAGATTCGCAGGATTGCCGGAACGCATATTTTGCGGGCGACCGTTCACACCCTTCCGAGAAGCACCAGGATGACAACGATGACGAGAATGAGCCCAAGCGAGCCGCTGGGATAGTAGCCCCACCCGCTGCTGTAAGGCCAGGACGGCAACGCACCAAGAAGCAGCAAGATGAGCACGATGATCAGGATTGTGCCGAGCATGAATTGTCCTTTGCTGGTTCATGGTTCCGACATGAAACTCACTGTCACAGTAAATAGTTCCTGCCGGGAACTCGGGCATCGGGCGTTCGAGAATCCGGAACCGCGCTGCGGGAGGCGCGTTGACCAACCGCGGGGGACGGAGGTGTTTCATGAAAATTGCCGAAGTGATGACGCGGGGGGAGTTGAACTGACCAATCCCGCCGCCACTGTTCAGGAGGCCGCCCAGACGATGGCCGACGAAGACGTGGGATTTCTGCCTGTTGGAGATCACAACCGGATGATCGGCATGATTACCGATCGCGACATTGCGTACGCGCGGTCGCCATGGGCCGCGATCCAAAGAAAACTAAGGTGCGTGATGTGATGACGGAGCCCGTGCTCTATTGTTTCGCGGACGAGGACGCCGACAAGGCGGCTGAAAGCATGAGCCGCGAGAAAATCCGCAGGCTCCCCATTGTAGACCGCAACAAGCGACTGGTTGGCGTGGTGTCGCTGGGCGATATCGCGCTCAAGCACAATCCGGCCAAGGCCGGAAAAACGCTTTCGAGCGTTTGCCACGCTCCCGCCTAGCCGGGCTGCGACTCATTCGACCGGAGCCTCTGCGGGTGCGGACGCTCTGGCCGTCCTTCACACCGATATACCCGCTCGTCTCGATCGGCTCCCCTGGACAAGGATTCACTCGCTCATTGTCATCGCGCTTGGCGTGAGCTGGGTGCTCGACGGGCTCGAGGTGACGCTCGTAGGCTCGCTCTCGGGCGCAATCGGCGGGGCGCACGGGCTGCATTTGAGCGCCAGCGAAATTGGCCTGGCGGCAAGCGCTTATCTCGCCGGCGCTGTCCTTGGGGCGCTCTGTTTCGGCGGCATGACGGACAGTTTCGGGCGCAAGCGTCTCTTCACGGCGACCGTCGGCCTCTATCTGGTCGCGACGATCTTGACCGGCCTGTCATGGAATGCGTGGTCGTTTGCCCTCTTTCGCTGCGCGACCGGGGCAGGTATCGGCGGCGAATATGCAGCCATAAATTCTGCCATCCAGGAATTCGTGCCAGCGCGGAGGCGCGGCATGACGGACCTCATCGTCAACGGCAGTTTCTGGATCGGCGCCGCGCTCGGCGCCGTCGGTTCGCTGGTGGTTCTCGATCCTCATTTTTTCAATCCTGAAATCGGCTGGCGACTTGCATTTGTCGTGGGCGGTGCGTTGGCGCTGGTCGTGATCTGGCTGCGCCGGTTTGTTCCGGAGAGTCCGCGCTGGCTGATCGTTCACGACCGCGAGCCGGAAGCCGCGCGCATTGTCGATGAATTCGAGCGTCGCGTCGTCGAAGTGGGTGGTTCGCTTCCCGACATCTCGCCAATTCGGCGCCTGAAAATGAGCCAGAGCTACCGTCTCACGCTTGCCGAGGTGGCGCGCGTCCTGCTTCATCGCTATCCCACGCGCGTGGTGCTCGGCCTCGTGCTGATGGCGACCCAGGCATTCTTCTACAACGCAATTTTCTTTACCTATGGCCTCGTCCTCACCCGCTTCGAAGGCGTCGCACCCAACGCGGTTGGCTGGTTCATTCTGCCCTTCGCTCTCGGAAACTTTCTGGGTCCGCTTCTGCTGGGTGCGCTCTTCGACACGGTCGGCCGGAAGTTCATGATCGCGGTGACCTATGCGCTGGCGGGCGTGCTGATCATTGTTCTCGGATTTCTTTTTCGGGCCGGGGCCCTCGATGCGGTCCAGCAGACGCTGGGCTGGACAGTCACGTTCTTTTTCGCTTCGGCCGCGGCGAGCGGCGCATATCTGACTGTTGGCGAGAGTTTTCCGCTGGAAATGCGGGCGCTTGCCATCGCGCTCTTTTACGCGGCCGGAACGGCAATCGGAGGAATCGCAGCGCCGGCCTTGCTTGGCGCCCTCATCGAGACTGGCTCGCGCAGCGAGGTGCTGCTCGGCTATCTCCTCGGTGGCGCACTCATGCTGGCGGCGGCCGCGACAGAGCTGGCACTCGGCATCGCAGCGGAGGGCCGTCCATTGGAGGAGATTGCGGCGCCCTTGTCCCAGCTGCCGCCATTTGTGTGAGACGTGAATCCGGTAGCCGCATCCCTGCGGGAATGCCGCGGAGTCTCGTCCCGGGACTCGCTAAGCGTCGCGAGGAAACGATCGCCCCACATGGAAATGTCATTGCGTAGAAGGGCCTCCCACAGTTTGGCATGACGGGAAACGCGCTCTTCGCGCGGCATGGCGAGTGCGCGCGAGATTGCAGAACCCACCGCCTCGGGATCATAGGGATTGACCAGCAGGGCGGCAGTGCCGAATTCGGCCGCGGCCCCCGCAAATCGGGACAGGACGAGCACGCCCGGATTTTCGGCATCCTGCGCTGCGACATACTCCTTGGCCACCAGATTCATTCCGTCGCGGAGAGGCGTTACGAGCCCAACGCGCGCGGCGCGATACAGGCCTGAAAGTGCTGTACGGCTGTAGGGACGGTTCGTGTAACGGACCGGCGTCCATGAGACATCGCCATATGTCCCGTTGATGCGCCCCGCCGCCGTGTCGATGGACCGTTCCATGTCGACATATTCAGGAATGTCCGACCGGCTCTTCGGCGTGATCTGCATGTAAGTCACTTCGCCGCGGAACTGCGGATTGCCGATCAGAAATCGCTCGAAGGCATCCAGCCGAAGTGCGAGGCCCTTCGAATAGTCGAGTCGGTCGACGCCAAGGATGATGGCGCCGCGAACGCTGTCCAGGACGCGGCGCACAAAAGAGGAGCGCACGGCGCGGCGGGCGCACCGATTGAACGTTCGCGCGTCGATGCCGACGGGAAACGTTCCAATGCGCATCACGCGTTTCCCGCCCTCGAAGCTGCGCTGGATATGGGCAGGCATGCCGCATTCGTTTGCGAGATACCGCGCAAAATTCGCCGCGTCGCCATCGGTCTGGAAGCCGACGAGATCATACTCGGTAAGCGCCGGAATCAGTCCCTCGTGATTGGGCATGGCCGTAAGCACTTCGGGGGGCGGTAGCGGGATGTGCAGGAAAAAGCCGACGCGATTCTCGCGCCCGCGACGGCGCAGCGCCTTGGCGAGAGGGATGAGATGATAGTCGTGGACCCAGACAATATCGTCGGGCTCGAGCACCATATCCAGTTGATCCGCAAAATGCTCGTTCACGCGCAGATAGCCGCTCAGATCGCGGCGCGAAAACTCCGCCAGATCGAGGCGATAATGGAAGATGGGCCACAACACGCGATTGGCGAAGCCGTTATAGTATTCCTGGAAATCCTCCTCGCTCAGGTCGGTCACGATGAAGCGGTTTCCGGCCTGGCTCACCGTCCGGGTTTCAATCTTTCCGGCCTCCTTTACCGCGCCACTCCAGCCAAGCCAGACGCAGGAATGACGTTTGAGTGTCGCGCGTAGCGCAACTTCCAGGCCGCCGGCGTGTACGCCACGGGCCGAATTGGGAATACCGACACGATTGGAGATTATGAAGACGCGAGCCAACAGCGAGCCTCCCGGGTTCGCGACGGGCGCATCGCCGCTCATTCCACAACGTCTCCCGGGCGCGGGAGTTCCGAAGGCGGCCAGACAAGCGGCAGGGGGCCCGGCCCCCCTGACGACCGTGACTCCGAGCAGCGTTTACTCGACTCTTTCTGTGTCACAGCCCACCAGGCGCGCAAGCGAGAGCCGCACCACTCTTGGTGTTGGGACCATCAACTCGGCGTCCGCCATGTTCCGGCCGACGGAGATGCCGACCCCGTGCAGCTCGTGCACGGCGGCAAACGCATCTTCGTCGGTCGTATCGTCGCCAAAGAACACGGGGCGGCGTCCTGCGAAGACCGGAAGCTGCATGAGGGCCTCGATCGCCTCGCCCTTGTCAAAGCTCAGGGGTTTTACTTCCACGACGGATTTGCCGCGCATCAGCCGAAGCTCGCCTGAGTGGGGCGCAAGATACCGGCGCAGCCGCTCTTCCAGTGCCGCTCCGCGATCGGGTGCGTGCCGATAGTGAAACGCGATCGTATAGCGCTTGTCTTCGACGCGAATTCGCGGCTCGGCGGCGGCCAGGTTCAGCAGGCTGCGCCTGATGTCATCGGACAGCGGCTGAGCGCGCGCAACGATCGGCCCCGCGGGTTCGGGACGCCATTCCGCTCCGTGGCACCCGACAACTGCGAGCGCAAGCGGGCCGAAGAGTCGATCCAGAGCGGCAATTTCGCGCCCGCTGACGAGGGCCACGCCTCCTCCGGACCTGGCGATGAGAAGCGCGAGCGTGCGATGAAGCGAGGGCGGGACGCGCACGTCTTCGGGAGAGACCGCGATATCGAGAATCGTGCCGTCCACGTCCAGCAGGAACGCGTCGCCTGTCAGCGAGAGTAACTTCCGCGAAATCGTTCCCTGAGCGCCGTCCTCATCAGGCTTGTCGTCCGCAACACCGCTCTTTCGTTTCACGGGCCAACTCTCCACCGCTTCGTCATCCACAGTGTTGCAGGCATCTGATCGGAGTTGTGGGCATCGATTGACGGAATGGGGAACTCTGTCGCGCGAACGCACCCGTTTGTGCACTGTCCGGCAGGGTTCATTGTCCGTGTCGGACAACACGTCCGCGCCCGCGCACACTGCGTCTGAGCGGGGCCGCGTGCAGAAGGTTCATACCGGAATTGACGAGCGCCACATGTGAAAACGCCTGTGGAAAATTGCCGAGCATGCGTCCTGCTCGGGGATCGTATTCTTCCGCAAGGAGGCCGACATCGTTCGCGATCCTGACCAGTTTCGCATAGAGCCGTTCTGCGTCGCGCCGGCGGCCCTGCAGGATGTAATTGTCCACGAGCCAGAAGCTGCAGGCGAGAAAGGCGCCCTCCCCGGGAGGAAGACCGTCGATACCGCTTGCCGTTTCGTAGCGAAGCACGAGCCCGCGAAAGACGAGGCGCCGCTCGATTTCGCGAATTGTGTTCTTCATGCGCGGATCCCGCGCGGAGACGAACCCGACGATTGGCAGCAGGAGAAGGCTGGCGTCGAGCAATTCGGAACCGTAAGACTGCACGAAGCAGTTGCGCTTCGCATCGACGCCCTCGTGCAGAACTTCGCGGCGTATCGTGTCGGCGATACGCTTCCAGCGACCAAGCTGCCGCTTGCTGTCGCCGCCGTTCCGGGAGGCCCTGTCGAAGGCAACCCACGTCATCACCTTGGAATAGGTGAAATGCTGCCGCTGCCCGCGGATTTCCCAGATGCCTTCATCCGGCTCTCGCCACAATTGCTCGAGATGGCTCAAGACTGCGCGGCGCAACTCGCTACGGCGCGGCGGAGTCGGCAAGCCACCCTTTTGCGCCTGAGTCATCGCATCTGTCATCTCGCCATATATGTCGAGTTGAAGCTGCAGCGCTGCGGCGTTGCCGACGCGCACCGGCGCGGAATTTTCGTAGCCGGGCAGCCATGGAAGCTGCCACTCGTCGAGCCGGCGCTCTCCCGCGACCCCATACAGCGTCTGGATCTGTTCGGGACTGCCGGCAATCGCACGGGCGAGCCAGTTTTGCCACGCGATTGCTTCTTCCATATAACCGGCATTCATGAAGGCGAGCAGCGTGAATGTTGCGTCCCTCAGCCAGCAATAACGGTAGTCCCAATTGCGTGGGCCACCGATCTGCTCGGGAAGCGAAGTGGTCACGGCGGCGACGATTCCGCCCGTCGGCTGGTAACTCAGCGCCTTGAGCGCGATCAGGGATCGTTGAATACCGCGCGCCCAGCGTCCCTTGAACTGGCATCGGTCCGACCATGACGTCCAATACTTGGTAGTTTCGGCAAGAGTTGTCTCGATGCTGAGCGATAACGGCAATGCGAGATGCGAAGGCGAATACGTAAGCACGAACGGGATTGTCTCGCCTTCGCGCACTATGAATTCGCCTTTCGTGCGCATGTCTTCACCATGGAGCGGGGTTGGAGTGCGCAGCATGAGAAGATTGGGCCCGGCGACCGCCGTCAGCGTGCGTTCGTCGGTGCGGCTGACCCAGGGGACGGTGATCCCGTAGTCGAAGCGTATGACGAGATCGGTGTGCAGTTTGACTGTGCCCGCAATGCCTACCGCGAGTCTCACGATACAGGTGTGTTCGCTCCCGGTAGGCATGAAGTCGATCAGCATCGCTTCGCCCCTGGGCGTCTTGAATCGCGTTTCAAGGATCAAGGTGCCTTCGCGGTAGCGCCGCGTCACTTTCGCATCTTCAACAGGAGCGATCTGCCACCGTCCGTGATCGGAATTTCCCAGCAATGCTGCGAAACAGGCGGGCGAATCGAAGCGAGGCAGACAAAGCCAGTCAATGGAGCCGTCGCGACCAACCAACGCCGCTGTCCGCATGTCACCTATCAGCGCGTAGTCTTCGATGCGTCCGGCCATCCGCGCGTCAGCCCCCGGCAGAAGCTGCCCGGTCCAGGAACCAGAGAATCTCGCCGCGCGGATTGATGCGCGCAGCTGGAAGATTTTGGTCCCCCTTGCGCGTTGCGCTTACCGCGGATGCCTTGTCCGCGCCGGTCACGAGAAACGCGATTGTGCTGCTCGACTCGATTGCCGGATAGGTGAGTGTGATGCGCGGCTCCGATCGCCCCTCAGTCACCGCCGCGACCCAGTGTTCCCGCTCGTCGAGTACGGGTTGTCCCGGCAGCAGGGAAGCTGTGTGTCCGTCGCTTCCCAGCCCCAGAAACACGATTTCGAACAACGGACGGGCAGGATCGAATTTGTCGGCACCGTAGATCCGCTTCAGCTGGGTTTCGTAGCGCTCCGCCGCGTCCGCTGGCGTGCCATCTGTGGGCATGGGATGCACGTGATCTCCGGCAATGGGTGCGTGAGACAGCAAAGTGTCCCGAACCATTCCGTAGTTGCTGGCGGGATCGTCCGGTGACACGAACCGCTCGTCGCCCCAGAAGAGTTCGAGGCGTTGCCACGGGATTCGCCCAAGATACGGCTCCTGGCCCAGAAGAGTGTAGAGTTCTTTCGGTGTCGAACCGCCGGAAACCGCGACGCGTACGGAACCGGAAGCCGCGTTCACAGTCCGTGTGAACCATTCTGCGGCGTTTCTTGCCACTTCGTGCGCGTTGTCGAAGACTTGGGTCCGGATGCGCAGGGATGATGGAGGCATGATTGCTTCCCTAGCGAATGGCGCGCCACGCACGTCCGTCGCGCGCGATCAATTCCTCTGCAGCCCGCGGTCCGGCACTGCCCGACAGATAGTTGGGGAATTCTTCCTGAGGTGGTGCCTTCCACGCCTTGATCAGCGGGTCCACCGCTTGCCATGACGCCTCGACCTGATCGGCACGCTGAAAGAGCGTGGCGTCACCCTCCATGCAATCGTAGAGCAATGTCTCATAGCCCACCGCCGGCGCCTGCTTGAACCAGTCTGAGTAGCGAAAATCCATCGCAACGCTTTCGAGCACCATTTCCGGACCCGGACGTTTGGCGCTGAACCTGAGACGGATCCCTTCATCCGGCTGGATTTGCAGGATCAGCCAATTGTCGTGGAGAGCGTCCACCGGCGTGTCGCGGAACAGCATGAATGGGGCATCCTTGAACCGAATCGCGACCTCCGTCGAACGCCCTGGCAGGCGCTTTCCCGTGCGCAGATAGAACGGCACGCCGGCCCAGCGCCAATTGTCGATGCAAAGTTTCAGGGCGACGTAGGTCTCGACCGATGACCCGGAATCTACGTTGTCCTCTTCGCGATAAGCGCGAACGCTCTCGCCACCGATGGTGCCGCGTCCGTATTGGCCGCGGACAGCGTCTGTTTGAGCAAGCGGCTGGACGGCCCGGAAGACTTCGGCCTTCTTCGTGCGCACGGCGTCAGCGTCGAAGGACGCCGGCGGCTCCATCGCCGTCATCGCGACAAGCTGAAAGAGATGATTGGGCACCATGTCGCGCAATGCGCCGGTCGCTTCATAGAAACGTCCGCGCTCCTCGATGCCGATCGTTTCGGCGACGGTGATCTGCACGTGATCGATGCGGTCGCGATTCCAGATGGGCTCGAAGAGTCCATTCGCGAATCGGAGCGCCATGATGTTCTGCACCGTTTCCTTGCCAAGGAAGTGATCGATGCGGAAGATCTGGTTCTCGCGCAGATGCTTCAGCAAATCTGCATTGAGTGCCTTCGCCGATTCAAGGTCGTGACCGAAAGGCTTTTCGATCACCACGCGTCTCCACCCCCGGGACTCCCCGGTTAGTTGCGCGCGGTCGAGCGCATCCACGATCGGACCAAAAAACCGGTCGGGGACCGCAAGGTAGAAGAGAACGCAGCCATTCAACTGGTTTTGGCGGTCAAGCAGTTCCAGCTCTGACTTGAGGCGCTCGAACGTGCCGGCCTGCGTGAAGTCGCCAGAAACGTAAGACATCGAGGCGCCAAGCCTGTCCCACGATGTGGCGTCGATCTCGCCGGCTTCGAACTCGCCGCCACCCCCCTTGACCTGGCTGTCAAGAAAGCTGCGAAGATCCGTGCGCCACTTGGCGGCATCCGCTTCGTTATGGTCGACACCAAGGAGCGCGAAGCGCTCAGGCAGCAAACCCGACCTCGAGAGATTGTAGAGCGCCGGAACAACCAGACGTTTGGTGAGGTCGCCACTCGCGCCAAAGATCACCATCGCGCAGGGCGGTGCGCAACCGCGATTCACGATTTTGCGTCCGCGCGCGGTGCCGCGTTCTTCTCCAATTGTCCCTCCACATGTCCGCCGAACCTGGCGCGCAACGCAGAAAGCAGCTTGTCACCAAATCCGTGCTGAACGCGCGAGCGGAAGCGGGCAAACAGCGCGGCGGTGAGCACCTGCGCCGGCACCGCTTCTTCGATCGCTGCGTTGATTGTCCACCGGCCCTCGCCGGAATCGTCGACGAACCCGCTGAACTCGGCGAGCTGCGGGCTTTCGGCGAGCGCCATCGACGCCAGATCGAGCAACCAGGAGGAGATGACGCTGCCGCGCCGCCATACTTCGGCTATGTCAGCGAGATCCAGCTCGTAACGGTCCGCTTCGGGAAGGAATTCACCTCCCTTGCCGCGCAGGATCGCGAATCCCTCCGCATAGGCCTGCATGAGTCCGTACTCAATCCCATTGTGGATCATCTTGACGAAGTGTCCGGCGCCTGCGGGCCCAGCATGCAGATATCCCTTCTCCGGGCGCGGATCGCGGCCTTCGCGTTTGGGCGTTCGGGAAATATCGCCTGAACCGGGCGCGAGATCTCCAAACACGGGATCGAGACGATCAATCACGTCTTTCTCGCCCCCGATCATCATGCAGTAGCCGCGTTCGGCACCCCAGATTCCGCCCGAAGTACCGACGTCGACATAGTGGATGCCTTTTGGCGCAAGTTTTTTTGCACGCCTTATATCGTCGCGATAGAAGCTGTTGCCCCCATCAATGATCGTGTCTCCACTTTGAAAAAGTTCCGAGAGCGCCGTAACGGTGTCTTCGGTGGGCTCTCCTGCCGGCAGCATCACCCATGCGGCACGTGGCGGGGCAAGCAGCGACGCAAGATCGGAGAGCACGCGGGCTCCTCTGGCGTGGAGCTTCTCCAGGCGCTCTATCGCCTGCACGTCGCGATCAAACACAACGACGTCATGACCGTGGTCGATCAGGCGATGGGCGATGTTGCCGCCCATCCGTCCCAGTCCGATCATGGCGATCTGCATGTCGTCTCCTACGCCAGCGCCTGTTCCATGGCCTTGCCGAGCGCATCAAGGCCGCCCGGAAGATCATGCAGATGCAGGCGGATGGCGCGGCGGCCACGTTCGTTGAGGACCTCAAAGTCGCCCTGCGCCTGCGCCAGTTCGACGGCGCCGAAGGTCAAATTGCGGTTCTCGATCGGCATCTCGTCCGAATGGTCGCAGGTGAGAGTGAGAAAGACGCCGCTGTTGGGGCCTCCCTTGTAGGCCTGTCCGGTGGAATGAAGGTAGCGCGGTCCAAATCCCAGACACGTCGCGACGTGTTTTCGGTCGCGCACCTTCATCCGAATGGCCTGCAACGTTTTCTCATGCTGCGGTGAGCGCTGCATATAGGCGAGGAGCGCGAAGTAGTCATTCGCCCGAACGCGCGCGAGATGGATTCGAAGACAGTCGGCGAGAGACCGCGCCCGGGAAATCTCGTCCCTGCACAGCGTGTCCGCGTAGACCGCAACGCCGTCATGCACAAAATCCGGCCGCGCCGGTCGAGCGGATTCGGCGTGCTCGATGCGATCGGTCAATTGACGCGTGCGCTGCTTGCTCGCCTCGACATCGGGCTGATCGAAAGGATTGATCGAGAGTACGGCGCCCGCAACGGCGACCGCCATCTCCCAGACAATGAATAGCTGCGCGATTTGATACGTGTCTTCGATCGCGAGGCGCAAGACGGGGTGGCCGCGGTCCTGCAGGTCCTGCAGCAGCGTGCCGCAATCGTCGTCGCCCGACAGATGAAGATAAACGAAAACCCGGTCGGCGCCGTAGGATTCCGGCCCGCTCAGGATTTCACCATCGATCGGAACAAGACCTTTGCCCTGCTTTCCGGTGGATTCGGCGAGCAATTGCTCCAGCCATGCGCCCATGCTGGCGATTGAGCGTGATGCGACGATCGTAATCTTGTCGCGCTTGAAATCCCGGGCGAGAACGCCCAGCGCCACACCGAGGCGAACTCCCGGATTGGCCGAAGGCGGAACGAGGGCCTCGCAGCTCTGCGTCATGCGCGCGGCGTCTGCGAGGAGACGCTTGATGTCGAGACCGATCAGGG
Organism: Rhizomicrobium sp.; assembly: GCA_035567755.1. Taxonomy (GTDB): domain Bacteria; phylum Pseudomonadota; class Alphaproteobacteria; order Micropepsales; family Micropepsaceae; genus Rhizomicrobium. Next base: position 36,905 of record DATMPH010000026.1, read on the forward strand.
CGGCGGGTACAAGGCCGAATTTCGACAGCACGGAGAATCGTCCGCCAATTGCGGGATCGCCATGAAAGACGTGCAGAAATCCATTGCGCCGCGCCGATTCGTCCAATGGGGTGCCCGGATCGGTAATGGCAATGAAGTGCTTTGCAGCGGATCCGTTCGATGCGGTATCGCTCGTCAAGCGAAGAAAGTGGTCCTGAAGGATGTTTGGCTCGAGCGTGGTGCCCGATTTCGAACTGACCAGGAAATATGCGTCCCCGGGAGACAGTGCGCGCTCGACCGCGCGGATCTGGTCGGGATCCGTTGAATCCAGAACTGTCAGATGCGGCCAACCCTGCCGATGACCGAAAGTGTCGCCAAGGACCTGGGCCCCCAGGCTCGATCCTCCCATCCCGAGCAGGACAACCTGACCGAGGTGCGCGCCCTCACTTTTCTGCGCCAGTGCGTCGAGCGGCGCCCGATTGGCGGCTTCGTGCCGCGCGATCTCGAGCCAGCCGAGCCAGCGATCCTCGTCGGCGCCCGTCCATAACGATTTGTCATGCGCCCACAGACGGCGAATTTTTCCTTCGCGCGTCCAGAGCGCGAGTTCGGAATCTACGGCGTTCTGGGCATCGCCCAGGGAGGCCGTGAAACGCAATAGCCTTCCGTTGAGAATCGTGGCGCGCTTTTCGGACAGGGCCGCGTAAAGCGCGTCTGCCGCTTCGGCAAATTTCTCGACCCCTTCGGTCACCAACTCGTCGGTTATCCTGTCAAGCGAGACGTTGACGGTTTGCAGACGCGCGAGCACGGTGCGTGCTTCCTCCACTCCGGCGTCCAGAGAGGCGGTCGGGTGGCCGTGATCGCGAAACGCACTCAGCGTTTCGAGCGGAATCGTGTTCACCGTGTCGCGCCCGATGAGTGCGTCGATGTAGATGGTGTCGGGATACGATTTGTTCTTGGTGCTGGTTGAAGCCCAGAGAAGGCGTTGCGGCCTCGCACCCTTCGCTGCCAGCTTCGCCCACCGTTCGCCGGTGAAGACCTGTTTGAAATACTGATAGGCGAGTTTGGCGTTGGCAATTGCCGCTTTGCCCAGCAATGATTCGACGCTGCTGCGTGCTCCGCCGTCGTGTGCGAGCACGTTTTCCAGCTCGCCGTCGACCTTCGAATCGATTCGGCTGACGAAAAAGCTTGCAACGCTCGCAATCGAGTCGAGCCGGCTGTTGCGCGAGAGCGTCTCGAGGCCTGCCAGAAAGGCTTCGACAACCTCCTCATACCGGCTGCGTGCGAACAGAAGCGTGATGTTGACATTGATGCCTTCGCCGATGAGCGTGCGAATCGCCGGAAGGCCTTCGCGGGTGCCCGGAATCTTCACCATCAGGTTCGGCCGGCCGATTTCGCGCCAAAGGGCGCGCGCTTCGGCGACGGAAGCAGCCGTGTCATAGGCAAGATATGGCGAGACCTCGATGCTGATATAGCCATCCACCCCGTGACTCGTGTCGTAGACGGGACGCAAAGCATCTGCCGCGATCTGTATGTCGCGCACGCTCAGATGGCGAAAGATGGTGCCTACTCCGCAACCGTCGGAGACGCAGCGCTTGATGTCGGCATCGTATTCCGTGCCGTGGCTTATGGCTTTCTCGAAGATGGACGGGTTGGACGTCATCCCTTTGAGTCCATCCTCATCCAGCAGCTGCCGGAATTCCGCGCTCCCGAGAAATTCGCGGCTCAGAAAATCGAGCCAGACGGATTGGCCGAACTGCTCGAGCTGTCTCACGCGGTTCATGACTGGCTCCTTGCGCGGGCAATCTCGGCGCGCACCGCTTCCTCGACCGCCGCGGCGGTAATACCGAAATGTTCATAGACATCGGCCGCTGGAGCCGAAGCGCCGAAGGTCGTCATGCCAATTCTGGCGCCGTCTCGCCCCACATAACGCTCCCATCCGATCGTGCTTGCGGCCTCGACGGAGACGCGCGCGCTTATATCCGGCGGCAGAACGCTGTCTCGGTAGCGCTGGGGTTGCGCCTCGAAGAGCTCCCAGCTGGGCATCGACACGACGCGGACCGGGATCCCGGCGCTGCGCAGGGTTTCCTGTGTCGCAACTGCCAGAGACACCTCGCTGCCGCTGGCGATGATGATCGCCTGCGGCGCGGCGCCGTCCGGATCGGCAAGGATATAAGCTCCATGCGCAACGCCCCTTGCCGGTCCATATTTGCCGCGGTCCAGCGTCGGAAGTTTTTGTCGTGAGAGGACGAGGCACGCCGGGCGGTTGGTAAGCGCCATGATGACCCGCCAGCTCTCTGCGGTTTCGTTGGCGTCGCACGGCCTCAGCACCACGATGCCCGGAATGGCTCGCAGCCCGACGAGCTGCTCGACCGGCTGGTGCGTGGGACCATCTTCTCCCAGCCCGATCGAATCGTGGGTGAAAATGAAGATGCTCGGAATCTGCATCAGTGCGGAAAGCCGGATTGCAGCGCGCATATAGTCGCTGAAGATGAGGAACGTCGCGCCATAGGCGCGTATGCCGGAGAGCGTGAGTCCGTTGACGACGGTGCCCATCGCATGTTCGCGAATTCCAAAATGGAAATTGCGGCCACCGAATGAGCCCGGCTCGAAATCGCCTGCGCCGCTGATCAGTGTTTTCGTCGACGGCGCGAGATCGGCGGCGCCTCCCATAAGCCACGGCACCGAGGCGGCGATCGCATTCAACACCTTGCTGGCGCTGTCACGCGTGGCGACGCCCTTCTCGTCAGCGGGAAAGCTCTGAATCCCCGCGTCCCACCCGTCGGGCAGCCGATGCGTGCGCATCTGGTCGAGCTCGCGCGCCAGGTCGGGCTGCTCGTCCCGGTAGCGTCGCTCGAGCGCTTCCCAGTCGGCATGCAGTTTGGCGCCGCGGCTACCCACTCCGGCAGCGAAACGTTCCTTCACACCGTCGGGAACAAAGAAGCTTTTGTCTTCCGGCCAGTGATAGGCCCGCTTTGCGGCGCGCACTTCATCGGCGCCGAGTGCTTCTCCATGTGCCTCCTTGGTGTCCTGCTTGTTGGGCGCGCCGTAGCCGATATGGCTTCGCAGGATGACGAGTGAGGGCTGGCTCTTGGACGCCGCCGCAACGCTCAAAGCCTCGTCGATCGCAGCGGTATCGTTGGCATCGGCGACGTGCTGCACGTTCCAGCCATAGGCCTCGAAGCGGGTGGCGATGTCCTCGTCGAACGTAAGCGCGGTGGATCCTTCGATGGTTATGTGGTTCTGATCGTAGATCCACACGAGATTGGCTAGCCGCAGATGTCCGGCGAGCGATGCGGCTTCGCTCGACACGCCTTCCATCATGTCGCCGTCGCTGCAGATCGCCCATATTCGATAGTCGAACAATTCGAGACCGGGGCGGTTGAAATGTTGCGCGCGCCATTTCGCTGCGATCGCCAATCCGACGCTCATGCCCACTCCCTGACCGAGCGGACCGGTGGTCAGTTCCACGCCGGTAGTGTGCCCATATTCAGGATGGCCGGGGCATTTGCTGCCCAGCTGGCGAAAGCGTTCGATGTCATCCAGCGTTACCGCCGGACGGCCCGTGGCGTTGCCATCCGGATCGACATCGCGCACCTGTGCAAGGAAGAGCGTCGAATAGAGGAGCATGGAAGCGTGGCCCGCCGAAAGCACGAACCTGTCGCGGGCAGGCCAGAGGGGATTTTGCGGATCGTAACGAAGATGCCGCTGCCACAAGGTGTAAATCAGTGGAGCAAGCGCCATCGGCGTGCCCGGATGACCCGACTTCGCCTTCTCCACGGCATCCATTGAAAGCGTGCGGATCGTGTCGATGCAAAGCTTGTCGATTTGATCCGGCATGATGCTGTGTGCGAATCCAGCCTTGGACGGCATATCGCGGAACCGGACAGCCGAAAACTCCAACGTGCGGACGTTGCGATAGTTCCGGGCATGACGGCAAGCCCGGATTTGGCAAACTCCGGCCCAAAGCGTCTGGTCCGCTCTGCGATGCGACTGTCGTTCTCGCTTTCGCGCGCGCCTCGACGGGTCCCTGGGATCCGGTGAGCCTCCCCAACAGCTGGCCGCCGGTTGCGCCTGGGTGCGGTTCTGGAACTGCGGAATCGGCTTCAGGACGGTTCGATTCCCGCCAAAACCTGTGGCCCGTCCGCCACAGAAATGGCGAGGAATTCATTGGATGCGGCGGCCCCGTCTGGTAAAGTTATTAACAGGAGCGCGGGCAAACAAAACCCGACTTCATCGAACCGCGGGGAATCCGTGCGCGCAACACCGGTCATGGCGGCAGCTTTTGCTGCCACCCTTCTTTGGGGTGGCCAGCTGGCGTGCGCCGCAATGGCTGGCTCGAATTCGGGCTGGTTCTATACGACGCCGGGCGGTGATGCGGAAGGATTGTCTGCGGCGCCGGATCTGCCGTTGGGCATCGACCTGGAGAGCGCGCCCTCTGCCTTCGGCTCGACTTCGCTTTTTGGCCCAGTCAGGCTTGTTGATCGGCTGACACCGAACATTGCGTTCGAGTTTGGCTACGATGCTGATTTTGGCGCGCCATCCGCTTTCGCCGGCGGTGGCGCGAACACCACCAGCAGCGGGCTGTTTCCGTTCGCATCGATTCTCAATTCGCCTTATGCCGCGCTCGGCGACCGCGAAATGTACGTCTCAACCACAATCGGCGTGGGCGACGGATTGAGCTTCAGTCTGGGCGACTCGATGCTCAATCCCGATCAGGGAGCGCTCGCTGCGCCGCTTCTCTATCCCGCCCAATCGTCAACCGGCCTCGCATATGATCCGCGCGAAGCCAATACTGTGCTCGCGGGTGCGAATTGGAAATTTGCACCATGGGGCGGAATAGGTCTCGTCGCGGCGCACAGCGTTGAGCGCAACGATTTTCTCGCTGCGGCGCCTGCCGGCGGTCTTTCGATTGCCAAATCCGCTTCCGCGAGCGGACTCGGACTCTCGGGCCGCATCGGATTGGGCAGTGGGTGGATAACGACCTTTTCCTACAATGAGGCTGTGACCCAACTCGATCTGCGTCCCGGCGGGAACACTCTTGCTTCGGTGGATCTCCACAACCGCTCTTATGGTCTTGCCATAGCGAAGCATGGGCTGTTTGGCGACGATTCGATTGGCCTCGCCGTTTCGAGGCCGCTCGAAGCCGCTTCCTCCGGCATCGATCTTGGCGCGGCGTCAATCGCCGATCCCTTCGACGGCTTGATGGCGGAGGCAACGCGTCCGCTCCTCAGCGGTCAAGCTCAGCAGACGGATTTCGAACTTGGCTATGTGACATCATTCATGGACGGCACTCTCGCGCTGCAGGCCAATGCCGGCTACCAGATGAATGTGGCGGGCCAGAGCGGAAACAACGGCGTTGCGGTTTTATCGCGCGCCAAGATCAATTTCTGAGCGTCATTTCCTGCGGCGACGATCCGACGGCCATAGACCGGCGCCGGAGATGTTTGCGGTGGTGGACGCGTTTCGCTAGAACCCCGCGCCCTTCCGCGAGTGCAAGAGGAACACGCCATGGCCGGTCCGCAATACGTCTATGTGATGAAGGGCCTGTCCAAGACATGGCCGGGAGGCAAGCAGGTTCTCAAGGACATCTGGCTGAGCTTCCTGCCGGGCGCAAAGATTGGCGTGATCGGAGTCAACGGCTCCGGCAAGTCGACGCTTTTGCGAATCATGGCGGGCACCGATCCGGAATTCACCGGCGAAGCGTGGGCCGCCGAAGGCATTCGCGTTGGACACCTCGCGCAGGAACCCGAGCTTGATCCTTCAAAGGACGTCCTCGGGAACGTCATGGCGGGCGTGGCCGACAAGAAGGGGCTCGTGGACCGGTACAACGAAATTGCTGCCAATTATTCCGACGAGACGGCCGACGAGATGTCGTCGCTGCAGGACAAGATCGAAGCGCAGGGATTGTGGGATCTCGATTCCCAGATCGAGATGGCGATGGATTCGCTGCGCTGTCCGGATCCCAGCGCCGATGTGACAACGCTTTCGGGCGGCGAGAAGCGGCGGGTCGCCCTGTGCCGGCTTCTTCTCGAAGCTCCGGATATTCTGTTGCTTGACGAGCCAACCAATCATCTCGACGCCGAATCCGTCGCGTGGCTCGAACGCACGCTGCACGAGTTCAAAGGAACTGTCGTTCTGGTCACGCATGACCGCTACTTTCTCGACAACATAACAGGCTGGATACTCGAACTCGACCGTGGCCGCGGCATCCCGCACCAGGGCAACTACACGTCCTTCCTCGAGATGCAGGACAAACGCCTTCTTGCGGAGGGTCAGGGCGAAGAAGCACGCGAGCGCACGCTGGCGCGCGAGCGCGAGTGGATCAAGGCAAGCCCTCGCGCCCGCCAGGCAAAATCGAAAGCCCGCATCCGCGCTTATGAAGAGCTTCTGGCCAAGGCGCAGGACAACCGCTCCGGTGTCGCGCAGATCGTCATTCCTGCGGGGCCGCGACTCGGTTCGCTCGTCGTCGAAGCGTCGCAGCTTGGAAAAGCGTATGGCGACCGGCTGCTGTTCGAGAATCTCGAATTCCAGCTGCCGCCCGGCGGAATTGTCGGCGTGATCGGACCCAATGGAGCGGGCAAGACGACGCTCTTCCGGATTCTGACGGGCGCCGAAACACCCGATCAAGGCACGCTGCGGATCGGCGATACGGTCGTGATGGGCTATGTCGACCAGTCCCGGGATGCGCTCGATGCAAAAAAAACCGTGTGGGAAGAGATTTCAGGTGGGCTCGATGTCATCGAGCTCGGCAAGCGAAGCGTGCAGAGCCGCGCCTATGTGGGCGCCTTCAACTTCAAGGGGGGCGATCAGCAGAAAAAAGTTGGCAATATCTCGGGCGGAGAAAGAAACCGCGTGCATCTGGCGAAGATGTTGAAGTCCGGCGCCAATCTCCTGCTTCTGGACGAGCCCACCAACGACCTCGATGTGGATACCTTGCGTGCGCTTGAGGCCGCACTGGAAGATTTCGCCGGCTGCGCGATGATCATCAGTCACGATCGCTGGTTTCTCGACCGGGTCGCGACGCATATGCTTGCCTTCGAGGGCGACAGCCACGCGGAATGGTTCGAGGGTAACTTCCAGGACTACGAAGCAGACAAGAAGCGCCGCCTCGGCATCGAAGCCGAGCAGCCTCACCGCATCAAATACAAGCGCTTTGCGAGGGCATGATTCCTTGCGGATCAGTGAGTCGGCGTGCTCGGGCCGCCGCCGCGCAACCGGTTCGTCAGCATGTTCAGATGCGTGGTCAAGCCGTCCAGGTTGCCGTTGTTTTCCTCCAGGAAAGCGGTGAACTGGTCGCGTTCCTCGAGCGCAAGCCACACTCCGACTATGCTCGCATCAATGACGATGAAACGCCCATTTGAGGAATCGACGCGAAAATCAACCTCAATAGGTTCGCCCTGCGCTTCCGTGCGTCCTGTCGGATCGACCAGCGTGGTCGTTACGATATACTCGTTTGGCCCATGCGCTGTGGAACCCGTCACGCGCAGCGTCTGTCCTGCATAGGCCTTAAGCCGGGATTCGTAGACGGCCACGGCGTAGTTGCGGAAAGCATCGACGAACGCGTCGATTTGCGCCGGCGTCGCGCTTCTTCGTGCCGGTCCGAGTGTGAACAGGGCAATCCGGGGAAGGTCAGTGAGCCCGGTGAGAAAATTGCGGAACTCGGTGCGGCGCTGGGCGTCCGGGATGCTGCGATTGTTGAGGATGGTCAGTCCCTTTTGCACGTTTTCGCGAACGTAATTTTCTGCCGCCGTTTGGGCGTGCGCCGTCTCGGTCAATGAGAACAGCACCGCGCCGAATGCGATCAGCCACGCCGCGGCGATGGCGCCGAAATGCCGGGTAGAACTGCGCGCAGTCGACGTGGGAGTCATGAACAAGATCCTTGAGCTGTTGGCGTTAATGCAGATCGTCTTGGCTGTATATGGCAAGTTCGTGGCCGTCTATCACCCGCATTGAACGCATGTCTTCCGGCGTGGATTGTCCCACGGCCCTGGGCTGCGCAGATGACCGGCAATTAGAACGCGCCCGGACGTGGTTCGTCCCATCGCCTTTCTCAAGGCTCGACTTCCCCGGTCGCATCTGTCCGCCTAGCTGATTGAATTCCTTGTGTTTTCGAAATCCCAATGCGGACGCTCGAGCTCTCAGAAGGCGGCGGAGGAATATTGCATAAGCACATAAAGATATGTTTATATGTTTGAAGGAGAGTTCCAATATGGACGAGCTTCTGACCATGCTTCGGGCGGCAGGCGACCCGAGCCGGCTGCGTATCCTTCTGCTGCTGCGCGAAGCGGAGCTCACGGTTTCCGAGCTGACGCAGATCCTGGGCCAGAGCCAGCCGCGCGTTTCGCGCCATCTGAAACTGCTGTGCGATGCGAGCCTGCTGCAGCGATTCAAGGAGGGCAGCTGGGTTTTCTATCGGTCTGCCGAGCGCGGCGACCCCGCCCAATTTGCGGACATGATGGCGGCACTGTCTTCGGGAGATGGCGAGGCGTTCGAAGCGGATCGTCGCAGACTCGCCGCCGTGCGTCAGGCCAGGGAAGCAGCGGCTGCTGCCTTCTTCAGGGCGAACGCAGCGGATTGGCAGCGCGTCCGCTCGCTGCATGCGCCGGAGCAGGAAGTTGAAGCTGCCATTCTCCGGCTGATGGATAAATTGCCGCGAGTCGAGGTTCTGGACGCGGGAACCGGCACGGGCCGCATGCTCGAGCTCCTCGCGTCCCGCATCGGCCGTGGAACCGGTATTGATGCAAGCCCCGACATGCTCGCTATCGCACGCGACCGTCTCGAGCGCGCAGGAATCCAGCATTGCCAGGTCCGCCTGGCGGACATCCGGCATCTTCCATTTTCTGCAGGCAGCGCGACGCAGGGGTTCGATGTCGCGATATTCCATCAGGTGCTGCACTATCTGGAGGATCCCCAGGCTGCTGTTGTCGAAGCGGCGCGCGTGCTGAAGCCGCAGGGGAAAGTCTTGATTGTCGATTTTGCGCCGCACGAGCTCGAGTTCTGCCGCAGCGAGCTTGCGCATCGCCGGCTCGGCTTCGCCGACGAGGAGGTGCGGAGCTGGTTCGTAGCCGCGGGTCTCAAACCGCTCGCCGCGGAATCCATCGATGCCGACCCGGCGCGAGGCCGCGGCGAAAATCTCACTGTCAAACTTTGGCTCGGTGCGATGGCTGCTTTGCCTGTCGGCAAGCGCGCCAGGGAGGCCGCATGAGCATCAAGCGGCTGTCTGCGGACCCGTCCCCGCTCAAGGTTTCATTCGAATTCTTCCCGCCGAAGACCGCCGCGATGGAAGAGCAGCTCTGGCACGCTATTCGCCGGCTCGAGCCGCTTGCACCTGCATTCGTGTCCGTCACCTATGGCGCAGGCGGTTCCACCCGCGACCGCACGCACGCCACCGTCAAGCGCATCGTCGAAGAAACAGGGCTCGCGCCGGCCGCCCATCTCACCTGCGTCGCCGCAACCTGCGAAGAGGTTGACGACGTCGTGCGGCAATACTGGCAAGCCGGAGTGCGCCACATCGTGGCACTTCGCGGTGACATGCCGGATTTGAGTTCACCCTACACTGCGCACCCGCGCGGTTATGGTTCAACGCCGGATCTTGTTGCAGCGATAGGCCGCATCGCGCCTTTTGAAATCAGCGTCGGCACCTATCCCGAGCGCCATCCCGATTCGCGCGCGCTGGATGACGATATCGATCTGCTCAAGGCCAAGGTCGAGGCTGGAGCCGTGCGCGCAATCGGGCAATTCTCCTTCGACATAGCGGCCATCGTGCGCTTCCGGGATCGGGCATGCGCGAGGGGCGTTACCGTTCCGCTGGTACCGGGGCTGATGCCGAGCACGAATTTCACGGGCGTCATGCGCATGGCGGCGCGATGCGGATCCGCAATTCCCGATTGGCTTGCGCAACTCTATGACGGTCTGGATGACGATCCTGAAAGCCGCAAGGCGATCGCGGCAGCAGTGCTTGCCGAGCAGGTCGAACAACTCCGCCGGGAGGGATTCGAACAGTTTCATTTCTACACGCTGAATCAGGCGAACCTCACCTATGCCGCCTGCCGTCTGCTTGGGATCAAGGAGCAGCAAGCGACCCGGGAGTGCGCAGCATGAGCTTTGATCGCGCATCGCGCATTGCCTGGCTGATGAAGGAGGCCCGCGAGCGGATTTTGCTGCTCGACGGCGCCTGGGGTGTGATGATTCAGGGCTTCGGCTTAAGCGAATCCGATTTCCGTGGTGCGCGCTTCGGCGGGCATGGCAGCGACCTCAAGGGTAATAACGATCTTCTGACGCTCACGAAGCCAGAGATCATTCGGGAAATCACCCACGACTACCTTGCCGCGGGCGCCGACATCATCGAAACCAACACGTTCAATTCGACATCGGTCTCGCAGGCTGATTACGGACTGTCGCACCTCGTTCGCGAATTGAACGAGGCGGGAGCGCTGCTCGCGCGCGAAGTGTGCGACGAGTTGTCGACTTCGAGCCGTCCCCGACTGGTGGCGGGTGTGCTCGGTCCGACAAACCGGACAGCATCCTTGTCGCCCGACGTCAACGACCCGGGCTTTAGAAACACCAGCTTCGACGAGTTGCGCGACACCTATCGCGACAGCGTTCTCGGGCTCATTTCGGGAGGGGCCGATCTCATCCTGATCGAGACGGTGTTCGACACGCTCAATGCGAAGGCCGCCATCTTCGCCGCCGAGGAAGCCTTCGATGAAGCGGGCGAGCGTCTCCCGATCTGGATATCGGGCACGATCACGGATCTTTCGGGGCGAATGCTCACCGGGCAGACCGCGGAAGCATTCTGGCATTCGGTGCGGCACGCCAGACCTTTTGCCGTGGGTCTCAACTGCGCACTCGGAGCAAAGGAACTTCGTCCCTATGTCGACGAATTGTCCCAGGCCGCCGACACGCTTGTCAGCGCCCATCCGAATGCGGGCCTGCCCAACGCGTTCGGCCGTTACGACGACGGCCCGGAAAGCATGGCGGCCGTCATGGGCGAGTTTGCGCGTTCGGGCCTCGTCAACATCATCGGCGGGTGCTGCGGCACGACGCCCGCCCATATCAAGGCGTTTGCCGAGGCGGTTCGCGGGGTAACGCCGCGCGTCATTCCCGAAAAGCCGCGCTACCTGCGCCTCTCCGGCTTCGAGCCGTTCACGCTCACGCCGCAAACGAATTTCGTCAATATCGGCGAGCGGACCAACATCACCGGCTCAGCAAAATTCCGCAAGCTGATAGCGGCCGATGATTACGACGCCGCGCTCGAAGTGGCGCGCAGCCAGGTCGAGAACGGCGCGCAGATCATCGATGTGAACATGGACGAGGGGTTGATCGATTCGGAAGCCGCCATGCGGCGTTTTCTGTCGCTCGTGGCGGCCGAACCCGACATTGCGCGCGTGCCCGTGATGATCGATTCGTCAAAATGGAGCGTCATCGAGGCGGGGCTGAAGGTGGTGCAGGGCAAGCCCATCGTCAATTCCATCAGCCTGAAGGAGGGCGAGGAACCGTTTATCGAACACGCGCGGAAGGTTCTTCGCTACGGCGCGGCCGTCGTGGTGATGGCATTCGACGAACAGGGCCAGGCGGATACGGCGGAGCGGAAATATGCCATCTGCGCCCGCGCCCATGACATCCTGGTGAACAAAGTCGGCTTTCCACCGGAAGACATCATCTTCGATCCCAACATCTTCGCTGTCGCCACCGGCATCGAGGAGCACAATGATTATGCCCGCGGCTATATCGACGCGGCGCGGCGCATTCGCGCGGGGTTGCCCTATACGCATGTGTCGGGCGGACTTTCCAACGTCTCCTTTTCGTTTCGCGGCAATGAGACGGTCCGGCAGGCGATGCATTCGGTCTTTCTCTATCACGCGATCCAGGCCGGCATGGATATGGGCATCGTCAACGCCGGACAGCTCACGGTCTACGAGGACATTCCGCTCGAGCTGCGGGAAGGCGTGGAAGACGTGATTCTCAATCGCCGCCCGGACGCGACGGAGCGGTTGCTGGATCTCGCGCAACGCTTCAAGAACGATTCAGGAGGCGCCCGCGAGGAGACGACGCTCGCCTGGCGCCAGGCTGCCGTGGACGATCGAATCTCCTATGCGCTTGTGCACGGCATCGCCGATTTCATCATCGACGATACGGAGGAGGCGCGCCTCAAATCGGTGCGGCCGCTCGACGTCATCGAAGGTCCGCTGATGGGCGGCATGAATATCGTCGGCGATCTGTTCGGCGCGGGGAAAATGTTCCTGCCGCAGGTAGTGAAGTCCGCCCGCGTGATGAAGAAAGCGGTCGGCCATCTCATCCCGTTCATGGAGCTGGAAAGCGCCTCGATGCGCGAGCCCACCGGCCGCATCGTCATGGCGACCGTGAAGGGCGACGTGCACGACATCGGCAAGAACATCGTCGGCGTGGTCCTGCAGTGCAACGGCTACGAGGTGATCGACCTCGGCGTCATGACGCCGGCGCAGAAGATTCTCGACACCGCGCGCGAGAGGGGCGCCAATCTGATCGGACTTTCCGGACTGATTACCCCGTCGCTCGACGAGATGTGCCATGTGGCGGCGGAGATGGAGCGGCAGGGTTTCGACATTCCGCTCCTGATCGGCGGCGCCACCACGAGCCGCGTGCACACCGCGGTGAAGATTGATCCCAACTACCGGCGCGGCCAGACGGTTCACGTCGTCGACGCCTCGCGGGCGGTGGGCGTCGCGGCGCAGCTCATCGGCACCGCGACACGCGTGCCCTATGCCGCCAATGTGCGCCGCGAATATGCGGAGATTGCCGAGCGCCACGCGGGCGCGAGCCGCGCGCCCGGGCGCAGGCTTTCGCTCCGGGCCGCGCGCGCCAACCGCCCGAAATTCGATTGGTCGAGCTATGCGCCACCGAAGCCGCGTTTCCTCGGCTTGCGCGAATTCCAATCTTACGATCTCGCCGAACTCGTGCCCTATATCGACTGGACACCATTCTTCCGGACCTGGGAGCTGGTCGGCCCGTATCCGTCGATTCTGGACGACCCGGCCGCCGGAGAAGCAGCGCGTGGCCTGTTCGCCGACGCGCAGGCCATGCTCGAAAAGATCGTGCGCGAGCGCTGGCTGAGCGCACGGGCGGTGATCGGTTTCTGGCCCGCAAACGCGGACGCTGAGGACATCGCGCTTTACGACAGCGAATCGCCCGATGCGCCGCCCACCGTGTTCCACACACTGCGCCAGCAGATGTCGCGCGAGTCCAACAAGCCCAACCTTGCGCTCGCCGATTTTGTCGCGCCGCGCGGGAGCGGCGTGGCCGACTATCTCGGCGGCTTCGTCGTCACCACGGGGCATGGCGAGGAGGCGCACATCAAGCGCTTCGAAGCCGACAAGGACGATTACAGCGCCATTCTTCTGCGCGCGCTCGCCGACCGTCTGGCCGAGGCCTTTGCGGAACGGTTGCACGCGCGCGTCCGCCGGGAGTTCTGGGCCTATGCACCGGACGAGAATCTCACCGGCGAGGAATTGATCGCCGAAGCCTACCGGGGAATCCGGCCGGCGCCGGGCTATCCCGCCCAGCCCGACCACACGGAAAAAGACATGCTGTTTGTGCTGCTCGACGCCGAGAAGCGCATCGGCGTGAAGCTCACCGAAAGCTTCGCCATGTGGCCCGCATCCTCCGTTTCCGGGCTCTATTTCTCACATCCGGAAAGCCGCTATTTCGGCATCGGCAAGATCGAGCGCGACCAGGTGGAAGATTACGCGCGGCGCAAGCATTGGAGCGTGAAGGAAGTGGAACGCTGGCTCGCGCCGATTCTCAACTACGATCCGCGCGCGGCGGCAGCGTAGCATCGGGAATCGCAGAAACGTGTTGCGTGCCGTCAGCCTCATGGTTCGACAAGCTCATCATGAGGGCCCCATCCTGAGCCCGTCGAAGGTCGAGGCCGACTCAGGTCTCGGTGATACCGGGTAGCAACCCCGAAAGCTTGATGCATCCCAAAGATAGCAGTGAGACGGCCAGCGTTGGCGCGATGTCGGATTGGAGCTGACAGGCGGCGGCTGACAGACAACGTTCGATGGGCGCGCTTAGATCGAACTCCGCGATGGGCCCGGAAAGGAACTGATCATGCGCACCACGATAATGGCGTTGGCCATTGCAGCAACTGTCGCACCACTGGTTGGAACGCCGGCTCTCGCATCTGACAAGGCGGATGTGCTGGCGAGCGTGAAAAAACTGGCCGATAGCCAGAACAAGGGAGACATGAAGGCTTTCACGGCGTCGTGCGCTCCCCAGGCAGTCATCGTGGACGAATTTGAACCTTTTGTCTGGCAGGGAGCGACGGCGTGTTCCGACTGGTGGAATGCCAATGACGCCAACAACAAGCAGATCGGCTCGACCAATGGGGTCCTCACATATGGCAAGCCGTGGCACCTCACTGTGACCGGAGATCGCGCCCATGTCGTGCTTCCGGCAAAATTCACCGACAAGGAAAAGGAAAAGAGAGTCGTCGAATCCGCCGTCTGGACCGTGACTTTGCAAAAGGGCGCTGCCGGCTGGAACATGACCGAATCGACATGGGCGCAACACTAGGTCTTTAAGCTCTCGCACAAGAGCGTCACGCGCCACGTTCTCCGCTCGTCATCTCGCTCGTGCCGGCGCTTTGATCTTGACGACAAGATAGATGAGCTGGGCGCCGTCGATGGCGCTGACCCAGTGCGGAATGCCGGAAGGGATGCCGATAAGGTCGCCTTTGGCGATACGCCGGGCCGTTCCCCCCGAGACACTCTGCCCGCGCAGTTCGCCGGGTTCGGTTTCGCGCGCCCCGACCAGCGAACCTCCGGTGACGAGAGTTCCGCCGCCATCGATCACATACCAGACATCGGAGACGTTCCGGTGAACCTCGGCGCTGCCCGCGCGCGTGCGGCGAATGACGGTCGCGGAATAGCCAGGCGCGCTGAGGTAACTCTTCAACGCGATGGCGCGATCCCGATCGGGCGCCTTCGCGATATCGGAAAGAACCGCCTTCGCAGGCACGAATGTCACGCTTGATTCATTTGGCGCGGCGCAAATAGGCAGAGCGGCCGCTCCACAAATTGCGAACGCCAGCACAAGCCGAAGAGTCGCTTGATTCGGTCTCATGTGTGTTTGTCCTTTCCATCAGGTATTCTGTACATAGTCGCGCGGCGACAGGCAGGAGGATAGCCATGGCAATCTCGGCCCGCCGGGTTATCGGCATCGCCGCCGGCGCTGCGCTCCCGCTTGGTCTGGCAATTCTGGGCTGGGGCGGGCTTCGTGCCTACTTCTCGCATCCGGCACTCACCGTACTCGCGCTTGCAGTCATCGCAGTCTCCGTGGGCGCGCTCTTCGCCGGCGGGAACATCAGCGCTGGCGTGCGCGAGGATCGCAGCAATCGCTGGGTCATCCCGGTCCTCATAGTGATCGGGCTTGTGAGCCAGTTTGTGCCGGCGTGGACGGACCGGATGAATCTCGCGACGCTGGATGGCGATACGCTGCGCTGGTTTGGCGTCGCCCTGTTCGCGATCGGGGGTGCGCTGCGCATCTGGCCTGTCCACGTCCTCGGCTATCGATTCAGCGGCCTGGTGGCGATCCAGCCCGGCCACAGCCTGGTCACGCGCGGAATCTACGGCACGATCCGGCATCCGAGCTATCTCGGACTGCTCGTCAACTCGGTGGGCTGGTGTCTGGCTTTCCGCTCCGGCATAGGCCTGTTGCTCACGGCCCTTCTGATCCCGCCGATTCTCGCCCGCATCGCTGCAGAGGAAAGACTGTTGCGCGACCATTTCGGCGCCGAATACGACATCTACCGCGCGCGAACGTCGCGGTTGATCCCGGGGGTGTATTGAGAGCAATCCGGAAATCTCTATGCCTCGTTGCGCCCATGCCATATTACATTCACGTCGGCAGCACTTGCATTTGCAATCATGACGGACCCATCTCCCTCTCCACCTCCGGACGATGACGAGTCGCACGGACGGTGGCCGTTCATCCGCGACGTGCTCGTGCTGCAATTGAAATTGCTGATCGGGAACCTTCACAATTTCATTCTCATTCCCGCGACGACGATCGCTGCGGCGGTCGATCTGATTTTCAGGTCAGGCCGGCATGGCTCGCGCTTCTATCGCGTTCTGGAATGGGGCCGGCAGGCCGATGAGGCGATCGGCCTTTATGGCGCGCTCGATCGCCGCGACCACGAGCTGAAACGCGACCTCACAGTCGATGCCCTGGTGTCGCGGCTCGAAAGCGCGATCATTCGCGAATATGAGAAGGGCGGAACTGCAGCCGGCGTGAAGAGCGCGGTCGATCGCGCGCTCGATCAGCTGCATCGCGAAGCCGGCACGGCGACTACCCAGGCACGCGAAGCGGCGCTACGTTTGAAGGATAGAATCACCACTCCGACCGGCAAGGGCGCAACGTGACGATCCCGTCGGGCGGACCGATCAAACACATTGCGCGGCGCTCGCTGCTTCGCATGTTGGCCGGCGCGGTCTCGTTCGCGGGATTGCCCGTCGAAGCACGCACATCAGCCCAACGCGGGCACCACGCCGATTGGGCTAAGTTTGCGCAGGACGTTCGCGCGGAGATGGCCTGGGCCTGGCGCAACTATGTCGAGCTCGCCTTCGGTCACGATCAGATCAAGCCGGTCAGCGGCGGTGCGGAGGAATTCTTCCTGCCGGGAGGGCCGGCTCTCGGTCTGAGTATCGTCGAGGCGCTCGATACGCTTTATTTAATGGGCCTCGACGCGGAGCTCGAGGTGGGCGTTCGCTGGATCGAAAAAAATCTCCACTTCGATATCGACGGCGAAGTCCAGGTGTTCGAGACCAATATCCGCATGGTCGGCGGCCTTCTTTCCGGCTGGCTGGCGACGCGAAACAGGCACCTTCTCGATCTGGCGCGCGATCTCACCGATCGGCTTCTTCCCGCCTTTTCGAAATCGCCAACCGGAATTCCCTATCGATTCGTCAATCTCAGGACCGGCGCGGTGCGCGACGCAACGACGTTTCCGGCCGAGCTCGGCACCTATATTTCGGAGTTCGGCACGCTATCACGCGCAGTAGGCGACCCACGCTACTATGATGCGGCCAAGAAGGCTGCGAAAGCGTGCTTCGACCGGCGCTCGAGCATCGATCTCGTCGCCGACACGATCGATGCGGAAACGGGAAAATGGCTGAGCCGTCGCGCCACGATCGGACCGCCGTCGGACTCCTATTTCGAATATCTGTATGGCGGCTGGCGGTTGTTTGCGGATGCGGATTTCAAACGCTGGTATGACGTCCATGCCGCCGCGATCCTGGAGCATCAGGCGGAGCGCGTCGATGGCCGGTTGTGGTTCGCGCAGGTCGACTTCGAAACCGGCGCTCGGCTCGACCGCCACCAGAGCGAACTGGCCTCATTCTATGCCGGCCTGCTCGCCAAGGCAGGCGATCTCGGCCACGCAAGTGACTATCTCGCTTCCTGGGCGGACGTGCAGGTGCACTTCCAGGTCCTGCCCGAAGGCTTTGACTACGGCACGTTTCAGGCGACGCGCGCGAGCAACGAGCTGCGTCCGGAATTTGCCGATTCCTGCCTGGCTCTTTTCGTGCATGGCGGCGGTGAACCCTATCGGCAGCTCGCGCGCATCCACTATGAGAACATGAAGCGCACAAGCCGCGCGCGTTTCGGTTACACCATCCTCGATAGTGTCACCGAGCACCCGATGAGGCAGGGCGATCTTTGTCCCGGTTACTGGTGGGCCGAGCAGATGAAGTACTATTGGCTGGCGTTCTCTGGCACGCCGCGCTTCGACTACCGGAACAATTATCTGTCGACGGAAGGCAAGGTGCTTGTGGGTCTTAAATGATGCGCTTGAGGGCCATCCAGGTTTCATATTTGGTCGCGCTAACCTTTCCTCCCCCATCGTGGGGGAGGTGCCGAGCGGAGCGAGGCGGAGGAGGACGTGGCTCGCGCGGCGCGCGTTCAGACTTCCCCCTCCGGTTTGCTCCGCTTCGCTCCGCAAACCACCTCCCCCACGATGGGGGAGGAAAATAAGAGCGAGATTTCACGTCGGCCTGACTGACCCAGAACAGGTTCGAAGGAGACAGCATGCTCGAACAGCTGAAGGCCAACAACCGCGACTGGGCGGCGCGGAAAGTCGCGACCGATGCCGAATTCTTCCACCGGCTCGAACGCCAGCAGGCGCCGGAATATCTGTGGATCGGCTGTTCCGACAGCCGCGTGCCCGCCAACGAGATCGTAGGTCTGGATCCGGGCGAGTTGTTCGTTCACCGCAACGTCGCCAATCTCGCGCCGCCCCAGGATTCGAACTATCTATCGGTGCTGCAATTCGCCGTCGACGTGTTGAAGGTCAAGCATATTCTCGTGGTCGGGCATTACGGGTGCGGCGGCGTCGGCGCAGCGGTCGATGGCAGGCGGCGCGGGCTTGTGGATCATTGGCTTCACCCGATTCGCGAAACCTTTGATCAGCACCGGCAGGAACTTGACGCCATCCTCGACGAACCCGAACGCCTGAATCGTCTCTGCGAACTGAACGTCATGCGGCAGGTTAAAAACGTTGCAACCGACGTGTTCGTGCGGGACGCCTGGACACGCGGACAGAATCTGAGCGTTCACGGCTGGGTTTATTCTCTGAGCAACGGACTGGTGAAGGATCTCGACGTGACGATCAGCAATCCGCTCGAAGCCGAACGGCTGGGCTGATGCGTGCTCTCGACGGCGAGAAAAAGCTTCTAACGCGGAGGACGCAAAGGTTGCGCAGTGTACGCTGAGTTTTTTTGCGCGCGTCGCGCGCCGTAAGATCCTCTGCGTTCCCCCGCGCATCCACCGCGACCACTGCGTTAAAATCTTTCGGCGTCGCGCGCAGAACAGAACGTCAGTCCTGTGCCTGTCCGAACCCGCCACCGCCGGGCGTGGCAATCAGGATTTGGTCGCCGGGCGTGACGGCGATCTCGTCGCGGCCCCTGAGCGCGATCGTCTCGCCGCCGGCGCGGATCACCATGTTGGCGCCCGGCAAGCCCGGTTCGCCGCCCTTCAGCCCGAAAGGCTCGGTTTCGCGCCGTGTCGACAGGATCGCCGCCGTCATGTCTTCGTGGAAACGTATGCGCCGCAACACGCCATCGCCGCCGTGATGGCGGCCCTTGCCGCCGGAACCGTGGCGGATCGAGAACTCCTCGAGCAACACGGGATAGCGCGTCTCGAGAATTTCCGGATCCGTCAGACGCGAATTGGTCATGTGGGTGTGCACGGCCGATGCGCCGTCGAAATCGGCGCCCGCTCCGGCGCCGCCGCAAATCGTCTCGTAATATTGGTGATTGGCGTTGCCGAAGGTGAGGTTGTTCATGGTGCCCTGCGCGGCGGCCATCACGCCCAGGGCGCCGAACAGTGCGTCGACAACGGCCTGGCTCGTCTCCACATTGCCGCCGGCGACGGCCGCCGGATAGCGCGGATTGAGCAGCGAACCCTCGGGCACCACGATCTCGAGCGGCTTGAGGCATCCGGCGTTCAGCGGAATGTCGTCGCCGACGAGGCAGCGGAATACATAAAGGACCGCGGCCTTCGTCACCGAGCGCGGCGCATTCAGATTGGTGTCGCTCTGCGAAGAGGTGCCGCCGAAATCGACGCGTGCGCAGCGGCGTTCGCGGTCGACGGTGATCGCAACGCGGATCTCTAAGCCGCCATCCATCGGCAGGATGAACGCACCATCGGCCAGCGCGCCCATGACCTTCCGCACCGCCTCCTCGGCGTTGTCCTGTACGTGGCGCATGTAGGCCGTGATGGTGTCCGCGCCGTAAAGCTGCGCCGCGCGCTGCAGTTCGGAGATGCCCCGCGTGCACGAAGCTGCCTGCGCCTTGAGATCGGCGATGTTCTGATCGGGATTGCGTGCGGGGTGCTCGCCCGCGCATAGAACCGCGCGCACGGCATTTTCGTCGAAGTGGCCTGCCTCAACCATTCGGATGGCGTCGAAGAGCGCTCCTTCTTCGCGAATATCGCAAGAGAAGGGTGGCATGGAGCCCGGAGAAATCCCGCCGATATCGGCGTGATGTCCGCGCGCCGCCACGAAGAATCGCCGATCGCGCCCGATAAAGACCGGCGCAACCACGGTGACGTCGGGCAGATGGGTTCCGCCATCGTATGGCGCGTTGCTCGCGAACATATCGCCCTCCGCCATTGTGGTCCCGTAGCGCGCGATGATCGACGCGACGCAATCGCCCATCGATCCGAGATGCACGGGCATGTGCGGCGCATTGGCGACGAGGTTGCCCTCCGCGTCGAAGACGGCGCAGGAAAAATCGAGCCGCTCCTTGATGTTCACCGAGGAGGCGGTGCTTTGCAGCGTGGCGCCCATTTCCTCGGCGATCGCCATGAACAGATTGGCCATCACCTCGAGCAGGACGGGATCGGCAGCGGTAGCAGCATGCCGGAACGCGGATCTCGGCGTTGTGCGCGTGAGGATCACGGCGCGCGCAGAATTCATTTCCGCGCGCCAGCCGGGCTCGACCACGATCGTCTGATGAGGCTCGATGAGAAGAGCCGGGCCGTCCGTTTTCGCACCGCTCGTATCGACGACATCGCAATCCCGCCATTCGTGCTGCGAATAGAATCGCGCCCGGTCGATTGCGGGATGTTGAGCCGTCGCCGGCGGTGGTTCTTGCGCGTCTCCAACGGCTTCCCGGCTCCAGGCTTCTATTTCAACCGATTCCACGATCAGCGGCCTGTTTTCGAAGCCGAATCCGAATTGCTGTGCATGTGTTGACGCAAAGTGGCCCGTCATCTCCTCTGCTTGCCCGACTCGAATGGGCAGCGTCGTGTCGCTGCCCACGTAGCGGATATGGGCGATGGCCTGCGTCGCGACATTGCGGCCGCCCTGCGCCTCGACATCGCTTGCCGCGTCCTTCGCCAGGTCCTGCGCGCTCTGCGCGAGCTGATTCGCGAGTACGCTATCGAGCACGCTGTTGATCGAACGCTGGCGGAAGGTTCTGAGCGATGCGAGCCGCATGCCATAAGCCGAAAGCAGTCCGGAGAACGGATGGATGAAAATGCGAGAAATGCCGAGCGCATCGGCGACGAGGCAGGCGTGCTGCCCGGCCGCGCCGCCGAAGCAGGCGAGGGCGTAACCGCGCACGTCATGACCGCGGGCGACCGATATCCGTTTGATGGCGTTCGCCATGTTCTCGACGGCGATGCGGATGAATCCGTCGGCCACGTCTTCGGGGGTGCGATTCGTTACGTGTGCGAGAAGTTCGAAAGCGGCGCGAACGCAATCTTCGTCAAGCGCCTGATCTCCCTGCGCGCCGAAAATTCGGGGGAAGCGGTCTTTGCGCAGCTTGCCCACGAGCAGATTGGCGTCGGTGACGGTGAGCGGGCCGCCACGCCGATAGCTCATCGGTCCCGGATTGGCGCCCGCCGAATCAGGCCCGACGCGAAAGCGTGCGCCGTCATAGTGCAGAATCGAGCCGCCGCCCGCCGCGATCGTATGAATCGCCATCATCGGCACGCGCAGGCGCACGCCCGAGATCTCGCATTCCTGGGTGCGTTCATAGACGCCGTCGAAGCGCGACACGTCCGTCGATGTTCCGCCCATGTCGAAGCCGATCACCCGGTCGAAGCCTGCCGCGCGCGCCGTCTCCACCATGCCGACGACGCCGCCCGCTGGACCGGACAGCACGGCATCCTTGCCATGAAAAGCTTCCGCGGCCGCGAGACCGCCACTCGATGTCATGAAGTAGAGCCGCGATGCGCCCCGGCCCGCACCGATCTTTTCGGCGATACGCTTCGAATACCGCCCCAGAACGGGAGACAGATAGGCATCGGCGACGGTTGTATCGCCGCGGCTGACATATTTGATCAGCGGCACGGTCGCGTGACTGGTCGAGACCTGCGCAAATCCGAGGCCTCGCGCGATTTCCGCCGCGCGCCGCTCGTGCGCGGAAAAGCGATAGCCGTGCATGAAAACGATGGCGCAGGCCGCGAAGCCTTCGGCGCGGGCGGAAGCGAGATCGTGCGCGAGCAAGGCTTCGTCGAGCGGACGAACGACCCCGCCTTCGGCGCTGACACGTTCGTCCGCCTCGATGACCTTCTCGTACAGCGGCTGCGGAAGATCGATGCGGAGCACAAAAAGTTTCGGCCGGTTCTGATACCCGACACGAAGCTGGTCCCTGAATCCACGCGTCGTGATGAGGAGAACGCGCTCGCCGCGCCGCTCGAGGAGAGCGTTCGTCGCGACTGTCGTTCCGACGCGAAGCTCGACGAGGGATGCGGGAGGAATGTCGGAGTTGGTTGGCACACCGAGGAAGCGGCGTATGCCTTCGAGCGCGGCGTCGTCGTAGCGGTCGCTCTCCGACAGCAGTTTAAGACTGGAGAGTCTGCCATCCGGCGCTTGCGCCACCACGTCGGTGAACGTACCGCCCCGATCGACATAAAACCGCCAGCCAACGTTTGTCATGCACTCACCCTACAGCGCGCTCCGCCGAAAGATTTTAACGCGGAGGACGCGGTGGAAGCGCGGGGGACGCGGAGGAACTTATAGCGCGCTACGCGCGCAAAAAACCTCTGCGTCCTCTGCGCAACCTCTGCGTCCTCCGCGTTAAAACCTTCTCTCGACGTTAAAACCTTCTCTCTCCGGCCAGATTGGCTTAATGGTTTTGGTCATGTCCATTTGGGGCAAACTGGGCGGCGCCGCCGCGGGATTTCTGCTCGGCGGCGGACCGATCGGCGCGCTCGCGGGCTTCGTCGCGGGCCATGTGCTCTTTGATCGCGGCGCCGGTGCAGAGGACGGCCAGGAACACGGCATCGTCTTCACCATCGCGATCATCGCGCTCGGTGCGAAGATGGCGAAGGCCGACGGCGTCGTCACGCCGGACGAGGTCGAAGCCTTCGGCCGCATCTTCCGCGTGCCGCATTCGGAAGAAGCCAATGTCCGCCGCGTATTCGATCTGGCGCGGCAGGACACGGCCGGGTACGAGGCCTATGCGGGCCAGATCGCGCGCCTGTTCCGTCACAACCCCGCCGTGCTTGAAGACATTCTCGACGGCCTGTTCGAGATTGCGAAAGCCGATGGCATCCTGCATCCGGCCGAGCTGCAGTTCCTCGAGCGTGTCTCGGATATTTTCGGCTTTGCGCCCGACGAGTTCCTGCGCATCCGCGCCTCCCACGTGGGGCCGGACCTGGCCGACCCATACACCATCCTGGGCGTCGATCGGCGCGCGAGCGAGGATGAAGTCAAGCGCACCTATCGCATGCTCGTACGTGAAAATCATCCCGACAGCCTGATTGCACGTGGCGTTCCTGAGGAATTCGTGCGCCTGGCCAATGACAAACTGGCCGCCATCAACGGCGCCTATGACAGGATCATCCGCGAGCGCCGGGTCGGCGCGGAGTAGGCCGCAAAACGATGGCCCTGCATTTCGTCGAGCGTCCCTCGCCCAATCATGACCCGCGGCCGGCGGGCGCGGCAGTCGATATACTCGTCCTGCACTACACGGGCATGCGCACCGCCGAAGAGGCGCTCGACCGGTTGTGCGATCCCGAAGCGAAAGTATCGTCGCACTACACGATCGACCGCGACGGGTGCATCTATCGCCACGTTGACGAGGACCGGCGCGCGCGGCACGCCGGAGTCTCATGGTGGGCCGGCGAGCGCGATGTCAACGGCCGCTCGATCGGAATCGAACTCGTCAATCCGGGACACGAATTCGGCTATGTTCCTTTTCCCGAAGCGCAAATCGATGCGCTCATGGAACTCGCGCACGCCATCCTCGCGCGCCATCCCGTTCCGGCAAATCGTGTCGTGGGCCATTCCGACGTAGCCCCCGCCCGCAAGATGGATCCAGGAGAGCTGTTTCCCTGGCGACAATTGGCTGACGCCGGCATCGGCGTTTTTCCTCCCCCATCGTGGGGGAGGTGGCCCGAAGGGCCGGAGGGGGATTTCGCCGACATGCTCAGACAATTCGGCTACGGTGTCGCGCCGGACCTCGACATTCCACTCACCACCGTCACGACAGCTTTCCAGCGCCACTTCCGGCCGGAGAAGGTCGATGGAATTGCAGACGACGAAACGCAAGCGCGACTTTGGTCCCTTGTGTCTCTGAACCGGAATCGGAGTTGAGTGATACGCAAAAAAGATTCAGCGCAGAGGACGCAGAGGATGCGCAGTGGACGCCGGAAGATAACGGCGCGCGAAGCGCGCCAGTTTTTTCCTCTGCGCCCTCTGCGCATCCTCTGCGCCCACTGCGCTAAGAATCTTGTTGGTTGAAGAGGCACGCGCCAGTGAAAACCATTGGCATGATTGGCGGGATGAGCTGGGAATCGACCGCTGTCTATTATCGCGTCGCCAATCGCGCCGTGCAGACGCGACTGGGCGGGTTGCACTCTGCAAAGCTATTGCTGTGGTCGTTCGATTTTGCCGACATCCAGTCGCTCCAGGAAGCCGGGAACTGGCCCGAGGCTTCGCGGCGCATGGTCCATGCCGCGTGCACCCTTGTTCAGGGCGGCGCCCAATTCCTCATCATCTGCTGCAACACCATGCACATGATGGCGGATGCGGTGGAGCAGGGCGCGGGCGTGCCGCTTCTGCATATCGCCACGCCATTGGGCGCCGCGATCGCCGGCCGCAGATTGGCGCGCGTCGGTCTTCTCGGCACGAAATACACCATGCAAGCCGATTTCCTTCGCGCGCCGCTCGCGTGGGAGCATGGCGTGGAGATCATCGCGCCCGCGCCGGACGATGCATACGAGACCCATCGCATTATTTACGAGGAACTGTCGCGCGGGCAGTTCCTGGAATCTTCGCGTCGCAATCTTCGCCACATCATCGCGAGATTGGCGAGCCGCGGCGCGGAAGGTATCATTCTGGGCTGCACCGAGCTTCCGCTGCTCGTGAGCGCAGAGGACTCCGAGATTCCTCTGTTCGACACTGCCGAACTTCACGCACTCGCCGCAGTCGAGATGGCGCTTGCCTGATCTCGTGAGCAAACTCCTGCGGTTCCCGTGCGCTGTTCCGCGAGACCCCGGCGTTGATGCCTGGTTTTCCAGGCCCGAGGATGAGTTGCGACGGTTCGCCCAGCCATGGTTTGAACAAATGCGTGGCTGCGGAGCGGATGTTTGCGAGATTCTGCACGATGGCCATCCTACTGCGTGTGTGGGAGATGCGCCGTTTGGGTACGTCAACGCCTTCAGTTCTCATGTGAATGTCGGCTTCTTCTACGGGGCGGTGCTCGACGACCCGGCCGGCCTTCTGGAAGGCGCCGGCAAACGTATGCGGCACGTGAAGCTCCGCTGGGCGCAACAAGTGAACGCCGCTGCACTGAGCAAACTTATAGAGGCTGCATACCGGGACATCCGGTTGCGTCTCAGCTCCGCGTAGTCAGTTCCTCGGCCACGTACGTCTTCCACAGGTCGGTCAAGGTTAGCGATGTCTCGCACTTCACTTCGCGCATGATGGAATCGACGTAATTGCGATAGTTCCCGCTCAGGCTGTCGCGCGCCATTTTCCACGCCACGCGATAGGCCGGGTATCCGAGCAGCCTTTTGAGAACCGTGGCGTCCGAATTCCAGCTGCGGGCATCGAGCATATTGGCCTGAAACTGGAGAAATGAATTTTCATAGTTCCAGAAAATCGAGCCGGCAAAGCCATAGAAGGCCCAAATCTTCGCGGGATCCATCGCCGCACAGTTCCTGTCGGCCTCTGCAACCAGTTCGCCCACGAACGGGTCCGACATCTTCAGAAGCGTGTCCACGTTTCTGGCGGTGCGTCCCTGCTGCATCAGGGATCTCTGGTTCAGATTGGCCTGACGCATCTGCAGCGCCAGGAAGATCAACGAAAAGACGACTGCGGTGCTGGAAACGAAAGTACCAACGGCCGCGAGATCGGAAAGTGACATGGACGGATTTCCCCCGAGGAATCTGCGTCATCCTCATAGTCAGCTGTGGTCCGGCAATGCTAGTGTGATCCTGCGTCAGATGGCCGGATGGCCGCCCGCCTACGCCCTTCGGGCTACGGCGCGACAAGCCCGTTGTGGGCCTGCCGCGCCGAAGTCGCGAAGCGACGAAGGCGGGAGGAAAGTCCGGGCTCCACGGAGACACGGTGCCGGATAACATCCGGCGGGGGTGACCCCAGGGATAGCGCCACAGAAAACAAACCGCCCGGCGAAGCCCCGAAAGGGGCGAAGACGGGCAAGGGTGAAACGGTGCGGCAAGAGCGCACCGCGCGGACGGCAACGGACGCGGCACGGCAAGCCCCACCGGGAGCAAGACCAAATAGGGACGGCGCACGACCCGTTTCCGGGTTGCCGTCCGGGTCGGTCGCGCGAGGCGTCCGGTAACGGGCGTCCCAGAGGAATGGCCATCTCTCCGCGAAAGCGGGGAACAGAACCCGGCTTACAGGCCATCTGACGCATTATTGCCGCCCAATTCTGTCACCATGGGGAGCCAAGGCCGCCATGTATTTGGCTCACGGCGCCCCCAAAAAAACTCGTTATGGCCGTGACAACAGCCCGGCCATGACGATGGTAGGACGCAGGTGCTCAAAACAGAATCGGAGCGTCCGTTCTTTGCGGTCTCGCGCAAGGTGCTGAGCGAGAATGGGCATTTCTCTGGCGTCCTGAGCTTCGATAAGCCGCCGAAAAATGGAATTGTCCGCTTCCAATCACGGGTCATCGGGGGAATGCCGGTTGATTTCCGCGTTGATCCGCCTCAAGACTGCGCGCCACAATCCGCAATATGACCAACCCGGAGGGGTCCCATGAAACGCAGCTTCGCGCTGGCGGCCATGACATTGGCCGTCGCAATGCCATTTTCCGCGGGGGCGCAGACCCTCACCAATCTCGCGAATCAGCCGCCGGACGGCGCGTACATCACCATGCAGATGACCGACGGCACGGTCATAGCGCAGGGCGGTAATCTGAATGATTGGTGGAAGCTCACGCCTGACAATACGGGGAGCTACAAGAACGGTACCTGGACACAGCTCGCGACCCTGCCATCCGGTTACGCGCCTTACGCGATGGCGGAAGCCGTGCTGGCGGACGGTCGGCTGGTGATTTCGGGCGGCGAGTACAATGAAACTTTTAACTGCTGCCAGTTCACGAACCAGAGCGCGATTTATGATCCGCTGAAGGACAAATGGACGATGATCAAGCCGCCGACCGGGTGGTCCAACATCGGCGACGCTCCGTCGATCGTATTGCCGGATGGCCGGTTCGTGGTCGGCTACAAATTCCGTACCAAAATGGCTGCGCTGGACCCGGCCACGCTTACGTGGAGCCCTCTTACCTCGACGGGTAAGAACGGCAACATGATTGCCGAGGAAGGCTGGGTTTTGCTTCCGGACGGCACATTCCTGACTGTTGATGTGAAGGCGCACCCGAAGTCCGAGCGGTATTATCCCAAGACGGGCGCATGGATCAATGAAGGCGATACGGCCAGCGTCGATCTGCGCGGAGCACAGAATTGCTGCGGCAACTGCATTCCCTATGGTCGACATAACCAAAAGTGTTACGACCCGCCCGGCGAAACCGGCGCCGCGGTGCGCCGGCCGGACGGTACCGTCTTCGCCACCGGCTCAATCCCCGATAATCAGAACACGGCGCATACCGCGATCTGGACGCCGCCCGTCACAGGAAAGAAAGGTCAGTGGACGGCGGGACCGGATTTCCCGAACGGAGACCAGTCATACGACTCGCCCGTGTCGATCCTTCCGAACGGAAATGTGCTGGTGGAAGGCGTGAGCGGACGGATGTACGAGTTCGATGGTACGAAGCTGAAT
>DATMPH010000027.1:0-3806 GCA_035567755.1 Rhizomicrobium sp.
GATCACCGTGGTGCGGACCGCCAGTACACATGCCGATCAGTATGGCACCAGACGCGGCCTTCTAGTCTTCATGGAAGTACGCCGACCCAACAGAGTGATTTTGAACCCGAGCGTGGCAAAAACATCGCACCGGGCTTGCGGCTTCCCATAGGCTTCCCAGAGCGAATTCCTGGGAAACTTACGCACCAGTCCGTGTGCCATAAGTTATTGATTGTGTTGGTCGGGGCAGCAGGATTCGAACCTGCGACCTGCAGTACCCAAAACTGCCGCGCTACCAGGCTGCGCTATACCCCGTGGCACACGTGGCGGCTGTTGGATACATGTTTCGCCGGCTGCCAGCAAGGCGGCCGGCTGCCGCCGCTCAGTACGTCCAAATCAACCGCCCCCAGGCACTATTTCTTGAACATAGCCCCGGCGACCTTGTCGCCCGGCGCAATTCCAAGCTTGCGCGCCGTGCCGCCGATCACTTCCAGCACCGCCCGGACCGGCCCCCCGGAGGGAACGAGGCGGTCCGAGAGCGGTTCGGTATTCTCCGCGATGCGCAGAATGCTGCCATCCGCCCTGATAAAGATCATGTCGAGCGGTATGTAGGTGTTGTGCATCCAGAAGGCGACGGGTGCCTCGCGCTCGAAATCGAACAACATGCCGCGGCCTTCCGGCAATTCCTTGCGGAACATCAGCCCGCGCTCGCGCTCGGCGTCGTTGGTGGCGAGTTCGACCGAAAATGGGTGCACGCCGGATTTGCTGATGATCTCGATGGTCGCCTCGCCGGCAGCGTACGCCGGAACGAGAGCAACCCAGACGATGCATGCAAGGACAGTAGCCAGCAGCAACGCCGCCGGCCGCGAAAATCGTCGTCGCGACACGAATACAGCGGTCAGTGCGACGACGGACCGAGCGGACCGCTCTCGGGACGCACCTCGGCGGCCATCAAACCCTTCGGTCCGGGTCCGAAGCGGACCAGAACGAATTGTCCGGGGCGCAATTCGGTGATTCCGAACCGGCGCAGGGTCTCCATGTGAACAAAGATGTCGGGCGTCCCCTCCCCGCGCGTCAGGAAGCCGAAACCGCGAAGCCTGTTGAACCATTTCACCTGCGCCCGTTCGAGACCGCTCGTGGGCGCTACGGTAACATGGGTCCGCGGCGGCGGCATCTGGGCCGGATGAATCGCAGTCGACTCATCCATGCTGATGATGCGGAAGGCCTGCAGGCCTTTGGGGCGCGCCAACACCTCGCAGACGATGCGTGCGCCTTCATACGCGGTCTGGTGGCCGTCACGCCGCAGGCAGGTCACGTGCAGGAGCACGTCGGCCATGCCGTTGTCCGGCACGATGAAGCCGTACCCCTTGGCCACATCGAACCATTTGATGACGCCGGAGATTTCAATGACCCGCGCCGCGGTCTCATCGGTGAGATCGACCTCAGGCCCTAATCCCACCGCGATCGACTTACTTTCGATTCCGTCCGAGGCCATGACGCCGAGGCCGCCGTTTTTTCTGTGCTGACGCCCTGCGGGCGTTTCACGAATCTCACGAATCTCTTGAATCGAAGATAACATTCGCCATCGAGGGGAAAAGCACAAAAATGCAACACACGGCCAAAACTATTGCAGCCTGTGAACATCGGTGGATGACGCGTCGTCGATGAAAGGCGCGAGGACGGTGCCGATGTCTTCGCGCACCACGAGATCGGCGATCTCGTCGAAATCGGTCGGATCGCGATTGACGATGACGAGTCGCGCGCCGTTCTCTTTGGCCATCAAAGGGAATCCGGCGGCGGGCCAGACCACGAGCGAGGAGCCGATCGAGAGAAAAAGTTCGCAAGACAGCGTGAGCTCGCGTGCACGCCGCATTGCAGCATCGGGCATCGCTTGTCCGAACGAGATGGTTGCGGTCTTGATGAAGCCGCCGCAGACGGGACAATCGGGCGCACAGCCATTGCCGGCATCCATCCGCGCGCGAACCCAGGCGAGTTCATAGCGTTCTGCGCAATCGAGACACAACGCGTAGGTCGTGTTGCCGTGCAATTCGACGACATGCTCGTGCGCAATGCCGGACGCTTGATGTAAATTGTCGATATTCTGCGTCACGACCGACGGAATTTTGCCGGCGCGATAGAGACTTGCCAACGCGCGATGGCCGCGGCCCGGCTTCGCGTGGCCGAACTCGTCGCCCATGGCGAAACGCCGCCGCCATGATTCGTTGCGCGCTTCCTGGCTCGCAAGGAACTCTTCGAATGGAATCGGCCGATTCTTAGTCCAAATCCCGCCCGGCGACCGGAAATCGGGGATGCCGCATTCGGTCGAGATGCCCGCCCCGGTGAACGGCACGATCGTGCGCGCCGCCTCGACCATCTCCTGGAGGCGTGCCACGGCGCTATCGAGATCGGGAGCCAGCATCCTTCCGCGCCTGATAACCATGCCCTACATAGCAAGTGCAAGTCGTTCGTGCATGTCCCGGAAAGGGCCTCCCCGGACTTGATCTGGAGTGGAAACTGCTTTTCCGCACGGGACATGCGACGATGAAAGATCGAGCGCACATCCCCCTCGAGCCAAACCGGGATGCGTTCTCGGGCAGGGTTTCGGAAGAACGAGATCAAACCAACCAGTCAAGGTGCATTATGCGGTATTTGCATACGATGTTGCGCGTGCGCGATCTCGACGCGGCGCTCGATTTTTATTGCAACAAGCTCGGTCTCAAGGAGGTCCGCCGGATCGTCAGCGACCAGGGCAAGTTCACGCTCGTGTTCCTCGCCGCGGGTGGCGACGACGGGCTCGTCGCGAAGGGACCGGAGAACCGCGCGGCGCCGCTTGTCGAGCTAACCTACAACTGGGATAGCAAAGAAGATTATGGCGAAGCGCGCTATTTCGGCCACCTCGCCTACGAGGTCGACGACATCTACGCGACCTGCGAGAAGCTGATGAAGGCCGGCGTAACGATCAACCGTCCGCCGCGCGACGGCATGATGGCGTTCGTGCGCTCGCCCGACAAACAATCCATCGAACTGCTGCAGAAGGGCGCAGCGCTGCCACCCAAGGAGCCATGGACCTCGATGCCCAATACCGGGCATTGGTGAGCCGGCGCGCGCCTGGTTCCAGGCGGCGCTCATGTTCGATTGAACGAGAGCGGGAGCGAGGCTTGCCTGGCTCCCATCTTTC
The DNA here is from genome assembly GCA_035567755.1 of Rhizomicrobium sp. GTDB lineage: Bacteria > Pseudomonadota > Alphaproteobacteria > Micropepsales > Micropepsaceae > Rhizomicrobium. The sequence continues at coordinate 3,158 of DATMPH010000027.1, forward strand.
CTGGCTGCCACGCCCAGTTTGCCGCGGTCGTTTTTGGCCTAGTTCAGCGAAAAATGCCGCCGGCGGCGGGCTCCTTGCCGCAACCAGCAAACCTCTTTATATCTCGCGCCCTCCCCACAGCGCCGTTTGCGCGTGGTCCGCGCCCTTCGTCTAGCGGTCCAGGACGCCGCCCTTTCACGGCGGAAACACGGGTTCGATTCCCGTAGGGCGCGCCAATGATTTCAATGATTTAACGTAGGCTTGCCGCGATCGGGTCCAAAATGGGTCCAATATCGCAGCTTCTCTCTTCTCCTTGACGGCCCACCACAAACTGAGGCACCACCCGCGTCTGTGAGAGGTGTCACGTCTGTAGCCCACTCCCTTCGGAGCAGCACCTCCGACGGCTTGGCGAAGTTCACCGTCATCCGCCGTGCCTCGTCGCGCGTCAGCCGATTTGGTCGCCGAGCGGTGCGACGCATCAATATGTCCGGAATCGGGGGAGAGCGGAAGTGCGCGGGTTGCGCACGAAACGATGACGACCGGCACCCCCCTTTTTGCAATCCCCTCGTTGATGGCCACAGACATCGCTAGGTTCACGTTACCCGGGGTCGCAAGCCACGCTGTCAGAAGAGCGCTTGCACCTCATGCAAGCCGGCACGCGCCGACGGCT
>DATMPH010000028.1:0-32094 GCA_035567755.1 Rhizomicrobium sp.
GGACAGGCGACGGCACGCAGCCGGAGTGCGATCTCGTCATGGACAAATCCGGCAACCTGTATGGGACGACCTATGGCGGCGGCGCCTATAATGCGGGCACCGTGTTCGAATTGAGCAAGGTCAACGGGGTGTGGACCGAGACCCTGCTTCACTCGTTCAGGGGAAACGGCGACGGTGTGGAACCTTACGCCGGGCTTCTCATGGCGGGATCGGGAACGTTCTACGGGACCACGATCTACGGCGGTAACTACGGCAACGGCACGGTCTTCAAGCTGTCAAATCCGGCGGCGTGTGGAAGGAAAAGGTGATCTACGGCTTCAACGGCGGCGATGGATATGAGCCTTGGGGCACGCTGATCAAGGACAAAAACGGCGCCCTCTACGGCACGACTTACGCGGGCGGCACTTACGACGTGGGGACAGTCTTCGAGCTCTCGCGGTCCGGCGGCAAATGGACTGAATCCGTTCTGCACACCTTCCAGTTTGATAATGGCAGCAATGATGGCTTTAATCCGCTTGCGGGGCTCCGCTGGAGTCCGTCAGGCAGCCTTTATGGAACGACCTCCGAGGGCGGCTCTCCCGGTGGGGGAACGGTGTTTGAACTGACACCGGGCGGGCTCGGCGGCGCGTGGACGGAGACCATGCTCCACGGTTTCGGCGTAGGCGATGGAATCTATCCACAGGGCGGCATTACCCTCGACAAGAATGGTGCCCTTTACGGAACGACAGTCTGCGGCGGAACGGACAATCTGGGAACAGTATGGAAGATTACCCCATAGGGAACACCCGCGAGCAGCGAGGGAGACGCCGATGCCATAGAGGGTCGCTTTCCTTCTGCGTGAGCCCGTGGCTTTTGAACCTCCCGCGAGGCTATTATTTGTGCAAAGCCCCCTGAGGGGGAGGGGAAGTTTCGGTCGAGTGGCTCGCTCTCGTGAAGACTTTGGAGGTTCAAACTTCGCCGTCCGCCGTGCAAGCGGTTGCGCAAGCCGTCGGCATCGGTGAATTCGCGCGCGCGGCGGCGCTGGCCGATACGGCGTTGGCCAAAGGTTTCAACCATCCCATCTTGTTCATTGCGCGCGCGCTTTTGCTCGAGCGCCAGGCTCGCGATGAAGACGCACTCGCTGCGTTCCAGCACGCACGCATACTTGCACCGAAGGATCCAAGGCTTCTCAATGCGATCGGCGTTTGCCTGTTGCGGCTCCACAGGTACGGCGACGCTCTCGCGGCATTCGACGAGGCGATCCGCATCAAGCCGGCGGAATCGGCGACCCATCAGAACCGGGGACTGGCGCTCGGCATGGCCGGCCGGGCCGAAGAGGCGGATCGCGCGCACGCCCGCGCCGTCCGGCTCGATCCGCGAAATGTGGAGGCGCTGACAAGCCTCGCCTCCATCGCGGCCCATAAAGGAGAGACCGGGATGGCGCGTGACTATGCGGAGCGCGCGCTCAAAATCGATTCGCGAAACCTGGCCGCGCGCGCTGTGCTGGCGCTTGCCGAAGTTTCACAAAGCCAATTCGCGGACGCCGAAAGCCGCCTTCGTGTCCTCGTTGAGGAACCAGGTCTGGCCGGCCACGCACGAGCCGTCGCGTTTGCGCTCCTTGGCGACGCGCTCGACGGACAAGACCGTTGCGCAGATGCGTTCGCCGCCTATGCCGCCGCGAATACGGAACGCCGGACGTTTCACCAGCCACGGTTTCTGGGAAACCCCGGCGCTATCGACATTCTGGAACACCTTGTCGCTTCGTTCGGTGCCACGGCCGATGAGCAATGGCGCGCCGCTGGGCACGACGAACCCGGACAAGGTCCTGTCCAACACGTGTTTCTGCTCGGATTCTTCCGCTCCGGTACCACGCTTCTGGGGCAGGTGCTCGAGAGTCATCCCGACATCGTCACGCTCGACGAGCGCGACTTCCTGGCAGACGCGGCGGAGCGCTACCTGAATGGCGTCGATGGCCTTGCTCGCCTTTCGGCATCCGCCGAGGACGAACTTGCAATCCACCGCAAGAACTATTGGCAGCGCGTGCGCGACCAGGGTTTGCGGGTCGAAGGCAAGGTCTTCGTCGACAAACATCCCTTCCACTCGATCAAGCTGCCATTGATATTCAAATTGTTCCCCGACGCGAAAGTGCTGTATGCAATCCGCGACCCTCGCGACGTCGTGCTGAGCTGCTTCCGGCGCCAGCTTGACGTCGATCTGGTGAAATTCGAGTTCCTGACACTGGAAGGCGCCGCCCGCCTCTATGACTGCGTGATGCGGTTCGGTGAATTGTGCCACCGCAAGCTTTCGCTCGCCATTCTCGACCACCGCTACGAGGACCTGGTTGGCGCCTTCGACGATCGCACGCGCGCCGTCTGCGACTTCGTCGGCGTGCCGTGGAGTGACTCGATGCGCGATTTTGCCGTTGCCGCGCAATCGCTCGGTGCGCAAAAGCGAAGTGCCAAACAGGTTCGCCGCGGACTTTATTCCGCAGGTGCGGGCCGCTGGCGGTGCTATCGCAGCCAACTCGAACCGGTTCTGCCGCTTCTTCAGCCCTGGATCGAGCGTTTCGGCTATGCCGGGGACTGATGGAGGGTGGCGACAACTTATCTATTATCGAACTCTCTTATCCTAACCGAGGATCACATGTCCGACGGGAGGGAATCGCGCCATGCGCAGAGAGGCGACAGGCGGAGGTTCACACCCCCGCCCGTCAATTCCAGTTATACGAATTACAGGAAAACCAGCCGGCGCAGCACCGCTGTCGCCGGCCACCTTCGCTTTCTTCCCGCAAGCCAAGCGCAATGCTGTCCGCGCGAACTTCAGACCTATCTCGCCAGGCCTTCGGTCTGGAACCAGAGCGTCGAGCCCGCGGAGGTGTGCGACTTGTTGTTCGGGTCCACATAGGTCAGCGCGTTGTTGGGCGTCAGGTAGGCCTTCGAGAGCTGATTGCCGCTGCCGTCCTCCAGGGTGATGCTGTAGACGGTACCCGTCGGCGCCTTGCCGGGAGAATATTGTGTGCGATTGGGAAGAACGGCCCGGGCATCCTGCCACGGTATGTCGAGGTAGTTCGTGATCATCGGACCCGCAAACCATTCCGTGATCCATTCGGCGGCGTTGCCGACGAGTGAAGTTCCGCTGGGCGCGTTGAACTGGGTCGATGACGAAACGTTTTGCGTGACATTGGCTATGTAATAATTGCCCACGGTCGTGCTGGATGGCCAGACATAGACGTAAATCACATCTCCCGGCGCCAGTGGGAAATTGGTGAGGTAGACCGAACCGGCGGGAAACCATTCATACCAGGCGGCATAGGTCGTGGACGTGTTGCCGCCGTTGCAATAGGCGTCGACATCGAATCCCGCCTGTAGCACATCACCGCTCCCGCCCGTGCCGTCGAAGCCGACCCAAGGCGACGAGTAGTCCCAGGTGCCATTGCAGGTGTTGAACGCCTGTTGCGCGACGGGAACCTCGAGAATTCCATAGATGTAAGTTTTTGCGCCCTTGAACGGATTGTTGTTGTCGACGATGGCATAGCCGCTCCAGTTGGTGCTCGCCCCGCCCGTCGGACTGGGCGGCAAATTTGGTTCGGCAATCGAGACATTCCTGGCGGGCCCATGCTTGATCCTGGTTGCCCGGAGGGTCGGCTGGATGCGCTTGACCGGCAACGTCACGAGCTTTTTCCAGAACGCGTAAGCGTCTGGAGCCTTGCCGGCATCCGGCCGCGGCGGGAAGCCGAAGAAAGCGATCTGGTCGTCCGATGCCGTCAGCGGATTGAAGTTGGCCGGTGGATTCGGCGCCGCAACGCCGTCCGGCTGCCCGCAATCGCGACAGTCATAGCCCGGGGGGAGCATATGGGTGGTGGCGCGCTGTGTGTGTGCGACGCCTGTCGCGTTGTCCTGTGCCGAAGCGGCGGTCGGGATAATTCCGGGCACAAGCAACGCCGTGCCCAGGCAGAGAGATTTCAATCCAGAAAGCGTTTTCATGATGCCTGTCCTCCTCGAACTGTGCGCGAGCCCGGTGCCGTGCTATAGTTCGTTGTTCACCCTGGGGGGTTCGCGGGCATGGCGTCGTCAAAAAGCGCGTCAAAACTCGTCAAAACCGGTTAAATATGGACGTCCGGACGCCGGACGAATGCCGTTACCGGTTCGGACCGTTTCTCCTCGATCCCGCCGAACGCTCGCTCACGCGCGACGGGGCTCCTGTTGCGCTCACCCATCGCGTGTTCGAGACGCTGATGGTTCTCGTGCGCAATCCCGGGCAGATGGTTTCCAAGGACGAGCTGATGGAGGCGATCTGGCCCGGCCGCTACATGGAGGAAGGAAGCCTCAAACAAGCCATTTTCACCCTGCGAAAGGCGTTGAGCGGCGAAACCGACGACACGCAATACATCGGGACGGCGCCTGGCCGCGGTTACAGTTTCATGGCGGCAGTCGAGCGAATAGCGCCGATCGCCAAACCACAGGCAAAGGCCCAAACCGAATCGATTGGCGAGCCTTTGGCGGCGGCCGATGCCGCGCCAATCGAATCGCGCGCTCAATCGTCGCCGGCATTTCCGGGCGCAACCGGCGCGCGGCGATGGCACCCGACGATCCATAATCTTGCCTGGGCTGGTGCGGCGGTCATCCTCATTATCGCCATTGCCGCTGTTGCGTGGCAGCGACGAGTTCCCTCGGCGCCCGCGCAACCCAAGATGCTCGTGCTCGCGGATTTTCAGAATCTGTCAAACGACCCGGCGCTTGGCACGGTGTTGGGCAAAGTTCTGGAAATCGACCTTGCCCAATCGCCGATTCTGAGCCTGATGCCGCCGCAGCGGGTCACTGAAACGTTGCGACTGATGGAGCACCCGGCGGACGCAAAGCTCACCCCGGCACTGGCGCAGGATGTTTGCGCGCGCAACAATGGTGACGCGGTGCTCAGCGGCACGGTCGCCCGGGTCGGCAGCCGTTTCCTCGTGACGCTGGAAGCCCGGGACTGCGCTGCCGGCACAGACATCGCGGAAGCCAGGGCCGATACCGGGCGCATGGACGACGTGCCCAGTCTGTTGGACAGGCTGACCGTCCAGGTGCGCGAAGGCCTGAATGACTCATCGGCATCGATCCCCAAATTCGATGTACCGATCGCACAGGCGACCACCTCGTCATTCGAGGCGCTGAAGGCCTATTCACTGGGGGAACGTCAGCGCATACATGGCGACAATGCCGGAGCGCTGCCTTTTTACAAGCATGCCATCGAACTGGATTCGTCTTTCGCGCTCGCTTACGCAGAAATCTCAAACTCATATTTGGGGCTTCGCGAGGCGGAGGCCAGCAAGAACTATTACAAGAAGGCCTTTGAGTTCAGGGATCACACGAGCGAGAACGAGAGGCTCGGAATCACCGCCAATTACTACGCACGCCTGGGCAATTTCGTCCAGGCGGTTCACGCCTATCAGGTCTGGACGCAAACCTATCCCCGGTTCTGGGCGCCGTGGGCCAATCTGGCAAATCTTCTGACCAATATGGGTCAATATGGCGACGCGATCCGCGCCGGACGCGAGGCTTTGCGATTAAATCCGGAACACTACGCACCGTACACGGTGCTGGCGCGCGCCTACAAACGGGCGACCCGGTTCGCCGAAGCAAAGGTTATCGGCAGACTTGCCGTCAAAAAAGGATTCGACAGCTGGGACATGCATGGCTTGCTGTACGAGATTGCCTATGCCCAGGGCGATTCTGCCACGATGGCTGCTCAGGTCGCCAGGGAAAAGGGCAAGCCCACCGAAACCTGGATGCGGGACTACGAAGCCCTGGCGGCTGCGACTTCGGGGCAGTTCAGGCGCAGCGCTGCGCTGTTCGGGCAGGCAATCGCGATGGCACGTGCGCAGGGCGCCGACTCGCGCGAGGAGGTCGCCAATTTCTTCGAGGACTACATAGAAACGGCCGCTGTTCTCCGGTCGCAACAGGAGGCGAACAAAATCGCGCTTGGCGCGACCAGCCTGGAAGCCAGCGAGTACGAACCGTTGGCGCTTGCCATCTCGGGAAACTTTCAGGAGGCGAAAGCTTCGTCGGAGGCGCTTGGCAAGCGCAGTCCCGACAGCACGGAAGTGCAGGATGCCGACATGCCAGTGACGCGGGCGATCATCGCTCTCGGGCAGGACAAACCGACCGAGGCGATCGCCGCATTGGAGCCCGCGCGCCCTTATGAACTGCGCGATTTCTGGACTCCGTACCTGCGGGGACAGGCCTGTCTCGAAACGAAAGCTCCCGACAGGGCAGCGGTAGAATTCCGCAAGATTCTGACCAATCGCGGCGTGGACGGGACTTCACCATTGTATCCGCTGGCCTATCTCGGACTGGCGCGTGCGCTGCATTCGCAAGGCAGACTCGCGGAAAGCCGCGCGTCTTACGAAAAGCTGTTCGCGTTCTGGAAGAACGCGGATGACGATCTGCCGGCGCTAACGGACGCCAGACGTGAATACGCCCGGATCCCGGCTGTGCGGCAGGCGGCACAACAAGATTCGAAATAGCTTCGCGGCATGGCGACGATTTCTGGACACGTACCGGCCGGATCCTCCATGTCAATCCGCGAGACGAGGGAGTCCGCTCTCCCGGAAACCACCACGGTAAAGCCTCTTTGATGGCACTCAGGCGCCACCAACCGGCAGTGGCGACTGGGAGGAATCGCTCCACGTGCAGAGATGCGACGGGCGGGGGTTTACACCCCGCCCGCCGATTCCAGTTATACGAACTTCAGGTAAAGCCAGCCCGGCGCACGCACGGCTGTCACGGGACTCCTTCGCTTTCTTCCCGCGAGCGAATGCGCATTTGGGGCCGCGCGAAATTCAAACCTATCTGGCCAGGCCTTCGGTTTGGAACCAGAGCGTCGAGCCCGTGTCGGTGTGGGTCTTGTTGTTCGGATCCACATAGGTGAGCGCGTTGTTGGGCGTCAGGTAGGCCTTCGAGAGCTGATTGCCGCTGCCGTCCTCCAGGGTGATGCTGTAGACGGTGCCCGTCGGCGCCTTGCCGGGCGAATACTGGGTGCCGCCGGGAAGAACAGCCCTGGCTTCCGCCCACGGTATGTCGAGGTAATTCGTTATCATCGGACCCGCAAACCATTCCGTGATCCAATCGAGGGTGTTACCAACCAGCGTTGTTCCGTTGGGTGCGTTGAACTGGATCGATGACGAAACGTTTTGCGTGACATTGAGTATGTAATAGTTGCCCACCGTGGTGCTGGTGGGCCAGATATAGACGTAAATCACATCACCTGGAGCGACCGGAAAATTGGAGAGGATGACGACGCCGGCGGGATACCATTCGTACCAGGCGTCATAGTTCGTGGCCGTGGTGCCGCCGCTGCAATAGGCGTCTGCATCGATTCCCGACTGCAGCACATCGTTACTTCCCCAACCATCGATCCCAACCCAGGGCGACGAGTAGTCCCAGGTGCCATTGCAGGTGCCAAACGCCTGTCGCGCGACGGGAACCTCGAGAATGCCGTAGATGTATGTTTTCGCCGCTTTGAAGGGATTGTTGTTGTCTTGGACGACATAGCCGCTCCAATTGGTGCTCGTCGCGCCTGTGGGCTTGGGCGCCAAATTTGGTTCGGCGATCGAGACATTCTTGGCAGGCCCATGCTTGATCCTGGTTGCCCGCAGGATTGGCTGGATGCGCCTGGCCGGGGATGTCACGAGCTTTTTCCAGAACGCGTATGCATCCGGAGCCTTGTTGGCATCCGGCCGTGGCGGGAAACCGAAGAAAGCGATCTCATCATCCGATGCCGTCAGCGCATTAAAGTTGGCCGGCGGATTCGGCGCCGCGACACCGTCCGGCTGACCGCAATCGCGACAATCATAGCCTGGGGGCAACATATGGGACTCAGCTCGCTGTGTATGTGCGACGCCTGTCGCGTTGCCCTGCGCCGATGCGGCGGTCGGGATAATTCCGGGCGCCAGCAAGGCCGCGCCCATGCAAAGAGACTTCAATCCGGAAAGCGTTTTCATGATGCCTGTCCTCCTTGAACTGTGCGCGAGCCCGGTGCCGTGCTAGAGTTCGCCGTCGATCCTTGGGGGTTTGCGGGCATGGCGTCGTCAAAAAGCGCGTCAAAACTCGTCAAAACCGGTTAAATATGGACGTCCGGACGCCGGACGAATGCCGTTACCGGTTCGGACCGTTCCTCCTCGATCCCGCCGAACGTTTGCTCACGCGCGATGGGACTCCTGTTGCGCTCACCCATCGCGTGTTCGAGACGCTGATGGTTCTCGTGCGCAATCCCGGCCAGATGATCTCCAAGGACGAGCTGATGGAGGCGATCTGGCCCGGCCGCTACATGGAGGAGGGAAGCCTCAAGCAGGCCATCTTCACCCTGCGAAAGGCGTTAAGCGGCGAAACCGACGACACGCAATACATCGTGACGGCGTCTGGCCGCGGTTACAGTTTCATGGCGGCAGTCGAGCGAATAGCGCCGATCGCCAAACCGCAGGCAAAGGCCCAATCCGAATCGATTGGCGAGCCTTCGGCGGCGGCCGATGCGACGCCAAAAGAATCGCGCGACCAGCTGTCGCCGGCATTTCCGGGCGCAAGGGCCGCGCGGGCGCGACGCCCGACAATCCATAATCTTGTCTGGGGTGGCGCGGCAACCTTCCTCATTATCGGCATTGCCGCCGTTGCTTGGCAGCGAAGTGTTCCCCTGGCGCCCGCGCAGCCCAAGATGCTCGTGCTCGCGGATTTCCAGAACTTCACCAGCGATCGGGCGCTTGGCACGGTGCTTGGCAAGGTTCTGGAAATCGACCTCGCCCAATCTCCGTTTCTGAACCTGATGTCGCAGCTGCAGGTGAGCCAAACGCTGCAACTGATGGAGCGCCCAAAGGATGCGCCCCTCACCGCGGCGCTCGCGCAGGAAGTCTGCGCGCGCAACCAGGCAAACGCCGTGCTCAGTGGCACGGTCGCCCAGGTCGGCAGCCGTTTCCTCGTGACGCTGGAGGCCAGAGACTGCAACGCCGGCGCGAACATCGCCGAGGCCAAGGCGGATACCGGGCGTATAGAAAACGTGCCCAGCGTACTGGACGCGCTGACAGCCCATTTGCGCGCAGGCTTGAACGATTCTTCGGCGTCGATCCCCAAATTCGATGTACCGATCGCACAGGCGACCACCGCGTCCTTCGAGGCGTTGAAGGCCTTTTCGTTGGGCGAACACGCGCGCACAAGCGGCGACAACGCAACGGCAATCGCCTTCTTCAAACGGGCCGTCGAACTGGATTCGTCATTCGCGCTCGCCTACGCGGAACTCGGAAGCGCTTATTTCGGATTGCGCAACGGCGAACTTGGAAAAGCGTATTACAAGAAAGCATTTGGTCTGAAAGACCGGACCAGCGAGAACGAGAAGCGGTGGATTTCCGCCGTCTACTATGAGCGCGTCGGCAATTTCACAGAAGCGCTTCGCAGCTACCAGCTTTGGACGCAGACTTATCCCCGCGACTGGCTCGCCTGGACCCATCTGGCGAATTTGTTGACGGGCATGGCCCGATACAAGGATGCGATCACAGCCGGCCGGGACACTTTGCGGTTGAACCCGGCACATTATGCGCCCTATTTCGTGCTGGCGAGCGCCTATAAACGCGCTAACCGATTCGCCGACGCCAATGCAATCGGGCGGCTCGCGGTCGCCAGAGGTTTGGACGGCCGAGACATGCATGGCCTCTTGTACGAAATCGCCTTCGCCGAAGGCGACGCAACGACAATGGCCGCGCAGGTCGCAAAGGAAAAGGGCAGGCCAAATGAACCCTGGATGCTGGACTACGAAGCGCGAGGAGCGGCGACGGCGGGACAGCTCAAGCGATCGGGCGTGCTGTTCGAGAACGCGATCGGGACCGCACGGGAGCAGGGCCCGGATTTGCGCGAGGAAGCTGCAAACTTTCTCGAGGATTATATCGAGACATTGTCTGTTTTCGGTTTGAAACAGGACGCGCGCAAGCTCGCCGACGCGTCGGCCGGCCTCGAAGACAACCAGTATGCGCCGTTCGCATTCGCCATGGCGGGAGACTTCGACAGGGCGGCACGCCTTGCAATGGCGCTCGGCAACCGCAATCCGGACAGCACGGAAATCAATGACGAAGTCTTACCGGTAGCACGGGCAGTCATCGCTCTCGGGCACGGCAATCCGAACGATGCGATCGCCGCACTGAATCCGTCGCGCCCTTATGAGTTGCGCGATTTCTGGGCCCCGTACCTGCGGGCACAGGCCTATTTCGAAATGAAAGCACCGGACGCTGCAGCGGTGGAGTTCCGGAAGATTCTGGCCAATCGTGGCGTAGACGGGACTTCACCGTTGTATCCACTGGCCTATCTCGGACTGGCACGCGCGCTGCATTCGGAAGGCAGACTCGACGAAAGCCGCGCGTCTTACGAAAAACTGTTCGCTTTCTGGAAGAACGCCGACGACGATCTGCCGGCGCTAATGGACGCCAGACGCGAATACACGCGGATACCGGCTGTACGGCAGGCGGCACAAGATTCGAAATAGCTGCGCGAAAGTTGGCTCCAGGTTTCCGTTGCGCTTTCCTGGGCAACAGGGCAGCGGCCTGGTCAGTTTCGATTCCGACCGGGTGACGATTGTCATGGGCATTGCAGGTGCGGCCTGACCTTGTGGGAGTCCCAGCGAACAAACGGTGACGGGAAGACGAAAAAACACAGGCCTTCACGCATCGAATATGGCACTCTCTCCGTCTGCATTTTCTGGAGGCGGATTGTGCAAACGCGAACGATGCTGGGCAGACTGGTTGTCATGGCCGCGCTCTGGAATGGATCGGCCTATGCGCGAACCACTTACTACTTCTGCGACGTATTGCGTGCTTATTATCCGGTCGTTCGCACGTGCCCGATGGCGTGGCGCCGAATCGAGGTTGAAGCTCCGCAGGTTTCTCCTTCGCGTGGACATGAAGCCAGGAGCGTTCAGCAACGCGATCCTTGCAATCGCCCGAAAGTCGTGGATGCGCTGTTTCGCGCCCTGGTGAGCAGTCCAGGGCTGGTTGGCGCGCACATCGAAAGCGCGAGAACCATTTCGTCGGGAAGAATTCGTGGAATGGGAGACCGCCAGGTGACATGCGAAGCAACAATCGTCGCGACAAATGGGGAACGCATCGAGCGGAGCGGCATTGTCACCAGCAATCCAGGCGGAACCTACTCTGGACAATGGGCGGGCCGGCTTGTCGAAAATCAGCGGAATCCAGTCGCGGTATCCACCGCGAAGACGCCTGTGACTCCGGCTCGTGTCAAGGTTTCAAGTGTGTCCAGAGAGTCCGTGCCTGCGTCTCCTCCCATGAAGCCGACAATAGCAGTTCACTCGAACCAGATGCCTTATGATGAGGCTGCCGTAATTCGCGCCGCCGAAGCTGCGATGGAACAATTTCGCACGGGACGGAACGATATGGCCAAGGGTGCTTCAAGGCCATCGCGGGCACGGGCGATCTGCAGTGCGCTGCCCAGCCGACGTGCCGTATGGTGGCTTGGCACAGTTCGTGAGACGACTACCAATATTGCCGGGATGGGCGTCTTGTCGATCGAAGTCGCGCCATCGATTACAGTTGAAACAAACAACAACTCCTACTACGATGATCTGGAAGACTTTAGTACTCTCGTCGATCCGCGTTCAGATCTTTTTGCGACGGTCTCACGACTGCACAAAGGCGATCGCGTGCGCTTCAACGGAACCTTTCCACCCTCCGAAGAAGATTGCATCCGGGAGAGCAGCCTGACGGTGGAAGATTCAGTAAGGAAGCCAGCGTTCATAATCAGATTTGACCGGGTTGCTGCCAACTGATGCGCACCGTCCACGGCGCGTCACGGCCAGGGTCGCGTAAGTCCGTCAGCACAGTTGAATTTGCCACCTCATCGCCGGGACGCCATAGGTGTACATTGAGAAGTGTCGCACCGGTGCGAGCCGCCTCATCGCGCCATCAACTGTTTCAGGATTGCAAGCGCATCTTCGTCCGGCTCGCCGCGCGCGTCGTTGGAGTTTTTGAATACGCCGACGAACACCGACTGGGACGGCACAAAATAGACGCAGGACTGAAATCCGAATGTGCTGCCACCGTGATGGGCGACGCGCAATCCGTTTATGGTCGACAAATACCAGCCGAGGCCGTAGCCGGCCGGCCGGCCGTCGCGGGTGCGCCCTTCCGTGAGCGCCAGCGCGAGAGTCCTGGGCGCAATGATCGCACCACGGCCGAGCGCCGCGTACCAGATCGCCATATCGCTTGGCGTCGACAGAAATCCGCCGGCCGAATAGCCAAGCGTGGCGCTGAAATAGCGCGCGTTCACCCAACCCGATTTCGAGTCCGGTTCGTAGCCATAGGCACGGCCGACGATAATGGCGCCATGGCTGCCATAGCGTGTGCGCGTCATGCCGGGAACAAGCACATGGTGTGTCACGAATTCGGCGTAGGGCACCCTGGCGACGATCTCGATGACCTTGCCAAGAATCCAGTAGTTCAGGTTGCTGTAATGCCAACGCTGTCCCGGCTTGAACATGAGGGGGTAGGGCCGGTACACCGCGAGCAGCTGGTCGGCCGTCATGTCGGTGGCAATCCGCGCGTACAGCGGCGACAGGTCGTCGGTAAGCCCGGACGTCTGGTTGAGCAATTGGCGGATTGTGATCGGTTGCCATGCCGTTGGGCAATTCCTCAGCACTTCGCGCAATGGTTCGTCGAAGTGCAGTAGCTTCTGCTCCACCAGCAACAATATGGCGACGGACGTGAACTGCTTGGTCAGTGATGCTATGCGCAAGACACTGTCGGCGGTCAAAGGAATGCTGTTCTCCAGGTCGGCCTGACCGAAACCGCGGGAGAATACGATCTTTCCATACTTGGTCGCGATCACATAGGCGCCGGGACCATTCGCCGGATACTCCGATTGGAATCGCTGCACCAACTGCGGCCAGCGATCGCGGGGTGTCGCTGCCGGGTTCGCCTCGCAACCTACGTTAGTCGCCAGAGCGGCCCAAAGAACCGCAATAACGAACGGGATCGCGCGCATGATCACAGCTTTGCGTACAGCGCGGCTGCTGCGTCGAGCCTGCGCTGCAGATCGGAATGGGTCATCCAGTTGCCGTTGATCATCACCGCGTCGGGTGCGCGCAAAGTGTCCATGTTCCGCAACGGATTGGTGTCGACCAGGAGCGCGTTTGCGACGCGGCCGGGCGCAAGCACCCCGACGTCGGAGAAGCCGGGCACGTACGAGGCAGGGTTTGCTGTTGCCGTCTTCAATGCCTCGTAAGGCGTCAGCCCCGCCTCCATCAGTCTCGACAGCTCGTCATGCAGGCTTGTTCCCGGAACGATCATCGGATTCAGGGAATCGGTCCCCGCGACGATGTGAACGCCGCCGTCAAAGAGTTTCTTGAGCAAAACCTTCTCGTCGGCATACAGGCTGCGCCAGAAAACCGGGTCCGAGTTCTCCTTCAGGATGGGATTGTTGGGTTTGCGCCAGAACGCGTTCAGCACCAGCGGGTGCATGTACTTCAGCTCCGGACGTCGAATCAGCCGTTCGTAATCGGTGATCTGCGCGTAAGCGTTTGCCTCCACCTGCAGTGTGGTTTCGACAAAACAACCGCACGACCGCAGCAGCTGGATGTAAGTGTCGGGGTCGTGCGTCTTGTCTTTCATCAGCAGTTGCAGATTGTCGAGATGGGCGATCGCCTTCTGGCCGGAGCGCAGGACGTCGAACACGCTCAGGCCCTGGCCCATCGATATATGTCCGTCGACATAGAGGCCGTTCCTTGCCGCTTCATCGATCACGGCGCGAAAAACAGGGGCGGAGAGGTTGTCGCGGACTTTCACGAAATCATAGCCATCGCGTTTGAATTCGCGCACCGATTCGCGCGCCGCCTCCGGTGTAAGCAAGACTCTCGTGACCGGCTCGGGCAGCACTGGCGGATTGCCGGCGAGCATCGGGGTGGCAACGACGAGGAGCGGATAGGGTGAGAGGGTGCCTTTCTGGCTGTCTCGAAATGCCAGGATGTCCGGTGCGCCCGACATGACGCGAATGCCGGTCACGCCGTTGGCCATGTACAGCGCCATTTCCGACGGGTAGTCGATCGGCGCGGCCTTCATTGCGAAAGCCTGGGCGAATGCGAGCGACTCGATATGGACATGCATGTCGTTGAGGCCGGGAACGAGGTATCGCCCGGCGCCGTGGACCGTCATGCCGCAGTGGCGGTTTCCGAGGCGGGCGGCGGGCTCGATGGTGGTTATTCTTCCGCGCCAGACCAGGACCGTGCGGTCCGGGAGCAACCGTTCGGAATCCATCGGCAGGACATTGACGCGGGTGATGGCGAGCGAGCACGGCTCGGCGGCAGCCGGTTCAGCGCGGCAGACAGCGAGAAGCACGACAGAGGCGAGCGCGAATTCGGGCAGCCGGCACAATCGCATGGGGGAAACTCCGTTGGCGGAGACGAAGAACTAGCTGGATTGCGCTACATTGCACGCGAGCTCTGGTCCCAAAGCGCGCTTTCGGACCATTTGCAGCCGATTGCGACGGGACCTGCCGGAAGATGCGGTTGAATCTTGTGGTGTTTGCGCTGGAGAGCGTCGTTTGCGCCCAGCTGATGTTGTTCGCCGCGTTCCTTCTGTCCAGCCGCCGGCGCAACGCCGTGCACTATCTGCTGGCCGCCCTGAGCGCAGTGCTCGCCGCGATGATCGCCGGCAACCTGCTCATCGGCGTGGCGGGCTGGCATCGGCTTGAGGATGCAGTTCTGTTTCTCGATCTTGTCGCGCCGGCGCTCTTCTACCTTTATGTCCGCCAGGTTCGCCGCTCCAATGCGTCGCTGCACCGAATCGATGCCGTGCACGCGCTACCCGCCGTCGTCGGAATCGCCTCCTGGGAGGCAGGTATCCTGTCCACGATGGATTATTACGTGATTGCGGTCTGGAGTCTGTATCTGGGAGCCGCCGCATTCGCCTTTGCGCGGCACTATCAGGAGTATGCGCCCGCAACACTCAGGCGCTTTATCACCGCTCTCCTGGCCGTTCTTGTCGCGACCATGATGTTACGGGTTGTGATGGCCGTGCAGGGCAGTGCCGGGAAGGCATTTCTGGAGGGCTTGCCCTATGTACTGGTGCTCGCAGCTTTGTTCGCCGCGACCTGCCAAATACTGTTCACTTCGCTGCGCCATCCGGGCTTGCTGACCAGCCCGGCGTCGCACGTCAAATACGCCCAGGCAAACGTCAGCGCGGCGGATCTGAGCAGGCTTGAATCGTCGCTCGTGGCGCTTCTGGATGGAAGCCGGCCTTATCTCAATCCCGATTTCTCGCTCGAAGAGCTTTCCGCGTCGCTTGGCGCACCGGCGCGGAGCGTCTCGCAGGTCGTGAATACGCGGTTCGGCATGAACGTATCGGCGTATCTGAACCAGTGTCGAATTCGCCACGCCGCAAACCTTCTTGCGACCGTGCCTGAAAAGCCAATCAAGGTAGTGATGTTCGAGTCGGGGTTCACGTCCAAAAGCATCTTCAACCGGGAATTTCAGCGCTGTCAGGGCGTCAGTCCGACGACGTTTCGCAGAAACGCGGGCGCTGTGTGATTCGATTTTATCGCATAGCGCAGCAAATGCCGCCATGTCTTGTCATCAAGCAAGCTGCGGAAGATGGGATTCAATTACCGGATTTTTGCGAACTCACCGCGGACGGATAGGTCATTTTTCCGCCGAAATAACATTCGATCGCTTCGATCCTTTGATTCCGCAACCGAAGATACTCCACATTGCGGAAGGACTTTCCGTTCGTGGTATGGCAGAGGTACTTCACGAGCGCCTCGTCGCTTTTGATCGTCACCAGTTCCAGATCGAACCCTTTGACAAAATCGATTTGGGTGTCCCAACAGTTTTTCTTGAAGGCGGTCTTGCTGATGTGATCGTCGCCGTTTGGACTCGAAAAGGTGAAATCGTCGGCCAGTATCGCGTCAAAAGGACCCCAATTCTTGTCCTTTTTTTCCCACGCCTTGTACCAACTGCGGACGACCGCCTTATTTGCCGAGGCCTCGCTGTCCGACACATCTGCGCTTGCGGCGTTCGGCAAGAGTGCCGTTCCGGCCAGGACGATAGTTCCGGTTTTGACAATGTTGCGGCGTGACATTGCATTTGCTGACATGATCTGTTCTCCCTCGAAGACGCTGACAGGCTGGCGCATGATCCGTTTCCGCGCGGTCCCACATGCACCGTAAGATCAAAACGCCGCGTATCATGTGCCGAATTCAGGCGATCTGGCGGGGCCGTCTTTGACATGGCGGGCGACCGCGGCGAGCACGAAGGTGTCGGGACCATAGCCCATACGGTCGATCGCGCCAGATCCGGCCGAATGTCCATATTCGCTGTCGTGCTGCGCGGCGATGTTGGAGCGATGTGCAATCATGCACGGATTTCGCCCGATTTGCCAGGTGGAAGCGAGAGCCAGTTCCGGCCTCGAATTGGAACCGCCTCACGATTCCGTGAAGACAACGCTTATCCCTCGGCCGGGAATTCCTGGATCGACGTAGCTCCCTGCTGCGGGCACGGTCGTATACGCATTGCCGCCGCAATGACATGAGACGAACTATCCACGAGTCACGTTTGCGTGAAGACGGCGATTTCGCGCGCGCGTTCCACCGCTTTGCTTCAAACTTCGTTGCTGCAGTGGCACGTGGAGTAGGACAGTGCCGGACGCAGACACGGATTTGCCGCTGCACGAATGCGTGTATCAACGAATCCGTTGGCTCGTGCTGTCAGGTGCGTGGCCTCGCGGAACGAGGGTGCCGCCCTCGCGCGCGCTCGCCGCGCAAATGGCGGTTTCGCGCAACACGGTTCTGAACGCGTTGGATCGGATAATCGCGGACGGATGGGTGCGGGGGCGCAAGGGCTCCGGCGTCTATGTAACCTATTCCGGACCTCCAGTGCCTCCGCCCGCGAAACCGGGATACACGGATTCACGCGGGCCTCCTTTTTTGCCGTGCGCGCGCGCAATCGATCTTTTTCCCGCGCGGCTTTGGAACAAGCTGCAATCCCGGCGCAGGAAGCAAACTTCAAGCGCCGCGCTTGCACTGGGAGACTCGCTTGGCTGGCTGCCGCTCCGGGAAGCCATTGCGGCCCATGTCACCCTTTCGAGGGGGCTCGTATGCAGTCCCGATGAAATCATCGTGACGACCAGTACGCCGGCTGCGATCGACCTTGCGATACGCGCACTTGATCTCTCGGGCGCCGACGCATGGGTCGAAGATCCGGGATATCCCGCCTGCGTGCAATCGTTCCGCAATTGCGGCATGCGCCTGATACCGGTTTCCGTCGACGAGTCGGGAATGGATGTGGCTCGCGGCCTCGCCGTCGCACCACACGCGAAACTCGCGATTGTCACTCCGGCCTGCCAGTTTCCGACCTGCGCGGTCATGACGAGAGACCGCCGCGCCGCGCTGCTCGCCTGGGCTTCCGCGCAGGACGCATGGATCGTTGAAGATGATTTCGACTGGCAGAGCACCGAGTGGCAGCGGGACGCGAAACGTCTCGCTGCGACGGACAGATCGCGGACGATCTACGTCGATTCGTTCAATCCGATTTTGTTTCCCGCCCTGGGGATTGCCTTCGCCGTATGTCCGTCGCCTCTCGTCGACCGGTTCTCGGCAATGCAGGCCGGGGTGGACGAGCTCCCGAACCTTCCCAACCAGATGATCCTCACGGATTTCCTGAATGGCGGACATCTCGACGATCATTTGAGGCGCCTGGCCGCCGCCTATCCCGAACGAAGGGCCGCGCTGACCAGGTGCCTCGAGAAAGACCTGTTCGGGATTGTTACGCCTCAGAGGAAGGATATCGGAACCCATGTCGTGGCCTCGCTTCACGTCCATCGCGAGCAGCAATTCGTGGATCTTTGCATGCGGGAAGGAATCATCGTGAACGGAATGAACAAATTCCAGTTGGTTCCGCGGGAATCCCGGGAAGTCGTGTTCGGCTGTGCCGGATTTGGACCCGGCACGATTGCCGCAGCCGTGACCGCGATTCGCCGGGCAGTAGGAACTGCGTGAGTCCGGAACGTTTCTTGTCTTGATTGCGGGTCTCGGACTTACCGGCAAGAAGAGCCCGCCATTTTTGCAACAGTCACGTTGCCTTGAATGTCAGATTGACCCGTTCTTGCGATATTGATATGTTATTTGCGCGCATATCGCGAGGGGATAGGCGTGTTCGAACGATTTGCAACGAGGTTATGCAACGCATTCGGCCTTGCGTTTTTGGCTCTTCTTGCCGGCGCCGGAGTTGCCCAGGCGAACCTTGTGATCTCCTCGAACCCGACCGCAAACATGAATTGCGGCGGCGGCGTTTGCGAACCTGCCGCTCCCAGGGCAAATCTCAACGTCACCGATCTCGAAAACCTCATCTCCCAGGACGGCAATGTGCGCGTGATGACCACCGGTCAAAACGTAGAGGCGACAAACATTGTTGTGAATGCCTCATTTGCGACGCCAAATTCCACGTCGCTCACCCTGGACGCCGTCGGCGCGATCACAGTGAACGCGCCCGTTTCCATTGGCGGCGGGATTGCCGAGCTCGAACTGCAGAGCGGGACAGGCGGTACGCTCGGCGATATTTCCTTCGGGCCGAACGGCGACATCACTTTCGGTAGTACCACCGATCTTTTCAATATCAACGGCGAAGTGTTTCAGCTCGAGGGCACGCTTCCCGATCTTGCAAAGGCGGCAAATGCGGAGCCGGCCAGATTCTATGCGTTGTCGAATAGCTATGATGCGTCCGCCGATGGTACGTACCAATCTTCTCCGATCAGCTCGACTTTTTCTGGGTACTTCGAAGCGCTCGGCAACACGATTTCCAACCTGACGATCAATGTCACGCAAGGGGACGGCGAATATATCGGGCTGTTTGCTCAGCTGGCAGGGAACGGCGGTTTCGGGGTGGTGCGCAATCTGAGACTTGCGAAGGCGTCGGTGTTGAGCAGTTACGCGACCGATATCGGCGCGATTGCCGGAGGTGTCGAACAAAACGCCATCGTCGTGCAGTCGTCTACAACCGGCGAGGTGCAAGCGGGCGACAGTTCGTCGGTCGGCGGTGTCGCAGGCTGGATCGAATTGGGTTCGGTGATTTCCTCCTGGTCGTCTGCGAAAGTTACCGCGGGTAACACATTTGCGAGCGTGGGCGGCCTTGTCGGGTATAGCGGAGGCACGATCGCGAATTCCTATGCGACCGGAGCCGTTACGGGTGGCGAGTTCAGCGACGCGGGCGGACTGGCGGGCGACGGCTACGAGATCAGCGGCTGCTTCGCCACCGGCGATGTGTACACGGCAGGCGGCGGCTCGGCAGGCGGCCTCGTCGGCGATGCTGCCGGTAGCATCAAGAACAGCTACGCCGAAGGAAACGTATCGGGGGGCACCGGCGGATACCAAAATCAACTCGGGGGACTGACCGGATACGAGGAAGCGCGCGGGTCCGCAAATTATTCCACCGGCAAGGTGACGGGAGGCAGTTCGGACCTGATCGGCGGCGTCGTCGGGTGGGATATTATGCGTCGTGGTTACAGTTACACTTTTTGGGACACCACGACGAGCGGTCTTTCGCGGGGCGCCGGACAGTCCAACGGCCAAGAGACACTGACGGGGCTCACAAGCAGCCAGCTGCGTTCCGGCTTGCCGGCGGGGTTCAGGAAAACCGTATGGAACGAAAAGGTGAAAACCAATCACGGCTTCCCGTATCTGATCGACAATCCGCCACCGAAAAGCAAATAAAACGGTGTGCATTCTCGCGAGCGGGATGGAAGTACAAACGCGAATCGAAGCCTGAAGCGCTCGGACTGATCGGGAAGCCCATTCAGCGCACGCGGTCCTTCGATCCGGTGATGCATTCGGTGCTCGCATCCGGCTGATTGCCATGGCACACCCGCGCCGGCGAGCGGGGAAAACAGACATGGCGAGAATCGCTGCTTGATTTCTCAAGAAATAGGCACGCGGAGCCGCGGAGACGCGGAGAAACAAGAGCTCACAATGAGACAGTGAGGGCAGTGAGAGGTTAGGGCGCGCCTTCGGCGCGCAATTCTTCCCTTACTGCTCTCACTGTCTCATTGTGAATTCTTCCGCGTCTCCGCGGCTCCGCGTGAACCTTTTCCCGGCAAATTCGAGCTCCTGAGTAGAACATGCCCACCAGCGCGCAGATCCCAATAAGGTTCAAGCACCAATGCGGATATTTTCCCCGGACAGCCCTGCGCTTTCGCGGGAATGACACGCTATGTGGTGGCGATTCATTCCTGGCTGACAGCGCTACAATTCATATCGCCCGATTTCCCTGTTGACTTCTCCACTGCTACTTGATTGAGTGTTCAATCAGGACAATATGGGGCCGGTCTGGCCTGGGATTCTGCAGACGGGGAGAGCAGATAAATGCCTACGATGAACTACCTGGCGATCATCGCCGCGGCGTTGTCTTCGTTTGTAGTCGGCGGTCTTTGGTATTCTCCACTCCTGTTTGCTCGGCCGTGGCTGGCTGCGGCCGGGCTCCGTGCTGACGATCTCGCGAGACAGAACAAGGCCATCGTCTTCGGTGGCGCATTTTGTTGGCGCTTCTTGGGGCGTTCGTGTTCGCGATGTTCCTGGGTCCGCATCCGGCATTTACCGTGATCGGTGCCGTTCTGGGGCTGTGGCATTGAACGTATCCCGTCAAAGCAGCAGCAGGCGAAGGTACGCCATGGTCGACGAAACGAAACAACGGCTCACTGAGACCGCGAGGCGTCTGTTCGCCGAGAAGGGCTACGAATCGACAAGCGTCGCCGACATTCTCAAGGACGCGGGCGCCAATAGCGGCAGCCTTTATCACTTCTTTTCCACCAAGCAGGATCTGCTGCTGGAAGTGCTGCGCGGCTATCGCGATGGTATTGGTCCGATGTTGCTGGCTCCGGCCTGGAAGGGCGTTTCCGATCCGATCGAGCGTGTCTTCGCGCTGCTCGCCGCCTACCGCCGCATGCTGGCAGCGACCGACTGCACCTATGGCTGCCCGATCGGCAGTCTGGCTCTCGAATTGCACGAGCCGGATCCGCCCGTTCGCAAGATGCTTTCCGTCAATTTCGATGCGTGGGTGGCAGCGGTGGAAGCTTGCTACGTGGAGGCGGGAAATCGTCTGCCCAACGATGTTGATCGTCATGGGCTGGCGGTGTTCACGCTCACGACAATGGAGGGCGGGGTCATGCTGGCCCGCACCAAGCGCACGCTCGCCAGCTTCGACCAGGCGGTCGGGTCGTTGCGGGATTATGTCAAGCGGCTCGAAAAACAGGCCAGACAGGAGAGGAGATCACGATGAGAGTTCATGCATTTGCAGCAATGCTGATCGTCACCCCGGCGCTTGCCGGTTCGCCCACGGGCGTCAGCGACACCTCGTTCCGCGACGCGGAAGGGCATCGCGTACAGCAGCTTCAGATCGATATCGATGCGCCCGTTGCGATGGTGTGGGCTGCGTTCACGACCGATGCGGGCTTCACCAGCTGGTGCGCTCCGGTCGCCCATGTGACGCTCGGCAATGATGGCATGATCGAGGCGTCATACAGGCTGACGTCCAGGATCGGCGACCCGGAAAACATCAGGAACCGCATCGTCGCTTACCTGCCCGAACGCCTGCTCGTCCTGCACAATGAACATGTGCCGAAGGGCGCCCCATTCAAGCAGGATGTGATCGACAAAATCCGGACCGTCATCCAGTTCGAGGATCGCGGCGGTGGCCGTACGCACGTCATCGAGTCCGGCGTCGGTTACGGCGAGGGGCCGGATTTCGACACGATGTACGATCATTTCCGGAGCGGCAATGCCGAGGAGTTCGCGGCGCTCGAACAGAGATTCGTCAAAGGCCCCATCGACTGGAAGGCCGAAGCGCAACGCATGCAAGCCTCGGTCGCGACGCGCGCGAGCCATTGAGGGCTGAATGCGTTTCTTCGTGCAACCATGAGCGCCAGCCTGGCGCGAATCCGCAACTCCTATATCCTCGTCATGGCCGGGCCGTTGTCCCGGCCACCCATGAACACCGTGCCATGGTTCCCCGCGACGCCTTCATCGCCGTTTACATGCTGAGCAACCGGAAGCACGGCACGCTTTATATCGGCGTGACAGGCAACCTCACTCGGCGTGTCTGGCAGCATCGCGAGGGTGAGATCGACGGGTTCACGAAGAAATACGGCTTGAAGCAGCTTGTCTGGTACGAGCATTACGAGAGCATGCTCGGGGCGATCCAGCGCGAGAAATCGCTCAAGAAGTATAAGCGCGACTGGAAGATCAATCTCATCGAACGCGACAATCCCCATTGGAACGACCTGTATACGGCGCTCGTTTCTTGACGCGGGTTTCATGGGTGGCCGGGACAACAGCCCGGCCATGACGAGGATTGGGAGGGGCCAGCAACTTCATCGGGCACGATGCGCCACACCCGGCCGTTAACCTGAAACTCACCAAATAACCGAAGGCGATCTTAACCGTGTTGGGGCACGATGGCGGAGCTGCGAGCAGCCATCGGGAATACAAGGGATGCCGGATACGGCCGCGCGGCTGAAAGCCGACCCAGCGCAGAGCGCGAGACTCGCGCTCGAGCAATTGCGCCTGGCGTTGCGCAATCTGAGGCCGAATTCCTGGCTGATGCCGCTTCTGGCCGCGATCATGTGTTTCATGTTTGCGCGCTGGGTCAGCACGCCGGTGCTGATCACATGGTTCGCGCTGGTGACCGTTTCAGGCGCCTGTCTGGGCATCGTCGCCGAGATTTTCCTGCGGCGGAAGGAAGATGCGCCTTCGTCGAGGGCTTGGGTGAGGAACGCGACGTCCGCATATTTTCTTTTTGCGGCATCGTGGTCCGCTTTCGGCTTCCTGTTCTGGCGGCAGGGTGACGATCTCAACCACATGCTGATCATGCTGGTGATCGGCTGCACCATTGCGGGCAACTCCGCCCTCGTCGGCGCCAGCAAGCCCCTGATCATCGTCGGCTTTGCGGTCCATGGTCTCGTGTTCGTCCTCGCGCCGCTGCGAGAAGGCGGCGCGCTCTATGACGGCCTTGCGCTGATGGCGTTCGGCTATGTCTGCTTCCTCGCCTGGATGTCGCGCCAGATCTACTTTACCGCACGCGACATGCTGCTCCTGCGCGACGACAAGAACGATCTGATCGACGCCCTGGCGCAGTCGAAGGCGGATTCCGACCTGGCGCGGGACCGGGCGGAATCCGCGAATCGCGCCAAATCGAAATTTCTCGCGAATATGAGCCACGAGCTGCGCACGCCGCTGAATGCCATTCTCGGGTTTTCGGAGATGATCTATTCCATCCCCGCCGGCGCCCCGGCGGTGAGGAGTCAGGAATACGCGAAGCTCGTCCATCAATCGGGCAGTCACCTGCTGGCGCTCATCGACGACATTCTGGATCTTGCCAAGATCGAAGCGGGCAAGTTCGAGCTTCGGGAATGCGATGTCGATCTCGCGTGTCTGGTTGGCGACGCGGTGCAATTGATGGCGCCAAAGGCGGAACTGGCGAATCTCGCGCTGGCGACCGAAGTGGCGGCCGAACTCCCGGTCCTTCATGCCGATCAGCGCGCGATCTGGCAGATTCTGCTCAATCTCCTTGCCAATGCTGTGAAGTTTACGCCGGCGGGCGGCTCCATTTACGTCTTTGCCAGAACCGAGGCTTCGGGAGAGATCGCGTTCGGCGTACGCGACACCGGTGTCGGCATTGCTCCCGAGGATCAGCTGCAGGTTTTCGAGACATTCGGCCAGGGCCGCCACTATGTGGCAATGCCCGACAAGGGTACGGGCCTCGGACTCTCGATCGTGAAGGGCATCGCCGAAGCGCATGGCGGCCGCGTGGAGCTTGCAAGCCATCTGGGCCGCGGCACTTGCGTGACAATCGTGCTTCCCGCTTCGCGGGCAAAGCCGCGCCTGAAGCAGGCATCGTAGGACAGGACGGCCTGTTTCGCTGCCCCTCTGCAGCTGCTATGTTCCCACCCATGCCAAACAGGCCAAAAACCCAGCGCCACAGGAAAATTTAACGCAGAGGTCGCGGAGGATGCGCCAAGGACGCGGTGAATGAAGAATCGCGCGCCAAAGGCGCGCAACTATTCTCTCTGCGCACCCTGCGCATCCTCCGCGACCTCTGCGTTAAATCTTGTGAGTTGAACTGTTTCCATGAAACCAAGGAAAGCAGCCGCCGGGCGGAAGCGTTATTTTATCATAGATTTCGACAGCACCTTCATAAGAGACGAAGCGATGGAGGTTCTGGCGGGCATCGCTCTTGCCGGACACCCCAGGAAAAACCAGATCCTGGAGAAAATTGCCGGCATTACGAAAGCGGGCATGGAAGGGCGCTTGTCATTCTCCGAATCTCTGGAAAAACGCCTCGCGCTTTTTTCTGCGAACTCGGCGCATCTCAAGGAGACGGCGCTTGTACTGAAGTCGAGAATCACCCCTTCGATAGAACGAAACCGGGACTTCTTCAAAAACAACCGCGAACGCGTCTACCTCGTCTCGGGAGGTTTCCGGGAGTACATCCTCCCGATCGCGCGAGAATTCGGAATCCTGCCGGGCCACGTTCTTGCCAACTCATTTCGCCTCGGCAGGAACGGCGCCGTTACCGGAATCGATAGAAAGAATCCTCTGGCGCAGAATGGCGGCAAGGCTCGCGCCGTTGCCGCGCTGAAGCTCGAGGGCGACGTGGTCGTCGTTGGAGACGGCATCACCGATTACGAAATCCGGGAACGCCACAGCGCGAGCACGTTCTTTGCGTTTGTGGAAAACGTCGCTCGTCCTTCGGTAGTCGAGAAAGCCGATCGGGTCGTCCGAAGCTTCGACGAGCTGCTTTATCATTACGGCCTTCCGCGCGCGGTCTTCTATCCCCATGGCCGCCTGAAAGTGTTGCTGCTCGAGAAAATCCATCCGCTCGCCGAGGCGAATTTCACGCAGCTGGGATACCGGCTGAAAATCATTCCGGAGGCGCTTTCCGAGGCGGCGCTCATCGAAGAAATGCCGGACGTCGCGATTCTCGGCATCCGCTCAGGCACCCATATTACAAAGCGTGTGCTTGACGCAGCACCCCGCCTGCTCGCCATCGGCGCCTTTTGCATCGGAACGAACCAGATCGACCTGCGCACCGCTGCGCAAAAGGGCATCGCGGTCTTCAACGCGCCCTACGCGAATGGGCGAAGCGTCAGCGAGCTTGCGATGGGTCTGATCGTCGCGCTTTCGCGGCGGATCGGCGATCACAATACCAACCTTCACCGGGGTATCTGGAACAAGTCTGCAAAGGACTCGCGCGAAATCCGGGGAAAGACGCTGGGAATTGTCGGCTACGGCAATATCGGCTCCCAGCTTTCCGTCATCGCCGAAGGCATGGGGATGCAGGTGTGTTTCCACGATGTTTTCGATCGCCCGATGATCGGCAATGCGCGCCGCACCACGTCACTCCAGGAACTCCTCGAGAGAAGCGACGTGGTGACTCTCCACGTCGACGGCCGGCCTCAAAACAGAAATCTTTTCGGCGATCATGAATTTGCCGCGATGAGGGAGGGCGCGCTCTTCCTCAATCTAAGCCGCGGCAGCGTCGTGGACGTTGCCGCCCTTGCCCGCGCGCTTGAGCGCGGGCACCTCGGCGGAGCGGCGCTCGATGTATTTCCCGACGAACCCCGAAGCAGCTCCTCGGACTTTCGCTCGCCGCTCCAGGGGCTTTCGAACGTCATCCTGACCCCGCATATCGGCGGGTCCACCGAAGAAGCGCAGGAAACAATAGCCCGGTATCTTTCGACGAAGCTGATGAATTTTATCGATACGGGGGATACCGCGCTTTCCGTCAATTTCCCGAATCTTCAGCTTCCGGCGTTCAAGGGCGCGCACCGTTTCATCCACGTCCACAGGAATGTGCCCGGCGTGCTGGCGCATGTGAATACGGTGATGAGCAACAACAAGGCGAATATCGTGGGACAGTATCTCGGCACCACCGCCGACATCGGCTACGCAATCACCGACGCAAACACGAAGCACGAATCGCGCGTCATCGAAGACCTGAACGCCATCCCCGACACCATCCGGGTCCGGACGCTGTATTAGAAAGACGTTATACCAATCCTCGTCATGGCCGGGCTGTTGTCCCGGCCATCCATGAACATTGCGTCATGAGACGAGCGCCTTGTACAGGTCGTTCAAGTGGGGACTGATTGCGCTGATAAAGAGCGCGACGTGTAAGCGGCAATGACGTCGCGTTGAACCATAGCGGAGATGGTGTTCATGGGTGGCCGGGGCGACAGCCCGGCCATGACGAAGATATTGGAAGGTAGGTTCTCACGCGGATAGTTTTGGCGGCTCACCAGTTGCTCAGGGGACGGAGCAGCGGCCCTGGCGCGCGGAGATCTCGAACGAACCCGCTTAATCGGGTAGGCTCACCATTCGGCCGCGCTTGACTGCGCCATTGATAGGGGGGCATGCGAGGAGAGTGGAAAACGGCGAAACGGGCATCGATGTCGAGAGAGAAATGCTGCTCGATCAGTTCGCGGCGTTCGAACGCGGCGTGCTGCAGGACAACATCATTCTCAGCGATCAGAAATCTGGAATACTCCTCGCATTTTCCGGCGCGATGGTGATTTTCTGTATTGAGGCAATCTCGAGTCCGCACACGGCAAATCATGCGCTGAACTATCCGGTCGCCGCGATCGATGCGTTGTACCTTCTGGCGGCTCTGGGGTTTCTCGTCTCCTGTCACTTCTCGCTTACGACGGTCTTTCCGCGAATACGCCACGGGCGCGACGATCACATTTTCTGGGAGTCGTCTCTGTATCGGCTTCCCGTGGAAGAATTCGTCGCCCGGCTGCGCGCCATCGATGTGGCGGCCGCGCGCGACGACAAGAGCCGGCATATCCACACGCTTGCAGGAATATGCCGGGACAAATTTGCGCATTTCCGAAGGTCGATTCGATTCGCCCAGGGTGCGTTTCTCCTGCTCGTCGCCGCCGAACTGGCCCGCGCCGTCATCGCGTAAAGCGGGATGCGGCAGGGGGCGAGGGTGGCGCAGCAGGGGACGTGCAAAGGACACGCCCTCGGGCGCGCGGGTCGTGATTAGCTGAGTTTTCGAGCGGAAATTAGAGCGCATTCCGCCCGGAATGAATCGCCACCCAAAAGCGTATCAGTCCCGCGATGATTCCCCAGTCAATCTACGACATTCACACTTCTCAACGGTCTCGCCACAGGTTCCTCCTCCGCGCGAAGCGCCTAGGGCATGCACACATCCTTTAATTTTCGTCATGGCCGGGCTGTTGTCCCGGCCACCCATGAAAACGTTGTTGCCAAGAAGGCAAGAATTTCCAAGGCCGCACTGGCAGGCGCAGGTGTTCATGGGTCGCCGGGACAAGCCCGGCGATGACGAATCAAGGGAAATTGGGATGGGTGCATGCCCAAGGCGCGAAGCGCGGGGGACCGGAACGCGCGCTAACCGAGCTTTCGGCCGCAATTTGCGCTATGCTGCTGCGGCATCAGCCGGATTGCCGCGGGGGGCGCGGCTGCCGATGCGAGGAAGAGACATCGTGCGGCGCAAACTGGTCGCCATCCTTGTTGCCGACATCGTCGGTTACAGCCGCCTCATGGGCATCGACGAAACCGGCACGCACGCGGCCGTCAAGCGCCACCTCAAGGAGCATATCCAGCCGACGATCCGCCGCTGCAAGGGACGGCTGGTCAAGACGATGGGCGACGGCGTCATCGTGGCATTCGAGAGCGCGGTGAATGCCGTGCTATGCGCCGTCGAACTGCAGGACGGTTTTGCCAAATGGAACAAATCCGTGCCGGCGGATCGCCAGCTGCATTTTCGCATCGGCGTCAATCTCGGCGACGTGATGCTCGACGGCGACGATGTCTATGGCGACGGGGTCAACATCGCAGACCGGATACAGGCGCTGGCGGATTCCGACGGCATCCTCGTCTCCCAGACCGTGTTCCAGCATGTCAAGGACAAGGTGCCGATCTCGTTCGAGGATCTGGGCGAGCGCACGGTCAAGAACATCGCCGAGCCGGTGCGGATTTTTCGCGCGGCAACGACAAGACAACCCGGCGACGCGGCGCCGATCCAGGCGGCAATCACCTCCACCAATCCTTCGATTGCGATCCTTCCGTTCGTCAATATGAGCGGCGATCCGGAGCAGCAATATTACAGCGACGGCATCACCGAAGACATCATTACCGAATTGTCGCGCTTCCGGACCATCTCGGTGATCGCGCGGAATTCGTCGTTCGTTTATCGGGACAAGCCGGTCGACGTAAAGCAGATCGGCCAGCAACTCGGCGTGCAGTTCGTCGTCGAGGGCAGTGTGCGCAAACTCGAGAGCCGCGTCCGCATCACCGTCCAGCTCGTACATGCGGAGTCCCGGCGCCACGTGTGGGCGGAACGCTACGACGTCGAACACTCCGAGATTTTCAGCATCCAGGATGATGTCACCCACCGTGTTGCAGCGATGGTGGTGCCGAAGATCGAGACGGAAGAACTGATCCTGGCCCGCCGGCGCCCGACCGGCCAGCCGCGCGCGTACGATTGTTACCTGCGCGGCAAGTCATGCTTCTATGCCGCGCACGATGGCACGGGAATCGCGGAAGCACGCCGTCACTTTGAAGAGGCGATCGAAATCGATCCGCAATTCGCCGGCGCGTACAGTTACCTTGCGCGCATCGACAACAATCTGACGATGTATTCGGCAGCAGGAACCTCGTTGGCGCCCTTGCGCGAGCGCGCATGGAACGAGGCAAGAAAAGCAGCCGCACTCGACGACGGCGATCCACATGCACATATCTGCCTGGCATGGTGCCATCTTTGGCGGCGCGAATTCGAGGCCGCGCGCAAGCATCTCGACATGGCGACCCGGCTCAATCCGAACGATGCCGACCGCGCGATGGATCGCGGGACGACCCTTATCTATCTGGGAGAGCCGGAAGCGGCGATCGAAGTGATGAATACGGGAATTCGTCTCAATCCGTTTCACCCGGATTCCTACCTTGCCGATCTGGCAGAGGCGTATTTCGTCGCTCGGCGCTACGATGACATGATCGGTATCGCCGAGCGGATCGCCGATCCGTCGCCGCGATTCGCGGCCTGGAAGGCGGCCGCCTATGCGTTGGCCGGGCGAGAGGCGGAGGCCCGGCGAGAGGCGGAAAAATTCCTCGCCAATGTGCGCGCGATCTGGGCTGGCGATGCCGGCGCAGGGCCGGCGGAGTTCATTGCCTGGCTGCTGAGTTTCAGCCCTTTCCGCCGGCGGGAGGACGTAGAACATTTTGTCAGCGGCTTGCGCCGCGCGGGCCTGGAGGGCCAGGCAGCCGGGGAGCCGAGTGGGTTTGATAGTCCGGGAGAAGACAGATCGGGCTTTGAGCATCAGCCCGAGGCTAATAGAATGAGTTGAGGGCAGATCGCTCGCAGAGGAGGGGGATATGGTTGTTTCGCGAAAGCTACCAATAGTTAATCACGTGCCACCGAGTGCTGATGAGCCTGCGTTTCTTATTATTCAAGACAAACTCAACCAGGTTTACATTGTGGCTTCCGGTGCGCTGGGAGCACCTGTCAGCCTCGATCCGGATTATAACTCAAATGCCAATGCCACTATTTCTGCGCTCAACCAGATAAAGGCGGAGGCACACTACCAGCCGGTTCTGAATGTGGAATTCGCCGCACTGATCGATCAGGCCGATGCGCTGATCCGGGTAGCCGGAAACGCCCGCGCCTCCATCGCAGCCCAAAAACGCAAAAGGCCCAGAAAATAGGAGTTGAGCGGACCAGCGCCGCCGCCGCGCGCAAGGCCTATTGGCGCGGCACGCATCGGATCGTCGCGCCTGCAGAGACCGTGAAGCGCTTCGGCGTTTATTCCGTGGATCTCGGCATCGTTCGCCTCGCCAATGTCACCGGCCTCGATTATCTGGGAATTCCCGTATTCATGGCCGTAAGGCCCAATTCGCGATCGCTGTCGGTATCGCAGGGCAAAGGGCTCGATGATTGGGCGGCCAAGGCGTCCGCGTTCATGGAAGCGGCCGAGCTTGCGCATGCCGAGCGGATCGGGGGACGTCTTCGCGTAATGTCGTATGCGGCGATGAAGTCCCGCGCTGCGGATCCGGCGTCGTTGCCGCTGGCGAAGGGGAGAAAATTGCGGCGCGATTGCGAAATCCCCTGGATCGAAGGGCGCGACATTGCCGGAGGCAACAGCATTTTTGTGCCGTTCGAACTCGTGCACACCGACTACACATTGCCGCAGCGCGCGGGAATGGGATTCTTCGCGGCAAGCAGCAACGGCCTTGCTTCGGGCAACCACAAGCTCGAGGCGATCTGCGCCGGACTGTGCGAGGTCGTCGAGCGCGATGCGACTGCTCTGTGGCGCCTGCGCGCCCACGAGGATCGTGCCCGCCGCCGTCTCAAACTCAGCACGGTCGGAGACGGCGATTGCCGCTGGCTCCTGGACCGGTTGACGGATTGCGGCATTGCCGTCGCGGCATGGGATGCGACCACCGATGTCGGGATTGCCTGCCTGGTGTGCCGCATCAGAGAGTCGCCGGCGAACAAGCGGTCGAACCATGGCGCATTCTGGGGCGCCGGCTGCCACGTCAGCTCGGCTATTGCACTCATTCGCGCGCTTACGGAGGCCGTGCAATCGCGTTTGACTTACATCGCAGGATCGCGAGACGATTTGCGCCGCAGAGATTATGGCGATGCCCGCAACGCGGCACTCTACGATCTCGCGCTGGATCTGTGGGAAGGGCAGCGCGCGGCGCGCGTGTTCGGCGACGTCCCCAGCGTGACCCATGCGACGGTCGCGCGCGATGTTTCGCATATTCTTGCGAAACTGCGTTGTGTCGGACTCGACGAGGGCGTCGTCGTCGACCTGTCGCGACCTCGCCTCGGCATTCCCGTGGTCCGCGTGATTGTCCCGGGCCTGGAAGCCGACCACGAGAATGGCCGCCGCGGCTGCCGTGCGCGGGCGTTCGCGAGATCCTTGCAATGACAGCTGCAATTTTTGCCGGACCGACGCTCTGCGGCGATCCCATCCTGGCCGCGCGCGATATTCTCTGGCTGCCGCCCGCTTCGGAAGGCGACGTCTATCGCGTGGCGCGCAGGAAGCCGCGGGCGATCGGTCTCATCGACGGCCGCTTCGAAACCGTGCCTTCGGTCTGGCACAAGGAAATCCTGTGGGCGCTCGCGCATGGCATCCATGTCTACGGCGCGGCGAGCATGGGCGCATTGCGCGCTGCGGAGCTGGACCGGTTCGGCATGGTCGGGGTGGGTTCGATCTACGATGATTTCCGCAGAGGCATTTTGCAGGACGATGACGAAGTTGCGGTCGTTCACGCTCCTGCGGAACTCCGTTACCGGCCATTGAGCGAAGCGATGGTCGATATCCGCGCCACACTCGCAGCGGCAAAGAGTGCCAATGTCATTTCGCAGCGCACGGCGAATACCCTCGTGCGCATTGCCAAGGATATCTTTTTCAAGGAGCGAAATTGGGATGTGTTGTTCGCGCACGCAGCGAATGTGGGGCTGCCGAAACTGCAGCTGGCGCGACTGGTGCGCTGGTTGCCGGCAAACCAGGTTGATCGCAAGCGCCTTGACGCACTCAGCATGATAGAAGCGATGCGACTGCTTCTCGGGGCTCGGCCCCGGCCGTTTCGTCCGCGCTTCAAATTCCAGCACACCGTGTATTGGCAAAACCTCATCGAACGCGGCGGGTAATTTCGGGCACAGGTTTCAAGCGCGCCGCTTGGCAGCGAAAAATTACCTCCCATAATCTCGTTATGGCCTGGCCATCCCGGTCCGCGCGAAGCGTGGCTGAGTTGTAGTGAGTGAACCGCCAAACCCGTTCGCGCAAAAAATACTACCTTCAACCTCGTCATGGCCGGGACAACAGCCCGGCCATGACGAGATTTTGGGGTCGTTTTGGCAGCCGGTAGAACTAATATGGTTGACATAAGTACCGTATCGGTATTTCCTCCTCCTGCAATCTGAGGAGTGAGGGCAATGCCAGCCGAATACGCGATGGGGTATCGCAAACCGCCCGTGAATGGGCAGTTTCGGAAGGGACAGTCGGGGAATCCGGGCGGGCGGCCGAAGGTGAGGCCGAGGCCGACCAGGAAACAGCGCTTCGCGCAGATGCTCGAGGCGATG
>DATMPH010000029.1:0-243138 GCA_035567755.1 Rhizomicrobium sp.
AACCCAACCACGCGAACCCGCAAATCCTCAGAATAGGGCCTGACCATCCATGCTGGCCTCCTTCCAGCCAGCATCTTGAATCTGACTCGCGGCCTTTTGGGAATCCCCCGCCCGATTCAGTTCCGACGAATCTCGCTCTAAAAGTTTGTACCGGCGCCCTTGGGACCCGCTGGTTCAAGAATTAGCCGGGCGCCCCGCTCGTAAGTGAGATACCGCCAGACCCATTGTGCGACCACCAGCAGCCGGTGCTCGAATCCCACAAGCAAATAGACGTGGATTACGGCCCAGAGCAGCCACGCCGGCCAGCCTTTGACCCGGCACCAACCGAAATCGAAGACGGCTGAATGGCGGCCGATGATTGCGGTGTTGCCACGGTTGTTGAAGACGAAGGGCGCGCTGTCCGCGCCTGCGATAATCTTCTTGACGAGAGCGCGGCCGAGATAGGCGCCCTGTTGCTTTGCGACCTGTGCAAGGCCAGGCAGCGCTCGTCCCTGCCTGTCGCGTACGAGCGCAAGATCGCCAGCAACATAAACACCCTCCATGCCGGGAACCGCCAGATCGGGGTTCACTTCGATACGCCCGGCTTTGTCCGCCTGCATTCCAAGGGTAGCGCCGAGCGGCGAGGCTGCGACGCCGGCCGCCCAGATCGCAAGGCCCATGGGAATTTTCTCGCCATCCGCGACAAGCCAGCGTTCCGTAATATCGGAGACCGGGCAATTGGTACGGACCTCCACACCGAGACGGGTGAGTTGCTTCCTGGCGTAGCGCGCAAGCGAGTCCGGAAACGATGCCAGTATCCGGTCACCGGCTTCGAAAAGAAGCACTTTTGCGGAGCGCGGATTGATGCGGCGAAAGTCTTTTGCGAGCGCATAGCGCGCCAATTCAATGATTGAGCCAGCCATTTCGACGCCGGTCGGCCCACCGCCGACCACCCCAAAGGTCATCAGGCGGCGTTGTTCGACGGGATCGCGGGATTCTTCCGCAAATTCGAAGCTCCGCAGAAGCCTTGCGCGAACGGAGCGCGCGTCCTCGATCGTCTTGACGCCCGGGGCCGCCGGCCCCCACTCGTCGTGGCCGAAATATGAGTGGGTTGCGCCCGTAGCCAGGACAAGCCATCGATAGGCAAGGCTCTCGCCCGTAGAAAGCAGAACCGTCCGCGCCGGATGATCGATGCGGACCACTTCGGCGAGTCTGACCTCCACCGAAGAATAACGCCGCACCATTTTGCGAATGGGCTCTGCGATATCGGCAGGCGAGAGCGCCGCAGTGGCGACCTGATAAAGTAACGGCTGAAATAGATGAAAATTCTGGCGATCCACGAGAACCGTGGGAATATTTGCAGCGCCAAGCGTTCGTGCAACTTCGATGCCCGCGAAGCCGGCTCCGATGATGACGACGTTCGCCGCGTTGGCAAAGTTTGCAGATTGGACGGCCATGTCCAGAATGCTGCACCATGCCAGCGATGCCCGATAGGTCGGAGTGCGATCTGATTAAATGTGTGGCCTCCCCTGGTCCGATGACTCAACGAGGGGCCGCAACAAGGTATCGAGGAGACGTCGAGTGAAATCTGCGCTCATCGCGATCGCCGCCCTGATGGCAACGCTGGCCACAGCATCGGCGCAACAAAGTGCGGGTCCCATGCCCGCGCCGCTGCCGCTTTCCATCCCGGCGCCGCAGGATCGGCCCTATCCGGGAGCGATACGCCTCGCCGTCGATGCGACCGACACGACGCGCGCCATCTTTCGCGTGCACGAATCCATCCCAGTTCGGTCCGGATCCATGGTGCTGCTCTTTCCGAAATGGCTTCCGGGAAACCACGGGCCGAGCGGCCCCATCGACAAGCTCGCCGGGCTGACCATCCGCGCCGGCTCGGCAAAGCTCGCCTGGACGCGCGACACGATCGACGTTTACGCCTTCCACGTGACCGTTCCGGGCGGCGCCCGCGTGCTCGATCTCGATTTCCAGTTCGTGTCGCCCGTCGAGACGAAAGAGGGGCGTGTGGTGATGACCCCTGAAATGCTGAACCTGCAATGGAACGCAGTTGCGCTCTATCCCGCCGAATATTTCTCGCGGGACATCATGGTCCAGCCGAGCGTGAGATTGCCACCGGGTTGGAGATTCGGCACCGCGCTCGAAACCGCGTCCACATCGGGTGTGACAACGAATTTCAAACCGGTGGCGCTCAACACGCTTGTTGACTCGCCCGTTTTCGCCGGCCGCTATTTCGAACGCGTCGATCTCGATCCTGGCGCGCGAGTGCCTGTCCATATGGACATCGTCGCGGACCGGCCCGACGAACTCTCGATCAGCCCCGCAGAACTTGAAGCGCACCGCAACCTCGTGCAGCAGGCCTACCGGACATTCGGCTCGCACCACTACGACCATTACGATTTCCTGCTCGGCCTCAGCAGCGTCATGAGCGGCATCGGCCTCGAACACCACCGCTCGAGCGAGGACGGAACCACTGCGGAGTATTTCAAGGAATGGGATAAGACGATCGCCTCGCGCGATCTGCTCAGCCACGAATACACTCATTCCTGGAACGGCAAGTTCCGAAGGCCGGCCGATCTGTGGACCGCGAATTTCAACGTGCCCATGCGCGACACTCTGCTCTGGGTCTATGAAGGGCAGACGCAATATTGGGGCGAGGTGCTGGCGGCGCGTTCGGGGCTATGGACGAAGGCGCAGGCTCTCGACGCGATAGCGGACAACGCTGCCACATTCGACAACCGCGCTGGCCTCAGATGGCGGCCGCTCGTGGACACCACCAACGATCCGATCACCACGATGCGGCGGCCAATTCCGTGGCGGAGCTGGCAGCGCAGCGAGGATTATTACGGGCAAGGCGCGCTGATCTGGCTCGATGCGGACACGCTCATCCGGCAGAAGACCGGCGGCACGAAATCGCTCGACGACTTCGCGAGTGCATTTTTCGGTATAAACGACGGCAGCTATGTCACCGTCACCTACAGTTTCGACGACATCGTGCGCGCGCTGAACGGCGTGCTGCCTTACGACTGGGCAACGTTCCTGAAGACCCGTCTGGGCAGCGCCGGCATTCCCGCTCCGCTCGATGGCATCAGGCGAGGCGGCTATCGGCTCGTCTATACCGACAAGCCGTCGGACTACACGAAGTCATCCGAACATGTGCACAAGCTGACCAATCTTCTCTATTCGCTGGGCCTCGTCATCGATCACACTGGCGCAGTGGGCGAGGTGCTGTGGGACGGCCCCGCTTTCAATGTTGGCGTGACAGTGGGCAGCCAGATCGTGGCCGTGAACGGCTTGGCCTATGATTCCGACGATCTCAAGGACGCGATTACCAATGCGAAGGGTTCGCGTACGCCCATCCAACTCCTGCTCAAGCGCGGCGACCGATACGTCACCTGCGCGGTGAACTGGCACGGAGGCCTGCGCTATCCGCACCTGGAGCGCGTTACCGGCACGCAACCGCTTCTCGACGATCTCCTCAAGCCGAAGCAATAGGAATCGGCGCGGCGCTTGCGTTCGCTCCGCGGGACCCTGCCGGTTTTCATTTGAATGCCGCGTTCAGGCGCGGCGGCGTGAATAGGCCATGAGCACGAGGCCGATGAGGCCGACCGCCAGCCCGATCCATGCCCATTTTGTCTGATTGATCATGAAGCTTGAAGCGGGCCAGTGGATGTAGCCGGTGCCCTGCCCGAACCAGAGCAGCCCGATCAGCAGCGCAACGATGCCAAGGACGAAAAGTATCGTCTTCGTGTTCATGGGACCTGATTCCCCCTGCAAGGCCCGAGCACACGTAGCATGATTTGTTAATTTGCGCAGCTGGAACATCGAGCCGGCGAAGAAATCCTGCGAAGGACCAATGCACTTTCAAGCGATGCGATCATTTCGAGGCGGCGGTGCTCCGATGCTCGGGCGCGCTTGCCGGTGCTTGCGCTCGAACGTGTAAGCTAATCCGACGCCGCGTCCCTTAGTAAGGGACAAGCCAATAATCTCTTGGGTTCCTCGACGGGTGCGAAAGCGCCCCTTCGCCTCACGCCGCGGTGCCGCCGACCGTCAGCCCGTCGATGCGCAGCGTCGGCTGGCCCACGCCCACCGGCACCGACTGGCCATTCTTTCCGCAGGTGCCGATGCCGGAATCGAGCTTCATGTCGTTGCCGATCATCGCGACGCGGGTGAGCGCCTCGGGGCCGTTGCCGATCAGCGTTGCGCCCTTAATCGGCGCACCCTTGCGCCCTTTGTCGATGAGATAGGCTTCGGTGCAGGAGAACACGAACTTGCCCGACGTGATGTCGACCTGGCCGCCGCCGAAATTTACCGCATATATTCCCTTGTCCACGCTCGCGAGAATTTCTTCAGGGCTCGCATTTCCGCCAAGCATGTACGTGTTGGTCATGCGCGGCATGACACTATGGGCGTGGCTCTCGCGCCTCCCGTTGCCGGTCGCTTTCATCCCCATCAGGCGGGCATTTTGTCGATCCTGCATGTAGGTTTTGAGGATTCCATCCTCGATGAGTACCGTGCGCGTGGTGGGTGTGCCTTCGTCGTCGATGGTGAGCGATCCCCGCCGCCCACCAATGGTGCCGTCATCGACGACTGTCACGCCGGGAGCGGCAACGCGTTCGCCAAGCAGACCCGCAAATGCGGACGTCTTCTTGCGGTTAAAGTCGCCCTCAAGCCCATGGCCGATCGCTTCGTGCAGAAGAATGCCCGGCCATCCCGGGCCAAGCACCACCGTCATCTCGCCAGCTGGCGCAGGAACCGATTCGAGATTGACGAGCGCCTGGCGAAGCGCCTCGTCTACTGCATCTTTCCAATATTGCGGCTTCAGATATGTCTCATAGCCCGAGCGGCCGCCGCCGCCATGGCTTCCCGATTCCTGCCGGCCGTTCTCTTCGACCACGACCGAGACGCCGATGCGCACGAGAGGGCGGATGTCGCGCCAGGTTTCGCCCCCCGCGCGCAGAATCTCGATTGTCTGATGCTCGCCCGCGAGCATGCACGACACCTGGCGCACGCGCGAATCCTTCGAGCGTGCATAGGCGTTCATCTCTTCGAGGAGGCCGATCTTGGCGG
Organism: Rhizomicrobium sp.; assembly: GCA_035567755.1. GTDB lineage: Bacteria > Pseudomonadota > Alphaproteobacteria > Micropepsales > Micropepsaceae > Rhizomicrobium. Next base: position 5,062 of record DATMPH010000029.1, read on the forward strand.
CGAAGGCAGCGCTCGCCAAAGGATCGGTGTCGCCATAGAGCTTCGCGTTGGTGCGCGAAGGCGAAAGTGCGAGCGAACCCGAATGGCCCCTGGCGACGGCCTTGACCGTTTCGGCGGCGCGCCGGATGGCGTCCTCCGAAAGTTCGTTTGCATGGGCGTAGCCGGTCGCTTCGCCGGCCACGGCGCGCAGGCCAAAGCCCTGGGTGGTATCGAAGGTCGCCGCTTTCAGCCGGCCGTCATCGAAGGAAAAGGATTCGCTGCGGCAAAATTCGAGGAACAGCTCGCCGTCGTCGGAGCCAATGAGCGCGTCATCGATGATCGCCTGCACATTGCCGCGGTCGAGTCCCGCTTTGTCGAAAAACAGATCACCATCCATTCGGGTTTCTCCGGGTTATCCAGTTCGCGTGTCCGCGGCGAGATGAACCGCCAAGCCCCGGATTTAATCCGGAGCAAGACGTCAAAGGGATCGTCCGAATGCCAGACATACACCCAATTGGGAACGCTTGATGCTGCGCGCAAGCCTTGCTGGCGCCTTGGCGCCCAGGCGATTCAACCGGGTCGAGGAATTGCGTGGCATAAGGTCGCAATGACTTCAGTGGCTTGGGTCCCCTAAACCTCGGCCGCGATCAATCGTCGTGACCGCCCGGGCATGTTTGCCCGCCCACCCTTCGAGGTCGCCGGATGTTTCTGAAAAAATTCGGTCTTGGGGCAGGCCTTTTCGCAATGGGCCTCACACCGTGGGGGCTTGCTCTCGCGGCGTCGCAGCCCTGGCAGACAGGCTTCCAGCCCGCGGCCTCGCCGGTCATGGAGAACATCGAGGATTTCCACCGCTTCCTGCTCTACATCACCGTGGCGATCTGCATCCTCGTCCTTGCGCTGCTCGCCTGGATCGTCATCCGCTACAACCAGCGCCGCAATCCGGTGCCGGGAATGGTCACGCACAACACGGTCCTGGAAGTGATCTGGACGATCGTGCCCGTGGTCATATTGGTCGTGATCGCGATCCCGTCATTCAAGCTGCTTTATTTCGAGGCCGACATTCCACCGCCCGACCTCACCATCAAGGCAATCGGCAAGCAGTGGTTCTGGACCTACCAATATCCAACCAACGGCAATTTTCAGTTCGACTCGCTGGGCCTTTCCGACGTGAATGCGTCGAAGAAAGGAGAGCCGAGGCTCCTTGGCGTCGATAATGTGGTGGTCGTGCCGGTGAACAAGGTCGTGCGAATCGTGACGACCGGCGCGGACGTCATCCATTCCTGGGCTGTGCCGGCCTTCGGCGTAAAGATGGACGCCGTTCCCGGGCATCTCAATGAGACGTGGTTCAAGGCGGAACGTGAAGGTACCTATTATGGCCAATGCTCGGAACTGTGCGGGGCGCGTCACGCTTTCATGCCGATCGAAGTAAAGGTGGTTTCCCAGGATGCTTTCAACGCCTGGATTCAGACTGCAAAGAAGAAGTTCGCGTCGAGTGGCGGGTCACGCGTTGCCGACCTCGCGAAGTGAAAACGTTCGATTCCACCCCTCACCCAGGTAGTCGGGCAACAATGAAAGTCGATCTCGATGGCTGAACTCGCGCATGGGCATGAGGAGCATCCGACGGGTTGGCGGCGCTTCGTCTACTCGACGAATCACAAGGACATCGGCACGATGTACCTCGTGTTCGCGATCGTGGCGGGGCTCGTGGGGGGCACGCTGTCGATGTTCATGCGTGCGGAGCTGATGTATCCCGGCCTTCAGATCTTCAACGAGCCGCACACCTATAACGTCTTCGTCACCGCGCACGGCCTCATCATGATCTTCTTCATGATCATGCCGGCAATGATCGGCGGTTTCGGCAACTGGCTGGTGCCGCTGATGATCGGGGCGCCCGACATGGCGTTTCCCCGCATGAACAACATCTCGTTCTGGCTGTTGCCGTTTTCCTTTACGCTTCTCATCCTTTCGATGTTCGTGGAAGGCGATTCGGGCGGCATCGGGATGGGCGGCGGCTGGACCATGTACGCGCCGCTCTCGACCACGGGTTCGCCTGGCCCCGCAATGGATTTTGCCATCTTCTCCATTCACATCGCCGGCGCCTCCTCGATCCTCGGCGCGATCAACTTCATCACCACGATCTTCAACATGCGCGCACCCGGCATGACGCTGCACAAGATGCCGCTCTTCGTGTGGTCGATCCTGGTAACGGCTTTCCTGCTGCTTCTGTCGATGCCGGTACTCGCCGGCGCCATCACAATGCTGCTCGCCGATCGCCATTTCGGCACAAGTTTCTTCAACGCGGCGGGCGGCGGCGATCCGATCCTCTATCAGCACCTCTTCTGGTTCTTCGGTCATCCCGAGGTCTACATTCTCATTCTGCCCGGCTTCGGGATGATCAGCCATGTGATAGCGACTTTTTCAAAGCGGCCGGTCTTCGGCTATCTCGGCATGGCTTATGCGATGGTGGCGATCGGGTTCATCGGTTTCATGGTGTGGGCCCATCACATGTACACGGTCGGCCTTTCTGTCGACACCAAGGCCTATTTTGTCTTCGCAACCATGGTCATCGCGGTGCCCACGGGCATCAAGGTGTTTTCGTGGATCGCGACTATGTGGGGCGGCTCCATCGAGTTCAAGACGCCGATGCTCTGGGCGATGGGATTCGTGCTGCTGTTCACGATCGGCGGCGTCACCGGGGTCGTGCTCGCCAATGCCGGCGTCGACGTCGTTCTGCAGGATACCTATTACGTGGTGGCTCATTTCCACTACGTACTGTCGCTCGGCGCCGTGTTTGCCATCTTCGCGGGCTGGTATTTCTGGTTTCCGAAAATAACCGGCTATACGTACAACGAGACGCTGGGCAAAATTCACTTCTGGCTCACCTTCGTCGGGGTCAACGTCGCCTTCTTCCCGATGCATTTTCTGGGGCTGGCCGGCATGCCGCGGCGTATTGCAGATTATCCTGATGCCTATGCGGGGTGGAACTATGTGTCCTCGATCGGCGCCTACATCGCGGGTTTCGGCGTGATCGTGTTCCTTGTCTGCATGGCGGAGGCGTTCTTCGCGAAGAGACGGGCAGGGGACAACCCCTGGGGTGTCGGCGCCACCACTCTCGAATGGATATTGCCGTCGCCGCCGCCTTTTCATTCCTACAACGAATTGCCGAGGATCACATGAAGACGGTCTCAGCAATCCTGACATCGGGCCAGCGCGTCGCCAGCCCCGGCGATTATTTCGCGCTGCTCAAGCCGCGCGTCATGTCGCTTGTCGTCTTTACGGGCCTCGCGGGCATGCTTGTCGCGCCCGCGGCCATCGATCCCTTCACCGCGTTCACCGCGCTCCTCTGCATCGCCGTCGGAGCGGGGGCCTCGGGTGCGCTGAACATGGCGTACGATTCCGATATTGACCAACTGATGACGCGCACGGCGACACGTCCTATTCCCATGGGTCGAATCGCGCGTGGAGACGCGCTGGGTTTCGGCTGGACGCTGGCCGCTGGCTCGCTCGCCGTAATGGCTCTGTTCGTCAATCTGCTGGCCGCCTCGCTTCTCGCCTTCACGATCGGCTTCTACGTCTTCGTTTACACGCTGTGGCTGAAGCGGCGGACGCCGCAGAACATCGTCATAGGCGGACTCGCCGGTGCGCTGCCGCCGGCTATCGGCTGGGCCGCGGCGACGGGCAATCTGGGGCTCGATCCGCTTGTGCTGGTGCTGATCATCTTTCTCTGGACGCCGCCGCACTTCTGGGCGCTCTCGCTCTACCGCTCTGGGGACTACGCGCGCGCCGGCGTGCCGATGCTCCCGGTCGCACGCGGCAAGAAGGCGGCCCGGCGGCAGATTTTTGCCTATGCGCTGGTGCTCGCGCCGGTCGGCCTTGTGCCGGCTTTCATCGGTCTGGGTGGTCTGCTCTATGCGGCCACCGCTCTGGGATTCGGCGGCTGGTTCGTGTTTGATGCGTGGCTGGTGATGCGCGAGCGTGACGAGACACAAGAACCGGCAGCGCGCCGGCTGTTCGGCGTCTCAATTCTCTATCTCTTTGCGCTCTTCGCCGCACTGATCATCGAGCATCTTATGCGTCTGCCCCCACTCAGCGCGTTGTCGTTCGGGGGATGGGCGTGATCCGATGTCCGACGAAGAGGGCTCGCGCGGAACACGAGAGGGGCGCCGCCGCAGCATCGCCATCGCGCTCGTCCTGGCGGGGTTGGCAATCCTGTTTTTCGTGATGACGATCGTGAGATTGCAGGGCCACGTCACGGCATTCTTTCAGTAGAGGTGCAGATGGCGCACGCGAAGCACGACTATCATCTCGTTGATCCGAGCCCATGGCCGATCATCGGATCGATCGGCGCGTTCACAATGCTCGCTGGCGCCGTCTTGTGGATGAACAGCGGCTACGCCAGATTTGGCGTGCCGTTGAACGGTCAGCCTTGGGTCTTCGCGATAGGCGCGCTGCTCGTGCTTTTCACGATGGCGGGCTGGTGGCGCGACGTAATCACCGAATCGGTCGTCAAGGGCGACCATACGCCGGTGGTGAAGCTCGGGCTTCGCTTCGGCATGGTCCTCTTCATCACCTCGGAAGTCATGTTCTTCGTCGCGTGGTTCTGGGCCTACTTCAATACGGCGTTGTTTCCTCATGATGTCGGCGTGAACACGTGGCCGCCCAGTGGCATCGTCACTCTCGACCCCTGGCATTTCGCATTCCTGAACTCGTTGATCCTCCTGACTTCCGCATCAACGGTCACCTGGGCGCACCATGCGATCCAGACGGGGGATCGCAAAGGTGCGATCCAGGGGCTGCTGCTCACCGTTATTCTCGGGCTCTCCTTCACCTGCGTGCAGGCCTATGAATATGCCCACGCGCCGTTCACCTTCGGCTTTAACCATCTGCCGTTGGTGCCGCTGACCGATCCGGCGCATTCCTCCCTTGCGGCCGGCGTCGGCAATTTCCAGGCGATTTACGGCTCGACCTTCTTCATGGCGACCGGCTTCCACGGATTCCACGTGATCGTGGGGACGATCTTTCTCACCGTGTGTCTCGGACGCGCGATCGCAGGCCAGTTTACGCCGGAACGGCATTTCGGCTTCGAAGCGGCAGCGTGGTACTGGCACTTCGTGGATGTGGTATGGCTGTTCCTGTTCTCCTGCATCTATGTTTGGGGCGCGGCCGCAGTGACTCAGGTCTGATGGCCGGCGGCGCACCGTCTGCCGCTGTTGCGGGGGCGCTTGGGCGGTGTCCGCGTTGCGGAAAAGGCCGTCTTTTTGCCGGCTATCTGCGCATTGCGCCGCGATGCGAATATTGCGGCCTCAACTTTGCGATGTTCGACGTAGGCGACGGCGCGACGGTTTTCGTGATCCTCATTACCGGGATTCTCGTGGTCGGCGGCGCTCTGATCGTCGAAATGGCGTATTCGCCGCCATACTGGGTGCATGCCGCCTTGTGGCTGCCCGCAATCGCGATCCTGACGCTCGGTGGTCTTCGCGTGGTGAAGTCCGCGCTGATAGTGCTGCAATACAAGCATCAGGCACGCGAAGGCAGGCTGGCCAAATAGGGTGATCCGCTTCCGTCCGCTTGCCGGTTTCACGCTGCTGTGTCTGGCGCTCTTCGCGATGCTTGTGGGACTTGGCGCGTGGCAGCTGCAACGGCTGCAATGGAAACGCGCGCTGATCGCGCAAATGAGCCGCAACATGACCGCGCCGCCGATAGGTCTCGATGGGGCGCTCGCGCTGGGAGGCGATCGTGTGCAATACCGGCGCGTCGTCATTGACGGCCGCTTCGAGAATTCGAAGGAGGCCTATGTCTTCACCACCGGAGCTAACGGCACGCCCGTGTATCACGTGCTGACGCCGGTCTTGCTCGACGATGGCCGCACGATGATGGTCGACCGCGGCTTTGTGCCGCCTCCTCTGCGCGAGCCGGCTTCGCGACCCGGAAGCGAGCCGCGAGGCCTGCAACATGTCATTGGCGTCTGGCGCACGCCGGACCGCCCGGGCCTCTTTACGCCGGGACCCGACCTTCCTCACCGCATCTGGTTTGCACGCGATCTGTCCGGCATCGAGCATGTGGACCAGGTCAGGCTCGCCGCGCCCGCGATTCTGGAAGCGGCTGCAACTTCGAATGGGCGAACATGGCCGCGTGGCGGCCAGACACGCGTCGATCTTCCCAACGATCATCTGCAATATGCGCTGACCTGGTTCCTGCTCGCTGGCGCACTCGTCGTCGTTTATTTCACCTATCATCGCGCGCGAGGCCGGCTTGGCCGCGCGACCGAAAACCCGTTGCCCTGACGATGCGCTACATCGGCACCCGCGGCGACAGTCCGCTGACCTTTCCCGCCATGCTTCTTGCCGGGACGGGGTCGGACTGCGGCCTCTATATGCCGGAACGGTGGCCACAATTTACACCGCGCCGCATCGAACAATTTTCGGCTGCGGACTATTGCGAAGTGGTGGTCTCCGTACTTGCTGATTTCGTCGGCGGGTTTTTCAGCGATGGCGAAGTACGCGCCGATGTAGCGGCGGCGTATGCCGCGTTCGATTGTCCGGAAGTTGTCCCGCTGGTCGAACTCGAACCCGGCCTTTTTCTCCTCGAACTGTTCCATGGGCCGACACTGGCGTTCAAGGACATTGCGCTGCAGCTCATGGCCCGATTTATGGCGCGCGAGCTCGAGCGGCGCGATGCGCGCGCAACCATTCTCGTCGCCACATCGGGCGACACGGGCGCGGCAGCCATCGCTGCATTCGGCGGCCTGCCGCGCATCGAACTGCTCGTGCTGCACCCCAGAGGGCGGGTGAGCGAGGTACAGCGCCGCCAGATGACCACGTCGGCTCACGCCAATGTCCACAATATCGCGATTGAGGGGTCCTTCGATGACGCACAAGCGCTGGTGAAGTCGCTATTCGCCGACCGCGAATTCGCGACGTCGATGTCTCTCACCGCGGTGAACTCGATCAATTTGGTGCGCATCATCGCGCAGAGCGTCTACTACTTCACCGCGACGGCGCAGCTTGGCCGGCCGGCGCGTTTCGTCGTACCCACCGGAAATTTCGGCGACATCTTCGCGGGCGAGGCGGCTCAGCACATGGGGCTTTCGACCGCCGGGCTTGTCGCGGCGACGAATGCCAATGACATTCTGGTACGTGCCTTGAACGATGGCGTGTACGCGACCGAGGACGCAAAGCCGACGCTGAGCCCGGCGATGGACATCCAGGTCGCGAGCAATTTCGAACGCGCGTTGTTCGAGGCTTCGAACCGCGACAGCGTCTGGCTGGCCGCGGCGATGGACGGTTTCGCCCGCGAACGGAAGCTCGTCATTCCTTCCCCGGTGCTTGAGGCATTGCGGATGCGCTACCGCGCCGTGGCGATCTCCGACGCGGAGACATTGGCAACGATCCGGGACGTCCACCGCCGGTCAGGGCGCCTGATCGACCCGCACACGGCGGTCGGGATGGCGGCTGCCCGCCATCTGGATGCCCGGGATCCTGCCCCGATTGTGGTGCTCGCTACCGCCGATAGCGGCAAATTCCCCGAAACGGTCGCACGGGCCACCGGGGTGGTCCCCCCCTTGCCCCCTCGCCTTGGGCAATCTTATGTGGGATCGGAACGGCTAACTGTCCTGGCCAACGACGCGCAGAGCCTGCGCAATTTCATCGAAACCCGAATGGCATCCCATGAACGTTGAAATCACCCACCTTCCCAATGGCCTGACCGTCGCGACCGACCCGATGCCTCAACTCGAGAGCGCGAGCCTCGGCGTATGGGTGAATTGCGGCGCGCGGCACGAAACCGAGCGTCAGATGGGCGTGTCGCACATGCTGGAGCACATGGCGTTCAAGGGGACGGAGCGCCGAACTGCGCGTGGCATCGCAGAGGAGATCGAGGCGGTAGGTGGGGCGCTCAACGCCTATACGAGCCGCGAACAGACAGCTTTCCACGCGCGCGTTCTCAAGGCGGACGTGCCGCTCGCCGTCGACATTCTCGCCGATATTCTCACGCACCCCGTCTTCGATCCGGGAGAGATCGAGCGCGAGCGCCAGGTCGTGCTGCAGGAAATCGGACAAGCACGCGACACGCCCGACGACATTGTGTTCGATCATCTGCAGGCGGCGGTCTATCCCGGACAGCCCATGGGTTGGCCCATTCTCGGGAACGAGGAAACGGTCGCCAGCTTCGTCCGCGACGACCTCGAGACCTACATGAAGGCCAACTACCGCGCGGGCGGAATGGCGCTGATTGCTTCGGGGGCAGTTGAGCATGCGGCGATGGTTGAACTCGCGAGGGACCATTTCGGAGATCTCGGGCGAGGCGCTGCACCCAGGAGCGAGCCCGCGCGCTATGTGGGCACCGAAATTCGCGCATCGGAGGAACTGGAACAGGTTCATGTCGCCTATGCGTTTCCGGGAATAGCCAGCGGAGACGACGAGCTCTTTGCCGCGCAGGTTTATGTGACGGCGCTTGGCGGCGGCATGTCCTCGCGCCTGTTTCAGGAAATCAGGGAGAACCGCGGGCTCTGCTATTCCATCTATGCCTTCGCAAATTCCTTCGTCGATGGAGGAATGATCGGAGTGTACGCCGGCACCGGCGAAAGCGAAGCAGGCGAGATTTCTGCCCTGGTAGCGGAGCAGATGTCTGCGCTTGCCTTCACTGCGACCGTGGAGGAAATCGCACGCGCGAAGGCCCAACTCCGCTCGGGTTTGCTCATGGGGCTTGAGCGACCTTCCGCGCGCGCAGAACAGATCGCTGCGCACCTTCTCGCCTATGGCCGGGTCGTTCCGTTGGCGGAGATAAGAGCCAAGCTCGAAGCGGTCGATGTGGGCGAAGTGCGGCGTTTCGGTGAAAAGCTGCTGACGACGGCACGGCCCGCGCTTGCGGCTATCGGACCTGTCGGAAAGCTTGAGCGCTACGACAGTTTCGCTCGCCGGTTCGGCGCGGCAACATCCGGGCCGGGAGAGGCGGCCGCGCGCCCGGCGCAAGCTGCGGAATGAACAACAGTCGCATGGGTTTCATGCGAGGACTGATGTTTCCCGGCGGCCAGCAGCCGGTAATCAACGGCGAAGATGTCTATCTTCGCTATCCCCTCGTCGCGGATTTTAACCCGTGGACGAAGCTTCGGGCCGAGAGCCGCAGCTTTCTGGCGCCCTGGGAGCCAGCCTGGGCTACTGATGAGCTGAGCAAGGGGGCGTTCCGCCGCCGCCTCAAACGCTATCAGCGTGAAGCACGCGAGGATTCCGCCTATGCCTTCTTCGTCTTTCGCGGAGCGGACAATTGTCTGCTTGGCGGATGCACTCTTTCAAACGTGCGCCGTGGCGTCACCCAATGTTGCGCTCTCGGTTATTGGGTCGGCGAGCGCTTCGCGCGACAAGGCTACATGTCGGATGCCGTCCGCGCGCTGATTCCATTCATCTTTCGCACGCTGGGTCTGCATAGGATCGAAGCCGCGTGCCTGCCCTCGAACCAACCGTCGCGAAATCTTCTTGCCAAGGCCGGATTTCGCGAGGAGGGTCTCGCACTCCGCTATTTGCAGATCAACGGCGAGTGGCAGGATCACGTCCTTTTTGCGTTGTTGTCCGACGAAGAACAACCGGCTTGAGTTGCCCATCGGTGATCCGCCGCACCCCCCTTGCTCCGGCAGTTCTGCTCGCGCTCGCGAGCTTGATCGCGATCGCGCTTTTGAACTCTGCCGTCGCGGTTTCCCACAGCGTAGATTTCGGCGGCGCGTCGCCTGTGCTCGATCTCACTTGGGCGCTGTCTCCCTATCATGCGGCCAACGGCGTCGAGAGCGACGATTCGCGCTGGTACATGATGACGGCCGCCAACCAGTCCGTGCGTCCCGCGACGCGCATTCTCCTTGCCGATCAGCCATTCGACGCCAGCCTTCGAATTTTGCCGCGGCGCGGCCGTGCCGCGATCAGACAAGTTGCCACATCGGATGCCGACGTGATCGTCGAAAATGCCCACGCGTATGGCCGTTACGCGTTTCGGGTCACTATACCGCCCGCCACGACCGCGGAGCTTGCGGTCAGGCTTTCGAACGCGGACGCCCAGCCACGGATGAGCGCGTGGGTCGAGCCTTTCCTCGCTGCGCACAATCGGCAGCTTGCCGTCCTCTTTGCTGCCGTCGCCGGCCTGATTGCAGCAGCTCTGGCCATCATGACCGGGCTTGCAGTGATGACGGGCCATGCCGCGCCACGCTGGGCGGCGGCGGTGCTGCTGGGGGTCCTGCTGGTCGGGCTTGCCGCAGCCGGACTGTTCGATGCCGTGGGAATGGGCGGCGTCGGCGGACCCTACGGAGTGACAGCCATGCTTTCCGGCTTGACGCTTGCCGCGGGAGTTCGCCTCGCGGACACGATCGCACCGACGCAAGAAGTGTTCGGTCGAAGAATGGTGCGCTGGGTCCTGGTCGGGCTGGTGGTTCTTTCCGCCTTCGCGCTCGTGGGCGTGCCGGGCGCAATGCTGCTGACGGACTTTGGCGTCGTTACTGGCGCAGCGCTCATTGCGGCCTATCTCGTGCATGAGGGACTCTCGGGCGCGCAGGCCGCACGTGTGGCGGCGCCGAGCGCTGTCGTCTTCGCGCTCGTCACGACGGCCGCCGCGGTGTCGTCACTTGGCGGCTTCGAGTCCAATCCGGGCGCTCCCGGTGTGATCGGCGGTTTCGCCGCAACGGGGGCCGTCCTGCTCGCACTCGCAATCGCGGCGGGCGAAGGAATCGCCATCCTTCCCGCACGACGCTCGACCGTCCCGCCATTGTCCCAAGCGTATGTTTCACCGGTTGCGGACGACACCACGCAGGCGCTTGCTGCGATTGGCGCTTCCTATCAGGGCGTTTTCGAACTCGATTTGAAGCGGGACAGCGTCAAGCTTTCGCAGGAAGCGGCAGCGCTGCTTGGTCTGTCCAAAGGAGCCGAGACGCTTTCACACGCGGACTGGTTTGCGCGCATGCATCCCGAGGATCGGGACGTCTACCGCGACGCGATGCAACGTTTTCGTGTCGAGGAGGGTCTTGCGTTTCGCGTCGAATTTCGTGCGCGAAACGAACACGGCCACTATTGCTGGCTTGAGCTTCGCGCCAGCGCGTTGGGAGATGGAGCCGGGGTCGAGCGATTCCTCGGTCTCATTGCAGACGTGACAACCCGCAAGGAAACAGACATCTCCGAGGGTGTGCGCGGCGAGCGCGACGCGCTGACGGGTCTGCGCAACCGCACCGGACTCGTCGAGCAATTGGAAGAGCTCGCTGGAGACATCACTGCGGTCACTCTCGCGCTGCTGGATATCGATCGCTTCAAATCCGTCCATGCAAGTCTCGGCGATGCGGGAGGAGACGACATACTCGTGAGCATCGGCAGGCGCCTGGCTGCTCTCGGCCGCGGCAAGGCACAGCTGTTTCGCGTCGGCGGCGACAGCTTTGCGATGCTCTTCACGCGTCCAAACGTCAATGCACTCGCGACCGGCGAGCGTATCGTACACGCCTTGGGTGAGCCACATGTCTGGCAGGGCCGAACTGCGTTCGCGCCCGCAAGCGTAGGTCTAGCGCTTGGCCGTGACGCCGCGAATCCTTTCGACCTGATCAAGAACGCCGAGCTGGGACTGCTGAAAGCCAAACGCGAGGGTGGGGCCTGCGCCCGCCTGTACGGCCGCGAACTGGAAAATTCTGGACCGCCCGACGAGATGGAACTGGAGGCTGAGCTACGCCAATCATTGGCGCGGGGAGATCTCGAGGTTTTCTATCAGCCCATCATGCGTCTCAGCGACGGCTCTGTCGCCGGTTTTGAGGCGCTTTTGCGCTGGAACCACCCCAAAAGAGGACAACTCGCGCCGTCCGATTTCATCGCCCATGCGGAGCAAACCGGACTCATCACCGAGCTTGGGCGCTTTGCGCTGTCGCGCGCGGCAGCCGATCTCGGCCAGTGGCAGAAGGATTTGCTGCTGGAGCCGCCCCTGTTCGTGAGCGTGAATGTTTCGCGCCGGCAGCTCAAAGAACACGAATTCGAACGATTTGTCGTGCGCCTGATCACGAGCGCTGGGGTAAAGCCCGGCACACTGAAGCTGGAGTTGACGGAAAGCGTTGTCAGCTCGGGAGACGGCATCGAGGCGGTGCTGTGCAGGCTTCGGGGCTGCGGAGTAAGCATCGCGATCGACGATTTCGGTACGGGCCTGTCGACGCTCAGTCAGCTTCAGAATGTGCCATTTGATACGGTCAAGATCGACAAGAGCTTTCTGCCGCGCGAAACGCCCGGGAATGCGGAGGGAGGAGTAGTGCTCCGCTCTATCGTAAGCCTGACCCATGAATTGGGGCGCGTCGTCGTGTTGGAGGGAGTGGAGACGGAAAAGGATATTCAACTGCTCAGGGAAATCGGATGCGAATATGCGCAGGGCTTCTATTTTGGCGATTCGCTTGCGCGCGTCGATGTACCCGTATTCGTTGCCTCGCATCGTCCTGCTGCAAACATGGGTTCCGCGGAGTCACCGTCAGGCGTGTCCGGTGTGAGCGGAGAGGCCTGAGGCGTTGATGCCGAGCTTGCGCAGCGCCGTCGCCCACTTCGCATCCAGCTCTTGATCGAACAGAATTTCGGGATCGCTGTCGCAATGGATCCAGCCATTGCGGCGAATCTCGTCCTCGATCTGACCAGCTTGCCAGCCGGCGTACCCAAGCGCGAATATGGCATGATGGGGTCCGCGGCCGTCCGCCATCGCCCTCAGAATGTCCAATGTCGCGGTGAGCGATACATCCTCCGAGACGGGCAGGGTGGCATCGGAGCTTTCGTATTCGCCGCTATGGAGGACGAAACCGCGTCCCGTTTCCACCGGTCCGCCATAGAGCACCGGGAAGTTGGGCGTCTCCCGGGTGACTTTCAGTTCAAGTTTGCTGATCAGGTCGTGAAAGGACAATCCGGCAACGGGCTTGTTGATCATGATCCCCATCGCACCTTCGGCGGAGTGGGCGCACATGAAGATCACGCTCTTTTCGAAATGCGGATCCGCCATGCCCGGCATCGCGATCAGGAGCTTGCCTTCGAGAAAGTTTTCGCCGCCCGTTGCGCGTGACTCTTTCGTGCTTGCCATGATGCGAGCTTACCACGCCGGGAGCCGCGTGCCACAACTGGCAGCGGATATCCGGGGGCCAAGGGTTGTGTGTCATACCACCTTCGTGCCCTTTGCCTTGCACAAAGGGTGGGCTAAAAGCGGCGCCGACCGGCACAGGGAGATGAAGCATGACGATGAAGCCAGGCGACAGGATACCATCCGCGACGTTAATGCAGATGAAGGGTGGTGCACCGCAACCGGTGAAGACCGATGATCTGTTTCGCGGCAAGAAGATCGCGCTCTTCGCGCTTCCGGGGGCTTTCACGCCGACCTGTTCGGCAAAGCACCTCCCCGGTTATTTGCAGCATGCAGATGACCTGCGGAACAAAGGCGTCGACGCGATTGCCTGCGTGTCGGTCAATGACGCGTTCGTCATGGGCGCCTGGGGCGAAAGTCAAAACGCGGGCGACAGGGTCATGATGCTGGCGGATGGCAATGGCGACTTCACGCGCGCTCTTGGTCTGGAAATGGACGCCACAAAGTATGGGATGGGAAAGCGTAGCCAGAGATTTTCGATGTTGGTCGACGACGGCGTGATAAAGACGCTTAATGTCGAAGAGCCAGGCGCATTTTCGGTCTCCAGCGCGGAGCACATGCTTCAGCAACTCTGAGGCACAGGCGTCCGACAACAGTTCCGCATCATGACCGTCCGGTCGCAGACGGTATCGCGGCGCGCGCGAGAGCGTCGGCTCGCTCGTTTTCAGGATGGCCGGAATGGCCGGCTACCCATTTCCAGGTGAGGCGATGGCGCGCGCCCGCGGCATCGAGTGCGCGCCAAAGATCTACGTTTTTGACTGCCTTTTTGTCGGCGGTCCGCCAGCCGTTCAGTTTCCAGCGCTTCATCCATAGCGTCGCACCATCCATCAGATAGCGTGAATCCGTGTGGATGATGACGGCGGACGGAAGCTTGAGCGCTTCGAGCGCGCGGATCGCGGCGGTGAGCTCCATGCGGTTGTTGGTCGTTGCTCCTTCGCCGCCCGAAATCGCCTTCTCCCGGCGTCCGGAGCGCAAGATAGCGGCCCAGCCGCCGGGACCCGGATTTCCCGAACACGCGCCGTCCGTGAATATCTCCACGATTGGAAGGTTCACGCGCCGTACTCCGTCGGCGAAACAACCCGCGCGTGAAATCGCAGATGACTTGCGAATTCAAGCGGATCCTTGGCGCGCGCAAGGACTCCTGGGTCGCGATCGAGCCAGTCTTGCAGGCGGGTGAGCAGAAATCGCAATGCCGCACCCCGCGCCAGGGTCGGAAGTGCTGCAGTCTCGTGAGGCGTGAGAGGGCGTGCGTTTGCGTACGCCGAGATCACGCTTCGGGATTTCGTGCGGTTAAAGCTGCCGTCTGGGTCGAAGCACCAGGCGTTGAGCATTATTGCGACATCGTAAGCAAGGAAATCGTGGCAGGCGAAATAGAAATCAATCAGGCCAGACACCCTGTCGTGAATGAACAGCACATTGTCCGGAAACAGATCGGCGTGGATGATGCCGGAGGGCAGATCGCTCGGCCACATTTCTTCCACCGCCGCAAGATTGGATTCGATCAGTTGCGCAAGTCCGTCTTCGACACTGTCGGCACGCGGAAGAATGGAGTCGGCGACCCGACGCCATCCGTGGAGGGAAAAATCATTGCTGCGCGTTCGCGCGAAATCGGCGCCCGCGCGGTGCAATGCGGCCAGAGCCGCGCTCGCGGCCGCACAGTGATCTGGACGCGGGCGGCTGAGCGATAATCCGTCGAGGAACGTCAGAAGAGCAGCCGGCCGCCCCTTGATCGTTGTCGATTGCGCGCCGCTGCGCGATCGCACGGGCAGGGAACAGGCGATGCCGTGCGAGGCCAGATGCTCGAGCAGTTCCAGAAAAAACGGGAGATCCTTTGCGCTGACACGCTTTTCGTACAGCGTGAGGATGTAGGTAGCGCGATCAGTCTGCAGCAGAAAATTGGAATTCTCGACACCTTCGGCGATGCCCTTGAAGCGTCTGGGCGCTCCGATGTCGTACTCGGCGAGCATGATTCCAAGGTCGTCGAACGCGATGTCCGTATAGACGGCCACGGCGGCCTCAAATCCGAATGCTGCGCGTCAGGCGGATGTTAGGGCGTTCAGCGCACAAACGGGTGCCCTTGCGGTTTCGCCTTTGCATGTTCGATTTGCTTCGCTAGATTGCCGCGCTGTTTTCGGAGAGCTGAGCCGAGAAGTCGACTTCGGCATCAGAAATGTCAAGCAGAGGTACGGGGTTGGGTACGGCTCAAGGCATCTCCTTCGCGGGCGAAATCGCGGCATGGAAATCCCGTTTGTGGGGTGCCGCCGAAAAGCTCATGAACCATTTTTTGCACGACCGCCCCCACAATCCAGATTGATCGCTGTTCACATGCACATCTCCAACCATGGCCGCGTTTTGGCAATTCTTGTTGGGCTGGTCGCCGCGGGCTGCTCCAGCGACAAGACCGGGGACTGCCCCACGATCACCGGCATCACCGATGCGGCAATCCAGACGGTGTTTCGGCCCGGAACCACGCAGGATCCGTCGAACGTGTTGTACACGGTGGAGATCACCGCTGTCACCGGCACTTGCGACATTGACAAGAAGGAACACACCGCGGACTCCAGACTGGACGTCTCCTTCCGTGTCACGCGCCCACCGAGCGGGGGAGAGGCGCATTACACCATTCCGTATTTCGTTGCCGTTACCGTGGGCAGCGAGCGTATTCTGGCGCGGCGGAATTATTCCCTCGCCGTCGTTTTCGAACCAGGCCAGACCACGGCAACCGCAAGCGAACACGTCGAGTCGGCAACCTTGCACACCGACAAGGACAAGCAGCCCTACGATTATCAAGTGCTTGTCGGCTTGCAGCTCACCAGGGAGCAGCTCAAGTATAACCGGCAAAGCGGGCACTACGGATCATGACGCCGCTGACGGCGGAATTGTCGGCGATCGCGGGGCAGGCGTTCGCCGCGGAAGGTTTCGATTCGACGTTTGGCGCGGTGCAGGTCTCGGATCGCGGAGATCTGGCGCAGTTTCAGTGCAATGGCGCGCTGGCCGCCGGAAAGCTCGCAAAGTCGCCTCCGCGTGCCATCGCCGATCGCATTGCCGTGCGTCTGCGCAGTGAAGAGCTTTTCGCGAAAGTTGAAGTCGCCGGCCCCGGATTCCTCAACCTCGATGTGACGGACGACGCGCTCGCACGGCGTGTGGTCGCGATGACGGCCGAAGTGGGGCTGGGCGCGCCGGAAACGGGTCGGAACAAGACTCTCGTGATCGATTTTGGCGGACCCAACGTCGCCAAGCCCATGCATGTTGGCCATCTGCGCACTTCGATCATCGGCGATTCCCTGCAGCGTCTTTTCCGCGCCAATGGCTGGCGTGTGCTGAGTGACGTGCATCTCGGCGATTGGGGTTTGCCGATGGGACAACTCATTGCCGAGATTGGCCGAAGAGGTATTGCGCCCATCTACTTCGATCCGAAATTCACAGGGCCTTATCCGAAAGATTCGCCCGTTACGATGGAACAACTCGAAGAGCTCTATCCCGCAGCGGCGTCAGCCTGCAAATCCGATCCCGCACGGCTCGATGAGGCGCGCGTGGCGACGGCAGAGCTGCAGGCAGGGCGCCCAGGCTACCGCGCGTTGTGGCGCCACTTCTTTGATGTCTCCGAACAGGGTCTGAAGCGCGAGTATGCGAGCCTCGGGGTCGCATTTGATCTCTGGAAGGGCGAGGCGGATGTCGATTCGCTAATCGCGCCAATGATTGAGGACCTCAAGGCGCGCCATCTCGCGGAGTTGAGCGAGGGCGCACTCATCATTCCGGTGAGCGAGCCTGGCGACCGGAAAGAAATTCCGCCGCTAATTCTCCTGAAATCCGATGGTGCCGCGCTCTACGGGACGACGGATCTGGCCACGATCGTGGATCGTGTGCGCTCGCACGACCCCGATCTCATTCTCTACGTCGTGGACCAGCGGCAGCACATGCATTTCGAGCAGGTGTTCCGCGCGGCGCGCAAAGCTGGGCTGAATGGCAGGGCGGAACTCGAACATGCCGGTTTCGGCACCGTGAATGGTCCTGACGGCAAGCCGTTCAGGACGCGCGCGGGCGGCGTGATGAAGCTCTACGAGCTGATCGCCATGGCGACCGAGGAAGCCGCGGTGCGTCTTCAGGAACAGGGGCTTGCCGCCGAATATCCGCCAGAGGAGCGCGCGGAGATTGCCAAGGCCGTCGGGCTTGCGGCCATCAAGTTTGCGGACCTCTCGAATTTCCGAACATCCGACTACATTTTTGATCTGGCGCGCTTCACCAGGTTCGAGGGCAAGACGGGACCCTATCTGCAATACGCAGCCGTCCGGATTCAGTCGATTCTGCGTAAGGCGGACGTTGAAGGTTACGCTCGCTCGGCGCCGGCGGTCCGCTCGGTGGAAGAGCGCCGATTGCTGCTTGCGCTCGCCTCCTTAACCGACGCGATGGCAAATGCGGAAACACGGCGTGCGCCGAACGCGCTCTGCGACTATGCGTTCGTGCTCGCGCAGGAATTCAGCCGCTTTTATACGGCACATCACATCATGTCGGAGACGAACGCGGATCTGCGTGCAGCCCGGCTTGGTCTCTGCGAGCTGACGTTTCGTGTTCTTGTGAAGGTGCTCAATCTTCTCGGAATTGAAGTTCCGCCGAGAATGTAGCCGAACCCAAATGCGAAAATCTCAAGTCTCACGTCGCTTCAGAATACGGCGTAACCCCCGTCGATTACAAAGGTGTCACCGGAATGATAGGCTGAGGCGTCGCTCGCAAGATAGACGGCGATGCCCCCGAAATCTCCGGGCTTGCCCCAACGCCGCATTGGCACGCGTGAGATCACTTTCTCCTGGAAGACCGGCATGGCCTGGGCGCGCGCGGTCATGTCCGTCGCAATCCAGCCTGGCGCAATCGTGTTGGCGCGTACGCCGTAACGCGCAAGCTCGACCGCGATTCCGCGCATCATGGAAATCACGGCGCCTTTCGTCGCCGCATAGTGCTGATTGCGAGCCGCACCTTCGATGCCTGCAAGGCTCGCCACGCCGATGAGGGAGCCGCCCGCGTCGCCCGCCTTCGCGCGTTCGACCATGTGCTTGGCGGCCTCGCGCAGCGTAAAGAAAACACCTTCCTCGTTCACCGATTCGATCCGGCGGAACGACTCTGCTGTAATTTCCAGGAATGACGTTTCGGCTTTTCCAATGCCCGCATTGGCGAAGACCGAATCGAGACGTCCCATTTCGGCAATGGAAGCGCGCATGCCATCGACGACTTCGGCTTCATGTGCCACGTCGACCCGGCGCGTGAACACGCGCCGCCCGTAAGCGGAGAGCGTGGCTTTTGCTTCTGCGTTCTTTTGTTCGTTCGTGCCCCAGATGACGAGATCCGCGCCCGCCTGAGCTAGCGCCTCCGCCATCCCGAGACCGATGCCACCGTTGCCACCGGTGATGAGCGCTGCCTTCCCCGAAAGATCGAATGGAGCATACATTGCGAGACCCCCGTCTGTTCTGTTCGGCGCGCCCTACCGGCGTGTCAAATGTATTTCTGCGCTCCGTTCGATGACGCGGCGCGTTTCACTCCAGAGGTGAAGTTTCGCGATTGCGTCCAGCGAGAACCAGCGCGCATCGGCAGCATCCGAGCCGGCGGCGAGCGTTCCCGAAACGGCGCGCACCGTGAAATCGACCAGCACGAAGTGCGCGGAAGCTGCACCTGCCTCGGCGTCGAGGATGATCTCGGCAGTGTCGAGTAGGTCGACAATCTGGACATCAAGACCGGTTTCTTCGCGCACTTCGCGCAGCAATGCGGCGTGGAGGGTTTCACCGAATTCGACCTTACCGCCGGGCAAGCTCCACTCGCCGAGTCGAGGCGGTTTGGAACGGCGGATCAGCAGGATCGCTCCTTCGTCGTTCCAGACGACGGCGCCCACGCCCAGAACAATTTGGCCGGGATACTGCTCGTGGTTCATGCCTCAGCTTTGATTGTAAGATTGAAATGACGAAATTGCCATGAATCCCAAGTTTTGCACTCCCTGCCTGGCATGATAAGCGAGTACCCGCCCGCAAACCCCGCTTTGGCGTTCGCCGGGCGCCCAATGCCCAATCCGGGAAGGGAGTACTGCTGTATGCCGCGCTTCGCAGCCCTATTGGCCACGGTCCTGGCCTGTCTTGTCCTCTCACCGGCGCACGCCGCCGACGATTCGCTGAGCCAGCAGGCCAACACGGCGTATCTCGCGGCCAATGCGAAAAAGCCGGGCGTGGTCATAAGGCCGAGCGGGCTGCAGTACCGCATCATCCGTAATGGTTTCGGCAAACGGCCTGGTGCCCTCGATTCGGTCGACGTCTACTACAAGGGCAGTCTTATCAATGGCACGGTATTCGACCAGACCGAGCCCGGACTGCCGGCCAAGTTCGTCGTCAACAAGCTGGTTCCAGGCTGGACAGAAGCTCTCGAAATCATGAAGGAAGGCGATCATTGGGAGTTGGTGATTCCGGCCGGTCTTGGTTATGGCTCGCGGGGTGCCGGCGGCGTTATCCCGCCGAACCAGACGCTCGTCTTCGATCTGGAGCTGGTAAAGGTCACGCCCCCTCCCAAGGACGAGGGACAGGATCAGAATTCTCAATAGCGGCGGGCCGCGCCTTTTTTGGCGCGGCCGCACAAATCGTCCGCAACCGTGTTATGATGAAATCGAATGGCGACGACTTCGTCGTCTGCGGCGTTTAGAGCGATGAGCGAGCGGGAGCTGAGTCCGGCATGATCGCGATAAGGCGCCGCGGTCTCTCGCGCGGGAATGTGCGCATTGCCATAGCGCTGCTGCTTGTTGTCGGCGCAAGCGCCCTTTTTTGGGCGAGCCAGGACTACGCAGTCATCGCGCCCGACTGGGACGGCCAGGTCCGCGGTATTGCCTACAATCCCAGCCATCTTTTCACCAAGAAGGATCACGACTGGACCTCGCCCGAGCAGATCGACCGGGACTTGGCCCAGATCTCGCAGATTACCGCACGGGTGCGGACCTATACCGTCGCCAACGGCCTGGATCGGGTGCCCGAGATCGCCCGCCGCTACGGCATGACGGTGTCGCTAGGCCTGTGGATCGGGCCCGATCTCGAAGAGAATGAAAAGGAGATCGACAAGGGCATCCGGGTGGCGCTCGCCAATCGGCGGGTGGTCGATCGTGTTTTTGTGGGCAACGAAGCCATTCTCTTTGGCTATGTCGGCGCCGATCAGCTGAACGAATACATTCGCCGCGTACGCGCCGCCCTGCCCAACCGCATCAAGGTCTCCACAGCCGAGACGTGGTCGCAATGGCTGCTCAATCCCGAGATCGGCCAGTATGTTGATTTCGTAACCGTCCATCTCCTCCCTTATTGGGAGGGCGTGCCCGTTCACCGCTCGCTCGGTTCCCTGCAGCGGTTCTACGCCGACGTACAGGAAGAATTTCCCGACAAGCCGATCGTCATCGGAGAGGTTGGCTGGCCCTCGGCCGGACGCGCGCACAAGGCCGCCGAAGCGTCGCCGGCCGAACAGGCCTATTTCATCCGCGGATTCGTCCAGCTCGCGCTGGAGAAGGGCTACGACTACTATCTCCTCGAGGCCTACGACCAGCCTTGGAAGGGTAGTCATGAGGGCGCCGTTGGCGCTTATTGGGGCCTCTTCGACGCGAATGGCGATCCAAAGTTCTCTTTTACGGGAATGTTGCGCTCGTTCCCGGCCTGGCGAAGCTACGCGTCCGGGGCGGCATCGTTGTCGCTGCTTCTGGGCCTTCTCATTCTCGGCCGAATGCCCCGGGTTCGACAGCCCGGGTATATCGTCATGGGTGCGCTGGTCGGTTTCGTCTCCACCGGACTGCTCGTGCTGCTCGATGCGAGCACGCTCGAATACATCCAGCCGAGCGACCTTGCCATGACCCTGGCGATGATCCCCCTGGTGCTACTTGCCGCCGCCGTCATCCTCACCGAGGGCATCGAGCTCGCCTCAACCCTGTGGCGCGTCGAGCGGCGGGTGTTGCGCGCCGCCATTCCGCAGCGGCAGCCCCGGATATCCGTTCACGTTCCCTGCTACAATGAGCCTTCCGCGATGCTAATCGCAACGCTGGACGCGCTTTCGCATCTGGATTACGACAATTTCGAAGTCGTCGTGCTCGACAACAATACGGTCGATGCCGAAGTTTGGCGGCCTGTCGAGGCGCATTGCGAGGAGCTCGGCCAAAGATTTCATTTTCATCATCTGGAAGGGGTGAAAGGCTTCAAGGCGGGAGCTCTCAACGAAGCATTGCGGCTGAGCGATAGACAGGCAGACTACATTGCCGTCATCGACAGCGACTACCAGGTGGAGCACTACTGGCTTCGCCGCGCGTTGCCCTTCTTCGCCTCACCGAAAGTGGCGCTGGTTCAGGGACCGCAGGATTATCGCGACGGTAGCACAAGCGTATTCAAGAAGATGTGCTTCGAGGAATATCGCGGCTTCTTTCATATCGGTATGGTGGAGAGAAACGAGCACGATGCGATCATCCAGCACGGCACGATGACGATCGTTCGCAGGGACGTTCTCGAAAGCGTGGGCGGATGGAGCACCTGGTGCATAACCGAAGATACCGAACTCGGGCTAAAACTTTTCGAAGCGGGCTACAGCGCGGCCTACATACCGCAGAGCATGGGCAAAGGCCTTACGCCGGACACGCTTGGCGCCTTCATGAGCCAGCGCCACCGTTGGGTCTATGGGGCGATGCAGATCATGAAGCGCCATGCGCGAGCGATATTCCTCGGCCGCAGCGCACTGACGTGGGAGCAGCGCTACCAGTTTCTCTGCGGCTGGCTGCCGTGGATTTCCGATGGGCTGGGATTGATCGTGACGTTGTTCGCGTTGATCTGGACGGCGATGATGACGATTGCTCCCAACTATTTCGATGTGCCGATGGGGGCGCTTTCGGCAGCTGCCATCGCTCTTTTCGGCGCCAAGACGCTGAAGACGTTGCTGCTCTATCCCCAGAAGGTCGGGTCGGGCATGTATGGTGCGGTCCTGGCCTCGACGGCCGGACTTGCGCTGACACACACGGTCGGCAAGGCAGTGCTTGCCGGAATATTCACGTCGCGGAAACCCTTCCTGCGAACGCCGAAATGCCAGAACCCCGCTATTCTCAAGGAAGTACTACGCCTCACCTGGCAGGAAACCAGCCTGTTTGCGCTATGCGTTCTGGCCACGATGGCGATGATGTTCGTGCGCGGATTCGACGATACGGCATCCACGCTTTGGACAACCATGCTGGCAATCCAGAGCCTGCCATACGCGGCCACGCTTATTACCGCTTGCGTGAGCGCGGCCTCGTACCGTCAGATCGCCAAATCGCCCCAGCTGAATCTGATTGCCGCCGCCAGGGCAACGGCCGTAGAACCGGTGCTGACAAAAGCGGCGTAGTTTCGCGTGCATTCGCTCCAGCGATTAGCGTGGTTTCTTAAGTCTGCAGCACTTTTCCCGGATTCAATATGTTGTTGGGATCGAGAGTCCGTTTCAGCGTGCGCATGACGTCCAGTTCCGTGGCACCCTTGTAACGGACGATTTCATCGCGCTTCATGACGCCAATTCCATGTTCTGCGCTGATCGAACCGCCGAAACCATGGGTGATATCGTGCACGACGCGTGAAACTTCATCCCATCGGGACAGAAATTGCGCATCGCCTGCCCCCTTCGGCGCGCTGAAGTTGAAATGTATGTTGCCGTCTCCGATGTGCCCGAAGGACACCGGTCTGACCTCCGGAATCAACGCTTCGACGGCGGCGATGCCTTGCGCAAGAAACGCCGGGATCGCGCGCACGGGAATGGAAATGTCGTGCTTGATCGATGCGCCCTCGAGTTTCTGCGCTTCTGACATGCTTTCGCGCAACCGCCACAGGGCGGCGCGCTGGTTCTCACTGGACGCCAATGTTGCATCCGTGACCAGACCGGAATGGAGGGCGGCGGACAAGGCGTGCTCGACAATTGGCCGCAGCGGAATCGCGGACGGACTCTCCGCTTCTACCAGCACGTACCAGGGCGAAGGGGTGGTGAGCGGATCCCGTGTCTGAGGAATGTGCGCGAGTACCAGTTCGAGTCCGATGCGGGGAAGGAGCTCGAAGGCGGAGATCATGCCGCCAGTCTCATTTTGAAGCAGACGCAATAATTCCACTGCCGCATTGGCATTGCGCACGGCAACGAACGCCGTTTCGCGGGTCACGGGTTTCGGGGAAAGTTTTAGCGCTGCGGCGGTGATTACGCCCAATGTGCCCTCTGCGCCAATGAAGAGCTGTTTCAAGTCGTAGCCCGTGTTGTCCTTGTGGAGGACGCGCAGCAAGTCGAGCACGCGTCCGTCGGCCAGGACGACTTCGACGCCCAGCACGAGCTGGCGTGCGGACCCGTAACGCAGAACGTTGGTCCCCCCAGCGTTGGTCGAAAGATTGCCTCCCAGCGTGGCCGAGCCCTCGGCGGCAAGGCTCAGGGGAAAGTACGCGCCGGAGCCGCTGACGGCGCGCTGAAAGTCGCCCAGTACGACGCCCGCCTCTGCGATGGCGGTCATGTCATCGACGTCGATATTGCGAATGCCGTTCATTCGCCCAAGGTAGAGCAGTATCTCGCCATTCAAGGGGATTTGAGCTCCGACGAGTCCGGTGTTGCCTCCCTGTGGTACCACCGGCGTGCGGGTTTCATTGCAAATGGATAAAATTGCGGCAATTTCCGCCGATGTTCGCGGCTTCAGCATCAGCGGTGTGCAACCACGGTATTTCCCGCGCCATTCGGTGAGATGCGGCTTCAGTTCCGAAACGTCATCGCTGAAGCCATCTGGTCCGGCGGCTTGTTTGAGTCGCTCGATTGTTTCAGCCGAAGCTGTCATCGTTCAGCCATTCCTCCCCGCCGCGGCGCGGCGGAGACGATCGTTGATTGCCTCGCCCAAGTCATGCTCGGGGATGGGCATGACCGCGATGCAACGACAGCCCGATGCGTCGAGTTCTCGAAGCATCGCAAAGAGATTGGCCGCCGCTTCCCGGACATCGGCGGACGGGCTGAGATTGCGGATCAGCTGCACGCTCATCGGTACCTCTGGACCGAACGCGAGCAAGGCTTCTCCGCAATGCACTGTCTGCGCGTCAAGACGCAGCTCGGCGCGTGGCGCATAGTGGCTGGTCATTTGTCCCGGAGAGACGATGGTTTCGCCAGTGGAAGCGTGAAGTCTTCCAACCAGCGCTTCGATTTTTGCGCGCGGCAGCGCTCCCGGCCGCAGAAGCAGCGGTCCGAATTCGGCGAAGCCGACAATAGCGGATTCAATACCCAAGCCGGCGGCGCCGTCGTCGAGCACAAGGTCCACTGACCCGCCAAGACTTTCGGCCACATGTGCTGCAGTCGTCGGGCTGACGCTTCCGGAGGGATTGGCGCTCGGTGCTGCGATCGCCAGTCCGGATTCGTGCAGGAGAAGGTGCGCCGTGGGGTGAGAAGGAACGCGCAGGGCAATGGAGTCGAGGCCGGCACTGGCCAGAAGGGAAATGCGCGCGCGTGGACGTCGCGGTAACACCATCGTCAATGGCCCCGGCCAGAACGCCTCTGCCAGGGATTGAGCTTGAGCGTTGAAGTCCGCGAACTCGCGCGCGTGTTGGAGATTTCGCACGTGAACGATCAGAGGATTGAACCGCGGCCGTCTTTTTGCTGCGAAGATGGCGGCTACGGCCTCATCATTGGCAGCGTTGGCGCCGAGCCCGTACACCGTCTCGGTGGGAAATGCGACGAGGCCGCCCCGGCGCAGAATCGCGGCGGCGCGCGCGATTGATTCGGCATTTGCCTTCTGAACGCTTGTGCTCACATCGGCACAAGCCGCGTGTTCCTCGCGCGCGTTCCGCAATATCTATTGTGTCGCAGTAAGATCGACATAAATCGAAACGTCGTGTGAAACCGGCGAAGGGGCAGACCATGTGCCGTTGCCCACTCCAAAATCTGTTCGAAGCACATGGGTCGATCCGGTCACATGGGCCGTGCGTCCGGAAATAGCAAGCGTGAAGGGCAATTCAATATCACGCAAAATGCCGTGAAGCGAAAGCACGCCCTCCGCCAGATAATTGTGGGCGGATTTGTGGACGAAACGCTTTGAAGCGAATCGGGCGATAGGGAATTTCGACGTATTAAATCCCTGTGCGCCTGTTAGCCCGCTGTCGAAATCGGGCTCATCCGATCTCTCGCTGGCGAGATCGATCGTTACAACGGCTTTTCCATGCACGGGGTCGGTCGGATCGAAATCGATATCCGCGTTCCATCGCGCAAAGGATCCGGAGAATGGCTCGTTGCTCCACTGGACGGTAAATCCAAGACGGCTTTTTGCGTAGTCCACCGTCCAGTGGGCGGCGTGTGCTGGAACAGCCGCAAGAATGTCAGTCACAAAGATCGCAAGAAATATACGCCTCATGTTTCTCTCGCAATCTGCGCTCCGGGCAGCATGCGGCGCAGCACATCCTCACCGCGCCAGTGATGGTAGAGCGCACCCGCCACATGAATCGGGATGAGAAGGATCGCCGAGAACGCGAGATAGATATGCAGGAATGCGAATTCATGCTGAAGAGGTCTTTTCTGGGCGCGCGGCAGGTCGGCGAGGAACGGAATGTGCGGCCAATGGAAGGTGCCGAAATAGCTGGTCGGCAGGCCCAGCGGCGAGGCGGATACAAGCGCCCACCCCGTAAGCGGAATGGCAATAATCAGAAAATAAAGAAGGAAGTGCGTTGCGTGCGCCGCCGCTCTCAGCCAGGGTCTCATCGACGAGGGGAGCGGCGGAACCGGATTGACGAGCCGCCAACCCAGCCTGACGAGGCTCAGGACGAGAACGCTCAAGCCCACCGATTTGTGGAACTGAACGACTGCAAATCGTGCCGGGTCCTGATCCGACAATATCTGTACCATGTAGAGTCCGAGACAGATATTCAGGATGACTGCACCCGCAACAAGCCAGTGAAGCGCCATCGCAACGTTTCCGTAGCGTGCGCGCGTGTTGGCGAACGCCATGTCTAGCTTTTCTGCTGGTCGAACATCGCTTCAATGATCAGATGGACATCGTCACTGACATACATCGACCAACTCATCGTGTTCAGGCTGAAATCGCTGCGACGGATGGTTGCCGTAGCGCGAAAACCCAGCGCATAGCCATCGCCCGTCGGGTTCTGTTCGCCGCCGTTGAAGGTAACATCGAGCGTCACGGGCTTTGTGACGTTTCTGATCGTGAGCAGTCCTGCGACGCGGCCGGTATCCGGCCCGGTGCGCGTGACTGCGGTGGATTTGAAGTTCGCTGTTGGAAATTGTTGGGAATTGAAGACCGACGGTCCCTTCAATTCGCCGGTCAGGCGATCGCTCGGCGTATCGACACTGCTCGTGTCGATCGTGATCGAGAGAGAACTGCGTTCCGGTTGGTTCCCATCATAATTGAGTGTGCCAGAGACCTTGTCGAACCGTCCATAATAGTCAGTGAGCCCTAAATGGAGGATCGAGAACAGCATTTGTGTGTGGCCATGAGGATCTACTTCGTACGCACCGTTCGGCGCGCGGACCGGATCCTTGGAAACACTCTGGGCAGCAACCGGAAACATGGCCGAGAGGAGAAACCCCAACGACAGAACCGTCATTGCAATTCGGCGCATCTATGATTTCCTCGTATGCCGGCGGGTCGCCGCGGTGGCATTGGAATGACGAGCATCAGGGCCCAATTATTCCCAAACGGCTTGACGGACATCAAGCGTGCCGCATAGTCGTTCTGATCGGTTTTCAGTGAGGGCGTTGCGTGTCGGAGAACGGGCCTCCGGTCCGGCCGGGCCGGAATTTGGACTATCCATTCACGGCGCGACCGGAGCTTGGGGAAACACTGGTCGTAGCGCCCGGCGTCCATTGGGTGCGCATGCGGCTACCGTTCCAGCTTAATCACATCAATATGTGGCTGCTGGAAGACGAGGGCGGCTGGACGATCGTCGACACGGGGATTCGCGACGAGTCGACGGCCGAGGCGTGGAAGAAGCTGTTCGCGGACGTGATGGAAGATCGTCCGGTGCGGCGCGTAATCGTCACGCATCTTCATCCCGACCATGTCGGGCTGGCCGGCTGGCTGGTGCGCCGGTTTGACGTCGATTTGTGGATGTCGCGAACCGATTATCTCATGTGCCGCAACCTCGTTGCGGACACTGGCCAGGAAGCACCCGAAGAGGGCATGCGGTTTTATCGGGCGGCCGGGTTTCCTGACGAGGCACTTGCGGACTATCGCTCACGGTTTGGCGGATTCGGGCGCGGCGTCTCCAGGCTGCCCAATTCATACCGGCGAATTCGTGACGGCGACCAGATCGCGATCGGCTCACGCATCTGGGAAGTCGTGGTGGGGCGCGGACACGCGCCGGAGCATGCCTGCCTCTGGTGCAAAGAAGACAAGCTGTTCATTTCCGGCGACCAGATATTGCCGCGCATATCATCCAATGTGAGCGTCTTTCCCACCGAGCCTGAAGCGAATCCTTTGCAGGACTGGCTCGATTCCTGCGCGAAGTTGAAGCGCCTCCTGCCGTCGGACGTGCTTGTCCTGCCGTCTCATAACGAGCCGTTTCGCGGCGCGCCTGCCCGGCTGACGGAGCTTATCGGCGAGCATGAATGGAACATGGAGAGGCTTGTCGAATTGTGCGCCGAGCCTCAGCGGGCAATCGATTGTTTCGCCGCCCTCTTTCGGAGCCGTATCACCAGCGGAAACTATCTGATGGCAACGGGCGAAAGCGTCGCGCATCTCAATTGTCTGCGTGCGCGCGGAATCATCTCGCGAAGCGCCGATGCGTCGGGCATCGATTTCTACGCACGGTGCTAGAATTGCCCCCGACGATCAGAGTGCAGCGCGCTCGACGCGAGCGAACAGATGCACAAGAGCCGCAGCAGCCTTCGCCTCTGTCGCGTGAATCGTGGCCTGCATCATGACGGCAGCCTGATAATGGGCATCCTGCATCGGATGGCGCGATGCCTGCAGCGCACCGCAAGTTACCGCAATCACGACAGCAAGCGCGAAGATCGACACTTTCATCACATAGTAGCGGCGATCCATGTTCGCCTCCCGCAACGCTGAATCAAAACTTGGCACGAAATCGAGCAAATGGCCAATCAACATCAGGTGAATTTGGCAGAAAAGGTCTCAGAGTGACTACCAGGCCACGATTTGTACACTCGCCGACGCGCTGCCTTCTCTTTGCGGTTGTGGCCATCGGCGAAGCCGCGATTTCGAACGCCGAAGTCGACGCTTCCTGTACCTCCAACTTCGAACGCTCGCACGCACGCGTGACGGCGATCACGAAAAACGGCGTTCTCGCGCTCGCGGATGGCCGCACGGCGCATCTTGAGAGTGTCCTGCTGCCAGCCGGGCCCCTCGATCATGCGCCGGACTTGCCGGCCGGGCTGGCCATATCGGAGCTGGGCAAGCTTGTTTCAGGGCGAGAGGTCGTCTTGGCGACGGCAGCGCCAGTGCAAGACCGTTACGGACGCTTGCGCGCGCAGATCTTCGTGGAGGATGGTCCGCGCGAATTCTGGCTCCAGCTCGCGCTTTTGCAGCGGGGCCTGGCACGCGTCTCGATCGCGCCCGACAGGCGCGAATGCGCCCGGGATCTCTACACGGCCGAAGGAGATGCGCGGGCCCGAAAGATCGGGATATGGGCGGAGCGCGCCTACGGCGTCCGGACACCCGCTCAAGCTGCCGACGCAATCGGGACGTTCCAGATCGTCCAAGGGCGAGTTGTCTCTGCGACCAGAAGAGGTGGGCGGGTGTATCTCGACTTTCCAGTCGATACGGCCAACAAATTCGCCGCAACGATTTCACCGGGCGACCTGAAGGCCTTCCGGCAAACGGGCGTCGATCCCCTCAGTTACGCGGGTCACACCTTGCGCGTTCGGGGCTGGGTCGAGCGCCACATTCGCGCGGAGATTGAGATTGCGATTCCCGAGGACATCGAGATGATCGAAGACGCCAAGCCGCCGGTCTAGCGGCGCAATCCGCGCGAGGCGTCAGGCGGCCTTTTTGAGAAGTACGGTTTCCACGCGCTTGACCGCGGCCTGCTCGTCTATGCGTTCGACGGCGGCGACCTCCCGAGCCATCCGCGCGAGAGCCGCTTCGTATAGCTGCCGCTCCGAATAGGACTGCTCGGGTTGGCCGCTCGCGCGATGCAAATCGCGAACGACCTCCGCGATGGAGACCAGATCGCCTGAATTGATCTTGGCTTCGTACTCCTGCGCCCGTCGGCTCCACATGGTCCGCTTGATGCGGGCACGCCCTTTGAGCGTATTGAGGGCGGTGGCCACGACATCGGGAGAAGAAAGTTTGCGCATCCCGACCGCCTTGGCCTTCGCGGTGGGCACGCGCAACGTCATCTTGTCCTTGTCGAAATTGATGACGAACAGTTCCAGTTTGGCTCCGGCGACCTCTTGCTCCTCTACCCGCGTGATGCGGCCCACGCCGTGGGTAGGGTAGACAACGTGATCATTCGCCTTGAAGTCGAGCTTTCTGTTCGAGTTCGCGGGAATCTTCTTCTTGGACGGCGTCATTTCTTCATTCGTTTTGAACATCACGCACCCTTCGGATTTCAGCTTGGCAACACCCGGCAATTTCGCTGCATCGCAAAACGTTCCCGCTTCCTCGGATCGGCAACTATCGGCCCGTAAATCGTGGAAGAGGCGGGTTCCGGGTAGCCTTTCCCAAGGACGCAATGCGCCCTCCATGCCGACAGATTACCCTAGCACGAGAGTCGGTATTTGTGAAGCCGAAATCAGCCAACCTTTTGAAATATCGTCATTTCTGGCTGAAATGTTAGAATTGATCAATTAATTCACGAAGTTGATGCACGCGAACGCGACCCGAGCGGCCAACCCCGGGGCGGGGACGGGCGTTGCCTTTACGCGCCAGAACCGGGTTTTTCGCTGAAATAGGTCTCGTACTTTTGGCCGACCTGGTCAAATTCCTTGGCATCTGCGGGCGGCGTGCCTTTTTGGGTGATGTTGGGCCACGTTTTTGCATATTCCGCATTCAACGAGAGCCACCGCTCAAGCCCGCTTTCGGTGTCAGCCTTAATGGCCTCCACCGGGCATTCAGGTTCGCAGACTCCACAGTCGATGCACACATCGGGATCGATCACGAGCATGTTTTCGCCTTCGTAGAAGCAATCGACCGGACAGACCTCTACGCAGTCCATGTATTTGCACTTGATGCAGGCTTCGACGACGACGTAAGTCATGACGTGCTCCTAAGGCGCTGCAACGCGCGCGCCCAGCCGTCCATTAGGACGCCGGGGCAGGGGGATCAAGAAGGCTCGGGCAGAATCTTGTAGAGCCTCTGGCCCTCGGCGGCGCTCGAGCGCCGTGCGACGATTCCCTCGATTCGCACCGCCAATATTTCACGGCCGCGCGGCAAGGTCACGACGTCGCCGGGACGAACGTCGGCGCAGGGCTTTTGGACGCGTACACCGTTCAACCGGATAAGCCCCGATGATGCAGCTTCTTGCGCCCTCGCGCGAGAGCGGTAGAAACGTGCGTGCCAAAGCCATTTGTCGATGCGAACGTGCTCGCCCATCGGTTTAGTCTGCTGCAATCAAGGCGGCCAGTTCGGCAAAAGGCGAATCCGGGAACCGCGAATCGGAGATGTTCTTAGCGCCAATCCCACTCCGGAGTTGGCGCGGACGTTGTCGCCGCCAAACGCTGACGCCTGAGGCGACCTCCCCGACAGGGGTTCGAGTCCAGCCCATGTTCGCCAGGATGTCATCCAGTTCTTCAACGCTTGTGCCAAGAAGAGAAACGAGATTTGGCTGGACGGTTTTCGCGGTCGCTCCATCTCGCGCCGCCCTCTCCAGCAGCGTTTCCAGACGTTCGATGATGTCGAGTCGAACGGCGCGGGAGCCCATGCGGCGAAACCCAGCCGCCGCGAGAAACCCCTCCGGCTGCCATCCTTCAGGTTCGCAGGATGTCAGTCCCGCAGCGGGTGGAGCGGGAATCCGCCTCTGTCCCGTCCAAACGCACCATAGCAGTGCGAGCAGCCCGGCTGCATCCGGACGCAGCAGGCGAGGCAGAAAAATGGAATGGCGGCCGAAATGCACGCCATAGCGTCGCAGCGCATTCTGAGCAGGCTGCAAGTCCGGCGGCAGGATCGCGAGCCGTCGCTCAAGCGAGCCGAAACCCTCGCAAAGCTGGTGGGCGATGCCGCGAGCCGGCGCAGGAAGCGCATGGGGGGTACCGGATTTCGCATCGGCGCCATCGCGCAACGCAGCCAACGGTGCGAGGCGTGCTTCCGTCCATCCGGAAAGCCATGCATTCAAGCGCGCCGCAATCGCCTCTCGAAAATCGTTTCTCAGTTCTTCGTCGCAGACGAGAACAAGGCCGGGATCCAGCGCTGCGTTGCCGCGCACGAGGTTTGCGACCACGGCCCCGTCCCACCAGATGCGTCCATGTTCGCTGAGACTGAAGTCAGAATCGCCGGCCATCGCCAGCCGCCGGGCCCGTTCGGCATACGCAACTTCAAGGCCTTTCAGAGCCGCCGCCCTCAAAGTACGCGGGTGGATTCCATCGGCGCGTGGATCGGGCAAGAAATGAAATCCTTCCAGCTTGCCGATCGATTCTCCTTCGATCAGCACCGCGCCGGAATCGTCGAACCGCAATTGGACCACGTCCTCGTCGCGCAAGCTGCGCAAGAGTATCGCCGTCCGCCGGTCCACGAAGCGCTGGGTAAGCGTGTCGTGCAGCGCGTCGGACAGTCGATCTTCGACGGCGCGTGTTTGCTCCTGCCAGTGGGCGGCATCTCTCACCCAGCCAGGACGATGCGCGGCGTAGGTCCACGTCCTTATCTGTGCCAATCGCCCGGAGAGGGTTGCGACATCGCCCTCGACGTCGTCGAGTCTTGCGATGTGACGGGCAAGCCAGTCTTGGGGCAGAGCGGCTTCCGCGCTCATCAGGTGGCGATAGATCGATTCGACGAAACGGGCGTGGTCATCGACGGAGAGCTTACGGAAATCCGGCAGCTGACAGGCCTCCCACAACAATTTCACGGCTGCGGGCGCACAGGCCATCTGCGCGATCTCATCGCGCCCGGCGAGGAGGCGTAGACAGGCGAGATCCATTGCCGGACGCGCTCTGGTGAGACCGCGTTGCGGCGGAGCCATTTCGAGGCAATCGGTCAATGTCTTGAGCGAGCGAAAACTGAGCGCCGTGTTGCGCCATTGAAGGTGCCGGACGGGTTCATAGCGATGACCTTCGACGCGGGCGATCGTCTCGTTTTGAATTGGTTCACACTCGGAGGTCAAGCCGAACGTGCCGTCATTCATGTGGCGCCCCGCCCGGCCCGCAATCTGGCCGAGTTCGTCAGGACGCAGTGCGCGAGTCCCGACGCCGTCGAATTTTTCCGACGCGGCAAAAGCGATGTGATCGATGTCCATGTTGAGGCCCATTCCGATCGCATCGGTGGCAACGAGAAAATCCACCTCGCCGGACTGGTAGAGCGCCACCTGCGCATTGCGCGTTCGCGGGCTCAGTGCTCCCAGCACAACGGCAGCTCCTCCCCTCTGACGTCGTACCAAGTCCGCGATGCCGTATACGTCCTCGGCGGAGAATGCGACGATCGCCGAGCGTCTCGGTAGGCGCGTAAGCTTTCTGTGGCCGGTGAAGGCAAGATCGGAGAACCGCGGCCGCGTCACGAAAACGGTTTCGGGCACAAAACGCTTGATCGCGCCGCGCATCGTTTCTGCACCGAGGAAGATCGTCTCATGCTCGCCTCGTGCATGGAAGAGCCGGTCGGTGAATACATGTCCGCGTTCCATGTCTGCGGAAAGCTGGATTTCGTCCACGGCGAGAAAGTCCGTACGCAGATCGATGGGCATCGCTTCCGCCGTGCAGACAAAGTAGCGGGCTTGGGCGGGCACGATCTTTTCTTCGCCAGTTACCAGCGCGGCGACTTGCGCGCCCTTGATCCGGACCACCTTGTCGAAAATTTCGCGTGCCAAAAGCCGCAGCGGCAATCCCATCATGCCGGAACGGTGAGCGAGCATCCGCTCAAGCGCGAAATGCGTCTTGCCGGTATTGGTGGGGCCCAGAACCGCGCTGACCCGAACGCCCGCATCCGAACGAGTCGCACCGCGGGCCGCGTGCTTTGCGGTCATCGCCGTTCGAACATCGGGTGTTCGGTTTCGGCTTGCAAGGGCGGGTTTTGGAGGTTTGAACCGCGCGCCGGACTGAAGGCGTCTGCGGGGGCCTTGCCACGTCCCTTTTTCGATCCGTGCTCAGAAAAAGGAAAAATCAGACATAGGCGCTTCTCAAATGACGTGGTTATGCCGCCCCGGCGCCTGACTTCAGCACCCCGAATGTTCTTGTGCATAGGCTGTGGGAAGGTCTGTGGACGATTGGGAGGCAACACGAACACGGCATGAACATACAATGTCCGAATCGCTAACAGAATCAATATCGTGATTTGTTCTCATACTCGAACTCGTATGTCAAGTGCAGCCACGCCACCAGATGATGCGTGACGGTCAAGGCCTTGCCCGCTTTTCGCTCCGAGAGTCCATATGCTCCGTAGACAGAGAATTTGATAAAGGATCAGTGACGATCGGGTGACAGACGTGGTGCTTGCCGGAGAAGTCACGCCTGCGCTACTTCGCCACCTGAAGGAGAGCCGCATGAAAGGTACCGAACCCAGGGCGTGGGCCGCGCTGGCCGCAACGGAATTGAAGGATCGGTCGCCAGACGATCTGATTTGGCGAGCGCCCGAGGGGTTCGACGTGAAGCCGCTTTACACGGCAGCCGATCTCGAAGGGCTCGAGGCTGTGGACAGTTTGCCGGGGGTCGCGCCTTTCCTGCGCGGCGTTCGTGCGACCATGTACGCGGGCCGTTCCTGGACAATTCGTCAGTATGCGGGATTTTCTACCGCCGAAGAATCGAACGCATTCTACCAGAAAAACCTTGCGGCGGGCCAAATGGGTCTGTCGATCGCTTTCGATCTCCCCACGCATCGCGGCTACGACAGCGATCATCCGCGCGTAGCGGGCGACGTGGGCAAGGCGGGTGTGGCCATCGACAGCGTCGAAGACATGAAAATTCTGTTCGCCGGAATTCCACTCGACCGGATGTCCGTGTCGATGACGATGAACGGCGCGGTCATTCCGGTGCTCGCGAATTTCATCGTGGCGGCCGAGGAATCGGGCGTGGCGCCAGAAAAACTGTCCGGCACAATTCAGAACGATATCCTCAAGGAGTTCATGGTCCGCAATACCTATATTTATCCGCCTGAGCCCTCGATGCGCATTGTGGCCGACATCATTGCTTTTACCGCTCGTCGAATGCCCAAATTCAATTCCATTTCGATTTCCGGCTATCACATGCACGAGGCGGGTGCGACTGCGGTGCAGGAACTCGCATTCACGCTCGCCGACGGCATGGAATATGTGCGTTCCGCACTGGCCAGAGGCCTCGACATCGATGCGTTCGCGCCCAGGCTCTCTTTCTTCTTCGGCATTGGCATGAACTTCTTCATGGAGATCGCGAAGTTGCGCGCCGCGCGGCTTCTGTGGTCGGGAATCATGAGCGGCTTTCAGGCAAAGAAACCCGATTCCCTGATGCTCCGGACGCATTGCCAGACTTCGGGCGTCTCGCTGACTGCACAGGATCCCTACAACAATATTGTACGCACGGCATACGAAGCGCTTGCCGCCGTGCTGGGCGGCACGCAATCGCTACACACCAATGCTTTCGACGAAGCTATTGCGCTGCCGTCGGAGATTTCCGCCCGGGTTGCGCGCAACACGCAGCTGATCCTGCAGCACGAAAGCCAGGTGACGCGGACCGTAGACCCGTTGGGCGGCTCCTACTATGTCGAGGCGTTGACCCATTCGCTTGCCACCCAGGCCCGGAATCTGATCGACGAAGTCGAGCGGATGGGCGGGATGACCAAGGCCACAGCCGCCGGCATCCCAAAACTGCGTATCGAGGAATCATCGGCGCGCCGACAGGCCCGCGTCGATCGGCGCGAGGATGTCATTGTCGGGGTGAACCGCTTTCAGCCTGAGCACGAAACGCCGCTCGAAACCCGCAATATCGACAATGCAACTGTCCGCGCGCAGCAGATCGCGCGTCTTACGGAAGTCAAGTCGAGCCGGAATACAAAGACGGTGGAAGCGGCACTGGACGCGCTACGAAAAGGTGCGGCCGCGGACGACAATCTTCTGGAGCTCGCGATCGATGCGGCGCGCGCGCGCGCGACGGTTGGAGAGATTTCCGACGCGATGGAATCCGTATTCGGCCGTTATCGCGCGGAAATTCGTGCCGTGTCCGGCATCTATGGGGGCGCCTATGAAGGTGACAATGAATTCGCCGTCCTTCGCGGCGAGATCGAGACTTTTGCGAGGGAGGAGGGCAGACGGCCGCGAATTCTCGTCGCGAAGATGGGACAGGATGGCCATGACCGCGGCGCGAAGATCATCGCCACCGCGTTCGCCGATCTGGGATTTGATGTCGATATAGGTCCGCTGTTCCAGACACCGGAAGAAGTTGCGAAGGATGCCATCGAAGCCGACGTGCACGTGATCGGCGTTTCGAGCCAGGCCGCTGGCCACATGACGCTCGTTCCCCAACTGATCGATTCGCTCAAGCGCGAGAAGGCGGAGGACATTCTCGTAGTCTTGGGCGGCGTCGTACCGGAGTACGATCGTGATGCTCTCAAAACAGCCGGAGTCGCGGAGATTTTCGGGCCCGGCACGAATATACCGGCCGCAGCGCGGCGGGTGCTGATGTTGATTCGCGCGCGGCATTTGCATCACGCCGCCGAATAGCACTGGCCGGTCGCCGCTCAGCCCTTCGGCGCTTCGGCGATAGTGGTGAATTTCGTGAGAGCCGCCGATACGGTTCCCCATTTCAAATGGGACCAGAGTTTGAGCGCGACCACATATCGGCCGTTGGGTGAGCGCGAGGCAGGAAAGTCGCCGAAATCTCCGTAGATGGGGGGAAACGCTGCGCCTTCCTTGAGGATTTTCGGTTTGAAACCAGCGATCTGCCGATAGTGCAATTGGCACAGATGCGCCGTGCCATGAAACAGACCGTCAGGAAGCGTCACGGGTTCGTCTTTGAAATAGGTGAATTCGATATCATATCGACGCCGGCCGTCGAAGACGGGCGCCACGGTACCGCATGGATTGGCGCGATCCGCCCTGATGCCCGACAGAATGAGCGTCACCGCACTCATGGGATCGACAGCTTCCCGCTTTTCAGAATCGGTCACCGGAAATTTCGATGTATCATACGGGGGATCTGCGAATGTCTTGATGGCGCCGTCTTCGAAGGTGACCTGTACCCGCTCTTTTTTGTCCCCACCGCGGCGGTAGAAGGAGTCGTACTGCTTGGGATCCAGCGAGTGCGGACCGATTTTGCCGTTGGCGCTTGCGTCGATGACCGCCTGCCAGAACAGATTTACGATGCCGCTGGTCTCGAAATGCGACGAAGCGGCGTATCCGGTTCCGGAAAATCGTCCTTGGTAGTTGGTTTCTCCGAACGGGATGCCCCAGAAGGCAATGCTATAGGCAACCGCGATAGAGCCCGCCGCTTGCGGCTCCGCGGCGGTCGCATCGATACTGGATGACGGCGTCGCGAGCACGGCGGCCGCAACTGCCGCAGACGCAAGCACCGAACGGATAGTTCCCATGAGCAACTCCAAAACGCTGGTAAGGTAGAAAGACAGCTGAACGTGGTGCAATCGTGACGATATCCGGCGCCGGACCCGACGTGAACGGGTTGGCGGCTTCCATTCGATCGGGAAACCGAAAGACGCTCGCGCGCGCCATTACTCTTGTGGAGTCCACGCGCGCTCCGGACCGATTGCCGGCCGAACGGCTTTTGACGGCGCTGCTTCCATCGACAGGGAACGCGATTCGCTTGGGAATCTCGGGTGCGCCCGGGGCGGGAAAATCCACGTTCATAGAGGCCCTCGGCGGACACATTACCCAAGGAGACCGCACGCTCGCAGTGCTTGCGGTCGATCCCACGTCGAGCCGTTCGGGCGGCTCGATCCTGGGGGACAAGACCCGTATGGCGGGTCTTGCGCGCAATCCCGCGGTCTTCATCCGGCCCACGCCCGCAGGTCAGACGCCTGGCGGCGTCGCGCGCCGCACGCGCGAGGCAATGCTTCTTACGGAGGCCGCTGGCTTCAATGTGGTGGTGGTCGAGACGGTTGGTGTTGGACAGTCCGAAATCGCTGTAGCCGAAATGGTTGATCTGTTCGTCCTTTTGGTCAGCCCGGGAGGCGGCGACGACCTGCAGGGCATCAAACGCGGCGCGATGGAACTCGCGGATATGGTGGTGATCACCAAGGCGGACGGTGATCTCGCCGAAGCGGCGGCCAGGGCGCTGGCCGATTTTCGCGCCGCACTTTCGCTGATGCGCCCGAAGTTCACCGATATGATGCCGCGGATCCTGAAGGTGTCTGCTGTCACGGGCGCAGGCATTGGCGAAACCTGGAATGCACTGGAGGAACTGGCGCAGCATTTGCGCAGCGCCGGCCGGCTGGCACGTCTTCGGGAGGATCAATTACGGAGCTGGTTCTGGTACGAGGTCAGGACCGTGCTGGTGGAAGCGGTTTCGACCAATCCGGCCATCGGCGATCAGGCCGCAAGGCTGGAAGCCGCGGTTGCCGCGGGAGAGGCGTTGCCCGACGCGGCCGCGCGCGATTTAATCCGCATGTTGCTTGGCCTTGACGCGATGGGGGGCCGCCCTTAAGAGAGCCGCTCTTTTCCGGCTTGAGAGGTGGGCGATGGCGCGCCGCTGTGAACTGACGGGCAAGGGCGTGATGACGGGTCATCATGTCAGCCACGCAAACAACAAGACGAAGCGCGTGTTTCGTCCAAACCTGCAAACTGTTTCGCTCGCGAGTGACGCGCTCGGACAAAGCGTCCGGCTGCGGATCAGCATGAACGCCCTGCGGTCGGTCGACCGATCCGGCGGCCTCGATGCCTTTCTGGTGCGCGCGAAAGACGGGCTTCTCTCCGAACGCGCTCTTCGCTTCAAGCGTCTTATCCTGAAGAAGCAGGCAGCCGCCTAGGCGGCTCGCGCACGCAGTCGCGAGCGGCCGGTTGAGCGGCCGTTGAATTCTTCTTCGCCAAATAGCGAGATGAGTTGGCCCGTCATGGCGCCGCCCAGCTGCTCGGCATCGACGATCGTCACCGCGCGACGATAGTATCTCGTCACGTCGTGACCGATGCCGATCGCCACGAGCTCGACCGCGGACTTCTCCTCGATATCCTCGATGACATGGCGTAAATGGCGTTCGAGATACGTCCCCGCGTTCACAGACAGCGTCGAGTCGTCCACGGGCGCGCCGTCGGAAATCACCATGAGAATGCGGCGCTGTTCGAGTCGCGCCATCAGACGCTGATGCGCCCACATCAGCGCTTCGCCGTCGATATTCTCCTTGAGCAGTCCCTCGCGCATCATCAGGCCCAGATTGCGGCGCGTACGGCGCCAGGGTTCGTCTGCGGGCTTGTAGATGATGTGCCTCAAATCGTTGAGGCGCCCGGGATGCGGAGACTTGCCCTCCGCGATCCACTTCTCGCGACTCTGCCCGCCTTTCCAGGCACGCGTGGTAAATCCCAGGATTTCAACCTTTACGCCGCAGCGCTCGAGCGTGCGCGCGAGAATGTCGGCGCACATGGCCGCGACCATGATCGGCCGGCCGCGCATCGAACCCGAATTGTCGAGCAGAAGTGTGACCACCGTGTCGCGAAAGCTCATGTCCTTTTCGCGCTTGTATGACAGCGGATACATCGGATCGACTATGATGCGCGGCAAGCGCGCGGTGTCGAGCAAGCCTTCCTCGACGTCGAACTCCCAGCTGCGGCTCTGCTGCGCGAGCAGGAGACGCTGAAGCTTATTGGCAAGACGCGCAACCACGCCCTGCATCGCCTGCAGCTGCTGATCAAGGAAGTTGCGCAGTCGCGTCAGTTCTTCGGCGTCGCAAAGGTCGGTTGCACCGACAATCTCGTCGAACTGCGTTGTATGTATGCGATAGCCCCAATCGCCCTGGCGCGAAAAAGGTTGTTCCGGCCGCCAGGGCTTTGCGCGGGCATTCTCCTCTTCAAGGTCGGAAGGTTCGGCACTCTGTTCGGCACGCATTTCGGCTGCAAGGTCGTCGCTGTCGTTGCCTTCGGAATCCCCTTGCTCGGCATCTTCGGGTTCCGGACGGCCGGGGGTGTCTGCGGTTTCGCCCCCATCTTCGGACTGCGGCTCGGCTTCGCTTGACTCGTCGCCCTTACTCTCGGACTTCTCACCGAGATCGTCTCCCATCTCGAAATCCTTGAGAATCGCGCGGGTCAGACGTGCAAACGCCTTCTGATCCCGATGGGCTTCCTCCAGTCGTGCAAGGTCCTTGCCGGCCCGTTCTTCGATCCAGCTTCGCCAGGCATCGACGGCAGGTCGCGCGCATTCGGGCGGCGGAAGACCTGTGACGCGTTCGCGAACGATCAGGCCGACAATTTCGGCAAGCGGCGCTTCGCTTCGCTCACGGGCCCTCGCAAGGGAACTTGCGCTGAGGCGTGCTTCGAGTCCGGCGGTGAGATTGGCAGCCACCCCCTCCATGGCCCGTGCGCCGATCGCCTCTACCCGCGCCTGTTCAGCCGCTTCGAATATCGCCGCCGCATCGGCAGCCTTCGGCCGGTACAACTCGTGAAGTTTGTTCTCATGATAGGCAAGGCGGAGTGCGTAAGCGTCGCCCTGGCCGCGCACTACGGCGATCTCGGACGGTGGCAGATTGCGGGACGGCAAGGGCAATCGCGCTTTCAGGCCTTTGAGCATCGAAGGCTCGGCACTGAAATTTACTTCCAGCTCGGGTTCTCCGGCGAGCGCCCGGACGGCACAGGCAACCGCCCTTTTGAATGGCTCGGCCGGAGTCTCGGACTTCATGCCACCAGGACTTTGGCGGACGATTCCGGCAATTCTTCGTTGAAGGAGCGCTGATAGAACTCGGCTACCGAGGCACGCTCGAGCTCGTCGCATTTGTTGAGGAAGGTAAGGCGGAATGCAAAACCCACATCATTGAAAATCTCAGCGTTCTCGGCCCAGGTGATGACCGTGCGCGGGCTCATTACCGTCGAGAGATCGCCATTGACGAACGCATTGCGCGTCATGTCGGCCACGCGGACCATCGCCGAAATCAGCTTCTTGCGCTCGGGCGTGCCGTAAGACGGAACTTTCGCGAGCACGATTTCGACTTCCGCATCATGAGTCAGATAGTTGAGCGTGGTTACGATATTCCAGCGATCCATTTGTCCCTGGTTGATCTGCTGCGTGCCGTGATAGAGGCCCGTGGTGTCGCCCAGGCCGATCGTGTTCGTCGTCGAGAACAAACGGAACGCGGGGTGGGGCCGGATCACGCGGTTCTGATCGAGCAGGGTCAATCGGCCCTGCACTTCGAGCACGCGCTGTATTACGAACATCACGTCGGGGCGGCCGGCGTCGTATTCGTCGAAGACGAGTGCTGTGGGATGCTGGAGTGCCCAGGGCAACAGGCCTTCGCGGAACTCCGTCACCTGCTGGCCATCGCGCAGCACGATCGCGTCCTTGCCGATCAGATCGATGCGGCTGATGTGACTGTCGAGATTGATGCGGACACAGGGCCAATTGAGGCGCGAGGCAACCTGCTCGATGTGGGTCGATTTGCCAGTCCCGTGATAGCCCTGGATCATCACGCGGCGGTTGAATGCAAAACCAGCCAGAATGGCGAGCGTCGTCTCCCGATCGAAACGATAGGCGGAGTCGCGGTCGGGAACGTACTCATTTCCACAGGAAAAGGCCGGCACTTTCATGGCCGCGTCGATGCCGAATACGGCATGCACGTCCACTTTCGTGTCGGGCGTGGCTGTGGGATCGAGGCCCTGTGTGTCTGGTATCATGGTGCGATCTGGCCTGGAACTCTTGAGGCGCACGAAGTAGCGCCCATGCGAGACGGAGGCCGCCGCTTTCAGCTCAGGCCCGATGCCCGCAGCACGCCGTAGGCCTGGATAACCCTCTTCAGCCGCTCCTCCGCACCGCGGTCGCCGCCGTTTGCGTCGGGATGAAACCGCTTCACGAGTTCCTTATACCGCGCCTTTATTTGGTGCAAGCTGGCGCCTGCTTCAAGGTTGAGCACGTCCAACGCCAACGCCTGGGGCCGTGTCAGCGGCCTCTCGGCTCGCCGTTTTTCTGCCGCCGCCGGATCACCCGAATGATCTACGAAAACCCCGTAGGTGTCACGGAAGGAACGAAAACCCGGCGCGCGGTGCAATTGCGCGGCGCGTTTGCCCAGCGGCCAGGTCGGCCGATGGCCAGTCACGGCATCGACGCGGAACGCCTCGATCTCGGCTTCACTCATGCCGTTGAAATAGTCCCAGTGTTCGTTGTGTTGGCGCGCGTGATCGAGGCAGAACCACAAATGTTCGTCGAGCCGGTCGCGGGCCTTCGGAACGCGAAACGAACCTTCGCCCTTGCAGCCCATGGCACTACAGGGCCTGGGCTCGTGAGCGCGGACCGGTCCATCCGGTTTGATGCGGATGTCCTTGCCAAACCGCGGCCGATAGCCTGCTTCGCCCATGTCGGAATTATGGGTCCGAGGAATGAAAAAACAAGAAAATGTAGCGCTTGACATTTTCTGACTTCCTGCGATGGAAAAACATGAGCATCGCCAATGAAATGCAAACAAAGCTTTCGAAGGGCCTCGCGCCAACGGAGCTTCACATCGAGGACGAAAGCGCCCATCACGCAGGTCACTCGGGTGCCCGCCCGGAAGGGGAAACCCATTTCCGCGTGCGTGTGGTTTCTAAGGTCTTCGAAGGCATGGGCCGGTTGGCGCGTCAACGCCTTATCCACGAACTCCTTTCCGAAGAACTTCGTGCGCATATTCACGCGCTTTCGATCGACGCCCGAACACCGAATGAAGCAGGTTCCACGCGCTCCTGATTTTGCCGGCTAGGCAGCGGAAGTTGCGGGCGTTTGCTGCTGGGGCGGGGTTACGCGCAGCAAGGTGATCTGATTGCGCTGGCGGCGCAGAATCTCGAACTTGAACCCATAGAACGCAAAACGCTGGCCGACTTCGGGAATCGTACGCGCCTCGTGAATAACCAGACCTGCAACCGTGGTCGCCTCTTCGTCGGGCAGATGCCAATCGAGCACGCGATTCAAATCGCGGATCGGCGTGGCGCCCTGGATCTGGAACGATCCATCGGATTGCGGGTGGATTTCCGCCTGCTCGGCGTTCCCGCGTTCATCGGGAATGCCACCGATGATTTCTTCGATGATATCTGTCAGCGTGACGACGCCCTGCAACGCACCATATTCGTCGACCACCAGGGCGAAATGCAGGCGGCGCTGGCGAAACGC
This sequence comes from Rhizomicrobium sp., assembly GCA_035567755.1. Taxonomy (GTDB): domain Bacteria; phylum Pseudomonadota; class Alphaproteobacteria; order Micropepsales; family Micropepsaceae; genus Rhizomicrobium. The sequence continues at coordinate 47,479 of DATMPH010000029.1, forward strand.
ACGAATTTGCTCTTCGAGTGTGGTCGTGTCGGGCACAAACCACGGCTTTTCCATCAGCGAAAGAATGTCCCAACCCGCAAACTGGCCGCGGCGCCGCGCGAACTCCCGCATGACGTCCTTGGTGCGAAGCACGCCCACAATGTTGTCTGGAGTTTCGCGCCACACAGGCACGCGCGTGTGGTTTGCGCCCATAATGCTGTCGAACAATTGCGGGGCTGGCTGCTCGGCGTCGATCGCAACCATGTTCTTGCGATGAATTGCGACATCGCCGATCGAGAGCTCGCGCAAATCCAGAATCCCGCCGAGCATGTCGCGATGCTCGCGATGCACGCCACCTTCCTTGTGCGCAAGTTCGACCGCGCCGCGAATCTCCTCGTGCGGCGGCAGGACCGGAATTCCTTCGCCTTCCTGGCGCACGCCAAAGAGGCGCAGGACGCGCCAGACCACAAACTGCACGGAGTCAACAACTGGCGCCAGGAGATTCACGACCGGCAGAAGAATGCGGCCGACGCTGAGTGCGAAGCGGTCCGTCCGCGCGATCGCGAGAGTTTTGGGCAGCACTTCGGCGAACACCAGAATGACAAAAGTCATCAGGAGTGTCGTGATGATGACGGCCGTATTGCCATAGCGCGCCGCCAGCAGCGATGTGGCCAGCGACGACGCCAGGATGTTGATGAAAGTGTTACCGAGCAAGATGGCGCCGATCATGCGCTCGCGATCGGCGAGCAGCATGTTGACCGGCCGCGCGGCGCGGGAGTTGCGCTGCTCCAGCCGATGCATGGTCGCCGGCGATACGGCGGTCAAGGCCGTCTCCGAGCCCGAAAGGAATGCCGATACGGCGAGCAGCACCATGATTGTACCGATACCTATAGCGAGAAAGCTGGCCATTACGATTACCTCTGGCGCGGACGCTTCTGCGGCGGAATCGTCGCGGAAAAGCACTTAGTCCGCAAGCACGGCACGCACGGCTTCAATCGAAACATCATCCGTCACGAAAGCCTGTCCGATTCCACGCACCAGCACGAAGACAGGGTGGCCGCCGCGAGATTTCTTGTCGTGCAACATATGGAAGAGCAGCGTGTCGGAGTCGGGGCGCGGACCGGGAATGTCGGAAATGCGGACGGGCAGCGACATGGCGCGCAGATGCCGCTCGAGTCTTTCGGTGGCGGCTGCCGGAGAAAGACCCAGAAGAGCGGACAGGCGAAATGCCAGCACCATTCCGATGGCAACGGCTTCGCCGTGAAGAAGGCGGTCCGAAAACAAGGTTGCGGCCTCGAGCGCGTGGCCGAATGTGTGACCCAGGTTGAGCAGCGCGCGGTCTCCGGCTTCGCGCTCGTCGCGGCCGACGATTCCAGCCTTGGCGCGGCAGGAATGCGCGACGGCCCGCACGAGGGCTGCCGGCTCGCCGGCGGACAATGGACCTTCTTGTGATTCTAGCCAGGCGAAGAAATCCGGGTCTCCCAATGCGCCATATTTGGCAATTTCGGCATAGCCGGCGATCAATTCGCGGCGCGGCAGCGTGGCCAGCAGCTCTGTATCGGCGATGACAATCTTCGGCTGGTGGAACAAGCCGACGAGATTCTTGCCATGGCGCGTATTGATCGCCGTCTTTCCGCCTACGGATGAATCCACCTGCGCAAGCAATGTCGTGGGGATCTGGGCATACGCTATTCCGCGCTTGATCACGCCGGCGGCAAACCCCGCAAGATCGCCAATCACGCCGCCGCCGAAGGCCACGATCAGACCATTGCGTTCGAGACCACTCTCAAGCAACAAGTCGGTGAGCCGCTCGAGCCCCTGAAAACTTTTTGCGCCCTCTCCCGGATCGAGAATTGCCGACCGCACTTCGATCCCACCATCGTCCAGCACGCTGGTCAGCCTCTTGAGATGGAGTGCGGCTACGTTGCGATCGGTCACCACGTGCACGGCTCTGCGTGCGAAAGGAGCAAGGAGCGATGCCGCGTGACCGAGCAGGCCGCGGCCCACATGCACAGAATAGCTTCGGTCTTCGAGCGAAACGGCAATCTGTTCAGTCATGGGCAGTCACCAGACTCCTTTCGGAAAGTGCCGCGAGAATGCGTTCGACCATTGCCGGGTGCGGCGAATCCTCGGCCTCGATGGTGAGGTCGGCCAGCGCATAAATCGGTTCGCGCTCGTTCAGCAGGCGATGGATGGTCTCGCGCGGGTTCCCTTGCAGCAGAAGGGGCCGCGACTGGCGCCGGATTACGCGCGCTACGAGGAGTTCGACAGGTGCCTTGAGCCAGATCGAGAATGTTTCCGCTGCGATTTGTGCCCGCGTCGCCGGATCGGTGAGCGCGCCCCCTCCCGTTGCCATAATGTGAGGGGGCTCGCGCAGCAGTCGCGCGATGACTTTGCGTTCTCCAGCCCGGAAGGCCGATTCGCCGAATCGCTCGAAAATCTCCGCAATCGCGCATCCGGCCGCTGCTTCAATTTCTACGTCTGAATCATGAAACGGCACATCAAGCCGGGCCGCCAGCCGGCGGCCAACCGAGCTCTTGCCTGCTCCCATCATCCCGACCAGCGCGATAGTGCGTCTGAGTGTACCCATAACCTCCGCGCGCGCCGGCCCTTTTTGCCGGCGGACAGTGCAATCATCTTTACATTCGCCACACAGCTCCTGCAAAACGGGGCGTCGCATTGGACAGGTGTGAAATGGGTTGGAGTGCGCGCATCGCGATCGGGGTTCTGGTGCTGCTTTTTCTGGCTGCCGGAGCGCTTGCCATTTATGCGGGGACGCTATCCCCGCCCCATCGGACCTATCAGCAGGTTCTGTCGAACGACCGGTTTCCGAGCTGAACCCGGTAGCCTCTGAACGTCCTGCCTTCCCGGATGACAATGTGATCCTGCCTGGCAAGACGTTCGCTCTCGCGATCCTGCCAGTGCTCGCATATCGTCGGGGCGAGTCTCCCGCGCCGGCTCCGTGAGGCGTATTTGGCAGGCATTGAAGCGTTTCTCGACATGATGAGCGCAGAGAGGGGCGCCAGCCGCAACACGCTTGAAGCGTATCGGCGCGATCTGCTGGCCTTTGAAACTCATCTAGCGCGCCAGGGGCTGTCGGGAAACAAAGCGACGCGAGAGCACGTCAAGGGATATCTCGCCCATCTGGCGGCCCAAGGGAGCGCCGCCAGTTCGCAGGCCCGCCGGCTATCCACGTTGCGTCAGTATTATGCCTTTCTTTATGCGGAGGGGCGGCGAACCGACGATCCAACGTCCGCCATAGATTCGCCGAGGCGCGCGCAACCTTTGCCGAAAATCCTCTCAAGCGAGGAAGTATCGGCGTTGATCGAGGCTGCGCGACGGGAAGCGGACGAATCTGCCGCGGGCCGCCGTCTGCTCTGCATGTTGGAGATTCTGTATGCGTCGGGGCTGCGCGTGTCGGAACTTGTTACGCTCCCCTTGTCAGCGGCGCGAAGTCGCGAGGCATTTCTTCTCGTGACAGGGAAAGGCCGGAAGGAGCGGCTTGTGCCCGTCAATCGTGCCGCGCGCGAGGCGATCGACGGCTATCTGGCCGTGCGCGAGACGTTCGCCTCATCCCCTGTCCGCGGCGGGACGCACCGCTTTCTCTTTCCATCGAGCGGCGGCGAGGGGCACCTCACACGCCGGCGCTGCCATCAGCTTCTAAAAGACCTTGCCGTCAAAGCGGGAATCCACCCCAACAAACTGTCTCCGCATGTGTTGCGCCACGCCTTTGCAACTCATCTTGTAGAAGGAGGAGCCGACCTGCGCAGCGTGCAAACTCTTCTGGGACATGCCGACATTGCGACCACGCAGATCTACACCCACGTCGCCAACGCAAGACTGAAGGCGACAGTAATTGGGTCGCACCCACTCTCCCGCACGCGCGTAAAAAAGACGTGACCTCCGTGTTCCGGAGCGGGAAATATTGACTGGCGAGCCTGCGTGGAACAGGCTTTGGACCGCATTCCCGAGCCAGTGCAAGTGAGCTTCACTCCAATCCCGCGCCCCGCGCAACCGCGACTTTACCGTTCGAAGCTCTTCGTACCCGGGTCGCGACCGGCCCTGTTTGAAAAGGCGGCAGCGGGAGGGGCTGATGCGGTCTGTCTCGATCTGGAGGATGCCGTTGCGCCGGCAGACAAGGATGCCGCGCGCGACCACGTCGTCGCGGCGCTGAACGACATCGGCTGGAAAGACAAGTTCGTGACCGTGCGTATCAACGGCCTGGACACCCACAGGTGCTACCGCGACGTGCTCGCGTTGGTCGAACTGGGCGGCGAGCGCCTCGATGCGATCATGATACCGAAGGTAGGCAACGCGTCCGACGTCTATGCAATAGACATGCTTGTCACGCAGGCATCCGTCGCGGCCGGGCGCCGCAAACAGATCGGTCTGGAGGTGATCATCGAATCGGTCGCCGGACTGACAAATATCGATGCGATCGCAGGTTCCTCGCGGCGGCTGGAAAGCCTGCATTTCGGTGCGGCGGACTATGCGGCATCGCAGGGCATGCGCACGACGAATATCGGCGGGGGCAACGAAGACTATGTGATGCTTGCCGGTGCCGGCTCAGCGCGCGAGCGCCACTGGAACGACTTGTGGCACTATCCGCTGTTCCGCTTGGCACAGGCTGCCCGTGCGCACGGTCTCATGCCAATCGATGGCCCGTTCGGCGATTATTCCGATGCGGAAGGCTTTCGCGTTCAGGCGATGCGCACTGCAGTTTTGGGATGCGTGGGCAAATGGGCGATTCACCCAAACCAGGTCGCGCTCGCCAACGAAGTATTCACACCGCCTGCCAAAGAGGTCGCGCGCGCGAAAGCCATCCTCGCCGCGCTCAAGGATGCCCATGCCGAAGGCTTGGGCGCTACAGCGCTCGACGGAGTCTTGATCGATGCGGCCTCCATACGCCAAGCCCAAATCATCGTCGGGCAGATGCAGATGATAGGTGAGCGCGAAAGCAGCTGAGCAATGCGTGCCGTGCTTCGTCCATTCGGCAATTGTTAATATACGCTGCGGTTCTATTCATACCAGACGCTGTTTGTTGACAAGCCGGGGCGCCGCTTGCCACGTTCCCATAAGCGCCAGCAATGAGAGACGATGCACGCTTATCTGGATTTTGAACGTCCGATCGCCGAACTCGAAGGCAAAATCGTGGAGCTGCGACAGCTTGCGGCGCAGGATCCCGCGATGGAGATCGACGACGAAGTGGCACGCCTGCAGACAAGGGCGGAGTCCCTTATCAATGACACCTACGCAAAACTGACGCCCTGGCAAAAGGCGCTCGTGGCTCGCCATCCTGCCAGACCGCACTTCTCCGACTACGTGTCCGCACTTGTCGAAGATTTCACGCCCCTCGCCGGCGATCGGCTTTATTCCGAAGATCGCGCCATCATTTCCGGTCTCGGCCGGTTGCGCGGCCGGGTTGTCGCGATCGTGGGGCAAGAGAAGGGGAACGACACCAAGAGCCGTCTTACGCACAATTTTGGAATGGCGATGCCAGAAGGTTACCGCAAAACACAGCGGCTGTTCTCTCTGGCCGAGCGTTTCAAGCTGCCGGTAGTTTCGTTCGCCGACACGCCGGGCGCCTATCCCGGCGTGGGCGCCGAAGAGCGGGGCCAGGCGGAGGCCATCGCGCGTTCCACGGATGCCTGCCTTTCGCTCGGCGTGCCGTTCGTAACGATGATCATCGGCGAGGGCATGTCGGGAGGGGCACTCGGCATAGCGGTCGCCAACCGGGTCTATATGCTCGAGCACGCCATATATGCGGTGATTTCACCCGAAGGCTGCGCATCGATATTGTGGCGCAGCGCCGACAAGGCGCAGGAGGCGGCCGCGGCAATGCGCATCACCGCCCAGGATTTGCTGGAACTGAAAGTGATCGACGGCATCGTGCGTGAACCGCCCGGTGGGGCGCATCGTGCTCCTCTCCAGACTATCAACGCCGTGGGCGATACGATCGCGCGCGCCCTGTCCGAATTCGACGGACTCGCGCCAGCGCAACTGCGGCAACAGCGGCGCGACAAATACCTCGCCATAGGTCGCAGCCTGAACGCCTAACGGTTATAGTGCGCATATGGCGCCCCTTGATGACGATGCCTGCGCGAAGCTTTTCGCAATGGGTACAAGTGGGGCAGGTGGAAATATCCGGCAAGGTGAATTCTTCGAGCATGTCATTGCCGAAATCTACACGAGCATCCTGAGTCCCGGCGACGTAACGCTTGACGGTGGCGCGCATGTCGGCCGCCATACTTTCCCGATGGCGGAGAAGGTTGGCGACCAGGGACTTGTTCTGGCTGTGGAGCCTCTCCCCGATCTCGCGCGCAGGCTGGCAAAGAAGGCGAAACAACGAAAACTCGGACAGATTCAAATCGTGGACAAGGCGCTATATGACAGGGTCGCCCGCATTCCATTCCATTGGGTAAAGGCCCATTCCGCCTATAGCGGGATCGAGCGGCGGCGATACGATTTCGAGGACAAAATCCGTGTGGTGGAGGTGGAGGCTACGACAATCGACGCGATTTTGCTGCCCGGCGGCCATAGTCGGGACGCGCCATTCCGATTCTGCAAACTCGATCTCGAGGGCGGAGAGATCCGCGCTTTGGAGGGCGGCCGTGCCGCCCTCGTTGCATCGCGCCCGCTGATCATATTCGAAAATGACCAGGAGCTATCGGCTCGCTACTACCGCTATACAAAGGAGGAATGGTTCGGGTTTTTCAAATCCGTCGGCTATGACGTCTTCACGCTATGGGGGCGCCCGTACGGGCCGGAAGATTGGGGCCGCAGGGACATTCCCTGGTATTTCATTGCAGCAGCCGGCGGCTCGGAGGATGAGGCGTTCGTCACCAGTACACTGCCGCGTCTGCTCCGACATTTCCTCAGTTGAAGGTGCGTAAACCGCAACTTAGACCAACGCCCCATGACAGTGCTTGAATTTGCGACCTGAGCCGCACGGACAAGGGGCATTGCGTTGCACTTTGCCCCACGTGTCCGGGTCGTTGGGATCAACCGGCATGTCGCGCATCCGCGTCGGGCGCGCGTCTGGCTGATCGGCCGGCAGAAACCCGGGCGCGGCGTCGTCTTCGCCAGTCAGAGGATCAATATGATGGGCGCGCATGGGAGGGAGCGCGGGTTCCATGGTCGGAGGAGGCTGTTCGACAGTAATCTGCAGGTGCATGAGCTGTCGCACGACGTCGCTGCGCAGCTTGCTCAGCAAGCCTTCGAACAGCGCGAACGCTTCGCTCTTGTACTCGTTGAGCGGATCGCGCTGGCCGTAGCCACGCAGGCCGACATACTGGCGCAAATGATCGAGATTGACGATGTGCTCGCGCCAATCGTGGTCAAGTGTCTGCAGGAGGACCGACTTCTCGACATAACGCATTATGTCGGAGCCGACATTGGCGGCGCGTTCCCCGGCCCTCGATTCGACCGCCTTCAGCATGCGTTCGCGCACTTCCTCGTCAGCAATTCCCTCTTCCTTGGTCCACTCGACGACCGGAAGGGTGATGGCAAAAATCTTCTCGATTTCCGCCTGCAGGCCGATCGCGTCCCATTGCTCGGCATAGGCTTTCTGGGGGATGTGTCGCGCGACAAGATCATCCACGATCTGCTCGCGCATGTCCGCGATCTGATCGCTCACATCGTCCGCCGACATGATCTCGCGCCGCTGCTCGAAGACGACGCGCCGCTGGTCGTTGAGGACGTTGTCGTATTTGAGGATGTTCTTGCGCATTTCGAAATTGCGCGCTTCGACCTTCTGCTGCGCTTTTTCGAGCGCCTTATTGACCCAGGGATGAGCGATCGCCTCGCCCTCTTCGAGTCCCAGCCGCTTCAGCATAGAGTCCAGACGGTCCGAGCCAAAAATTCGCATGAGATCGTCCTGCAGGCTCAGGAAGAACTTGGATGCGCCTGGGTCGCCCTGGCGCCCCGAGCGGCCGCGTAGCTGGTTGTCGATCCGCCGGCTCTCATGCCGTTCGGTGCCGACCACGTAGAGTCCGCCCGCTCCGATCGCCCGCTCCTTGTCGGTCGCGATCTCAGCCCTGATTTCTTCGATGCGCCTCGCGCGTTCTGCCTCGTCGACCACGCCGCCAAGCTCGGTGCGAATGCGCATGTCGGCATTGCCGCCGAGCTGAATGTCGGTGCCGCGGCCGGCCATGTTGGTGGCGATCGTGACCGTTCCGGATACGCCGGCCTGCGCCACGATAACCGCTTCCTGCTCGTGGTAGCGCGCATTCAGCACGTTATGCCGGATCTTGCGTTTTTTGAGCAGAGCGGAGAGGTGCTCGGACTTTTCAATCGACGTCGTGCCCACCAGCACGGGCTGACCCCGTTCGTGGCAGTCCTTGACGAGAGCAATGATCGCCTCGTCTTTCTCGCCTGCGGTACGATAGACCTCGTCGTCGGAGTCGGTCCGGTTGACGGGCATGTTCGTCGGAACTTCGAGCACGTCGAGCTTGTAGATGTCCATGAATTCGGCTGCTTCGGTCATTGCCGTTCCGGTCATGCCGGCAAGCTTTTCGTAGAGCCGGAAGTAGTTCTGGAACGTGATGGAGGCGAGCGTCACATTTTCGGATTCGATAACCGTGTTTTCTTTTGCTTCCAGAGCCTGGTGCAGGCCTTCCGAATAGCGGCGGCCTTCCATCATGCGTCCGGTGAACTCGTCGATGATCACGACCTTGCCGTCCTTGACGATGTAGTCGCGATCCTTCTGGAACATCTTGTGGGCCTTCAGCGCCTGATTGACGTGATGGACCATGCTGATGTTTTCGATGTCGTAGAGATCGCCGGTTTCGAGCAGGTTGGCCTCGCGCAGCAGCTGCACCATCCGCTCGTTGCCGGCTTCCGTCAGCGTAACGGTGCGTTGCTTTTCGTCCAGGTCGAAGTCGCTCTTTTCCAGTTTCGGGATCAGCACGTCCACCGTGCGATAAATCTCGGTCTGGTCATCCGTCGGTCCGGAGATGATGAGAGGCGTGCGTGCCTCGTCGACCAGAATGGAGTCGACTTCGTCGACAATTGCGAAGTGGTGCCCACGCTGCACCATCGACGCGATGCTGTATTTCATGTTGTCGCGCAGATAATCGAAACCAAATTCGTTGTTGGTGCCGTAGGTCACGTCGCAGGCATAGGCCTCATGGCGCTGCTCGTCGGTGAGGCCGTGCACGATGCATCCGACCTTCAGCCCGAGAAATTTGTATATCTGGCCCATCCACTCGGCATCACGCCGTGCGAGATAGTCGTTCACGGTCACCACATGCACGCCTTCGCCGGCGAGAGCATTGAGGTAGACGGGCAGGGTGGCGACAAGTGTCTTGCCTTCGCCAGTTTTCATTTCCGCAATGCGACCGTCGTTCAGTACCATGCCGCCCACGAGTTGCACGTCGAAATGCCGCTGTCCAAGCGTTCGTTTCGCCGCTTCGCGGACCGTTGCGAAGGCTTCGGGCAAAAGATCATCGAGCGACTCGCCCGCTTCCAGCCGTGCCTTGAACGCGGCAGTCAAGCCGCGAAGTTCGTCGTCGGATTTGGCTTCGAAAGCCGGCTCAAGCACATTGATGTCCTGGACGCGCCTCTGCATCGGGCGCAATTTCCGCTCGTTGGACGAGCCGAAGAAGCGCTGCCCAATACCGCCCAAGAATCGCTGCGCATTCTCGTTGAGGCCGAGCATGGATATCCTCGTGAGGCCGGACGGCCGGGCGAGCCTTTTGCGGGAAAACCCGCCAAAGGCACGAATACCGCCGGTCACACGGATTGCGCCGGCCGCGCGACGGCAGAGATAAGAAGACCCTTCCCCCTTGTCAATTCAAGGGAAACGGGCCAAATCCGCGTGCGCCCGACGCCGCCGACGCGGCGCGAGCGACGGAAGGGGAGCATTCCATGGCCAAGACGCGCGCCGCGCCAGCGAGCCGGCGGGCACGACCGGCTGTCCGACCCCTCACGCGACGGGTTGCATCGAAGTCCGGTTCGACAAAGGCGGCGCCTACGCCAGTGTCGCCGCTCGCCCCCAAAAGCCTGGCCACACTTCCTCCGCTCGCAGGCGTGCGCCTGGCCACGATAGCGGCGGGAATACGTTACAGGGACCGCGACGACGTGCTGCTTGCAGTCCTGGCATCAGGCACGCAGGCAGCCGGAGTTTTCACGCGGTCGAGAACAGCTTCAGCTTCGGTCGAATGGTGTAGGGCCAATTTGGGGAAACGGACAGCCCGCGCGCTCGTCGCCAATAGCGGAAATGCCAATGCATTCACCGGTGCCGCCGGCCGGGACGCGATACGCGAAGTGGCGGCTTCGGCCGCTGCCGCGCTCGATTGCCACGCGAGCGAGGTGTTCGTGGCGTCGACCGGAGTGATTGGGGAAACGTTACCCTCGCACAAGATCACAAAAATCATGGCCAGCCTCGCCGATGCCGGCGCGGCAGGAGGCTGGCGTGCCGCGGCGGAAGCCATCATGACGACCGACACGTTTCCCAAGATGGCGACTGCGCGTGCAATGATCGAAGACCACCGCGTCACCATCAACGGCATCGCCAAGGGTTCCGGCATGATTGCGCCCGACATGGCGACGCTCCTCGCTTTTGTATTCACGGACGCGAATCTTCCCGCGCCGGTGCTCCAGGAACTTCTTTTGTCGGGCGTACGGAATTCATTCAACGCAATTACCGTCGATGGCGACACCTCGACAAACGACACCCTTCTCGTCTTTGCCACGGGGAAAGGTGCCCCCCATCCGCAAATCGCGAAAGCGGGTGATCGGCGTTTGGGGGACTTCCGCCAGAAATTTGACGCCCTTCTGCTTGATCTCGCGCTTCAGGTTGTTCGTGACGGCGAAGGCGCGCAAAAGCTGATCCGCATTGACGTGAGCGGCGCAGAAAGCGACGAATCTGCACGGCGCGTGGGGTTTGCAATTGCCAATTCGCCTCTGGTGAAGACCGCCATTGCCGGGAGCGACGCCAATTGGGGGCGCGTGGTCATGGCGGTCGGCAAGGCGGGTGAGCCTGCGGACCGCGATCGGCTGCGCATAGATTTCGGCGGGCACCTGGTCGCAGAAAGCGGACAGCGTGCCGGTTCTTATGACGAAGGGCTCGCGAGTCGAGCAGTCTCCGGCCGCGAGGTCGCGATTGGCGTCGATCTTGGCGTGGGAGCGGGGCGCGCCCGGGTATGGACCTGCGATCTGACCGAAGGGTACATCCGTATCAACGCTTCTTACCGCAGCTAGGGCATCCTTTAACGGCGCCTAATCACGGTAAACCTCATGATAAGCGAGCATCGAAAGGTGCCGAAAGAGCTCGTCCTCGTTGCAGCCTGCGCGCTCATCGATCCCGATGGCCGGGTACTGATCGCTCAGCGGCCGGTCGGGAAGGAGATGGCGCGGTTATGGGAGTTTCCGGGCGGCAAGGTGGAGCCCTCGGAGAGGCCGGAGGATGCTCTCATTCGGGAATTGCGCGAAGAATTGGGCATCGAGGTCAAGGAAGATTGTCTCGCGCCGTTCACGTTCGCATCCCACGCGTATCCGGGATTTCATCTCTTGATGCCACTTTACGTCTGCCGGAAATGGAAAGGTCGGCCATGCCTGAACGAACATCTGGCCCTGAAATGGGTGCGTCCGGCGGATCTGGGCACATTCGCGATGCCGCCGGCCGATCTGCCGCTTATTCCCATGTTGCGCGATCTGCTGTGAGAAATTTTCTGCGAGAGTGCCGCGGCGTCACCGCCATCGAGTACGGCTTCGTCACCGCGCTGGTCGCGGTGGTAGACATTGGTGCGATCAATACTCTCGGCCAGACGGCGTTGACGCAGCTCTTCCAAAAAGTCGCCAGCTCGGTCTAATCCGGTCCGGCGGACCATCCCGTCAAACTCACGATATCAAACGTCGCGGTCAATTTTCCCTGATCATCGGCGTCACGCGAAGCATAATGGGCAAGCGCCGCTCGCAACACGTCCCGCCGAAGCGGCGAACGATCGCGCGAAACCAGCGAATTTGTTTCTCCCAAGGCACGCAAATCCTTCACGATAGTGGCAAAGGATGTGTAACGTACAACAATCCGGTCCAGGTCAGCCACCGGTTGCGTGAAGCCGGCGCGCTGCAAGAGTTGCCCCATGTCGCGAACGTCTCCGAACGGTGCGACGCGGGGGCTCGCGCCGCCTCTCTGCTCAACTTCGCCGGCAGCGAACGCGCGGCGCAATTCACCAAGCGTTGCGCCTCCGAACAAGGACGCAAGAAAGAGTCCGTCTGGCTTCAGCGCGCGGCGAATCTGCAAAAGAGCCCCGGGCAGATCGTTGACCGCATGCAGCGAGAGAACGCTCACGACCAGATCGAAGCTTCGGCCCGCGAACGGCAACGCCTCTTCATCTGCGACGAGAGAAACTGCTTCGTCCGCCGGAGAGAGGCCCGTACGGACCCAATATCCGGCATACTGCGCCAGACGCGCGAAGCTCGCACTTCGAGAGCCCAGATCGAGCCCCTGGCTGAAACTCTTCTTCACCGCGCCCAGGCGCTCCGCCATACTCTCGGCAATCTGATGGACAAGAAATTGATCGCCTGCGCTTCGCGCCGCGCGGCCGCGCCGCGCGGCATAGGTTCTCCGGTCGAACACAATCGGGACGGTCATCCGGGTAGCGCCGCCTGCCAAGTCTGGAGGCGAGGGTTGTGCTAGAATTGGCTCATGACGGCAATACTCGGCACTGGGAAGGGCGGGAATTTCGTGCGTTCCACGCTGCGCAAGTTTGGCCGGCGTGCGCTCGACATAGTATTTCCTCCTCTGTGTTGTGCGTGCCGAACGCCGATCGTGGAAGCGCACAATCTCTGTGCAACGTGCTGGAACAGAATTTCCTTTCTGAGCGATCCGCTATGTGCGGTCTGCGGATTTCCCTTTGACTTCCCTGCGGGCCCGGGCGTGCTGTGCGGCTCGTGCCAGCAGCGGATGCCCGCTTTCGACAAGGCGCGCTCGTTGATGCGCTACGATGAGGCGAGCCGCGACCCGATTCTCGCGCTCAAGCGCGCCGACAGGCTCGATCTTGTACCCGCCTTCGCGCGCTGGATGCAGCGCCCGGGGGCGGAGCTCCTGGCGGAAGCCGATCTCATCGTCCCGGTGCCGTTGCATCGCTCGCGCCTTTGGCAGCGCCGCTTCAATCAGTCGGCTCTTCTGGCACAGGAACTGGGCAGGCTTACGGGCAAGCCTGTCGAATGCCTTGCTCTTCGCCGCAGCCGTGCAACGCGCAGCCAGGGTGAAATGCCTTCCGCCAGCGCTCGTCGCCGAAACGTGGAGGGCGCTTTTCGCGTCCACGGCTCCCGTTCAGCGTTGCTGAGGAACAAGGGCGTTTTGCTGATCGACGACGTATTCACCACCGGCTCGACGATCGAAGCCAGTGCAAAGGCGCTCAAACGCGCTGGCGCAAGGTGCGTGCTGGTGTTGACTCTGGCGCGCGTTGTTCGTCCGCAGCGAAACCCCATATAATGGGCAGGAAAATGATTCCCAGAAACCAATGAGTCGCGTCACGATCTATACAACGCCAATCTGTCCCCACTGCGTCCGGGCCAAGGCATTGCTTGAGAAGAAGGGCGCGGAAGTCCGGGAGGTGGACGTGTTCATGGACAGGCGCGCCCGCGACGAGATGGAGCAAAAATCGGGCGGCCGTCGGACAGTGCCGCAAATCTTCATCGGCGAGACCCACGTGGGCGGCAGCGACGATTTGCACGCCCTCGAGCGAGCCGGCGAACTCGATCCACTCCTGACCAAATGAAAAGCGATTCGCGTTTTCGTGCGGCCTGCGTGCAGTTGCGTTCGTCGGATGATGCAGCGGAGAATGTTCGTGAGGCGTCCGCGTGGATTCGCGAGGCCGCTGCGGCCGGCGCGGAATTTGTGGCGACGCCGGAAAACACCACGCTTATGGCGCCCGACGGCGGCGCAAAGCTCGAGCTGAGCCACACCGAAAACCTTGATCCGGCGTTGCCTGCCTTCCGCGCGCTTGCGCAAGAGCTTTCCATCTGGCTGCTGATAGGTTCGCTCCCTATTAGAGTGAGCGCCACGAAGACGGCGAACCGCTCTTTCCTGATCAATCCCGGAGGAACGATCACTGCCCGCTACGACAAGATTTTTCTGTTCGACGTGGACTTGCCCTCCGGCGAACAATATCGTGAATCGAACACGGTCGCGGGCGGCGGCGCCGCCATTCTAGCCGAAACGCCGTGGGGCAAGCTGGGCCTTTCGATCTGCTACGATCTTCGCTTTCCCCAGCTTTACCGCAGGCTTGCCCAAGACGGCGCGTTCTCATTTGCGGTGCCGTCGGCCTTTACGGAGACGACAGGCAAAGCGCATTGGCACGTGCTGTTGCGCGCGCGCGCCATCGAGAACGCAGCTTTCGTCATCGCGCCCGCGCAAGGTGGCTTGCACGCCAATGGCCGCAGGACCTTCGGACACAGCCTGATCGTTTCACCCTGGGGCGAGATTCTTGGCGATGGCGGCGTCGATCCCGGCATCGTCCTTGCCGAGATCGATCCGGCCGCATCAGCCGACGCGCGCGCGCGCATCCCAAGCCTCAGCCACGACCGCGATTTTACGCGCCCTTGACGTCGACTGATTGCACACATGCCGGCGAACAGGTCGAACACTTGTGGAATCCGGCGATTGTCCCCATCGTTTGAAACCTGACGCTCTCTGGAGTCTATCGATTGATCGTTTACTGCCTGCAATGTTCGGGGGGACATGTCTTTGAAGCCTGGTTCGGCTCCAGTACTGCGTTCGATCTGCAGAAGACGGAAGGCAAGCTCGTTTGTCCGATCTGCGACGCGCGCCAGGTGACGAAGGCGCCCATGGCACCCGCCTTGAAAGGTCCAGTGGGAGAGCGCCGTTCCGCGCCAGAGGAAATGCGCAAAATGCGCCAGTTCATGACCGGCTTGCGCAAATATGTTGAACAGAACGCCGACTATGTCGGCCCCCGTTTTCCGGAAGAGGCGAGAAAGATTCATTACGGCGAAGTCGAGGAGCGGCAGATCTACGGCGAGGCTTCGCTCAAGGATGTAAAGGAGCTGATCGAAGAGGGTGTTGACGTTGCTCCGCTGCCGCCGGATATCAACGACGCGAACTGACCAGGCCGACGCTTTTTGCGGCCACTGCCATGTAGTTCACGCCGGTGTCAGACGAAAGTCGCCAGTTCCATGCGAGCGGATCGAAAGCGACGCCCTGAATCTTGAGAATTTCGAGACCGGCTCCCTCGGCTCCGGCGCTCAGCCTTTTCGGCTCTACGAATTTTCGCCAATCATGCGTGCCGCGCGGAATCCAGCCCAATACGTACTCGGCTCCCAGCTTCGCAAGTGCGAGTGCTTTCAGGGTTCGGTTGATCGTCGCAACGAACATGAGGCCGCCGGGCTTCAGAATGGCCGAACATGACGTGAGAAATGCCTGCAAATCGCCGACATGCTCGACGATTTCCATGTTCAGCACCACGTCAAAGCTTGAGCCCTCCGCTGCCAGAGTTTCGACAACCGCACAGCGATAGGCAGCCGCAACCATCGCAGTACGCGCATGGGACACGGCAATTGCCACGCTATCTTCGGACGCGTCGATGCCAAGGGTGGTGAAACCCTGCCGTGCCATGGGCTCGGTCAGCAAGCCTCCGCCGCAACCGATATCGACGAGCGAGAGGCCCGCGAAAGGGACGAGCACGGATGGGTCACGGGCGAAATGGCTCGCCGCCGTGTCGCGAATGAAGCCAAGCCGGAGCGGGTTGAGCCGGTGCAACGGCGCGAACCGGCCCCGGGGTTTCCACCATTCTTCCGCGAGAGCCGAAAACTTTGCGACTTCCTGCATGTCGACCGAAGAATGCGGCCGCACAGGGTCGGTCGAGCGGGATCGGCGTTGAGCGCGAGGCATGCGGCGTCTATGAAAAGGTTGAAGCCGAGCATACGCGGCACAGCGACGGAGGCCAGAGCCGGGTGGCCAGAATTGTCATGAAATTCGGCGGCACTTCGGTGGCCGACCTCGACCGCATCCGCCACGTCGCGGCGCTGGTGAAGCGCCACATCGAGCGCGGCGACGAGACTGCCGTTGTCGTTTCGGCGATGGCGGGTGAGACAAACAAGCTCGTGAACTGGGCGCGTGAACTGTCACCTCTGCACGACGCGCGTGAATATGACGTCGTGGTCGCTGCGGGCGAGCAGATAACGGCCGGCCTGCTTGCGATTGCGTTGTCGTCGATCGGGGTCGACGCGCGGTCCTGGCTTGGTTGGCAGATTCCGTTGCGGACGTCCGGCATGCATGGCTCGGCCCGCATTGTCGGTATCGACGCCACTCTGCTCGACGAGAGGCTTTCGAAAGGGCAGGCCGCCGTAATTGCGGGATTTCAGGGTGTGGCGCCGGACGACCGCATCTCCACGCTTGGCCGGGGGGGATCGGACACAAGCGCGGTCGCCATTGCTTCCGCGTTGCGCGCGGATCGCTGCGACATCTACACCGATGTCGATGGCATCTACACGACAGATCCGCGAATCGTGCCGCGGGCCAGGCTGCTCCCACGCGTCGCCTATGAGGAAATGCTGGAAATGGCTTCGCTCGGCGCCAAGGTCCTGCAGACGCGCTCAGTCGAGATTGCGATGCTCTACCAGGTGCCCGTGCGCGTACTTTCGACATTCGATGCCGAGAGCGAGGGAACGTTGCTTTGCGATGAGGAAGACATCATGGAGAAGAAACCTGTCACCGGCATCGCCTATTCGCGCGATGAAGCGAAGATCACGCTCCATCGCATTCCCGACCAGCCCGGCATCGCCGCGGCGATTTTTGGGCCCCTGGCCGACGCCGGCGTCAATGTGGACATGATCGTGCAGAACGTGTCCGAGGATGGACGCCGGACGGATCTGACTTTTACGGTGAGCCGGAGCGAGCTTTCGCGATCACTCGATGCAATCGAGAAGGCCGCGGCCGCCATCGGCTATCGGGACGTTACCTCCGCCGCAGATGTGGCGAAAGTTTCAATCATCGGCATAGGCATGCGCGCACACGGGGGCGTTGCGCAAACGATGTTCCGGACGCTCGCGGAGAAAGGCATCAACATTCAGGTGATTTCAACATCCGAGATCAAGGTGAGCGTCCTCATCCCGGAAGAATATGTGGAATTGGCCGTGCGCGCGCTGCACTCCGCTTTTGAGCTCGACGCGGAATAGGTTGATGAAGGATTCACGAATGCGGCTCCTTCGATTGCGCACGGCGTCTGCTTTGCGGCATTCGTTCAAGGCTTTGGCGGAGTGGGAGCCGCGCTGATGCCGGCGGTGGCGGCAGCGGGTCCGCGTATGCTCCTGCGGCGCCTGCGCGAGATCATGGCGGAACCGTCGAGTGCCCAGGTGCGCTTTGACCGGCTCGTCGCCGTGATCGCCGCTAACATGGTTGCCGAGGTCTGCTCGATCTATCTGCGCCGCGCCGGCAATGTGCTGGAGCTGTTCGCCACCGAAGGGCTCAATCGCACCGCGGTGCATCGAACGCGGATGCGGTCCGGCGAAGGTCTGGTGGGCCTGGTGGCGGAGAGCGCTGAACCGATCAATCTCAGCGAGGCGCCGAGCCACCCCCGCTTTTCCTATCGGCCCGAGACGGGAGAGGATCCGTTCCGTTCTTTTTTGGGCGTGCCCATTATACGCGGCGGCCAACTCTACGGTGTACTGACGGTGCAGAACCGTGCCGCGCGGCTTTACGACGAAGAAGAAGTCGAAGCCCTGCAGACCGTAGCGATGGTGCTGGCCGAGATCGTCGCCCACGGAGCGCTTTTCGACATCGCGGAACTCGACGAGCCCGAATTGCGCGCGGACCGGCCGCGTACATTCAAGGGCGAGGGACTCTCGGAAGGCGTGGCGGTGGGCCAGGTGGTTCTGCACGAACCGCGCGTCAAGGTCGAGCGCATGATCGCCGACGATCCGCAGATGGAGATGAAAAGGCTGGAAGGCGCACTGGGTGAGTTGCGGAAGTCGGTCGACGAGATGCTCTCTTCAAGCGAGCTCGACCTCTCGGAGGAAAGCCGCGAGGTCATCGAAGCTTATCGGCTTTTCGCAGAGGACCAGGGCTGGCAGCAGAAACTGGGCGACGCCGTGCGTTCCGGACTTACGGCGGAAGCGGCCGTGGAACGCGTCCAGGATGAGCTGCGTTTGCGCGTCACGCGCATGGGCGATCCCTTTCTGCGCGAGCGGCTGCACGATTTCGAAGACCTGGCGCGCCGGCTGCAACGCCATCTGAGCGGCAATGGAGGGAGGGCGGGAAGGCAGGACCTGCCGAAAGATGCAGTGCTGGTCGGCCGCGCGATGGGGCCCGCCGAGCTGCTCGACTACGGGCGTGATCGCGTCGCCGCTCTTGTGCTCGAAGATGCGGCGGCGACTTCGCACGTCGTCATCGTCGCGCGTGCGATGGGGCTGCCTCTGGTCAGCGGCGTGGAAGGCATCGTCGACACCGCACGCACCGGCGACGTCATCGTTCTCGACGGCGAGAGCGGCGAAGCGCAATTGCGCCCCACGGCCGATGTGATAGCGGCGTTCAAGACGCGCAGAAATCAGAGGGAAATGCGCGCTGCGCGCATGGCGGCGGTGCGCGATCTTCCGGCAGTCACCAGGGACGGCGTTGTCATCCAGCTGATGATGAATGCCGGACTCTTGATCGATATGCCTCATCTCGATGATTCGGGCGCGGACGGGATTGGCCTGTTCCGGACCGAGCTGCAATTCATGATCGGCGAGACGATGCCGCGCCTCGCCGACCAGATCGGCTTCTACCGCAAGGTCATTGAGGCCGCAGGCAAAAGGCCGGTTATCTTCCGCACGCTCGATCTGGGCGGCGACAAGATTCTGCCCTATGGGCGCTGGGAGAGAGAGGAGAATCCGGCCCTGGGATGGCGGGCGCTGCGCATTGCCCTCGATCGCCCGGCTCTGCTGCGTTATCAGGCGCGCGCGCTCATTGCTGCGGCAGCCGATCGCACCCTGCGCCTGCTGCTGCCGATGGTAACCGACGTCGATGAATTCAACAGCGCGCGGGCGCTCATCGATCGCGAGCTTGAACGTGCGCGATTGCTCGCTCTTCCTCAGCCGCGGCAGACTCTCGTCGGCGCGATGCTGGAAGTGCCTGCGCTGGCGTTCATGTTGCCGCAGATTCTGCGCAGCGCCGATTTCGTTTCGATCGGCTCCAACGATCTCCTGCAGTTCGTGTTCGCCGTGGACCGCACCAATCCACGTGTTGCCCGGCGTTACGACGCATTAAGTCCGGCGGTCATGACACTCGTGCGCCAAATCGTGCGCAGCGCCGGCGAAGCCAATGGCGAGGTCTCGCTGTGCGGAGAAATGGCCGGGAAGCCGCTGGAGGCAATGGCCCTGATCGGGGCCGGCCTGCGCAGTCTGTCGATGCAACCGGCGAATATCGCACCGGTGAAGATGATGATACGCAGCCTTGATGCAGGCGAGATCACCGATTTCATCGATCGCCAGTGCGGCCGCAGCGATCACAGCCTTCGCACCCGGCTTTCGGCTTTCGCGGCGGAACGCGGAATTGTGATTAAGCAATAGACATAAGAACTTGGCAGTTTAAACAGTCCCTTGCCACGACGCCCGCGTTACGGCATCTTGCGGGAGTGTCGAAACCCGAAGGAGTTTGTGGCGATGCGCGTTTGGACGATGGTTCTGGTTTCTGCGGTCGCCATTATGGTTCCCAGTCTCGCGTCGGCCGACCCCGGCCAGGCGGCGGCACCTGGTGCGACAGCGGCCGCGCCGCTTTCGCCACCGGCAGCTGCAGCGGCAGCGCCCGCTCCGACCGTGCAGGCTCCGGCGACGCCAGTCGTCAGCCACGCTTCCAATCCCGATCAGGTCGTGGTGCAGGCTCCGGCGACGCCAGTCGTCAGCCAGGCTTCCAATCCCGATGAGGTCGTGTGCCGAATGTCTGCCCCAACGACGGGCTCACGTCTGGGCGGCGGGCGCGAGTGCCATACTCAGCGAGCGTGGGACGCACGTCAGCAAGAATCCCAGAGGGCACTCGTGAACGCTCAGAAAGTCGGATTTGCGACTCCGGGTAAATAAGGGTTCGACTGTAGTTCCCCTTCCGATCGTTCAGTATTGCTCCGCCTTGCAAGGTGAAATTCTTGTTTATCCGGCGTCGATCTGGGTGTCCGGCTTGTTTGACAGCGCCATTGGACGCCTGGCACCGCCGCGGCTGAATTTGTTTCGCTGGATCACAGAGCCCCTTGGTTGTATTCGTTGACGCATGACCAAGGTCACGCACCTGACGCTCGATGAACGCGGCGAACTGAGCAAGCGGCGGGTACAACTGCGCGAAATTTCGGGCGACGCCGATGCGCCGCTTGAAACGGTGGGCCTGGATTTGCGGGCCGCGCGTCTGCGGCGGGGCAACGAGCTTGCGGCTGTGGCGCGCGCGTTGCGAATTCGCAAGGATCATCTTGAAGCGATCGAGGAAGACCGTTTCGAGACATTGCCTGGGCGAACCTACGCGGTCGGTTTCGTGCGGAGCTATTCAGCCTATCTGGGCCTCGATTCCGAGCAGTGTGTCGAGCGCTTCAAAAGGGAAATCGCCGGGCGCGTGGACGGAGCGCCACAGGTTGGATTGGCGCCGGAAACCAGCGAGAGCCGGTTGCCGCGTGGCTGGCAGGTGATGGCCTTTGTCGTCATCGGCGTTGTTGCGTACGGGGCCTATCACCTCGCCCGGTCGGTTGACCGGCTGTCCGTTCAACCCGTGGCTCCAGTTCCGGCGAGGATCGCAACGCCCGAAGCGAACGCCCACAGAACTGCTCCGAACAATCGCCTCACGGCACAGACCCACATCGTCCAAAAGCCTAATGCGGCGGCAGTGTCACCACCGGTGCTGCAGCAAGCCAGTGGAGGTTCGCTCGGTGAGGCCCGCTCCGCAGCCCCAGGCGCGGGCCAGGTTTCGGCGAAAACGCCTGTGGTCCAGAGCCAGCTCGTTCCAGCAAAAGACGCAGTTTCAGCCGACAACAAAGTCGCGCAGGGAGCCGGGTTGTCGAGCGCGCAAGAGCTGGGCGCCCGGAATGCGCGGGTCGTTCTTCATGTGAAGGGCCTTACGCGCATCCTTGTAGAGGGCGCCGACGGGAAGGTCTTCCTTAACCGTATATTGCATCCCGGCGACACCTATCGCGTTCCCAATCTTGTGGGACTGTCGCTGACGACCCCCGATGGTGGCGCGGTTTCACTCGAACTTGATGGAAAGGACGTGGGAGCCGCGGGCCGCTCGGGCGAAATGACGGAAGCCCTTTCGCTCGATCCACAGGCCATAGTAGACCGCAGCGGATCGAGAAACCCCGGCTAACCGTTCAGGTGACGACATGAGTATCAGACCGTATCGCGATATTGCGCGCCGCAAGTCGCGCAAAATCCATGTCGGCACCGTGGAGATCGGTGGAGACGCCCCCATTTCCGTGCAGAGCATGACGAACACGGTGACGTCGGACACGGTTGCAACGATTGCGCAGGTGCGCGCGCTTGAGGAGGCCGGAGCCGATATCGTTCGCGTCTCGTGCCCGGATGCGGAATCCACATCGGCGCTGAAGGCGATCGTGAGGGCCGCGCACGTTCCCATCGTGGCCGACATCCATTTTCATTATAAGCGCGCGCTCGAAGCGGCTGCGGCGGGCGCGGCATGCCTGCGCATCAATCCCGGCAATATCGGCTCGGCGCAGCGCGTGCGCGAGGTCGTCGCGGCGGCGAAGGATCATGGTTGTTCGATGCGCATTGGCGTGAATGCAGGCTCGCTCGAGAGGGATCTGCTGGAACGTTACGGCGAGCCGTGCCCGGAAGCGATGGTCGAGAGTGCGCTCAACCACGCGCGCATTCTCGAAGACAATGACTTTACCGAATTCAAGATCAGCGTGAAGGCCTCGGACGTCTTTCTGGCCGTTGCGGCCTATCAGGGTTTGGCAGAGGCATGTGATTACCCTCTCCATCTTGGAATCACCGAGGCGGGCGGCCTCATGTCGGGCACTGCAAAATCGTCCATCGGAATGGGCATGCTGTTGTGGTCGGGAATCGGCGACACGATCCGGGTATCGCTTTCCGCCGATCCGGTGGAGGAGATCCGTGTGGGCTTCGATATCCTGAAGTCGCTCGGACTTCGCCACCGCGGAGTCAACATCGTGTCTTGTCCCTCCTGCGCGCGCCAGGGGTTCAACGTGATTGAAACGGTGCAAATGCTCGAGGAGCGGCTGAAGCACATCGCAACGCCGATGACGCTCTCGATCATTGGTTGCGTGGTAAACGGTCCGGGCGAAGCGCGCGAAACCGATCTCGGCTTTACCGGTGGTGGAGCGGGCGGGAGTGCCGGGATGATTTATCTGAACGGCAAGCCGGCCTACAAGCTCGACAACGCGAAACTCATCGATCACGTCGTCGAGCTGTGCGAGAAAAAAGCTGCCGAGATCGATCGCGAACGCTCCGCTGCGGCAACCCTGGAAGCCGCGCAGTAGCGCATTCGCCGCATGATTCCCGAGGCAAAGCTGACGCGGCTGGTCGACCGCTTTGCGGCCATAGAGGCAGAACTCGCTGCCGGGGCGGGCGGAAGCGCGTATGTGAAGCTCTCCAGGGAATATGCCGAGCTGTCGCCGGTCGTCGAGGCGATTGCGGCATATCGCAAGACCGAGCATGCGCTGCGCGATACCGAAGCCCTCGCGAGTGACAGCGCGAGCGATATTGAGCTGCGCACGCTGGCACAGGAGGAGCAGTCGGCACTGAAGGATCGGTTCGCGCATGTGGAGCGTGAATTGCAGCTGCGATTGTTGCCCAAGGATGCGGCCGATTCGTCCTCTGCGATCGTCGAAATTCGTGCCGGCACCGGAGGTGACGAAGCGGCTCTGTTCGCGTCGGATCTTCTGCGCATGTATCAGCGCTACGCGCAATTGATGGGCTGGCGCACCGAAATTCTGGGACTGAGCGACAGCGATCTTGGTGGCGTCAAAGAGGCGGTCATCGAGGTCGTGGGCCAGGGTGCTTATGCCAAGCTCAAGTTCGAAAGCGGCGTGCATCGCGTGCAGCGCGTTCCGGTCACCGAGGCTGGCGGCCGTATCCACACCTCTGCGGCGACGGTTGCCGTGCTTCCAGAGCCGGAGGACGTGGATGTGCACGTGGACGAAAAGGACCTCAGGATCGACGTATTCCGCGCAAGCGGCGCCGGCGGCCAGCATGTCAACAAGACTGAAAGCGCAGTTCGCATCACCCATTTGCCTTCCGGGATCGTCGTGGCCCAGCAGGACGAGAAATCGCAGCACAAGAATCGCGCAAGAGCGCTCAAGATATTGAAGGCGAAGCTGTTCGAGGCGGAGCGCGAACGTCAGGCGAGCGCGCGGGCGGCCGAGCGCAAAGGTCTCGTCGGATCTGGAGATCGTTCCGAGCGCATCCGCACCTACAATTTCCCCCAGGGCCGCGTGACCGATCACCGCATCAATCTCACGCTGTACAAGCTTGAGCGCATTCTCTCGGGCGACGACCTGAGAGAGATCGTTGACGCGCTCGTCGCGGAAGATCAGGCAAACCGGCTCGCGGAACTCGAACACGAGCCTGACCGGTGAATCCCGCGATTCGCGAAGCACTGGAAAAGGGCACCCAAAGCCTCCGCGCGGCTGGAATTGAATCCGCGCGGCTTGATGCACGCGTTCTCCTTGCACGCGCCCTTGGGATCGAACCGGACGCAATGCTGACCAGCGAGAGCGCCAGTCGGGAGGGTCTTGGCGAATTCGAGGCATTGATCGTCCGGCGCGCCAGGCGCGAGCCGCTGGCCTACATCACTGGGACAAAGGAATTCTGGAGCCTGGCATTCCAGGTGGGTACCGGCGTGCTCATTCCCCGTCCTGAAACGGAAACACTGATTGAAGAGGCGCTCCGGGCGCATCCCGAGCGCCAGGCGCCGCTTGAAGTGCTGGACCTCGGAACGGGATCGGGGTGTTTGCTCATCGCTTTTCTCCTGAATTATGGACGGGCAAGGGGGATGGGACTCGATGCGTCGGAAGCTGCGCTTGCCTATGCCCGCCGCAACGCTTGCAGGCACGGGGTGGTCGAACGTTGCAGCTTTTTGAACGGAGACTGGCCGGCAGCGGGAGAAGCCACTTTTAATGTGATCTTCGCGAATGTGCCCTATCTTTCTCAGTCGGAAGTAGATGGAAGCGCGCCCGAAATCAGAGAGCACGAGCCAAAAGCCGCCATCTCTGCAGGAAGCGATGGTCTGGCAGCAATTCGCGCAATTGCACCCGTTCTTGCCCGGCAACTTCGCAAGGGTGGACTGGCATTTGTTGAGATTGGCGCCGGACAGGCAGTTGCGGTGACGCCGATTCTCGGTTACTTCGGGCTTGACGTAGGCCATATCGCTTCCGATCTTTCGGGGGTTCCCCGCTGTCTCGTTGTTGGACGAGCGGAAGATGTGGCCCACGGGCCCCAAAGAAATCAGTTGGAAAAGGGCCACTGACCCGCTAGCTTCCCTTGAAAGTAGGGGAAGCACGGAGCCCCGCCGAATGCTGGGCCAATCCGGCGTTTGGGGAATCGCGGGGACGGCGTGCGCGACGTAAGCGCCGCTGGCCGTGCAATGTACAAGGCGAAAGACGCATACTGCGGTTTCAAACGGTCATATCTGCGCCAGTGGTGCAACCGCGGCGGCGCGAATGCCTGAGAGCGGGCTCTGACCACGAACGACAAGCAAACAGGCATGAAATGACGAGTTGGCATAAAGGACAGGGGATCAGGTGAAACGCTCACGTGGACGCGGCCGCCGGCCGCCACAGAACAACAATCCGAACCGGACATTCGATTCGGCCGGGCCGGAGATCAAGATCCGCGGTTCAGCGGCTCATGTGTACGAAAAGTATCTGCAGCTTGCGCGCGATGCGAACTCGGCAGGAGACCGGGTGGCCGCCGAGAACTATCTGCAGCACGCGGAACACTATTACCGGATCATGGCCGCTAACCAGCCTCAGCAGCCCTATCAGGGACAGCCTCATCAGACGAACGGCGGATCGAATATGGGCAATGGACGCGATACGCCGGTACAGAATGGAAGCACCCCCTCATTCTCGCTTGCCGACGCCGGCAGAGACCTGGAAGACGAAGAGAGCGACGACGCAGCCGCTTGACGGCGCGTTCCCAACCGCCCTTGTTCGTCCGGATTGCCCCTCTACATATTGAAGGAGCGCGGTGCCCTTCGGGGGCCGCGCATTGACGAGCGGCTTGCAGTGGCTGCCTGAAGGGGCCCTGCCGGAGAGGCAACATGGATATCGAGAAATTCACCGAGCGGGCGCGCGGTTTCATTCAATCCGCCCAAAGTCTCGCGCTTCGTTCCAACCACCAGACAATCGGACCGCTGCACCTTCTCAAGGTACTGATCGACGATGAGGAGGGCCTCGCGGCGCGGCTGATCGCGGCTTCTGGCGGTCGTCCGGATCTCGTCCGTCAGGAGGTCGAATCGGAGCTCGGCAAGGTGCCGCGTGTCGAAGGCTCGGGCGCCGGACAAGCCTATCTCGCACCCGAGATGGCGCGTCTGCTCGATTCTGCCCAGGAACTGGCAAAGAAGGCCGGAGACAGCTTCGTCACCGCCGAAGTTCTGCTTCTGGCACTCGCGCTTGCCAGCGGAACCGATGCTGCGCGCATCCTCAAGGACGCAAATGTCCGCCCGCAAAATCTCAACAAGGCCATCAAGGAATTGCGTCAGGGCAGGACAGCGGATTCCGCGACAGCCGAAAATGCCTATGACGCGCTCAAGAAATATGCGCGCGATCTGACGGAGCTCGCGCGAAGCGGAAAGCTCGATCCCGTGATCGGTCGCGACGAGGAAATTCGCCGCACGATCCAGGTTCTGTCGCGGCGCACGAAGAACAACCCCGTTCTCATCGGCGAGCCGGGCGTGGGCAAGACGGCAATCGCCGAAGGACTCGCGTTGCGGATTGTCAACGGTGACGTACCCGAAAGCCTCCGCGACAAACGTCTGATGGCGCTCGATATGGGCTCCCTGATCGCCGGAGCGAAGTTTCGCGGCGAATTCGAAGAGCGGCTCAAGGCCGTGCTTTCGGAAATCACGGCTGCTGCCGGCGGGATCGTGCTTTTCATCGATGAGCTCCATACGCTTGTGGGCGCCGGCAAGGCCGAAGGCGCGATGGACGCCTCGAATCTTTTGAAGCCGGCACTCGCGCGCGGCGAGCTGCATTGCGTGGGTGCGACCACACTCGACGAGTACCGCAAGTACGTGGAGAAGGACGCGGCGCTCGCACGCCGCTTTCAGCCGGTCTTCGTATCCGAGCCCACCGTCGAGGATACGATCTCCATCCTGCGCGGACTGAAGGAGAAGTACGAGGTCCATCACGGAGTTCGCATCACCGATGGCGCCATCGTGGCGGCTGCGCAATTGTCGCACCGTTACATCGCCGACCGCTTCCTGCCGGACAAAGCGATCGATCTCATGGACGAGGCGGCGAGCCGGCTGCGCATGCAGATCGATTCGAAGCCCGAAGCGCTTGACGAACTGGACCGGCGCATTATGCAGCTGAAGATCGAGCGCGAGGCGCTCAAAAAGGAATCCGACAAGGCATCGAAGGATCGCCTTGCCGCGCTTGAGCAGGAGCTGGCGGACACCGAGGAAAAATCGGCTTCGCTCACAGCTCGGTGGCTGGAGGAGAAGAAATCGGTCCAGGATGTCCAGGGCCTCAAAGAAAAACTGGACGCGGCCCGCCAGGAACTCGATGTGGCGCAGCGCCGGGGTAATCTCGCGCGCGCCGGCGAGCTTACCTACGGTGTGATTCCCGAACTCGAACGCAAGCTCAAGACCATTGAGGACAAAGAAGGATCTGCGCTGACCAACGAAGCGGTCACGGCGGAGCACATTGCCGGCATCGTCTCGCGCTGGACGGGCATTCCCGTCGACAAGATGCTTGAGGGGGAGCGCGAAAAGCTCCTGCACATGGAGAGTTCGCTCGAGAAGCGGGTCGTCGGCCAGCACCAGGCGGTGCGCGCGATTTCGAATGCGGTGCGCCGGGCTCGCGCCGGCCTGCAGGACCCCAATCGGCCGATCGGTTCATTCCTCTTTCTTGGTCCGACGGGGGTGGGCAAGACCGAACTCACCAAGGCGCTCGCTGCATTTCTGTTCGACGACGACAGCGCGATGGTGCGCATCGACATGTCGGAGTTCATGGAGAAACATTCCGTAGCGCGCTTGATCGGCGCGCCGCCCGGCTATGTCGGTTATGAAGAGGGCGGGGTCCTGACGGAAGCCGTGCGCCGCCGTCCCTATCAGCTCGTGCTCTTCGACGAGGTCGAGAAAGCGCATCACGATGTCTTCAATGTTCTCCTGCAGGTTCTCGACGACGGCCGCCTGACCGACGGGCAGGGACGCACCGTCGATTTCCGCAATACGGTGATCATCCTCACCTCCAATCTTGGCACCGAGTTCCTCTCGACTGGCGAAACCGGGGAATCGCCGAAAGCACGCGCCCAGGTCATGGAAGCCGTGAGGGCGCATTTTCGGCCGGAGTTTCTGAACCGGCTCGACGAGATCATCCTGTTCCACCGCCTCTCGCGCGCCGACATGGACACGATCGTCGACATCCAGATCGCGCGGCTCACAAAACTGCTGGCGGATCGCAAGATCGAAATCGTTCTCGATGCGAAGGCGCGGGATTGGCTTGCGACCGCGGGCTACGATCCCGTGTACGGTGCGCGTCCGCTCAAGCGGGTGATTCAGCGGCGCCTGCAGGACCCGCTGGCACAACTTCTGCTTGAGGGCACCATCGGCGATGGTGCGAAGGTAAAGGTCAGCGCCGGAAAGAACGGCCTCGTCATCGATGGCAAGACCTTCGACACAGGCGACGATTATCTCGACGAGCCGTCGGTCTCCAGTCACGCGATCCACTGACGAAACGCGCGAGCTTCAATCCTTGCCGGCGCGGAGGTCCGTCGCGGTGTCGGCGATCTTTCCTTCGAGCGGAAGGGACGCGATCTCGCTGTCGACGTGAATGCGCGAGATCTGGAAATCGCGCAGCTCGCTGCCCGACAGAATGCGGCCGCGTGCAACTTTCACGCTCGCAGGATTGACCTGGATGTTGTTGATGCGGATTTCGTAGTGCAGATGGGGACCCGTGGCGAGGCCGGTGGCGCCGCTATAGGCGATCACCTGGCCCTGGCGCACATGCGAACCGCGGTGAATGCCAGGCGCGTAGCGCGAGAGATGGCCGTAGGCGGTCGAGTAGCCGTTGCCGTGATTCAGCACGACGAAATTGCCGTATCCGCCAAACCAGCCTTCCTGCTGGATAGTCCCCGCACCGGCCGCCATGACCGGCGTGCCTGTTGGCACCGCGAAATCGATCCCCTTGTGCATGCGCGTGTATCCGAGGACGGGATGGAAGCGCATGCCGAAGCCCGACGAGATGCGTGCGCCGTCGACGGGAGTCTTCATCAGCATGCTCTTGCCACTCTGGCCTCGGGAATCGTAGAAATCCGCTGTGTCCTCGTCTCTGGGATGGTAGCGGTACAGCGCGACGGTCCGGCCAAGGAAATGCATCGCCGCGTAGGCGATCTCGCCTTCCTTCGCGGGTTTGCCATCCGGCGTGTAGTAATAGTTGTAGTAGACTTCAAAGGAGTCGCCCGGCTTGATATCGCGCTGGAAGTCCACTTCATACGAGAACATGTGAATCATCTGCACGACGACGCGCGCCGGAATTCCCGCCTGCATGGCCGCCAGATAGAGACTCGAATCGATCCTGGCGCCCGCCCGGTGATACCGGGGCTCGAGTTTTTTGAATACATCCTGCGCGGTGAAACTGCCGTCGGCTCCCCGCGCGATTGTGACTTCGTGCTCGACCGTCGGCGAGAAGCTCACGGAGAGCAGCCGGCCCGGGGCGGCCGAATCCGCACGCGTCGTCGCGTCGTCTGAATTCCCGGCCGTGTTGGGCGGTGTGTAGATGATCTGGGCGACCGGCTTGGGCGGCGGCGGCGCCGTGAATGTCAATTGCAACGCTTCGCCAGCCTTGATCGCTCGCATATTGTAGACTTGGGCGAGCGCGGTCACCGCGGCTTCCGCGTCTTGCGGCGTTGCGCCAGCGTTGACCAGCGCAACCGGAAGCGTATCGCCGCGCTCAAGGGTCACATCGCGTGAATCGATGCCGGGGGTTTCGCCCCCAACTTCGGCCCCGTTGTTTTCCACAGCGAGGGATTCGTCCAGCGAAGCGGGCGGGATCGCCTGCCGCACCGGACCCGAAGTGATGGAGCCCAGCGGCGAGATGGTGGCGTAGTCGGTTTCATGGGTTTGGGCGACGAGACGTTGAAACAGCTGGTATGGCATCAAAACGTGGCTTCGGCCCGGCCCCAGGCTCTGCGAGCTCAAAGGCACGGCCGTGCCTACCGCCAGCCACGCCATTGAGCCCGCGATCACGGCGGTTATCGAGGTGGATACCAGCGCCCAGCGGCCGTCCGTCGAGGACAGCGTCTGCGTGGCCGAGCGCGCCGATTGGCGCCAAGGGTTGAGGAATGACTCGAAGGTTCCTGCGTCGCGACGCTGCACGGCGGCTCCTGTCGGTTGTTTCCTTTGCGGCTGTGTCCCCTCAGCCAACCGGGGCACCCGACCGAAGCAGGGCGAGGGCATATAGCCCGAGCGCTATTAGGCCCGTCAACCATTAGAGCGAGGTTAAGGAACGGCTGCCGGAGCGGTTTTCCATGCCGTGCCAGACGCCTTCCTCCTCGGCAATTGCGAGGAGGAAGGCCGGATTTGATGGTAAATAACCGAAAGAGCCGCGGGAAACGCTTACAGCCGGACCAGCAGGATCTCGGCGAGCCGGCCGTGAAACCACCCGATCCCCTTGGCCACGTGAAGGACGATGAAGACCAGGGCGCCGCCCACCAGGATCGCGAAAGCGAGCCCCGGCGCGGTGTGGAAGATGTGTTCGAGCCAGGGCACGTCGCTGATCTGGACGTATGAATGGCCGCTGACGAGGCTCGCAAGCGAACCGCCGATGAGCGCAAAGGGCACGGCGATGCCGACGACCGCGATCACGAAATAGGTGACTCCGAGCGGTAGCATCAGAAGCAGATAGAGCAGCGACGACCAGGTGCGAATGTCGGCCAGGGCGTCGACGATCCGTGACCAGATTCGCTCGTCGGCTGCGGTCTGTGCGGGCAGGCGCCGAGGCATTCGCACGCCGAGGAGGCCCTCGACAATGCGCCCTTCCACATGACCGAGTATCCGCACCGAGCCGATGAAGAGGAGAGCGAAAGGAATGCCGATGATGAGAATGGCGAAGCCGGCAGTCAGACCCAGGCCCGTCACGGCCCAGGCGAAATAGAAGACACCCGTCGCCAGCGACAGAAGCATGTACATGAGAGCACCGTAGGCGCGCGCGTCGCCGATGACGCTGAAGAATCCGTGGTGCCGCTCGGGTTTCGGTTCTGGCTTGGGGAATGGTCCCGCAATGGCGGTTTCCATCGATTTGTACTCCTCTGCAATTTCCTGTGGCGTTCCGTAGGTCTCGATGACCGAGGCCAGGATCTCCGCCTCTCGTTTATCGGGATTGCTCGCGATCTCGCCCTGAAGGTGCTCCTCCGCATCGGCGAGTGCGTCGCTGATCAGGCCCGGCGACGATCCTTTGAGCGCGTTGCGCAACGCGTCGAGATAGGCACGGACCGTGTCGGGCGGACGATCCGTTTTCATGCACGACTCTCCAGCGTCGGCCCCCGAAGGGACATCTGTGCTGCGAGCGCGTCGTCCACGAATTCCCGCATGTCGTGCCACGCGCCCTGCCAGTCGGAGAGTGCGCGCCGCCCTTCATCGGTGATGCTGTAATAGCGCCGTGGCGGCCCAAAGGCTGAAGCCTCGACCCGGCTCTCGAGCAGCCCCAACGCATGAAGAGAGCGCAGGACGGGATAGATGGCGCCCTGCTTGAAGATCAATCCGCCTTCGCCTTCAGCCTTTACGGCCTTAGCGATCTCGTAACCATACATCTCGCGGCCGGCCCGGGCGAGCACAGCCAAGAGGACGAGCGAGGAAAGCCCGGCCATGAGTTCCTTACGGAATTTGCGCGTATAGGGGGATTCGTCTGCCACGCGCCTGTTTCCGCCTCCTTGCTATTGCGAACTTCAATCTAGCATGCACTTCATACTATGCAATAGTCCCCTATACGGCAGTTAAGAATATTTTTCATCGGCCGTTCACCCTTTGCACCCAACGAGGCGGAGAATTTGCCCTTGTCGACCGCCTTCCCTAAGAAAGACAGCCCTTACCGCCAAGGCAACGGTCCTTCCTCATGCGCCTTTCCCGCTATTTCCTGCCGCTTCTCAAGGAGACGCCGGCCGAGGCGCAGATCGTGTCGCATCGGCTCATGCTGCGCGCCGGACTGGTTCGCCAGGAGGCCGCGGGCATCTACGCCTGGCTTCCGCTCGGCCAGCGGGTGCTGCGCAAGATCGAGCAAATCGTTCGCGAAGAGCAGGACCGCGCCGGCGCCATAGAAATCCTGATGCCGACTCTGCAGCCGGCCGAATTGTGGCGCGAGACCGGCCGCTACGATGCCTATGGAAAGGAGATGCTGCGCATCAAGGACCGTCACGACCGAGAGCTCGTATATGGTCCTACGAACGAAGACATGGTGACGGAGATTTTCCGTTCCGCCGTTCGCTCGTACAAGAGCCTGCCGCTTATCCTCTACCACATCCAATGGAAGTTCCGCGACGAGATACGTCCGCGCTTCGGCGTTATGCGCGGCCGCGAATTCCTGATGAAGGACGCCTACTCCTTCGATCTCAATGAGGAGGGCGCGCGCAAATCCTACAACAGGATGTACGTCGCCTATCTTCGCACTTTCGCCAGGATGGGCCTCAAATCCATTCCCATGCGCGCAGAGACCGGGCCGATCGGCGGCGATCTCAGCCACGAGTTCATCATCCTGGCCGATACGGGCGAGAGCCAGGTCTTCTGTCACAGCGATCTCGTCGACATGCCAGTGCCGGGCGCCGATGTCGATTTCGCAGGTGATCTCGAGTCCGTCGTCCGTGCGCGTACCAGCCTCTATGCTGCGACCGAAGACAAGCACGACCAGGCGGAGTTCGAGGCAAGCGTACCAGTCGGCAAACGGCTTTCGGCGCGTGGAATCGAAGTCGGGCACATCTTCTTTTTTGGCTCCAAATATTCCGTGCCGATGCGCGCGCTCGTCGCCGGGCCGGACGGACAGGAGCGGCCCGTAGAGAGCGGCTCCTACGGCATCGGTGTCTCGCGCCTTGTCGGCGCCATCATCGAGGCGAATCACGACGAGGCCGGCATCATCTGGCCGGAACCCGTTGCTCCCTTCGATTTCGGACTGATCAATCTCAAATCGGGCGACGCCGCGACGGACAGCGTTTGCAACGATCTTTACGCGAAGCTGACCGCAGCGGGACGCGACGTGCTCTATGACGACACCCAGGAACGTCCAGGCGCGAAGTTCGCTACCATGGATCTCATCGGCATCCCGACACAAATCATCGTCGGTCCGCGGGGATTGGAAAAAGGAGTCGTCGAAGTAAAGACGCGAAGGACGGGCGCACGCGAGGAACTATCGCTGGACGCCGCCGTGAATCATTTCACCACATGCCCCTAGCCACCCACATTTCCTCCCCCGCTTGCGGGGGAGGTAAAGCTCTGGCCTGACATGGCGCAGGGCACGGGCGCGTTCGCGCCGTTCGAGTGGATGATCGCGCTGCGCTACCTTCGCGCGAAGCGGCAGGAGAGTTTCGTTTCGGTCATCTCGGGCTTTTCGCTCGTTGGCATCGCGGTTGGTGTCGCCACGCTCATCATCGTGATGGCGGTGATGAACGGCTTCCGCCACGAATTGCTGTCGCGAATCCTTGGGCTGAACGGACACATGAGTATCCAGGCGCCGATCGGGACGCTTGCGAACTTCGATGCAGTTGCGGCGCGGGTGCGCGCCGTGCCGGGCGTCGTGCGCGTGGCGCCGATCGTCGACGGACAGGTGATGGGAGCCGCGAACGGTCTCAATGCCGGTGTGCTGGTGCGCGGCATGCGGCGCGATGATTTGCGTACGCTCACGACCGTTTCGAAATCACTGTCGGAAGGGGCGCTCTCGCATTTCCAGGGCGGTGAATCCGTGATCGTGGGCCGGCGCCTTGCCGACCGGATGCGGTTGGTGCCCGGCGCACAGATCACACTGATCGCACCGCGCGGAAACGTCACGCCGTTCGGCGTCACTCCGCGCGTGAAGAGCTACACGGTCGCGGGCACGTTCCAGATCGGAATGTCGGAATACGATCAGAGCTACGTCTTCATGCCGCTCGACGAAGCGCAGCTCTATTTCAACTTGGGCTCAAATGTGAGCGGGCTCGAAGTGATGATTCGCGATCCCGAACAGGTCAATCAGTTGCTGGCACCGATCGCCCGCGCGGCCGGCCCGTTCTCGCGCATCATCACCTGGCAGGACATGAATTCGAGCCTGTTCGCCGCCTTGCAGGTCGAACGCAACGTCATGTTCCTGATCCTGACGCTGATCATTCTGGTGGCCGCGCTCAATATCGTTTCCGGCCTCATAATGCTGGTGAAGGACAAGAGCAGGGACATCGCCATTCTGCGCACGATGGGCGCGGCCAGGGGCGCGGTGATGCGGGTCTTCCTGATCGCCGGCGCGTCCATCGGGGTGTTCGGCACGCTGCTGGGATTTGCGATCGGCGTGATCTTTTGCCTCAACATCGAATCGATCCGGCAGTTTCTCTCTTCGCTCACCGGCACCGAGCTGTTCAATCCGGAAATCTATTTCCTGAGCCGCATGCCGGCCGAAATGGATCCGGGCGAAGTGATCTCGGTCGTCGCCATGTCGCTCTCGCTGTCATTTCTCGCGACCCTCTATCCCTCATGGCGGGCCGCGCGTCTCGATCCCGTCGAGGCGCTTCGCTATGAGTGAGGCAGCGGCGCTTCGCGTCGAAGGTGTCGCGCGCATATACGTGCAGGGCGAATCGTCGCTCGAAGTTTTCCGGGATGTGAGCCTTTCGGTGAAGCGCGGCGAACTCGTTGCGCTGATCGGCCAGTCGGGCGCCGGCAAATCGTCGCTCCTGCACATGGCCGGACTTCTCGAATCACCGAGCGAAGGCGAAATCTGGATCGACGGTTTCTCTGCCTCGGCGCTGCCCGACAGCGAACGCACGCGGCTGAGGCGCGACCGCATCGGCTTCGTCTACCAGGCGCATCATCTCCTGCCGGAGTTCAGCGCCGTGGAAAACGTGATGATGCCGCAACTCATTGCCGGCCTGTCGAAGCGCGACGCCGAAAAAGAGGCGAAGCGGATTCTGGAACTGCTGGGGCTCGGACAGCGCCTGACCCACCGTCCCAACCAGCTCTCGGGCGGCGAGCAGCAGCGCGTCGCCATCGCGCGCGCGCTTGCCAATCATCCAAGCCTGCTTCTCGCCGACGAACCGACCGGCAATCTCGATCCGAGGACGGCGTCAGGCGTCTTCGACGCCCTGGTGGCACTTGTGCACGCCGAAGGCCTGGCCGCCCTGGTGGCGACCCATAATGCGGAGCTGGCGGGAAAGATGGACCGCTCCCTGCTCCTCCACGAAGGCCGGCTCGTCGACAGCCCCAATCCCCCGTCCACCTGAACCGATACCGTACCCTGTTTGTTCTTGACACGAACCAAGATCGAACATAAACAGAACAAAGAGGCACAAGAGGGATCGGATCATGACGGCCTGGCTTTCTGACGCTATCGCAGGACTGGGGTTGGTGATCTTTATTGGATGCGCGTTCCTACTGGCGAATGCCGCGCCGCTGCTCGTCAACGCACTCTGAACAAGCCTTCTGTGGATGACCGCAGACAGTCGCTCGCCGGAAGGTCCCATCGGGCGATACTGACCTTTCCGCATACGGGAATCACCGAGCAACATGGCGCAGGATCGCAAGCCCGCCGGTTTCGTGCATCTTCGGGTCAAGAGCGCGTATTCGCTTCTGGAAGGCGCCGTGCGGCCGAAGGAGCTCGCCAGGCTCGCGCTCGATCACGCGATGCCCGCTGTCGCAGTGACCGATGTAAACAATCTGTTCGGCGTTTATGAAATCAGCGAGACGCTTGCGAAAGCAGGAGTCCAGCCGATCGCAGGTTGTCTTCTTTCCGTCGATCTGACCGAAGGTCCTTCCATCGGAGCCGGCTTCGTGCGCGAACGGCCGCCGGGCCTGCCGCTCCTCGTCCAGAACCAGACCGGCTATCGAAACCTCGCGAAGCTCCTCAGCGCGGCGTATCTGGGTGCCGAACCGGGAGACTGGCCGCACGTGAAGGCGGACATGCTCGCCCGTCACGCCGACGGCCTCATCGCGCTGACCGGAGGGCCGGGTGGCCCGCTCAACCGGCTCGTTGCCGAAGGTCAGCCTGACGCCGCCGGCGCATTGCTCGACAGGCTCCACGCGATGTTCGGCGACCGGCTCTATGTCGAACTGCAGCGCCACGGTCTTGCCGAAGAGCGGGCGACGGAAGAGCGCATCATCGCGCTTGCCTATGACAAGGCGCTGCCGCTCGTCGCCACGAATGATGTTCATTTCGGTCCGCCCGAGATGCATGAAGCCCATGACGCGCTCCTCTGCATCGCCGATGGAAGTTTCGTCTCGCAGGAGGACCGCCGGCGCCTGACGCGCGAACATCGTTTCAAATCGCCGGCGGAGATGGCGGCGCAATTCGCTGACTTGCCGGAAGCCATCCGCAACACGATCGAGATTGCCAGGCGCTGCGCCTTCCGCCCGAAGAAGCGCGATCCCATCCTGCCGAAATTCGTGCCCGACTCGGGTCTTTCGCCGGCGGAAGAGTTGCGGGCGCAGGCCGAAGCCGGTCTTGCGCGCCGGCTGGCGCTGCACGGGCTGCACGCGGCCGAACACGTCTATCTCACGCGGCTCGCCTTTGAGCTCGACGTCATTCTCAGCATGGATTTCGCAGGCTATTTCCTCATCGTGTCCGATTTCATGAAGTGGACGCGCGGGCAGGGCATTCCGGTGGGCGTCCGCGGTTCCGGAGCCAATTCTCTCGTCGCCTGGGCGCTCGACATCACCAATCTCGATCCGATCCGTTTCGGGCTTCTGTTCGAGCGCTTCCTCAATCCGGAACGCGTCTCGATGCCCGATTTCGATATCGATTTCTGCCAGGAGCGGCGAGATGAAGTGGTCCGCTACGTGCAGCACAAATACGGCAAGGACCGCGTTGCGCATATCATTGCGCTTGGCTCGCTGCAGGCGCGCGCGGCGGTGCGCGACGTCGGCCGCGTGTTGCAGATGCCGCTCGGTCTCGTCGATCGCATTGCAAAGCTCGTTCCCAATCCACCCGGCCGACCGGTGTCGCTTGCCGATGCGATTGAAAGCGAGCCGAGACTGAAGCTGATCGAGGAACAGGAACCCTTCGCGCGGAAGCTGTTTTCGATCGTGGAAAAGGTCGAGGGCCTGTACCGCCATGCCTCCACCCATCCCGCGGGCGTGGTGATCGGCGACAGGCCGCTCGACGAAGTCGTGCCGCTCTACCGCGATCCGCGCTCGGAAATGCCCGTCACGCAGTTCGACTACGAAGACGCGGAGAAGGCGGGGCTCGTCAAATTCGACTTCCTGGGTCTCAAGACGCTGACGGTGATCGCCAAGGCCGAAGCCTTGCTGAAGCGCCGCGGTATCGATCTCGACACCCAGAACATCGGCTTTGAGGACGCCACCACTTTCGAGATGCTGTCGCGCGGCGACAGCGTCGGCGTGTTCCAGCTCGAAGGCGCGGGAATGCGCGATCTCATGCGCAAAATGCGGCCCGACCACATCAACGATCTGGTTGCGCTCGTCGCGCTCTACCGGCCGGGCCCGATGGATTCCATTCCCAAATACATCGCCTGCAAGCGTGGCAAGGAGAAACCGGACTATCTCCACCCCGCGCTCGAGCCGATCCTCAATGAAACCTTCGGCGTCATGACGTATCAGGAAGACGTCATGCGCATCGCGCGCGAGCTTGCCGGCTATTCGATGGGTCAGGCCGATCTTCTGCGCCGCGCGATGGGCAAGAAGATCGCCGCCGAAATGGCCACCCACCGGCAGATTTTCATCAACGGCGCGGGCGAGCGCGGCATCGCACGCGGGATCGCCGAAACGATTTTCGAGCAGGCGGCCAAATTTGCGGGCTACGGATTCAACAAGGGCCACGCCGCGGCTTATGCGCAGGTCGCCTATCAGACGGCCTATCTCAAGGCGAATTATCCGACGGAGTTTCTTGCCGCCTCGATGACGCTCGACATCGGCTCGACGGACCGGCTGAACGTTTTTCGTCAGGAGGCCGGGCGGCTCGGCATCAAGGTGCTGCCGCCCGACATCAACCGCTCCGATGCCTTCTTCACCTGCGACAGCGCGGCCGGCGTGATCTTCTATGCGCTTGGTGCCGTGAAAGGGGTGGGCCGGCAGGCGATGGAGCATGTGGTGGCGATGCGCGAGGAGGAAGGCCCGTTCCGCAGCATCGCCGATTTCGCCCGGCGGGTGGATGTGAGGCATGTCAACAAGCGTGCGTTCGAAAGCCTTGCGCGTGCGGGCGCTTTCAGTGCGTTGAGTCCCAACCGGCGCCAGCTTGTCGAATCGTCCGATGCCATTCTGAGCGACGCGGCGCGCACGACGCGCGAGCGCGAGAGCGGCCAGTCGACTCTGTTCGGAGCAACGGCGGTTGCCGAAGAATTGCGCCTCGCGGCTGTCGCGGACTGGCTCCCGTATGAGCGGCTCGGCGAGGAATTCAGCGCCATCGGCTTTTATCTCTCCGGGCATCCGCTCGACGCCTACGACGCAGCGCTGAAAAGGCTCGGCGTGGTGAGCTGGGCAGCGCTTCAGGAAGACCGCCGCCGTTCAAGCTTTCGTGCGGTGCTTGCGGGCACCATCATCCGCAAGCAGGAGCGCCGCGGCCGCAACGATCAGCCCTACGGTTTCCTCTCGCTCTCCGATACGACGGGCATGTTCGAGATCATGGTCTTCTCGGAGGTGCTCCTGAGCGCGCGGCCGCTTCTCGAAGCGGGCAAATCGGTGCTGCTGTCTGTGGCCGCCGACTGGATCGACGAAGAGCTGAAGCTGCGCGCGCTTTCCGTCTCCGATCTCGATCAGGCAGCCGCGCAGGCGGGCGAGGGTTTGCGCATCCGTCTGGACGATACGCAGCCGCTGAACGCGATCGCGGGGCAGATGCGCGCGAACGGGAAGGGCATCGTCACCCTCATCGTTCCCGGTATCGAGGGCCAGGACGTGGAAATCCGCCTCAAGGACCGCCACCAGATCACCGCCGCAATGAAAAGCACCATCCAGTCGCTGCCGGGGGTGGCGGCGGTCGAATCGGTGTAAGAAGCAGAATGGGCGCAGCTACGGCATTCAAGTCCGATCGAGACGGCGGTGTTGTCATGGCATGTCAGGACAACCTGACATTCATGCGCACGCTCAGAAGCGGCTCTTTGAAGCTGATCGTAACTTCGCCTCCGTACAACATTGGCAAGGCGTACGAGGCAAGGTCACCGCTCGATACCTATGTACGAATGCAGGCCAGAACGATCTCCGAATGCATTCGCTTGCTGCACCCGGCTGGATCAATCTGCTGGCAGGTGGGCAATCACGTTCAGAACGGCGAGATATTTCCTCTCGACATGGTGCTCTATCCGGTATTCCGGGAGCATGGCCTGAAGCTTCGCAACCGGATCGTCTGGCACTTCGAACATGGCCTGCATTGTTCGAAACGTCTCTCAGGACGTTACGAGACGATTCTCTGGTTCACGAAAGGGGACGACTATACGTTCAACCTCGATCCCATTCGTGTGCCGTCAAAGTATCCGGGCAAGAAATACTTCAAAGGCCCGAAGACAGGACAGTTGTCGGGAAATCCTCTTGGAAAAAATCCGAGCGACGTTTGGATTTTTCCAAACGTGAAAAACAATCACGTCGAGAAGACTGTCCATCCCTGCCAATTTCCTGTCGAACTCGTAGAGCGTTTGGTGCTGTCGCTCACCAAGGAAGGGGACGCCGTATTCGATCCGTACATGGGCGTTGGCTCAGCCATCGTTGCCGCACTGAAGCATGGACGAATGGGTTATGGTTGCGACACTGTGCAGGAATACGTCGATGTCGCATGGGCGCGCGTGAATGCACTTCAAGCGGGCGAGCTTCGCACGCGACCAATGGACCGCCCCATATACGATCCGGTCAAATCCGGTGGTGGCCATCGGCAAAGGGCGATCGCTCCTATCGCAACCTGAATTGCCCGAAATCAACATGGGTCGTGCTTGCTCAATAACCATTGAGTACATGGCACAGTGAAGTCCGTGCGCCAAAGGTCCCGCACCCCTCGTTCAGCCCGTCACGCCGAGTCAGCGCGAGATTCGAGAGATAGCCGCAGAGTGTCAACGAAATAACTTCAGCGGAATTTCAGCGTTACGCCAACGACCGGATCCCGAGTCGACTGGAATGTGCGGCCGTACTTCTTCAACAGTTTTTTCGTAGATCAATTCATTCTTACCGGTGAGGTCCCAAAAGTGAAAGATGAAGGCAGCCCCGTATCGGCATGCATGATCCCACTCGTTTCGGCTAACAATGATAACGGGCGGATTCGCAGTGGAGGATTTCACCTCAATGAGGCGAGCTGGCGGCAACTCCCGGTCGACATTTTGTGAACGAATATCATAGCCGGCAGTATTGTCATCGATCGAGACCCATACGGGATTGTTTTGTATCCCCAATTCCCTCAAGCGCCGTGTTTCAGAAGCCAGCGACAGTCGCTCCGCTCGCCGTCCTTGTGCCAAGAGTTCACTTTCTCGAACTAGTCTTAGCTTCAGACAAATTTGGTCCCACCAATCGACGACATCATCGGAGGGTGGATCACCATACAAACCAGCAGACCTAAATACCTGTTTTTCATCCCCATTTAGTTGGGAAAAGACGCGGCGCCGTCCTAGCACCATTTGCCGTGTCCACAGTGGTCTATGGTATTCGGTAAGAAATGAGATCATTCCTCGAAGACCCACTAAAGGATCTGCGCATGAGCAGTCGCTCGGAACAAGTGCATGCAGCGCGAGCGCTGCGTTGTGGTCGGAACTTGCGAAATCAGCGT
Source organism: Rhizomicrobium sp. (assembly GCA_035567755.1). Classification (GTDB taxonomy): domain Bacteria; phylum Pseudomonadota; class Alphaproteobacteria; order Micropepsales; family Micropepsaceae; genus Rhizomicrobium. The sequence continues at coordinate 87,492 of DATMPH010000029.1, forward strand.
CAATTCGGATCAGGGATATGACGGCATCTTCGGCCGTGACGCCGAGGTTTTCATCCAAGTATTTTCGAAGAATAATGACACTGTTCAGAGCGCTCATGCGAAAGTGGCGTTCTGACGTCATTCGGCATCACTCAGCATCTTCGACGTCGAACTCGATGCGGCCTTCGAGCTCATCGATCAGGTCGATGATATCCTGCTGGTCAATTCCATAGTCGATCGGTTCTTCGGCGGATTCCTCGTCGAGCGCAATTTCGTGCAGATCTGGATCATTCAGAAGCACTTGCAAGGCGCGCACCTTCCGCGCAAGCCGCCTGCTCACCGAATGATCTATGCAGCCAAGGCCACTGGGCGCACGGGTCTGGAAAATGTGGATGTTCGTTTCAATGCCGAACGGAAGGCCCAAGCGGTGAATGCGGTCAATCGATTGAAGATAGTGTGCGGTATTATAACTGCGATCAAGGTATATGGCGTCGTGACAAGCGTGATGCAGATTGATCCCCTCACCGGCGGCAGCGGGATTCGCAATAATTACGAAACAGGACGGATCCTCATGGATGCGGCGAATCTTTCCTTCCCGGGTCGATAGATCAGTTGGGTCACCCGTTGGAATGCCACCATGCAACACTTCCGGGTTCAGGTCGGCCAGAAGAAGCTGCATTTGCTCAATCGTGTCTGTAAATATCGTCCAAATGACAGATTTGCGATCTTTTGTTGCCAACTCGCGGGCTAGGTTTGCGACCCCTAACATTTTGGTGGAGGGACCTTCCGAGAGGACCTGGTCGATAACTCCAGAGTCGAGCATGGTTGGATTATCGGTGATCGCGTTGAGCGCCAAAACGGGATTGACGGATAACTGCAGGAGACGCATCACTGATCGCTTCGCGCCGACGAGGTCGATGCGCTTCGAAGTCTGAAACTGAGTGAATTCGCGAAGTGCCTCGCTCCGAACTAGGCTGTAGAACGCCATCTGTCCTTTGGCCATATCAACGCCGTAAAACGTTCTGATGGGCTTCGGTAGCCCGAGTTTGTCCTTCGTTGTTCTTACATAGAGATCGCCGAGCACATCGCGCGGTGCTTGACCTCTGCCGATGCGCTCACCCAAGCCCGTTCCAGGCCAAAGAAAGTCAAGCTGTGACTGTAGATCGGCAGGACCTTGCGGCATGGGAGTGCCCGTCAGGATATCGCGCCGAATCGGCAGTGAGGCCAGATTCAAGAGGACCGCGCCCCGTTGGGAGCGTGGGCCGGCCTTCATGCGGTGTGCTTCATCTAGAACAAGATGAACTGGGTGACTCGCGAGGTACGCGGAGATGACGTCTGGCACCTGAATCAGCATATCGTAGTTGATCAAGAACCTGGTCGAACCACTTTCGAGTAGTCTACGGATATTTTCTCCTGGTCCTGCTAGGAGTGTGAACTGCTCGTCATTGTCGTCTGATGCGGCAGGAACAACGCAATCGCTAACAACCTCCTGCCACGCCATGAACGCGGACTTTGGTGAGACGACCAGAAGGTGATGGCCGGATTTCTTTGTGAGAATGTGCAGGGCAAGTGCGACTGTCGTTTTTCCTGCGCCGGGCACCGAAAAATTTGCCCCATTTTCGAGTGCTAACAGCCGTTGCAGATCGCTAAGCTGAAATAATTTTAACTCACGCCGTAAAAATCCAGCGTGCTTCAGCCGTGATTCGATCTCTTCGGTCGGAATGTGGAGAACCGGTTGGGTTCCGGCCTCCCGCACCCGGCGAAACTGTCTAGCGAAATCCGCAATCCTCGACTTCGCCTCGCCTGCGGGCCGAAAACGGAAGTCCAGCTGTCGTTGTTGGCCACTGAACTCCCTAATAAGCGAGAGAGCACTCGGCCATGGCAGCGTAATTTGATCGGGCGCAAAAGTGGCACCTGCATTTGAATTGATGGCTGCTTGCTTGAGACGATCCCAGGCGGACGACTGGCCTGTTCCAGAAAATGCAAAGGAGCCCGTAATGCGACGAGAATCATACAGTACCTTGATATCCAGTGGGTCTCTATCGCTCAAGACGCATCCCTATCTTCGGCGATCTCTTAGTTCTTCGAAACAGCTTTCATTATAAGCTCAATTTTTTGTTTCAGCTCGGTCGCTCTATGAAGAATGGCTTCGAGTTGTTTGCCGATCCCGGCATGGGTCGACTGTACGGCTTTGGTGAAGTCCACCTCTCCAAGGAGACGATTGGCCTGATGAATTGTATCCAGAGCTAGTTTTCCTTCCTCCACTGTTCGGTCACCCGCGATGAGCGTCTCGCAAACGTCGCGAAGCTCACCGAATATCTCGTCTCGTCGATCCTTGTTGTCGATCGCCCTTAATAGTGGTTCGTACAAACTAGCGGACGACGGCGTCTCGCCAAGATCGATGTCCAGCTCATCTCCAGATGCCTGCGTGGTATCAGAAGGTTCGGCACCGCCCATACTCACATCGATTCGGTCAGCCAATTTAAGAAGCACTTCCGGCGCGCGATCGCCGAACATACGATTGTAGGAATAGACCCGGCGTCCAAGTTGTCCGCTTCTCTCGACGAGAAGCCAACCAATCCGTCGGCTCGCTTCAAGGAGGAGGCCTTCCTTTCCCCTAAGACGTGCCGGAAAATCGTAAAAGAACTGCTCGTCGTCCTTTACGCGTCGATAGTCGTTGGGAGCATGAAGCCAATCTTGAAGGTAGATGTTGGCTTCGTTCAACGCCGCTAAGGCTGCCGTGATGTCCTTTGGCCGCTCGCGCATCAGCAGAGCGACTTGTTTCTCATCCTTACCCGAGTTGATGAGCCGCTCCACCATCAGGCACTCGTTCACCCAGCCATATGTCAGGCGCGTTTCGGGACGCATCTGGAGGCGGACTTCAATCTCCATAATCTGATTTGGCGTCAATGGAGGCAGCACCGCGCAGACAACGTTCGCGAAGTGAGGGAACTTCGTTGGTTTGTCTCCGGCGAAAAGCTCGCGCATGGCGGCCAGCCGGCGATTCCCATTTACGACAACGCCGCGGGGAGTGACTAGAATTGGCTCACGCTGATGTTCCTTTTCAAGAACGTCTGTGATCGGCGTAACGCCGCGTTCGTCCTCTGCAAAGTTCCAGAGGATTTTGTGCTGCTCCTGCTGTGCGCTCTCATTCTCTTCGCCAGAGGAAAAAAAGTCCGGCGGAATGTTTTCCTTCTCCTTAAGGTGGGCAATCTGCTCTGTTTGCGTGCGCCCGTTATTCATGCGGTATATGGGTACGTCGATGGGAAGAGTAATCACCTCCAGTTCGACCGGCTGGGTTTCGTAGACGTCAAAGGTCTTATTCCGATCATGCGAATGTTCGCGGAGGGTTTTGATATACGCCTCGCGCTCATGTAACGGCCTAACGGTTATGACGTACTTTGATTGCATGGGGGCGGCCCTATTCGAAAGCCAACAAGAGGATGGGAACGGTGATAATTCGATCAAACAACTGAATTTCACTCCACAGACGGTCCACGTTTGCAATATTGCTACCGATAATCTCGGCTGCGGATTTTGTCGGAACGGCGAGTGCGGTAGCTTCGATCTTGTTCTTGCGGTAGAGATATTCCATCTTTATCAAGTCGTACATGGCGCGGCTCACATTCCCAGTTTGAATTTGGAATGCCAGATCCCGATAGATGCCTGTAACGGTCAAATCGAAAGTTGGCTCAATGCGGACGCTGTGTGCCCATCCGGCTTGTTGAAGTCCATCGCGAATATAGTCCCTAATTTTTCCGGTAGATCCTGGCGCCACAATAATCCCTGGCGCGTTGAACAGCTCCGAAACCCATTCGAGCAGTTCCCGCTTGCGCCACTCTCCCTCGCCATTGTGAAGCGAGTATGCCGTCTGGATTTTCATCCTTCGTTCGGTGCCGGTGGCCGATGAGCTTGTCCATGGGCGCAACCAGAACGGTTAACTCGGCAACAATTCAATCCCCTCACGCGCTGCATTGACGCAACTCCAAAGTATATTCCGCCGCGCATCTGCGCGGCAGAGGGAGCAGCTGCTGCGTGACCGAGGCCGCACCGAATGTCGTCGCGCTCGGGACCAAGATTAGCCGAAGGGAGATCGGAGTCCTAGCGGCCGGGGACAGGCATTCCTAGCACGTCGATGATGCAATTACCGGTCTGAAATCCACACGGCTGTCAGTGATATTGCTCAAGGCGATAGTTGCTACGGGAAGGAAAATAGGCCCCGCTGAACGGATACACGGACTCGGAATATTGAAACAGCGTTCTTGCCTTGCCCACGTTTATCGTCATTTGCGAAGCCAATGCGGTATTCATCGAAAGGGGGAATTACAGTCCTGTCAGAGCCTTACCCAACCGCTCCAGCCCAGTTCCGATTCGCTTTTCGTCCTGTGCGAAGCAGATGCGTAGGTAGGAATCGCACTGCGTGTCGCCCTCTGGTCCGAAGGCGGAGCCGGGAGCGACGCCGACGCGCGCGGTGCGCACGAGATTCTGCGCGAAGCCCAAACTGTCCGTCAGTCCTTCGACATGCAGAAAGCCGTAGAACGCGCCCTCGGGCTCGATCCAGCGGATGCGATTTTGCGAAGCAATCCAGTCCTGCACCACTGCCTTGCCGGTGCGGCAGCGACCGAGCATCTCGCCGCGGAACGCGTCGCCTTCGGGCGATAGCGCAGCCAGCGCGCCCCATTGGGCGAAAGTCGTGGCGCCGGTGTTGTCGGCAGCGGAAATCATCCACATCTGCCGGCCGAGCGAGATCGGATGCACCAGCCAGCCGATGCGCCACCCCGTCATCGCCCATGGCTTCGAGAAGCTGTTGATCACGAACACCGAGTCGTCAGGCTCCGCGATCTGCAGGAAAGACGGCGCATGGCTGCGGCCGTCATATAGAATCGTCCCGTAGACTTCGTCGCTGATGATGGCGATGCCGCGGGAGCGCGCGAAGGCGAGGAGCGCCCTTTGCTCGGTTTCTCTCATCACCCAGCCGGTGGGGTTGCCGGGCGACGCGATGAAGATCGCTTTCGTGCGCCCATCGCAGACCGCGAACACACTTTCCATATCGAGTTTCCACGCCGGAGGAGAGGCGCGCCAATCGTCTGTGAGCCGCGCGAACTTCACCTCCGCGCCGCAAATCTGCGCCGCCTGGAAAATGTTGGGCCAGACGGGTGAGACGACGACAATGTTGTCTCCGGTCTCGATTAAGCATTGCAGCGCACAGATCACGGCCAGCATCGCCGAGCCCGGCACGGTGATGCGCTCGAGCGCCACGTCCGCATCGGCGGTGCGCTTATGGAAGCCGCGTATCGCTTCCCGCAGAGGCGTGATGCCGCGCGCATTGGTGTAAAACGTGCGGCCCTCATCGAGCGCGCGCTTGGCCGCTTCGCGAATGAAGGCGGGCGTGACGAGGTCGCTCTCGCCGAACCACAGCGCGATGACATCCGGATCGTGAAGCGCGGCGCCCGACACAAGCGCAATCCCGTTGGGCTCGAGCGTCTGGATGGAGGGACGTATCGGGGTTTTTGGGGTGGTTTGCAGCATGGCGCCACTCCACCCGGGAGCGCTTGCGCCCGTCAAGCCAAGTTCCTATAACCCCTGCCATTCCGCACGCGCAGGGTGGGGAGTGGGGCGAGTTGCCTCAACCCCGTCCGGTTGCCCTTCGGGGTAGTCCCCTCGCGTCAGGCTAAACCGGAAAAGGAGACGTTTTCCCATGGCATTGCCAGAATTTTCCATGCGCCAGCTTCTGGAGTCGGGCGCCCATTTCGGCCATCGCACGCAACGATGGAATCCGAAGATGGCGCCCTACATCTACGGCTCGCGCAATTCCATCCACATCATGGATCTGACCCAGACCGTGCCGCTGCTGCATCAGGCGCTGGTGGCGCTGCGCGACGTGGTGACGGGCGGGGGCCGCGTGCTCTTCGTCGGCACCAAGCGTCAGGCGAGCGAACCGATCGCCGCTGCCGCCAAACGCTGCGCGCAATACTACGTCAATCACCGCTGGCTCGGCGGCACGCTCACCAACTGGCAGACGATCTCGAACTCCATCAAGCGGCTGCGCAACATCGAGGAGACGCTCACTTCCGCGCCGGGCTCCGGTCTGACCAAGAAGGAACTTCTCGGTCTGTTGCGCGAGCGCGACAAGCTCGAGCGGTCGCTCGGCGGCATCAAGGAGATGGGCGGACTGCCCAACATGCTGTTCGTGATCGATACCAACAAGGAACAGATCGCGGTTGCCGAAGCCAAAAAGCTCGGCATTCCGGTCGCGGCCATTCTGGATTCGAACTCCGATCCGGACGGCATCGCCTATCCGGTTCCGGGCAATGACGATGCGGCGCGCGCGCTCTCATTTTATTGCGATCTCGTGGCACGGGCGATCATCGACGGATTGTCGGAAGGCCAGGTCGCGGCCGGCGTGGATGTCGGTGAAGCCGAGACGTTGGCCGAGCCGCGCGTTCTCTCCGGCGATCCCGTTGAAGTTGCGGCGACCGCCTAAGCACAAAGGATTGTCATGACGAATGTCACCGCGGGAATGGTGAAGGAGCTGCGCGACAAGACGGGCGCGGGCATGATGGATTGCAAGGCGGCGCTGGCGGAGACCGGCGGCGAACTCGAATCGGCAGTCGACTGGCTGCGCAAGAAGGGTCTGGCGAAGGCCGCCAAGAAGGCGGGCCGCGTTGCTGCGGAAGGATTGATTGGCGTTGCGGTTGCCGGCAGTTCGGGCGCGATCGTCGAAATCAACTCGGAAACCGATTTCGTGGCGCGTAATGACATCTTCAAAGCCTTCGTGAAGGAGGTGGCGATGCTCGCTCTCGAGACGGGCGGCGACGTCGCAAGGCTGCTCGCCAGGAAAATGTCGTCAGGCTCGACGGTGCAGGAGAGCGTGACCGAATTGATCGCCAAGATCGGTGAGAACATCAGCGTCCGGCGCGCAGCGATGCTTTCGGTCTCGCCCGGCGTGGTCGCTGCCTATGTCCACAACGCGGTGGCGCCGGAATCGGGAAAGATGGGAGTGCTGGTGGCGCTGCGATCGAGCGCCGACCCGGCAAAGCTCGCCGCACTCGGCAAGCAGCTCGCGATGCATGTTGCGGCGGGGGCACCGCTTGCTTTGACATCTGACGATTTGGCGGAAGACGTGATTGCGCGCGAACGCGGCGTGCAGGCGGAGCTTGCGCGTCAATCGGGAAAGCCGGAAAACGTCATTGCGAAAATGGTCGAGGGCCGGATGCGGAAATTCTACGAAGAATCCGTGCTGCTCTCGCAGGTCTTCGTGATCGACGGCGAAACGCCAGTCGCCAGGGTGGTCGAGAATGCCGCCAAAGATTTTGGCGTTCCGGTCGAGATCGCGGGTTTCGTGCGCTTTGCCGTCGGCGAGGGTGTCGACAAGGCGGATGCTGGCGATTTCGCCGGTGAAGTGAAGGCGATGGCCGGCCACTGAAGCCGGACAGGGGAAACCGCAATGGGCGAAGTGCCGAGATACGGCCGGGTCCTGCTCAAGGTCTCGGGCGAAGCGTTGATGGGCGCCCAGACGTTCGGCCTCGACATCGGGACCGTCGACCGAATTGCCGCTGACGTGAAAGAGGCCGCGCAGGGGGGCGTGCAGGTCTGTCTCGTCATTGGCGGCGGCAACATCTTCCGGGGGCTCGCCGGCGCCGCCGACGGAATCGAGCGCGCGACCGCGGATTACATGGGAATGCTGGCGACGGTGATGAACGCGCTTGCGCTGCAAGCGGCCCTTGAGCGAATCGACATGCCGACGCGAGTCCAGTCGGCGATTCCGATGGAATCGGTTTGCGAGCCCTATATTCGCCGGCGCGCCATCCGGCACATGGAAAAGGGGCGGGTCGTTATTTTTGCCGCGGGCACCGGCAATCCGTTCTTCACCACCGACACCGCGGCCGCTTTGCGGGCCGCCGAGATGAATTGCGCGGCAATGCTCAAGGGAACGCAGGTGGACGGCGTCTACAGCGCCGACCCGAAGCGCGATCCCAAGGCGGAAAGATTCGAAAAACTAAGCTATCACCAAGTGTTAGCTCTCGATCTTCAAGTAATGGATGCATCTGCGATCAGCCTCTCGCGGGAGAATCGAATCCCCATCATCGTCTTTTCGATCCATGATCGCGGAGCACTTGCCGCCGTTCTAAAGGGCAAAGGACGCTGCACAATCATTTCCGATGAGGGTTAAGCTCCGGGAATCACGGAGGTTCCGCAAATGCCAGGCACGTTCGACAAGGAAGATCTGAACCGCCGCATGAACGGCTCGATCTCCGCGTTAAGGGGAGAGTTCGCCGGCCTGCGCACCGGCAGGGCAAATCCCGCATTGCTCGACCCTGTCACGGTCGAAGCCTACGGCAACCCCATGCCCGTCACCCAGCTGGGGACGGTGAGTGCTCCCGAACCGCGCCTGCTCACCGTGCAGGTGTGGGACAAATCCATGGTCAAGTCTGTGGACAAGGCGATACGCGACGCGGGGCTCGGTCTGAATCCGCAAATGGACGGCCAGCTGCTGCGCATTCCCATTCCCGAACTCAACGAGGAGCGCCGTCGCGAGCTGGCCAAGCTCGCGCACAAATACGCCGAGCAGGCGCGGGTTGCCGTGCGAAATGTGCGCCGCGACGGCATGGAGATTCTCAAGCGGCTCGAGAAGGATCACAAGATCGGCCAGGACGAGCATCACAAACTCGGCGAGGAATTGCAGAAGGTCACGGATGCGCATATCCGTGACATCGATCATGCGCTCCACGCCAAAGAGCAGGAGATCATGCAGGTCTGATGCAACCGAAGAAGTTCACGGCGATGAATGGACGGGCGCTCCCAATGGAGAGCCTGCCGCGTCACGTCGCGATCATCATGGATGGAAACGGACGCTGGGCGAGGCGCCGGCATCTTCCGCGCGCCGCGGGTCACGTTGCGGGCGTGGGTGCCGTCCGCTCGGTGGTGCGTGCTTCGATCGATACAGGCTTGTCGTATCTTACGCTCTACGCGTTCTCTTCAGAGAACTGGAAGCGGCCGCCCACCGAAGTGACCCATTTGATGGGCCTGTTCCGGGCATATTTCCGGGAAGATGTCGATGAGCTCGTGGAGCGGAACGTCCGTATGCGGATCATCGGCAGCCGGCAGCGCGCGGAGAACGATATTCTCGCCATGATCGAAAACGGGGAGAGGCGAACGGCGCACAACACGGGTCTCAATCTGACCTTTGCGTTTGACTACGGAGCGCAGGAAGAAATCGTCGCGGCGGCCCGGGAAATGGCGCAGGCAGCGGTGCTCGGTGAACTCGATCCCGACGCGATCACGCCGGAGCTCTTCAGTACCAGACTCCTTACTCACGGCCTGCCGAACCCCGACCTGCTTATTCGCACAAGCGGCGAGCACAGGCTCAGCAATTTTCTCCTCTGGCAATCTGCCTATGCGGAGCTGGCGTTCGTCGACACGCTCTGGCCCGATTTCACGGGCGCCCATCTGTTCGAGGCCTTGCAGGTGTTCGCTCAACGTGAACGGCGCTTCGGCGCCGTAACTCCGGAAGCCGTGGCTTGAAGCATTCCCGGCCAATCGCGGGGCTTGCGTCTCTTCAGGCGAACTCTTCCCGATCGGCTCGGGAGCCGCGCGCAGGCAATTTCGAATGGCGAGAATGGCTGACACGCGCGTCGTTCGGAGCACTGCTGGCGGGTCCTGCGATCGCCGCCACATACGCGGGCGGATTCACGTTTGCGATCTTCGTTGCCGTCGTCGCATTTGCAGCGGCGCGGGAATGGCATCGCATGGTCAGCGGCCCGCGTTATGCGTCCGCCATCGCGGTTAGTGCGATTGCAATCGCCGCAAGCCTCGGCTGGGCTGTCGCGGCGCGCGATTCGCAATGGCCGGTGTGGCTGCTTTTGCTCGGCAGCGTGCTGGCGGCAATGTGCGCGTTCGCGTCCGGCACGCGGCCGCTCTCGAACGGATTGGGCACGCTCTATGTTGGTCTGCCCGCGCTATCGCTTGTTGCACTTCGTATCCACGTGGCGCAGGGCGCCGCAGCAGTTCTCGTGCTCTTCATAGCAGTGTGGGCATCAGATACGGGTGCGCTCGTCCTGGGCCGCCTGCTCGGCGGACCGAAGCTCGTTCCTGCACTCTCTCCGAACAAGACATGGACGGGATTCATCGCGGGCACAATTTTCGCGTCGGGGGCAGTTACTTTCAGCGTCAAGCTGTGGGGGGGGAGCCTCTGGCAGGCGGCGCTCCTCGGCCTCGCCCTCGCGCTCGCCGGACATTGCGGCGATCTTTTCGAATCCTGGGTGAAGCGGCGGGCGGGACGCAAGAACAGCGGCGGACTCATTCCCGGACATGGCGGCGTCCTCGACCGCGTGGACTCAACGCTTTTTGCGGCTCCCCTCGCCGCGCTCCTGGTGTTCGTGTTCGGTCTGGATCTGCTCTGCGGAGGCCATCCGTGAGCGAAGATCCGGATGTAACACTCCTGGCCGGCGCGCTCGAGCGACGGCTGACGATTCTCGGCAGCACGGGTTCGATCGGCCTGAGCACGCTGGACGTCGTGGCGCACGCGCGGGCGCGTTACGGACCAAATTCATTTCCGCTCGAGGCCCTGACCGCCCATTCCAACGTTGAAGTGCTGGCTGAACAGGCCCGCCGTTTCCGGCCTCGCCTGGCCGTCGTCGCCGACGAGCGGCGATACGCGGACCTTCGCCACGCGCTCGCGGGAGAAGGCATCGAAATTGCCGCGGGTCCTGCGTCGGTGATCGAGGCGGCGAGCCGGGCCAGTGACGTCATCATGGTCGCGATCGTCGGCGCCGCCGCGCTCGAACCGACGCTTGCGGCGGCACGCCGCGGCGCAACGATCGCGCTCGCCAACAAGGAATGCGTTGTCGCCGCCGGAGATCTTTTTCGTGACGCGCTCGACGCGTCGCGCGCGACGGTCATCCCGGTGGATTCCGAGCACAACGCCGCATTTCAACTGCTCGACTTTGCGCAATCCCACGCTTTCGAGCGTGTCACGCTTACGGCATCGGGCGGACCGTTTCGCGAGTGGCCGCGCGAACGTATGCAGGTTGCAACACCCGAACAGGCCGTGGCGCACCCGAACTGGTCGATGGGAGCCAAGATCTCGGTCGACAGCGCAACGTTGATGAACAAAGGCCTCGAGCTGATCGAAGCACATGTTCTCTTTGCGCTGAGCGCGGACAAACTCGGTGTGATCGTCCACCCGCAGTCGGTCGTGCACTGTCTCGTCTCCTATTGCGACGGATCGACTCTTGCGCATCTTTCTGCCCCCGACATGCGCACGCCCATTGCGCACGCCCTCGGCTGGCCGACGCGCATTTCATCGCCGTCGTTGCGTCTGGACCTTGCGAGCGTGCAGCATCTGACCTTCGAAGCACCGGACCTGGAACGATTCCCGTGTCTGAGGCTCGCCCAGGACTGCTTGCATGCGGGAGGACTGACACCTACGATCCTGAACGCCGCCAACGAGATCGCCGTTGCGGCCTTTCTCGGACGAGAGATCGGTTTTCTGGACATTGCCGGCATCATAGAAGACACGCTGGCCAGCCGGCACCGCGACATGGCCGAATGTCCATCCGATCTCGCGGGCATACTCGCGGTCGATGCCGAAGCGAGGGACATTGCGCATCGGTTCTGCCGGGCACGTGCAGCCTGAGACGAATGTGAATACGCTGGAGTGGGGGAAGAAGGGTATGAAATGCTGGGAACCGTGCAGGGCCTGATCGGCGGAATCGGATACTACGTCGTGCCGTTTCTTCTGATGATCACGCCGATCGTCTTCTTTCACGAACTTGGTCACTTTCTTGTCGCTCGCGCATGCGGTGTGCGCATCGAGACGTTCTCCATCGGCTTCGGTCCGGAAATCTTCGGCTGGCATGACCGCGCGGGTACGCGCTGGAAGGTCGCGTGGATTCCGCTTGGCGGCTACGTGAAGTTCTTCGGCGACACCAATGCGGCGAGCGTGCCTGATCGCGCAACGCTGGCATCGATGACGGCGAAGGAGCGGTTCGAGGCGTTTCCGCTCAAGCCGCTCTACCAGCGCGCACTCATTGTTGCTGCCGGGCCGGCGGCAAATTTCGTGCTGGCGATTGTGATTTTGACGGGCTTCCTCATGGCGCTCGGCACCTATGTCGCGGCGCCGGTCGTGAACAAGGTGGAGCCCGCAAGCGCGGCTGCGCAGGCGGGATTCCGCTCAGGCGACACAATCCTGTCCATCAATGGCGCCCCGGTCGACAGCTTCGATCAGATTCGCGGCTTCGTCTGGGATCGTGCCGGCCAAAAACTCAACGTCATGGTGAAGCGCGACGGCAAGCCGCTTGCATTGGCCGTCACGCCCAAGCTGACCACAGTCGAGTTGGCGGGCGGCGCGCAAAAGGTCGGGCTGCTGGGCATCACGGGTCCCACATCGCCCGAGCAATGGAAGCATGTGACCTACGGGCCGGTCGGCGCCGTTACAGAGGCCAGCAGCGAAACCTGGTCGATCGTGGCAACCACGCTCGATCATCTGTGGCGGATGATCGCCGGCAGCGGCAACGCCAAGGAGCTGAGCGGCGTCATCGGGATCGCGAAGCTGTCTGGCGATATTGCTGCGGTCAGCTATGTGTCGCTTTTCCGGCTGGCCGCCCTGATTTCTGTAAGTATCGGCCTCGTCAATCTTTTTCCTATTCCGATCCTCGACGGCGGGCACCTGCTGTATTATGGATTTGAGGTCGTTCTGGGCCGGCCTCTGGGGGCCAAGGCCCAGGATGTGGGTTTTCGGCTGGGGTTGGCGGTCATGGTGGGACTGATGCTGCTGGCGGCCTGGAATGATCTCGTCCGGTTGAACCTATTCTGAAACGTGAGCCGCGCGGCAGACAGTCCATTTCTGCGCGCACACCCTGAGACGAGCGGATGAGCCTGATCGCCTTTCCCTTCGCCCGGTACAAGTGCGTGGCCCTCGCAGCGGCCTGCGCTGCAGCGGCGCTTCCCGTTTTGCCGACCCTTGCGCAGCAAGCGAATCCGGCGCCGCCTGCGTCTTCCCCCGCCGCCGTGCCGGGTCCGACGATCAAGAGGATCGTCGTCCAGGGAGCGCAGCGCGTCGAACCCGCAACTGTCCTCTCCTACGTCTCCATCCGCGAAGGCGATCCGTACGACGAGCAATCGGCCGACCGCTCGTTCAAGACGCTGTTCGCGACCGGACTCTTCGCCGACGTGAAGCTCAATTGGGACGGTTCGACTCTGACGATCAACGTGGTTGAAAACCCGATCATCAACCAGGTGGTGTTCGAGGGCAACGACAAGGTGTCGGAGAAGGACCTGAACAAGGAAGTGCAGATGAAGCCGCGCACCGTATTCACGCGCGCAAAGGTGCAGGCTGACGTTGCGCGCATCATCGAGCTCTATCGCCGCAACGGAAAATTTGCCGCGACCGTCGATCCCCAGATCATCCAGCGGCCCCAGAACCGCGTCGATCTCATCTTCTCGATCAATGAAGGCCCGACGACAGGCGTCGCGCGCATCTCGTTCATCGGCAACAGGCATTTCAGCGACTCTCAGCTTCGCGAGCAGATCGCTACGGAAGAGAGCGCCTGGTGGCGGATCCTGTCATCGAACGACAATTACGACCCCGACCGGTTGACGTTCGACCGTGAGCAACTGCGCCGGTTCTACCTCCAGAGGGGCTATGCGGATTTCCGCGTCGTGTCCGCCGTGGCAGAGCTCACGCCCGACCGCCAGAATTTTTACATCACGTTCACCATTGAGGAAGGCGACGTCTACAAGTTCGGAAAGGTCGTCATCGATTCCAAGATCAAGGAGTTGACGCCCGCAAACCTCCGCCCGCTCGTTCCAATCGTCGATGGCGCGACGTACAACGCCGAACTGGTCGACAAGTCGATCGACGCGCTGACCAACGCCGCGGGGACAAAGGGATACGCGTTTGCCGAGATTCATCCCCGCATCAAGCGGAACCATGAAACGCGCACGATCGACGTCGTGTTCGATATTGCGCAGGGCTCGAGGGTCTACATCGAGAAGATCAACATCATCGGCAACTCGCGTACGCTCGACAAGGTGATCCGCCGCGAATTCCGCCTTGTCGAGGGTGACGCCTTCAATCGCGTTCTGGTCGACCGGTCGCGCACGCGCATCAGGGCGCTCGGCTATTTCAAGGACGTGGACGTCAAGCCGCTTCCCGGCTCGCAGCCCGACCGCACCGTTCTTCAGGTCAATGTGACCGAGCAATCGACGGGCGAGCTTCAGCTGGGAGCCGGGTATTCCTCGACCAGTTCATTCGTCGGCCAATTCAGCTACACGGAACGCAATCTGTTCGGACGCGGCCAGTATCTGCGCGCCAGCATCGAGGCATCAAGCATCAGCAAGGAAGCACAACTCAGCTTCACCGAGCCCTACTTCATGGACCGGCCGCTCTCGGCGGGATTCGATATCTACAAGATCATCACCGACTACCGGCAGGTCGACTATCAGGGCGACACCACCGCCCTCGGGTTGCGGCTCGGATTTCCCACCTCGGAATTCGGCTCGGTCGGTCTGCGCTACACGATAAGCGTGGCAAAGGTGTCGCCTTTCTCTGGCGCACCGACGGTGATTCAGGAGGCGGCGGGCAGCGAGACCACTTCGTCGCTCGGATACAGCTACACCTACAGCGTGCTCGACGATCCCATCAAACCCCGCAAGGGATACAGTTTCGAGTTCAGTCAGGATTTTGCCGGATTCGGCGGCAACACGAAGTATATCCGATCGCTGGTCGCGAGCGGGTTTCATCACCCGCTGTTCTGGGACGCGTTCGTTGGCACGTTAACGATGAACGCCGGATATATTGAGCCTTATAACGGCCAGCCCGTCCGTCTCACCGATCGCTTCTACAAGGGTGGCGACAGTTTCCCGGGCTTTGCGCTCGCGGGCGTCGGGCCCCGTGAAGTCAGCGCGGGGGGAGCCAATGCCATCGGTGGCGACGCTTACGCCATCGGCGACGCCGACCTGCGGCTCCCCGAATTTCTGCCGGCGGATTATGGTGTCGCCCTGTCGCTGTTCAGCTATTTCGGCACGATGGGCCATCTCACGTCGGGATTGCCGCCCAACAATTGCGCCACCTTCCCGCCGGGCCTTGTGTGCATCAAGGACAATATGGCATTCCGTGCGTCGGCTGGCCTTGGCGTCAACTGGAAATCGCCCTTCGGGCCCATCCAGATTTCCTTCGCCGTGCCTTACGTCAAGGAAAGCTACGACAAGTCGCAGGTCATCTATTTCAGCGCAGGAACAGGACTCTAAACTCATGGGAAAATCGATACTCACGCTCCGGACCGCTCTGGTTGCGGCTGGACTTGCTTCCATGCTTGCGACGACAGGTCTGGCGGTCGCACAGGACAAGCCGCATCCACCGGCCGCGGGCTCCGCGGGAGGCGCGCTGCCTGCACCTCGAATTATCGTGGTCGACCGCTCGGCAATTCTTCGTGCCTCCAAGGTTGGGCAGGACATCGTTCGCCAGGTCAACGGACTCACGCAAACCGCCGAGACACAATTCCGTGCCGAAAACGAAGGATTGGTGAAGGAGTCGCAGACGCTTCAGCAACAGATCGCCATTCTCGCGCCCGACGTGCGAGCGCAGAAAATCAGGGCTTTTCAATCGAAGGAAGCTGCATTCAAACAAAAGGTCCAGACCCGCCAGGATCAAATTCAGGGCGGCTTGCTCAAGGCACGCCAGCAGGTCGAGCAGGCTCTTGCCCCGATCCTGCAGGGCATCATGCAGGAACGTGGCGCCAATCTTCTGCTCGACAGGGCCGCCGTCGTGCTCGGCATGGTCGATGTGGACGTGACCAAGGTGACGATCCAACGCCTTGACCAGAAGCTGCCGTCGGTCAAGGTGCAGCTCGTCAATTCGCCGCCCGGGCTTGCGCAGCAAATGCGCTGAGCTGTCGCGCGGCCGTAGTCGCGCCGTTTCGAGAGGCCATGGCTGATCCTCGCTTCTATGACAATCGCGGGCCGTTCACGCTTGCGGAAATCTGTCAGCACGCCTCTATTCCTTCGCCGGAAGCTGATGGCGGCAGCGAGATCACCGACCTTGCGACGTTGGAGGGCGCCGGCCCCTCGCACCTGACATTCTGCGTGGCGAAGGATTTGGTCCTTGCACTCGCCGCTTCTCGTGCGGGATTCTGTCTGGTCGCCGAGGGCGTGGCGCTGCCCACCGGACAGCTAAAGACGCGACCCCTGCCATGCCATTCCGTCCAGCACGCATTCGCAGCGGCAGCCAAGTACTTTTATCCCGAGCATAGCGGCTCTGCCTGGACCCAGGATCGCGCCGTCCACCCGAGCGCGCGGATCGGTGACAACGTCAGCCTGGCGCCTGGAGTGGTCATTGGCCCAAACGCCGAGGTCGGCGCTGGTACGCATGTCGGACCCAATGCCGTCATCGGCCGTGGCGTCGCCGTCGGACGCGACTGTGACATTGGAAGCCATGTTGCGATCTCTCACGCCTATCTGGGCGACGGCGTGATTGTGCTTCCAGGGGCACAGATCGGACAGGCGGGATTTGGCTTCGCGGGCTCCAAAGAAGGTCATGTCGGAATTCCGCAGCTCGGCCGCGTCATCGTGCAGGACCGCGTTGAAATTGGAGCCTGCACGACAATCGATCGCGGTGCACTCGGCGACACGGTAATCGGGGAGGGCACCAAGATTGATAATCTGGTGCAGATTGGGCACAACACCCGAATAGGTCGGCACTGCGTCATCGTCGCGCAGACAGGCATTTCGGGCAGCTGCGAGTTGGGCGATTTCGTGGTGCTGGGAGGCCAGGTGGGCATCTCGGATCATGCGCGTATCGGCGATGGCGCCAGGTTCGCTGCCCGCGGTGCGGCGACGCCGGGCGTCTATCCGGGAGGTCAGGACTATGGCGGCGTTCCGGCACGTCCGATGAAGCAATGGCGTCGCGAGGTCGCGGCAGTCGCACGACTCGCCAAGCGCGGCAGGCAGGTTCGAGATGGATAGCATGACCGCGGCACGGGACATCAGGCTCGATGTGGACCAAATCAAGCGGCTCCTGCCGCATCGCGCGCCTTTTCTCTTCGTGGAAAGGCTTGCGGAGATCCGCCTGGGCGAAAGTGCGGTCGGCTACAAGGCCGTGTCGTACAACGAACCGTATTTCCAGGGCCATTTTCCCGAATATGCGGTGATGCCGGGCGTGTTGATCGTGGAAGCAATGGCCCAGACCGCGGGCGCGCTCGTTGTCCATTCCCTTGGACTCACCCGCGGCAGGCGCACGGTCTATTTCATGACTATCGACAAGGCGCGGTTCCGCAGGCCTGTGCGGCCAGGCGATCTTCTACGGATTCCCGTAAAGGCGGTGCGCCACCGGGGACCCGTCTGGAAGTTCACGGGCGAAGCCTTTGTCGGAGACGAATTGTGCGCTGAAGCCGAATTCGGGGCGATGATCCACGACAACCAGCCTGACCTCGATGACCGTTCATCCGACGGCGATCGTTGAAGAGGGAGCACGCGTCGGCGTCGGCGTGGAAATCGGCCCCTATTGCTTCGTCGGCGCCCAAGCCACGCTCTGCGAAGGTGTCAGACTTCATTCTCACGTCGTCATTGGCGGTCACACGGAGATTGGTGCGTGCACGGTCATTCATTCCTTCACGGCACTTGGCGGCGGCGCGCAGATGCGCAAATCCAATCCGCCAGAAATGGGCTTGCAAATAGGCGCAGGCTGCATCATCCGCGAATCCGTCACGATCAGCACGGGCAGTGCAGCCGGTCGCGGCGTAACAACGATTGGCGAGCGATGCTACCTTATGGCGGGTTCGCATGTCGGGCATGATTGCGTGGTCGGAAATGATGTGACGCTTTCGAACGGCGTCCAACTCGCCGGCCACGTGGAGGTCGGTGAGGGCGTAATCATGGGCGGCCTTTCGGCCGTACAGCAATTCGGGCGCATCGGACGCAACGCGTTCATCAGCGGCCTGTCGGGCGTGGCGGCCGACGTCATTCCCTATGGCAGTGCGATCGGCCTTCATGTGCGCCTCGGAGGACTCAATCTCGTTGGACTACGCCGCCGTGGAATAGCACGCGAGAACATTCACGCGCTGCGCGCAGCCTATCGCATGATCTTTGAAGCGGATTCCGGAACCATTCACGACAACGCGCGGCGCGCCGGCGAATGCTGGCCCGGAATTCCGGAAGTCCAGGAGGTCGTGACGTTCATCCTCGCAGACGCAAAGCGGCCGATCTGCCCGGCGCGCAGTCGCCGCCGCGATCCTTCCGAATTCGAATGAGCTGTCTAGGAATTGTTGCCGGTGGGGGCGAGCTTCCCGGCGCCGTGGCCCAGAGCGCGCGGGAATCAGGAAGGGACGTGTTCATTCTCGGCTTGCGGGGTTCAGCCGATACGTCCATCGCGCAGTTCTCCCATGATTGGGTATCGCTCGGCGAAGCGGGCAGCGCGTTGCGCATGCTGCGCGCGCATGGCTGCAAGGATGTGCTGTTTGCCGGGCGCGTAGCGCGGCCACGCTTCTCGGAAGTAAAGGTGGATGCCAAGGCCGTCCTGCTGTTGCCGCGGGTGATCTCGGCGGCGCGGAAAGGGGACGACGCGCTGCTGCGCGTGCTCGTGGATATTCTCGATGCAGAAGGATTTCGTTCCGTGGGAATCGCCGAGGCGGCACCCGGGTTGCTGACCCCGGAAGGCGTGCTCGGAAAGTTGAAACCGGATCGCGAAAGCGAGACGGACATCGCACATGGCGTAAAGATCGTGCGCCGGCTTGGTGCGCTCGATGTCGGGCAGGCCGCGATTGTCTGTGCCGGCCTCGTGCTGACGGTCGAAGCTGCGGAGGGAACCGATGCGATGATCCAGCGTGTGGCGGAGCTTCCTGAAAACATTCGCGGCAGCAGCGCCCGCAGATGCGGCGTGCTGGTCAAGGCGCTGAAGCCATTGCAGGACGGCAAGACAGATTTGCCGGTGATCGGCGTAAAGACGATTGAGCAGGCGGCGCGCGCCGGGTTGGCAGGGATCGCTCTCGAGAGCAAGCGTACTCTGATCGTGGAGAGGCGCGCGGCAATCGATGCCGCCGATGCCGCAGGATTGTTTCTGTACGGATTTTCGACTGCCGCCTACGCTGACTGAGCGATGTCGAACGCCAGTCCGTTGACGATCATGCTGGTGTGCGGCGAGCCGTCCGGCGACCAGATCGGGGCGGAATTGATGGCCGGTCTGAAAACGCTCGCGGGTGAGAATCTTCACCTGGTCGGCGTTGGTGGCACCGCGATGTCAGCGCAAGGGCTTAAATCGCTTTTTCCGCTGGACGACACCGCCGTGATGGGACTGCGCGAAGTGGTACCGCGCATTCCCGCCATCCTGCGCCGCGTGCGCGAGGCCGCCGATTATGCGACGCGCGTCCGGCCCGATGCGGTTGTTCTCATCGATAGTCCCGATTTCACCCACCGTATTGCGCAGCGGCTGCGTCGGGTCGCGCCGAAGATTCGTATAGTCAACTACGCGGCGCCCCAGGTCTGGGCCTCACGCTCCTGGCGCGCCAGAAAAATGGCGCGCTATTTCGATCTCGTGCTGGCGCTGTTGCCTTTCGAGCCGCCCTTCTTCGCCGCGCATGGGCTTCGAGCCGTTTTCGTGGGTCATCCCGTGATCGAGCGTGCGGCACGGATGACCGGCGGCGAAGCTTTGCGCGCGCGCCTTGGCATTGCGTCTGGCACGCCGCTGCTTGCGCTGCTGCCCGGGAGCCGCATGAACGAGGTCCGGCTTCTTCTCCCCCCTTTCCGCGACGCAGTCGCGTTGCTGCGGCGGGAAATTCCCGATCTGGTCTGTGTGCTTCCAACCGTTGCTCACGTCGAACGTTTCGTGCGCGATCAGACGCGCAATTGGCCGACGCCCCTGCACATTGTCGAGAGCGAAATCGACAAGTTCGCTGCGTTCGACGCGGCGTCCGCGGCGATCGCCGCCTCCGGAACCGTGACTACGGAGCTTGCGCTGGCCGGCACACCGATGGTTGCAGCCTATCGGCTTGGCTCTCTCACCTATGCGCTGGCGCGCCCGTTCGTGCACGTGCGCTTCATCACGCTTGCGAACATTCTGCTCGGCCGTCTGGCGGTGCCCGAGTTCATCCAACGCGAATGTACGGGCACCGCGCTGGCGCATGCTGCGCTACCGCTTCTTTGCGACGAAGCAGCGCGCGACAGGCAGCGGCGCGATCTCGCGGAAGCGATGGCGAAGCTCGGTCTGGGAGGTGACGCGCCGAGCTTGCGCGCCGCGCGCGCGCTGCTCGATTTCGCTCGAGAGAACCGCGCCTACCGCTGTGCGATCGGTACGTAGTTGCGCTGCTTGGCGCCGGTATAGAGCTGGCGGGGACGGCCGATTTTCTGATGCGGGTCCACGATCATCTCCTTCCACTGCGCAATCCAGCCAACGGTGCGCGCGAGCGCAAAGAGTGCGGTGAACATGCTGGTGGGAAATCCGAGAGCCTTCAGCGTGATGCCGGAATAGAAGTCGATATTGGGATAGAGCCTCTTCTCGATGAAATATTCGTCCTTGAGCGCGATGCGCTCCAGCTCAAGAGCGACTTTGAGCAGCGGATCGTCGTGCACGCCGAGTTCGTCGAGAACCGCATGACACTGGATCTGCATCGCTTTCGCGCGCGGATCGTAGTGCTTGTAAACCCGATGGCCGAAACCCATCAGACGGAACGGGTCATCCTTGTCCTTCGCGCGCCGCACATATTCGGGAATCCGGTCGACCGTTTCGATTTCCATCAACATCTTGAGGGCGGCCTCGTTGGCGCCGCCATGCGCCGGCCCCCAGAGGCAGGCGATGCCTGCCGCGATGCAGGCAAACGGATTGGCGCCGGTCGATCCCGCGAGCCGCACAGTGGAGGTCGACGCATTCTGTTCGTGATCGGCATGGAGAATGAAGACCGTGTCCAAGGCCTTGGCGAACACGGGATTGACGCGATACTCCTCGCACGGAACGGCGAAGCACATGCGCAGGAAATTTTCGGTGTAGCCGAGGGTGTTGAGCGGATACACGAAGGGCTGACCGACGTGATATTTGTAAGCCATGGCGGCAATCGTCGGAATCTTCGCAATCATGCGGTGGCTTGCGATCTCGCGCTGGTGGACGTCGTTGATATCCGTCGAGTCGTGGTAGAAAGCCGATAACGCGCCGACCACACCACACATAATCGCCATCGGATGCGCGTCGCGCCGAAAACCGTGGAAGAAAGATGCGATCTGCTCATGCACCATCGTGTGATAGGTGATGGCGCGAGCAAATTCCTTCATCTGCGCCATGTTGGGCAACTCGCCGTAAAGGAGCAGATGACAGACTTCGAGGAAACTCGATTGCCCGGCAAGCTGGTCGATGGGATAGCCGCGGTAGAGCAGGATACCCTCGTCGCCGTCGATGAAAGTGATGTCGCTTTCGCAAGCCGCTGTCGAAGTGAATCCCGGATCGTAGGTGAAGACGTTTGCGGTATCGTAGAGCTTGCGAATATCGACTACGTGGGGGCCGAGCGTGCCGGCGAAGGCGGGCAGGTCGATACTGTGATTTTCGTAGGTCAGCGTCGCGTTGCCCGCGGGAGTGGCCTTGCCGTTGCTCATTGAAGCACCTCACAGGCGCAGCCGCGCCTCGTTGCACTGCAACATATATAATCCGGCAGGGCGATTTCGTCACCCCATTCGACAAAAAAGCATCAAGCAATTTTGCGTGTCAGGCCGCGAATGACCTTACACGGACTATGGTTTCCTCCCGGCCGAGCACTGCCATTACCTGAAAAATCGGCGGTGAAGTGCCCTTTCCCGTGAGCGCAGCGCGGAGGGGTTGCGCAACCTGCCCGAGCTTTCTGCCGGTCGCATCAGCCAGGGCGCGAATCTGGGTTTCGAGCACGCCGGGTTCCCATTCGCTGCGCTGCAGCACGGGAAGTAGCTCCGCCAGTATCAGCCGGCCGTCTGGCGACAGAAGCAATTCGGCCTGGGCGTCGAGTTCCGGCTTGCCCTGCGCATAGAGAAATGCCGCGGCTTCTGCGAGATCGACCAGAGTTTTGGCGCGCTCTTTGAGGCCGGGCATCGCGGCGGCAATGCGGGTTCTCGCCGCCGCGTCGAGGACGCGTGCGGGCTGGGTGTGCGCCAGGAAAGCAACGAGGGTGTCGGTGAGCGCCGCATCGTCCATTTCGCGCATGTAGTGGGCATTGAGATTGTCGAGTTTCTTGAAATCGAACCTCGCCGGACTGCGCCCGATATTGCCGAGGTCGAACCACGCAATCGCCTGTGACGTGGGGATGATCTCGTCATTGCCGTGGCTCCAGCCGAGCCGCAGGAGATAATTGCGCATTGCCTCGGGCAGATACCCCATGTCGCGATAGGCTCCGACGGCGAGAGCGCCGTGGCGTTTGGAAAGCTTGGTTCCGTCGGCTCCGTGAATCAGGGGAACATGGCCGTAGATCGGTTTTGGCCAGCCCATAGCCCCGATGATCTGAAGCTGCCGCGCCGCATTGTTGAGATGATCGTCTCCGCGGATGACGTGGGTCACTCCCATGTCGAAATCGTCGACGACAACTGCAAGCATATAGGTCGGCGTGCCGTCGGAGCGCAGCAGTACCATATCGTCGAGCTGCGCGTTGGCGAAGCGCACCTGGCCCTGCACGACATCTTCGATAACGGTTTCGCCGGATTGCATCGCCTTGATGCGAACGGCGAAAGGCGCATCCTTCGGAGCGTCGCCCGGGTCGCGGTCCCGCCAACGCCCGTCATAGCGTTGCGGGCTTCCGGCTGCGCGTTGCTCTGCTCGCATCGCCGTCAACTCTTCGGCGGTGGCATAGCAGCGATAGGCATGGCCCTGGCGCAGAAGTGTCTCGGCGACCTCGCGGTGGCGCTCCAGGCGTGAAAACTGGAAGACGGGCTCGCCGTCCCAATGGAGCCCGAGCCAATCGAGACCGGTCAGGATCGCCTGAACGGCTTCAGGCGTCGAGCGCTCGCGATCGGTATCCTCGATCCGCAGAAGAAACCGCCCGCCGGCGTGACGCGCGTAGAGCCAGTTGAACAGGGCAGTCCGCGCGCCGCCGATGTGCAAATAGCCGGTGGGCGACGGCGCAAAGCGCAGGACGGGCGTCGAATTTTCTGTCATCATCGATTCCGGGAGCGGCCTGTCCCCGGTCACACGGTGACGCGGCCAACGGTCGGCGTGGCTTCTAGCAAACCGGTTCCCGTGGGGATAGCTCCTTCACCGTCGCGTGTCTCGGCTCCCGAATTTCGTCTGCCATATTTCGACGTGGCAGCGAAGTGTCGTGGCGCGCCTGCAGCGTTTGGACGCGCGCTGATGGAGGAGCGCGAGCGCTGGGTTCTCTGGCTTCCGGTCGCCTTCGGTGCCGGAATCGGAATTTATTTTGCGCTGCCCGCCGAACCTTCCCGCGCAATTGCGATGGCGTCAGCCGGCCTTTCCGCGGCTTTCATCCTGATCGGGTTTGCAACACGCAATTCCGTGCTCCGCGCGTGTTGCATGGGGTTCGCACTTCTTCTTCTTGGCTTTGATGCAGCGAAACTCCGGACGGAGCTGGTCCGAGCGCCCATCCTGATGCATCGCGTCGGTCCTCTGGAAATTGACGCGAGAGTCGAGTCCGCACAATTGCACGGTAAGGGAATCCGGGCGGTATTTGCGCCGTCATTCATCGACGGGCTGGACCCAAAGTTACTTCCGCAACGAATTCGTGTTTCAGTGCGTCGTGGCGGTGAGCGGCTGGTGCCGGGCGTGATCGTGCGGCTCGAAGCGGTTCTGATGCCGCCGCCACCCCCCGCTGCACCCGGAGATTATGATTTCGGCCGCACCGCATTTTTCGAGGGCATCGGAGCAGTGGGATACGCCTATGGAAGGCCCGAGCTCATAGCGCCGGCGCCGCCGCCCGACATTGTCGCGCGCGTTGCGCTTGCACTCCAGGCTTTGCGGTTCAGATTGCGCGCGCGCATTCGTGCCGTGCTGCCCGGCAGCACCGGCGCAATCGCTTCGGCGGTGATCACCGGGGATCGGGGCGGCATCTCCGACACGGACGAGCAGGCATTGCGCGATGCGGGGCTTGCCCATGTGTTGGCAATCGCAGGGCTGCACATGGCCCTGGTGGGTTTCGGCCTTTTCTGGACTGTGCGTGCTGTTCTTGCGCTATGGCCACGCGTTGCACTGACACAGCCCATCAAGAAATGGGCGGCGCTGTCGGCGCTTGGTGGCGCCGGCTTCTATCTGGCGATCAGCGGCGGCGCGACACCCGCGGTCCGGGCGTTCACCATGCTGGCGATGATGTTGCTCGCCATCCTCTTCGATCGACCGGCGCTCTCGATGCGTTCACTCGCCATCGCGGCGGTGCTTCTGCTCTCGCTTTCGCCCGAGAGCCTCATCGAGCCCGGTTTCCAGATGTCGTTTTCTGCTGTGGCAAGTCTCATCGCGGTGGCGGAATGGGAACGGCGGCGCGCGCTAGCACGTGCGCCGGTTCCGCCGCTTCCGCTCGTTCATGCGCGACGGTACATGCGGGGCATCGCGATCACCAGCTTCGTGGGCAGCATCGCGACGATGCCCTATGCAGCCTTTCATTTTGACCGTGCGACGCACTACGCCGTGCTCGGCAATCTGCTTGCCATGCCGATCATGGGATTTGTCACCATGCCGATGGCGGCACTTTCGGTCGTCCTCATGCCGCTGCATCTCGATGCCGTCCCGCTGCACATCATGGGATGGGGCATCGCTGCGATGCTCGCCGTCGGACGTTTCGTATCCCGTCTTCCCGGCGCCGTGTCGATCGTCGCCGCGACACCGGTGACAGCGCTCGTGCTCGTGTCGCTGGGCGGGCTCTGGATCGTGATATGGCGAAACGGGTTGCGCTGGCTCGGTCTTGCACCGGCGCTGGCGGGTATCCTGCTTGTCGCGATCGCGCGGCCACCGGATCTCCTGGTGGCGCGCGATGGCCAGACAATTGCATTCCGCGGCAGCGACGGCAGGCTTTATTTCATGCGGCGCGCCGCGGATGAGTATTCAGCGAGCGAATGGCTGAAGCGCGATGGAGATTCGCGCACGGCTGGTCGGGCGATCGCTTCGGTAGGAGATGGTGTGCGTTGTGACGCTTTCGGTTGCGTTGCGCGAACGGCAGGCGGTCTGCGCATTGCGGCAGTGCTGCGACGCGATGCGCTACGCGACGATTGTGAGGAGGCGGACGTTGTGGTCAGCCTCGTGCCGGCACGCGCAACCTGTCCCGGCCCCAAATTGGTTATTGATCGGCTCGATGTCGCGAAGAACGGCGCTTATGCAGTCTGGCTCGGCAAGCATGTCGTGGTTGAAAGTACGGAACAGCTTCGTGGCGCACGACCATGGAGCGCCGTACCCTGGCAACGGCGCACGCAACGATTCAGTAGCGGCGAATGAGCCCGACGAGCCGCCCCTGGATGCGCACCCGGTCAGCGCCGTAAAGGCGCGTTTCGTAGGCCGGATTCGCCGCTTCGAGCGCGATCGAATCGCCGCGCCGCCGCAGGCGTTTCAGCGTAGCCTCCGCATCATCGACCAGAGCAACGACGATATCGCCCGTGTTTGCCGTGGGCGTTTGCTGGATCACCACGGTGTCACCGTCGAGAATGCCGGCGTTGATCATGGAATCGCCCGTCACTTCGAGCGCGTAGTGATCGCCGCGTCCAAGAATGCTCGATGGAACAGGCATGTCCGCGATCTTGTGCTGCAGCGCCTCGATCGGCGTGCCGGCCGCGATCCGGCCAAGAATCGGCACGCTGATCGCGCTTTCGGGCTCGTGGCGTCTCGGGCTGCCGCCGCTGCGCGGATCGGAAGGCGCGCGGGCGCCTCGGGCACCCGGCGGCGGGACCGCGCGCTGCGCCTGGGTGCGCGAGGTTGCCGGGCGAAGCGTGTCGGAGACGTTTTCGGGCAGCCGGATGATCTCCAGTGCCCGCGCGCGTTTTTCCAGCCGCTTGAGAAAGCCGCGCTCCTCGAGCGCCGTGACGAGGCGGTGGATGCCGGATTTCGACTTGAGGTCGAGCGCGTCCTTCATCTCGTCGAAGGAGGGGGGAACGCCCGTCTCGCGCACCCGCTCGTGAATGAACATCAAAAGTTCATGTTGCTTGCGCGTCAGCATGTTCCTGCTCCCAGAACGGCGCTCGGCCGACGACCGAACAAATCCGAAACACCCGCGAATCGTTCTAGTTTAGTTCTCACGCGGGGTCAACGACCAAGATGTGGGACGGGCGACTGGGATGGCACGCGCAGACCTTACCAGCCCGCGCGTGTCCCTCCATCAGTCGAGCAATAGTACCTCGACAGTTTCTCCCAATTGTACGGCTGCAGAATGTGGCTGACGCACGATCAGCCCGTCGGCGGCGGCGAGCGCGCTCTGCATCGAGGAATCCTGGATTGCAAACGGCTCGGCCCATAGCTCGCCATCGCGGCGTATGAGACGGGCACGCAGATAGTCCTGGCGCGTATCATTGGCGGCAAGTGCGCACGCAAGCCGTGCCTGTTGCAAAGGCTGAGTGAAGGACAGGCCCAGCAATCCGGCGATCAGCGGCTGGAGGAACAACACCGCGCAGACGTAACTCGACACCGGATTGCCGGGCAGGCCGAGGAACGGCTTTTCTCCCAGCTTCCCGAAGATCAGAGGCTTCCCCGGCCGCATTGCGATCTTCCAGAAATTGAGGGTGAAACCCTTGGGCTCGAGAGCGCGCTGGACCAGGTCGTGATCGCCGACCGACGCGCCTCCCATGGTGACGACAATGTCGGCGGGCGAAGCCAATTCCGGAATCCGCTGCAAGGCTTCGATCGTATCGGGAAGGATTCCGAGATCGAGCGGCGCGCCTCCCCAAATCTCGATCAGCGCGGCGAGGGCATATCCGGACGAAGCGACGATTCCGCCGTCACGTTGCGGCGCATCGGGAGGCGAGAGCTCGTCGCCCGTTGCGGCAAAGGCGACGACAGGCCGGCGTTGCACGTCGACAGATGAAATTCCGCCGGCCGCCAGCAGCGCCAGATCGCGCGCCGTGAGCCTGCGCCCTGCCGCACACAGCACGTCACATTCTCGAAAATCAAGTCGCGCCGCGCGTATGTGGCGTGCAGCGGCAGGCGCGCGGAGCGTGACCAGATCGTCCTTCGCCTCCGTATTTTCCTGGATAACGATCGCGTCCGCACCTTCTGGAACAACACCGCCCGTGAAGATACGCACGGCTTCACCGGCGCGGACTGAACTGGCAAAGGGATGGCCTGCAGGTGCAGCGCCGATGACGCGCAGAGTTACGGGGACGGTATGCGTGTCGGCGAGTCGCACCGCGTAGCCATCCATCGCCGAAATGGGGTGCGGTGGCTGGTCGAGCGCGGCAAGCGCATCGGCCGAGAGGACGCGGTGATGCGCGCTTGCGAGGGAGACGCGGTCGCTTCCGAGCGGCGCGACAGCAGCGCAAATTCGGTGCACGGCGTCTTCGACGGAAATCACCGGACCCATCCCGGCGCGGCAAAGCTGCCGCTCTTGCCGCCGGACTTCGAGAGCAGCCGCACCGATTCGATAACGGCGCCGCGATCGATCGCCTTGGTCATGTCGTAGATGGTAAGCGCAGCAATCGCGGCCGCCGTGAGCGCTTCCATCTCGACTCCGGTTTCGGCTTTCGTTTTCACCGAAGCGAGAATCCGCAGCGCGTGACGATCCGGGAACTGCTCAATCTCCACGGCCGCCTGCGTCAGCGGAATGGGGTGGCAAAGCGGGATCAGTTCCGAGGTCTTCTTGGCGGCCATGATTCCGGCGAGGCGTGCGGCTGCGAACACGTCGCCCTTGGGCGCAGTACCTCCGCAGACTGCCACGAACGCTTCTGCCGACAGCACGATGATTGCTTCGGCTTGCGCCTCGCGCACGCTCGCCGTTTTCGCGGAGACATCCACCATGCGCGCCGCGCCATGCTCATTGAGATGCGTAAGCTTGTTCATACCGCCGATCTATAACTCGTTTTGCTCAATTCGAAAAACTGCGGATGTTTCGGCCAGGCATGGGCACGCGGAGCCGCGGAGGACGCGGAGAAAAAAGTGAATTGCCAAGGCGCCAAGAAAGGAATCGCGCGCCTCGACACGCAATGTTGAGCCGGCTGTGCCATCTCGCGCGCCCGGCGTTGCGCTACGTGCGCCGTGGCGTCTTGGCGCCTTGGCGCCTTGGCGGTTCATCACTCCTCGTGCCTCTGGAACCGCGTAGAGCTTTTGCCGGCAGTTCGGACTATGCGTTGTCGCGGAGCAGGGCGCGGGTCGCTGCGGCGACGTCTTTTTTGCGCATCAGGCTCTCGCCGATCAGGAATGTGGTGACGCCCGCATCGGCGAGCCGCCGCAGATCCGCTGGCGAGGACAGACCGCTCTCGGCAACGACGAGTACGTCCCGGGGAATTGCCGGAGCGAGCCGCAACGTCGCGTCAGGATCGGTGACGAAGGTCCTGAGGTCGCGATTGTTGATGCCGATCATGTCGGCCCCAAGCGCCAGCGCCCGATCGCGCTCGTGTTCGTCGTGGACTTCCACCAGCGCATCCATCTCCCAACGACGCGCGCCGGCGAGGAGGGTACGCGCGTTTTCATCGGCAAGCGCCGCCAGGATAATGAGCACACAATCCGCACCGAGAGCTCGTGATTCAATGATCTGGTAGGGCTCAAACAGAAAATCTTTTCGTAACAGGGGAAGCGGCACGGCGTGGCGAGCGGCGCCAAGATGTGCAGGCGCTCCCTGAAACGATGGCCCGTCGGTGAGCACCGACAGGCAGGCGGCGCCTCCGTCACGATAGGCGAGGGCGAGTGCTGCGGGATCGAAGTCCGCGCGGATCAGGCCCTTCGACGGACTGGCGCGCTTGATCTCGGCGATGAGCCCATATCGGCCGGCATCGCGGCAGGCGGCCAGCGCGGCGCGGAAGCCGCGCGGTGGTTGGGTATTTCGCGCCCGTTCCTCGAGTGTCGGTTCAGGCACTTCGCGTTTGGCGCGCGCGATTTCCTCGCGCTTGTAGACGGCGATGTCGTCGAGAATGGTCACGAGGCGAGCGCCTGCGTCGTTGCGCGCAGCTGCGCGAGCATGTCGAAAGCGCTTCTGTCGCGGATTGCGGCATCGGCCTGGTGCATTCCTTCGCCGATGTTAGGCGCCTTCCCGCTCACGACCAGCGCGGACGCCGCGTTCAGCATGACGATGTCGCGGTAAGCATGGCTGCCGCCGCCCTGCAGCATTGCTTCGAGCGCGCTCGCGTTGAAGGCGGCATCGCCGCCGCGCACGTCTTCCAGCGAAACTCTCTCTAGGCCAACCTCTTCCGGCGTCAGTTCAAATCGCCTGATCTTCCCTTGCGCGATCTCGACGACGAGGCTCGCATTGGTGGTGGTCAGCTCGTCCATGCCGTCCCGGCCGTGAACGATCCAGGCGTGTTCGGTCCCGAGCTCCGCAAGCACATGAGCGAGCGGTTCGACCCACCTTTCGGCGAACACGCCCAGAACCTGGCGGCGCACCTGTGCCGGATTGCTGATAGGACCGAGAAGATTGAAAACCGTCCGGAAGCCCAGCTCCTTGCGCACGGGCGCGACGTGTTTCATCGCTGGATGATAGGCGGGCGCAAAGAGGAAGCAGAGCCCCAGTCTGTCGAGACAGGTCTGGGCCGCTTGCGGCGAAAGGTCGATACGCACCTGGAGCGCTTCCAGCACGTCGGCTGCGCCAGCGCGCGACGACATGTTGCGGTTGCCGTGTTTGGCGACGGGTACCCCTCGAGCCGCGACCACAAACGTTGCCGCCGTGGAGATGTTCAACGTGCCGTGTCCGTCGCCTCCGGTGCCGCAAAGATCGATGGCGCCCACAGGGGATTCGATGGTGCGCATCGCGGCGCGCATCGCGCGCGCGGCTCCGGTAATCTCGGCGACGGTTGGCTCGCGCAGCGTGAGAGCTGTCAGGAACGACGCCATGCGGGCTTCTGAAACTTCTCCCGCCATGATGGCACCGAAGGCGCGCAGAGACGATTCCGCACTGAGCGAGTGGCCTTCGGCCAACCGCTTCAGCAGGGAGGGGAAATCCTCGTCTGCGCTCATCCGGTTTCGTTCAGGCGGGAACGCGCTCACGCGCAAGCGCGAGAAAATTGCGCAGGAGCGCGTGGCCGTTCTCCGACGCGATGCTCTCGGGATGGAACTGCACGCCGTGCACAGGATGTTTCTTGTGCATCACACCCATGATCACGCCATCGTTTGTGGTGGCGTTGACGGTGAGGCAGTCCGGCACAGACTCCGGATCGATGGTCAACGAGTGATAGCGCGTGGCTTCGAAATCATTGTCGAGACCGACGAACACACCGTTGCCGTCATGGTGGATCCGGCTGAGCTTGCCATGCATGGGCACCGGAGCGCGCACGATGCGTCCGCCATAGGCCTGGGCGATGGCCTGGTGGCCGAGGCAGACGCCGAGAATCGCCACCTGGCCGTTCGCAGCACGAATGAGATCGAGGCAGATGCCAGCCTTGTCCGGGTCGCACGGACCGGGCGACAGCACGATCGCCTCCGGCCGCAGTCGAAGCGCGTCCTGCACCGCAATCTTGTCATTGCGGCGCACCTCGACGGCTGCGCCCAATTCCGACAGATAGTGGACGAGGTTGTAAGTGAAGCTGTCGTAATTATCGATCAGAAGCAGCATGTCGGTACAATCCTACTGACTTGGCGCATCGTGCGCCATTGGCCCGGCTCCGGCCGGGGCCGCCCCCCGATAGACTCCGGGCCTGAGGGGGCATGTCCGAACGCGGCGTGCCCCTCTGCCTCCACCGGACTTAACCCTGGTGGCTCCCCCAGAGGGGGAGGAAAACGTCGGCCAGCGGCTGCGCGTCGTCAATCCGCTCCTTGCAGCTGATTGTCCTCGTTTTTCCACATCGTCAATTTTTGTCCACCATTCTGCAGCAGCCAGCCGATTCGACGACGAATCCTGAGGAACGCACCTGATGACGACCTACCTGGAATTCGCCGCGCGCGGGAAGAATGCCTGGTGGCGCTACGCGGCCTGCGTGATCGCGGCGTGCATTGCCACGGTGGCGATTTTTGCGGCGGTTCTCCTCCCCCTCTCGATCACCCATGTTCTGCCCGCCAACTTCGCGGCGGAAATCCAGCAGCCGACAAACCCCGTGGTGTTTTTTGGCGTGGTAGCCCTGACGTTCGGTTCGCTGCTTGCCGGGTTTGCGCTCGCGATCCGGCTGATCCACCGAAAACGGATCGGCGACGTGATGGGGAGCTGGAACTGGAGGGCGTTCTTCCTGGGCGCATGCATTTGGGCCGTCATCCAGTGCGCGTCGATTTTGATCGATTTCCTGATTGCGCCGCACAGCTTCAGCGTTTCGGTGAGCGCAGAGACCGCCGTGCTGGCAATCGTCGCGTTTGGGGGATTGTCGATACAGACGTTCTGCGAGGAATTCGTGTTTCGTGGCTACATTACGCAGGGGATTCTTTTGGCGACGAAGCGGCCCGTCCTGGCCGCAGTGCTGAGCGGTTCGCTGTTCGGCGCCCTGCACATCTGGAACGGTGCGCCGCAGGCGGTCGGAGCTCTTTTCTTCGGCATCGTCTGCTCGCTGATCGCGATCCGCACGGGAAGCATCGCCTTCACCTTCGGCGTGCACTTCGTGAACAACTACATGGGGGCGGTGGCGGTCGTCTCTGCAGGAGACATCTTCAAGAACAGCCCGGGAATTCTGCTTCAGAACGCCCCTCAGCTCCTATGGTGGGACATCGGCGTGTCGATTGTCGGATTGATTGCAGTGCTAACGCTCGTTCGTCGCTTGGGTAATCCCCAAGCGGCCGTCGTCCCTTTGGGGGCACGTTAACAATTTGCGCCCGAAATCAGCCGAAAAAATCGCTCATATCGTTGCGCCGACCCCAGCTTTTACCTAAAATTAAGGATTGGCTGAAGGGGGGAGCTCCCCACAAGGGGAGTGGGCGATGGTCGTTGGCATTTCTGGCCGTCATGGCGCGATAGCCCGCGGCTTGCGCAAATTCTGCTGCGGCAGACGCGGCAATATCAGTCCACTCTTCGCACTTCTTCTTGTTCCGCTGATCGGGGCGATGAGCCTGGCGGCCGAGACGTCAAGCTGGTTTCTCATCCGTCGCGCAATGCAGAACACAGCCGATTCGGCGGTGCTCGCCGCTGCGGCCAATGGCGACACGTCCGCATGCACCTCCAATTGTCCGACATGGAGCGCCGAGGCCAAGTCCGTCGCCGCGAATTACGGATTTACGAACGGCGCGAACAATACGACCGTAACTGCTATCAACAATGCGACGTGTCCGTCGCCCGCGACCGGCAGCAATTGCTATCAGGTCACAATCACCAAAACCGTCCCGCTCTATTTGTCCGAAGTGCTGGGCTACGCAGGCACTGCGGGCTATGGCGGACGTCAGTTGATTCAGGCCACTGCATTTGCTCGTTCCCCGAGCGGCACAGACGACTGCATGCTTACGCTCTCATCCAGCGGCGGATTCACGCTCGTGGGGGGACCGAACTTCACTGCCAATGGATGCGATTTGTTTTCGAACTGGAGCGCAGATTGCAGCGGACACGGTGGCGGCTTCAACGAGTCCATCACGGTCGGCACGACCAACAATTGCGGCACGGTCCAGAAGACGGGCGCCATCCAGCAGTCAGACCCCTACCAGGATCTGCTGGCCAACAATCCCCTGACCGGCTGCACGACCATAATTTCGCCGACAAAGGGCGGGACGACACTGAACCCGGGTGGTGCCGCCTGCATCACGATTACCGGCGATCTGACTATCCCAACTGGAACCACGACCATCAACACCGCATCGCCGGGCACGGTGTTGCTGATCAAGGGCGGCGGCAATATCGCTTTGACTGGCACCTTGACCACCCCGGGCGTGAGTTATGGTCTGACGATTGTTTTTTCCGGCACCAGCGGCAGCTCGGCAGGCTTCATAACGGGTTCCGGGACGGTCGAATTCAGTGCGCCGACGTCGGGCCCATGGTCCGGCGTGTCGCTGTACCAGGATCCGTTGCTCACCACGCAAACAAGCCCGACCTATTCCGGCAGCAGTCCCACCTTCGACATTACCGGATTGATCTATGCGCCCTTTGCGAACCTGACCTTCAAGGGCGCGATCGTCAATGACCTGAGAACTGGCGGCCTCGCCTGCCTGGCATTCGTCGCCTACACAATGGGCGTGAACGGCAGCGGCTCGATCTTCACCAATCCGACAAGCCAATGCGCCCAGGCGGGATTGAATGGCGTGCCGACCGTTCTGACTACCCGTCAGGCGCTGGTCCAATGACGCTTCGCCGGCGTGTTCCTGCCAGCGGTTGGTTCCGGATGCGCTTTCGGCGTGACGAAAGCGGCGCAGCTGCGGCCGAATTTGCAGTTGTACTGACATTGCTGACAATTCCCATTCTAAACGTGGTGGACTTGGGCAACTACGTTTACCAGCGCATGGAGCTCGATAACGCGACCCAGGTTGGCGCGCAGGCGGTTTGGGCGGCAGTTGGGGGCAGCAACTGCAACACTCCCGTCACGGTGGGAAACAACTGTCCCAATGTTTCCACCATGATCAGCACGGCGATGCAGAGCACACCACTGGGAACCGAGGTCAGCCTGATTTCAACAAGCGAGAACTATTATTGTGTGAATTCGTCGGGAGCTCTCGTCGTCACCGGTTCGCTCAGCAGCAGGCCGACATGCAGTGACGGGCAACTGGCCGGCGATTACGTTCTCGTCACCGCAGATTGCACCTACACGGCGGTCTTCACTGGCGTCTCGGTTGTGAGTCTGCTCACGAATCCGATCGTGCGGACGGCCTGGACGCGGTTGAACTGACGATGCAGGCGCGACTCGCATTCTGCAAAGACGAGAACGGCCAAACCGCGGCGGAGTTCGCGCTGGTGCTGATCGTCTTTCTCGCGCTGGTGTTCGGAACGCTGGGGTTGTCTTTCGCCGTTTGGGCCAACGAGACGCTGCAATTTGCAACAGAGGCCGCCGCGCGCTGCGCCTCGGTGACGCCGACGGTATGCAATAGCCAGAGCACGGTTCAGAGCTACGGCATCAGCCACTACAATGGGCCCAATATTTTGCCAATCACCTTCAGCTATTCGAAGTCGGGCAGCTGCGGCAATCAGGTGACCGCTACGGCGACCATTCCGCTGGATGCGGTTGTGGTCGATCTTTCCGTTCCGCTATCTGCGTCCGCCTGCTTTCCCTGAGGCGCCCTGTTAATTCACGTTAGCCAACCGTAAACTCGACCGTGTGCTAATGCGGGGATGCCGGATTCATCTTGCGCGCTCCAGGTCATCTCACTCGCGAAGCGTTTTTCGGGCGGCGCCGGAATTTCCCACGTGTCGTTGTCTGTGCCGGCCGGGTCGATCACGGGGTTCATCGGCGCGAACGGTTCGGGCAAGAGCACAACGTTGCGCTGCGTTCTAGGGATGCTTCGGCCGGATAGTGGAGATGTCCGTCTCTTTGGTGCCAGGGCCGACAAGGCTGTGAGACGGCGCGTCGGTTTCATGCCCGAGGAACGCGGTCTGTTTCCGCACGAGCGCGCGCGTGACGCGATCGCTTTTCACGGCCGGCTGAAGGGCATGAACCGGTACGATGCCTTTGTGGCCGCCGACAGGCTCCTCGCGCGCGTCGGACTTGGCGGCCGCCAACACGCACGCGTCGGATCGCTTTCGAAGGGGAACGCGCAGCGCGTGCAGGTTCTCTGCGCGCTCGTGCATAAGCCGGACCTGCTTCTGCTCGACGAGCCTCTGTCCGGCCTCGATCCAATCGCACAGTCTGACATGCTGTCGTTGCTGGCCGAGTTCAGGGGAACAGGCGGCGCGATCCTGTTTTCGACGCATTCCATGCCGGCGGCCGAGAATCTTTGCGATCGCGTCGTGATGCTGGCGAACGGTCGCACCGTATTCGAGGGCACGCTCGCCGGTGCCTCAGCGTTGGCGCCGCATGGCGCGATCGTAGTGACAGCCGATGCCAGGGGACTTGCGGCCACAACGAAAATGCTGGGAGGCTATGTCCAGTCGCTTGGCTCGAGTCTTGGGGAGGCTGCCCGTCTGCGCGTGATGCTGCCACCAACGGTCACACACCCGACGCTCCTGCAGGCGCTGGCCGAACGGGCCGTGTCGATATTCAGCTTCGAACCGATCAAGCCCGATCTCGAAGCTGCATTCTGGCAACTGGCGGATACCGAATCCACCGACCGGTCGAAGCCGCACAGAGCCGCATGAGCATGACGATTTCGCCTCGGGTGGAAGGACAGCTGCAACGGGCCGTCGATGTCGGGGAGCGGATATTCGTTCTTCTGCTGTTTGCGGCCTATGCGGTGCGCGTGTGGGGAAGCATTGCGCTGGAACCTTCCAACATTCTCGCAGTGATTTCCGAAGGCCTGGTCGTCCTGTTCATCCTCATACGCCGCGACGCGACGGCGTTTACACTTCGTCCGTTCGACTGGGCGATCGCGCTCGGTGGAACGGCGTTGGCCCTTTTCGCCAGGCCGGGCGGGCATCCCTTTCTCCCCACCTTTGTGGGGACGGCTTGCATGCTGGCTGGCCTGCTCCTTGCAATCACCTCCAAATTGATGTTGCGGCGCAGTTTCGGCGTCGCGGCCGCGAACCGCGGGATCGTCCGGGCGGGACCGTACAATCTCGTCAGGCATCCCATGTATGCCGGCTACATTCTCGTCTATGTGGGATTCCTGCTGAATAACCCGCTCTGGTGGAATCTCGCGCTCTACGTTGCGACCGTGATCCTTATTGTTGCGCGCGCCCTCGCGGAAGAAAGAGTTCTGGTGAGGGATCCGGGGTATGCCGAATTCATGAGCCGCGTGCGTAATCGACTCGCGCCAGGTCTATTTTAAGGACGTGCGATGAGCTCGGGCGCATTTCTGATTGCCGAACGCGAATTCCGCACCTACGTCGCCACGCTGAGTTTCTGGCTCGCGCTGGCCGCAGGTCCACTTCTGACAGCCGCCGTTTTCGCGCTTGCACCGGCTGCCGGCAGCTCTGCGACAGTTGCCGTTGCAATTCATGCGGAAGATCCCGTACTCGCACGATCTGCCTTGGTTGCGCTCAGCGATGCCGGCCGGCTCGAGAGCAGGCATTTCCGTTTCGTCGCGAAGAACGAGCGTGCCTCGCTGACGCTCCAGCGCATCGACAATGCAGTCATGATGCGCTTCAGCAGCCGGTTTCCGCTCACAGCCGAGGGACACTTGCTCGTCGCGCGCACCCTGGAGCGCAATCTTGAAGAAGGCAGAGCATCAGGAGCGCACGGGCAAGCACCGCTTATTACTGTGCGCGAAGCAGCCGGCAATTCTTTGCTGGCCGGCGGGGACGACGCCGCGGCCTCGCGATTCGTTATGGTGGCAATCCTGTGGCTGACGCTGACGGGATCTCTTGGTATGCTCTTGCAGGCCGTCGTCCGCGAACGCGCCAATCGTGCGCTGGAAGGATTGTTGTCGGCGGTGCGGCCCTGGGAAATCATGGCCGGAAAATTGGTGGGCGTCGGCGCGATTTCGGCGCTGGTCTTTGTGGTGTGGCTTGGCTGCATGGCGGCTTTGTCGGCGCTGGCCCCGCGCGGAGAGGACGCGGTATCGCATGTACTTGCGCATCTCGCTTCGCCCGCATCGCTCCTGCGCGCCGCCGCGATCTATCTGCTCGCCTGGCTCTTTTTCGGAACGGTCACATTCGGACTGGGAGCAGCGGCACGCGACGTGTCCACCGCACAGAACCTGTCGCGCCCCATGTTCGCGGTTCTGCTGGCCGCGTTCTTCGTCGCCCTCGCCTGCGCGTTTGGCGCCCGGGAGAGCTGGCTGTTGTACGTTCCGCCGTTCACGCCCTTTCTGCTCCTCATGCACGCCCCTACCGAGTTGTCTGCTGCGTCGCAGTTGGAGGCGGTTGGTCTGGTGCTCCTGGCCACGGCTGCGGCCGGCTGGCTGGCGATTGGCCGCCTGACGGTTCAGAATATCTGGGCGGCCCGCAACGCGCAGGCCTGATTCGTCGCCTGGGCAGGATTTTCATGACCTTCGACACGCGTGCGTTCCGCACTGCCCTGGGCTGTTTTCCCACCGGCGTGGCGGTGGTGACCGCAGAGAGTCACGATCTTCATCCCAAAGGGATCACCGTCAATTCGTTCACCTCGGTCTCCCTCGATCCGCCGCTGGTGTTGTGGTGCGTCGGCCGGGGTTCCGACCGCTGCGAGACCTTCATGACCGCGCGCGGATTCACGGTCAGCATCCTCGACGCCGCCCATCGCAGCCTGTCGGCCAGGCTCGCGAGGCGAGGGGAGCATCGCCTCGACGGGATTGCACTCTTGCCGACCGAGCTCGGTGCTCCGGCGCTGGCCGAAGCCCTCGCGGTCTTCGAGTGCGAGCGAGAATCCGTTTATCAGGGCGGCGACCACGCGATTCTGCTGGGGCGCGTGCTGCGGTTTTCCTTCCGTAAGGCGGGCGCGCCCCTGGTTTTTTATCGGGGCCGCTATGTGGGACTGGCGGACAGGGAAGCAGATTGAGCGCTTCTGCCGCCTGCGGCTGATCCGCTCTCTCTTTTCCTCCCCCACGTTGGGGGAGGAAAACCGTGAGAAATCACGGTTGCTCCAGCATCCACGTTAACCCATAATACATCCTGTGCGCTATAATAGCGTTGCTTATATTCTCTCTGATCAGTGGATAGTGCAGTGCAACAATTCGATCGCGACCTGATGCTTCTCCTCCACGATGTGGCGCGGCTTCTGCGCACGCGGTTCGACCAGCGCGCCCGCGCCCGCGGCATGACCCGGGCCCAATGGGTGATTCTGGCCCGTCTGAACGCACAACCCGGGCTGTCGCAGATCGAGATGGCGTCGCTTCTAGAAGTCGAGCCAATCAGCGTGGGCCGCTTGATCGACAGGCTCGAAGCACGCGCACTGGTCGAGCGTCGGCCAGATCCTTCAGACCGCCGGGTGTGGCGGCTGCACCTCCTGCCATCGGCGCAACCGATCCTCGACGAGATTTCCAGGACGCGCGAAGTGCTCGGTGCCGAACTGTTCGACGGCGTCGATGCAACCGCGCGCGCGACCATGATCGATGCGCTGTTGTGCATGAAGAACAATCTGACGGCGGAGCCTGCGCCGATTGCGGTGGGAGAATAGGAACGTGGCTGCGATTCAAACAGACGCTCTCGTTTCGCCATATGTGGCGGCAGATCGGGTCTCCACTGCGCCGGGCTTGATTGCGCGCCTGAAGGCGGACCGGACGCTGCTCCGCCGCGTGCTGATGATCGGCGGCGTCGCGATTGTGGCCGCGGCCTCGCTGGCCTTCTGGCTGATGGGCGACCGCTACATCGGCACCGACGATTCCTACGTGCACGCCGCGCAGCTGATGGTGTCGACCGATGTCTCCGGCCTTGTCACCGACGTGGACGTGCATCAGGGCCAGCACGTCACGAAAGGGCAGGTGCTGTTCCGCATCGACCCCAGACAATTCCGCATCGCGCTCGACAATGCGAAAGCCAATCTCGGCCAG
The DNA here is from genome assembly GCA_035567755.1 of Rhizomicrobium sp. Classification (GTDB taxonomy): domain Bacteria; phylum Pseudomonadota; class Alphaproteobacteria; order Micropepsales; family Micropepsaceae; genus Rhizomicrobium. Next base: position 125,935 of record DATMPH010000029.1, read on the forward strand.
ACGCGGATGACGCTGCTGTCCATGAAGGACGACTACGCGCGTATGCTCAACGACATCGCCGCGCAGCAGTCCCAGGTCGCGCTTGATCAGGTCACCTTCAACCGCTACGTGGCGCTGCTGCGCGCCAACAGCATCGCGCAGGCGCAATACGACCAGGCGCATTACACGCTGGCCACAGCGCAGAGCACGTTCGCTTCGCTGAGGGAGCAGGCGCAGGTGCAGCTCGCAAAGCTCGGCGGCAACATCACCACGCCTGTCGAACTGCTTCCGCAATATCTCGCCGCGCAGTCGCAGGTTGATGAGGCGCAGCGGCAGCTCGATCACACCATCGTGCGCGCGCCGTTCGACGGCATCGTAACCGAAGTGGATTCGCTCCAGCCCGGAACGTTGGTCATTTCTGCGCTCTCCGCCTTCACGACAACGAGCGCCGTCGGGCTCGTCTCCACCAGCAACACATGGGTCGAAGCGAACATGAAGGAGACCGATCTGACCCATGTGCATCATGGCGATCCTGTCGATGTCACTGTCGATACCTATCCGGGAAGAACCTGGAAGGGCGAGGTGGATTCCATCAGTCCGGCGACGGGCTCCGATTTTTCGGTGCTGCCGGCCGAAAACGCGAGCGGCAACTGGGTCAAGGTTACCCAGCGCGTCACGGTAAAAATCAGGCTCAATCTCAAGCCGGGCGATCCGCCGCTGCGTGCCGGCATGAGCACCTATGTCACCATCGACACCGGCCACCGCCGCTGGTTCCGCATGCTCTACGGATGACGTACCAGCGTTGGTTGACCTATGAGACTACAGGAAGATTTTAGCACAGTGGACGCGGAGGTTGCGCGGAACAAGCTGAGAGCAGAATTGCGCGCGGCGCGCGCCATACTTCTTCTGTGTCCCCTGCGCAACCTCCGCGTCCACTGTGTTCCGATTTTATCTGCCTGATGCGCGCTGCCGGACTTACTCACGAAGCCTATACGACGAAGCTCGAACTTCGCATCGTGATGTTGTGCTCAATGGCGGGCACGCTGATGCAGGCCCTCGACAGTACGATTGCCAACGTCGCGCTCCCCTACATGCAGGGCAGCCTTTCCGCCTCGCGCGACCAGATCACCTGGGTCCTCACCTCCTACATCGTCGCCGCAGCGATCATGACTGCGCCGGTGGGCTGGATCGCGGCGCGCTTCGGGCGCAAGAATTTTGCCATCGTCAGCCTCACCGGTTTCACCGTCGCATCGATGATGTGCGGGGCGGCGCAGACACTCGACCAGATGATCATCTTTCGCCTGGTCCAGGGCGCGTTCGGCGCGGCGCTCGCCCCCCTCTCGCAATCGATCATGCTTGATCTTTATCCGGCGTCGAAGCGTGGCACGGTGATGGCGATCTGGGGCATGGGCGTGATGGTGGGGCCGATCCTCGGCCCGACGCTCGGCGGATATCTGACCGACGCCTATGACTGGCGCTGGGTGTTCTACGTCAACCTGCCGTTCGGCATCGCCGCCGTCACCGGAATCTCGCTGTTCCTGCGCGACACGCACCGCGACGAAAGCCTCAAATTCGACTGGTTCGGCTTTGCGATGCTCGGAATCGGCCTCGCGGCATTGCAACTGATGCTCGACCGCGGCACGACGAAGGACTGGTTTTCCTCAAGCGAGATCGTGATCTACGCGTTGCTGGCGGGCCTCGGACTCTATCTCTTCGTAGTTCACATCCTCACGACACAGAAAAGCTTCATGCCGCGCGAGATCTTCAAGGACCGCAATTTCGTCACCGCGCTCTTCCTGATGCTGCTCGTGAGCTTGATCATGCTCGCGAGTTCGGCTCTCCTGCCGCCCTATCTCGAAAATCTCGCCGGGTACTCGGTCACCCAGACGGGATTGCTGATGGCGCCGCGCGGCATAGGCACGATGCTTTCGATGGTCTTCGCGGGCCGCCTCGCCATGCGCCTCGACGCGCGCCACGTGATGGCTGTGGGGACGGCACTGCTTCTGTGGAGCCTGTGGGAGATGTCCCACTGGACGCCGGGCGTCGCGGCGTGGTGGCTTTGTTTCGTTTCCTTCGTGCAGGGCATCGGAATGGGCCTGATCTTCGTACCGATGAACCTGATCGCTTTTGCGACTCTTGCGCCCGCGCTGCGCACTGACGGCTCGGCGCTGTTCAATCTCATGCGCAATGTCGGCAGCGCCGTCGGCGTCTCGATCACCACCACCATGCTCGCCAACAGCATTCAGACTATGCACGCGCAGCTCGCCGGCAATGTGAGTCCTTTTAATCGCGCACTGTCCGTGAATGCGCCGAGCATGATGTGGAATCCGAATCTGCCGTTCGGATTGGCGCAGCTCGATTCAATCGTGCAGTACAACGCGCAGATCATCGCCTATGCGAATGATTTCCTGTTCATGTTCTTCATCTCGCTGCCCGCCCTCTTCGTGCTGTTCTTCATGCGCCAACCCGCGCTACTCCAGAAACCGCCTGAGATTGAGGTGATGGAGTAGGGCTGACCAGCGAAGCCGCGAAACCGCCAAGACGCCAAGAAAGAAGATTCGCCAGAGAGGCACCGAGGACACTGAGGAAGAGGTATCGCGCGGGATGGTCGGGTTAAACCCGACCACATGTGCGCAAAACCTTCCTCAGTGTCCTCAGTGCCTCTGTGGTACAATTTTCATTCGGCACCTTGGCGGCCTGGCGGCTTGGCGGTTAACTGTTCCCTTCGTGCGAAGGGAGACGAGCCACGATGGCGCAATGCGTCGCTTTCATCGGCCTGGGCGTCATGGGCTATCCCATGGCGGGCCATCTGGCCCGCGCGGGCCACGCGCTGACCGTGTTCAACCGCACGGCTGCAAGAGCGCAACATTGGGTGAGCGAGTATGGCGGCAAGGCAGCACCGTCACCGGCGGCCGCAGCGGAAAATGCGGACATCGTGCTCGCCTGCGTTGGGCGCGACAGCGATATCGACGCCGTCGCCCGGGGCGGGAACGGCGCGTTCCAGGCGATGAAAAAAGGCGCGGTGTTCGTCGATCACACGACCGCATCCGCGGCGATCGCCAGGGAACTGGCGGCTGCGGCGCGCACACGCGGTCTCGGTTTTGTCGACGCGCCGGTGTCCGGGGGAGAGCAGGGCGCAAAGAACGGTCAACTCACCATCATGTGCGGGGGGAGCGAAGCGGATTTTGAAAGGGTCAAGCCGGTGATCCGCATCTACGCGCGGCACAGCCAGCTTATGGGCGAGGCTGGCGCGGGGCAACTCACCAAGATGGTCAACCAGATCTGCATAGCGGGAATCGTGCAGGGGCTGTCGGAAGGATTGAGCTTTGCCCGCGCGGCGGGCCTCGATCCGCAAGGTGCTATCGACGTGATCGCGAAAGGCGCAGCGCAGTCCTGGCAGATGGAAAACCGGCACAAGACCATGCTGGCCGGCCATTTCGAACATGGATTTGCGGTGGAGTGGATGCGCAAGGATCTGGCCATCTGCCTCGACGAAGCGCGGCGCAACGGCGCTTCGCTGGCGATGGCGGCGCTGATCGATCAGTTTTACGGGGAGGTGGAGCAAATGGGAGGAAAGCGCTGGGATACGTCCAGCCTCTTCGCGCGCACCGAAGCGCTCCGGCAGGGGCGCTTGTGATCGCGCCGGCGCGCCCCTATCACCACGGCGATCTTCACAATGCCTTGCGCGATGCCGCACGCTCGATTCTGGAAAAGGAAGGACTCTCTGCCCTCACTCTGCGCGCAGTGGCGCGGCAGGCGGGCGTCAGCCACGCGGCCCCCTACCGTCATTTCGCGAGCCACGAGGCACTTCTTGTCGAATTGGCCAGCGAAGGCTTCGAGGAGCTTCGCGGCGAGCTTGTCGCCGCCGGCTCGCGGCCAGGTCTTGAAGACGACCGCATCGCGAGCATCGGCGCCGCCTATATGCGCTTCGTCGCGCGGCGGCCCGCGCTGGTGCGCCTGATGTTCGGACCGCAATTGCCCAACCGCGATGCGTTTCCCGAATTGGCGGCCGCCGCAGACGCCGTCGGAACAGAGATCGGCACTGCTCTGAACGACCCGGCGTTAGGACTCGCAGTGTGGGCGGCGGTCCACGGCCTCGCCATGCTGATTCTGGAAAACGTTGTGGATCTCGGGCAGCGACGCTCGGGACTTCACGTGCTGCCTTCGCGCGCCGAGATTCTCCTGCGCAGCCTGTTTGTCCGCGCGCAACATTGAGCGGGTACGCCCGCGACGGTTAGTGCTGGACCAGGCTGCGGATCTGGAATTCGCTGATTTCACGTTGTGTTTCGAGGCGCAGCCGATTCCACTGATCTTTGGTCCGGCAGTCCTGGCGCCGGATGACGTCTCCTTCGTGGTAGTAAAAGTCGCAAAGGAGAGATTCTCCTGGGCGCACGGTCGAAGCGGGGCTGACAAAGGGCGAAGCCTGGTCGGCTAATGCCGCCGCGGGCGCCAATGTCGCAAGTACGGCGGCTAGTGTGACAAATCGAACGCGCATGGAACGCTCCATCAATGATGCGCCGAAAGTCTTGCGCCGGTCGCTGCCACTTGCAAGACCGCCAACCGCACAGTCGCGTGATTGAGCCATCATTTGGCGGTGCGCGCGGCCGGCCGGCGTGTCAGGCATCCTCACCTATTTCGCCCGCGACCCGGCGAACCTGTTGCGCGGCGCTTAACCGAATCGGGCCTGCCGGACAATCCAATCATCTGTTTGGCCGATTGCCACAAACCGCACTCCGTCTGCGGCACAATTCAGGATGTAACTGCGAACTGGGGCCTAACGGCGCCGCATTCTCTCGGCCTGGGAACTCGTGGACTTTCCGGAAAGGCTCCGGCATGTCGATGTGGAGCTGGCAGCCACGCCGAGACCAAGCTTGACAACACGGCAACCGACCTCCGCACAAGGAATTGACGTAACGCATCTGCTTCATTGAATACCGGTGTGATCTCCAAGGACCCGCAACTTCCTTACGCGATCGGTCCCACCTGTGCGCAAGACGCGGCCGGAGAACAAAATTCGCGCAGCTCGCACGGATCGACCTTTCCGTCGCGACGCGCTGCGTCTGATGTTTCTCTCACAACCGAACTGAAAAGCGGCGCCCTAATGCATGCTTACGCTATTTATCGGTTCAATCCGGCTTATTGCAGCCACGGCGGCCTGGAGACCGTCCGTGGGTATCGTGAGCGCCACCGCCTTTTCATTTTCATCGGCCGGAAATATCAGAACAGCGCTCTTCGCCACCAGCACCCGCTGGCCGGCCGTCTTCGTCATTTTCGAGGGATCCTGGCCCCGTATCGTGGGTACTAAAACGCAATCGTTCTTTCCGCACAGGAGAACCCGAACCTTGATGTCCGCCTGATCCAACTTCATGTCCGTCCACTCTCCCGGCGACAAAAATCCGGGCGCAATCTTCCAGTAGGTATTGAGAATGTGGGTTTTCGCGATGGGCACGAACAGCATGTCGGCCCACCGCGCGGGATTGTGGGGATCGCTGAGGCGGGTAATCAGGTGGCAATGCGAGGATTTGTCGGGCGGCGGCAAATGTCCGCCTGCCGGAGTCATCATCGCCCTGGCCCATGCAGGCAGCGGCTTCGCCTTTATGCATGTGAGCGTCCATGCTCCGATGTGCTGCGTTCCGACAAATCCCGGCCCAAGGCGTGGGGCAACTTTAGTCGGGTGCACCCCGCTGCGTAAATTGTTTGCCACCCGATGGTGAAAATGCACGGCCGCAAAAACCGCGGCGATCACGACAACTACCGCCAAGCCAGCGAGAATGGTGTTGCGCATGCCCGGCCCCAAATCCAACAAAACTTCTGCGTCTGATTAGCCTGACCGGCCAGGGTCCGCAAGCCGAGCGGTCGACAGTGGCTTGGCGACCAACATTCAGCTGGCTAAATTCTTAACGCGGAGACGGATCAACTGCCGCCGGCTTCGAACGCGGGGGCGTCGGGATAGGCGTCGAGCACCGGACCTAGAGTTGCTTTCAGCGGCCCGAGCCATTGCTCGTAGTGGCGCCACTGCTCCAGCCCGTCCCTGAAAATCGGGGTCCGAACCTGCTCGGAACTGACTGTGGTCACGAAACGATCGTTCTTGTGAAATTGCAGGCACGCCTCTTCGAACGGCAATTCCAGATAGTCCAGCAGACGGCGAATTTGTGTTTCCGGATCCTCAACCAGCTGCTCGTAGAAGACGCGAAGGACCTTGCCTGGCAACACGCGATCGAAATGCGCCATCAGATCGACATAGTCCCGATAGCTCCGGCCCAAATCCGTCTGGCGGTAGGAGTAGGTTTGTCCCTTGTCGAAATGTTGCGTGAAGTTGGAGAAGCAGCAAGCCATAGGATGCCTGCGCACATCGACGATCCTGGCGTTGGGCAGGATCAGATGGATCATCCCGATATGCAGATAGTTGGCGCCCATCTTGTCGGTGAAGAATGGCCGTCCGAGCTTTCTGTACACCCGGGTGGATTGCAGGTATTGCTCGCCCAGCGCGCGCAGTGCGGAAGCGTCGAGCTTGCGGAGCACGCCGGGATAGTGGGTGCCGTGGAGCGGAGCGACTCGCGATTCCAGATCCCTGCACAGCAGCAAAAGGTCGGGCAGTTCCTTGCCCCCCTCGATTGCCGAATGGCTGGCGAGAATTTGCTCGACGAGCGTCGAACCCGACCGTGGCAGGCCGACGATGAAGACGGGATCGCGCGCGCCATAGCCGAAGCCCTCGCGCTGGCGGAAAAACTCGACGGTCATCACGTCTTTGGTCAGTCCGACATGTTCGGTCAGGATGTCTGGATCGTCGTCGATGCGCAGGCGGTAGAGCGCGTTTCCTTTGGCGTAATTCTGGTACGATTGCGCGTAAAGCTTCATGTCGGCATAGGCCTTGCCGAGCGCAAAATGCAGGCAGGTGCGGACGTCGGCGGTGACGTCGGACCGTGCCAGCAGGGCCTGCAAGCCGTCGATTTCGTCCTGCGCGAAGCGAAATGTCTTCAGGTTCGCCAGGCTCCAGTATGCGCCTGCGTGAGAAGGATCGAGCTCGATCGCCTTGCGGTACGCGGCGACGCATTCGTCCTGAAGACCCATGCCTCTCAGCGAATGGCCGTAGCGCACCCATACATCGGGCCGGTCGGGGTAATCTGCGAGGAGGCCCCGGCAGGATGCTATCGACTGGGCAAATTCTCCCATCCATTCGAGTACAGCTATCTTCAGCTTGCGAAACAGCGGATTCCGGGGCTGCGCGTCCAGCAGTTTTTCGAGCTGTGCGAGCGCCGCCGACGTCTTGTTCAAATGAAGCAGCACGTTGGCATAACTGAAGCGAGCCGCGGCAAAGTCTGGCGCGAGTTGCAGGCACTGTTCGAGATAATTTTCGGCCAGATCGTTGCGCTTGAGGCGAATCTTGACCTCGGCCATCAAATTGAGAGACTCCGCGTCCTGCGGATGCTCTTTCAGGTATTGCTTGAGTGCGTTCTGCGCGAGGTCCGGGGTGTCTGCCGCGAGAAACGCGGCGGCGTCCCGCAATCGGGGATGCCGCAGAGGCCGCTCCAAGCGTAGGGCCGCGGCGGCCTGTTCGAATTCGTCATCGCTCGGGACAGTGCCCACGGCACCATCTGGCTCAGGCTTTGGTCGCCAGCCCGAATTCATCGAATAGTCCCGTGTCCGAACGGTGTGCGCCGATCATAAGTCCACTGCGCATGCCGCTGTCATCGGGCGCAATCCCGACTGGTGCAGCCAGAAAAATGGTGGCGAGGAGTTCCTCGCCACCATCACAACGCATCGTTGAACAACGATAGAGTTTCTGCCGAACCTCAGTGAACCACGTCCGTGCGCTCGGTGGAACGTTCAATTGGCACCGAGCCTGAGTCCACGTAATCCTGGAACGTCACGGTGTGAGTGCCTGCGCCGACAGGATAGATGCCCTGCCAGTTCGCAAGGTTGCAGATCGCCGAATTCTGCGTCGCGCCCGCGTACGGGCCGAAGTCCACATAGGTGCCGTCAACCAGCGTGACGAGCGACATCTGGTGTTGGCCATATGAGCCAGAAAAGGCGCAATATTGGCTCATCGCGCTCATGGCGAGCGTGCTGCTACTCTTTGCTACTACGACTTGCTGGGTTCCGACCGTATCGAACCCGGTAAACGCCGTGCCATAGAAGCTATGCGTGCTGAGCACAGTGTGTTTGATTTTCCCAGCAGGCACGACTGGCAGCTGCCTCGGTACAAAGCCTTTGACGGCTACCGTGGACTGGACCGTATGTTTGGTCGCTGCAAAGCTTGTTGCGCTGAAACCCACCGCTACGAGAGCGGATGTAACAAGAAGTGCTGTCTTATTCATTTGAAGAACCCCCTTGCAAAACACCAGGTCCCCAGTCTGGGAAACCCCGTTTGTATTCCAACTTTACGGAAAACTGATCAGCGAGTCAACGATCAGCGAGTCAACGAATGGTCTGGCGTCGCATTCTCAATTCGACGGTGGCAACGCTGCGAGCTTTTCCGGGCAATCGGGCGACGAAGTATCCGGCACTGTCGAGCTGTCCGGATTCGGTTGGAGGAGGCGACGAAAATGTTTGGGGGTGGAATGTGGGGTGCTTGCTCAGAGCGTTGATTTTCCGAAGCATTTTGAAGATTTGGCGGGCCGCGCCGGCGCGGCAAGACGGTTAATCCCCTCGATGAGATTTTGTTGCCATGTCCGTTGGCAGTGCTGGGCGGAGCCGAGACGATCATCGACATCGCCCTTTTGGCAGAGGAAATATTCCGCGGCCTCGCGGGCCGTCCGTCTGGACGATATTTCCGGCTAGGCCGTCGAGGCTGCGGAAAACCTCGAGCATTAACTTGGACGCCCGGGCCATAACTTGGACGCCCGGGCCATCCCTATTCCCTCGCATCCAACCCCGGCGGCCAACGCCAATAATCTGTTGACAGGACAAATCCGAAGTGCCCTGCCTTCGACATCGACCGGCTGTCCGGCTCCGCGTCGGGTAGTCGGCCGACGCTGTGGGCACCCGCACCCGTCGACGCTGACTGGTCCGCGAGACCTCCGCACCTTGAGAAAAATTTGGATGAACACACGCCCGAGACCGTCGACGCCTCGCATGTTCCGGTGGAGCGCAGCCGGAATCGTGCCTCGCATTGTCCCAGAAAGGTGAAGCCGTGCGAATTCCAGCGGAAGCCGACCACTCACGAATTGCCTTGGAGCTCGTCCGCGCAAAGCGATCGCTCGTCTCCGACCCCGGGGCCGCGGTGTGGCGGGCGCGCGAATTCCTGGAAGAGTTTCCCGACTGCCCCGAAGCCCTGCTTCTGCTGGCCGACGCCTTGCGCAGAACGGGCGATGTTCAAAACGCGAGAGCAATTCTCGAGGCCTCGATGGAAATTCTGCCGAGGCCAGAAGCCGCATCCGTACAGGATTCCGCGCCGGCGAACGAGCATCTGCAATTGCAAGGGGCGGTCGCTGTTTCTGGGGCACGCCGGCTCGGCAAGTTGGAGGATTTGATGCTGGAATTTTTGGAATCCGAGCCCGACGATGTCGACGCCATCAATCTCCTTGCCAAAATAGCGCTGAGCAATCAGCGCATGACGGACGCCGAAGCACTTCTGGAACGCTGCATCGAGCTGGCACCCGACTTCGCCGAGGTGCGATACAATTTCGCGGTGGCACTTCTCGCATTAGACAAAAATCCAGAGGGAATCGCAGAACTCGAGAGGATTCTGGTCCAGGAGCCGCAAAATCCCGCCTATCGCACCCTCATGGGCGCAGCGCTAGTGGCGGATGGCCAACTCGAGAAGTCGCTGCGCTGGCACGAGGCGATCGTGCGCGATTTTCCCGCGCAACTGCTTGCGTGGACGAACTACGCAGAAACGCTGGGTGCGCTTGGAAGACAGGACGAATGCATTGCCGCCTATCGGGAGGTAATCCGGCGCTGTCCCTGGTTCGGCGCTGCCTGGTGGGCGCTGGCCAGTCAAAGGGCGTTCCGTTTCGCTGAACCGGAAATCGGCGTGATGCAGGCCCAGCTCGCACGACCAGACCTGCCATCGGATGATCGGATCCTTCTGCACTTTGCGCTGGGGAAAGCGTGCGAGGTATTTGGGCGCTATGCAGAGTCGTTCGAGAACTACGACAAGGGCAACGCAATCCGGCGGGCGGACATACGCTATAGCGCTGACAGGGCATCATTGCATGTGTCGAACTGCAAAGCGCTGTTCACGCGGGATTTCTTCGATGAACGATCGGCTGCGGGATGCGCCACGGCGGGACCCATCTTCATTGTCAGCCTGCCGAGATCGGGTTCATCTCTGATCGAGCAGATTCTCTCGAGCCACTCGGCCATCGAGGGCATTGGTGAGCTTCCCGACATTTTGATGCTGGCTAAGAATATTCATTACAATTACCCCGGTTGGGACTATCCCGAGGTGCTCGACATGCTCGATCTGGGCGAGCTGAAGGCCCTGGGCGAGCGTTATCTCGAGACCTCACGCGTCCGCAGAAAGCTCGGACGCCCCTGGTTCACAGACAAGGCGCCCAGAAACTACAACGAGATCGGTTTCATTCATCTGATCCTGCCCAACGCCAAGATCATCGATGTGCGCCGACATCCACTCGCCTGCTGTTTCTCCAACTTCGCACAGCACTACACAAGCGGACAGATTTTCACCTACAACCTGACGGATCTTGGCCGGAGCTACCGTGACTATGTCGAGCTGATGGCGCATTACGACGAGGTGCTGCCTGGCAGGATTCATCGGGTCTTCTATGAGGACCTGGTGCAGAATCCGGAGCAGCAAGTGAGGCGATTGCTCGACTATCTGGAGCTGCCATTCGAACAAGAATGCCTGCGCTTTTATGAGACCGAGCGCCATGTGAAAACGGCGAGCGCAGAACAGGTGCGCCTGCCGATCTACAGGGACGCGGTCGAGCATTGGCGGAACTACGAGCCGTGGCTGGACTCGTTGAAGGAGGCGCTGGGACCGGTGCTTGCGGCCTACCCTGGCGTCCACGCCGAACCGGACTAGCAGTCTGCTGAAAAACGTCGCCTTTGCTCTGGCGAGGTTTTTCAGCAGACTGCTAACGATCAACGCCGGAAAAAGATGGCTCTACGTGGCGTGCACGTTTCCGTTGCTGTGCTTCGCCCGGACGCCATCGCGCGTCACAACTCGCGCGTACCTATGCAAAAGGACATGGCTTCGAGCTGATAGCGAACCACCTTTCTCAGCGTCGGTATCAATCCGCCCCCGTACGGTTCAAGCGCTTCAAGCAGCTTGAGGAATTTGGTTCTGTTGTGGTGGAGAATTGCATCAAACGCCTCTTCGGGGTCTTGCTTTCCGGCTTCTTTCATGACGCGGCAGAATATTCCTCTCGACAATCTGGGAAACTTAACGTCGCCAATCATCAGACAGGACAGCACAAGCGTATCGCCATCCATCCTAAAATCTGGAACCTGGAAGGAGCCCAGCTTCGAGTCGAAATTGATCCTTCGCTGAACGAGAATCTTGCGCCGGCCGGTTTGGTCTTGAATCGGAAGGCTGAAGGCGCAGCGCTCCGGACTCGCAAAGCCAAACGTCCGGAATATGCCAAGTGTATCCATGTCCATATAAAAAACGAGTACCTCTCCGGGAAACACTCCCTCGATCGTGACGCCATCGCTCACATCGTAAGGGACGCCGGTCGGCGCGTGGTTGACCAGTTCCATCAACGGCATCACGACCCAAGCGGCACCCTTTTCTATTTGCCTGCTGTCCAGGAACCGGCGCTGCGCCCGCTCGACGACACTGCCGCCTTCGAGCCGCAGTTTCATCGTGAAATCTGAGGACAGCAAAGCGCGGACATCAGGCGGGAGATCATCGAGCGCCTCTATAAGGGCGGCGGCTTCGTTGCGTCCGACGCTTCCCCAGGAAAACGCCTCCTGGTAATTCTCGAAAAATATTCGCTCGGGATTTCCCACAATTGCCGAGTCCTTGATCTTCATCCTGTCCTCCACGAACTCCACATCGGACACAGGGATCAGAAGATTCTGTGGAACGCGCAGGCGGATCGGCTTCGACGGATCAATCGGAAATATTCCGCGGCCTCGCGGGCCGCTTTTCTGGACGATGTTGTCCGCCGTGCCGCCGAGGCTGCGAAACACCTCGAGCATGAACTCCCACGTCCAGGCCATCCTTTCTCCTTCGCATCCATCCCCGGCGTCCCACGGCCAATGGTCCGTTGACAGGGACAGATAAATCCAAAGCGCCCTGCCTGCGGCTTGACCAGGTGGCCAGCTCCGCGCCGATCGCCGCTATGGGCATCCACGCCATGCCCGTCAAGACCGTCGTATCCGCGAAGCGTCCGCACTTTGAGAGTAACGCGGACCAACTTCAGACCCGGTACCGCCGCCGCCTCACCTTCACCACCCCTCCACCACGCCGCTGGACAACGCGGACTAGTGTGTGGCAATTCGAAATCGTCGGATCGACGTGGCCGCGTCCGGCACATAGATTTAGAAATTGCATCACTCCGGCCAGGGCGCATTCGCAGCTTCCGTGGCAGTATCCAAATTGGGCGAGACAGCACCAGAGTTGCAATCGGGCAACCCGACCCCGAATGCTGCCCGATCGGGGCCTTCGCCTTTCGACAAGTTGATCTCGGAATTCGATCCGGAATTGCAAAAAGCTTTTGCGGCTGCGCGTGACAATAATCTTGTGCTTGCAGATTCGCTCCTGCGAACGTTCTTGCAGGCGCACCCGAAAGACGTCAACGCGCTCAAGCTGCTGGCGGAAATTGCGTGGAACAGGTGCGACTACGCGGCCGCCCATACGCTTTACGGCAAATGCGTGGAGCTTGCGCCCGACTTCACGGCGGCCAGACACAGCTATGCAAAGCTTCTTGTCGAGCTAGGCAGGCTCGGTCCGGCGAAAGCGCAGCTCGATGAACTCTTGCGGCGCGATTCCAAAAATCTGAACTACAGAAGCATGATGGCGTACACCCTGGGCCAGGTGGGCGACTATGCAGACGCGCTACACTACCACAGGGACGTTCTGCAGGAGGCCGCACATGAACCTCGGGCCTGGATGGTTTACGCCAATGATCTTCGCGCCGCCGGTGCGAAGTCTGACTGTATTGCAGCCTATAGAAGAGTTATCGAACTGGAACCGGCATTTGCGGAGGCGTACTGGAATCTTTCCAATCTCAAGACATTCCGGTTCTCTCGCCCGGAAATCGACGCCATGCGCGCCCAGCTCGCTAGTTCCGACTTGACGGTTCGCAATCGGTGCTTGCTGCATTTCAGCCTCGGCAAGGCTCTTGAGGACGATGAGCAGTATGAGAATGCGTTCGACAATTTCAGGAGAGGGAACGCTCTTCACCGCTCTACCATCGACTACGACGCTGACCAGACCACAAAAGAATTTGAGCGGCTGAAGACGGTCTTCACGCAGGAATTCTTTGGTCAACGCGCCAGAACCGGCTGTGCGGCGAACGACCCGATTTTCATCGTTGGTTTGCCGCGCTCGGGTTCGACCCTTGTCGAGCAGATTCTGTCCAGCCACTCCGCCATTGAAGGAACCAGGGAATTGCCGCATATCCAGGCGATCGCCGGGCGACTCGCCGGGCGTTTTCCCGACTCGCTCTCCGGCATGAGCGCAGGCGCATTCGGCGCGATGGGAGAAACGTACCTGGAGGAGACCCGCATTTTTCGAAGACTTGGACGGCCCCATTTCACCGACAAAATGCCAAGCAACTTCGCCTATGCGGGCTTCATTCAGTTGATTCTACCCAATGCCAAAATCGTCGACGTTCGCCGGCACCCGCTCGATTGCTGCGTGGCCAACTTCAAGCAGATTTTTTCGCGCGCTTTCAGGTTCAGCTACAGCCTGACTGATCTCGGCGGCTATTACCGGAATTATGTAGACCTGATGGAATATTTCGATGATGTTCTGCCTGGCAAGATTCATAGAATCAATTACGAACAACTGGTGGAGAGTTCCGAAACGGAAATCCAGCGGCTGCTGGACTATCTCGGTCTGCCCTTCGAGCAACGATGTCTGTCGTTCTACGAAAATGATCGGGCGGTCCGCACCGCAAGCTCGGAACAGGTGCGCATGCCGATCTTCAAGGACGCCATCGGGAGCTGGCGAAAATACGAGTTCGCGCTGGAACCGCTGAAGTCGGCGCTCGGTTCCGTGCTCGACCTTTATCCCGCCGTGACAGAACCCGCAGCGTAGAGCGTGCACTCTGCACAAGTCAGGGATGACCAAAAACTCGGCTAGCGACTTCGATCTTGCCAGGGCTGGAGCGGATTTGCGCTCGGTGCGACCGTTGCGCCATCCGCGCTTGAAGGAAGCGGCCGCCGCTCTGGCGGACAATCGGCCGCATAGCGCGGAACAGCTGTTGTCGAAGTTCCTGGCAAAGCACCCTGGGGATCTTGATGCCATTTGTTTGGTGGCAGAAACGGCCCTTCGTCTTGGCCGGTTCGAAGACGCCGCGGCGCTACTTGCGCCATGCTTCGAGCGGTCGCCCGACTTCCATGCGGCGCGGTTTGTCTATGCCAAGGCACTCCATCAACAGAACGAATCCCGCGCGGCGGCAGCGCAGCTGGACGTACTCCTGCAGAGGGATCCGCAGAATATTCTCTATCGTGACTTGCAGAGTGTGGTTCTGACCGCGACGGGCCGACACGCGGAGGCACTGACCTGTTATCGAAGGCTGGTGGAGGATTACCCCGAATCGGGCGAATTGCGCGTTCGCTTCGGCCATGCGCTGAGGACGGTGGGACTGCGGGAGGAGAGCATAGCCGCCTATCGCAGCGTGATCGCGACGTCGCCCGCACGAGGCGATGCGTATTGGAGCCTTGCGAGCCTGCGGGTTTGCTTTGCCGGCGCCGAGCTCGACGCCATGCAGTCGCTGCTGGCGCGCTCCGACCTGTCCTCCGACAATCGTGTCTATCTGCACTTCGCTCTGGGCATGGCATTCGGCGATCTCGCGCTATGGGAAAAATCCTTCGAACACTACGCGAAAGCAAACGCGATCCGAAGGATCGGCGTCGTCTACGATCCCGACGGCGCGACCAGTCGGGCATCGGCAATCAGGACATTGTTCACGCCATCAGTCTTTCGCGAGCGCAACGGTTCGGGATGCAATTCGCCCGAGCCGATCTTTGTTGTGGGGATGCAGCGTTCCGGCTCGACGCTGGTTGAGCAGATTCTCGCCAGCCACTCGGCCGTCGAAGGAGCAGGGGAGTTGTCCGACGTACCCCGGCTTGCGCAGCACCTCGAGAATCGCGCCACGCCGCAGTCCGGCAATGGCGAGACGTACGACATGCCCCGGGCCGAAAAATGGCGAAGTCTGGGCGAGCACTATCTGGACAGCACACGCTGGCGCAGGTCCCGCGGGCGCCCGTTCTTCGTCGACAAGCAGCCTTTCAATTTCTGGCATGTGGGTCTCATTCACCTCATGCTGCCGAAAGCCAGAATCGTCGATGTCCGGCGTCACCCGGTGGCCTGCTGCTTTTCGAACTTTACGACCCTTCTCGGTCACGGACAGGGATTCAACTATCGGCTCAGCGATCTGGGCCGCTACTATCGGGACTATGTCGACGCGATGGAACATTTTGATCGCGTGCTGCCGGGAAAGATTCATCGTGTTTACTATGAGCGGGTGATTGCGGAGCCGGAGACCGAGATACGTCGCCTGCTTGAGTATTTGGAGCTTCCATTTGAAGAGGGATGCCTGCGCTTCCACGACAACAACCGCGCATTCGACTCGGCGAGCAACGAGCAAGTGCGGACGCCGATCTTCACCGACTCGGTCGGGCGTTGGCGGAATTACGAACCGTGGCTTGGTCAGCTCAAAGAAGCCCTCGGACCGGCCCTTGAATCCTGGAACGACGCACTGTCGTTCGAATTCTGAGCGGGGCCCAGTTGCGTAAACAATGAGGACATTGTTGCCCGATTAATGCAAGCCAACGGCTACGATCACTGGCTGCGCAGCAGCTTCGCGGCTTCGCGGGCGAAATAGGTGAGGATTCCCGAGGCGCCGGCGCGTTTGAAGGCAATCAGACTCTCGAGCATCGCACGGTCGCGGTCGATCCAGCCGTGCTCCGCCGCGCCAATCAGCATCGCGTATTCGCCCGACACCTGATAGGCGAATACCGGCAGATCGAATGTCTCCCTCACGCGGCGCAGCACGTCGAGATAAGGCATTCCCGGCTTGACCATCACCATGTCCGCGCCTTCGGCGATGTCGAGCGCGACTTCGCGCAAGGCCTCGTCGCTGTTGGCGGCATCCATCTGATAGGTACGCTTGTCACCCGTTAGTGCTTTGGCGGATCCCACGGCGTCGCGGAATGGTCCGTAGAACGCGGAGGCATATTTCGCCGCATAGGCCATAATCAGCATGTCCCTGAAACCCTGCGCTTCGAGTGCCGCGCGGATCGCGCCTACGCGTCCGTCCATCATGTCGGACGGCGCGACGATGTCGCAGCCGGCCTCCGCCTGCAGAACGGCCTGACGCGTGAGGATCTCGACTGTCTCGTCATTGCCGACATAACCATCGACGAGCACGCCGTCATGACCGTGGCTGGTATAGGGATCGAGCGCCACGTCGCAGAGAATGCCGACTTGAGGCACAGCGCGCTTGATGGCGCGCACTGCACGGCAGACGAGGTTGGCCGGATTGAGCGCTTCGCGCCCGTCGGGTGTTTTGAGATTCGCTTCCGTGTGCGGGAACAGCGCGATGACCGGAATGCGAAGCCGGGCCGCTTCCTCCGCGGCGATGACGGCCTGGTCGATGGTCAGGCGCTCAACGCCCGGCATCGAGGCGACCGGTTCGCGCCGATTCTCTCCGTCGATGAGGAAGAGCGGCCAGATCAGATCGGCCGGAGAAAGCGTGCACTCGGCCACGAGCCTTCGCGTCCACTCATGCCGGCGCAACCGGCGCATGCGGAGAGCGGGGAAGGATGGATCACTCATGGTTTCTCGCTTTGCCTGCCACTTGGTCGATCTCTTCGAAAGTAACCGCCAGGACGTCAAGACGCCAAGAAGAATACCGCGCCGAGGACCTCATTGGGGCAGCGAGGCGATGAGAATCATGGCACCTTCGGCGCGCAATCCCCGTCGCTTCTTCTCCCGACCTCCTCGTAAACTGTTCTTGGCGCCTTGACGGTTCTTCTTTAGACCATGAGCGCATTGGCGCGTTGTAGATGCGCGACCTGCGCGTTCTCCAGATTCTCGAAGGCAAGAATGAAATCATGCGGGTGATCATCGCGCGGGAAGTGTTCCGGCAGTGAGCGCGGCAGGCGAAGAGCAGGATATTCTCTTCGAGCGGCGAGGCGCACTTGGCCTTATCACGCTCAACAGGCCCAGGGCGCTCAACGCGCTGACGCGCGCGATGTGCGTCGCGATGAGGGACAGGCTTTCGCACTGGAAAGCGGATAAGGCCATCAAAACAGTCGCCATCCGCGGCGCCGGCGACCGGGCGTTTTGCGCCGGCGGCGACATTCGGGCGCTCTATGAATCGGGCAGGGCAGGCACGCCTTACGCGATCGACTTCTATCGCGACGAATACAGGCTGAACGCTGCTGTCAAGCACTTTCCCAAGCCGTATGTCGCGTTACTGCACGGCATCGTCATGGGAGGGGGCGTGGGCGTTTCGGTGCATGGCAGTCACCGTCTCGCCGACACGAGCGCTGTCTTCGCGATGCCCGAAACCGGAATCGGCCTCTTCCCGGATGTGGGTGGCAGCTTCTTCCTGCCGCGCCTTCCGGGCGAGACCGGCACGTATCTGGCGCTGAGTGGCGCAAGGCTGAAAGCAGCGGATTTGGCGTATACGGGAATTTCGACGCATACCGTGCCCGCGGCGCAGTGGGAAGAATTGATCGGGAGGTTGGCCGGTGGCGATGACGTCGATGGCGCGCTGGACGGGCTTTCGCACCTGATCGAACCGCCGCCGCTGGCCGAGCATCGCGCCGAAATCGATCGTTACTTTTCACTCCAGTCCGTGGACGCAGTCCTTGCGGCGCTCGACGCGGAAGGAACGGTGTGGGCGCAGGCGATTGCATCCACGATCCGGGCGAAATCCCCGACCAGTCTCAAGGTCACGCTCAGGCAGCTGCGCGAGGGACGTTCGCTCGATTTCGACGCCTGCATGCGCATGGAGTTCCGCATGGTGAACCGCATCATCGCGGGCCATGATTTCTACGAAGGCGTTCGTGCGACAATCATCGACAAGGATGACGCGCCGCGCTGGCGGCCGGATGCTCTGGCGGATGTGAGCGACGTCGATGTGACTTCCTACTTCGCTCCGCTCGGCGACCACGAGCTGCAATCGTAGGGATCTGCGCATGACGAACATCGCCTTCATCGGAGTGGGCAACATGGGCGGTCCCATGGCGCGCAATCTTGTGAAAGCGCGGCACGGCGTGACCGCCTTCGATCTCAGTCCGGCTGTTCTGGATTCAGTCATCAAGGCAGGTGCGCGCCGCGCGGCTTCGGCGGCGGAAGCCGTACGCGAAGCCGATGCGGTGATCACCATGCTTCCGGCGGGTCAGCAAGTGCGGAGCGTTTATCTCGAAGGGGGAGTTCTCGCGCACGCGCGCAAAAGCGCAGTTTTGATCGACAGCTCCACGATCGATATCGACTCCGCGCGCGCTGTTCACGTGGCGGCGGCGGAGGCAGGGTTCGATTTTCTCGATGCACCGGTCTCCGGCGGCGTGGGCGGCGCAGAAGCCGCCACCCTCACTTTCATGTGCGGCGGCACGGACCGCGCATTCGAGCGCGCCCGGCCGATTCTCGAGCAGATGGGCAAGCGCATCGTGCTCGCGGGCGGTGCGGGAGCAGGCCAGACGGCGAAGATGTGCAACAATATGCTCCTGGCCATTTCGATGATCGGGACCTGCGAAGCTTTCTTGCTGGCGGAGAAACTCGGGCTCGACGCGCAGAAACTCTTCGACATCGCTTCGACCTCATCGGGGCAGTCCTGGTCGCTTTCGAGCTACTGTCCGGTTCCGGGACCGGTCCCATCTGCGCCGTCTAATCGCGACTACCGGGGTGGATTCGCTGCCGCATTGATGCTGAAGGATCTCAAGCTCTCGCAGGCGGCCGCGCAGGCCGCCGGCGCCACGACGCCCCTGGGCGCCGAAGCCGCACAGCTCTATTCGCTGTTCGCTGCAAAAGGTCATGGCGGGCTCGATTTTTCCGGAATCATCCGCATGTTGCGCGGCGAGCTGTGATGATTTACCGGCCCTTAAGGTCTCGCGCCTAGTGTTTCGTGAATGCGGGTCCGGTTTTGGGGTTTGATATGACGGCGATGGCAAAGCCGCAGTTGCAGGCTGCAGCGCTGGAGGGCGATCAGTCTCTGCGCAAGCGTTATCTTGAGGTGCTCAGCCTTATCGAGCGCCTTCATCGCCAGGCTTTGGACGTCATCAAGGACGAACTCGACCGCCGCGACGAACGCGAAATCAACAGCGTTCAGGCACTTCTGCTGTTCAATGTCGGTGACCAGGAATTGAGCGCCGGCGAATTGCGCTCGCGCGGACACTACCTAGGCTCTAATGTCTCCTACAATCTGAAGAAGCTTGTCGAGTCCGGCTACGTTCATCACGAACGCTCCGTCGTTGACCGCAGGTCTGTCCTGGTGCGGTTGACGCACAAGGGCGAAGCGGTGCGCGACATGCTGGCCGGAATGTTCGCGCGTCATTTGCTGTCTCTCGAAGCGGTCGGCAATGTGGGCGCTGCCGAGCTTGAAACGGTCAGCACCAGCCTCAGGCGCATCGAGCGTTTCTGGATCGACCAGGTCCGCTTCCAGCTTTAACAGTAAATCTGCAACTTCCTATGCGTTCGTCGTGGCCGGGCTGTTGTCCCGGCCACCCATGAACACTGTGGTGGCCGTGGTTCCCCGCAACGGTGCGCGGCACGTCTCATATCCGCATCGCGAATCCCAGTTGGGACGACCTATGCACGACGCTCGCGTCATGGCGTGGTGTTCTTGGGTGGCCGGGACAACCGCCCGGCCATGACGAGGTTTGGGGACGCCGGCCTGACCAAAAGCGCGCCTATGGCGATATTTCGCATGGAGCAGGGAGGCGGGCTGGGCTATCTTGGCTGGGCCCGCTGGACCTACCAGGACAAGCGGCCGAGAGGCGGCATGAAATTTCCGTACAAGTCCCGATTTCGCGAGTCGCTCGCCGCGCTGAGGAGCGAGAGCCGCTATCGCGTGTTCGCCGACATCGTGCGCCGCCGCGGCGCCTATCCGCAAGCCAGTCTGTACGAGAACCAGCAATCGCACCCCGTCACGGTGTGGTGCAGCAACGACTATCTGGGAATGAGCCAGCACCCCAAGGTGATTGCGGCGATGCGGGAGGCCGTCGAGCAGGCTGGCGCGGGCTCGGGGGGTACACGCAACATTTCGGGCACAACCCATTATCACGTCGAGCTCGAGGCGGAACTCGCCGCGCTTCACGCCAAGGAGGCGGCTCTTCTCTTTACCTCCGGCTTCATTTCAAACGACGCGACCTTGTCGACGCTGACCAGACTGTTGCCCGGTCTCGTCATATTTTCCGACGAGTTGAATCACGCATCGATGATTGAAGGCATCAGGCGCGGCGGCGGCGCCAAGCGGGTGTTCCGCCACAATGATCTCGCCGATCTGGCATCGCAGCTCAAATCCGTTGATCGCGCCCAGCCGAAACTGATCGCGTTCGAATCTGTCTATTCGATGGACGGCGATTTCGGTCCTGTCGCAGGCATCTGCGATCTCGCCGAAGAACATGGCGCGCTCACCTATATCGACGAGGTTCATGGCGTCGGTCTCTACGGTCCTCGTGGCGCGGGCGTGGCGGCGCGCGACGGTGCCATGGAGCGCGTCGATATCATCGAGGGGACGCTCGCCAAGGCTTTCGGCGTCATGGGCGGCTACATCGCGGCGAACGGCGATATCATCGACTGCGTGCGTTCCTTCGCTCCGGGCTTCATCTTCACGACGTCCTTGCCGCCGGCGGTCGCGGCGGGCGTGCTGGCGAGTGTACGCCATCTCAAGGACAGCGATGTCGAGCGCGATGCGCTGCACGAACGCGCGCAACGCCTGAAACGCCGGCTTGCCGATGCCGGATTGCCCGTGATGGCCTCCGCGAGTCACATCGTGCCCGTGCTCGTCGGCGATGCGGCCCTGTGCAAATCGGTTTCAGACGCGCTTCTTCACGAGCACGCAATTTTCGTCCAGCCGATCAATTTTCCGACGGTGCCGCGCGGCGCCGAGCGTCTGCGCTTCACGCCATCGCCCAATCATACCGACGACATGATCGAAACGCTGGTGCGAGCACTGGACCAGGTCTGGACTGCGCACAGGCTCGCGCGGGCCGCGTGAGCCGCGCTCTCTATCCGCGACGGCGGCTTTTTGTGGCGGGAGCTGTCCGCCCCAGTCCGATTTTCTTGGCGAATTCGGAGCGCTGCGCGGCATAGTCGGGCGCAACCATCGGATAGTCCGCGGGCAGACCCCATTTGGCACGATATTCTTCCGGCGTAAGCCCGTAGCGCGAGCGGAGATAGCGCTTCAGCATCTTGAGCTTCTTTCCGTCTTCCAGGCAGACGATGTATCCCGGCGTGACCGATTTCTTGACCGTTACGGCAGGTTTTTGCGTCGTCGGCATGTCCTGGCCCGACGCACCCGAAAGACTGCCCAGCGTTGCGTGGATGCTCTTGATCATTCCCGGAATCTCCGAAATCGGAGTGGGATTGTTGCTGACATAGGCCGCGACGATGTCGGTCGCGAACTTGATCAGATCGTCGGGTTTCGCCGAATGTCCGTCGCTGGATGAGCTCATTTTTGTTTTGCCTTCGAGTGCCGTGAGTTTTGACGAGTTGCGTTTGTATTTGCTGCATGGATGGGAAATCAAGGAGAAATAAATCCGCTCCGTTATGCTGGCCGGAAACATGGGAGATGGGATGAATCTTGGGCGCGGTACGCGCGCAACATTGGAACGGCCAGGGCGTCAAGCCGCCATACACTCCGAAGTGCAGAAAGGACAATTAAAACACAGAGCCACGGGGCGCCTTCGTTGAGTTTTCAGCGGGTTTGTGAATTCAAGCGGTCCGCGGAAACCTTTGGCGCAGGCGGAAGAGCACGGGGGAAGAAAAATGCGCGCATCTGCGCGCGAGCCCTTGTCTGAGGGCTCTCTGTGTCTGCGTCGTGAATTTATTTGCTTGGCGGCCTTGGCGGTCCGCAGATTGGCGATTTCGGACTCGTCCGCCAGAATTTCGCCACTAGCATTGGTGCATGGATGCGGGTACACCCCATTAGCGGGGGTCCGTGCCCGGGTCGGGGTCAAACCTTACGAGAGGCGCAATATGTCGGTCACTGCCGGCACAGCCCAAGTTAGGCCCGACTGCTTCTTTTCGGCGTCCCTGGCGGAAGCCGACCCCGACATTGCACGCGCCATCGAGGACGAGCGCCGTCGGCAGCAGAACAAGATCGAGTTGATTGCCTCGGAGAACATCGTCTCCTGCGCGGTGCTCGAAGCCCAAGGCTCGGTTCTGACCAACAAATATGCCGAAGGTTATCCGGGCCGCCGGTATTACGGCGGCTGCGAATTCGTGGACGTTGCCGAAGAGTTGGCGATCGAGCGCGCAAAGAAGCTGTTCAATTGTGATTTCGCCAATGTTCAGCCGCATTCGGGCGCGCAGGCGAACCAGGCCGTGTTCTTCGCGTTGCTGCAGCCGGGCGACGCGTTCATGGGCCTCAGCCTCGATGCTGGCGGTCATCTGACGCATGGCTCGCCGGTGAACCAGTCCGGCAAATGGTTTCGGCCGGTGGCATATGGTGTGCGACGGCAGGATCAGCTCATCGACATGGACGCTGTCGCCGCACTCGCGAGCGAGCATCGTCCCAAGCTTATCCTCGCCGGCGGCTCAGCCTATTCGCGCGTCATCGATTTTGCGCGCTTCCGCGAGATCGCAGACTCGATCGGCGCCATCTTCATGGTCGACATGGCGCATTTCGCGGGTCTCGTGGCGGGCGGCGCGCATCCCAATCCGCTCGATCACGCCCATGTGGTGACGACGACGACGCACAAGACGCTGCGCGGGCCGCGAGGCGGAATGATCCTTGCGCAGGACGCGCAACTCGGAAAAAAAATCAACTCCGCCGTGTTTCCGGGCCTTCAGGGCGGACCTCTCATGCATGTGATCGCGGCCAAGGCCGTTGCGTTCGGCGAAGCGCTGAAGCCGGATTTCAGGCTCTACGCGCGCGCCATTGTGGAAAATGCGAAGGCACTGGCGCAAACGCTGCAAACGCTTGGGCTCGACATCGTGTCGGGAGGCACGGACACTCATCTCATGCTGGTTGATCTGCGCCCCAAAGGTGCGACAGGGCGCGAGGTGGAGAAGGCTCTCGATCGCGCGTCCATAACCTGCAACAAGAACGCGATCCCCTTCGATAGCGAAAAACCGGCGATCACATCGGGCATTCGGCTCGGCACCCCGGCTGGAACGACGCGCGGTTTCGGGGCGGCAGAGTTCAGGGAAATCGGCCAGTGGATCGTCGAGATCGTCGATGCCGTCGCACAGGACGAAAGCGCTGCGGGCGCCGAAGCCCGTGTGCGTTCACGCGTCGAAGATCTGTGCAGGAGATTTCCGATCTACATGCATCCTCGATCCACCCAATAAAGGAGAGCACGCGCCCATGCGCTGCCCGTTCTGCGGACACGACGATTCTCAGGTCAAGGACAGCCGGCCGAGCGAAGACAATTCCGCCATCCGCCGCCGCCGGCATTGTCCGGCCTGCGGCGGACGCTTCACGACTTTCGAGCGCGTCCAGTTGCGCGAACTGATCGTTGTGAAGAAGAACGGCCGCCGCGAGCCCTTCGAGCGCGACAAGCTCGAACGATCTCTGACCCACGCGCTGCGCAAGCGGCCGGTGGAATCCGACCGTGTGGATCGCATGATTACCGGAATCGTCCGCCGCCTCGAAAGCATGGGCGAAAACGAGATTCCGTCAAACGTCATCGGCGAGTTGGTGATGCAGGCGCTCGCAAGCCTCGACAAGGTCGCGTATGTGCGCTTCGCCTCGGTCTATCGAAATTTCCGCGAAACGAAGGATTTCGAGGCGCTGATCGGCGAAATGGAGGGCGGCGACCGGGAGTGAGCTCTTGGGGCCCTTGAACGACATTCGCCATATGCGGCATGCGCTCGTCCTGGCGGCGCGCGGTTTGGGGCGTGTTGCACCCAATCCCGCTGTCGGATGCGTGATCATTTCGCAAAACGGTACGATCGTGGGACGCGGCTCAACCGGAAGAGGCGGCCGGCCTCACGCAGAAACCATCGCTCTTGCCCAGGCGGGCGAAGCCGCGCGCGGCGCGACGGCGTACGTAACGCTCGAGCCCTGCGCGCACCAGGGCGAAACGCCGCCCTGCGCAAATGCGCTGATTGAAGCAGGTGTCGCGCGCGTGGTTGCGCCGATCGAGGATCGCGATCCGCGCGTGAGCGGGCGCGGGTTCGAGAAATTGCGCGCGGCGGGAATCGACGTCACGACGGCCGTCCTGGCGAAAGAAGCTGCCGAATTGAATGCGGGATTCTTCCTTCGCTTGCGCGAGAGGCGGCCGTTTGTCACGCTCAAGATCGCGGCGAGTTTCGACGGACGCACCGCCGATTCTGCAGGCGACAGCCGATGGGTCACGGGCGAGGAGTCCCGCCGCTTCGGCCACCTCCTGCGCGCCAGACATGATGCAATTCTCGTTGGGGCGGAGACAGCGATCGCTGACGATCCGCTCCTGACTTGCCGGATCGCCGGGCTGGAAGATCGTTCCCCCATTCGTGTCGTGCTCGACACGCGGCTGCGGCTTGACGAGTCTGCGAAGCTCGCAAAAACGGCTTGCGAGATTCCGACCTGGGTCTTTACCGCGTCGGAAGGAGGCGGTGCGCTGAGGGCGCGCGGGGTGAGTGTCATTTCGGTTTCGAAGGATGCGCGCGGCCGACCGGATATCGGTACGGTCCTCAACGAACTTGCGGCGCGCGGCGTGACACGTCTTCTGGTCGAAGGCGGCGCAGCCGTGCTCGCAACCTTTCTCGATCGGCGCCTCGCCGACCGCATCGAGCTGTTCCGTGCGCCCATTGCACTCGGAGCCGCCGGTCATGCCGCCATCGAGGCGCTCGCCGCATTAGGGCTCGACGAAGCGCCGCGCTTTTCGAGCGTCGGCACGCAGCGGCTCGGACCCGACCTTCTGGAAAGCTTCTCAGTCAGGGCCTAAAAGAACCCATGTTCACGGGAATTGTCAGCGATATTGGCGAGGTGCGTCATGTCGAGAAGCGAGGCGACACGCATGTCGTGATCGCCACGCGTTTCGACGTGTCTGCGCTTGGGATCGGCGCCTCGATCGCCTGTGCCGGCATCTGCATGACCGTGGTCGACCGGGGCGGCGCGACGGACCGCTGGTTCGCGGTCACGGCTTCGGGCGAAACTCTGTCGAAAACAACCGTTGCGGACTGGCAAGTCGGCCACGCCGTCAATCTCGAACGGCCGCTGCGGGTCGGCGACGAACTCGGAGGGCACATCGTGACCGGCCACGTGGACGGGACGTCGGAAATCGTCGCCGCGGCGCCCGAAGGCGAATCGATGCGCATGACCTTCGAGGCTCCGCAGGCGCTCGCGCGCTTCATCGCTCCGAAGGGTTCGATCGCGCTTGATGGCGTTTCGCTCACCGTCAATGATGTCGACGGCGCGCGATTCGGCGTCAATCTCATCCCGCATACGCTCGCCGCGACCACGTTCAGCCGCGCGCGCAAGGGCTCTCGCGTCAACCTCGAGATCGACATCCTGGCGCGTTACGTGGCGCGGCTGACAAAGGGCCCGGCATGATGTTCCGCGACTACCTTTCTTCGATGGAGGAATTGATCGAGGACGCCCGCAACGGGCGCATGTTCATCCTGGTCGATGCGGAAGACCGCGAGAACGAAGGCGACCTGGTGATTCCGGCGCAGATGTGCACACCGCAGGCAGTGAACTTTATGGCCAAACATGGCCGCGGGCTCATCTGTCTCGCACTCACGCAGGAGCGCGCGAACGCACTGCGCATTCCGATGATGACGCAGTTCAACGGCACACCCCTAAAGACGGCGTTCACCGTGTCGATAGAAGCGAAGGAAGGAATTTCGACCGGCATATCGGCGCACGACCGGGCACATACCATCTCAGTGGCGATCGACGCGACCAAGGGTCCCGACGACATCACCATGCCCGGACACGTCTTCCCTCTCGTGGCGCGTCACGGCGGCTCGCTCGTGCGGGCGGGGCACACGGAAGCCGCGGTCGATATCGCGCGGCTCGCGGGCCTCTATCCGGCCGGGGTGATCTGCGAGATCATGAACGACGACGGCACCATGGCGCGGCTGCCCGATCTCGTGCAGTTCGCGCAATTGCATGGATTGAAGATAGGCACCATTGCCGAACTCATCGCCTATCGCCGCCGTTACGATCATTTTGTCCAGCGCACGATCGAAAGCGATTTCCACAGCCATTTCGGCGGACAGTGGAAGCTGATGGTCTATGTCAACACCATCGAATATGCGGAGCACATCGCGCTGGTGAAAGGCGAACTCAGCGGCTCCGAGCCGGTGCTTGTGCGCATGCACGCGCTCAACATTTTCACCGACATGCTGGGCTATGAGCCCTTCGAGAAGGAAATTCTTGCCGAATCCATGCGCATCGTGGCGGAGAAGGGGCGCGGCGTGGTCGTGGTTCTCAGGCAGACGCGCCCGACCTTCGTGTCCGATCTTCTTTCGCGGCGCATCTCCGACGACATCGACCGCAGGCGGGTAAAAGAATACGGCGTCGGGGCGCAGATCCTTCTCGATCTGGGCATATCCAACATGATCCTGCTGACCGACACGGCGGAGAAGAAGATCGTGGCGCTCGATGGTTACGGCCTCAACATCGTCGGCACGCACGCGATCCGCGGAAACAGGCAGCCAGGCAGGAAATCGTGACGCCCAGCATTCTCATCGTCGAGGCGCGCTTTTATTCGAACATTTCGGATGCGCTCCTCGACGGCGCGACGGCGGCGCTGGAGCGGGCGGGCGCCTGGTCCGAGCGCATCAGCCTGCCCGGAGCACTCGAAATCCCCCCGGCAATCCTTTTTGCAGCGGAGGTGGGCGAAGGCGGCGGCAGGAACTATGACGGCTACATTGCATTGGGCTGCGTCATCCGCGGCGACACCTATCATTTCGAGATCGTGGCGAACCAGTCTGCCCGCGGGCTGATGGAGCTCGGTTTGCGCCACGGCTTGTGTATCGGCAACGGCATCCTGACCTGCGACACGGAGGAGCAGGCAATCGCCCGCGCTTCGCGTGGCGAACTCGACAAGGGTGGAGACGCGGCCCGCGCCTGCCTTGCGCTCATCGAGACGCGCATGCGTCTGGGAGCGACACGATGATCGCGCCCGCGTCACGCAACGAAATCGCGGGAAGCGCGCGCGCCGAGCGGCGCTCGGCGCGGTTGGCGGCGGTTCAGGCGCTCTACCAGATGGAACTGGCAGGCGGCGACGCGGAAACGGTGGCGCAGGAATTCCTGGACCATCGCTTTCAGCGCGAGCCTGAGCTGGCAAAAGCGGGAGCACCCGACGAGGCGCTGTTCCGCGCCATCCTTGCAGGCGTTCCACACCACCAGGCGGAAATCGATCGCGCGATTGCCTCGTGCCTGACTGCGAGCTGGCGACTGGAGCGAATCGATTCCATCCTTCGCGCGATTTTGCGTGCAGCGGCCTGCGAACTGATCGCCCGGCACGACGTTCCGGGGCGCGTGGTGATCGACGAATATCTCGAAATTGCGCACGGCTTCTGCGGCGAAGAGGAGCGCGCCTTCGTGAACGCGGTTCTCGATCGCCTGGCGCGCCGCAAACGCCCGGCCGAGTTCGGAGATGCTGTGCCCGATGAAGAGCCCGGTTTCTGAAGCGAAGGTTCGTCCGGGCGAATTCGAGCTGATCGCAAAGCTCTTTGCGCCGCTTTCGCGCGGCGTACGCGGCGCGTTCGCCCTCACCGATGACGTGGCGTTGCTTGAGCCAAAGCCGGGTCACGAACTTGTTCTCAAGACGGACTCGCTGATCGAGAGCGTACATTTTCTGCGTAGTGACCCGGCAGGAACGGTGGCGCAGAAGGCGTTGCGGCGGGCGCTGTCGGATCTTGCCGCCAAGGGCGCGGAACCGTCCGTCTATCTTCTTGCCCTTGCTCTCCCGTCGTGGCCCGACATGAACTGGCTTGAAGCTTTCGCGGCGGGTTTGGCCGAGGACCAGGCGAGATTTGAATGCGCACTTGCGGGCGGGGAGACCAATGCAACGCCGGGTCCCGTGACGGTCACCATCACGGTGGTGGGATACGTGCCGCAGGGAGCGCTGATCCGGCGCAACGGCGCAACACCGGGCGACAGCGTCTTCGTGAGCGGCACGATCGGCGACGCAGGCGCGGGACTTGGCCTCCTCACGAACGGCGACACGCCTGCGAGCGCGGCAGCGCGGGATTTTCTCATCTCGCGCTATCGTTTGCCTGACCCCAGGCTGGCGCTCGGCCGCGAATTGCGCGGACTCGCGAGCGCGTCACTCGATGTCTCGGACGGATTGCTGGCCGATCTCGGGCACATCGCCCAGGTCTCGCAAGCACGCATCGAGATTGACGTGGCGTGCGTGCCGATGTCGGACGCCCTGAACGAATTGTGGGGCGACGGGATCTTAGGGCGCGCCCGCGCCGCGATTGCGGGAGACGATTACGAGATCGCGTTTACGGCGCCGCGCTCTGCCGCGGACGCGATCCTCGAAGCCGCGCGCCGGACTGGGACCCAGGTGACGGAAATCGGGCGCGTGGCGTCCGGTTGCGGCGTTGCGCTTCTGGATGAAGCCGGCAATCCCATTCAAGTGGCCCGCCAGGGTTACACGCATTTCTGAGCCAAAACGCCGGACACGGGCCTTGTGTCGCATGGGCTATCGCGGCGTTGCCTCTCCAACATCCTTTTGGCATGTTCCCCCGCCTTTTCGCGCCGCGGCGCAGGGGCAGG
Organism: Rhizomicrobium sp.; assembly: GCA_035567755.1. Taxonomy (GTDB): domain Bacteria; phylum Pseudomonadota; class Alphaproteobacteria; order Micropepsales; family Micropepsaceae; genus Rhizomicrobium. The sequence goes on from DATMPH010000029.1 coordinate 154,893, forward strand.
GGAGTCCGGCGCCGGTCCCGGCGACGGTCTGCACGGTTTTCCGGTTACGCAAAGGAACGAATGATGGGCCTGCAGCTTGAACTCATCCTGGCCAGTGGTGTGCTGGCGCTCCTCTACGGTGCCTGGACGAGCCGTTCGGTCATGGCCATGAGCCCCGGCAACGCGCGCATGCAGGAAATTGCGGCCGCGATCCAGGAAGGAGCAGCCGCCTATCTCAATCGTCAGTACACGACCATCGCGATCGCGGGCGTCGTGATCCTCATTATCGCCTTTGCGATCTTCGGCTGGCAGGTGGCGCTCGGTTATCTGATCGGCGCGTCGTTCTCGGGCATTGCGGGTTATGTCGGCATGAACGTGTCGGTGCGTGCCAATGTGCGCACAGCGGAAGCCTCGCGGCACGGACTCGCGGCTGGACTTTCGATCGCCTTCCGCTCGGGGGCAGTGACGGGGCTGCTCGTCGCCGGACTGGGCCTCATCGGCGTCGCCGGCTATTACGCGTTTCTTCGCTACGGCCTCCATCTCGACATCAATGACGAGGCACAGGGCCGTTTGATCTCCAACGCTCTCGTCGCCCTCGGTTTCGGCGCCTCGCTCATCTCGATCTTCGCGCGGCTGGGCGGCGGCATCTTCACCAAGGGCGCCGATGTCGGCGGCGACATGGTCGGAAAGGTCGAAGCGGGAATTCCTGAGGACGATCCACGCAATCCCGCCACCATCGCCGACAACGTCGGCGACAACGTCGGCGACTGCGCCGGCATGGCGGCGGACCTGTTCGAGACCTATGCGGTCACGACTGTCGCTACGATGGTGCTGGCGTCGATCTATTTCACCGGAGGATTGCGCAGCGCGCTCATGCTGCTGCCGCTCGGCATCGCGGCCATGTGCATCGTTACGTCGATCATCGGCACGTTTTTCGTCCAGCTCGGCAAGAACGGCTCGATCATGGGGGCCCTCTACAAGGGCGTGCTGGCGACGGGCGCGTTGTCGCTTATCGGTTTGTGGCCGCTCACCGACTGGTTCGTCGGCCTCAACACGGTGCTCAGCACGATATCCGGCCACGATGTCACCGGCCGCTCGCTGTTCTTCTGTGGCGCGGTCGGGCTTGCCGTCACCGGCGCGATCATCTGGATCACCGAGTATTACACCGGCAGTGGGTTCCGCCCGGTAAGGGTGATTGCAGAGGCTTCGCGCACCGGTCACGGCACCAATGTCATCCAGGGTCTCGCTATCTCGATGGAATCGACGGCGCTGCCGGCGCTGGTCATCTGCGTGGGCATCGTCGTTGCGAACTGGCTCGCCGGTCTGTTCGGCATTGCCATCGCGGTCTCCACGATGCTGTCGCTCGCCGGCATGATCGTGGCGCTCGATGCGTTCGGTCCGGTGACCGACAATGCCGGCGGCATCGCAGAAATGGCTGGTCTCGAAGGCGATGTGCGCAAGACGACGGATGCGCTCGATGCGGTCGGCAATACCACCAAGGCCGTCACCAAGGGTTATGCAATCGGCTCGGCCGGGCTTGGAGCGCTGGTGCTCTTCGCCGCCTACACCGAGGATCTCAAATATTTCATCGCCCATTCCAACGTGTACGGATATTTCCGCGGCCTCGCGATGCCGACCTTCTCGCTCTATGACCCCTGGGTGGTGGTGGGGCTCTTCATCGGCGGGCTTCTTCCCTATCTCTTCGGCGGTATCGCCTTGACCGCCGTCGGTCGCGCCGCGAGCGCGGTGGTGGAAGAAGTGCGCAGGCAGTTTCGCGAAATGCCGGGCATCATGCAGGGCACGCAGAAACCCGATTACGGCCGCGCCGTCGACATGCTGACGAAGGCGGCAATCCGCGAGATGGTGATCCCCTCACTGCTTCCGGTTCTGTCGCCGATCGTTCTCTATGTGATCGTCGACAACATCGCTGGAAAAGCCCAGGCCTTTGCGGCTTTGGGCGCCATGTTGCTCGGCGTGATCGTGACCGGCCTGTTTGTGGCGATCTCAATGACTTCAGGCGGTGGCGCCTGGGACAATGCAAAGAAGTACATCGAGGACGGACATTTCGGCGGCAAGGGATCCGAGGCGCACAAGGCGGCGGTTACCGGCGACACGGTGGGCGATCCCTACAAGGATACGGCGGGCCCGGCGGTCAATCCGATGATCAAGATCACCAACATCGTGGCGCTTCTCCTTCTCGCCACTCTCGCGCACGGGATTTGAGAGACCGGTTCACCGATCACCCGCTTGAGCGGTCGCTCACCCCCTCACCTGCGCTGCGGCGGTTGAAAGTGCTCGTGCTTAGCCCCTCTCCCACAAGGGGAGAGGGAAGCCCGCGCGCTGATCGAACGTCGCTGATGCAGGACTCCGAATTCCCCTCTCCCCTTGTGGGAGAGGTGTGCAGATGCTGGCAGAGAATTCTGCCTAGGCGCGGGTGAGGGGTGAGCAACCACTCAAGCGGTGGGTGAGGCGCACACCGTCATGGATAGGGCGAGCCGGGGCCGCCGCCTCCACCACCGCCTCCGCCCGGACCGGGGCTGCCGCCGGTGATGTTGCCGATCGGTACCCCCGGCGTGGCGTTGAAGAGTTGCTGCAGGAAGGTTAGCTCGCGGCCGCGCGCCGGAGTCGTTCGCGACTCGAAGGCGACCACGTGTCCGTCCTTGAGGCTGAAATGCTGAAGATCGCGGACCTTCCCGTCCTTGTCGAAATGGATGGCGAGGATTGCGCGCGTTTCAGTCTTGGGGTCGAAAAATGCAAGCTGCTTCTCGACGCTCGAAATGTAGTACCAGGAATCGGCGCCGAAGGTGGCGCGGGTCGATGGATCCCCGAGCCGCGCCTGCACCGAGGTTTCGGTATCGGTTCCGACCCTGATCGAAGCTTCGCCCACGGGATCGCGCAAATAGCCGCGCTGGTTCGTCACCGGCACGCAACCCGCCAGCACCAGCATCGCAATCGCAAGAACCGGACGCCGCATCGAAGACACCTCGCACGTGACCCTGCGCCCCGCCTCCCATGTGCTAGCGTTGAGCCCGTGGCGTTGCAAGTGGCGGCGCCGGTGACGAAGGAAGCCGATGCTCGAGGCGCTCAAGCTGCGGGGCGAACGCAAGCGTATCGCGGAATGCCTCTGTGCGGGGATTTCGGAGCGCGCGCGCGAGCCCGTGTTCTTCAGGAGTTTTGCGGTTGCCGACACGATTGACGGCCGGTTCGACCTGATCGTGCTGCACGCCTGGCTCGTACTCGAAGTTTTGGAGACCATGCGGGAGGCGGCGCTCGCCCAGGCGCTCGTCGATGCGCTTTTCGCCCGTTTCGACGAAGCCTTGCGCGAGCAAGGCGCGGGCGACATGGGCATGAACCGCCGCATACGGAAGATGGCTGGCGCCTTCTATGGGCGTCTGCGCGCCTACCGCGATGCGGGCAACGAAGGCGAGCTTGCCGGTGCGATCGCCCGCAACCTCTACCGTGGCGAGACTTCGCGGGTTGAACCGGCGGGAATCCTTGCCAAATATGCACTCGACGCGCGCGCACGCCTCTTAAGTCTCCACCTCGATCGGGGACAACTGGATTTTGGTCCCCTGCCTGCGCCGGCCGGAACGATGGCATGAAGACCAAGCTACCCCTGGAACGGTTTCGCGATCTGGCAGATCTGCCGCATGCGGGTTACGAAAGCGCGATTGTCGCAAGCGCCGACGAACTGCGCCGCCTCGCGGAATGGGCCGATGTCGACGAGGTCACACGCCTCGTGGGACGTGTCGACATCCGACCGCAATCGCGGACGCGCTTTCTGCTCGAGACCGAATTCGAAGCCGATATCGTGCAGAAGAGTGTGGTCACGCTGAAACCCCTGCGTTCGAGGATCGCCAGGAGCTTCAGGCGCACGCTTCAGCTGTCGCCTGGTCTGCAGCCCCATGCCGACAAGGGTGGACTCGTGACTCTGGCTTCGGCCGATGACGAGACGCCCGAAGAGATCGACAGCACCCGCTACGATCTCGCTGGACCCCTGCGGGAGGAATTATTGCTGGCGATCGACCCCTATCCGCGCGCGCCCGGCGAGACGTTCGAGCTACCCGGAGATGCCGACACATCGGAGAGCCCGTTTGCGGTGCTCGAAAAGCTGAAGCCCGAAGGCTGACAGCGACATCGGCGGCGCGGGGCGGCCGCGGGGGAGGCAGCTTCCGTTTCATTTACCAATTCGTGAAACAAATCGAAATATGGGGACGGAATTCAGGCAGCGCGGTTCGAACTGAGAGCAGGAAGAAATGCCGGTCAGGTTTCGTATCGGGACGGCTGCGATCTTCGGAGCTGCGCTGGGAATTTTTCTGGCCTTCGCCGGGCGCCTTGAAAACGGGGGCAAATTCGTGCCGAGCGCCGGCTGGTGGAGCGGATTCGTGATCGGCGGCATGGTCGCTGGCGCGGTTCTGTTCGTGACTCTGGCCGTCATCTACAATCTGGTTCGGGGAGCGCAGTCGGAGTCGGACTGAGGTCTCGCCGGCTTTCGCTGCGGCACGTGGAACGGAGAGAGCATTTTTGAGCGGGTTGCCATTGCCGAATGTCGAAATAGACCGCGCGACGGATTGGCCCGCGGTGCTTTCCTCGGTGCGCGATTACTGGAACGAAAAGCGCGGCTCCCGCGCAATGCCCAGCCGGAGCGATATTTCGCCCGCGCAACTCAAATCGTTCCTGCCCTACATCCTTCTGGCCGACGTCGTCGATGCGGGAAAGGACTTTCGCTATCGCGTGGTCGGCACGCAGCTGCGCGAATTCTTCTATTTCGAGCCGACCGGAAAATTGATGAGCGAGGCCGTCGCGCCTTTCGGCCGCGACACGGTTCAGGCCACGCTCGCCGGGTATCGCGCGGTCATGGAGCGCCGCGCGCCCATGCGGCTCACCGGTGCGGGCGCATGGTTCGGACAGAATCCCAAATTTTTCGATGCGCTCCTGGCGCCGATGTCAGATGATGGCGAGGCCGTGAACATGATCCTCGGCACCTTCATCTTCGTGTGGGATCGCGACCATCAGTTCCGCGCGCCGCTCGCCTCCCGGCGTGGAGGACATGTCACCGCGTAGTGCTCTAATTCTGACGGACGAGTCGCAATACGCTAATTCATACCATCGTCATGGCCGGGCCGTTGTCCCGGCCACCCATGAAAACCGCGCTCCGCCATGGTCCCACCGAACCGGACAAACTCCATTGAAATGGCCTGCGTCGCGCTCGCTTCTTGACGCTGTGTTCTTGGGTGGCCGGGACAACGGCCCGGCCATGACGTTTTTTGGGGTGCCGGCGTGAGTAGCAACCATGTTCGATGCTATGCGTCGAACCCGTCAGCGTGGGCGCCAAGTGTCGAATTCGACTAGCTGGGCGTTCGATCCGCCTTCGCCAAGGCTTCGGCGGACATGGTCACGAGACAGGCCAGCCGAAGCTTTAGCGCAGGCGGGCAAGCTCATTATAAGGCATCATCTCGTCGAAGGATGGCGCCCGATATCCGGCCGCCTTGAATCCCGGGCGGGTTTCCTGTTCACTCCGCGACTTGTTTTGCCCGCCCGGTCCGCCAATGGCAGAAGCGCCGACAGGCGCCGCCCCAATCGGATTCGGCTTCAGATTGAAGGAGTTGCACCGCCATGGCGGTACCCAAGAGAAAGACATCGCCGTCGCGCCGCAATATGCGCCGGTCTCATGATCGGCTCGCCCCAAACGCCCACATCGAATGCCCGCAATGCGGCGAGCAGAAGAGGCCTCATCACGTCTGCGCCAAATGCGGCCATTATGGCGGCCGCGAAGTGGTGAAGGTCGAAGCCTGACACGCGCCGCCCGCGCGACCCGCGCGGGGCCAGTTGCAGCGAGGCGAGGGTGAGCCCCGAATTGACGGTTTCGATCGATGCGATGGGCGGCGATGCCGGTCCGGGCGTGGTTATGGCTGCGCTCTCGCGCTCGCTCGTACGCCATCCGACTGTGCGATTTCTGCTGCATGGCGACGAAGCCCTCCTGAAGCCTCTTCTCGCCAAGCGCGCGAAGCTGGCCGCGCGCGCTGCGGTTCGCCACAGCGCGGAACAAGTGCGCATGGAGGAGAAACCAGGCCAGGCCCTCAGGCGCGGGCGTAATACCAGCATGTGGCGGGCCATCGAGTCGGTCGCCAAGAAGGAAGCGCAAGTTGTCATCTCGGCCGGCAATACGGGTGCGCTGATGGCGATGTCGATGTTCCAGCTCGGACTGCTGGACGGGATCGACAGACCGGCGATCGCAGCCTTGTGGCCGACGAAGCGCGGACAGAGCGTGGTGCTCGACGTCGGCGCCAACATAGCCACCGACTCGCAGCAGCTTGTCGACTTTGCGGTGATGGGCGAGGCCTTCGCGCGCGCCATTCTGGGGCTCGAGCGACCGATCGTCGGCCTGCTCAACGTCGGCGCCGAGGACGTGAAGGGCAATGATGCCGTCCGCGGTGCGGCGCAGATCCTGCGCGGCGCCGACCTGCCGATCGAGTTCTGCGGTTTCGTCGAGGGCGACGACATTGCCGAGGGAACGGCGGACGTGGTGGTGACCGACGGCTTTACCGGCAACACCGCGCTGAAGACGGCAGAGGGGACGGCGACGCTGGTGATGCACTATCTGCGCACGGCGCTGCGCCGCAACGTTCTCTCGCGGCTGGGCGCGCTGCTGGCGAGCGGCGCGCTGAAAACCCTGCGCCGCAAGCTCGATCCGCGCGCGGCCAATGGCGGCATCTTTCTGGGACTGAACGGCGTGGTGGTGAAAAGCCATGGCGGCACCGATGCGCTCGGGTTTGCGAGCGCGCTCGACATGGCGGTCGACATGGCGCGCGCCGAAGTGATCTCGAAGATCGTTGCGGACCGCGCGGCTGTGGCGCCACTTCTCGGCGCTGCTGCGAGTTCCGGAGCTGCGGCTTCGTGAGATTCGTTCGTTCGCTCATTACCGGTGTTGGCGCGTATCTGCCGACGACCATCCTGACCAACGCCGATCTGGCGAAACGCGTGGATACGACCGACGCGTGGATCGTGGAGCGCACGGGCATCCATCGCCGCCATGTCGCGCGGCCCGGCGAAACCACCTCCGACCTCGCGCTGAAGGCGGCCCAGGCTGCGCTGGTGGATGCGGGGCTCGGCGCCGATGCGATCGATCTTGTCATCGTTGCCACGACGACTCCCGACGAGACGTTTCCCGCCGTCGCCACCAATATCCAGGCGCGGCTCGGCATGACGCGCGGCGCGGCCTTCGACGTGCAGGCGGTGTGCTCGGGATTTATCTTCGCGCTCGCGGTCGCCGACAATTTCATCAGGCTGGGCCAGGCGAAGAACGTGCTGGTGATCGGCGCCGAGACCATGTCGCGCCTGATGGACTGGAGCGACCGGTCGACCTGCGTCCTGTTCGGCGACGGCGCGGGCGCACTCGTGCTGCAGGCGGGCGTGGGCAAAGGCGATTCCTCTGACCGCGGCGTGCTCAACACACTTATTTATTCCGACGGGCGTCTGCACGATCTTCTCTATGTCGATGGCGGTCCATCGACGACGCAGACGACGGGCTATCTGCGGATGCAGGGACGCGACGTATTCAGACACGCCGTGGTCAACACGGTTGCTGCCATCGAAGCGGCGGCGAACGCGAGCGGCGTTGCCGTTTCCGACATCGACTGGATTGTACCTCACCAGGCCAATCAGCGCATCCTCGACGCGACAGCGCGCCGGCTGGGCATTCCGGCGGAGCGTGTCATCTCGACCATCGCCGAGCATGGCAACACCTCCGCGGCATCGGTGCCGCTCGCCCTTGGCGTGGCCGCGTCAGACGGACGGATCGGACCGGGCGACCTCGTCCTCATGGAAGCAATGGGCGGCGGCTTCACCTGGGGCGCCTCGCTGGTCAGGTGGTGAATCAGAACGACGCTCGAAGCGCCGCGCCCCCTCCGTCGCCTACGGCGACACCTCCCCCAGAAATGGGGGAGGAAATATATGCGCGAGATTTTCCTCCCCCGCGCGCTAGCGCGGGGGAGGTGTCGCCGAAGGCGACGGAGGGGGAAGGCCGTGCAATTCATAACCCAGCCTCTCAATTCACCCCCTTATCCCTTTGATGTTGACGGGAAAAATTGACACTCCTACGCTCGCCGGACGTGATGCAGGGGAGTCACAATTTCGATGCACAACCATACTCTGACGCGGGCCGATCTGACCGAGGCCGTGTTCAAGGCCGTCGGCCTTTCGCGCAACGAATCGGCCCAGATGGTCGAAGATATTCTCGAGGAAGTCTGCTGTGCGCTCGCGCGCGGCGAATCGGTCAAACTGTCGTCGTTTGGAACCTTTTCGGTGAGGCAGAAATCGCAGCGCATGGGCCGCAACCCGAAGACCGGTCACGAAGTGCCGATCGCGCCCCGGCGCGTGCTCGTGTTCCGGCCGAGCCATGTGCTCAAAGCGGTGATCAACGGCGAGACGCCGGAACTCCAACTGGCCGGGGAGTGAGCATGGCGCAGGCCGCCGCGTTGAGCGTGAAATCGCCGGAAGCGTTCCGCACAATCAGCGAAGTGGCCGACGCGCTCGACGTGCCGCAGCACGTGCTCCGCTTCTGGGAGACGCGCTTCGCCCATATCAGGCCGGTCAAGCGTGCAGGCGGCCGGCGCTTCTATCGGCCCGAAGATGTCGATCTCCTGCGCGGCATCCGCGCACTGCTCTATTTCGAGGGCTACACCATCAAGGGCGTGCAGAAGATCCTGCGCGAGAAGGGCGTGCGCTTCGCCGCCGAGCTCGGCCGCAACGATCTAAAGCTCCACGGCAAGCGGGTCACACCGGCGGAGATCGTCGCTTCCGATAGCGGGGAGATCGACGCGATCGCCACGCTCACGCGCGTCCACGACGATGCGGCCGAAACCGTTGCACTGGACGAAGCGCAGCGCGGCCATCTCGATGCGGTGCTGACGCATCTGCTCGCGCTGAAGTCCCGCCTCTCCGCTGCGCGCCGTCACGCGGGCGGGTGAGACGCGCGCATGCAGCATAGTTCGTTTCCGTGGCCCGCGGCCGCCTTCTTCATTGTGGCGGTTATCGGTCTTGGGATCGCTTGCCTGTGCTTTGCCGATCACCTGTGCGACTGGCAGATCCGGATGCTCCAATCCCGTTGGTATCGGTGGACAACCCGAGGGTACGGCGCAGTAATGATCATTGTGGGGCTCGGTTTGGTGTTCCTGCTCACAGAGCACGAATTCGGTTAGCGGATCGAATCGGACACTTGGCACCTACGTTGATGGGCTGGGCACGCAGCCTCGAATGAGCTTGCTACTCACGCCGGTGCCCCAACAAAAAAACGTCATGGCCGGGCCGTTGTCCCGGCCACCCATGAAACCCGCGCTCGGCCATAGTCCCCACAGAACCCGACACTCGCCTTGGAATGGCCTGAATCGCATTCGCTTCTTGACCCTGTGTTCTTGGGTGGCCGGGACAACGGCCCGGCCATGACGATCGTATGAATTAGCATTTTGGGACTCGTCCACCAGAATTTGAGCACGAGCTGATCCGCTGCGCCGCGCGCGCGACCTCGGCGAGAGCGAAGCTTGGGCTTCGCGCAGGCAGGTCGAAGGGCGAACACACCCATGAATGATCGGCGCGTTGCCCTCCAGTTCCCTCGCGCCTATAGTCCGCGCCCCGCGGGATGACCCTCCGCGGTAAGGTCACGGAGCGTGGCGCAGCCTGGTTAGCGCACCAGTCTGGGGGACTGGGGGTCGAGAGTTCAAATCTCTCCGCTCCGACCAGTAATGCTCTGAAAAACAATAGTTTTTTAAACTCAACAGACACGCATACTTGAGCATTCCGTATGAGGCTAACAGACGGGCTAACGCGTAAACAAGGCGAATCCTGCCCGTCATGGCGCGCGCCAGGGCGCAAGAATTCCTAGGGGACGACGTTTGCACCAGGTTGGATTCGGAGCACGTGAGTCGCGATCTTTGAGCGCCAGAAAAACTAGAACACTCGGGAATGGCAGCGCATGGCCGATGCATCAGATGCGCCATAAAGTCTGATGATGGGAGGATTAGTATGAAGAATCACCTTTTCAAACTTCTGGCACTCCTCCTTCTCCTGTGCGGAGCAGCGCAAGCACAGGATGGCTTTGAATCGGTGCGGTGCGGCTCTGACATTCCGCGAGCGCTTGCGGGCAAGCGGATGAGCGATGAGCCCGTCGTCAAGATTGAAGGCCGCCACATCGCGTTGGGGCTTATAGATCTGGGAGGCGATGAAATTTCCGATCGCCTCAACTCAACGTCGTGGTCGATATGTGGAAATGAATATATGTTGTTGTCAGACACGCGCGGGATCATTCATGACGTGCTCGCGATTCCGTCGCACTCCAGGACTTCGCCGGAGTTCGCTGGCGGGATCTGTCAGGCCAACGGAAGACAGGTCGCCGGGACTATCGTTGCCGTTCTGGACAATCGAGCCGCCGGCAGTGGCGGCAACTTCTCCCACTATTCTCCGCAAGACCGGACTCTCCTTCCGGCTATATCCGCATGGAAGATCGACGAGAAGTTGGCGAAATTTGTCGCCCTTTCCTCTCATGGGCTCTCTTGCCCGCGAGGCGGAATCATCACGGCGGATGGCGGGCTATAGCTATTCAGGCCGACCAAGCTGGCATTGCAGCGAGCTCAGCGCAGGTTGAACTATTGTCCCCGTTCGCGCGCACCAACATTCAGCGCGCGAGTGCCTCGCCGAACTTCTCGCCTCCTGGTCGTAGACCGTGTCGAACACCTGCACGAATTCGGCGACTACCAACCTCATGTCGCCGGATTCTCATCGATGCAGCGAGTCCTTTTCTGACCTAGCGACTCGTCAGAGCATGCAATTCCGCAATATAGCCGCCGGGAAATCGCAGGACCACGGCGATGCGACCGCGGGTTTTGTAGGCTTTTGAAAGCGTCGTCGCGCCGGCCGTAACTGCCTTGGCGAGTGTCGCCGCGAAATTGCTCACCTGATAGCCCATCACCTCGCGGCCAAAGGGAAATGGCAAATGACCATCGGTTACAAGCACCTGCATCTTGCCGAACCCGGACTCGATCCCGATGCGTCGGTAGGCTTCCCCGGGTCGGCCGATTTCCCCTGCATCGGCGTGGCGGTCGTCGGAGACAACTCTGCCGTGCGAAAAGCGCAGGAAATCTCGGACGAATTCATCCGCCCGGTCGCGGGAAACATAAACGCGATTCTCGGGAACCGATGCCAGCGGCGCGTAGTGGGGCGCGATGGAGTGCCAATAGAGCTGTGTCTTAAAGCCCCCGGGCCATTGGACCACCGCATCAAGTCCTAGCGCGTCCCTGAAGGGCTCGACAACAATCTCGGCCCCGGATGCCCTGGCGGCGGAAATTGCCACCTTCATATCTGTGACGAGATAGCCCGTACGTTCGGAGCCAAACGGAAACGGAATCGGCGATCGGAACGCGAAAACGGAGAGAGTCCCAACCGGCGTCATAACATATCGAAACGTCGTGCTACTCGGTACGGGGAGCACGTTCGTCGTGATCGGCTTGGAGGAACGACCGCCAAACGTACCGATAAAGCTCTTGGTGAACGCGTCCAAATCGCCCGGCGTGACATAAACGTGGGTCGAGTCATACTGCGGCCCAACGGATACGCTCGGAACAATTTCTGCCGCAGCGCCTGGACTTGGGGCGGTCGCGCCCAAAAAAAGCAGAAAAAACGATCTTAGCGGGCCCACCGCACGCGATGGGATTTTTTCGATCGCCACTGATATCTCCTACAGCTTGTTGGAAAGTAATGGCCGTTCAGATCCCGCGCCTCAAGCTTCGTTGGATCATGGTCGGAGCCGGAGATCACAGAAGCCGCAGCAATATGAGCGAAGCGCACGAATCATTCGAGCGGCGGTCCCCACCAACGTCCGCGGGCGCGCGTGAAGCGCGGCGCCCCTCCGAGGCGGGATTTCCCCCACGCCTCGGAAATGCGTTATCATCCGCTCCAACCCGATGCTCATCGGGGGAACGGCCGCCTATGGCTCATTCCAGGAGGGGACGTGCATGAAAAAACCAGGTTCTCCAGTTCGTGCCTGCCTCATTGCGTCGGCCGTGGCCGTCGCGGCTGCAAGTTCTGCCTCCTCCGCCGCACTCAAGACGAGTGTCGTCCCCGGCGTCGTTGCGCAGCACGGCGTCGTACGGATGGGCGAGGTCGCCCCGTCCACCCATCTGCGTCTGCAGGTCGTGCTCCCGATGCGCAATCTGGCGGACCTCCGCAGTCTGCTCCATGACCAGATCTACAATCCGAACAGCGTGCTGTTTCACCACTATCTCTCGGTCGCGGAATTTACGGCGCGCTTCGGACCTGCGCAGAGCGACTACGAGGCGGCGATAAGGTTCTTCAACGCGAGCGGCCTCGACGTCACACATACGAACGCCAACCGCTACATGTTCCAGATCGAGGGCAAAGCGTCCGATATCGAGCGCGTGCTCAACGTCAGGCTCAACCTCTACAGGCACCCGACCGAAAATCGAGACTTCATGGCTCCGGATCGCGAACCGGCACTGGCGCTCGACGTGCCGGTGCTCTCCATCACGGGTCTCGACAATTTCGAGCTCCCCTTTCCAAAGCTGGCCGGCCCCGGCAAAGGGCGCAGCGCGCGCGCGGGCACCGGCTCGGGCCCGGGCGGCAATTTCATCGGCAGCGATTTCCGCGCCGCCTATTACGGGACCGGCATCAAGGCAAGGCTCGTCGGAACGGGCCAGTCTGTCGGCCTGATGGAACTCGAAGGTTACATCCCGAGCGACATTCCCCTCTACTTCACCACGTTCAATGAGCCGCTCAACGTGCCGGTCAACGGCATCTCCGTCGACGGAACCAATGTCGATTGCGGTAATTGCAACGACGGAGAGCAAACGCTGGACATCGACTATGCGATTTCCATGGCGCCGGGTCTCGATCAAGTTCAGGTTTATGTCGCGCAGGACCCCGTCGCCATTGAAGAGCGAATGGCGTCGGATGATACGAGCAAGCAACTGAGCACGTCGTGGGGGTACAACAAACACTTCGACGTAGAGGATCCGATCTATCAGGAGATGGCGGCGCAAGGCCAATCCTGGTTCACCGCGAGCGGCGACAACGTGACGCTCGAAGCCAGCGGTCCGTGGCCGGAAGAAGACGCCAACATCATCGCGGTCGGCGGCACCGATCTCGTCACCAACGGCGCTGCGGGTTCATGGAAATCGGAGCCGGGCTGGAAATACAGTGCCTCGGGGCCGTCTGTCGACAAGCACATCAAGATCGAGTCGTACCAGCTTCCCTACATCAACAAGAGGAACAAGGGTTCCACGGAACTTCGCAACGTATCGGACGTCTCGGCGAACGCGGATTTCGACATGATGATCTGCTCACAGGGTTCGTGCCAGGGAGGTTGGGGTGGTACGAGCTTCTCTTCGCCGATGTGGGCGGGTTTTGCGGCGCTCGCCAACCAGCTGGCGGTCAACCAGGGAAAGCCCACGATCGGCTTCATCAATCCGATCCTCTATCCGGCCTACAGCATCAACCCGAAGATGACGCACGACATCATCGGCAATGCAAGCGGCAACTATCCCGCCGTGAAGGGCTATGACCTCCTGGGCGGCCTCGGCTCGCCGCACGGCATGAACACGATCAAGGCCCTGATCGGAAATTAGCGGCCTTCGGGGCCAGCCGTCGCGAGGCTCATTTCTTCTCCGCTCCTTGCAGCGGAGGTGGCGCGGCTGCGGCCCTGGGATCGTAGCGCCGGATTTCTTTCGCGAATCGCGACATGATTGGCGTCATGACGGCGACGATCGTGGCGGAGACGGAGGTAAAATGAGGAACTGGACCCTTCTGTTTATTGGCATCGGCATCGTGGTCGCCATCATCGGGGCGTGCATTGTTCTGTTCAACAGAGCGGCGGATGAACGGACACGACAATCCGGATTGGTGTTTCTCGCGGCAGGACTGGTGATTGCCCTGATGACTGCACTCACTTCGGGCATGCCGCACCATTCACGTTAGGACACTACCAGCTTCTGGAATTCTACGACCGCATTTCCGCGGTCTCGACCATTTCAACCGACATCCCGTTCTGTGCGTTGGGACATGGGCGGATACAACTTGTGGAAAATAAAATGTTCGCGGTTTCCAATGATGCCCACGCGACCGTCATCAAAAGTTCGAACGCCAGGGATTCGACCCTGTCGAAGTGAGTGTCTGATTCCAGGGCCGAGATCGCGGCAAACCCTTGTCATGATCACCCGCACCGCGCGCAATGCCGGTGCGGGTTTTTGCATTCAGAGGCGATGGTATCCAGTGCTCATCCTTGCTTGCCGATCACGATGTGGGTGGCGTTGGCCGAACGAAGATGATCGGTGCATCGATAGCCGAGCCGCGGCAGATCGATATCCGCAAGCAGCGCTTCTCCCTGGCCGAGCAAGACCGGCGCGATCGCGAGGTGCATTTCGTCGACAAGTCCCGCGACAAGATATTGCCGGATCGTTGCGACGCCGCCGCCGAGCCGGACATCCTTGCCATTCGCGGCAGCAAATGCGCGCTGACGCGCGGCGTGGATTCCGTCGGTGACGAAATGAAATGTCGTATCGCCCTTCATCGCGATCGGCGCGCGGGGATAATTTGTCAGCACGAAAACCGGCGTGTGGTAGGGCGGATTGTCGCCCCACCAGCCTTTCCAGCTATCGTCGGGCCATGGCCCGCGGATGGGACCGAACATGTTTCGGCCGAGGATCCAGGCGCCGACATTCTCGAATCCACGTGCGGCAAAATCCTGGTCGATGCCTTCCGCACCGCCACCGGCGCCTGTCATGTTTCGGAATGTGCGTGTCTCGAAAAACCAGCTGTGCAGTGCGCGACCGCCGGCGCCAAGCGGATTGTCGATGTCCTGGCAGGGACCAGCGCCATAGCCGTCGATGGAGATCGAAAAGCAATTAACGCGAAGGTTTGGCATCCGAATGCTCCTTCCATTTCCAATTCCGAACTGCAGTTGTGGGGTACGAGGTTTGCAAGTTCAATCCTGGCCTCGCCGCGCTTCCTCGTGGCCGCCAGCCGCGACATTCTTACAGAACCGAACCGTTACACCGACTTCAGCCCGTGGAAGAACGACCGGCAGGGGCCGCTTTCGTCACCGCGCCAAGCGGATCGCCGGCGCGGCCCGTACCGGAATCCGATGAACCGTCGAAAGGCGGGTGCCGGCGGCGCTGCCGGTACGGAAGCAGGGTTAGGGGAGTAGGAGGCGCGCCCCCGCAGTGGTAATATCAGGCCGGCTCGGGGGAGCGCGGCGGGCGCGTGAATTCCATTTGTCGAATCCTGCCAGACCCGTTCTCCGAACTGAGTATGCCGCGCGGGCAGCAGCCGCGCATTTTAGCGAGACCAACCACCCAGGAGGGGAAAAATGAAATTCAATGCTGCGATTTCGCTGGCGCTGGCGTTCGGCGCCGTGGCCATGCCGTCATGCGTCTCGGCAAGTCCGGGCAGCAAGGCCGCGATCGAAGCGCTGGAAAGCCGCTTCGCCGCGGCCTTCAACGCGAAGGATGTCGACGCGATCATGAAGTGCTACGTGCCGGATCAAAGCCTGTTTGTGTTCGATGCCGTGCCGCCGCGTCAATATGTGGGCGCGAACGCCTACCGCAAGGACTGGAAAGACTTCCTCGCGACCTTCAAGGGAACGCTGAAGTTCGAGATGAGCGATCTCGACGTCGGCGTGGTGGGCCCGATAGGTTACAGCCACAGCATCCAGCACGTGACCGGAACCGACACGAAGGACAAGCCCGTCGATTTCACGGTGCGCGTCACCGACGTATATCGCAAGATCGGGAGCAAATGGCTCATTGTGCAGGAGCATGTTTCGGTACCGGTGGACTTCAACACGGGAAAGCCCGACATGAACTCCGCGCCGTGAAAGGGCCGGTAGCACAGGGGAAGACTGACCACTTTTCTTGAGTCGGAAGGCAGGTAAAGAAAGGCGCCACGCGCAAACTACCGCGCGACGCGAAAAACGGTTCCGCAGCCGCCGCTGCAGATGGCCGTGCCGCCGGATGACGTTGTGCCCTACAGCCTCTGAGCTTTGGCGGACCAAGGTCAATATCCAGTACTCGCTTTTGTCTTCTCCGGTGCGCTCCTTCTTTTCATTCGCGCGTGGTTTGCGCAACCCATTGCGACAACAACCGCTACCCGCGCTGTTGTGGCTTGCCCTGATTGCCCTGGTTTGCAAATCTTGCTTCGCCAAATTCGGGGTTTTTATGGTCAACCATTGTTTGCGGCAGGAAGTTTCAAAACATTGACCGCGTGGATTGAACTGCTGGATGAGTTCCGGGCGCTTGGCGGAACAGCGGACAATATCCGGCTGGGCCATGGCGAATTTGGGCGCGGCATATTTCCGACGGACCCTACCAAGCCGGTCGCCATCCATATTCCAGACAATCTGCTGGTATCCCCAAACGATATGGTCATCACGAACGGAATGTTGCGCGTTGGCCCCGGTTCTATCGCTGGCGAGCGCGAAAGAGCGTGGCTCAACCGGTATCAGGAAGAGTTTGGATGGAGCGGCGGCGGTGCCGATGAAGTCAGACGGACTTTCGAGATGGCAGGCGCTTTTCCGGCCGAATTACGGCATGCACTTTTTGCGAAGTACCAGTGCGGCCTCTGGTTCGAAGAGCCAACGGATATGTCAATTCTGAACGGATTCTTCAATGCGCGTGCTCTAACCTATCGCGACGAGGCGGTCGTTATTCCAATTATCGAACTGGTAAATCACGGTTCTGGATCAAACTACAACACGTCCAATGGTGTCGCATTGCGAGGAGTGTTTGCCGGCGAGGTCTTCGTTCAATATGCTCATATGGACTCCTATGACTTTTTTCGATCATGGGGATTTGCCACCCAGCAGCCTTCAGCATTCAGTGTGGCGCTTACTGAAAATATTCAATCGGCACGTTTGGAAATCGAGGCGTTCTTTAGGGGAGTAAAAAGTTCCGAACGTGACTGGATTCCCAAAATCGAAAAGAAGAATGACTACATCGAGCTCCAATTTCTCATGATCGGAAATCAGCGCTATCCGCGTCTTCCCAAAGGCATCTTTTACCGGCTGATGCGCGACGCGGGATATGCGGAATTCGAAGAGTCATTTGACCTGATTCATCATGTGAACCGCCTGCATTTCATCGATTTGCTGGCAATCCTGGACGGGATCGAACTGCCGATCGCGCGGACGTTACGGGCCATGGCGCAATATCAATTGCGCGCAATGTCGTTTTGTTTTGGCGTTCGAGAGATTTGATGCTCGCAGGACTTCACCCATCCCGCTGGCATGAACGTCGCCAGTTGCCAGGAGGCCGATAAGCCGACCGTCCTATTCTTCGGTCCGCTTGTGAACCGAACGGCTTCAAGGTCGCGGTTTTAGCATGGCACCCATACGCAGACATCGCCACGGCCTTGTCGCTATGAGACTACCGGGACAACCGACACGACCGTCCCCCCCGTCTCTCCGGAACCAACCCGAAACTCGGCGCCCATCATGCGGCTGCGATGAGCCATGATCGACAGGCCCATGCCCTGTCGCCCGGAGGCAGCCGAGTCAAATCCTGTGCCGTCATCCTCGATGGTGAGCGCGGGCTGTCCGGCGATCGCGGCGAGGCGAATCATGATCATCTTCCCGCCTCCGTGCTTCACGGCGTTCCTGACCGCTTCCTGGGCGATGCGGTAGAGGTGCTCCGCCGCCCCTCTGTCTTCAACGAGTACGGTGCCAATGGAGCTAAAGCGGCAGTCGATCCGGTACAATTTGCTTGCTGTTTCCGCGAATTGCGAGAGGGCATGCGTAAGGCCTTTTTCATCCATGTCCACGGGGTGTAGACCTCGAGCAATCTGGCGGGACAGGACGATGCTCTCCTCGATGAGTTCCACGAGTTTTGCTGAATCGCGCGCTTCGCTCGATCCGCGCGCGGCAAGCTTCTCGCTTAAAACCTGCGCCGCCAGGGCCGCGTCGGAGAGATGCGGACAGAGACTATTACCCAGGTCCAGGCCGATGCGGCGCTGCTCCCGTTCGGTGAAATCAAGCAACGCCCATTGCAGGTGCTCGCGCTCGGCGATTTCCTGGGTCAGAAGAGCCGCGCGCTCGCGTATACGGATTTCGAGATTGCTCTGCAGCGCACGCAAGCTTGTCAGCGCCCAGATGACGACAAGGTTGCCCGCCAGTAGAACGGCCCCATTCCACCACAAAATGAAGCCGGAGAAGGCGAAGTCGTCGGCATCGGTCAGGGCGCCGCTTGCCGCCCAGCACAAGAGGCTCAGACACGACACAAAGACCGAAAAGAGCGGGCCTACTGCAATGGCCGCAACTGAAATCGGCACAATATAGAGGGTTGATAACGAGGCATCCGTCCGGGTTGCATAGTCCAAAGCGGCGATGATTAGCGTGATGGTCACCACGATGGCCGCGGCCGTGGACCTGGAAACCCGATTGGGCCTTTCTAGCCAACTCATCGGCGCCCTCTCTGCGAACGCAGACGGATCGACAGCCACTTTGGCGAATCGCAAACGTCGCAGATCCATGATATCAGAGTTTGCTGGCCTTCTTTGCAGTGTCATCGCCAAATGTTTGACTTAGGCATCTAAATCCCGGCGTGAAGGTTTTCGCACCTGCCACGCCTGTCCATGCGCGGGCAGGCGGGGCTCCAGAGCTGCGCTACAGTACGTTCATTGGAGCCGCGCGGCATGGATTAGTTTCTGCCACAACGCGTCAGGCGATTCGAATCAGTTCGTAGCCCTTATCAGTCAGCTCCGCATCGTCGGCGTGCTGAATAACGAACCCGTTCTCCGCGAGCGCCTTCACGCCGTCGGCTACCATGATGACAGATGCCAACTTGTGCCAAAGGTGGTTGTAACCGACGTGCTGGCCGGGCTCCATTCCAAGTTCACGAAAAATCCTGAGAACGTCTTTGGCTTGCCATGAGAGGTTCATTTTGTCTCTCCCGCGGATCAACTAAGAAAGTAAAAAACAATCGCGAAGCCAGAAGGGTAGCGTCTATATGCTGCGTCAACGTTAAGAGCAAACAAAGTCGTTTGTCGGGGCGTGCCCTACGTCACGGCTGATTGCTGGGGCGGCGCCCTACATCACAACATGCATGCACCGCTTTATGTTAGTCCAATTGCGATAATGTTGCGCGCGCACGACAATCGAAAGCATGCTTGTAGGATACGACCTGACAGTATTTTCCGCGCACCAAATTAGCATTGAGTTTCACAATTTAATTTGTTGTAAGCGCCCGACTGAGATGATGTTCGTCGATCGCGTGAGCAGGATGCCGCGCAGAGTCAAACAAAGGATCGTTGAGATGTCAGTACTCCATCGCGGCCTCTCCGTGGCCGCGCTCGCTGTCGTGTTGTGCGCGTGTGCGGCATCGCCTGAAAGCATCAAGGCTGCCAACTACAATTCGAGTCCATATGCCTATCTGACTTGCCCGCAACTGGCGCAGTACAAGGCCATGTTGAACGGTCGCCTTGTCCAGGCAAGCTCGGAACAGGATAACGCGCGCCTGGAGGATGTGGTCGGTAACCTCACGCTCGGCATACCGGTTGGTTCCGCCAGCCACAAATGGACCCCATGGCAGATTGCCGATCTGAAAGGCCGGATCGTCGCTGTCGAACGGGTCGAAACAGCCGACTCGTGCGCCAGACAGCGCGAGGCGTCCGCCACGAATTAGATTGGCCACAACCAGCGGGCGCGCAACGAGAACGATCAAACCTGCGCGGGTGCGTCGCTTGCGAGGAATCGCGGCCCGTCAGTGGATTTCTCGGGGCAGTGGCAGGGGCGTCAGGACGCGTGGCCAATCGACATTCAGTACGGAACAGCCATGGTCTGCCCGATGAAGTTGTATGAAGTGTATTTCATTGATCACCTGGATCAAGCGTTCGCGCGAAGCTCATTCGAAGCGGAAGATCACGCCAGCGCAATTAAACAGGCAAATGCTCGCTTCCGGGTGAACGTCGGCAAAGGTCATGCGATCTGGCACGCAGGAGAGTGTATTCACACCGAGACTTATAAGCCTGCCAGGGATTAATACGGAGGTTTGACGCTGTTACAGTCCGGAATGGCAATTCGACACGTCGGCATAGCCTCGGCCCGCGTCGCGCCATTCGCTCGCAATCGATTGCGATTTGCACCAGGTCCAAGTTGCCCGCTACGTACAGCGGCGGCGCCTTTCTGTTGCGCCCTCGCTATTGCCAGCCGAGCGCCGCGTCGTAGGTGAACGTCTCGCCGTCGAGGGTGTCGACATAATTCGTTGGCGTGCTCGCGCCGGGAGCGTACTCCGCAACAAACGAGTCTGACACAGCATACAATGTGCCGTTGTGACGCGCGGTCAGCCCATACACGGAGAAATTTGCCGGGATGGTTCGCCAGGGCGACGTCGCTCCGGGAGAGTAGACGGCGATGAAGGCGCCGAAGCCACCCGTGTACAGATTTCCGGCACCGTCGATAGCAATGGCAGAGCCGCCATACCCCTGAAGGCCGAGGTCGGTCGCCTGCGACGAGCCGGGCGCGATCTTGAAGACATGCACCTCGGCCGCGTTTCCGAAGGTTGCGGCATAAAGATTGCCCTGCTGGTCGAACGCCATGCCTCCCGCGTTCATTCCGTATTCCGGCGACGGGTTAAGGCTGATGGTTCGTTCGAGCTTTGTTTTGCCCGCTCGATACACAGCGACCACGCCGATCACGCCGCCGCCTACCGCTTCTCCCAGCTGGTTGACGTAAACGGTACCGTCGCTGCTGACGGAGACCGCGCCGGGAGAATTAAGGCCGTCGGTGATCTTGAAGAACGGCGAAGTGGCGCCCGGCTTGTATTCCTCGATGTCTGCCTGCATCGGATACTGCGCTCCATTTTCCAGATACAGGATGCCCTTGCCGTCAATCCACACTCCTTCGGGCCGCGTTGTGCCGTTGGTGATCGTGCCCTGGAGCTGCACATTGGAATTGTGGATGTTTGCCGAATAAATGCGAACCCCGCCGCTCAGATTCGAGACAAACAGCAGTGGCTTGCGGTGTGGCGAGTGCCAAGCGCCGGCGGCCGCCGGGACGGGGAACGCTGCCACGAGGGCGATCGCGGAGATGGCCTGAAACACGCGCCGCAAGTTCGAATGCATCATCGGAATTTCTCCCCTTGGCAGCAGGAGCGCCGCTGCTTCGTCGCACCTCTTGTCAAAGCTACGACGGGGCATGCCCCGCTTTTATTCCTGGAGACTCTACATTTGTTTGGTTGGCGTCGTCACGGCCGGAACAACAAAAGGTTCCGGTCGCGTGCAACTGCCATTTGGCCCTTAGACCGACAGCAGCCTCTGAAAGAACGACCGATAGCGCCGCAGCGCGATGCGCAGGTCCTCGGTCGAGACGTCGTCGCCGCGGTCCCACTGGCTTTCGAGTTTCGAGCGTTCCTCCGCGAAATTTTCGGTGAGACGCTTCATGGTGGCGGCGACCAGATTGTCGGCCTTCTCCACCGCGGCCCGCGGCTCGTCGACGAAGCTCGCCTGGATCGAATTCCATTCTGCACGCATGCGATCGCCGTCTTCGGCCGGGAGCAGCGCCGCCGCCGTCTCTTCGTCGCCGGAGCTGTTCGTGGCGCCGCCGTTTTCCCGCTCGCGGGATTCGCGCCAGGCTTCATCGAGCGGCTTCGTACCGGCGAGGTTCGCGGTCGCCAGTTCCCCCTGGCGTTCCTCCCCATATTCCTTGTCCACCTGCAGTGCTTCGTTCATCGCGAGAATTCCTGGAGTTGTGTTCGTCGGCACACCATTCCCCCGGTCAAGCCGGGGGATCAAGCTCAGGGTGAGAGGATTTTGTCTACGAGGCTTTCGCCTGCGCCTCCTCGGGTTCGTCCACCAGTTCGGCGAACAGCGCGCGGTAGTGGATCATCGCCTGACGGAGCGCCTCGGTATCGGCTTCGCCGCGCTTGTGGCGCAGGGCGATGTCGTGGCCTGCGCGGTAGTTCTGCACCACCGCCGCGTGATCGACCGAGAGATCGGCGGAGCGCTGCTCGAAATCGGTGACCGGGTAGCCGCGCGCCTTCATCACCGAGCCGAGGAGCTCGTCGGCACGGTTGAGTGCTTCGCCGGGACTGTCGACGAAATCGGCCTGGACCTTCCGCCAGGACGCTGCGTAGCGCGCCTTCTCTTCGGGCGGCAGCGTACGGATCGAAAAGGATTCGACGCGCTTCTCGAGCCTGTGCAGACGGGCCTCCGCTTCGTGGCGGCTGCCAATTTCCTCGAGCGTGCGCAGATATTCCGGGCCGAAACGCGCGCGCAGCTGCTTCGATCTGCGTTCCCGCCACCAGATGAACGCAACGGTGGCGAGCATCCCGATGATGACAATGGCCGCCAGCACGATCGCAAGCGCCGGGCTGATGGTGGTGTTCATGACAATTCCTCCCGAAGCCCCTCCGGCGGCCTCCCCCCGGTCGGTGGTGCGGCCGCTCCCGAACCTAACGAACCATCGAAACGCGGGTTCCTGGGCCGCGAACGCGTTGGACCGGAGTGCGGAGCTTAACGGGGTTCAGGCCTGGAGCGGGTCGATTGCCAAAAGCTCTGGAAAATGGCATGCGCCTGTCGTTTCCGGATCCATGTTGTCCTCGCATCTGCGGGCGATGCGGCGATGCGCCGAGGAGGATTCCCAGGTGCCCAGATCGCTGAAAGCGTTGGCACTTGTTGCGATCGTAGCCGCCGGTCCTGCCGGGGCCAAAGCGAGCGTGGCTGCAGCAGAGAGGAGAAAATTTGTTTGAACTGGCGGCGTGTCTCGGCGTCATAGCGGTCAGCATCTCGACCATGGCCATCATTCGCGCCGGGCGCCGATGCAGGGCGATGCCGCTGGCATCGTCTCATGACGCACAGATGTGATTGCCTGAATGATTGCCGTTCTTGCCGGTGGGGTTGCGCTTGTCGCGATCCTGTTGTTGCTGCGCGCATTTGCCGGAGCAGATACAGCCCTTGTGACCAGGGGGCTACGCTATTCGGGCGCCGCGGTCCTTCTGTTTGCTGCGATCGGACTTGCCGCCATGGATCGAGTGGGTCTCGCCATGCTTGCCGGTAGCTTTGCCTGGGGTCTTTTTACCGGCGGCCGTGCCTGGCCAGATGGCTGGCCCTTCAAGAGCGGGCCCGGCGGCCGCTCGACATCTTCCGGGGAGCCGACATCACGAGTCGGCTCCATGATGCCGCGCGCCGAGGCATTGCAACTGCTGGGGCTGGAGCCGGGCGCAACGCGGGACGAAATCAACGCCGCACACCGGCGTCTGATCCTTCAAAACCATCCGGACAAGGGCGGTACGAGCTATCTGGCTGCGCGAATCAATGAAGCGAGAGAAGTATTGCTGAATGGGCGCGGCGCGTGACGAAGGCGATGCTGCGCGCCGGCTGTGAGAACGTCGACCTCTACTCGCGAACGGAAAGAGCAGCAAAACATGTTTCGCCGCGGACGGTCAGGAGTTGGCATACCTCGCGCGCCTGGTGCTCGACGAACGGACCGAACCGCGCCCGGTAGAGGACATGGCCCTCGGCCGATGGTATCGGCGCCACAATGCGAGCCGCCTGACCCAACACATCCATCGAGCGTTCGGCATAGGAGGCGAGCTCCGCTTTCGCATCGGCGGCATCGTCGAATGCTCCGATCTGGATCATCCAGTCAGCCTTTCCGAGTGCCGCCGACAGAGGACGGGAAACGGGAATTGGCGGCAGCGCGATGTCGCGTCGCGCAGGGTCCTTTTCGCGCGAATTGGGAAGGAGAGGCTCGAGCGCCAGCGGCTGGTAGTCGGCGAGTTGCATGCTCGGTTTAGGCAGCGGCCGGGGCGTGTTGGCCTGCAATTCGACCGTGACTGCCGCTTTCGACTCCGAATGTGGAGGCGCTACAGCGAGTGACATCGGAGCTTGCGCGACTGGCGGAGAAATCGCGGCCGAAGAATTGCCGGCCGGACTCGCAGCCGGCCCTGGATGATTCGATACCCGTGGATGACTGGATACGGGGGATGCCGTAACGACCGTTTCCGCGGGGCTCGTCAGCGTTTCATATGCTGTGTCAGGTCGCGATTCCGCGGCGTCTTCGTCATCGGCCGATGCAGTCGACCGGCCGGGAAGGAGTGATTGGTTGGCCGGGAGCGCCGGGAGTGTCGCCGGCGGCGGCGGCGAACCGCCCGCGTTTCCGAGCGTGAATCCGGCAATGACCGGCCGGGTCTGCGCATTGCTGGCCATTGCCGTCCACGGGATAGTCTCGCGCGCCGCGAGTCGCGGATTCTTTGCAATGGACGCAAACGTGTCGTCGAGCAGCCGCACCATCTCGCTGTCGCGCCGGCGCGCCGTAACGCCGCCCATGACCACACCGATAATGTGAACTCCGTCGCGCACCACGGACGAAACGAGATTGAAGCCTGATGCCCCTGTGTATCCGGTCTTTATTCCATCGGCGCCTTCGTATCTTCCGATAAGATTGTCGTGCGTAAAGTAGGTCGCACCGCGGTAGCCGAACGAATATGTCGAGAAGTAATGGAAATATTGGGGAAAATCGTAAGCGAGATGGCGCGCCAGAATGACCAGATCGCTCGCCGAAGTGATCTGCAAGGGATCCGGCAGTCCGGAAGCGTTGTCGTAATAGGTATGGGTCATGCCCAGCGCGCGCGCCTTCGCTGTCATCAATTCGGCGAAATGACCCTCTGTGCCGCCGATCGCTTCCGCGATGGTTACCGCGACGTCATTGGCCGAAAGCACCACAACGGCTTTGATCGCCGTGTCCACAGGCAAGCTGGTGCCTGGGCGCAGGTTCAGTTTGGTGCGCGGCTGCACCGCCGCATGTTCGGAGACGGAAAGGGGGGTCGCGAGCGTCATCTGCCCGCTCTTCAACTGCTCGAACAGAAGATAAAGAGTCATCATCTTCGTGAGCGACGCAGGATGGCGCAAGGCGTCGGCGTTGCGCGCGTAAAGTGGGCGGCCGGTTTCTCCGTCCACGACAAGGGCGGCGTCCTTACCGGGGTCGGTAAGGGTCAAAAACGTCCGGGCAACAGGGCGGTGATGGCGCCTGATCGATGCGCCAGCAGAGCCGCAGCAGAGCGAGCCCGCCACAACACCCCCCAGCAGGAGCGCCATGCACGCACGCTGGCGCCTGAACGCGCGGAGAACGGCGCGCGATCGTTCCAACATTTGTACTCCAACCTGTGACGCGAATCCTATTGACCGGTAAAAGAGCAAATCAGCCGCCGATATGCAATCGATTTCGAGAATCCACCTTAGATTCCCGGTATTTAGGATAAGTTAAGTGGTGAACGCGCCCGGTTGGGGTCGCCGATTGCCGCAGTTCCGGCCGGCTCGCGGGGCCCTTGGGCCAATCCCCTTGACAAGGTGAATGCTGCACCGCATATAAGTCATGGTGCAATGCAGCATAAACGCAGGTCACCCACGAAATCGTTACTATGAGGAGAGCCACAATGGCAAATAATAGGTCAAAGGCTGGCGACAAGGTCGTCGGCGCCGAAGCAATCGAATCCGCGATGAAAAACGGTTCGCAAGCGTTCAAGACGGGTTTCGAGAAAGCGGTTCGGAGCTACGACAATTTTTTTGGCTATAGCCGCGAGACGGTCGAAGCCTATGTCAAGGCGGCGAATGCCGCGGGCAAGGGCGTGGAGACGCTCAACAACGAGCTCTACACCTATTCCAAGCAGTCGGTGGAAGACTCGATTTCGGCCACCAGGGCGCTGTTCGCCAGCAAATCGGTTCATGAAGCTCTCGAGCTGCAGACCGACTTTGTAAAGTCCTCGTTCGACGCCTATGTCGGGCAGATGACGAAACTCAGCGAAATCATGTTTTCGGCGACAAAAGAAGCGATCAGTCCGCTGCAGGGCCGCGTACAGGCCTGGGTCGAGATCGTGGAGAGCGCACGCGCGGCCTGAATCGCGCAAAAATAAATCAAGCGCAGCCGCGTTCCGCATTCCCCCGCGGAGCGCGTGCAAAAGGCCCGGGCCGCAAGGTTCGGGCCTTTCGTCTTTTGCGCATGCTGCATCCGGGGCATCGGGGCCCGGCGGGGGCCTTTCGATTACGCTTCGAATGCGCAATCATTGGCGGGAGACCGCCTTCAGTTTCGGACATGAGCAGCAAGAACCAGCGCGGAAACTCCGGACAAAACGGGCCGGCTACCGGCGTCGCAACGAAGACGCGCCCGAAAACGAAAAGGCCGAGCCTGTATAAGGTTCTGTTGCTCAACGACGATTACACGCCGATGGAATTTGTGGTTCATATACTCGAGAACTTCTTCAACAAGTCGAGGGATGAAGCGGTTCAGATCATGTTGCACGTGCATCGCCACGGGGTGGGAATCTGTGGCATCTTTACCTACGAGGTTGCGGAGACCAAAGTGGCGCAGGTGATTGAATTTTCGCGCCGGCATCAACATCCTCTGCAGTGTACGATGGAAAAGGAGTAGGATTTAAATGCCCTCGCTGTCGCGAAGCCTCGAGCAGGTTCTTCATCGCGCGATCAAGCTGGCGAGCGATCGCCACCACGAGTACGCGACGCTCGAACATCTTTTGCTGGCTTTGCTCGACGATTCCGACGCGGCGCAGGTCATGAAGGCCTGCAACGTCGAACTCGACGCGCTGCGGCGCTCGTTGCTGAAATATGTCGATCATGAACTGCTGACGCTGGTTATCGAGGATGGCGAGGACGCCAAACCGACGACGGGCTTTCAGCGTGTCGTGCAGCGCGCCGTCCTGCACGTCCAGAATTCGGGGCGCGACGAGGTCACCGGGGCCAACGTGCTCGTGGCTCTGTTTACGGAGCGCGAAAGTCACGCGGTTTATTTTCTCCAGGAACAGAATATGACCCGCCTCGATGCCGTGAGCTACATCAGTCACGGCATTGCAAAGCGTCCCGGCATGACCCAGCAGAAGGCGGCGCGAGGATCCGACGAGGACGAAGACAGCGAAAAACCCGCGAAGCAGGGCAACGACGCGCTCGAGGCGTATTGCGTCAATCTCAACGAGAAAGCCAAGGCCGGCCGTATCGATCCCCTGATCGGGCGGGACGCGGAAGTCGAGCGCACGATTCAGATTCTTTGCCGGCGCCAGAAGAACAATCCCCTGTTCGTCGGCGATCCCGGAGTGGGGAAGACGGCGATCGCCGAGGGCCTGGCGCGCAAAATCGTCAAGCACGATGTGCCGGAAGTGCTCCAGACAAGCACCATCTACGCGCTGGACATGGGCGCGCTCATCGCCGGAACGCGCTATCGCGGAGATTTCGAAGAACGGCTGAAGTCGGTCGTCAAGGAGCTTGAGGGCATTGTCGGCGCCATCCTCTTCATCGACGAAATTCACACCGTCATCGGGGCAGGCGCGACAAGCGGAGGTGCGATGGATGCATCCAATCTCCTCAAGCCCGCACTCCAGGCGGGAACGCTGCGCTGCATCGGCTCCACGACCTACAAGGAATATCGCCAGTATTTCGAAAAGGATCGGGCGCTCGTGCGCCGCTTCCAGAAGATCGATGTGACGGAACCTACCGTCCCCGACACGATCAAGATCCTCAAAGGCCTGAAGCCTTATTTCGAGGAGTATCACAAGGTTCGCTATACGGCGGAGGCCATCAAGGCTTCTGTGGAGCTGGCCGCCAAATACATCAACGACCGCAAGCTGCCCGACAAGGCGATCGACGTTATCGACGAAGTGGGCGCCTCGCAGATGCTCCTCCCGGAATCGCGCCGCAAGAAGGTCATTGGCGTGAAGGAAGTCGAGGAAGTCGTGGCGAAGATGGCGCGCATTCCTCCCAAATCCGTGTCGAAGACCGATACGGAAGCACTGCGCAATCTCGAGACGGAACTGCGCCGCGTTGTTTACGGGCAGGACCCCGCGATCCACGCGCTGTCCTCTGCGATCAAGCTTGCGAGGGCAGGGCTGCGGCATCCGGAGAAGCCCATTGGCTGCTATCTGTTTTCGGGCCCGACCGGCGTGGGAAAGACGGAGGTCGCGCGCCAGCTCGCCAACGCAATGGGCGTGGAATTGCTTCGCTTCGACATGTCGGAATACATGGAGCGCCATACGATCTCCCGGCTCATCGGCGCACCACCGGGTTATGTCGGCTTCGATCAGGGCGGACTGCTGACCGACGGAGTCGACCAGCATCCCCACTGCGTATTGCTGCTGGACGAAATCGAAAAGGCGCATCCCGATCTGTTCAACATTCTTTTGCAGGTCATGGATCACGGCAAGCTGACAGACCACAACGGCAAGAAGATCGACTTCCGCAACGTCGTGGTGATCATGACGACGAATGCCGGGGCCGCCGAATCCGCACGTGAAGCGATCGGATTTGGCAGGGTCAGGCGCGAAGGCGACGACGAAGAAGCCATCAAGCGCCTTTTCACGCCGGAGTTCCGCAACCGTCTCGACGCCACCATCGCGTTCGCACCGCTGTCGCGCGATACGATCGATCGCGTGGTCGAGAAGTTTGTGCTCGAGCTGGAGGCGCAGCTTTCCGACCGCGATGTCAGCTTCGATCTCACACCGGAGGCGACACGTTGGCTTGGCCAGAAGGGCTATGACGACCATTTTGGCGCCCGCCCGCTCGCGCGCGTCATCCAGGATCACATCAAGAAGCCGCTCGCCGACGAGATTCTGTTTGGACGGCTCAAGGGCGGAGGCACCGTGAGAGTGCTGCTCGACCGCGAAA
Organism: Rhizomicrobium sp.; assembly: GCA_035567755.1. Taxonomy (GTDB): domain Bacteria; phylum Pseudomonadota; class Alphaproteobacteria; order Micropepsales; family Micropepsaceae; genus Rhizomicrobium. The sequence goes on from DATMPH010000029.1 coordinate 183,531, forward strand.
AGGATGAATTGGCATTCGAGTTCATCGCCAATGAGTCCGGGAGACCCAAGGCGCTCCCGCCGCCCGGAGGCCGTGAGCCGAACAAGACGGAAACCGTGTAGCCGCGAGCGCTGCCGGTCAGTCAGAGCTGTGCACGAATCCGCGCAGCGATTGCTTCCAGAATCTGCGGCTCGGCATTTGTACGGCCGTGTAACGTGAGATCGAGGCCTTCCGAGCGCGGCACGATGTGAAAATGGACATGTGCGATGCTCTGGCCCGCGGCGGCGCCATTCAGCTGAACAAGCATAACGCCTTTGCAATTCAATGCTTTCCGCACGGCACCGGCGACGCGTTGCGTCGTCGCCATCAGCGCCACGACGGCCGTTGGCGACAGATCGAAAATCGTTTCCGCGGACTCCTTTGGAATGACAAGCGCGTGTCCCTCGGCGGAAGGCATGATGTCCATGAAGGCGAGCGTCCGGCCGTCCTCGAATATTTTCACGCTCGGCAATTCGCCGCGCAGGATTTTTGCAAATACGTTGCTTGAATCGTACGGCATGGAAGTCATTCCTCTTTCCTGAATGGCGCGACCTGTGCGGCCTCGGCGATTTCCGAAGCCACCAATTCCCGTTCCTGCGAAAGATAGCGTGCCACGGCGCTGCGCAATCCGTCGTGGGAAATGTAATGGGCGCTGTGGGTCGCGACCGGCCGGTAACCCCGCAGCAGCTTGTGCGGACCCTGGGCGCCCGCTTCCACTTTGCGCAAGCGGTTGGCGATCGCAAACTCGATCGCCTGATAGTAGCAGGTCTCGAAGTGCAGGAAGGGGACGAATTCGCCGGCGCCCCAGTTGCGGCCGAAAAGCACGCGCTCGCCGATGAAATTCAACGCCCCCGCGATCGGACGACCATCACGGCGCGCCAATATCAGCAGCACGGAGTCTCCCATGTCAGCGCCAATCCGGCTGAAGAACTCCCGGGCCAGGTAGGGGCGCCCCCATTTTTGGGTGCCCGTGGTCATGTAGAAACTAAAAAAAGCATCCCAATGCGCTTCCCTGATATCGCTGCCCGCAAGCCATTCGAACGAGATGCCTTCCTCGCGCACGGCCGCGCGCTCCTTGCGAAGATTTTTGCGCCTTGAAGACGACAGGCGGCCAAGAAATTCCTCGAACGACGAATAGCCCTCGTTTTCCCAATGGAACTGCTGATCGGTGCGCAGGAGAAAGCCGCACGCCATGGCTGCAGACGACTCCGCTTCCGTCATGAAGGTGATGTGGAGAGAGGAAGCTTTCAGCCGGTTCGCCGCGTCCATTCCCGCCATCAGAAGCGCTTCCTGGACCAGAGCTCGCTGCGTGCCCGCGGCAACGAGCAATCGGGGGCCGGTCACCGGCGTGAACGGCACTGAGGCCTGGAGTTTGGGATAGTAGTGGCCGCCGGCGCGCTCGAGTGCCTCGGCCCAGCCCTGGTCGAACACGTATTCGCCGAGGCTGTGGTTCTTCAGATAGAGTGGAAGAATGGCCTTGATCGAACCGCTGCTTTCGAGCGCGAGATGACAGGGGTTCCAGCCGGTTTCCGGCGATGCGGAGCGCGACGATTCGAGGGCGGCAAAGAATTCAAAACGCGTGAACGGGTGACTATCCGCCGAACCGTCGGGGTTTGCGCATGCGTTCCATGCCGCAGCGCCGATCTCCGCCGCAGACCGTGCAATGCGTGCTGTGACGAACTCTGCGGTCACGCGATCTCGAAAATAGCCTCGACTTCCGCCGCCACGTTGCGCGGCAGTGATCCCGCGCCGACCGCGGCACGCGCGTGCCGGCCCAATTCACCGAAAATCTCGACGATCAGATCGGACGCGCCGTTGGCAACCTCGGGATGTTGAGTAAAGCCGGGAACCGCATTTACGAAAACGCCAAGCTTCACGCAGCGCTTCACGCGATCGAGGTCGCCGTCCAGCGCCGCCTTGAGCTGCGCGACCACGTTGATGGCGCACAGCCTCGCGGCGGCATGGCCCTGTTCGACCGACAGATCCTTTCCGACGGTGCCGACGAATTTGAGTCCGTCGGCCGCGAGCGTGATCTGGCCGGAAATGAAAACCAGATTGTCCACCGTCACCTGGGGAACATAGCTCGCCACCGGCGCCGGCGGTGCAGGCAAAACAATGCCGAGTTCTTTCAATCGGCTGTCGATGCGTCCGGTCATGCGAGTCTCCTGCGGGCGGTCTTGAGATGGGACGGGAACCAATGTGTATTCATATGGCGCACGACGGCAAGTCCCGGCTGTTCGTGGGTCGGTTCGTCGCCGCAAAGTTTTTCATGCCCGGACTGAACCGCTACCCAAAAATGTCATTCCCGCGTGCGTGCTAGCGCATCTACACATCACGAATTTCCGCAAGATTCGTCATCGCCGGGCCGTTGTCCCGGCGACCCATAAACATCAGCGTTGGCCGGTATGGTTCGGCAAAAAAAGGTGCTTCCTCGGCACAAAACGTGTTCATGGGTGGCCGGGACAGCCCGGCCATGACGAAGTTTGGAGGATTTGTAGATGCGCTAGCGCGTGCGCTGGGATGACATGTTTTAGCTCTATATAAGCGGAACGCGCTTCGAGTCCGCTTTTGCCACCACGTCCGATATGAGCCGATGCGGGCGATCCCGGCCTGCCGGTCCGGGCCTCGAACGGCTATATCAGAGTCATGACGAACGGATCTTCTTCTGCGACGCAAGACTCATCCGGGGGCCTTCGGATGCCGGCCGAATGGGCAGCGCATCGCCGCACATGGATGTGCTGGCCTTGCCGAACGGAAGCGTGGGGCGGCCCGGACGGCCTTGCACGAGCAAAAAAAGCCGCGGTACGCGTGGCGCGTGCGATCTCCGGATTCGAGCCGGTCGTCATGGCGGTGCGGCCGGAGGACGCGGCGGAAGCGGCAAACGCCTGCGGAGAATCGGCGGAATTGTTCGAGACGCCGCTCGACGACTCCTGGGCACGGGACACGGGGCCGACATTTCTTGCCGGGGCGGAGCGCGCAGGGATTTCATGGCAGTTCAATGCCTGGGGCCAAAAATACCATCCGTTTGAAAACGACCAGGCGTTCGCGGCGCACGTCCTCGATCGCGTCCGCGCACGGATATATCGGCCGTCCCTTGTCTGCGAAGGCGGCGCCATTCACGTCGACGGCGAAGGGACACTGATGACCACCGAGCAATGTCTTCTCAATACGAATCGCAATCCCTCTCTTTCGAAGGAACAGGTGGAAGACATTCTCGCCAGATATACGGGCTGCCGTCGGGTTCTATGGCTCGGCAGTGGCTTTTCGGACGAAGAAACCGACGGACATGTCGACAACATCGCCTGCTTCGCCGCGCCTGGACGGGTGATCATTGGAATTCCGGCTCTCAAATCCCATCCTGACTATGCTGCCGTTACGGAAGCAAAACGCCGGCTTGCGAACGCGTGCGATGCGGAAGGGCGGCAGATCGAAATTGTAGAAATTGCGCAGCCGAGAAAAACGAGAATGGACTGGCGCGGCCGGCTGCTTGCGGCAAGCTACGTCAATTTCTATCTCGTGAACGGAGGTGTGGTCATGCCCGGGTTCGACGATCTGGAAGACGGACCGGCGCGCCTTGTGCTTGCCGATTGCTTTCCCGGTCGCGAAATCGTCCAGGTCGACGCGCTGGACATTGTCCAGGGCGGTGGAGGAATCCACTGCATCACCCAGCAGGAGCCGGCATGAGAAACGTGACGTTCGCTGCGACGCAATTCGCATCCTCTCCCGATTCCAAAGCCAACGTCGCCAGGGCCAAGGGACTCGTGCGAGAAGCGGCCGCCCAGGGCGCCAATGTTGTTCTCGTCCAGGAACTTTTCGAAACACCCTATTTCTGCCAGGACCAGAATCCGGAGCATTTTCAACTGGCGTCCGAATTCAAAGGGAACGCGCTGGTAGCCGAAATGGCGGCGCTGGCTCGCGGGCTGGGTGTGGTGCTGCCGGTCAGTTTCTTCGAGCGCGCCGGCCACGCGCATTTCAATTCGCTCGCAATGGTCGATGCGGATGGCGCCATTCTCGGGCTGTATCGGAAATCGCACATCCCCGCCGGTCCCGGATACCAGGAAAAATTCTATTTCACACCCGGAGACACCGGCTTCCGCGCATGGCGGACTCGCTTCGGCGCGTTTGGTTGCGGCATCTGCTGGGATCAATGGTTTCCCGAAGCTGCGCGCGCGATGGCTTTGCAGGGAGCGGAGGCGCTGTTCTATCCCACTGCGATCGGCACCGAACCGCCACCCGCGCCGCCCATCGACAGCCGCGATCACTGGCGGCGCGTCATGCAGGGTCATGCCGCGGCCAATTGCATGCCGCTCGTCGCATCCAACCGCACGGGCAGGGAGCGAGGCGAAGCCGGTGAAATGATATTCTACGGATCGTCGTTCATTGCCGACGCGACCGGCGCTCTCGTCGCCGAGCTTGGGCGCGAGGATGAGGGCGTCATCGTTGCGACGTTCGACCTCGACGAAGTTGCTCGCGCACGCGCGTCGTGGGGCCTCTTCCGGGACCGCAGGCCCGATTTGTACGATCCCCTCACCAAGCACGGCGCCTAGCGCGCATTCCGCGCGGAATGAATCGCCACACCAAAGCGTGTCACTCCCCCGGGAGCGCAGGGCTGTCCGGGGAAAACAGGCATGGCGAGCACTGCTGCTTGTTTTCGCAAGAAATGGGCACGCGGAGACGCGGAGACGCGGAGACGCGGAGAGGGTTGTTCACCACAAAGAGCACAAAGCACACAATGATGATTTGCGCGCCTTCGCGCGCGACCCCTTCTTCGCGCCCTTCGTGCTCTTAGTGGCAATTCTGGTTGCTCCGCGGCTCCGCGCCTCCGCGTGAGCCTTTTCTCGACACATACGCAGTCCTGAGTCGAGCACACGCATTTCTGTGCAAATCCCAGTCTCCATCAAGCACATGTAAACGGATTCGAGATTTTTCCCCGGACAGCCGTGCACGAAAGCGGAGACCCAGAAGCAGTGCCTACGGAATATCTTCACGGTACTGGCTCCCGGCTCTCCGCTTCGCGTCGGCAGGGATGACACGCTTTGGTTTGATATGAGCGGAACACGCTCTAACTTGCATTCTCTTGCGCCAATCGCCTGGTTGGCACTGTTACAGTTTGACCTTGGCTGAAATCAGCAAGAGATGATTTCAACCCGGCAGGCCGGCTGACATATCATCTTCGCGCCAGAGCCAGCCGCCCCGCGCACACCGCTCGAATCCCCGTGAATATTTCGCACGATTCTCGATGGAGGTTCCGGCGCGAAGCTGTAGGCCTCTACGCGTTTGGGCAGTTCGCGCTCCAATAGTTCGATGTTGGACATGCCGCCGCCAAGCACGATGACGTCCGGATCGAGAATACTGACAACCAGTGCGACCGCGAACGGGCAAAACGATCGATGTATTGCGACATCGCGGCAATCGCCGCTTCGTCGCCGCCCAGTGCGGCTTTGGCGATTGCCTCGGGAGCGTGATAGGCTCCGCCTGTGGTTTAGTTGCGGGAGAGGGGTCATGCGGCCGTCAAAACGCATCAGTGACGGCACACAGGTCGCGCTCCTTGCCTGGACCATCCTCATGCATTTGACTTTCGGCGCGCAGGCTGACGTCACGATCTCATCGGCCGCGACTCAGAATATGGCATGCTCGAACGGCACATGCGCGCCGACGGCAAACAAGGCTGTACTTAATGTGGGCGACCTCGAAACGCTGCTCGGGTCCAGCAGCGTCACCGTTACGACCACCGGGACGGGCGTCCAGGCGTCCGACATTCACGTCAAGTCTGCATTGAGCTGGTCTAGCACAAACTTATTGTCGCTCCTGGCAATGCGTTCCGTCGAAATCGATCAGGCCCTGACGGTCGCAGGCCAGAGCGGATTAACGATTCAGATTGGACAGAATGGCACATTCTCGTTTGGCAAAAAGGGCAATGTCAGTTTTGCGAACCTGTCCAGCCAACTTACGATCAACGGCAGCGCCTTCACACTTGCGGGCGACGTCAAGACGCTGGCGTCGGCCATCGCGTCGAACCCGAGCGGCAATTTTGCCCTGGCCAACAGCTATAATGCGAGCGGCGACGGAACCTATATGTCGTCGCCGGTTCCCACCGTGCTGACAGGCACATTCGACGGCCTCGGCAACGCGATCTCGAATCTGAGTATCGAAGGCGGGACCGAACTCGACTCGAATGTGTACCAAGGTCTGTTTGCGGGGCTCGGGACCCTGAATTCTCTGAACGGAACGATCAGGAATATCGGACTTATCGGCGCAAATATCTTCCATGTGGTCAAGGCAAAGTATGTATGGAGCGGGTCATTGGTCGGCCGAAATTGCGGCACGATCACCAACTCTTACGCTACGGGCAACGTCAAGAACAATCAGAAATCCCTAGCGGGCGGACTTGTTGCCGACAATATGGGAATTATTGCCTATTCTCATAGTGCTGCCAATGTGACGGGCGGCCTTTTTGGCATTGGAGGGCTCGCCGCAACCAATGAGGGGACTATCAGTGATTCCTACTCCACGGGGAAAATCAGTGCAGGCAGTGGTGGTCGCGGTTCTTTCGATGAGGCTGGCGGATTGGTCGGCTACAACCACAATACGATAGAAAATTCCTATGCAACGGGAATTGTTACGGGCGGCGATGAAGTCAGTGCGGGCGGCCTGGCCGGCATCAACCTGGGTTCGATCATTTCTTCATATTCAACAGGCACGGTAGAGGGAAAGACAGATTCCTACGTTGGTGGATTTGTCGGGAACAACGGAGTGAAGGCAACGATCAGCTTTTCCTACTCGATCGGCACCGTGGTCGGAGGAAGCGGAAGCTTCGTCGGCGGCCTGATAGGAGATGACGGCGCCCCGGCGGGCAGCCTCGATGACACGTATTGGGATACGGACACGAGCGGCATTACCGATCCAAGTCAGGGCGCGGGCAATATCGCAAACGATCCCGGCATCACCGGCCTCACGACGGAGCAGTTCCAGTCAGGATTACCGGAAGGATTCGATCCGAGCGTGTGGGCTGAGAAAGCGAACGTCATCGATGGCTTCCCGTATCTTCTAACGAATCCTCCATCGAAGAATTGAAAGCGTCGACGGATCAGAACGATGACGTGTTGTTCTGCATTCTCTCCGGCCGTCGCCATGTTTCGCCATTCGCGGTCCCTAGGTTCAACTTGGCAGGCCGGCTGACATCTCATCTTCGCGCCAGAGCCACGCCGCCCCGCGCACACCGCTCGAATCCCCGTGAATATTTCGCACGATTCTCGATGGAAGTTCCGGCGTGAAACTGTAGGCCTCTACGCGTTTGGGCAATTCGCACTCCAATAGTTCGATGTTGGACATGCCGCCGCCAAGCACGATGGCATCCGGATCGAGAATATTGACAACCAGCGCGACCGAACGGGCAAATCGATCGATGTATTGCGACATCGCGGCAACCGCCGCTGCGTCGCCGCCCAAGGCTGCTTTGGCGATCGCCTCGGGCGGGAGCGAGCGGCCCGCGTAACGCGCGAATTCGCGGGCGAGTGCGGGACCGCTGATCCAGCATTCGATGCAGCCGTGCCGGCCGCAATAGCAGGCTGGTCCGGGAAGTTCGGCGGAGAGAGGCGAGGGCAAAGGATTGTGCCCCCATTCACCGGCGATCAGATGCGCGCCTTCGACGAGGCGTCCACCCACGCAGATTCCGCCGCCGACACCCGTGCCGGCAATGATGCCAAAAACAACGTTGCAATCAGCGGCGGCGCCGTCCGTCGCTTCCGAGAGGGTAAAGCAGTTCGCATCGTTGGCGACCCGAACGCGACGGCCGAGCGCGAGACTCAAATCCGCATCGAGGGGACGGCCGTTGAGCGCAGTTGTGTTGGCATTCTTGACCAGGCCTGTCCGTGGGCTCAGGGCGCCGGGAATGGCTAGCCCGACCGTGCCGCAGGCGCCAAGTTTCGCTTCGGCAGAAAGCACAAGATCGCCGATCGCGGCAACAATTCCATCGTAACCGGATGTGGGCGTCGAAATCCTTTCTCTCAGGCATGTGTGACCGCTTCCGTCGAGCGCGATGATCTCGATTTTCGTGCCGCCCAGGTCGACACCCAGTCGCATCGCCATTTAATCCGGGCTTCGCGATTGCGCGGCGAGCTGGTGCTGCGCGCGGTAAACGGCGCGCGGATCCACCGAATGGGAGTCGCAGAAACGCATGAGCAGCGCATCGTCGCCAAGCAGAAAGTCGATCACGCCGCCCAGAAACGCGGCGTCGCCGGCAACATGGCTGAGGTCGTCCGGACCGATTCCGGAGATTGCGAAGAATCGCTCCATCTCGACGGGCGATTTGACAAGGAATGTCAAGGCGTTGAGCGCCAATACTTCGGAGTCTTCCAGGTTGCCGGGCGTGGGCATCGTCAAGGGAGCGTTAAGGTATGTGGCCTAGTAATTCTCATAGGTGACGTTGCTCGCGGAACAGGCGCACGCGGGAAGCGGGATCGGTGTGCGGCGGGCTGGGAGAATAAAGCATGGATGCGAAAGCGAAGACAGTACTGATCGTGGAAGACAATGAGCTGAACATGAAGCTCTTTCACGATCTGCTCGACGCTCACGGCTACAATATCCTGCAGACCAAGGATGGCATGGAAGCGCTCGATATTGCCCGCGAGCACCACCCCGATCTTATTCTCATGGACATCCAGCTGCCTGAGATTTCGGGCCTCGAAGTCACCAAATGGCTCAAGGAAGACGATTCGCTCAAAGCCATCCCGGTCGTGGCGGTCACGGCCTTCGCAATGAAGGGTGATGAAGAAGTCATCCGGCAGGGCGGCTGCGAAGCCTACATTTCCAAACCCATCTCCGTCACGGGCTTTCTCGATACCGTACGGCGCTTCATCGGCTGATTGCCATGACAGCGAGAGTTCTTGTCGTCGACGATATCCTCTCCAACGTAAAGCTCCTGGACGCCAAGCTCACCGCCGAATATTTCGAGGTGGAGACGGCGTCCAGCGGTGCCGAAGCGCTGGACAAAATCGCCGCAAATGAACCCGACATCGTGTTGCTGGACGTCATGATGCCGGGAATGGACGGTTTCGAGGTCTGTCGCCGCATCAAGGCAAATCCTGCAACCGCCCACATTCCCGTCGTGATGGTCACAGCCCTCGATCAGAGTAGCGACCGTGTCGCCGGTCTGGCTGCGGGAGCTGACGACTTTCTGACCAAACCCGTCGACGACGAAGCACTTCTCGCACGCGTCCGCAGCCTCGTGCGGCTCAAGATGTTGACGGACGAGCTGCGGATGCGAGAAGCAACCGGCAAAAGCATGGGACTGCTCGATCCCGCGGAAACGCTTTCCGAGGAGCGTCCCACCGGTCAAATTCTTCTTATCGAGGATCGCCCTGAATCTGCCGCGTGGATGTCGGCCGCGCTGACACCTGACAATCAGCTCTTGTCGGTTGAAACATTTGAAGAAGCCCTGGTGCGGGTACGCGAAGGCAATTTCGATCTCATTATCGTCAGCCTTGGCCTGAGAGGCTTCGATGGATTGCGTCTGTGTTCTCAGCTCCGCTCTTTGCCGGAGGGGCGCAACATCCCCATTCTCGTGCTGGTCAGCGCAGGCGATCGCCGCAAGCTGAACCAGGCGCTGGAGATGGGCGTCAACGACTATCTCGCCCGGCCGCTGGACAAAAACGAGCTCATCGCGCGCGTACGCACCCAGCTTCGCAAGAAGCGCTATGCCGACCGGCTGAGACAGAACGCTCATCTCTCCGTAGAAATGGCTCTGACCGACCAGCTTACCGGACTCCACAACCGCCGCTACATGACGCGCCATCTGGCTACGCTGCTGGCGAGCGCCGCCGGTTCGGGAAGGCATCTGGCATTCCTGATCATCGACGTCGATCACTTCAAGTCGGTCAACGACTCTTTCGGGCACGACATTGGCGATGAAATACTTCGCGAATTTGCGACCCGGATTTCCGACAATGTTCGTGGAATCGATCTTGCCTGCCGCTTCGGCGGTGAAGAGTTCGTCGTTGTCATGCCGGATACGGAAGTCACCCACGCCTGGATGGTGGCCGAGCGGCTGCGCAAGAGCGTGGAAGCAACCCCGTTTGCCGTCAGCCGCGCACCAGGCGCGCTGAACATTACCATCAGCATCGGGATCGCCGGCTCGGAGGGACCCGCCGACACTGCCGAAGCTCTGCTTCATCGCGCCGACCAGGCTCTCTATCGTGCCAAACGTGACGGCCGCAATCGCGTGGTCGCGGACGCGGCGTAAAGACCATCGCGGCTTACATTCTGTCACAATTGCTCGCCCGTCTGACCCCCTGCGGATTGTCCGCACGTCGTATCGTTTACTCGCCGCCTGCCGGCGGGTAATAGGGGCATGCAAAGACGAAGGGCGGAACCGTGGGGCCACTCGCCGGAATCCGGGTGGTGGAATTTGCCGGCATTGGTCCGGCGCCTTTCGCCGCGATGCTTTTGTCCGACATGGGAGCGGAGGTGATCCGCATCGATCGCAAAGGGGGTCGCACGCCTCGCAGCGCGGACGTGACGTATCGCGGCCGGCGCGCCATCGCATTCGACATGAAAAAGACGGAGGCGGTTGATGCCACGCTCAGGCTCATCGAACAGGCGGATGCGCTGATCGAGGGCTTTCGTCCAGGTGTCATGGAGCGTCTTGGGATCGGCCCGGACGCCTGTCTCGAACGCAATCCGCGGCTCGTTTACGGGCGAATGACCGGTTGGGGGCAGACGGGCCCGCTCGCGCGCGCTGCAGGCCACGACATCAATTACATCGCGTTGACAGGTGCGCTGCACGCCATCGGTTCGGCCGGAGGAAAGCCGGTGCCGCCGCTCAATCTGGCGGGCGATTTCGGTGGCGGCGCTCTCTACCTCGCGTTCGGACTGATCTGCGGACTCGTCGAAGCCATGCGCTCCGGGAAAGGGCAGGTGGTCGACGCTGCGATGATCGATGGGGCCGCTTCGCTCATGTCGATGTTCTACGGCATGGCCGCGTCCGGGATGTGGCAGGACGAACGCGGAGTAAACCTCCTCGATTCGGGTGCGTATTTTTACGACACCTACGAGACCAAAGACGGGAAATGGATCGCCATTGGGGCGCTCGAGCCGCAATTCTATCGGGAGTTTCTCGACCGCATCGGTCTCGGCGATCTCGATACAAGCCTGCAGATGGATCGCGATCACTGGCCCGAGTTCAGATCGAGGGTTGCTGCAGCGATAAAGGCGAAGACGCGCGACGAGTGGGATGCAGTCCTGCTCGGAACCGATGCGTGCTACGCCCCCGTGCTGTCGCTCGCGGAGGCGCCCGCGCATCCTCACAATATCGAGCGACAGACTTTCACCAAAATCGACGGAGTGGTGCAGCCGTCACCTGCGCCACGCTTCAGCCGAACTCCGCCGGAGGTGCAGGGGCCGCCGCAAGCGCCGCAAAGTGAGCTGGTGCTGTCCAGCTGGGGATTTTCCGGCGCGGAGATCGAGCAGCTTCGTGCTGCGGAAGCGATATAGGACGCGACCTTGAGCATATTGCCTGGCACGACGGGACGCCGCCGCATCTACCTGATGCGACATGGGCACGTGGATTACTTTGCGCCCAATATCGCGACGATTGGCGGCGTTCGGGATATCTCCCTGACAATGCAGGGACGGGAGGAGGCCAAGGCGGCCGCGCTCGCGCTGTCTGCCGTGGTGCTGGATCGCGTTGTTTCCTCAGCTCTGCCGCGCGCAAGGCAAACCGCAGACATCGTGGTTGAACACCAGAGCCAGCCGAAAGATGTCGAAATCGAACCCGCCTTGTCGGAAATCCACGGTGGCAGACTGCTCGACGTTTCCAACCGCAGCGAGCTGATCGCCACAATGGTATTCCACTTCGCCCGCGCCAGCGAGGACGGAGCAACGATGCTGGAAGGCGGGGAAGCTTTTGCCGGCGCCCAGGAACGTGCCGTCGGCGTCGTTCGGCGCATCCTCGGCGAATCCGGCTGGCGGCAGATCCTGATTGTGGCGCATGAAGGGATCAATCGCCTGATTCTGAGCTGGGCCGCGGGCACGGGTCTTCTGGCGACGTCCGCTTTCGAACAGGACACCGGCTGTATCAATGTCATCGATTTCGACATGGTGCCGGCCGCGGACGGTTCACCGGGCCCCGAGATCGCGCGGACTCTCATCAAAGCCGTCAATCTCACGCCCTACAATTTTCTGAAGCACGGAATGAATCTCACGAGCCTGGAAGCCATTTTCACGCGCACACCGACGGAATAAGAAACGAGTACCGATTTTTGAGCGTAAGGGATTCGTGAACCAACAAGATTTTAACGCAGAGGTCGCAGAGGTTGCGCAGCGGACGCGGGAGAAATATAGGCGCGCGAATCGCGCCAGCTTTTTTTCCTGCGCCCCCGGCGCATCCTCCGCGTCCTCTGCGTTAAACCTTGTATGCGGATAAATTGATTCCGATTCCGGGACTGGTGGCCAATCGCCAAATCAGATCGCCACTTCGCACCAGACGGGTACGTGATCGGAAGGTTTTTCGCGGCCGCGAACATGCTTGTCGATCGCGCAACCGCTGAGCCGGTCTCCCGCCTGTGGCGAGAGCAGGATGTGATCGATACGGATGCCGTGATCTTTCTGCCAGGCGCCGGCCTGATAGTCCCAGAACGTGTATTGCTGCGTTTCGGCGTGGCACGCACGAAAAGCGTCTGTGAAGCCCAGGCATTCGACGCGGCGAAACGCGGCGCGGGATTCGGGCTGAAATAGTGCGTCCATCTCCCAGGCCCTGGGGTCGTAGCAATCGTCGTCGTCCGGGATCACGTTAAAGTCGCCCATCAGGGCGAGCGGTTCTTCGAGCGCAAGCAGCTCCTGTGCGTGCTGCGCGAGCCGCTCGAGCCAACCGAGCTTGTATTTGAATTTATCGGTGCCGATGGGATTGCCGTTCGGCGCGTAAACGGATGCCACCCGTACGATGCCATGCTCACCCGGCACGACCGCCTCGATGTAGCGCGCATGATCATCGCCATTGCCACCCGGCAGGCGCGGCGTCACGTCCTCGAGCGGCCGCTTTGAAAGGATCGCCACGCCGTTATAGGTCTTTTGTCCGTGTACGGCGCAATTGTAGCCGAGCGACTCGAAAGCATCGGCCGGGAATGCCTCGTCCGTCGTCTTAGTCTCCTGGAGACAGACGACGTCCGGTTGCGCTTCCCCGAGCCATGCGCGCGCGGCATCGAGCCGCGCCTTGATCGAATTGACGTTCCAGGTTGCCAGCTTCATTTCACGTCCGCGCGCCGTAAGGGACCGAAGGAATTCGACAACGATCGACGCGATGCGGGGTCAGCGACATTTGCAGGACATCTTCCGTCCAGCACTCGTCGAAGACGGAGCAATAGCATACATTGAGGCTCAAACGAGTGCTAAGCCGGGCGGCGTTCAGAAGTTTCCACGCGGATTCGTCTGGGGCCGTTTTGGGCAACGAAATGAATGCAATGGTTTCCCCCGCCCGCAGCACGCGACCGGTGATGAGATCCCTCATCAGCCCATTTTGGGGATCGGGCCGATATCCGCAGCAGCTGTGCAGGAAGTCGGTCGCATTGCGCTGTGCGACCCCGTTCCACTTGAGCTCAGCCGCTTCGATCTTTGCCGGGCCAACGCCGTCATTCGTTATGCGCATCTCGATCGTCGTGCCGCCGGCGCCAAGAGCGTTGCCGGTTCCGTAGCCGAGATACGGCCAGGAGTTCGCCTCGACCAGGCGCGCATTCGCGTCGGCCATCCGCTCCAGGGTGCTGCTATGTACGATGGCGATGACGAGCGACGACGCGGAAATGAAGAGCACGCAAAGAGTGATCGAGATGTCGAACCATTTGTGACCGACCTTTCGGACCTCGCCTGGGGGCTCCGGATCGATATGCATGGGGGGCGTCTACACCGAAAAGCTGGTGCCGCAGCCGCATGACGAGGTTGCGTTGGGATTGTTGACCTTGAAGGCCGCGCCGATCAGATCGTCGACGAAGTCGATTTCCGCGCCCGCCAGAAAATCGAGGGAAACCGGGTCGACGAGGACGATCGCTCCTGCCCGCTCGATCACCAGATCATCTTCGAGCTTTATGTCATCGAGGGCAAAATTGTACTGGAAACCGGAGCACCCGCCGCCGGTTACGGCCACGCGAAGCATCGCCGGCCCAGGCTCTGCCCCAAGGATCTCGGCGATCCGTCTTGCGGCCCGCTCAGAAACAGTAACAGGGCTTGCCGATTCCGCGTTCATCGTTGTTTCCACTGACAGCATCCTTTGCCATATCTAATGCGTGCAGCCACAGGAACAAAGCCCGTGAGTGCCGCTCCCCGGCCGGCCGGCCACCTGCTGCCGCCGTTGTTCGAGCCGCCCACGACCCGCGCAGTATACGCCTGTCGGCCCGCGCTGAGCCGTGGCCGGCTCTACCCGGAAGCGGAGAGCGCCACCCGCAGTTGTTATCAGCGCGATCGGGATCGCATCATCCATTCCGCCGCCTTCCGCCGTCTGAAGCATAAGACACAGGTCTTTGTGCAGCATGAAGGCGACTATTATCGCACACGTCTGACCCATTCCCTCGAAGTGGCCCAGATCGCGCGCTCGGTCGCGCGCCTTCTGTCCGTGGATGAAGACCTCGCCGAAGCCATCAGCCTGGCTCATGATCTCGGCCACACGCCATTCGGGCATGCGGGGGAGGAAGCCCTGAATGCTGCCGCAAGTGCGATCGGCGGATTCGACCACAATGCTCACGCGCTCCGTCTCGTCACTAGGCTCGAGCATCGTTACGCAGAATTCGACGGCCTGAATCTCACCTGGGAAACGCTCGAAGGCCTCGTCAAGCATAACGGGCCGCTTGTGAGGCCCGCCGCTCCGGCAGTCCTGCCCGCACCCATTTCGGCCTTTGACGCACGCTGGCCCCTGGAACTTTCCGGATGGCCGGGCCTCGAGGCACAGGTGGCCGCGATCGCCGACGACATTGCCTATGTCAATCACGACATCGACGACGCGCTGCGTGCGGGTCTTTTCTCGGTGGACGACGTTTCCGACGCGCCGCTCGCCGGTCCCCTGGCTCGCGAGGTTTCCAAACGCTACGGCCCTCTCGAGCTCGGGCGGTTCATCGGTGAACTTGTCCACAGGCTGATCAGCGCGTTGATTGCCGATCTGATGACCGAAACGCGTGGGCGCCTGTCCGTGGCGAGCCCGGGCTCGCCGGCCGATCTGCGCAATCTGGGCCGGCCCGTGGCGGGTTTGTCGGCCGGCATGGCGCGAGACCTCGCGCAGCTGAAAGCTTTTCTGCTGGCGCGCATGTATCGCCATCCTCGCGTTACCGGCTCGATGTCCACTGCAAAGCGCGTTGTTGTCGACCTTTTCACGGCTTTCACCGGAGATCCGGCGCTGCTGCCCGCCGATTGGCGCAACGCCTGCGCCGGCGCCGCAGAGCCGCAGACCGCGCGCGTCGTTCGCGATTATATTGCCGGCATGACCGACCGCTTTGCCCTCCTGGAACATCGCCGGATCTTCCACATCGAAATTGCCCTCTGATCTCGACAAGCCGTGATTCGACGGGCCGGGAATGATAGATTCCGCGAGCATCAGATTCGGGACCTGCGAGAATGACAAATCTGGAACGGCGCGCTTACGAGCCGCGGATCGATAAAATTCCCGAATTCGACGTTGCCGATGAGAAGGAAAACGTGGACGACGGATCGCGGCTGCCGCTGTTGATTGTCATCGCCCTCGTTGTGCTGGCCGCATTCGCCGGCGTCGTATGGCTGGCCTATACGCAGGGGGTTGAGCGCGGACGAGCCGACACCCCACGCGTCGTTATCGCAGGGGGCCGTCCATCAAAAGCGGAGGGATCCCAGTCCTCCTTGACCGGCCTCAAAATCTATCAGACGTCGCCGAACGTTTCGGGCTCCACGTCTCGGGCGCACGCAAAAAGCCCCGCGAGCGAGGTGCCGGCGCTGCGGTCATCCGCCAACAGTGTCGCCGACTCACCCGACGAAGCGCCGGCGATGCCTTCGGCCTCTCCAACTTTGGCGAGCCGGCCGGCTCCGGCGATGCCGGTACAAGCTCCTCCGGCGCCCCGAATCGCGACCAAACCTCCCGCGCCGCCTCGGGATGTCGCCACGCTCCCGCCGCAAAACACGGCGGAGCCAGCCTCTCCCCCAACAACTCCGCTGCAAGGAATCATGCTGCAGATCGGTTCCTACAAGTCTCAAGCCGAGGCGAGTGAATCGTGGCGCGCTTTCAAGGCGCGGCACGCGGTCGTCGCCGGCTATCGATTCGACGTGAACGAGGCGAATCTGGGCTCCAGGGGTGTGTGGTATCGCCTCCGGGTTGGACCGTTCGCCGGCAGGCCGTCTGCGGTTGGCGTGTGCGAGAAGCTCAGGGCGGAAGGCGCGAACTGCCTCGTCACCCGATAAGAGGATCGGACACAAAAGGTCCATGCGCACGCGGGCCATCTACGGTTTTTCCGGGACGGAGCTGACGTCCGACGAGCGCCGGTTTTTTGCCGATGCGCAACCTTGGGGATTTATTCTGTTCGGACGCAACATCGCGGACCGCGAACAGGTTCGCACACTGGTTCAGTCGTTGCGCGAATGCCTTGGCGACGAGCGCGCGCCCGTGATGATTGATCAGGAGGGTGGGCGCGTCGCGCGACTGAATCCTCCCCATTGGATTGCGCGACGGCCGGCAGCGTGTTTCGGAGCTGTTCATCGCTCATCTGCCGAGTCGGCTCGCGAAGCCGCCTATCTCAATGCCCGCCTTATCGCCAACGACGTATTTCAGCTTGGCATCAATGTGGATTGTGCTCCGGTCCTCGACGTTCCCGTGGAAGGCGCCGATGCGGTGATCGGCGACCGCGCCTTTGCGCACGATCCTGCCGTCGTCATCGACCTCGGTCGCGCAACAATCGAAGGCATGCTCGACGGCGGCGTGTTGCCGGTCATGAAGCATATTCCCGGTCACGGCAGAGCGACGGCCGATACCCACAAGGCATTGCCCCATGTCACGGTCCCGGTCGAAGTGCTGAGTGCAAGCGACTTTGTCACCTTCCGCAGCCTCAACCATTGTCCGATGGCGATGACAGCGCACGTCGTCTTCGATGCGATCGATCCGCAGCGGCCGGCCACGACGAGTCCCAAGGTGATCCGCGATGTCATTCGTGGCGAGATAGGCTTCGAAGGCCTGCTCATCAGCGACGATCTCTCGATGAATGCGCTCAAGGGACCTCTGTCCGTTCGCACCAAGGCAGCGTTGTTCGCTGGCTGCGACATCGCTCTGCACTGCAATGGATCGATGGACGAAATGCGCGAAGTGGCGGCAGAAGCCAAACCGCTCCAGGATTTGTGGTTGAAACGCTGCGAGTCGGCGCTCGCCCATCTCGCGTCTCCCGAACCGATTGACGCACAGGCTGCCGAAGCCCGACTCGCGCAGCTTCTGGAGGGCGCAAATTGAGCGATTTCGGCGAGGCTTTCGAGCATCTCGTGCCCGCGCCGTCCGTCGAGGACGCGCTCGTCGTGGCGGTGGACGGATTCGAGGGACCCCTCGATCTTCTTCTTTCCCTTGCGCGCAACCAGAAAGTCGATCTCACAAAAATTTCCGTCCTCGATCTGGCGGATCAGTATCTTGAATTCATCGAGACCATTCGAGGGCGCAATCTCGAGCTTGCTGCCGACTATCTCGTCATGGCCGCGTGGCTCGCCTACCTCAAATCCCGGTTGCTTCTTCCGCAGCCGGCTTCCGAAGAAGGCGAGCCGTCCGCGGACGAATTGGCCTCCCTGCTACGCTGGCGCCTTCAGAGGCTGCAGGCGATGCGCGAGGCTGCCGCAAGGCTGATGGCGCGGGACCGCCTGGGCCGCGAGATTTTCATTCGCGGCATGCCGGAACCGGTCAAAATCATTCGTCTGCCGGAACATACCGACTCACTCTATGATCTGCTGAAGGCCTATTCCACGCAGCGACTCACTCGCGCGGGCGCGCGCAGCTATCGGCCCGTTCATGCGCCCGTGCTTTTGATCGAGGAAGCGCGGGAGAGACTGGAGCGCATGGTGGGCCGCATCGGCAATTGGAGCGGGTTGTCGAGGCTGTTGCCGGCGGAATGGTCTGGAGGCGTGCGCCGGCGCTCCGGTCTCGCCAGCACATTGCTTGCGTGCCTGGAGCTGGCACGCGACGGAAAGCTTGAGCTACGGCAATTGCGTCCGTTCGACGAAATTTATGTCAGAGATCGCGGTGAGCCGCGGGCCCGGGAGGCGGCGTTATGAATCAGGTCATTCGACTGTCGGAGATCATGGCGAAAGCCGATTTCGAACCGGAATCCGAAAATGCGTCCAACTGCGATGCCCCGCCGGAGCCCGACACGGAACTCCTGCGAATGGCGGAGGCGATCCTTTTTGCCGCTGCTGCACCGATCGACGAGAAGGCGCTGTCAACATCGCTCCCTCGCGGAGCAGACGTTCCGGCGCTCATTTCTGAACTTGAGCGAATTTACGCACATCGCGGCGTAAACCTCGTCAAAGTCGCGGAAAAGTGGCAGTTCAGGACCGCCCCCGATCTGGCTTTCCTGCTGCGCAAAGAGCAGCCGGAACAGAAACGCCTGTCGCGCGCCGCCATGGAGACATTGGCCATCATCGCCTACCACCAGCCGGTGACGCGGGCCGAAATCGAAGACATTCGTGGCGTGATGTTGTCGAAAGGCACGCTGGACGCATTGATGGAGGTCGGTTGGGTGAAAATCCGCGGCCGCAAGCGTACGCCGGGCAGGCCGGTCACCTACGGCACGACCGAGGCGTTTCTGGTGCATTTCGGGCTGGAGAATGTCGGCCATTTGCCGGGAGTCGACGAGCTGAAGGCGGCAGGTTTCTTTGAGGCAAGTCCGCTGTCGGGCTTCGACGTGCCCAATCCCAGCGATCAACTCGCCCCCGACGAAGATCCCGTCGACAACGAAGAGGTTGCCCCCGCCACCGGATCTCCTGATCCGATGGAGTAAGCAGCGCGGGCAAGTTCATTGCTGGTGTTCCTGTTCTGACAATTGAATCTCAAAAAAAATTGTCATAGCCCGAACTGACGCGGCCCGTGCCGACAAAGCGGTGAAGGGTGTTACTGGTAAGCGGTTGATGTATCACCAGCTTGACAAAGCCGCGAACGCCTGAGCAACCCGCGAGGGCGTTCCTCCGCTGGTGGAACAACAACGACGCTTGACGATATCATTATAAAAACTTAGCGTCGGCCCGTCGCCCAAACTATCTGCGAATTGCAGGTACTCAAGGCGCTCTCCCGAAATCCGAAACTGATTGCCCCACAGGCAGCGAAACCACGCCAGAATCCTAGCAAGGTCAGCGCGTGATTTCGCACGCCTATGGGGCAGCACACTTTGTCGGGGCGCCCCGACAAAGGCGCCGGATCCAAACCGGCGCCTGGAACGGCGTGCCCGCGGCTTCCACCCCCGTCGGGCACGCCGTTTTCATTCACGCCGCAAGGCTCATGCTATAAGAGCCTTGGAAACTTGGGCGGCGTGGGGAATGTCATCAACACAATCAGACTCGACCGCAAAATGCGCCTATTGTCGCGCAACGCTGAACGAGGGCGCCGTTGCTTGCCAGAATTGCGGACGCATGCAGCCAGCGATTCGGCAGAGAAACTGGCGCAAATTCTGGATTGTGGTTGCTGTGGTGCTGATATCCGTCGCGGTCCTGTTTTGGGCTTACAGACGCATTGAACAATATCAAAGTTGCACTCACATGCTTCCGTGGTTGTCCACAGGAGGTCCTTGCGTTGGCGATTAAATTTATTGGTAACTTTTGGCCATGGAACCAGTGACGAACGGACACTCCTAACGCTTCGGTCGCAGCTTGCGCACGGGCGCTCTTGAAATGGCGTGGTCTCAAATGCCGGACGACGGACTCGAACTAAAAGAATATCAAGCGCGGGCAGTTCTTGGCGTCATGCCAGATGCGCCGCGCCGTGAGGTTGCAATCGCGCTCAAAGGTGAAGCGAGCGAAGAATTTGACATAGCGATTCGACTGCCCGCCGGAGCCGTCGCAGCGCTGATAGTGGAACTGCACGCAGCACTGTCTGCAATAGATCGGACAGCGACGGATTCGACTGTAATTGCTCAACATTTAGTGCTTTCGGGAGCCCGAGCGGCAAATCGCGTGGTGGGCCTTCCTGCGCTTGTGCTTTCCCTTGGAGGGCTTCAGATTCCCGTGGTGGTTCAACCAGCCGAAGCGGTCCCCCAGATCTTAGCTGCATTGGAACAAGCCGCTGAAATTCCAGATGGCGATCCATCAAGAAGGAGGTTATCGTAATTGACGCTGATTTCATGGCGAGGGAGCCCTTTCAAAACGCGCCCAAACAGGGGGATCACATGCGCTTATTGCTAACAACCGCGATGTGCATTTGCGTTGCGGGCTGCGTGGCCCCCAAGCCCGTTCAGTGGGTGGCGCCGCACACGCCTTACATTGACGCGGACTACGCTTGGTCCACCGCGCCGGGAACCGCGGCAATTACTGGCCAAGCTTTCCTGAAAACCAATGGCGGCGATGTGAAGACGTGCGCTGGTAGCGACGTGATTCTGATCCCTGATGGCCCCTACGCTGAGGACGTGCTTTCGACACTGCTCGCGGGTGCAAACGTAACGCTAGATGAAGGTTTCATCGCAAAGAAGCGCGCGGCGCTCTGCGATTCACAAGGAAACTTCAAATTCACAGCACTACCAGCGGGCAAATGGCTTGTTCAAACCACGGTGACATGGAACGTCCCTGATGTGTCTACCGGAGGAATGGACGAGCAAGGTGGATCGCTTGAATCACCTGTTGCGACCTCCAAGACTGGAACAGTCGAGCTACTTCTTACTGACCGCAACCTAACCGCCCGAAAGATCGAGTTCTAACTTTTCGTCCTCTTGTCGCGCGCCTTTCGTTTCGATTTTGCCTTCGGCTTGCGCGGCGAAGGCGGCGTTGCGATCATGTTCCGCAAAATCGCATCGCGACGGCGCGCGGTTTCGGCTTCGCTGTAGATTTCATCCGAAGGTTTCGCGCTCATGGAAAAACGCCTCATTCACCGTCGAAAATTCGTAGTCGATCCGCGCTACGCCGTTACCGCCAAAGCAGAATTTACTACCATTTACCGGCTGCCTCCCAAAGGACACCCATTGTATGCACAAATCGGTCAAATCGCTATGGGGTGGTCGTCTATAGAGGAAACATTAGACGCCTGTATTTCAACGCGCTCGCCGATATCGGCTCAGAAATCACCGCGTGCATCACGGCGCAAATGATGGGGCACGGTCCAAGGTGTCTAACAATCAAGGCCATCGCTCACTGGCGTGGCCTTCCAGAAGTAGAGACAGCGGCTGAACGTCTCTATGGCACACTATTTGAGGCGTCAGAACTGAGGAATCGCGCAATTCACGACCGCCTACTGATCGAAACGAAGAAAAAAGGTACCTTCAGGAACCATCGAATGTCGAAGAAGGAACTCCATTACGGCCTAAAGCCTTTTGACACGGCCGAGTTCGAACGGGCTTTAGCTCTGATTGAGAGCCGGAAGAAGGATTGCACTAATCTTCTTCTGATGATCCGCGAACAGGTCTACGAGTATTATACATAGCTCGATACGCGGCCGCGACGGCCTCTCTCATTTCCTCCTCAAAAGGCTCGGTAATGGGAAATCCAAAAAGGACATGTACTCCCACGTCAATCATCTCCGGCGTGACTTCGATTTCAGGCGTCGGCCTGTCGCGGGAAACATGAGTGTCGCTGCTACGGTATGGGTGATAATTCCCGGTTTAACCGGGGGACCAGCGGGGCCATGACAAGTTTTGGGTATGAAGCGTTGGAATCGGACCACTCGGAGTCATACAGTGCGTTTGACGAGAACGGCTTCGCCCTTTTCTAGCGCCAGGGCGAGTTTTCCGTCGCGCAGCGCAATCGCGTTGTTGCCGAACACTTCGGCGCGCCAGCCGTGAAGCGCCGGCACGCCGTCGTCCTCATGCGCCGCAAGCCTCTCGATATCCTCGGCGTCGGCAATGAGCCGCGGCGCCACGCCGGCGGCCTCCGCGCAATGCCGAAGCAGGGTTTTCAGCAGATCGACCGCCGAGGGCGAAGGCTCGCGCTTGCGGCGTGCGCGCACGGCTTCAATTTCCGGCGGCGGCTCTGCGTCCGCGCCGCGCGCGACCTCTTCCAGCAGCGCCTTGCCCATGCGCGATGCGGCGAAGCCCTTCGGGATGGTGCGGATGTGCTCGAGCGCCTGGGCGGTTTCGGGCGGATGGGCTGCGATCTCGAGCAGGGCCTCATCCTTCAGAATGCGGTTGCGCGGCTGATCGCGGGCCTGGGCTTCGCGCTCGCGCCACGCCGCGACGCAGGCGAGCAGGGCGAGGAAGCGCTTGTTCGCCGTGCGCGGCTTGAGGCGCTTCCAGGCAAGCGCCGGATCGAGCTTGTAGAGCGAGGGCTCCTTGAGGGCGGCAATTTCTTCCTCGACCCACGCTGCACGTCCCGTGCGTTCGAGCTGTTTGGCGAGCGCTTCATAGACAACCCGCAGATGGGTGACGTCGGCGAGCGCATATTCGAGCTGGCGCTTGCTCAGTGGCCGTCTGCTCCAGTCGGTAAAGCGCGCCGATTTGTCGATTTCCGCATGGGCGAGACGCCGCGCAAGAGTCTCGTACGAAGCGGACTCGCCGAAGCCGCAGACCATCGCGGCGATCTGCGTGTCGAACAACGGGTCCGGGATGACTTCGCCCTGGATGTAGAAAATTTCGATGTCCTGCCGCGAGGCGTGCAGCACCTTGAGAATCCCGGGTGCGCGAAGCAGGTCGTAGAACGACGCGAGATCGATCCCTTCGGCCATCGGATCGATGATCGCCTCGATACCCGGCGCGGCCACCTGCATGAGGCAAAGCCTGGGCCAATAGGTCTGGTCGCGCATGAACTCCGTGTCGAGCGCGACGTAGCTCGCGCTCCTGAGTTCGGTCATGAGAGCGTCAAGCGCCTCGGTCGTGTCGATAATCGCCATACCGCCTCATAGCGGATTCGGGGCCGTTTCGTCGCAGAATTCTGCCCTGAGGCTATCTAGGGGCAGGCCACGGCCAAGGGCTGATACGCGCTCTTTTCCTCCCCCATCGTGGGGGAGGAAAACAAAGTGCGCGCCACGCGCTCTCCGCCCGACACGAATTCCGCTCAGGGCGTTCTCAGGAAACCGTGATAGACGCCCGCTGAATCGGCGTAATGGCCGGCGATGATGTTGCTGTCGTTGATGCCCCCGGGTGCTGTCAGGCCTGCGGCGCCTGGAGCGTCGAACTCGGTGAGTGAGCCGTCCTTCAGACGGATATACCCATGTTCGGCGTTGCCGGAGTCGTAATAGGCGCCCGTGACATTGTCGTGCCTGTTGATTTGACCTCCACCTGTGCCCTGATGCGCTCCTTTGCCGGCGTCAGGAGCATCGTACTCGGTGAACGCGCCTCCGGGATCACGCAAATAGCCGTGAAGTACATCGCTTGCGTCGGTATAATCACCCGCGATCCAGCCCCTGCTGTTGATGGTGGCTGCCAAGGTTCCCTCTGAACCAGAGCCGGGCGCATCGAACTCCGTAAATGTGCCGTCCGCCGCGCGCACATATCCGTGATCTACATAGCCTGCGTCCATGTACCAGCCTACGATCGCGCCCCCGTCGTTGATGCCACGAACATACGTGCCTGCCGCGCCGGGGGCATCGAATGCCGTAAGGGTGGCATCCTTTGTGCGGAAGTAACCGTGAACCACGTCACCCGCGCCGACGTAGTTTCCCGTGCTCTCACCGCCCAGGTTGATGCCAAAGACAACAGCGCCCCAGCGGTTTCCTCGCGGATTGATCGTCTCGATCCTGCCGCGCACGTTACGGAGGAAACCATTGGAGCTGTCCCTCTTCCCAAGCAAGACGTCATAGGTTCCTCCGATTGCACCGTGATCGTTAATCGCAATCGACCAGGTCGATGCGCCTTTCGCGTCGAATGTCTTGAATGTTCCATCCGGCGAACGCAGGAATCCATGATAGCTGTTGCTGCTGTCGATATAGTAGCCGGCTATTTCGGACGAGGAATTGATCTGATAGGCGAGTGTGCCCTGGCCCGAGGCCGTTCCGGCGCCGGGCACGTCGAATTTGGTGATGCTGGCAGCGGAGGCGGCCGGCGCCACAAGAAAAGTGCTCAGCAAAAAAGGCGCAACCAGGGACATGGTCTTCATGGCGAACTCCCTCTCCTGTGCCGGACGTCATTACCGGGCTCTCAGAGAACCGCAATAAGCGTTGCGTGATTCGGCATTCCCCGGATCACCCAGATTGGAACGGATAATTGCATTTTTCCGGGGCCCGTTGAAGCCCCGGATGCCGTACACGATTGACCGCGTCCGCTATTATCCGCCACATACCGCCCTTTTTCGGCAGGGACCGCCATGCACGCCTATCGCACACACACTTGCGGCTCGTTGGGCGCCGGGCATGTGGGCAGCCGCGTGCGGCTTTCAGGTTGGGTCAACCGCCGCCGCGACCATGGCGGGCTGCTCTTTCTGGATTTGCGCGATCATTACGGGCTCGCGCAATGCGTGATCGAACCCGGCTCGCCGGCGTTTGTGGAAGCGGACAGGGCGCGCGCCGAGTGGGTGGTGACAGTCACCGGCGCCGTCGTGGCGCGAACACCCGACACGATCAATCGCGACATGCCCACGGGCGAGGTGGAGGTGCGGATCGAGGAGATTCGCATCCAGTCGATCGCGCAGGAGCTGCCGCTGCCGGTTTTTGGCGACCTCGCCTATCCGGAGGAGACGCGGCTCAAATACCGCTTTCTCGATCTGCGGCGCGAGCGCCTGCATCGCAACATCACATTGCGCTCGAATGTGATCCAGTCGATCCGTAGGCGGATGATCGATCAGGGCTTCACCGAATTCCAGACGCCGATCCTGACCGCATCCTCGCCGGAAGGCGCGCGCGATTTCCTTGTGCCGTCGCGCCTGCACCCGGGAAAATTCTACGCGCTGCCCCAGGCGCCGCAGCAATTCAAACAGCTCATCATGGTCGCGGGATTCGACCGGTATTTCCAGATTGCGCCCTGTTTCCGCGACGAGGACGCGCGCGCCGATCGCAGCCCGGGCGAGTTTTATCAGCTCGACCTCGAGATGAGCTTCGTCACCCAGGAAGATGTATTTGCCGCGGTCGAACCGGTGTTACACGGCGTGTTCGAGGAATTCGCCGCAGGCCGCAGCGTTTCACCCGCGCCGTTTCCGCGCATCTCCTATGAAGATGCGCTGCTCAAATACGGTTCCGACAAGCCGGACCTGCGCAATCCGCTTGTCATCGCGGATGTGAGCGACGTGTTCGGTCGCGCGGATGTCGAGTTCAAGGCATTCAAGGATAAGGTTGTTCGCGCGATCTGCGCTCCCGGTGCATTGAGTAGGCCAAGGTCCTACTTCGACAAGATGGTTGAATGGGCCAAGACCGAGCTGGGTGCTGCGGGTCTGGCTTACATTGGAATTGCAGAATACAAACCCGACATTGAGCACCTAATTGCAACTGGACCAATTGCAAAGTTTATCGGAACCAAAGATGCCAGGTTGGAACTTCTGGCAAGAACCGGCGCCGGGCAGGGCGATGTAATCTTCTTCTGCGGTGATGCCAAAGCGAGTCGTGCGGCGCAGCTCGCAGGTGCCGTGCGAACTAGGCTCGGTCGCGAGCTGGGACTGATCGGGGAAAGGCGCTTTGAATTCTGCTGGATTGTCGATTTCCCGATGTATGAGTGGAACGAAGAGGAAAAGCGTATCGACTTTTCGCACAACCCGTTCTCGATGCCGAACTTCGATCGCGCCGAATTCCTTGCACTGGATGCGCAGGACAAGGATTCGATCCTCGGCATGAAAGCGTTTCAGTACGACATCGTTTGCAACGGCGTGGAGCTCTCTTCCGGCGCCATTCGCAACCACGATCCCGACGTGATGCTCAAGGCGTTCGAGATCGCCGGCTACCGGCGGGAGGAAATCGAAGCGCGTTTTTCGGGAATGCTCAACGCACTTCGCTATGGCGCACCGCCGCATGGCGGCACCGCGCCCGGCATCGACCGCATCGTGATGCTGATCGCGGGCGAAGAGAATCTGCGCGAGGTGACCATGTTCCCCATGAACCAGCAGGCGGAAGACCTGATGATGGGCGCTCCGTCGGAAGCTTCGGCCCGGCAGCTGCGCGAATTGCACATCCGCGTCGTTCCGCCGGAGAAGGCGGGGTAGGACGTTCCTCCCCCGCGCTTCGCGCGAGGGAGGAACTTGTAACACTCGTCATGTGTGAATCTCGTGGGGTTAAACGGGGCGATTTGCAAGTTGCTTGCCTCCCGCGTTCCACGCAGAGTCCGCCGATGATACTGGTCGGACAGTATGATTCCCCCTATGTGCGGCGGGTGGCGGTTTCGCTTCGCGTGCTGGGCTTCGACTACGAGCATGATACGCGCTCCGTGTTCGGGGATTTCGACGCGATACAGGGCATCAATCCCGCCGGGCGGATTCCCGCGCTGGTGCTCGATGACGGCGAGGTGCTGGTGGATTCCGCCGCAATCCTCGACTGGCTCGATGATTCGGTCGGGCCGGAGCGAGCACTCGTGCCGCCCCGCGGCATCGAGCGGCGCTCGGCGCTGCGCCGGATTGCGCTCGCATCCGGCGCGATCGACAAGATCGGGGCGGCAACCTACGAGCGGCTCATGCGCCCCGAGGCGCTGCGCTGGCAGGAGTGGATTGCGCGCTGCCGCACCCAGGGGCTTGGCGCATTTTCTGCGCTTGCCGCGGAGTCCTGGCCGGCAAATTCTGCCTTCGACCAGGCGAAGATCACGACAGCTTGCGCGCTTTTCTATGCCCGAATGGCGGATCCGCAAACCGTTCCACTCGGCCGCTTTCCCGTTCTCGACAGGCTTTCCGCCGAATGCGAAGAACGGCCGGAGTTTGCCGCCACGCGTCCGGCGGAGTACGCGATCCCGGGCGGATGACGGGGCAGGCATGCCGGTTCCTCGCTGTGCACAGGCAGCGCAATTCGATAATCAATTCCGCCCGCGGCGATCACGAAAAGGCATTGCCTCATGACTCTCCGGCTCTTTTTCCATCCGCTTTCCTCCTTCAGCCAGAAGGTCCTGATTGCGCTTTACGAGAACGACACGCCGTTTGAGTCGCGAATTCTTCCGGCAGGCGATGCGGCGGCGGTAGAAGAACTCAAAAAAATCTGGCCGCCCGGCAAATTTCCCGTCCTGCGCGACGACGCCAACGATCAGACAGTCCCAGAAACCAGCATCATCATTGAATATCTCGCACAGCATTATCCCGGAAGGAGCAAACTCGTCCCTTCCGACCCGGACCTTGCGCGACAGGTCCGCCTGCGCGACCGGTTCTTCGATCTCTATGTGAACGTACCCATGCAGAAAATCTTCACCGACAGGCTGCGTCCGGCGGGAATGAACGATGCCTATGGCGTGAATCAGGCGAAGGCGCTGCTGACCACCGCTTATGGCATGATCGATCGGGCGATGGAGACGAAAGGCTGGGCCATTGGCGACGGTTTCAGCATGGCGGACTGTGCCGCGGCGCCGGCGTTGAACTATGCCGACAAATTGATTCCGCTCGCCCCCGCTCACAAGCACGCAGACGCCTACCTGCAGCGGCTGATCGAGCGCCCGTCTTTCGCCAGGGTGCTGCGTGAAGCCGAACCTTATCTGAAACTCTTGCCCAAATAGGGGACGGCACCGCGCCGCCCGGTATGGTTTGCGAAACGCGGTGCGCGTTACCATCTTTTCGAGTCGGATCAGTCAGGCAATCGCGGGAGAGCATGCGTGAATCGAATTGATCTTGCGGACGCCTCCGGGACGGAGAAATACGCCGCGAACCCGCGGGGAGGAGAAATCGCGCGCGATGCCGCGGCGCCCATCGTCTCGATCCGCAATCTCGCCAAGACCTACGCCTCCGGACTTGAGGCGCTGAAGCCGATCAATCTCGACATTCGCAAGGGCGAAATATTTGCGCTGCTCGGCCCGAACGGCGCCGGAAAGACGACGCTGATCAACATCGTTTGCGGGATCGTCACCCCGAGCGGCGGCAAAATTACCGCGGGCGGCCACGATATCAAACGCGAGTACCGCGCCGCGCGCATGATGATCGGCCTGGTGCCGCAGGAACTGACCACGGACCGGTTCGAATCGGTGTGGACGACGGTGAGTTTCAGCCGCGGCCTGTTCGGGCGGCCGCCCAGCCCGTCCTACATGGAGCGCGTACTGCGCGATCTTTCGCTGTGGGACAAGCGAAACGAGCAGATCCAGAGCCTTTCGGGCGGTATGAAGCGGCGCGTGATGATCGCGAAGGCTCTGAGCCACGAACCGACCATTCTGTTTCTCGATGAACCGACCGCCGGTGTCGATGTCGAGTTGCGCCGCGACATGTGGGCTCTGGTGCGGCGCCTTCGCGACGGCGGCGTGACGATCATCCTGACCACGCATTATATCGACGAAGCCGAGGAAATGGCCGACCGGATCGGCGTCATCAACAAGGGTGAGCTGATCCTGGTCGAGGAAAAGACAGTTCTGATGAAGAAGCTGGGCCACAAACGGCTCACCCTCGTGCTTCAGGAACCGATGTCGGCAATTCCGGGCGAGCTCGCCCAGTGGCATTTGACGCTCAAGGCGGCCGGCAACGAACTCGAATACAATTTCGACATCAACGCCGAACACACCGGCGTTCCCTCGCTGCTCGGGCAACTGCGCGATCTTGGCATCGGATTCAAGGATCTCGCCACGACGCAAAGCTCGCTCGAGGATATTTTCGTCAGTCTGGTCAGCGAACGCGGGGGGAATACCCGATGAGCGTGCCCGCGTTCAACGCCTACGGGGTGTGGGCGATCTACAGTTTCGAGATGGCGCGCGCGTTGCGCACGATCTGGCAGAGCCTGGTCACGCCCGTGATCACTACGTCGCTGTATTTCATTGTTTTCGGGGCGGCGATCGGTTCGCGAATGTCCCATGTCGGCGGAGTTTCCTATGGCGCCTTCATTGTTCCGGGGCTGATCCTGCTGTCGCTCTTCACCCAGAGCATCTTCAACGGATCCTTCGGCATCTATTTGCCGCGCTTCGTCGGCACGATCTACGAGCTGCTCTCGGCGCCGGTGTCGCCGCTCGAGATCGTGCTTGCCTATGTCGGCGCCGCAGCCACGAAGTCGATCGTACTGGGCCTCGTCATCCTGGGTACGGCCTCGCTTTTCGTGTCCATCCATCTCGTTCATCCGTTCTGGATGATCGCTTTCCTCGTGCTCACATCGGTGACGTTCAGCCTGTTCGGTTTCATTCTCGGCATCTGGTCGAAGAATTTCGAACAGCTGCAAATCATTCCGATGCTGATCGTGACGCCGCTGACATTCCTCGGCGGCGCCTTCTACTCCATCGATATGCTCCCGCCCACCTGGCGAGCGGTCGCCTACGCCGATCCCGTTGTCTATCTGATCAGCGGCTTCCGCTGGAGCTTCTACGGCACCGCCGACGTGCGCGTGGCCATCAGTCTGGGCGCCACGCTCGCGTTCTTCTTCGCCTGCCTCGTGATCGTGAGCTGGATTTTCCGGACGGGGTACAGGCTCAAGAGCTGAGCCCTGTATGTGTTGCCTGCCGGATGACAAGAAGGCAGATTTAACGCAGAGGGCGCGGAGGATGCGCGGAGGACGCAGAGGAATTTCTTGCGCGCCACGTGGTCGGGTTAAACCCGACCATTCCGCGCGGTCGTCTTCCTGCGTCCACTGCGCATCCTCTGCGACCTCTGCGTTCAAAATCTTTTGGCAAAGGAAAGGCCACGATCGATGACCACCTATCTGCACGCCGGTACCCTGCTGGCAACGCCCGGACGGGAGCCGCTTACCCGGC
The DNA here is from genome assembly GCA_035567755.1 of Rhizomicrobium sp. GTDB lineage: Bacteria > Pseudomonadota > Alphaproteobacteria > Micropepsales > Micropepsaceae > Rhizomicrobium. The sequence continues at coordinate 213,419 of DATMPH010000029.1, forward strand.
ATACGATTGCAATCGATGGGGGGCGCATCTCGGGAGTTACCGCGGGCTTCACCGCGCCGAAATCCGATGATTTGGTGATCGACCTGTCCGACTGTTTCGTGCTGCCGGGCCTCATCGATTGCCATGTCCACCTCACGGGAGAGTTCGGACCAAAATACAAACTGGACCTGGTAGAGGAATCGCCGGCGCAGGTTGCCTTGCACGCGGCACGCCACGCGCGCGTGACGCTGGAGGCCGGGTTCACGACGGTGCGCGATCTGGGAGAGATCGGCGCGCCCGGCGATGCAATCTTCGCGCTGCGCAACGCGGTGGCGAAAGGATTTGTACCGGGTCCGCGCATCTTCGCGGCCGGTTCGATCATCTCGCCCACGGGCGGCCACGGCGTCACCTGCGGCTATCGCGACGACATCAATTTCCTGCTCGACGCAAACGGGCGTGGAGATGGTGCGGATGGCTGCCGCGTCGCCGTGCGCCGGCAAGTGTCGCGCGGCGCCGATTTCATCAAATTCGTTGCCACCGGCGGCGTCCTGACCGACACGGCGACGGGTACGGGTCAGCAATTCTTCGATGACGAATATGCGGCGATCGTGGCGACCGCGCACATGTTGGGGCGCAAGACGACCGCGCATGCGCACGGCGCCGACGGCATGAAGGCCGCCCTGCACGCCGGCGTGGACAGCATCGAGCACGGCACGTTCATGGACGAAGAGATCATCGACATCATGCGCCGGCGCGGGACGTTTTATGTGCCGACGACGCTCGCCGGCGTCACCGTTGCCGAATATGCGACGACGCAGGACTTCATGCCGCCCGCAATTCGCGAGAAGGCGCTCGCAGTCGGTCCGCAGATCGTCGAGACGCTGCGGCGCGGGCACGATGCCGGATTGAAGATCGCCTTCGGCACCGACACCGCGGTTTCGCCGCACGGCGAGAACGCCCGCGAATTCGCCCTGATGGTGCGGGCCGGCATGACACCCATGGAGGCGATCGTGGCCGCGACCGTGACGGCGGCGGAGCACATAGGGCAGGGGGCTCACATCGGCGCCATCGAGCCGGGCAGGGCCGCGGATATCATCGCGACGGCAGCGAGCCCGCTCGACGATGTGAGCGAGCTGCGCAACGTTCGGTTCGTCATGCGCGACGGAAAAGTATTCAAACACGCGAGAGCAAGGGCCGTGTGACTTTCCTCCTCCGCGCGAAGCGCGGGGGAGGGGGACCGCGAAGCGGTGGAGGGGGCGGCGGCCCACGAGCGGTTTGAACCTGCGCGAGATGCAAACATGCGGAGCAGAGGAGGTCATGTAGAGTCCGAATCGGACCACCGGTCCCGACTCTTCGGAAGAACCGGATTCGCGTTTTGCGAATGCCAGCGCGGGATATACTGAACAACAAAGCGATTGAGGATGTACTTGCCAGCATCGCGCAGGCGGCCGCCCCCTCCACCGCCTTCGGCGGTCCCCCTCCCCCGCGCTTCGCGCGGAGGAGGAACCTATGACAGCCGGCGCACAAATTTTCCATCGGCCTGTCGGGAACGCGCATAGTCGTGCGTCCTTGGGACGGACGCAGGAGTTTTGCCCATGCTCTATGCCATCCTTTGTTACAATGACGAGGACGTCGTCTGGTCCTGGACCAAGGAACAGGATCAGGCCGTCATGGCGCGGCTTAACGTGGTGCACGAACGCCTGACCGCTTCGGGCAAGATGGGTCCGTCGCTGCGTCTGCTGCCGACCACTTCCGCCACAACCTTGCGCAAGACGCAGGAGCCGCCGCTCGTGATCGACGGGCCGTTCGCCGAGACCAAGGAACAGCTGCTCGGCTTTTACATCATCGACGTTGCAGGGCTGGACGAGGCCCTCGAAATTGCGCGCGAACTGGCCCACGCCAATCCCGGCGGGTCTTACGAACTGCGTCCGGTGGCCCTTTACAATCCCGACAGACGGGTGAGTTCGGGCGGATGACCGAGATCGCCTGGATTCACGCCGCGCTGACCGCTGCGCGGCCCCAGGCCATCGGAGCGCTGCTGCGCTATTTCCGCGATCTCGATACCGCCGAGGAAGCGTTCCAGGACGCCTGCCTCCGGGCGCTCAGGAATTGGCCGCAGAACGGCCCGCCGCGCGATCCGACCGCGTGGCTGATTCTGGTTGGGCGCAACGCGGCGCTCGACGGCGTTCGCCGCAAGAGCCGAAGCGACCCGTTGCCGCCGGACGAGCTGATCTCGGATCTGGACGATGCCGAGGCCACTCTGGTGGAACGCCTCGACGGCTCGGAATATCGCGACGATGTCTTGCGCCTGCTGTTCATCTGCTGCCATCCGGACCTGCCGAATACGCAGCAGATCGCGCTCGCGCTGCGCATCGTCTCCGGACTCTCGGTGAAGCAGATCGCGCACGCCTTTCTTGTCGGTGAGAGCGCGATGGAACAGCGCATCACCCGCGCCAAGGCACGCATTGCAACGGCCGAAATACCGTTCGAAGCGCCGGGCGCCGCAGAACGCGCGGAGCGGCTGGGCGCGGTCGCGGCCATGATCTATCTGGTATTCAACGAAGGCTATTCGGCGGGCGCGGGTCCCGCGCGCCTGCAACTCTGCGAAGAAGCGATCCGGCTTGCGCGCCTGCTGCTCAGATTGTTCCAGACGGAGCCGGAAATCATGGGGCTCACGGCGCTGATGCTGCTGCAGCACGCGCGCCGGGACGCCCGTTTCGATGCACGGGGCGAAATCATTCTTCTCGAGGATCAGGACCGCGGACTCTGGGACGGAAAACTGATTGCCGAGGGGTTGGCACTCATCGACAAGGCCATGCGTCACCGCCAGCCAGGATCCTACCAGATTCAGGCGGCGATCGCGGCGCTGCATGTGCGCGCTGCGCGTGCGCAGGACACCGACTGGGTGCAGATCGATGCGCTCTATGCGGCACTCGAACGCGTGCAGCCATCACCTGTCGTGACGCTCAATCGCGCCGTCGCGGTGAGCAAGGTTCGGGGTCCCGAAGCCGCGCTGGCGATGATCGAGCCGCTCGAATCCAGGCTCTCTGGGTATTTCCACTTCTTCGGAACCAAAGGTGCGCTGCTCCTGCAACTCGCCCGGCACGAGGAAGCGCGCACGGCATTCGACCATGCGATCGCGCTTGCCAACACCCCCGCCGAGGCCGCGCATATCCGTCAGCATCTGGACCGCCTTCAACGGGAGAGCGCACCGGCAGGCGGGTGATGAGCATAAAAGATTCAGCGCAGTGGACGCAGGGGTTGCGCGGGGGACGCAGAGGAAAATCTGGCGCGCTTTGCGCGCCGAAAGTTCTTCCTGCGTCCTCTGCGCAACCCCTGCGCTAAAATCTTGTTGTTCCACGAATTGGTTGCGTCCTAAACCAGGTACCAGGACGAAACCCAAACACGGAGATTGTCCGATGCAAAAGATTCGTCCATGCCTGTGGTTCGACGGCAAAGCCGAGGACGCAGCGAAGTTCTACATTTCGGTGTTCCCGAATTCGAAGATCACCGATCGCATGGTTCACAACGAAGCCGGCCCCGGACCGAAGGGCTCCGTACTGACGGTGACGTTCGAGCTCGATGGCCAGGAATACGTAGCCCTGAATGGCGGCCCGCATTACACCTTCACGCCCGCCATTTCCCTTTTTGTGACCTGTGAAACCCAGGACGAGGTCGATCGGTACTGGGACAAATTGCTGGACGGCGGTTCGCCGGTACAGTGCGGATGGATCACCGACAAATTCGGCGTCAGCTGGCAGATTGTTCCAAGAGTCCTGGGTGAAATGTTGCAGGACAAGGATTCGGTGCGCGCCGCCCGGGTGATGCAGGCCATGTTCAAGATGATCAAGCTCGACATCGCCGCGCTGAAGCGCGCCTACGACGAAAAGTCGGCCAATCGGCCCTAAGGGCTATCAGGTCGTTCGCAGGGCGAGCGCTGCTGTCACGGATAGCACGCCGTCGCAGTGAGCGGAATCGTCCGGTTTATTACGACTGCGGTCAGCTGTGCACTCAGGCTGGCCGCAACCTGGTGTCCGCACGATTGCAGGGAAGCGGTGAAAGTCGGGCTTCCTTCTCCCTGATACTGCTGCCTCGCATAATTCTGCGCGGCCGCCGGACTGCCGCATGTCGAGCTGTTGACGGAGTAACAGCGGGCCGCCCCTTCGACGGCCGTCTGCAGACTGGTTTGCGAGCCGAGCGCAATGCAGAGGGTGATCGTGCCGATCAACAGCGCAAAGATGACGGGCGCAAGAATTGCGAATTCGACTGCCGTGGTGCCGCGCGAGCACGCAACCAGGCGGTTTCGCCCGAAGGGAACGCAATGGCTCATCCGACGCGCATCCAGCTCGTTTGGGTGATGGAGGTCAGGCCAATCACACCCATGACGGACACCCTGAAGAAGGCCGAATAAGGCGCAGTCGCCGAGATGAGGATATAATCGCCGGGCGACGTCGTGGGACTGCCTACTGCCGAGCAGTCGGCCGGTTTGCTTGCCAGCGATCCAACCTGTTGCAGGGAGCCGGAAGTGTTGACGCAATAGTAGCCTTCAGATGGAGATCCACTCGCGAGTGAGACGGCCTGACCGAGCCCCGTGCTGTAGATCGCTGTTTGAATGGCGGCATTGAGCCCAGGGCAGTTCTGGGTTGCGGGCAAGTCTATCTGCACGTTGTTGCAGGTAGACCAAACCGTTTCGGCCGCCACCTGCGCCGCCTTGGCGACCTCCATGCGTTCGTGCGTATAGAAGGCGATATCCACCGCATTCATCGTGCTGTATGCCAGCACGAGCGAAAAGATCGCGAACTCGACAGCCGCCGCGCCGCGCGAATCGCGAAGAAAATTCCTCATGGCGGAGGCGCTGATCACCGGGTTACGCCACGATTTGTCCGCGCGCGCCGCCCCAGACCTGGGCAAGCCCCTGGGTGTTGCACTGGGTATCGTTGGCGAAGATGTCCCCGGTGCCGTTGACTGTGACATTGTCGACGACGAGCTCGAAGCAGAGTTGGCCGTGGCTGGACTTGTTGACGGCACCGCTGAATGTGACGCTGGCGTGGGGAAGATAGATAAGACCGCTGATGTTCCAGGTCGGGCTGTTGCCTGCCGCCGCCACGTTCACATTGTTCGTGAGAGCGGGGTCCTGATAGATCGACACGCCGCTCCATATTCCCGTGCTGGGAGAGTTTATGTCGAGTGTTCCGCCGCCCGAGGGAATATGCTGATAGGGAGCGGTGTTGCTGCCGCTGAAAATGACCGTCAGATTGGTTCCGGTAAGCGTGAAGCCGTTCGAGTCCAGCTGGCCGTTTTCGATTACAAGTACGGTGTTGTTGATCGTGGTGTTTCCTGTGAGCTGCTGATCGCCGCAGGCGATCGTCGCAGCGCCTTCCGTGTAGGTTCCGGACCATAGGTTCGCTGGCGGCAGAGGCGGGTCCTTTTTTGTCGCTGGTTCCTGCGGATAGGTCGAGCAGGTGTTCGTGGGAATGTGGCTTGCGAGATACGCGTAAGGATCGCTCACCAGCGGCTGGCTGGAATTCTGGATGATACCGCAGCCGCTATCAGTCTGATTCGCGTCACCAATGGCCGCGTCGAGGTTGTGTCCGACGCATCTGGCGGACGTGTCGGACATCGTATTGCAGTGGTTCAGGTCCGCATTGGGTGCGCCATTGGATGTGATCCCCTGGGCGCCGCTGCTTGCCAGCGCGAGGATACAGTAGGGATAGGCCTTGCCTTGTGTCGCGACTGAAGTCGCACTGATCAGAGTGGCCGCATGACCGTTGGCCGACGTGGTTCCCCTGTAGCCCACGACAGCGGAGAGATAGAGCGGCACCTTGTCGGAGATGACGACCTGATAACAATTTGCGGGGCAGTTGGTGGCCAGAGCTGGCCGGGTGACTGTGACCGTTACACTTCCGCTACCGTTCTGGAAGCCGTATTGAGCGGCAACGGCCTGCGCCTCGGCAGCGGAGCTCGCCCCGCCGTTCGTCGCCGCCGCGATAGCGGCCGAGTCGGCCGCATGCTGCATCGCCCGGTTGTCGGAATACCAGTAGGAGACTTCCGCCGCCAATCCCATGGCGCCGATCAGAGCCGGCGCCGACAGCGCGAACAATATGGCCGAGACGCCGCGCGTGTCCTTTCCGAGCGCGACAAGCCGCGCGAACAGGAGATTCACGCGGAGGAACCTGGTTGCGTGCCCGATATTGCCCGCCACCATCAGCCCACTCCAAATTCGGCGCGATGAATTTTTCATGCGCGATTATAGCGACAGACCCCCTAACAGGACGTGCGGTGTAAACCCGAAGAATGTGCCCTTAATCCCGCATGTTTCTTCATGCGGATCGGGAACCGCACAGGGTTCGTTCGTAACAATCGCATCGAACGGAGCGATTTCGATGAAGAAGGCAGAATGTGGCGACGCCATGAAGATTCACGAGAGAAGGCGATGTTGGCGGCGCCATCCCGGTCAAATCATGGGAATATGTATCGCGCCCCGACCGGTTCAGCGGTGACCGCGGCCGTCAGGGCTTCACAAACCTGAGCGTCATGCGGTCGGATTCACCGATGGCCTGCATCTTCGCGTGCTCGGCTGCGGGACCGGACAGGTCCGGTGGCAGGCGATGCACGTTGATGTCTTCGGGGTCTTTGGGATTGGCGTTGATCTCGGAGACGCCGTCCACGCGGAAACCCGTCTTGAGCGCCAGCGCGATCAGGTAATCCTCCGGAATGCGATGAAGCGCCATCGCGCTTTCCGTGGCTGTGGCGAACGGCCTGGCGCGGTGCTCCTCGAAGCCCAGGACGCCGCCGGGCTTGAGCACGTCGAACACGGATCTGAAGACGGCAGCAAGCGTATCCGGGCTGTCCATGAGCCAGTCATGCGCGTTGCGGAAAGTGAGCACCATGTCGGCAGAATTCTCAGCGCCCAGTCGCACCTGTTTGGGCGGGTCGAACGGGATGATCGCCCCGATGTGCCCGAACACGGCCGGATTGGCCTTGATCTTGTCGGCGAACTTCGGATCGGCAGCTTCGAGCAAATGGCCGTGCGCGTAGAGGACGGGGGCGAGAATTTCGGTGTACCAGCCGCTGCCCGGCTGCAATTCAATGACGGTCATGTCGGGCTTGAGGCCGAAGAATTGCAGCGTCTCGATGGGGTGCCGGTATTGATCGCGCGCCTTGTGCGCAGCCGAACGCCAGTCGCCGTTCACGGCTTTCTCCAGCAGCGCAGTGGCGCTGTCGGATGGCGCGGCGGGATTGGCGCTGGCGACGGAAACGAGGAACAGGGTGCTGGCCAGCAGGATGAAGGGCTTGCAGATTCGGCGAAACATGGCTCGACCTCCTGACGATGGGCGTTCAAGATTACTTTGAAGAATTTGGCGACGCCATACAGATTCACGAGAGCAGACAACGTTGGCAGTACCGTCCCCGATCAAGCCATGGGGAATATGTATCGCGTCGACCGATTCCTTTGACAGGAGATATGAATGACCGCGAATCCACCACGGCCGGACGGCAGCAAATGACCCAAAGCGGACAGGTTGCCTCTTGCCGACCCCAGCCGATATGCGGACTGAAAATCCGCGTGTCGGTGGTTCGATTAGCTGCGGCTCTCTCGATCAGCCGTGCGAGTGTCTACCGACTTAAGGACGCCGTGTGACTTGGAGGGCGGCGTGGCTGATCGTGTCAGCTGGAGTGCCTCTGGCTCTGGCGTCCTACGGAGTTCCGACGAATCCGTGACAACGCTCCTGGGAGTCGAAGTAAAACCCCGTAATGATCCCTGTATTATTGATGGCTTGTGGCCACGTGCCCTGATTCCTTCCCGCACCCCGTACACTGAACGTTTTTATTTTCCCGTCCGCAAAACGCACAAATCCGTAAACAGCGGGATCGTTCATAACGCTTTTGCGGTACCACCCCGTTATGTCTCCCGCGCTATTGATGCTCAGCGCCTGCGTAAAAATGGCTTCTGGCGGGTGAAAAACAGTAATTGTTCCGTCAGAACGGCGAATAAAGCCATTCTCTATCGCGCCTCCGCAATACCCCGCCACAAAATCCTCATCATTGACACTCTGCGGGTATGTAACATAAGCGTTCGGACAAGTGATGAGCTTCGTCTTGCCGTCATATGAAATCAAAAAACCAGTGACGCCACCATTGGGTGGCGGATACCATCCGGTAACTCGCCTCTTGTCATTGATGCTGAGCGGTGCGGGGTATTGAGCGTTAAGACCCAGCGTCGTGACGGTGCCGTCCGGCGCCCTCAAAAAACCGTGCGTCAGGAGACCTTCATAGGCGTAGGAACCGGTCACCCAGCCCTTTGCGTTTATACTCATCGCGTATGTTTCATAACCTCCTGCATTGAACTCAATAATCTTGCCACTTGGCTTTCGCACGAAACCGTGTGGAAGGCCCTCTTGATCGATATAGGTTCCCGTGACAGCACCACCATCATTGATGCTGGACGCATACGTGTCCGTGTTCCCCGATCCTCGCGCCTCGAATGTCGTGATTGTACCGTCTGCCAGCCGCACGAATGCATGTGATGTCGAGTCCTTGCTGCTCCAGTAATATCCTGCAATGTCACCGTTATTATTGATGCTGTAAGGATCAGTTTCTGACTGTCCATCGGGCAGATCAAAGGATTTGAATTTCGCATTCGCCGTTGCAGATGCCATTAGCGCGGCAAACAGCAGGAAGACCCCCAACATCGCGTTGTGCACACACGACGAAGAATAAATCAGATATCTATGCCGCGGCATGTGATTCCCCCAATCCGGTTCATCATGGCAAGTCTACTGGGAAGACGTCCAGAAGTCGATATGGACCGCAGGCAATGTCGAACGCCATCGACGGCAGTAGTGCGTAATTTGAAATCAAAATGGCAGTTCGTTAGACGGAATGCCGATAAGCCATTGAGTTCTATTGTCCGGTTAGACGGTTCCTCGCTGGTAAGCCATTGAAACGTCGCGCTTAAAACAGGACTGAAAATCCGCGTGTCGGTGGTTCAATTCCGCCCCTGGGCACCACGCAATATCGAGCGCTCAATTCTCTTGGAAAATTGCGGTTAGACAGTTCCTCGCCGAGTTAAATATTTCTTGTTTCCCGGCGTCGACCGTTTTTTCAAGGCACGACGATTGTACTCAAGCTCGGTATCACCAAGCTTTACGCGTGCATGAGCTGCATTGTCGAGAAGAGCAGAATCTGGGTAATCCGCCGGGTGAAGCTCTTCATCTCGGTTCCGTTCGTTTCTAAGAAACAGATTTCGTGAAATGCTTTGGAGGAGAGGAGTTGGAATCACGCCGTGCAATGATGCGCGACACTCCATTGCAGTCTCAACCACCCAGCTGGCACGAACCTCTCCGGCATGTCTGGACCATGCCGCGTGGACAAATTTGAGCCAGTATCTGGCTGATGCCAGGTGTAGCATTCCTGGGAAGGTTTCGATCCCTGCAGCCGGCACCGGTTCCGTCCGATCGCTTCGCTGCTCAGTCGAAAGCAGGCACTTGTGGATAGGCGTCGAGGACAGGGCCGAGAGCTGCTTTCAATGGGGCGAGCCAGGTATCGTAGTTGCGCCAGTATTCGAGCGCGTCGCGGTGAAGCGGCTGTTGCACCTGCTCGGAACTCGCCGTGGTCAGAACACGCTTCGTTTCGTTAAAAGCGAGGCACGCCTCTTCAAACGGCACGCCGATGAATGCCAGGAGGCGGCGGATTTCGGCGTCCGGATTCAAAACGAGTTCCTCATAGAACACACGCAACACCTTGCCCGGCCGCGCGCGCTCGAAATGGGCCATCAGTTCGACGTAGTCGCGATAGTGCTGCCCGATATCGGAAAGCCGCGAGGCATTCTTCATCTCATTGGCGAACATCTGGACGAAATTGGAAACCCCGCACGCGAGCGGATGGCGGCGCATGTCCACGATCCTGGCGTTGGGCAGCATCAGGTGGATGAGGCCGATGTGAAAGAAATTGCCGCCCATCTTGTCGGTGAAGAAAAGCTTGCCGTGCTTGCGGTGCGGGGCCGCGGCTTCCAGATATGCTTCGCCCGAGCGCTTCAACTCGGCCGCATCCAGCGTCGCCAGCAGGTCCGAATAGCGGGCAGCGCCGTGCTGCTTTGCGAGCTCACGCGCAATCGTCGCCACGATCGGAAGCTCGGCCGTGCCTTCGATCTGCGAATGGCTGGCGATAATCTGCTCGACCAGCGTCGATCCGGCGCGCGGCATGCCGACGATAAAGACGGGGTCCATAATCGCGCAACCGAACTGCGCGCGCGCGTGAAAAAAGTCGGCCGTGAACAGACGCTTGCAGTGCGCGACATGGGCCGTGAGCACGCTTGCGTCGTAAACCCGCCCCAGATGCTGCAGCGCGTTGCCCCTGGCGTAGTTGGCGAAGGATTTGTCGTAGCGCTGCATGTCGGCGTAAGCCTTTCCGAGCGCGAAGAGCAGCGCGATGCGGTCCGCCGCGGGTAAATCGGCGCGCGCCAGCTGCCGCTCCATCTGCTCCACGTCCATCCCCGTAAAGCGGAAGGTCTTCAAATCGGCCAGGCCCTGCCAGGCGAGGCCGTAAGAGGGGGCGCATGCGATAGCCTCGCGGTAGGCGGCGATGCAATCCTCTCTCGCACCCATCCCTCTCAGCACGCGCGCATAGTGTGTCCAGAGCTCGGCCTGCGTGGGCCACGCTTCGATGAGGCGGCGCCACACCTCGGCTGCGGCAGCGTGATTTTCGAGATCCTCGAGCGCCCTGGCTTCTATCTGCAGAAAAAGCGGCTGTTTCGGATCGCGCCGGACGAGTTCGTGCGCCTGGGTGAGAGCGGCGTCGGGCCGCTTCGCCTCTCTGAGCGCGCACGCATAGCCGTAGCGCGCGAGATTGAAGTTCGGCGCCACAGCGATGCACTCGGCAAACAGCGCCACGGCGTCTTCCAGACGGCCCTCGTCTTCCGCGATTTCGGCCAGGATCTGCAACGCCTCCGCGCTGCGCGAGTGGGCTTTGCGGAATTTCTGCAAAATCGCTTCCGCGGCGCCAAATTTGCGCGCCTCCACGAGCGCAATCGCTTCGCGAAGTTTGGGATGGTGAACAACCGCCTCCGACTGCAGCGCATCGGCGGCGGCATCGAAAACGGACTCTGACGATTGCGAGGGCGGAGAGGCGGTGGCAGTCATAAGCCCTGAGATACGGTGAATACCGGCACAGGACCAGCGTTCACTTGCGAATTTCTGACGGGGCTGGCACCCCGCTTCCGCGAAAATCTGGGTCGGAGTCGGAATTCACGAAGCACATGCTCGTGACCGCCGTTCTCTCGCCAGAATTTGACTCTTGGGACCACCGCCGTCATGGCCGGGCTGTTGTCCCGACCACCCATGAACATGGTGCCGGCCAAGGTTCCCCGCGACGCCTTCGGCGCCGTTTGGATGATAGGCGCCAGGAAGCGCGCACGGCGGCTCGTTTCCTGACCTGGTTTTCATGGGTGGCCGGGCAGCCTGCACTCCGGCCGCGCTCTCGCGCGGACCGGGGTGGCCCGGCCATGACGAAGTTTCTTTGAAAAAGTATCCCGTCGGCGAATTACCTATCTCACTGCTTCGTGGCACCGCTGTCGTTGTGCACGATCAGGCTGGAGACGTTCACCGGCTCGAAATTCCCAAGGATGAGACTTGTGAGGCAGGAAAGGTCGTTGTCGTTCCAGCGCGCGTCGGGCGTGCCGATCAGCCCGCCGCTGTCGCCATTGTCTGCGAGAATGATGCCGTAGTTGCGGAACGCCGTGATGATGATCGCCGCCTGCGGGCTGGTCGCAGCGCAAGTGGGCGTCTGCACCGAGGCTTGCAGCCGGTAGATCTCCCCGGCAGGTCCCGTCATCGTGCAGCTGGCGGGCGGCGTTGCCTGCGATATTTCCGATTCAGTGGGAATCGTCTGGCCGTCCTTTTTCGTGCAGGAACCCACGCCGGCCGACTGTGTCGACGGCCACACCCAGTAGTTCAGCATATGATTCAGCGTGAACCTGATCGGGTGGCGCACGGTGCCGTTGGGCGCCGAAGGCGTGCCTGAGCCGATCACCTCGTCGGCATTCACCAGCAACGGCGCCACCGGCAGCCCGGCTGCATCGGACGTGCCTTTGCCCTGCGGCGTCAGCGCATTGCCGTTCGTGTTCGGCCAAAGCGCGTTGGATGAATCCGTCCATCCAGGATTCAGATAAATCCCCTGCCACATCTCATAGAGCGCCGGATGGGTCCCCGGGCCACTGGAGCGATAGATCAGAACATGCCGATCGCCTGTCGACTGGCTCGTACCTTCGACCGGCGCGTTCGCCGGGATCGGCCCCGAAGTGAAATAGGACTGGTAGACCGTCGTCGTCACCGACACGTCGGGTTGATTATAGGGCACCGAGAACGACGGAATCCCGTTCGGAAACGGGAGGTTCGAATTGTTGCCGAAAAAGGGCTTCACCGTCGCTGAAAGATAGCCGGAATAGATCGGCGCGGCCGGCGAGGTGTCCACGGGCAGCCCGGTCGTCGCCTGGTCCATCCGGTGATGGAAAATCGAATTCGCGGGGAAGATCTTCGCGAGGAACTTGTTTGCGCCTTTGATTGCAAATGCGATCTGCTGGCTGGCCTGCGCATTTGTACTGTCGGTCACGATGATGCGCGGGGCATACGTGCCCTGGCCGCCGATCTGGGCTCCGCTGACAGACCCGCTTGCGGCATCGATCGACAGGCCTTCCGGCAGGGGCGGATAATTGTCGGTCGCGTCGACCGAAAAACTGTATGGCGGCGCTCCGCCTGTGGCGACGATTGTACACCCGGCATAAGCCGCTCCCTGCTTGCCGCCGGGGCATTTCGTGGTGACGATCTTGAGCGCGGTTGGTTGATTCTGTGCATAGGCACACGGCGCGATCAAGGCCATGGCCATCACGACACCGGCCAGAAGCATTCTCTTCATGCGATGGTCCTCCCGCAGTCCGCAAATAGTATCATTTCCGCGGGCAGCGTGTCCCTCGAACCTTGGCATCGGGTTAAATGAGTCCCAACTTTCTGCTTCGAATGCCCGGAATTGGAGAATTTTGATGGATTTGCTAATCGGGCCCGGAATCGTGCTTCGCTCGGGGCCGCCAAATCTGCTTTCCTCCCCCATCGTGGGCTACGAGATTCACGCATCGTGACTGTTACAGGTTCCTCCCCCGCGCGAAGCGCGGGGGAGGGGGACCGCCGAAGGCGGTGGAGGGGGCGGCGGCCCACGAGCGGTTTGAATTTTAGCCAGATGCAATCATACGCAGCAGAACAAGTCGTAGAGAACCCAGATGCGCGCACCGGTCCTCACGCTCAAACGCGCGCCCAAATTGCGGCGCAAGATGGCGCTCCCGGAAGTGCTGCTGTAGAAATGGATTTGCGGCGGACGATCGAACCGGTTGCGTTTTCAGCGACAGCATCTGATAGAGGCAGTGGACTCACGACAAGCGCAGAGATCGTTGGCTTGGCGAGAACCGGATTCGGGTATTGCGAACGGCAGCTCGGGATATTCTGAACGACGAAGCGACTGAGGGTGTGATTGTCAGCACCGTACAGGCCGCCGCCCCCTCCACCGCTTCGCGGTCCCCCTCCCCCGCGCTTCGCGCGGAGGAGGAGCTCTTGACCGCTGCGCGGCAGACGATAATTTGACGCTACGGGAATGCAGGCTCCCGTTGAGACGATGGTCGTCCAAGCTCTGCCCAAACCTTGTGGTTCAAGGAGGGCGAACTATGGATACTCCGTCAGCAAGTGCCGCAAAATCACAACGTTCAAACGACACGCCGACACGCTGGGTCACGCGCGAGCGGCCAAAAATTGACCGGATAGCCTGTCCCTGGCTCATCCGCCGCTTCATCGATGCGGATGCCGGGTTTCTCTTTGTGCCCGCCGATCGCGTTCTCGCCGTCGCCGGCGAGACTGGCGCAACGCCCTACGACATTCCCGGCGTCGAACTGAGTCACGTCGGAGACAAATGCAGCTTCGATGCCTTTCTTGAAAAATACCGGCTGGCCGACAAGGGTTTGCAGCATCTCGCACGCATTGTGCGTGGAGCGGACACCTCGCGGCTCGATCTGACGCCACAGTCGGCCGGTCTCTATGCGATTTCGCTGGGCCTGTCTCACAACTTCGCCGACGACCACGAAATGCTGCGCCACGGCCTGGTGATGTACGACGCCCTCTACGCATGGTGCGCAAACCTGCAGACCGAAGCACACAGCTGGCCGCCGGCAGGTTTCGGAAATGCCCAATGAATGGTCTCGGCCCGGCCCGGCAAGCTCCGTTCGACCACGCTATTTCCTTTCGTCAGGCGGCCTGGACCTGGGCACGCGTTGCCGCCCTGAGCTTCGGCGGACCGGCCGGGCAGATCGCCGTCATGCACCGCATCCTCGTCGAGGAAAAACGCTGGATCGGCGAGACGCGGTTCCTGCATGCGCTCAATTACTGCATGCTTCTTCCCGGCCCCGAAGCGCACGAGCTGGCAATTTATATCGGCTGGCTGCTGCATCGCGTGCGCGGAGGGATTGTTGCGGGCGTTCTGTTCGTTCTCCCCGGCCTCATCACGCTCGGCATATTGAGTTGGGTCTATGCCGCATTCGGCGATATCGGAATCGTCCAGTCGCTATTCTTCGGCCTGAAAGCTGCCGTGCTGGCCGTTGTGCTCGAAGCGGTGGTGCGCGTCGGCAAGCGCGCGCTCAAAAGCCCGGCGTCGGTCGTCATTGCCGGGTTCGCATTCATCGGCATTTTCTTTTTCGCCGCACCTTTCCCACTCATCATTCTTGCGGCGGCGCTTGTCGGGTTTGCCGGTAACAGATGGCGGCCGGACTGGTTCATGGCGGCCGGCGGGCAGGGCGCCGCCGAAGGAGCCGGCGATACGCCCGCCACGATCGATACCGCCTTCGCCCGCGAAATTCCCGCCCATGTGCGGCCGTCGTTTCTCCGTGTCGTAAAGGTGCTGGCGATCGGCGGGATCGTCTGGCTTGGGCCGCTCGTGCTGCTGCTCGCGCTGCGCGGCCCGGCCAATGTGTTCACCAGCATTGCTGCCTTCAACAGCAAGATGGCCGTCGTTACGTTCGGCGGTGCGTATGCCGTGCTGGCCTACATGGCGCAGCAGGCCGTCGAAAAATATCACTGGCTCAGGCCGGGCGAGATGCTGGTCGGCCTTGGTTTTGCCGAAACCACGCCGGGGCCGCTGATCTGCGTTGTTCAATTTGTCGGCTTCATGGCAGCGTTTCGTCATCCCGGGGCGCTCAATCCCGTCTTCGCGGGCACACTGGGCGGCGTGCTGGCCATGTGGTCGACCTTCGTGCCGCCCTTCATCTGGATTTTTCTGGGCGGACCCTACATCGAAGCGTTGATCGGCAATACGTCGCTCAACGCTGCGCTCTCGGCAATCACCGCCGCGGTGGTGGGCGTGATCCTCAATCTCGCGATCTGGTTCGCGCTGCACACATTGTTTGCGCAAGTGGTCGCGATCCGGGGTTACGGATTCACCGTGAGCCTGCCGGTGCCCGGCAGTGTGAACTGGCCGGCGCTTGCACTCTCGGCTGCCGCAATGATCGCGATATTCCGCTTCAAGGTCGGGATGATCGCAACGCTTGTCGGCTGTTCCGCGCTTGGCGCGTTATACTATCTGCTCGTCGGCGTCCCGTAGCGCCAGCTTGCCAGCCCCAAGGTGATGTCCATGCCGTTCCATCGATTGCTGCGCCAGGCCGCGGGGATCGCCTGCATCTGCCTGTTTGGCGGCAGCACCGCACTCGCTGCGGGCGCCGGCAAGCCGCCGCGCCAATTTGAGAGCCGTCTGTTTACGCGTGTCGCCGATGTTGCGCTGGGGCCGGCCGCAGGCCGTATCGACTATCAGAGCATCGATCCGGACGCGAAGCGTCTTTATGTTTCGATGATGGGAGCGGGCAGGCTTCTGGTCTTCGATACCGAACGAAACCGGGTTTTGAAACGGCTTGAAGGTTTTCCCAGGGTAACCGGCGTCCTCGTGGTACCCGAATTGCATCGCGTATATGCAAGCGTCCCCGGCGCCGGTCTGGGGCCATCGGTCGCGGTTGGCCTTGGTATGCTTGGTCTCTCCGCCGGTACTGGCGCCGTTGTGGTCGTCGATGCCAACACTTTGCAGGAGGTCGCGCGACTTCCCGGTGGCGTGTTTCCCGATGGCCTCGCGTTCGATGCGCCGGACAGGCGACTCTTCGTGTCGGACGAGTTGGGATCGGCCGTCCTGGTCATCGATACGGATGCCAATCGCTTCCTCACGCGCGTTGCCGCCGGAGGTGAAGTCGGCAATGTTCAATATGAATCCATGAATTCGAAGCTGTATGCACCCGTTCAGTCGAAGAACGAGCTTGCCATTTTCGATCCGCGGAAAAATACCCGGATCGGCTTCTATCCGCTGCCCGGCTGCGAACATCCCCACGGCCTGGCCCTCGCGCCTGATGCGGCAATCGGATATGTGGCATGCGACGGCAATGACGTACTTCTCTCCGTCGATCTCTCAAGCGGCGCGGTACTGGGCCGCTATCCCGCAGGGCACGACCCCGACGTTCTCGCGGTCGACCGGGAATTGAAGAGGCTCTACGTGGCGGGAGAATCCGGGGTTCTTTCGACGTTCAACATCGCAAACCCCGCTGTGCCGGAGGCGCTTGGCGATACTTTCGCCGGACCGAATGCGCACTCGGTCGCCGTCGACGCATCGTCCCACAGGCTCTACCTCCCGATAGCCGACTTGAACGGCTTTTCGGTCATGCGGGAACTCGCGCCAAAACGATGAGCGATATCATCACGCCGTGAAGTGCGCGGCCGACAGAATTTGGCGATGCCATACAGATTTACGAGAACAAAAAATTGGCGCTACCGTCCCCGATCAAACCACGGGGAATATATATCGCGTCGACCGATTCATTTTCAAACATGTCATCCCCGAGACGCGCGACAGCGCGTCATCGGGGACCCAGGGGCAACCGCACGTAGCTTGCCCCTGGGTCCCCGCTTGCGCGAGGATGACACCATGGGGGAGGGTGATTCAACCCAATTGGATAGCGCTCCAGATTAATGCCTTTGGCCCAATTTGCACGGTGCTAACCTTTTACAGTGATACTCCCGGCCGTTCACCGGGTTGGCAAACTTATTGCGCCAGCCAAAGAAGGCAGGAGAAGTCACCATGATCACGTCGACGAGAGATCAGGTCATTGTCAGCGTGGCGGCAATGCTGATGCTTTCGCTTGTACTGACGTTCGGCAGCTACATGGCAGGCCTGCAAACGCGCCAGAACGCGGACACTCTTGCGGCCGGAGGTGTGGTCGTCGACGGCAGGATCACCAACAAGGCCGAGCGGTTCGGCGGAGTCCTGAACGGTCCGAAATACACCTGGTGGCTCGATGTAGCCTACACGACCAGGGACGGAAAGACTCTGACGAAGACCATCGGGGTCGACGAGCCCGCCTACAACAGGACCTCGATCGGTCCGGTACCGGTGACCTACATCAAGTCCAGTCCGGGCCTCTTCTACATCGCCGGGCTCTATGACGGGGCCAATCATTCCGAGGCGGACGTCAAGGTTGTCGGTGCCATGACGCTTTACGGCGGTATCGCCAGTGTCGTGCTCGGCCTTGTCCTCGCAGCTTTGCTCATCACGCGGGGACGAGGCAATGCGCCCGCCCCACAGCACCAGGTCAAATTGTCATCCGGCCAACGGACTCGCGAGATTTCGCGCAAGCAGCCCGGTCAGTTCGGAACGCGTGCAAGACGCGAGTGAATTCTGATCGCAGTAAACGGAGTGGCACGCAGCAACGGCAAAACAATCGGGCGATTCTGCGCCACTACTCTGCCAAAAGCCACGGGCTACTGCAGAAGGAAAGCCAACCCTCTACGGCATCGGCGACTGCCTGGCTTCTCGCAGGGCGATCCCCTATGGAGTAATCTTCCACACCTCCCCGTAACCGTATTTTCCGCCCCCAAAGGTCATGCCGTAAAGGGCACCGTTCTTGTCCAGGGTAACGCCGCCCTGCGGAAAGCCTCCGTCGCCCTTTTTGTGGCTGAATTGGTGGAGAATGGTCTCCGTCCAGACGCCGCCGGATTGCCTCAGTTCGAATACGGTTCCGTCACCTCCATTGCCGGCTGAGGTCGTCCCATAAAGGCTGCCGGACGGACCCCAGGTGAGCCCCGCGGTTGGCTCATAGCCATCGTTGCTGCCATTCTGAAACGGGAAGGTGTGCAGGACGGTTTCAGTCCATTTGCCGCCGGCCGGCGAGAGCATGAAGACCACGCCCACGTCCCAGGCGCCGCCAGCCTGAGTCGTGCCATAGAGGACGCCGTTTTTGTCCCTGATCAGCGTGCCCAAAGGCTCATAGCCATCGCTGCCGCCGAAGGAGTAGATCACCTTCTCCTTCCACACGCCGCCGGACTTGAACAGCTTAAAGACCGTGCCGTCGCCGCCACTGTCGCCGCCATAGAATGTGGTCCCGTAGAGAGCTCCCGATCCGTCCATGAGGAGCCCGGCATAGGGAAACCAGCCGGTCTCCTTTCCGGTGAACGAGAGCAGCACGGACTCGGTCCACACGCCGTTCACCTTGCTCAATTCGAACACCGTGCCCGCATTGGCGGTGCCACCATAAAAGGTCGTTCCGAAGATATTGCCGGATTTGTCGATGACGAGATCGCAGGTGGGCTGTGTGCCGTCGCCCGATGTCCCGCCGAACGCCCAGATCGTCTGTTCGACCCACTTTCTCCCGCTCTTGACCAACGTAAAAACGTTTCCGCCATTGTAGGCATCGCCGGTATAAGTCGTGCCGTAGAAGACTCCATCCGGACCGCGGATGGGCCCCGTATAAGGTGTCGAGCCGTTTGCGCCGTCGAATGTAACGAGCGTCTTTCCTCTCCAGGCACCGCCTGAGTTTGTCAGTTTGAAGACCTGTCCGTCGGCAGTTTTTTCATCGCCCGAACCGGTTCCGTACAGCGATCCGTTCTTGAAATGCAGAGTTCCGAGGGGCTCCCCCGTCCCGGAATCCGGAAAGCTGTAGAGCACGGTTTCTGTTGCCGCCATGGCGGGCAGCGCCAAAGCAGCCAGCGCCACGAAACCGGCCGCAATGCAATTGATGGGAAGACGTTTCATTCGCACCACCGCGCGCAGCAGGAGAATGCCGGTCGAGCAACCCTGCGCCATTAATCCGCCGAAAGCCACGGGCTCGTGCAGAAGGAGGGCGACCCTCTAAGGCATCGGCGTCTGCCTCGCCGCTCGCGGGTGTCCCCTATGGAATAATCTTCCATACCGTTCCGAGATTGTCCGTTCCACCGATTTCAGTGGTGCCGTATAGGGCGCCATTCTTGTCGAGGGTAACGCCGCCCTGCGGATAGCTCCCGTCGGCATTGCCCTCAAAACTGTGGAGAATCGTCTCGGTCCACACGCCGCCGGATTGCGTCAGTTCGAACACTATTCCCACTCCCGGGTAACCAGGAGTGCCGCCCTCGGAGGTCGTCCCGTAGAGTGTGCCGGACGGACCCCAACGAAGGCCCGCGATTGGGTTATTGCCATCATTGCTGCCATTATCAAACTGGAAGATGTGCAGAACGGATTCGGTCCATTTGCCGCCGGCCGGCGAGAGCTCGAAGACTGTCCCCACGTCGTAAGTGCCGCCCGCGTAGGTCGTGCCATAAAGGGCGCCGTTTTTGTCCCTGATCAACGTGCCCAAGGGCTCATAGCCATCGCTGCCACCCGCGAAGGAGTGAATGATCTTCAATTTCCACACGCCGCCAGACTGAAACAGCTTGAAGACCGTGCCGTTGCCGTAATTGCCGCCGTACATGGTTGTCCCATAAAAGGTCCCCGCTCCCGCCATGAGGAGCCCGGCATAAGGCTCCCACCCGTCGCCATTTCCTGCGAACGAGTGGAGCAGGGACTCGGTCCAAACCCCGTTGACCTTGCTCAACTCGAACACGGTGCCCAGATTATAGGCGCCACCGCCATAGGTCGTCCCATATAGATTGCCCGACTTGTCGATGACGAGATCGCACTCCGGCAGCGTGCCGTCGCCCGATGTCCCGCCGAACGCCCAGATTGTGGAGCTGACCCACTTTCCCCCACTCTTATACAGCGCGAACACGTTTCCGCCGTTGTAAGCATCGCCATAGGCAGTCGTGCCGTAGATGACTCCGTCCGCACCGCGGATCAGTCCCGCAAACGGCGCGGAGCCATTTGCGCCGTCGAATGTAACGAGAGTCTTTTCTTTCCAGGCCCCGCCTTTGTTTGTCAGTTTAAAAACCTGTCCATCGCCATACCTGTAGTTGCCCGCACCAGTTCCGTACAGCGACCCGTTTTTGAAGTATAATGTTCCGCTGGGATAGCCCGTCCCGGAATCCGGAAAGCTGTAGAGCACGGTTTCCGTTGCCGCCATGGCGGGCAGCGCCAAAGCAGCCAAGGCCGCAAAACCGGCCGCAATTTGACTGATGGGAAGGCGTTTCATTCGCACCACCGCGCAGCAGGAGAATGCTAGTCGAGCAACCCTACGCCATTACTCCACCGAAAACCACGGGCTCATGCAGAAGGAAAGCGGCCCCCTGCGGCATCGGCGGGTGACTCGTTGCTTTCCGGTGTTCCCTACGGGGTAATCTTCCACACCGTTCCGTAACCGTATTTTCCGCCTCCAGCGGTCATGCCGTAAAGGGCGCCATTCTCGTCGAGGGTAACGCCGCCCTGTAGATAGCCTCCGTCGCCCCTCTTGTTGCCGAACCTGTGGAGAATGGTCTCCGTCCACACCCCGCCGGATTGTGTCAGTTCAAACACGATTCCGGAACCGGGATCGCCGCCATTGGTGGTCGTCCCGTAAAGGCTGCCGGACGGACCCCAGGTAAGCCCCGCGATTGGGTTAGCGGCATCCCCATTAAAGGAATCGAACTCGTGCAGGGTGGTTTCAGTCCATTTGCCGGCCGACGGCGAGAGCATGAAGACGACGCCCTCGTCGGTAGCGCCGCCGAATTTGGTCGTGCCATAGAGCGCACCGTTCTTGTCCCTGATCAGTGTGCCCAAGGGCTCATAGCCATCGGCGCCGCTGAAGCCGTAGATCACCTTCTCTTTCCACACGCCGGCGGACTTAAACAGCTTGAAGACCGCGCCGTTGCCGTAGTTACCGCCGTATTGTGTGGTCCCGTAGAAAGTCCCCGATCCAGCCATGAGAAGCCCGGCATAGGGAAACCACCCGTCGCCATTTTGTCCGGTGAATGAGTAGAGCACGGTCTCGGTCCAAACACCGTTGACGTTGCTCAATTCGAACACCGTGCCCGCATTAGCGGTACCGCCCCAAAAGGTCGTTCCGAAGATATTGCCGGATTTGTCCATGACGAGATCGCAGTCCGGCGAGGTGCCGTCGCCCGCTGTCCCGCCGAACGCCCAGATCGTGGAGCTGACCCACTTTCCCCCGCTCTTGTGTAGCGCGTACACGTTTCCGCCGTTATAGGCATCGCCATAGGCAGTCGTGCCATAGAAGACTCCGTCCGCACCGGGCATCGGTCCCGTAAAAGGCGTGGAGCCATTGGCACCTTCGAATGTCAGGAGCGTGGTTTCCTTCCAGGCACCGTTCGAGTTTGTCAGTTTGAAGACCTGTCCGTCGGCAGATTTTTCGTCGCCCGAACCGGTTCCGTACAGAGATCCGTTCTTGAAATGCAGAGTTCCGAGGGGTTCGCCCGTCCCGGAATCTGGAAAGCTGTACAGCACGGTTTCCGTCGCCGCCATGGCGGACGGCGCCCAAGCAGCCAGCGCCACGAAACCGGCCGCAATTTGACTGATGGGAAGGCGTTTCATTCGGACCACCGCGCGCAGCAAGAGCACGCTGCTCGGACAGTCTTACACCATTACTGCGTCCCTGGCGACGAGGTACGTTTTTCCGTTCCCCGACGGACATCCATCCATTCACCAATATCTGTCCTGTTGCCGGAGTCTTTTGTTGCCCTCGGTGAGGGCAGACGCTGCGATTTGGGAGTGCGTCGCACCACCCCATCCATGTCATGGCCCGCAACAGAAGAGTCTTCTCCTCGCCTTCGCCTGCCGGGTCAGTTTCATCTGGGCGGCCTGCTGTTGCGGGCCGTGACAAATCGGGGGGCGGTATTGCGATAGTGTTTTGTGACGGCGAGTGCGTAACTCGCCGCCGCAAGAGTTTTTCAAAACGCCTAATTGAGATCGGTGAGGGCAGACGCTGCGGTTTGGGAGTGCGTCGCACCAACCCCATCCATGTCATGGCCCGCAATAGCGGGCCACCCAGCTGCGACCGATCGGCGCGTCGCCATCGAGAAGAGTCTTCTCCTCGCCTTCGCCTGCCGGGTCAGTTTCATCTGGGCGGCCTGCTGTTGCGGGCCGTGACAAATCGGGGGGCGGTGTTGCGATGGTGCTTCGTGGCGGCAAGTGTGCACCTCGCCGCCGCAAGAGTTTTTCAAAACGCCTTATTGAGATCGGTGAGGGCAGACGCTGCGGTTTGGGAGTGTGTCGCACCGTCCCATCCATGTCATGGCCCGCAACAGCGGGCCACCCAGCTGCGACCGATCGGCGCGTCGCCATCGAGAAGAGTCTTCTCCTCGCCTTCGCCTGGCGGGTCAATTTCATCTGGGCGGCCCGCTGTTGCGGGCCGTGACAAATCGGGGGGTGGTGTTGCGATGGCGCTTTGTGGCAGGGCTCGTGCAGAAGGAAAGCGACGCTCTACGGTATCGGCGCCTGTCTGGCTGCCCGCGGGTGTTCCCTATGGAGTAATCTTCCACACTGTTCCGAGATTGTCCGTTCCACCGATTTCAGTGGTGCCGTACAGGGCGCCATTCTTGTCGAGGGTAACGCGGCCCTGCGGATAGCTCCCGTCGGCATTGCCGGCGAAACAGTGGAGGACGGTCTCCGTCCACACCCCGCCGGATTGTGTCAATTCAAACACGGTTCCGGTTCCCGGAGGACCACAGTGGCCGCCATGGGAGGTTGTCCCGTACAAGCTGCCGGACGGACTCCAGCGGAGCCCCGCAAACGGGTTATAGCCATCGCCATTTTGCCAATTGAACACGTGGAGAATGGTCTCAGTCCATTTGCCGCCGGACGGCGTGAGCATGAATACCGTACCCGTGTCGGGAGCGCCGCCCGCATAAGTCGTGCCATAGAGCGCGCCGTTTTTGTCCGTGATCAGTGTGCCCAAGGGCTCATAGCCATCGCTGCCACCCGCGAAGGAATGAATGATCTTCAATTTCCAGACGCCGCCAGACTGAAACAGCTTGAAGACGGTGCCGTTGCCGTAATTGCCGCCATATCGCGTGGTCCCATAGAACGTCCCCGATCCGGCCATGAGCAGCCCGGCATAAGGTTCCCACCCATCGCCGTTGCCCATGAATGAGTGGAGCACGGTTTCGGTCCACACCCCGTTGACCTTGCTCAACTCGAACACCGTGCCCAGATTATAGGCGCCGCCGGAATACGTCGTTCCATAGATGTTGCCGGACCTGTCGACGATGAGATCGCACTCCGGCTGCGTGCCGTCGCCCGATGTTCCGCCGAAAGCCCAGATCGTTTGTTCGACCCACTTTCCCCAGCTCTTGTGCAGCGCGAACACGTTTCCGCCGTTGTAGGCATCGCCGGTCCAGGTCGTGCCGTAGAAGACTCCGCCTGGACCGCGGACGGGTCCCGTATAGGGTAGTGCGCCGTTTTCGCCGTCGAATGTAACGAGCATCTTTTCTTTCCACGAACCGCCCGAGTTTGTCAGTTTGAAAACCTGTCCGTTGCCAGCCCTCTGGTCGCCTGCGCCGGTGCCGTACAGCGAGCCGTTCTCGAAAGTCAGCGTTCCGAGGGGATAGCCCGTCCCGGAATCCGGAAAGCTGTAGAGCACGGTTTCCGTTGCCGCCATTGCGGGCAGCGCCAAAGCAGCCAGAGCCGCAAAACCGGCCGCAATTTGACTGATGGGAAGACGTTTCATTCGGAACCTTTGTGCGGGGTATGATGGGAGCGGCGCGGGTCTACAACCGTCCAGTGTGTCCAAGCCATCACGCCATTGCCGTGGCCATTTTCACGTACGAATTGATCCGCGCGAAATTGTACCAAACCGTATAGAGCGCGACCTTCTGGCAGTCCCAATCTATCAGCACACCTTCGGCATTCACCGGATTCGGCCGTAAAATTCCAAATGCGTCACTACCGCGGTTTCGACGTGGCGAGTTCGATGACTTTCGATAGTAGAATGCGCGTTCAGGGCCTGAGCTTAAACACCGTGCCGTAGTCATGGTCGCCGCCGCCGATGGTTGTGCCATAAAGCGTCCCCGTCACATCAAGCAAATTGGCCTCAGGATTCCTTCCGTCCTTGCTGCCACCGAATGCATGGAGCACCGTCTCCGCGCCGGTATTCGGGTCGAGCGCAAACAGAACGCCCCCTTCCGTGCCGTTAAGATAGTAGGTGCCACCTAGAGGCGTTGTACCGTACAGGATGCCCTTCACATCGATCAGCCCGGCGACGGGAAAATCGCCGTCGCGACATTCATGGTTTATAGGATGATTGCAAAAGGCATAGAGCACCGCCTCAACGCCCGTCCCGATGTCGAGCGAAAACACCGTGCCGCAGCCCCCAGCGCAATACTGCCGGTTCGCGTTGCTACCACCCGTGGTCGTCGTGCTGTACAGCGTGCCGTTCACGTCGATGAGACTGGCGTCGGGAGCCGATCCATCCGTGCCGCCGCTGAACGAATGCAGCACCGTCTCCGCGCCGGTTTTCACATTGAACCCAAATACCGTGCCGCCGCCGTCGGCGCCGCCGAACATCGTCGTGCCATATAGCGTGCCCTTCACGTCAATGATACCGGCGAAGGGCTCGCTTCCGTCACTACAGTTCTGCTGAGCACAGAAGGAATAAAGCACGGTCTCCGCGCCGGTCTTCGGGTCGAGCGCAAACACTGTGCCGCAACCGCCGCTACCTTGGCAGTTCGCGCCCCCGCCGCTCGTCGTTCCGTAAAGCGTGCCGTTCACATCGATCAGCCCGGCCAAAGGCTGCGTGCCGTCCTTGCCCTTGCCAAACGAATGCACGAACGTCTCCGCGCCGGTGGTGGGGTCAATCGAGAAGATTGTGCCGCAACCGAGATAACCCGCATTGGCGCAGTTCACGGCGCCGCCCCATTGCGTTGTGCCATACAGTGTGCCGTTGACATCGATCAGACTGGCTTGGGGCGTTTGACCATCCGTGCAGTTCTGCTGGCTGCAAAAGGCATAGAGCACCGTCTCCGCGCGGGTTGTCGGGTCAATCGAGAAAACCGTGCCGCACCCGGCAGTGCCCACCTTGGGGCAGTTCGGACCCCAGGCGGTTGTGCCATACAGCGTGCCGTTCACATCGATCAGACCTGCCGTGGGGTTCGCGCCGTCCGTGTGATTGAACCTCAAAACGGCGGTCTCTTTGCTCTGGGCAATTGCCAGTGCTGGAAGCAGTGCGCAGCTGATTGCGCCCGCGCACAGGCTGAAGAACACGCGTTTCATTGGGGTCGCCTCGACAGGTTCTCGTCAGGGTAGCACCTCGCCGCGCGCACGTACAGGGATAGCACTACCTATGCGTCTAATCCGCCATAAATAATTACCGCTGTGAGGTTGATAAGCGAACCATTCATTGTTGCGTCGTTCAGCGGTCAATGTAGTTTTGCCCCCGTGGGCATCGAGACTGATGAACATACACTCTGAATGCGAGGTATACATCGAATATGAATGCGCGCAGACGATGCTGCGCGAGATTGTTGTCGTCAAATGGTTGTACAAGGCCGCTTTTCACGGCCGTCATGCGTATTTCTTGACGGCGACCAAGCGGACTCTCCCGGATGCCTTTTGCTGCCGGGCGGCGATGCACCAGGGCCGATTGTGTTTTCCGACCTCAAGAACAGCAACTGGGGAGCCGTTTCTCAAAGAACGGGCCGGCAATTCGCGGGCGTGGCTGACGCATGCACTCAAGCAATGGCACTGACCGATCATCACGATTGGGTAAAATCGGCCGCGTCCTAACTCGTGTTGCTAGGAGAAATATTGTGGCAGGCAATGTGCGCTGAGTGGGCCAACAAGTGCTTGAAGCAGGAAGAGACTATGGCATGCTGAGCAGAAGTTGAAGCTGCTACGGCGCTGGCGGAGGGGCCGCGACCGGCTTGCGCGGTGACCGGATCGAGTGCTCACCTACCTCGACTCCTCCGACCGGACAGCTCTTTTTTTCTAAACAATAGATGAAGTTTCCAACGTCCGAATCGACAACTACAAGTCCGTTGGAACTGATCTGCCAAGCTTGGGCGGTCGTGGCATTGGGCACCACAACATCAGTAAAGACGCTTGTTGCGGGGTCGTAAATGAACGCGTAGTTGACGTAGTTCGCGTCATACCAAAACCCGGAAACAATGCCTTTGTCGCTGATGCCTTCGAGGTAGGTGCCGATGGAGTCCGCGTTGGGGTAATCGACGACCGTTGTGGTACCAGCATTCAGAACGAATCCCTCGTTCTTGCCTTGGCCTTTGAACCAGCCACTGATCACGCCTGAATTGTTGATGGCACGCGGCCCAGTCCAGAAGTTGCTTCCGGCGACTTGCACTTCTCCTTTGTACCTCCCGTCTTTGCCGTAGTAGCCGTGAACGTAACCCGTTTTTCCTATCATGTACTCGCCCACAAAAACGTTGTTTCGGCTATCCAGTCCTTCGGCATAGCCTCTCAGCTCCTTGCTCCTTTTGGATATCGTTAAGATTGTCCCGTCGGGCAGACGTTCAAATTCTCGCAGTGCCAGATATTTCAGTGGGTCGGTATTATAGGCCCCCGCTATGTAGCCTTGATTGTCTATTGCGCGTGGTTCGGTGCCTTCACTGCCGATGTCAAAGGTCGTATAATTGCTGCCGTCGTAGGAGCCGAAAAATCCGTGCTCCACGCCCGAGTTGTCGTACCAGCTACCTGTGACGATTGCGTTCTTGTTCACCCCCGTTACTAGCGTCGAAACGCTACCCTGGACCGTGGCAATCGGAACCAATGTTGCCGCAAATGACAGGGTACCAAAAATACCCGCCGCAAGCACGACAGCACAGAAAACAGGAGGTCGCATGTGCCTCACCCCATGGCAGTTCCTTGCGTGAGAGCCACGCATTGCGGCCAATGTCAAACTATTTAGGAATTGCCAGTCGGCTTGGTGGGTCGGGTCCGAGTCTGGACACACTTCGGAGACGTTACGACAGCACTTGCTAGGCTGCTGCATCAGGATCACTGGGTGGCTATTGACCAAGAGCACCGAGGGCAATCCGCGAAACTGCCCGCCCAACGTGCCCGCGCTAAGTTGCTTGGACGCGATCCGGCGAGGATTGCATCTCGGTTGGAATTCGAATTCACGCCGGCTGAAGGGCCGGCTTGGAGGCGTGGATCGGTCGAAGATTGGGCGAACGAACCGTTCCGCGCGGCGCAGGAAGAGATCTATTCCAAGCTGTTGCTATTTAGCCAAAGCGCGTAGGTTCGACGATGTCAACGCACCGCACTCGACGAAAAACGTAGCAAATAAAGGCGCTTGGCGATAACAGGGCGCAGTTCGAGGACCATCACTCAATGACTTACGGTCACTTACTCCCAAGATACTCCCAACTGCCCATCGGGCATCCGGCGGTCTCGCCTCCGGCTAGTTGGGCAGTTTGAACTTTCGCGCCCAGTCCCTATGGGATAATCTTCCACACTGTACCGAGGTTGTCCGTTCCACCGATTTCAGTGGTGCCGTACAGGGCGCCGTTCTCGTCGAGGGTAACGCGGCCCTGCGGATAGCTCCCGTCGGCATTGCCGGCGAAGCCGTGGAGAATGGACTCCGTCCACACGCCGCCGGGCGCGCCAGGTGTAAGTTCGAACACGGTTCCCCCACCGGGAGATCCGCCTCGGGGGGTCGTCCCGTAAAGGCCGCCGGATGGACTCCAGCGGAGCCCCGCAAGCGGGTTATAGCCATCGCCATTTTGCCAATTGAACACGTGAAGAACGGTCTCAGTCCATTTACCGCCGGAGCGCGAGAGCATGAAGGCTACGCCCGTGTCGGGAGCGCCGCCAGCGTAGGTCGTGCCGTAGAGCGCGCCGTTCTTATCCCTGATCAGCGTGCCCAAAGGCTCAGAGCCATCGCTGCCGCCCGTGAAGGAGTAAATGCTCTTGAATTTCCACACGCCGCCGGACTGAAACAGCTTGAAGATCGTGCCGTTGCCGTGGTTACCGCCGTAGATCGTGGTCCCATAGAACGTCCCGGATCCGTCCATGAGCAGCCCGGCATAAGGTTCCCACCCGACGCCGTTGGCCCCGAATGAGTGGAGCACAGTCTCGGCCCACACACCGTTGACCTTGCTCAATTCGAACACGGTGCCCAGATTATAGGCGCCGCCGCCATAGGTCGTCCCATACAGGTTGCCGGATTTGTCCATGACGAGATCGCACTCCGGCTGCGTGCCGTCGCCCGATGTCCCGCCGAACGCCCAGATCGTGGAGCTGATCCACTTTCCCCCACTCTTGTACAGCGCGAACACGTTTCCGCCGTTGTAGGCATCGCCGGTCCAAGTCGTGCCGTACAGGACGCCGTTTGAATCACGGATCAGTCCCGCAAAAGGTGTGGAGCCGTTTGCGCCGTCGAATGTCACGAGCGTGTTTTCTTTCCAGGCGCCGCCCGAGTTGGTCAGTTTGAAGACCTGTCCGTCGCCCGCGTTCCCATCGCCCGCGCCGGTTCCGTACAGCGAGCCGTTCCTGAAGTATAATGTTCCGCTGGGATAGCCCGTCCCGGAATTCGGAAAGCTGTAGAGCACGGTTTCCGTTGCCGCCATGGCGGGCAGCGCCAAAGCAGCCAGAGCCACTAAAGCAATCGCAATCCGATCGATGGGAAGGCAGTTCATTCGGAACACCGCGTGCAGCAGGAGAATGCTGGTCGAGCAACCCTGCGCCATTACTCCGCCGAAAGCCACGGGCTCGTGCAGAAGGAAAGCGACCCTCTACTGCATCGGCGTCTGGTTCGCTGCTCGCGGGTGTTCCCTATGGAGTAATCTTCCACACCGTTCCGTAGTTGTATTTTCCGCCCCCTATGGTCGTGCCATAAAGGGCGCCATTCTCGTCGAGGGTAACGCCGCCCTGTAGGGGGGCTCCGTCGCCCTTCTTGCTGCCGAATTGGTGGAGAATGGTCTCCGTCCACACCCCGCCGAACTGTCTCAGTTCGAATACGATTCCCAAACTGGCATTGCCGGCGGAGGTCGTCCCATAAAGGCTGCCGGACGGACCCCAGGCGGGCCCCGCGGTTGGCCAATAGCCATCGTTGCTGCCAATCTGAAATGGGAAGGTGTGCAGGACGGTTTCAGTCCATTTGCCGCCGGCCGGCGAGAGCATGAAGACCACGCCCACATCCCAATGGCCGCCCGAGCGAGTCGTGCCATAGAGCACACCGTTTTGGTCCCTGATCAGCGTGCCCCAGGGCTCATAGCCATCGCTGCCGTTGAAGGAGTGGATGATCTTCAATTTCCACACGCCACGAGACTGAAACAGCTTGAAGACCGTGCCGTTGCCGTAGTTACCGCCGTAGATCGTGGTCCCGTAGAACGTTCCCGATCCCGCCATGAGAAGCCCGGCGTAAGGTTCCACACCGTCGCCGTTTCCCCTGAACGAGTGAAGCAGGTTCTCGGTCCACACCCCGTTGACCTTGCTCAATTCGAACACGGTGCCCGCATTATAGGCGCCGCCGCCATAGGTCGTCCCATACAGGTTGCCGGATTTGTCCATGACGAGATCGCACTCCGGCTGCGTGCCGTCGCCTGTCC
>DATMPH010000030.1:0-26314 GCA_035567755.1 Rhizomicrobium sp.
AATCTCCTTCTGATCCGCCCAGTGATTGCCGGTCGTCAGCACATCGACACCCGTCGCAAAAAGCTCGTTGGCGACTTTTCGGGTGAGGCCGAAACCGCCTGCCGCGTTCTCGCCATTGCCGATCACGAAATCTATGGCAAGCGCTCTGCGCAGCCCGGGCAGTTCGTTCGACACCACATCGCGGCCAGGCCGCCCGATAATGTCGCCGATAAAAAGAATCCGCATGCAGGTTTCCCGGTAGCGACCGAGTCTGAATTTCGATGTTGATAAGGCCCGCCCGCTTCTGCATCAAGACGGATCAAGGGCTGAAGGCAAGCCTCGTATGCGCGTTCGCTTTCGCCGGGGAACAAACCTGATCGGAAACGGTGCAAAACGAAATGTCGTGTTCGCCGCGAATCTAATGATTCTGCTCCGGAACAGATGTGGCGTCTTCATTTTTTCTAGTTTGCCTCGTCGGCCATCGCCGCCTCGTTCTGCTCGTGCTATGACTTGGGGCTCTTGCGCCGAGTTCGCAATGAGAATCCGTCGCCGTTATGGCAATGGATTAGCTGTCGCCGAATTTCCATTGTGGCGTGATCTTGTACACCGTGCCATAGCCATTCGCGCCTCCGAAGAGTGTCGAGCCATAGAGATTGCCCGCGCTGTCGGCAACGAGAGTTCCGTAAGGACTTGCCCCAAGGCTTGGGTTACGGAAGAAATGGAGGATCGTCTCTGTCCCGTCCGGAGCAATCTCGAACACTGTCCCGCATCCATAAACAGTCAACGTGCAACTGCCGCCACCATCAACTGTTGCGCCATAAAGATTGCCAGCACCATCTGCGATGAGACCGGCGACTGGGTTGCCGCCGTCTCCATGTTTACCTGTGAAGAAATGGAGAATCGTTTCGGTACCGTCCCGGTGCAAGCTTGAACACCCCGCCGCAACCTTCGTTCGCATCGCAGCCCGCGAGACCGCTGTCCCTCAAAGTTCCATAGAAATTGCCTGACTGATCGCTGATCAGCGTCCCGTCTGGAACGCTCCCGTCTCGCGGCGATCCCCTGAACGTGTGCAACAGTGTTTCGGCGCCGTCCGGGGCGATCTCGAAGGCGGTGCCGAAATCTTTCGCACCGCCGC
Source organism: Rhizomicrobium sp. (assembly GCA_035567755.1). Taxonomy (GTDB): domain Bacteria; phylum Pseudomonadota; class Alphaproteobacteria; order Micropepsales; family Micropepsaceae; genus Rhizomicrobium. The sequence continues at coordinate 1,115 of DATMPH010000030.1, forward strand.
CGGAATCGACACCATAGAGATTGCCATTCACATCCATGACCAGCCCGGCAACCGGGTCGTCACCACTGCGTCTCGAATTGAAGGAATGAGTCACTGTTTCTGTGCCATCCGGAGCGAGCTTGAAGACGTTACCCTCTCGATGTTTGCCGCCGCCGCTCGTCGTGCCGTAGAATTTACCGTTTGCGTCCATGACTAGGGGCGCTGACGCGCTGCATCCGTCAGTTGGTGGTCCGGCGAAGTCATGCACGGTCTTTTCACGTCCGGCCGGCGTAACCTTGAATATGACGCCGCAGCCGATGCTGCCGCCATTCACAGTGGTTCCGTACAGATTCCCTTTCTTGTCCATCACCAAGGTTGCGGCCGGTTCCTGGCCATTGCCTCCGCACGTGAAGTCATGCAGCAGAGTTTCGGTGCCATTGGGCGCCAGCTTGAAGACAGTGCCGCAGCTGTTGCAAGCCCCTCCCCCTGTCGTGCCATACAGATTGCCTGCTCCGTCCAGGATCACGCCGCCGACGGGATAGCAACCATCAGTGGCGCCGCTGAAGGAATGCAGGACTTTGAACGATCCCGCCTGGGCCGCACTGAACCGCCCGATCAGGACCACAGCAAATATGGTCCCCAGGATGATCTTGGTTGCGATATCGAGAACCCGGAACATCGGAGACTCCACTAAGCTCAAACGGAGAGGATCGCGGCCGCAACTTCCAACTTCTGCCGCGGCCGTTTCCACGGAACCATGCCACAACCGGCCTGTTCTGTGGGCCGGATTATTGTAGGCAGCAACTTCCTCATCGACACCGACACCTTCGGCGAATTCGGCGCGGCCTTCGCAACCTCCGCAGTTCACGCCTCGCAAACCGCCGCGACTTTCGCAGGTTTGCGCCGCAGCCCGCCCCCGCGGAGTTGCAGGCACATTCGCGAGGAGAGGGAAGGGACGGGACCGCCTCCGCCGTTGGATGTGGATCCTCACGGGCCTGCAGTTGCAGGTGGGCGCCATATGTCCGAGGCCACGGCCCCGGTCAGGGACAGCTCCCGGTGAGTACCATTAAGGCCCCTGGGTATCGCAATCCTGACCTGCGGGGGCAGTACCCGTCTTGCGAAGACCCTAGGCCCCGGAGAGGCGCGCGGCAATATCCCCCACCCGCTTCGCCGCCTGCTCCAACTCAAGCGCCGCCCTGTCTTCGCTCCGGGCGATGCGCGTTTTCATCTCGTCGCGCGTCCCCGCCAGATCCTCGATTTCCTGCGTCCGGCGTTCCAGGATCGCGACCGAGTCGAAATAATCTTCCGCGATCAGAAGTGCGGTCATGAGAAGAAGCCGTTGCTCGCCGACCTGCCCGACAGATTCCAGAAGGCCCTTTACTTTGCCGTCCACATGCGCCGCCAGTTCGCGCAAATGTCCCTCTTCGCCTTCATCGCAGGCGATCGTGTAGGCGCGCTGATTGACCATCACGTTGACGAGCGGCATTAGCAATTCGCCTCCACTTGTTGAGTGCCCTCAGCGTCCCAAGGCCGTCCGGATATCGGCAATCGCGCCGTCGAGGCGGCCTTCAACTTCCTCGGTCAGGCTCGCCAGTGAGCGGACCTCTTCTTCGAGTTCCGCGATCCGGGCCAGCAGCCCTTCGCGTTCATGGGTGAGCGAAGCGATTTCGGCGGAGTCGCGAACGTGGCGCTGCTGCGCCTCGTCGAGCGGGACCAGAACCGCATCCAGACGGTCGAGAGCCACCGAAAGACTCGCCGCCGCCTCTGCCAGCTCCGCCATTCCAATCCTTTCGCCGAAGACGGGCGACCTTAAGCCGCGCGGGGAAAGGGGGTCAACGGACCGCCCCTCCACTTGACGCGCGTGGCGCCGCCTCGCTAAGGCCCGGCCTCGTTTGGGGGCCAGCCACGAATTCCATGACTGCCGCGATGCCGGTTGCGTACCATCGGCGGGTCAACCCGGATCGCCGGAATGGGGAATCCGTGCGAAGGCGCCGGACAAGAACCTATATGTGCATTTCCGGATCACGGCGTAATCAACCGCAACTGCGGTGCTCGCGGCGCTGAGCCGCGCGCCTTTGGAGGACAATCATGGCCATCCGCGTCGCCATCAATGGTTTCGGCCGCATCGGGCGCCTTGTGCTGCGCGCAATCGTCGAATCGAAGCGGCGCGACATCGTTGTCGTGGGCGTAAACGATCTCGGTCCGATTGAGACCAACGCCCATTTGTTGCGCTACGATTCCGTGCATGGCCGTTTCCCCGGCCCGGTAAAAGTCGACGGGGATCACATGATCGTGGATGGCCACAAGATCAGGGTCACTGCCCTCAGGGACCCGGCACAACTCCCCCACAAAGACCTGGGCGTCGATATCGCGCTCGAATGCACCGGTATCTTCACTTCGAAGGAAAAGGCTTCCGCACATCTGGCGGCGGGCGCGAAGAAGGTGCTGATCTCGGCGCCAGCCGATGGCGTGGACCTCACCGTCGTATATGGCGTGAACCACCAGAAGCTTACCAAAGACCATCTCGTGGTCTCGAACGCGTCCTGCACGACCAACTGTCTGGCTCCCGTTGCCAAGGTGATGCACGAGGCATTCGGCATCGCGCAGGGGTTCATGACAACCATTCACAGTTACACCAACGACCAACCGGTGCATGATCAGCTTCACAAGGATCTCTACCGGGCACGGGCCGCGGCACAGTCGATGATTCCGACTTCGACGGGAGCTGCCAAGGCGGTGGGACTGGTGTTGCCGGAACTGAAGGGCAGGCTGGACGGCGTTGCGGTGCGCGTGCCGACGCCCAACGTCTCGCTGGTCGATTTCAAGTTCGTCGCGAAGCGACCCACCAGCGTCGACGAAGTGAACCAGGCGGCGAAAACTGCCGCAGCGGGAGCGCTGAAAGGCGTTCTCGATATTGTCGAGGTCCCACTCGTCTCGTCCGATTTCAACCACAATCCCGCTTCGTCGAGCTTCGCGCTGGATCAGACCAAAGTCATCGACGGCACCTTCGTGCGGGTGATGTCGTGGTACGACAATGAATGGGGCTTCTCGAACCGCATGGCGGATGTGGCCGTAACGATGGGCGCCTTGCTCTGATGGCGGAATTCCGCACGCTCGACGACATCGACGTGTCGGGCAAGCGCGTGATCGTGCGGACCGACCTCAACGTGCCGATGAAAAACGGCGAGGTCACTGACACATTGCGGATCGACCGTCAGGCGCCGACCTTGCGGGAGCTGGCGGAGAAGGGCGCGCGCGTGATCGTGCTTTCACATTGCAGCAGGCCGAACGGAAAGCGCGAGCCGTCGATGTCGCTACAGCCTGTCGTTGCGGCATTGGCGGCGGCGGTCGGCCGCCCGATAGGCTTCGCCGATGATTGCGTCGGCCGGGAAGCGGAAATGGCGATCGCACGGTTGAAAAATGGCGAGCTGCTTCTGCTCGAGAACACCCGCTTTCATGCGGGCGAAGAATCGAACGATCCCGAATTTGCGAAGGCTGTTGCAGCTTTCGGTGACTTCTTCGTCAATGACGCATTTTCCGCGGCGCACCGCGCCCATGCGACAACCGAAGCGATCGCACACCTTCTGCCGTCTGTCGCCGGCCGCGGCATGGAGGCCGAGCTTGTTCATCTGCACCGCGCGCTGGACCGCCCGCAACGCCCGGTAATGGCGGTCGTGGGAGGCGCCAAAATCTCGACGAAGATCGCGGTTCTGGCGCATCTGCTTCGCCGCGTAGATGTGCTGGTCATCGGCGGCGCCATGGCAAATACGTTTCTTGCGGCGCAAGGACTTGAAATCGGCAAGTCGCTTTGCGAACGCGACCAGCTGGCTAAAGCTCGCGAAATAATGGGCGCGGCTATCGCTCAGGGCGCCGCGATCGTGTTGCCCGCGGACGTTGTTGTCGCGAAAGACTTCAAACCGAACGCGGAATGTCGCGTGGTCCGGGTAGAAAACGTGCTGGCAGACGAGATGATCCTGGATGTGGGACCGGATACCATTGAGCAATTCTCGCAAAGGCTCGATCACGCGCAGACGCTGGTCTGGAACGGGCCACTCGGCGCCTTTGAAACACCGCCCTTCGAGCGCGGCACCATTGCAGCCGCAAAATACGCAGCGGCGCGAACCTCATCGGGTCAATTGCTATCTGTTGCAGGCGGCGGCGATACTGTGGCCGCTCTCAACATGGCGGGCGTGACGGAACAATTCTCCTATGTTTCTACAGCCGGTGGCGCATTTCTCGAATGGCTGGAAGGACGAGAGCTGCCCGGGGTGGCGGCTCTCATGCAAACCAGGGAAAAACGGCAATGAACAAGACGGAACTGGCGCGGGTCGCGCATTTGATGGTGACGAAAGGCAAAGGCCTTCTGGCGGCCGACGAAAGCGGGGGCACCATCAAGAAGCGCTTCGACACGATAGGAGTGGAGTCGACAGAGACCAACAGGCGCGACTATCGCGAGCTTCTGTTCCGCACAAGCGATGCAATGAAGAATTGTATCTCGGGCGTCATTCTCTATGACGAAACCATCCGGCAGAATGCCGCGGACGGGACGCCGTTTGCGAAGCTGATCGAAGAGTCGGGCGCCGTTCCAGGCATCAAGGTGGACCTCGGCGCCAAGCCGCTGGCACTCTGCCCCGGCGAGACAATCACCGAAGGCCTCGACGGATTGCGCGAGAGGCTCGCCGGATATCACGCCCTCGGCGCGCGTTTCGCCAAATGGCGCGCGGTCATTGATATCGGCCCCGGCATTCCGACGTTTACGGCAATCAGCACCAATGCACACGCACTCGCCCGTTATACCGCGCTTTGTCAGGAGCAGACGCTCGTGCCGATCGTCGAGCCCGAAGTGCTGATGGATGGCGATCATGACATCGAGACCTGCGCCGCCGTGACCGAATGGGTGTTGAAGGAAGTTTTTTACGCGCTTTTCAATCAGCGCGTGGATCTCGAAGGCATGGTGCTCAAGCCCAACATGATCGTGCCGGGCGCGAAATGTGCGAAGCAGTCGAGTGCCGAAGAGGTCGCCGAGCGCACAATTCGCTGCCTGAAGGCCTGCGTGCCGGCTGCCGTGCCCGGGATCGCGTTTCTTTCGGGTGGACAATCCGATGAGGACGCAACCGCACATCTGAACGCGATGAACCGGCGTTCGGATCTTCCCTGGCCCCTGACCTTCTCCTACGGCCGTGCGCTACAGGCCGCGCCGCAAAAGGCATGGAGCGGCAAGGCGGAAAATGTCCCCGCGGCGCAACGCGCCTTCGCCCACCGCGCCCACATGAACAGCCTCGCCACGCGCGGTGAATGGAATCGCGATCGGGAGAAAATGGCCGCGTGAGCGATCGCTGCCGACTGTACCTTGTTACACCGCCTGCATTCGATCCGCGCGACTTCGCGCACGCCTTGAAATCAGCGCTCGCGGCCGGCGATGTCGCGTCCGTCCAGCTACGCCTGAAGAATACCGCGGATGACGAGATCCGCCGCGCAGCGGATCTGCTCATGCCAAGCGTGCAAGCGGCTGGCGCCGCCTTCATTCTGAATGATCGGCCGGACCTCGCAGCCGAACTCGGCGCCGACGGCGTGCATGTCGGACAGGATGATGTGCCCTACCGGGAGGCACGGGAGCGGGTCGGCAAGGATGCGATTGTCGGTGTGACCTGTCACGCGTCCCGACATCTTGCGATCGAGGCCGCTGAGCGAGGCGCCGATTATGTGGCGTTTGGCGCGTTCTTTCCCACAGTGACGAAGCAGCCCAAAGCGCGCGCCGATATCGACCTGCTTGCCTGGTGGTCTGAACTGATGAGCGTGCCCTGCGTCGCCATCGGCGGCATCACCATCGATAATGCGAAGCCGCTGATCGCGGCAGGCGCAAATTTCCTCGCCGTCTGCGCCGGCATCTGGAATCACCCCGACGGCGCCGCAGCCGCGGTAAAGGAATTCAACGCGCTGTTCTGAGCCAGCGCGAAGGGCCCGCTCGTCCTCCGCAGCCTCTACTTCTTTCCCGGCAGAGGCGGCTTCTGAGCGCGCGGTTCTGCGAATGGAGAGCTTTGTACCGCTGCCGGTTTCATCTTGTCCTTGTCGGCCTTCGGTTTCTTTTTCTCCTTGTTGGAGCGCTGTTCCCGATTTGCCATCCTGACCTCCCTGGATCGATTCGCGAGCATTCATACGCAACTTGCCGCTGACGGGAAAGCATCCCTTCAATCGGCGAATCCGCCGCCCGAGAGATCTTCCGCCAGGCGATCATGGGCCGCGTGCCAGGCCTGAAACAACGGTCGGCCGGAAAGCGCCGTCCATCCCGGGTGCGCGAAGAATGCGGGCGCGATGGCCCGGTCGTAGGCGACGGTGAAGAGTGCAAATTCCTTGAGGTCATAGGCGCGCGTGAGCCACGCAACCGCTTTTGCGCTGTCGCCTGCGACTGCATACATGTCGCCGATATCGGTCGCCGCAAGATCGCCCTGCGGAAACGACCGGGCGAGCCGATCCATGATCGCATCCGCCTCATCAACTCGGTGCGCTCCCAAAGCGATGTCGAAGGCGCAGCCGAGCGCGGCACCGGGAGCATGGGCGAGCCTGGTTTCCAGGATGCGAGCTTCCGAAAGATGACCCAAATGCGCCTCGGATGTGCATAGCAGAGCCAGCACATCCGGCTGATCGGACACCAATGCGAGAGCGGCGCGCGATGCGTCCGCCGCGTCCTTGAACCTTGCGAGATGAATATTCGCTGCCGCAACGTTGAGATGATCGACGAAGGACAGTGGATCGAGCACCGCTGCACCCTGCGCGGCGGTCAGAGCGCGTTCGGGAAATCCGAGCAGCTGGTAGTAACGGAACATCTCGTGCTGCACGTTGACGCTATGCGCGTTGATTGCCACAAGCCGCTTTGCATCCGCGGCGGCCGCCGGCCAATCAAGCTTGTGCAGGGCCAGATCAAGACGCGAAGCAAGCGCGCTTACGCAATGGGGATCGAGAGCGAGCGCGCGCGCAAGCGCGGCTTCCGCGGCCGGCATGAGGTCCTTGCGCTCCGGATGGTACTCGGCCAGGTTGATGGCCGCGCGCGCGAGCGCGGCGAATCCTTCCGCAAAATCCGGCGCACGAGCAGTGGCTTTCTCGAACAGAACGAGCGCGCTCTCCGCGCCTTCTTCGGTCCGTGGCCCGAGGTCGTGCTGGCCTTGCAGAAAGTCGCGATAAGCGACGGCATCCATGGCGCGCGGCTTGCCGGGTTTTGGTCCGGCGGGTGCGGGAAGAAGTCTGTGGGTGAGTGCCCCCGTTATTGCCCGCGCGATCTCGTCCTGGAGCACGAGCACGTCCGTGAGGTTGCGGTCGTAGATGGCAGACCACAGATGATATCCGCTTGCCGCATCGATCAACTGTGCCGTTATCCGAAGATGCGCACCGCTCTCCCGCATGCTGCCTTCGAGCACCGCGCCCACCGAGAGCAGACGCGCGATAGTCTTGATGTCCTCGTTCCTGCCCTTGAATGCAAATGACGATGTGCGTGCTGCAACGCGCAGGGCCGGGATATTGGCGAGGTCGTTGAGAAGCTCCTCGGAGATGCCATCGGAGAAGTACTCCTTGCTTGTGTCGCCGCTCATGTTCACGAACGGCAACACCGCGATCGACGCCGGAACTGGTTGCGCGCTCGAAATTGGCGGTGACGCCGCGATGCTGTGCGAGAGCTGATACGCGAGGCACCCGACTGCAAACACCGCCGCCCCGGCGAACAGCGCGAGCGCGGCGAGATGGACGTGGCGCCTCGCGCCGTGGCCCTGTGGCCTCAGGTGCGGAACGACGAACCAGGCGAGCGCAAGCGAGCAGGGAAATCCAGTCAGGACGAAGATGATAAGCGCCCGCATCGCCCATGGCGGCGCGTCGAAGGATGGCATCGCGATCGAAGCGGCCTGAACCAGAAGCCAGCCGCCCACGGCGTAGCCGGCCGCGATGCGGTCGATCCGCCGCGACTGCAGATTTGCCAGCAACCGTTCCATTGCGCCCTTCGACGACACGCCAACCCGGCGCGGCCCCAAATCTACGCCGCGCGACCCAATCGACCAATCGTTCGGTTCAGCTTATGCTGGCGGCCGCTTCGTCGCGAGGGGAGTTCGAAATGCGCGCATCGATCGCAGCCGCAATGGCGGCCGCCGTTCTCATCATGCCCGGATTTGCAGTTTCCTGCGTGGCTGGCACCGGTATCGGCAAGGGCATTGCTCCCGTCGGCGCCGAGGGGCCGGCACAGACTCACACACAGGTGGGGACGGTGACGGATGTAAATTCCGGCAACATGACTTTCGGCTGCCACTGGAAGACGGGTGACTGGACCTTCTGGGTGACACCCGGCACGAATATTCGCGTGGGCAGCGCCAAGGGTTCATTCGCCGATATCAAGACGGGCGAGTTTGTCGAAGTGCAGTTTCATTTTTCCGGCAAGCGGGAAACGGCCGATCTGGTGGTCCTTACGCCATAAGGCGCCCCCGCCGGGGGTGTCACTGGCGCTTGAAGAACTGGACGGCGCGCTCATGCTTTTCCGCGGCGGCGCGCGAAGAGAAAGTGCCGAGATTGCGGCGTTTCCCCGTTTTTGGGTTCTTCTTCCGCGAATAGAGGCGGTAACTGCCGGATTTGAGCTTGCGGATCACGGTGCTGCTCCAATCCAGGAAACGGTCGCCTGAGCGCAGGGTTCCGGCCGCACATCGGAACCTTGTCGTTCGCACACCCGTTTGAATGTTGAATAACCTCTATGAGCAATGCGCATGAGACGCACCGCAATGACGGCAACTATCGTTTGCGCGATCCTGTGGCCGGCTTCGGCCTGGTGCTGCGGCGGATCCGAGGGCAACCATGTCGCAATCGCCCATGATGGTCAGAAATACACGGTGACCAACATTGGACGCCGTCCGGTCCATGTCACCTTCACGGCCTGGAGCACAACCTTCGATCTGCAGCTGGCGCCCGGCCAATCGGGTACGCCCTACAAGCCGGGCGTGTTCGGCCAGCTGATGTCCGGCTATCAATCCTGCTACGCGAGCTAGTGGATCGAATCTGACACTTGGTACCTAAGCTGACGGGCTGGACGCATAGCATCGAATGAGGTTGCTACTCACACCGGCGCCCCAAAAAAAACGTCATGGCCGGGCCGTTGTCCCGGCCACCCAAGAACTCAGCGTCAAGAAGCGAGCGCGATACAGGCCATTCCAATGGCGATTGTCCGGTTTTGTGGGAACCATGGCCGAGCGCAGTTTTCATGGGTGGCCGGGACAACGGCCCGGCCATGACGATGGTATAAATTAGCGTTTTGAGACTCGTCCGTTAGATATGAACCACTAGGTTAAGACGTGCGGCGCAGATAATCGAGGAACAGCAGCGCGAACACGAAATCGGCAGAGACCAGCGCGGGAACCGTGCCCGGCACGGCGTCCATCCACCAAGGCACTACCACGCAGACAACCGCCAAGAGCTTTCCGGCCGCCCCCAGGTGTATGTACGGGCGATAGGTTACGGGATCGGCAGCGATGCGCAGATAGGCGTATCCGAACAGCACAACAAACATGCCTGTGAGATTGGCAAAGACCAGATTGCTGCCGCCGATCGTGTCGAGGCCAAACATCTCCATCAGACTTGGCCGCGCGAACAGAATCGCGCCGCCGACCGCGAAGTTGAACAATCCCGCAATCCCGAACAGCCACCATGCGTAGGATTTCATCCCGCCTCTCCGTGACCGTGGCACACAAGGGCAATGGAGATGGAGATGGGGAATGAAATCAATCCCCACCATGGACGCCCGCACGCCGACCCGTTAGGCTCACGTGCATGGGCGGGCTGATCCTTCTTGCGATTGTCGTACTTGCGGCGCTTTGGGGCGTGTCGATCTTCAACGGCCTCGTGCGGCGCAAGAACGTTGTGGCCGAGGCGTGGAGCGGCATCGAGGCGCAGCTCAAGCGCCGCGCCGATCTCATTCCAAATCTGGTCGAGACGGTGAAGGGCTATGCAAGCCATGAGCGCGAAACGTTCGACGAGCTGGCTCGGCTGCGCTCGGCCGGCCAGGGGCAGGCCGATGTGGCGCATCGCGCGCAGACGGAAACGGCGATCACCGCCGCCATCGGCCACGTGCTCGCGGTCGCAGAAGCCTATCCGGAGCTCAAGGCAAGCGCGAATTTCCAGTCGCTGCAGAATGAGCTGGCCGATGTCGAGGATCAGATTCAACTCGCGCGACGCTACTACAACGGCGCGGTGCGCGACTTCAACGTGATGATCGAGCAGTTTCCTTCGAACGTCGTGGCGAATTTCGGCGCCTTCAAACCGGCGCCCTTCTTCGAAATCGAGAACGCGGCCGACCGCGAAGCGCCGAAAGTGACCTTCGCAGGATGAGGCGCGGCGCCGTCCTCGTCGCGGCGGTTCTCGCTTGTCTCGCCGCTCCGGCCGCTGCCGACGAACGCATTACGGATTTCTCGAGCGACATCCGCGTCGCCCAGACCGGCGCTCTGACGGTGATGGAAACAATTTCCGTCAATTCCGAAGGCGATCAGATCCGTCATGGAATCTTTCGCGACTTTCCCACTACCTATACCGACAAGGTGGGCCGGCGCGTGCATGTCGGCTTCGACGTGCTGTCTGCCTCGCTCGACGGACACAATGAGCCGTACAGCGTGGAGGCCATCGAGGATGGCGAGCGAGTCAAAATCGGCGACCCGAACTCCCTGCTCGATCCCGGCGCACACCGGTTCACTCTCACCTATGCGACAGACCGGCAGATCGGTTTCTACCCGGGCTATGATGAACTCTACTGGAACGTCACCGGAAATTTCTGGAAATTCCCGATCGACCGCGCGGAAGCGACGATCGCACTGCCTGCCGGCGCGCATATTGTCCAATATTCATTCTATACCGGAGCAGCAGGCTCGACCGCACAGAATGCGCGGGCGCAGAAGACGTCCGACTCCACGATCGCGTTTGCCACAACTGCGCCACTTGGTCTGCAAGAAGGACTGACGGTCGCCGTCGGCTTTTCCAAAGGCGCGGTCATCCCGCCTTCGGCCGCGGAGTTGCGCCGCGATTTCCTGCGCGACAATGCGAGCGCCATCGCAGCCTGCCTCGGAGTGTTGCTTCTCGTCATTTATTTCGTGGTCGGATGGTTCGAGCACGCGCGTCATCCCAAACGCGGCGTCATCGTGCCGCTCTTTGCGCCGCCGAAGGATTTCTCGCCGGCCGCGGTGCGCTTCGTCCATCGCATGGCCTATGACCGGAAATCCTACGCCGCCTCGGTCGTCGACATGGCCGTCAAGGGCTATCTCAAGATTGCCGAAGCCGATCACGCCTACACGCTGACGCGCACGGGGAAAGGCGAGGGGGAGGCAGGTCTGGCGCACGGCGAAGTGCAGATTGCAAACAGGCTCTTTTCTTCGGGCAACAGCATCGAGCTGAAGCAGACGAACTACAGCGTGATTCAACAGTCCATTTCCGCGCTCAAGACTTCGCTCGTCAACGAGTACGAGCGCGTTTATTTCGTCACCAACAGCCACTGGTTCTTCGGCGGAATTGCCATTCTCGCAGTGACGGCAATTGCCAGCGCGCTGCTTTGCGACGATCCGGCCCCTGCCGGGTTCATGCTTTTGTGGCTCACTGGATGGTCGGTCGGCACGAGTTTTCTGCTGCATCGTGCCTGGCAGGCGTGGACCATGGCATTCGCCGGCCCAGGCTCGCGAATTCTCAACACGTTCAGCGCACTCTTCACGAGTGCATTCGCGCTGCCTTTCGCGGCCGCATGGATAATTGGCATTGCGGCTCTCGCGAGATCAATTCCGCCAGCCGCCGTGCTCGCACTGAGCGTGGCCGGCATCGCCGTCTATCTTTTCTATCACTGGCTGAAAACGCCCACGCTCGCGGGCGCGAAGATCTACGATCAGATAGATGGCTTTCGGCTGTTTCTGATTACCGCTGAGAAGGACAGGCTCGAAGCGCTCAATCCGCCTGGCGTTACGCCGGAAGTCTTCGAGAAATTTTTGCCCTATGCGATTGCGCTCGATTGCGAGAATCAGTGGAGCAAGAAGTTCGAGGCGGAGGCGGCCGCAGCAGGAATCGGCCCTGACGCGCGCGGCAATTACTACACGCCGATGTGGTACTCCGGCGGCTCGTTCGACCGTCTCGGCACGGCGGCCTTTGCAGATTCATTGGGCGCGTCGATGGCCGCGGCTGCCGCCTCGGCGGCGACCGCGCCGGGTTCCAGCTCCGGCAGCGGTGGCGGCGGCTCCTCCGGTGGTGGCGGGGGCGGCGGCGGAGGGGGTGGATGGTGAGTTTCGGGGGCCGGCTTTAGCCCCGATTTCTTCGTCGCCGGGCAGCATGTGCACCCGCACAGGAAGCCTGCGTCAGCTGGCGTGCCAGTATTCGGGTCAGGCTTGTGCGGCCACGCGTTTCGGGCGAATGGTTGGCCGGTGCGTCGATGCGAAGGGAAATTTTCATGCGCGCTTCATTCGTGACCGTCGGGGCGATGGCCGCTTGCCTGCTGCTGACGGCTTGCGATCAGAACTCGTCGAGCAAGTCCAACGACGTCACCGTCTCGGGCCATGACGGCAATCTCACCATCTCCGCCAACGGCCAGAAATTCACAATGAAGGCGGGCGACGGCAAGAGCGGCAATTTCACCATGTCGGGCGACAATGGCCACTTCACGATGAAGGCTTCGGACGGGAAACAGAACGTCGAGATCAACGCGAGCGGCGACACGACGAATCTCAAACTGCCGGGCTTTGTTGACCTCTACCCAGGCGCGAAAGTGCAATCGACGGTGATCGACGCGGGTGCGAGCGGCGGAGGCGGGACGTTTACATTCGAGACGAAAGACTCGCCCGCGAGCGTGATCGCCTACTACAAGCAAAGATCCGAGAGCGAAGGCCTCGCCCAGGCTTTGAACATGTCCACTGGCACGACAACGATGTTCTCCGCCAATTCAGACAAGGGAAAGAGGGCGATCCAGGTCGTCGCCGCCTCGTCCGGAAGCGGCGCGCGCGTCCAGGTGAACTGGTCGGGAGGGAACTGACGAGCCGTTGCAGCAACCAAAGATCCCATAGTTCTCCCATGCCCGACACGCCTCCGGATCGCCTGAGCGTCAATCCGAAGAACCCGCACTATGACGAAGCCGTTCTCAAGCGCGGCGTGGGCGTGCGCTTCAACGGCGTCGAGAAGCACAATGTCGAGGAATATTGCGTGAGCGAGGGTTGGGTTCGCCTCGCCGCAGGGCGAACCGTCGACCGCGCGGGCAACCCGATGACGGTCAAGCTCAAGGGTACGGTCGAGCCCTACTTCGAAGACAGTCCGAGCGCTGACGGCGACGGCGCATCGTAGGCTGCGGCCCGCTTGGGACCTGATCGACCGGTCGGCATCCTTCGACGAGCTCAGCATGAGGCATCAATTCTTCTCCTCACCCTGAGCTTGTCGAAGGGTGAGCGTCAGATAACGCACCGTTTTGCCGCGGTCGGTAAGATGGGCGCGGCCGATTTCTTCAAAGCCGAACGTGGCGTGAAAAGCATCTGACGCCGGATTGGGCGGATCGCTGTTCACTTCGCAGCAGAGTCGCCCGTGACCCGCGCGTCGGGCGGCGTCGATGAGATCGCGATAGAGAAGTGTGGCCAGGCCCCGCTTGCGCGAGGTTGCGGCCACCACCACGCGATCAATGTACACGAAGTGGTCGAAGCGGTCGGCGAACCAATGATAATTGGGCGCGACTTCCGGTGCGCGGTCGGCAAGCGCGACGAGGAACGCGTCGCGCGCCCTGGTCATCCGTGTGCGGAACGACATGGAGACAAGCTCTTCGAACGCAGCTCTCGTAAACGTGCCGATTTCGCGCTCATGCGCATTACTGAGCGCAAGCAGCACATCGAGATCGGCAGGGCCAGGTGCGTGTAGCATGCTCATACCAGTTCGCAGTTCGTGGCGTTTGCGCCTGCGCCGCCGCTGCTGCTAGAACGCGTGCCTTCGATAATGAACCCAAACGCAGTCCCCGCGAGACTCAAGGCACGCGCGCGGGTTCAGGGATGCCAGATGCCCAAGATTGCCGGCAACGAAATCCGCCCCGGGCTCCTCATCGCACATGAGGGCGGCTTGTGGCTCGTCGTCAAGAACCAGGCCGTGAAGCCTGGCAAGGGTGGCGCCTACAACCAGGTCGAGCTGAAGAACATCGTCACCGGAAGCAAGCTCAACGAACGATTCCGCGCCAGCGAGACAGTGGAGGAGACCTGGCTCGAAAAAAAGGATTTCCAGTTCCTCTATGCCAGCGACGAGACCCTGACCTTCATGGATCTGGAGAGCTACGACCAGATCGAACTGCAGCGCGATTTCGTCGGCGAGCAGGCGCAATTTCTGCAGGACGGAATGAAGATCCTGCTGCAGCTCCACGAGGGCAGGCCAATCTCGATCGCATTGCCTCAGCAGGTGGTACTCGAAGTTATGGAAGCCGATCCGGTCATGCGCGGGCAGACTGCGGCGCCCGGATACAAATCCGCCAAACTCGAAAACGGATTGCGCGTGGCCGTCCCCGCCTTCATCGAACCCGGCGCGAAGATCGTGGTCTCAACGACGGACGGCGCTTACGTGCGGCGCGCCGAATAGATGCCCTATCTCTCGCCGGCGCTGAACGTGATGACGACGGCCGCGCGCAAGGCGGGGCGCGGCTTGATTCGCGATTTCGGCGAACTCGAAAATCTGCAGGTTTCGCTCAAAGGGCCGGCCGATTTCGTCACGGCGGCCGACAAGCGAACCGAGCGCATCCTGGTTCAGGAGCTTTCCAGGGCACGGCCGGGCTATCAGTTTCTCGTCGAGGAGGCTGGCGCGATCGACGGGCCGGACAAATCGCACCGCTTCATCATCGACCCGCTGGACGGCACCACGAATTTCCTGCACGGCGTCCCGCATTTCTCGATCTCGATCGCCCTCGAGCGCGAAGGCCAGCTGGTTTCCGCAGTCGTCTACAATCCCGTCGTCGACGAAATGTACACAGCCGAGAAGAATCATGGTGCTTATCTGAACGACAAGCGCCTGCGCGTCGCGGCGCGCAAACATCTGAAGGACGCGATCGTCGCCACCGGCATTCCATATCTCGGCCGCGAGGGGCACGAATGCTTTCTCGAAGAGCTCGCGCCCATGATGGCGGCCACTGCGGGCGTGCGCCGTTTCGGTTCGGCCGCGCTCGATCTGGCCTATGTCGCGGCCGGCCGATTCGATGCGTTTTGGGAACGCGGGTTGGCAGCCTGGGATGTGGCCGCCGGAATTCTCCTGGTCCGCGAGGCGGGCGGCCAGATCAGCGATCTGTCCGGCGGCGCACGCGCACTCGAAACCGGCGACATTCTGGCCGCCAACGACACGCTGCATCCCCACCTGCTCAAGTTGCTGCGCGCGAGCCGCCGCAGTTGAGCGCGCCGGAGCAAGTGATAGAATTCGCGATCTTTCGGGGAGACGAACAAAGGGCGATGAAAATCCAGCAAGCTTTCTGCGCATCGGCGATCATGCTGGCGATTGCGGTGTGGTGCACGCCAGTTATGGCACAGGACGATTCGAACGCGGCTGCCGCGCAAGGCACGGCCGCCGCTGACGATGAGGTGATCCACCTGCATATGCCGGTGCATCATTCCGTTCATCATCGAACGCCGCAGCCCGCCGCGCCGGCGAGTGTCGATGCCATTGGTGCAGAACCTGGCGCGACAGCCGAGGTTCCTGCCGCCGCACCGGTGGAAGCAGCGACTTCTTCCGCGCGAAAGACGAAGCATACGAGCAATCCGGCGCCTGCACCGGCGATCCCTCTCTCTCTGGGAGACGAAGGCAGCGAATCGCCTGCTCCGCCGCCTGTTGCCGTGCCCCCATCTCCGGCACCGCACGCGGTCAAGACTGCTTCCATCCCTCCGCATGAAGCCACTCAGGGGCATGCAACTTCGCCACTCGCGGCGAGTGGCGAAAGCCGTGTCGCTTTGACCAAACATGGCGACGTTTTGTTCCAGAAGGGCGTCAGCGATCCCTCGCCCGCGCAGTTCAAAGGCGTGAAGCTGCTGGCGGGAGATCTTAATTCTGCACTGGAAGCGGGCGCGAGCCGTATTCAGCTCGAAGCCTATGGCGGCGCGCCGGGCGACAAATCCTCGGACGCCCGCAGGCTTTCGCTCAAACGCGCGCTCGCGGTGCGCCAACTTCTGATCGACAATGGCGTGCCCTCGAACCGCATCGACGTGCGCGCGATGGGCGGCGTCGACGACAAGGGCCCCACGGACCGGGTCGATGTCTTCGTGCGGGCCGGGTAATCCATTCCGCGCGCCGTTACGCTGGTGCGACAACCCGCATGTCCACTTCCTTCGCTTCGCGGCCGATACTGGCGAAGAAGGCGACCGCCGGCGCGCTGAGGATCGTGACCGCGGCGAGTGCAAAACCGTAACTGCCATATTGCACGGCGAGCGCCGCCTGCAGCGGCGCCGCATAGGACGCCAACAGATTTCCGAGCTGATACACGACGCCCGGAAATGTGCCGCGCGCCTCCGCGGGCGACAGCTCGTTCAGATGGGCGGGCACCAGACCCCAGCAGCCCTGCACCATGAACTGCATGACGAAGGCTCCCGCCGCTAGCGCCACCGGACTTTCCGCAGAAAGCCATAACGGAATCACCGGCAGGCAAAGGAGCGCAGCAACGATCAGCGTGCGCCGCCGGCCAAATCGCTGCGACAGGGTCCCGAAGAGCAAACCACCCAGAATCGCGCCGATATTTGCGATGACGACAATCATACCGATCACGTGCGGCTTCAATCCGTGGTCGACTTTCAGGAATGTGGGATACATGTCCTGCGTCCCGTGACTGAGATAGTTGAACGCGGTCATCATCAGGATCGCGTAGATGGCGAGTCGCCAGTGGCGACGCAGAATGTCGAGGGTGCTGGCCGCCCGGGCATGATCGTGATTCCAGCCAGGCGATTCTTCAACATTTCTGCGGATGTAGAGCACGAGAAGCGCGGGCACGATTCCCAACATGAAGAGTCCGCGCCAACCGATCATCGGAAACAGCACGCCATACGCAACAGCTGCGATGAGATAGCCGCTCGCGTAGCCGGTCTGGAGAATGCCGGAGACAAGCCCGCGCGATTCCGGGCGCACGGTTTCCATGGTGAGCGATGCGCCCACGCCCCATTCTCCGCCCATCGCCACCCCGAACAAGGCGCGCAGGATGAGAAACACGATCAGGTTCGGCGAAAACGCGGAGGCGAAGGCGAAGATGGCATATAACATGACGTCGATCATCAGCACGGGACGGCGGCCGTAGCGATCCGCCAGACGGCCCAGGATAAAGGCGCCGAGAGGGCGGAACGCGAGTGTGAGAAACACTGCCCCGGTGACGGATTTCACATCGACGCCAAATTCGCGCGCGATATCGGTAATGACAAAGACCAGCAGAAAGAAATCGAATGCGTCAAGCGTCCAGCCGAGATAGCTCGCCGCCACCGTGTGCTTCTGCGCTTTCGTCCAGCCCTTCAGCGCTTGCAGCGGCATGGCGGTTCAGTTGGCGAGCCGCGCTTCGGTCTTCGCAGCGATTTCCTCGCGCCCCACGCCGGGTGCAATCTCCACGAGCGCGAGGCCGTTTTGCGTCACGTCGAAAATTCCGAGGTTGGTAATAACCCGGTCGACACAGGCCTTGCCGGTCAAGGGCAGACGGCATGCCCTGAGCAATTTCGGATTCCCGGCCTTGTCGGTGTGGTCCATCGTGACGACGACACGCTTGACGCCGGCGACCAGATCCATCGCCCCGCCCATGCCTTTCACCAGCTTGCCCGGCACCATCCAGTTCGCAAGGTCTCCGGTCTCCGACACTTCCATGGCGCCGAGAATCGAAAGGTCGATATGCCCGCCGCGGATCATGGCGAAACTGTCTGCCGACGAGAAGTAGGAGGTTTGCGGCAGTTCGGTGATCGTCTGTTTGCCGGCATTGATGAGATCGGGGTCCACCTCGTTCTCGCGCGGGAAGGGGCCCATGCCGAGCATGCCGTTCTCCGATTGCAGCGTGACGCTCATCCCTTGCGGAATGAAGTTCGCGACGAGTGTGGGAATGCCGATACCGAGATTGACGTAAAAGCCGTCGCGCAATTCCTGTGCGGCGCGTTTGGCCATTTCGTCGCGGCTCCATCCCATTTCGTTCATCCTCCCCGAAGCGTGCGCTTCTCGATGCGCTTCTCGTAATGCGCGCCCGCGATCATCCGCTGGACAAAAATTCCCGGCGTGTGGATGCAATCCGGATCTAGCGCGCCCACAGGCACCACCTCTTCCACTTCGGCTACGGTGACCTTGCCCGCCGTCGCCATCATCGGATTGAAGTTCCGTGCAGTCTTGCGGTAGACGAGGTTTCCGGCGTCATCGCCTTTCCATGCCTTGACCATCGCAAGATCGGCCGTGAGCCCACGCTCGAGAACATAGGTTTCCCCTTCGAATTCCTTGTGCTCTTTGCCTTCGGCGATCAGCGTTCCAACGCCGGTCCTGGTATAAAAACCGGGAATGCCCGCGCCCCCTGCACGAATGCGTTCGGCAAGCGTGCCTTGCGGGTTGAATTCGAGCTCGAGTTCGCCGGCAAGATATTGCCGCTCGAACGTCTCGTTTTCGCCGACATAGGAACTCACCATTTTTCGGATTTGCCGCGTCGCCAAGAGCTGTCCGAGGCCAAAATCGTCCACTCCGGCATTGTTGGAAATGACCGTCAGTCCGGTGACGCCGGAATCGCGCAGTGCCAGGATCAGGTTCTCGGGAATGCCGCACAGCCCGAAGCCGCCCGACATGACCGTCATCCCGTCGAAAAGAAGACCGTCGAGAGCGGCCCGGGCGCTCACATACACTTTCCTCATGTTGGGCCCATTCGCCTTGACGGCCGCGCCATGCTTTCACCTATAGTCGTTTCAGGGCTTTAAGGTCAGCAGGCGGGGTGCGCAAGATGGCAGCACAAACTCGAATCTCCTGCGCGGGCTCGCTCGCTTTCGCGCTGTTGGCCTGCAATTCAGTTTCTGCGGAAACGAACACAGGTCTGGCCAATATCGGCACCGGCGTGGCGATCGCGCTGCCGATCGCAGCGGCCGGAATCTCCTACTGGAAGGACGACTGGCAAGGCATAGGCCAGCTCGCCTTTACCACCGGCGCAACCGTCGGCACGGCGCTTCTGCTGGAGAAATTCGTGAAAGAAGAGCGGCCGGACATGAGCGACAACCGTTCCTTCCCCTCCGATACGGCCGCACTCGCTTTCGCGCCGGCGAGCTATCTTTGGTATCGCTATGGTTGGGAGTACGGCGTGCCCGCCTATGCCGCCGCAACTTTCTCGGGATACACCCGCGTTGCATCCGAGAACCATCATTGGTGGGACGTGGCAGCCAGTGCCGGTATCGCCTGGGGCTATACGTTTCTGTTCGTCAGGCATTGGCAGCGTGCCTACAACCTGGAATCCGCAGTTGAGGTCACGCCGCGCTCGGCGCTGGTCTCTCTGAGCTACAGGTGGTGAGCGGCGCACTCCTCCGGTGCGCAGAATCGCGCGAATCCGCAACTCACGCAAAGAAAGGAGTCTGGCAAATGCGGATAATCGTGCTGGCGGCGATTCTCGTTCTCGCGACGGGGTCGGCTTACGCGATGCAATTAAGCAGCCCCGCTTTTGCCAACGGAGGACGGCTTTCGCTCGCCCAGATCAACAATCGGTGCGGCGGAAGCGATCGATCGCCCGCCCTTGAATGGACCGGCGCACCATCAGGCGCGCACAGCTATGCACTCACGCTGTTCGATCCCGATGCAGGGGAAGGACGAGGATTCTGGCACTGGCTCGTTTTCAACATCGCGGCAGGCGTGACCGGCTTGCCGGAGGGCGCCAGCCGCGGCAATGGTCTGCCGCAGGGCGCGATGCAGGCCGAAAACGATTTCGGCGATGCCGCTTATGGCGGCGCATGCCCACCATCCGGCTCCGGCGTCCACCACTACGAATTCACGCTCTACGCAGTTGACGTCGCGACGGTTCCTTCCGGAGAGCAGATGAAGAGCGGCGACCTCGTGGCCTATCTCAAGGCGCATGCGCTCGCGACGGCGCAGCTTGTCGGCATCTATTCACGGTGATGCAAAGACTCATGCTTCGACATACTGATGCTTCGACAAGCTCAGCATGAGGGTTGGATTTTGCCCGATTGGGCCTGATCGTTTTACGAAACCGCAGCGTCGGCGAGTTTGTCGATTGTTCGCAGAGGCGGAAAAAGGCGCATCCACAGCGCAACGACGAGAAGCGTGCCGAGGCCGCCGATGACGACGGCCGGCACGGTTCCGAACCACGCGGCGGTTACACCGGATTCGAATTCACCCAATTCGTTCGACGCACCGATGAAGAGCACGTTCACCGCGCTCACGCGCCCGCGCATCTCGTCCGGGGTCGAAAACTGCACAAGTGCGTGGCGGATGTAGACGCTCACCATGTCGGAAGCGCCGAAAACGGCGAGCGCCGAGAGAGTCAGATAGAAATTCGTCGAAACGCCGAACACGATCGTTGCCAAGCCGAAGATCGCGACGGCCGCGAACATGCGGGTGCCCGCAGCGCGATCGATCGGCCTGTGCCCCAACGTCGTCGCGACGAGCGCCGCCCCCACTGCCGGCGCGGAGCGGAGAAGTCCGAGCCCGACCGGTCCTGTGTGCAGGATGTCGCGCGCGTAGATGGGCAGGAGGGCGGTTGCGCCGCCCAGCAGCACGGCGAAAAGGTCCAGCGAAATCGCCCCCAATAGGACGGGGCGGCGGCGGACGAACCACAAACCCTCCGCAATACGCGACCGCAGTCCGGCGTTGGTGGGTACCCCTTCCGCGCGCCGCCGGCCGGCGAGCGTCGCCACTCCCGTTCCGGCAAAGAGAAAGCCCGCTATCGCGGAGCCGAAGGCAGCCGCCGGCCCGAGAGCGTAAAGCAGGCCTCCAAGAGCCGGTCCAACGATGACGGCAATCTGGAAAACGGACGAACTCCATGCAATGGCACGGGGCAGCATCTGTGAAGGCACGAGAAACGGCAGCAGCGATTGGGACGACGGCCCCGCCATGCCGCGCGCGGCGCCAAACGCGATCAGCACCGCGTAGTAAGGCCAAACGAGGCGTGTCTCTGCAAACATACCTGCAAAAAGAAGCGCTCCACAAAGCGCCTGAGCAATGAGACTGAGCGAGAAGACACGACGTGGGTCGCTGCGATCCGCGATGTCGCCTGCCGGCAAGGTCAGGACAAACATCGGCACGAACTGACAAAGGCCGACGAGGCCGAGCGAGAGTGGGTCGCGGGTGATCTCGTAGATCCGCCAGCCGATGGCCACCGACTGCACCTGCATCGCGGCCGTCGAAAAAAACCGGCAGGCGAGGAAAAGGGAAAGGTCGCGCGGCCGGTAGACGACCGGTTCGAGCGGCGTCAAGTCCTGTGCGCCCACTCGTCGCGCGAAATGCTCCAGATCTCGGTCTGAACCCTCTTTCCGCTGTGAACGACTTCAAACTTGTCGCCGCGTGTTTCGCCCAGGCGCCGCGCGACCGCGTGGGAGGGAAGATTGTCAACGTCGATCACCGAGAGCAACCGTTCCACCTGTTGCGTCAGGAAGCCGTATCGCATCGCCGTGCGCGCGGCCTCGGTGGCGTAACCCTGTCCCCAATATTCCCTGCCCAAAGTCCAGCCCACTTCGAGTCCGGGCCAGCCTTCCGGAAAATGGAGTCCCACCCGGCCGATGAACACATGATCGGATTTGCGTTCGACCGCCCACATGCCGTAACCGCGCAGATGCCAATGGCCCACGAGCATCGCCATATTGCGCCACGCATCCGCGCGCGACATCGGTTCGCCGGTCAGATAACGCATGACCTCGGGATTGGCCATGAAGCGCGCATAGGGTTCAATGTCTTCTGTACGCCAGCCGCGCAAAATGAGCCGTTCGGTTTCCAGCCGTGGAATCATCTCTTCGCGCGCACCGAGCAAGGAGGAAAGTCGATTTCTCTTAAACCCCGCCCGCCGTAAAGCACGATCTCAAAAACCGTTCCGGCGCAACTCCGACGGAGTCGACCCGAAGCGGCGGCGGAAGGCGCGGTTGAAATAGGACAGATCGCTGAAACCAGCTTCGAATGCGATATCGCCGATGCGTTTGTGATCGAACGGCCGGCTGGCGAGAATCCGGCAGGCGCTGTCAAGCCGCTGCTCGCAGACAAAATGGGTGAACGTCGTGCCTTCGCTCTCGAAAAGCCGCTGCACATAACGCGGCGTGAGCCGGTGCCGTGCGGCGATGTCGGCAATCGACAAATCGCCGTCGCTTGCATGATCGGCGATGTCGGCTTTGATCGCTTGCAGACGCGCAGCACGCACCCCGCGCCCTCTCGCAAGCTCCGCCGCATGGCGCGTCGCGCCGAGCGCCAGAGCCACAAGGTCGTAGATGTGAGCCACCATCAGATTTTGGAGCTCCGGCGTCGGCATCTCGGAGTCGTCCTTCAGAATTTGGAGATAATGCCTGAGGAGTCGCAAGGCCGGTGTGTTGCCCGGCAGCGGCCGTCCGATGCACCCGTGCACATCGTGCAAAAGCGGACCGAGTGCATCGCGGGGAAGAAGCAGCGACGTGAGCGCGCCGGACACTGGAAACGTCAGGCTGCCGGCTTCGCCATTTTCAAGCGCGATGGCGTCCCCTGCCTGCAGCGTGATCTCACGGCCGCATTGCCATGCTACATGATCGACATTGCCCATTTGCAACACGACACGATCGTCGCCGTCGGAAATCAGGTCCTTCGTTCGCATCACCCGTAAGGGAGATCGCCGGCACGAGAGGAAACTGAGACCCGGTAGCACCCTTATCGCCATGTCGATCTGGAAGGGATGGCCGGTCAGAGGTTCGACGTCGACGCGCATCACCTGTCGTCCATAAACCTCGCGAAAAATGGCAACGCGATCGCGCTCCGGCAGCGCATTAGAACAAAGCCTTGAGCCGCCCGATGGCGGCGTATGGGCGCGGTCCACGTGTGTGATCTCGGGCACCCAGACCCCTCCTGGAACCGCAGCAGATTAGCACAGCGGTTCGGGTCTGTCGCTCCAGCCCATGCGATTGTCGCCTGAGTCCAAGACGGCGGGATAATCCTCGGGCAATCTCTCCTTGGATATCTGCGGCTGCCGGCGCGCAATTGCGCCATCGCGGCCCGGCAACCATGGGGGTTCACATGAAAGCCATTCTTCGTCGCGCGCGCTTTGCGCTGCTTATTCCGGTGCTGATGTGGGTTGGCGCATCGTCGCCAGCTTTGGCCGGCGCCACCGTGACGCTATCTCCAGGGAGCGGTCATCCCAACAGCAAGGACAACGTCAGCGGCACCGGATTTACCGCCAATGAACCGGTCGACGTCTATTTCGACACCACGGATGAGCTGCTCGTCTTTACCGACGGCACCGGTGCATTCGGCAAACACCAGCTGAACGTGCCTGCAGACGCGCTGCCGGGAACGCATTGGATCACGGCGATTGGGCGCAAGAACGAAGACGGCAACCAGGCGCCTTTCACCGTTACCACCATCTGGGCGGAACTCGGTTTCTCGCTGCACGGCAAACGCAACAATCCGTATGAGAACGTCATCTCCACCAGCAACGCGGCCAGCCTGGATATCGCCTGGACGGCCGCCACAGGAGGTTTCGTGACTTCCTCTCCGGCGGTGGAATATGGGCTGATCTATGTCGGCTCCTGGGACAACAAGCTCTACGCCATCAATGCCAGCACCGGCGCCACGCTGTGGACCGCTACAACGGGAAATATCGTGCGTTCCTCCCCGGCGGTGGCCAATGGCGTGGTCTATGTCGGCTCCGACGACGGCAAGCTCTACGCCTTCAACTACGCCAATGGTGCCGTGAAATGGACTGCAACAACGGGTAACGTCGTTTATTCCTCCCCGGCCGTCGCCAACGGAGTAGTCTATGTCGGCTCCCTTGACGACAAGCTCTACGCCTTCAACGCCAACACGGGCGCCTTGCTCTCCGGCTGGCCGGTGACGACGGGCGGCGGCGTTTTTTCCTCCCCGGCAGTAGCCAACGGAGTGGTCTATGTCGGCTCCGAGGACGACAACCTCTACGCCTTCAACGCCACTACCGGCGTCCAGCTGTGGACTGCAACCACGGCAAGCGGCGTGGCGTCCTCCCCGGCAGTGGCCAATGGGGTGGTCTATTTCGGCTCCAATGACGACAAGCTCTACGCCATCAACGCCCGCACCGGCGGCACGCTGTGGACGGCAACAACGGCCGGCGTTATCGGAACTACCCCGGCGGTGGCCAACGGGGTGGTCTATGTCGGCTCCGCGGACAACAATCTCTACGCCTTCAGCGCCATCACCGGCGCCACGCTGTGGACCGCAACCACAGGTAACGAGATTGTTTCCTCAGCGGCGGTGGCGAATGGGGTGGTCTATGTTGGTTCCGGTGACGACAAGCTCTACGCCTTCGACGCCATTGACGGCGCCACCCTGTGGACGGCGGCCACTGGAGGTTCTGTGGGTTCAAGCCCGACGGTATCCGATGGTGTGGTCTACGTTGGATCAACTGATAACAACCTCTACGTGTTTGCCCTCAATGGCGGCAACAATGCCGTCTATCGAAGAGGCGCCGCGCCGCCGTCCCATGTGTCGCTGCATCCCGACTATCGGCTGACGCCGGCGAATTGAGAGATCGAGCCGGAGCTTCGACCAGTTTTGAGATTGCTGCGCGCTGCTTTCCTCCCCCGTTATTCGCTGGGGAGGAAAGTTTCAGCAAGTCGTCAAGTACTGTACCCGTCCGCGCGCATCCACTGCACACATCTCTAAGCCGAGAAATTCGCGCGCACGGCTTTCACGATCTTCTGCGCGGCATCGGCGAGATCGTTGCCGGAAACGATGGGCAGACCGGAACGGGCGAGAATTTCTTTTCCCTTGTCGACGTTGGTGCCTTCGAGACGGACGACGAGTGGCACCGAAAGCGCAACCTCCTTCGCCGCAGCAACGATCCCCTCGGCGATGATGTCGCATTTCATGATGCCGCCGAAGATGTTGACCAGAATCCCCTTCACATGTGGATCGGAGACGATGATCTTGAACGCCGCCGTGACCTTCTCGCGCGAGGCACCGCCGCCGACATCGAGAAAGTTCGCGGGCTCTTCGCCGAACAGCTTGATGATGTCCATCGTCGCCATGGCCAGGCCCGCGCCGTTCACCATGCAGCCGATTGTGCCGTCGAGCTTGACATAGGAGAGATCATATTTTGCA
>DATMPH010000031.1:0-34081 GCA_035567755.1 Rhizomicrobium sp.
GAAGAGTGGGAGATCGTGGATGGCAATATGCCGGATCTCGACGTCTCGGCACGCATTTCACAATACGCAACCGCGCGCCGCGGCAACGCCGACCCGGTCCGTGCCATCGCTTTCACCGTGATGCCGGGCCCACAGCTTGCGAACGCGGTTCCTCTCACAAAAGAGATAAAGGCTCGACATCCCGAAATTCCCCTGGTGTGGGGCGGAAATTTCGGCAGCCTTTATCCCTCGCCCGTGCTCAATGCGCCCTTTGTTGACTGGCTGGTTCGCGGCCAGGGCGAGCACGCGTTTGTCGAATTACTTGACGTTCTCCACGGCACGCGAGAGCCGGAGAGCGTCGCGGGACTAGCCTTCCGCAAGGCGAACGGAAGTCATCATCTGGGAGCTGAACGCCGATGGGTCGGGCCGGATGAATTGCCCTCCCCGCCCTACCACAAAATTCCCGTGCTGGAGTATCTTCACCCGACATTTCTCGGAAAGCGTTCGGGCGTCTATCAGGCCTCGATCGGATGCCCTTATGCCTGCAATTTCTGCGGTGTCATCTCGGTTTTCGGCCGCCGCGAGAAAGTCCAGGAGCCGGCGCGCACGGCGCAACATTTGCGCTTCCTCGCACGCGAGCATGGCATGGATTCGGTGCATTTCTACGACAACAATTTTTTCCTGAACGACGCTCACGCGCGCGAAGTGGCGGATTGCTTCGCCGGATTGGACCTCGCGTGGTGGTGCGAAGCGCGGGTCGATGCCATTCTGCGCTTTTCGGAAGACACGTGGCGTCGCCTCAAACGCGCCGGCCTGACGATGATCTTTTTCGGAGCGGAATCGGGCAGCAATGAAGTATTGCGGAAGATGGAGAAGGGCATCACGACCGAACAAATTCTGGAAGCGGCAGCGCGCACCCGTGAACACGGGATCATTCCCGAGTTTTCCTTCGTGTTCGGCGATCCGGATGAGCCCGAGCGCGAGATCGACAATACGCTTGCCTTCATCCGCAAGCTCAAGACGGTCAATCCCGCAATGGAGCTGATTGCCTACTTCTATACGCCGACGCCGCAGCGCCGTGACACGTATGGGAATGTCGATCCGTTGGCGGGCACGCCCGCGACCCTGGAGGAATGGACCACGCCGAAATGGGTCAACTGGATGACGCATGAGGATCCCGAGGTGCCGTGGCTCGACCGGCGCCTCAAGAGTCGCGTGGAGGATTTCGAGCTTGTACTCAAAGCCCGGTTTCCTTCGATCCATGACCGATACACGCGCGGTTGGGGAAAAGTCGCGGGCCGATGGCTTGCGGAGGGTCGTTGGAGGCAGGGCCAATATACGGATCCCCGACTTTTGCGCCGCGTGCGCGCCTGGTCCCGGATCGCTCCGGAAGACAGCCAGGCCTACGGACATCTACGGTTGGAAGGCGTCAATCCTTGAAAGGAATGGAGCCGCTGCAGGCCTATCGGCTGTGGGCGCCGACCTATGCTGCTGAAACGGTCGTCAGTTTTCTCGATGAGGAATTGGCGGTTGCCCTGTTGCCCGCGCTTGAGGGCAAGCGGCTTCTGGACGCAGGGTGCGGCACGGGACGCAGGCTCGCAAGAGAGGAGACAGCGCTCGCCATCGGCGTGGATTCGAGCCAGGACATGCTCCTGGCGGGCGGAGCGGGCTGCATTGCGGCCGCCGACCTGCGCGCCCTGCCCTTCCCACCGCAGTCTTTTGACATCGTGTGGTGCCGCCTGGTGCTCGGTCACTTCATCGATCCGCTTCCGGCCTATCGCGAACTGGCGCGGGTGTGCCGCGTCGGCGGTTTCCTCTTCGCATCCGATTTTCATGCCGACGCCGTAGCGGCTGGGCACGGGCGAAGATTCCGCGATCAACAAGGAACGGTGCGCGAGATCGAACACCACGTCCACGATGCAAGCGCCCATATCGACATGGCGGCGCGGGCGGCCTTTGCCGTAAAGGCGCAACGCGACGGTTGTGTAGGTGAGAGCGTAAAGAGTTTCTACGCCGCAGCCGGCCGCGGCGCAGCGTTCGAGAAGGACTGCGGATTGGCGTTGGTCGCCGCTTTCCTCTTCCAACGGATGGCATGATGCGCCTGCTGATCGAGGCCGCAAACACAACGATCGCCATGGAAGACGGAAAGATCATCGAGCCGAGCGGGAAATTCGACCGGATCGTCCGCTCATCCGCCGGCGAAGTGCGGCCAGGTCTGATCAACGCACACGATCACCTCCACCGTAATCATTACGGGAGGCTGGGCGCGCCACCGTACGCAAATGCTCATGCCTGGGCGAGAGACATTCAACGACGCCATGCCGCCGAGATTGCGCGCGGCCACGCGTTGCCTCGGCGCGAGGCACTTCTGGCGGGAGCGTGGAAGAATCTGCTCGCGGGCGTCACCCATGTGGTCCATCACGATGCATGGGAGGGCGAGTTCGACGTCGAATTTCCGGTCAACGTGGTGCGGATTGCGAACGCCGACTCGGTGGCCACGATTCCCGAAGCCGCGCCGGCGACTGACGGGCCTTTCGCTTTGCATGTGGCGGAAGGGGTGGACAGGGCTGCGGCGGAGGAAGTGCCGACTCTCGACGCGCGCGGTTATCTGAACGGCAATCTGGTCGCGGTGCACGCGGTTGGGCCCGATGCGGATGGCATTGCCAGGCTGCGCGCCTGCGGCTGCGCGCTCGTCTGGTGCCCGACCTCGAATCACTTTCTCTTCGGACGCAGCGCGCCTTCCGCGCTGCTGGCGGAGGGGATGGATGTCCTGCTCGGGAGTGATTCGCTCCTCACTGGCGCGGGTTCCCTGCTGGATGAGTTGCGACCCGCTCGCGGAGTTATCTCCGACGCGAGACTCCTGGACGCGGTGAGCGCGCTGGCAGCGCGCCGGCTTGGCATGCCTGCGCCGTCCCTGGCCCCTGGCACCCCCGCCAATCTCGCGCTGTTCCGCCGCGCGCTGCTGGACGCTCACATCGACGATGTCGAGCTCGTCATGGCGGGAGGAGAATTGCGCGTTCTCGATCCGGAACTGGTTGCGTCGTTAAAAATCCGCGGCGGCAGGATGACAGTCTGGCGCGGCACAAGGCGCTGGATCAGCGGAGCGGCACCGCCGTAACTCGTCAGAATGTGTATTGCACGAGCAGTCCCACCGTCTGGACGGTGAAGTTCTCCGGGACCACGCCCAGATAGACGTTGTTGTTGATCACGCCGGCAAAAAGCCCGTCATAGTGAAAATCGTCGAGGTGCTCGAAGCTCATCCGGTAAAGGAGGCGGTATGTCAGCGAGTCGCTCGCATGCCAGCGCGCATCAGCTTCGAAAGTATGAGAATCATAGATAATATCCGGGAACGAGGTGCCGGCCTCTGCCGCGGTCTGGAGAAAGAAAAAAGCGAGCGGGCTCGCATAGGAGTATCCGACCGCGCTGTCGCCTCTCGTAAAGATGTAATTGAAATCGAGCGAGACCGAGTCCCATGCCTTGTGGGCCGTGAAGCCGGCCGAGTAGTCGTTGTCGTTCAGCGTCTCGCCCCACGCCGCGGTGAAAGGATAATCCGCCCCTCCCGCAGCACCGCTGCCCGGAATGCCCTGGGGGTTGATGCTGGATATGCTGCGGTGCTGGTCCTGCCAGGTCAGGAAGCCCGTAATCGTGGCGCTTGTCGACAGCTGATAGTTGATATCGCCATTTACGTCGAACGACGTGGCGTCGTGCAGTCCGTACTGCGCACTGTAGGAATCGAGCTTCCAGTCGCTTGTCAGCTGAAGATCGATACTCGGTGAGACGATGTAGTTGGTCTGTGCATGCACCTTGTGTTCGACGCGATTGGCGACATCGAATTTTCGCAGGTCGTCCAGCGTCCAGGGGATGTCGCCTTGCGGCGACAGCGGCATGTAACCGGGCAACGTATTCGAATAGAACGGGAGATACGGATTCGAGTCGTAGTCGCCACCGGTGAGATGGCCGTATTCGTACGACACCCTCACGGTTCCCCACTCGAAACCGTTGGCGGCGACCTGCAGGCGCAGCCGGTTCTCGTCGGAGATCGGCACTTCGCGGAATCGGTGCCCGACATCGCTGTGCGTATAGGTCAGATCGAGCTTCACGTGGTTGTCGAAGCGATAGCTGCCCTGGGCCGAAAGTTCCAGATCATCGTTCGTATACGGCACGTTGTGGATCTGCACCACGTCGCCGGGCGCGTTGGGCTGATAGACGCCGCTCAAAATAGGACTGAATGGTGCAAGCCCGCCATCGACTGCGATGTAGCCGTATTGACCAGTCAGCGGATTGTACGCGAGGTAGTTTGTGAGATTGCTTTCGATGCGGTCGCGAAGTTCGAAATTGAAGGACAAATCGGGCGATACGGTGTATTGCGCCTGTGCGAAAGCGTTGAAAATATTTATCGCTGCGTTCGCGGTCGGCTGGCTCAGGGCGGCGGTGGTATTCCAGTTGGCGAGATTGATCGGTCCGCCCGCTCCCGGAATCACCCCAGTATCGATGGTCGGCGGCAAAAGCGAATCGTTCTGCCGCATCAGGCTGTAGGACATGCTTCCCGAAAAGCGAAAGTCAGAGGAGGCGAGCCAGGTGACGTCGCCTTTCAGCGAATGATACTCGTTGTTCGGCGGCAGGCTGAGGAGTCCTTCGGTGGGAATATACGACCCCGGCGGCACTTGTTCGAGCCCGGGATTCTGCCAGATCAGCGATGGATCGGAGTTACGAAAGAAAGAACCCGTGTAAGTGAGATTGGCCTGAAGATCGTCTTTTTTGTAGCGGAGGGCTGTCGTGATATCGAGGGTGCGATAGTGGATCGGCGCAATGATTTGGGTCGCGCCGCTCTCGAAGGGATAGCCAAATGTCGCGCTGATCGGTTGCGTACCATCGCGCCATTCATTCACAATCTGAAAATATGCCTCGATGTCCGGCCACGGGGTGTAGGTGGCGGACATTGCCGCCTTTTGGCGCGTGACCTGCAATTCCATGTTCGGAGCGGTGGCCAATGCGGTATCCACCTGCGCCGGTGTCGAAGCACCCGGCACCAATCCAGGGCGCAATGAAAGGTCTCCGCTACCGACGCCAGTCCACAAGCTCTTTGCCTGTGTCGAATACACGTGGGGAACGGAATCAAAAGAAAGCGTAATGTAATATTCGCCGTAGCGGCCCGTCTTCAACTGGTAGTACTGATCGTCGCGGCCGACATTCTCGGCAACGCCGGACATGAACCATGCCGTCTTGCGATTCTCCCTGAGGAAACCGAGGCTTGTCGCGATCGGAAGATTGTTCCAGTCTCCATATTCCTGAAAGCTTGCCGACTTTGTGTTCGTCCCATTCAATCCAAACGAACCGAGCCACCCGCCTTCGATCCAGCCCGTGCTCCAGATATCCGGATCGCTCTTGTCCTGTGTCATCGCCGGGTAGGCGTAAGGCAGAGGATAAAGCAGGCCCGTGGGCGTGCGAGTAATCTCGTCGAGTTGCGACAATCCGTTCAGATCGCGCAACAAATCCATGGGCTGCCCGTTCGGATTGAGCTCGTTGCCGGGTCCGCCGTAACCGAGCACGCTCGTATCGGCGTAGCCGCAACCTGCAGACAGCGCCAGCATCGCCGTTCCCGACAAGAGCGATCGCACAGAGCGTTTCATCGCTCAAATCGCGCGCCCGATGGATCGTTCGAGCCGTGAATGTTGACGTGACACGTCTGGCAACTTGTCCCAATCAGCATCGGTTGAGGCGACGGACCCAGCGCCATGTTGCCCCTGGTCATGAGAATGGCGGGATGGCCGTCCTGCGCGTGGCATTGCTGGCACAGCATGGGGCGCGGCGCCGTCAGGAGCGCCTCAAAATTCGATCCGTGCGGATTGTGGCAGTTCAGGCAGTTCTCGCGGACCGGCGCATGCTCGAAGAGGAATGGTCCGCGCTTTTCGGCATGGCAGCCGTAACAAACCTCGTTGACGCTGTCGGCCTTGAGCAACGGTGCGGTCGTCGAACCATGAGGATTGTGGCAATCCACGCAGCTGATCTTGCCTTCGAGCAACGGCATGTGCGAGCGTTTATTGAATTCTGCGCGCTGCACCTTGTGGCAGGAGAAGCAGGTTTGACTGATCGATTCGCGCGCCGTCAGCCCGTGCGCCGAATAGTTCGTCATCGGATTGTGGCAATCGCTGCAGGCGAGATTGTTGTTCTCGTGAATCGAACCGTGCCAGAAAATCCGCTGCCCACCCTGATGGCAGGACAGGCATTGGGCATTTCGCTCGGGTATCGGCGTCTTGCCCTTGCTCGAGAAGCTGATGATCGTCGAAATATCGCTCGGATTTTGCACATGCGCGGAGCCCGGGCCGTGGCATGCTTCGCATCCCTGCGCCTCGATCGCATCGCGCGGGTTCAGCGTGAATACCGCCGCGTGGATCGTGTGCGCCCAGTTCGAGGCTTCCTGCTGATGGCAGGTTTCGCAGGTTTTCTGTCCCACATAGGTGCGATCGTCTGCTGACGGCGCGGCGGCGCCGGGCGGAGCGGCATCCGCGGGCGCATCGGCACTGGCATACGTCACGAAAGCGATCTTCACGCTTTCCGTGCCGTCGCTGCCGGCTTGGCCAGCGAGGTATCGGGCGATGCCGCTTCTGAGCGATTCCACATCGCGCGCGTCTGCCGTCGCAAGGTCGGCGGCGGTCGATTGGGCGCTTAAAATCCGCGCAAGGGTCCGTTCGTCGACTTTGCCGCGATGGATGCGCGCCATTTCGAGGCGCATCTGCGCGACATGTGCTGTCAGAAAATTGGTATTCTCTCCCCCGCGGGTCCAGGCATAAAGCGCTCCGTGAAAGACCACCGCGCCGGCCAGCAACGACAACAGCACGGCGACGGCAACAACAGTCGCTCCGCGGGACCGTGAGACGAACCGCCAACCGATCTTCATATTCCCCCGCTCCGTTGCCGACTCAGATTCGCACGCGCAACGATGCCGCAATACGATATAGCAAAGGCAATTCGGAACAAGTCGGGGATGAAAAATGTACAGCGTAATACCGCGCCGTCCGATTCCCTGCTGCGGGTGAACTTGGTGTTGCGGCCCCTTACCGTGCAGACGGCCGGACGGCCCGAAGCATTGACCGTCAGTCCTGCGAATAAAGTGAAAGATCGGCCGGTCTTTCCTGTCGGGGCGGTGATGCCGATGCGATCGTCTTCATGCCGATGGTTTCCAGCCGGACCATGCGGTCGCAAACTCCCAGATTTTCAATCCGGTGCGCGATCAGCACGATCGTGGGGACAGGCCGGATCGCCCGCAAATTTGCCAGTATGTTTCGTTCGCTCGCGCTGTCGAGTGCGCTCGTCGCTTCATCGAGGATGAGTAGCTTCGGATGCCGCAGCAGCGCGCGCGCGAGCGCTACGCGCTGACGCTCCCCGCCGGATACGAGGGCACCACCTTCGCCGACGACTGCGTCGAGCCCACGTTCCATTTGCCGAACGAGATCGACGGCGCCGGCCGCGCCCAGCACATCCCACATATCCGTTTCTGTGGCCCCTGGATTGGCCCAGGACAGATTGCTCCGGATCGTGTCGTGAAAGAGATAGGAATCCTGGCAGACATAAGCGAGTCCTCTGCGCCAGGCTTTGAGCGTTGCTCCTTCCAGGGATTGCGTTCCAATGGCGATGCTTCCCAACTGGGGCGCGTAAAGCCCCGCCAAAAGATCCGCAAAGGTGGTCTTTCCCGCGCCCGATGCCCCCGTCACCGCCAGGAACTCGCCTTCCACAATGTTCAGATCAAGAGCGTGAATACCGCCGACGCTTTCTCCTTCCGGCCATCTGTCGCCGAAACGTGCGTGGGAATATGTGACATTGGCGAAGATGATGTCGCCTTCGGGATAAGACGCGTCCGATTGGGCCGCGTCTTCCCGCGCGATGTGCGCCAACTCGCTCTGAAGCTGCCGCATCTTCTCGTAGACGGCGAGCACATGCACGAACTGTTGGGCCGCCTGCTGAATCTGGCCCACCGGCGCCGTCATGCGCGTAAGGATCAGTAGCAATGCGACGAGCAGGGAGGGAGCAACGTGAAACCACAACATTCCGGCGAGCACCGCAGCCGCGCCCGCGAGTCCGAACAGCGCGGCCAATCCGGACTGGGTCACGACGTGCTGCTTCACGAAGCGCAGCTGGCGATCGGCCAAATGTCGAAGGGTCTGACGGATTTCGTTGACGAAGCCCGTCTGCAAGTTCTGGCTGATCGCAAGCTTTAAGCCGCCGAGGAACTGCGTGGTCGTGTTGAGCAAGGACAGATTGGCGTCGACGACGTAATCTCCGAGTGATCGCGCGCTGGCGAGCATGGGGCCAAAGCCCAAGGCGCCTGCTATCAGCAGCAGAGTCAGAACCGTGGCCAGCGCGGGCGCAAGAATGAATGCCAGCACATACTGGGCCAGGAAGACGACGGCGGAAATGCAGCCGCGGACGACAAAGTAAATTCCCACCCCGAGTCGTTGCATGTCGCCTCCCATGAGATGGGTGATGCGCGAATGGCGAAACCCCGCCAGGTACTCCCACCGTGCCGAAGCGAGGCTTTCTGCGGCACGCATTTGCTGGGTTTCGACGAAGGTAAGCTGGAGGCGAAAAATCGTAATGTCGCGCGCCGATATGACGATCGCCCGCAAGATCATGAGAGCTGCGAAAACCCCGAGCAGGACGAGCAAACGCGCTGTCCGTGTTTCCGCGCCGAAGGCCGCGAAAGCAGCGGCTGCTCCCTTTTCGATCCAGGGTGGCACGCCGCTGACGCTGAACAGCAAGCCAAGAAGCGGCACGAGAAGCGAAATGCCTATACTTTCAAGAAGCGCGCCCGCGACGACATAGGCGGTGGCGAGCATGCCCTTTGGGCCGGCGATCCGCGCGAAGTCCGCTACGAGCTCACGAGCTGAAGACAGGAAGCTCTTGATTTCGGGGGCGTTGACGGGAGCCCGCGCGGCGGACCTGATCTTCATTGGATTTCGCGAATTATGCCCGGATCGCCGCTGTTTGTGTGCCTGGATTCCCCCAGCAGAGATTTCTTCCCACCTCCGAGGAACTGGCTCAAGGGCGGCCGTTCAGGGAAAGAATCCGCGGAATGGTCCGGAACAGAATCGTGAGATCGCGCGCGACGGACCAATTGCGCGCGTAATCCTGGTCAAGCGTCACGCGCTTGCTGTAAGGCGTATCGCTTCGGCGGCTGACCTGCCAAAGCCCGGTTATGCCGGGACGGCACGCGAGATAGGCCGGGAGGTGAGCGCCATATCTGCTCAATTCCTCTTTCACCACGGGTCTCGGACCCACCCAGCTCATTTCTCCTCTGAGAACATTCCAGATTTGAGGAATTTCATCCAGGTTGGTCTCGCGCAGGAGCCAGCCCAGACGCGTGACGCGGGGGTCGTTCTCAAGCTTGTGACGTTCGAGCCATTGCAGTCGCGCCTCGGGGTCCTGCTGGAGAAGTGTTCTGAGCGCCACATCGGCGTCCGTGACCATCGTCCTGAATTTATAACAGCGGAAAAGCCGCCCGTTCCAACCAACCCTCAAATGCCCGTAGATCGGTTTGCCGCCTTCAAGCGCG
Source organism: Rhizomicrobium sp. (assembly GCA_035567755.1). Classification (GTDB taxonomy): domain Bacteria; phylum Pseudomonadota; class Alphaproteobacteria; order Micropepsales; family Micropepsaceae; genus Rhizomicrobium. The sequence goes on from DATMPH010000031.1 coordinate 9,530, forward strand.
ATCAGCACTGCGACAGGCAATGCCACAATGGCGGCAATAGGCAGCAGCAGCAGCGCGAGGAAAAGGTCCAGCCCGCGCTTCGTTCTTCCTCCAAAAGGAGGCGCCGCGAACAGCTTCGTTTCGCCGGCATTCAGAACGGTATGCTCGGCGTCACCCGCGGCACAGGAATCGGCAGCACGCCAGCGGATTTCGCCCTTGTTTCCCCATGCCGGCTGGTCGCCCCGGCTCCCAAGGCTGTCGAGCACGGTTGCCTACGGCTCTCCCGATATCAGTAGCGTGCGACGCATGTAGTGTCGTGCCATCGGCTCAACCAAAGGACGAATGGTAGCGTCCGCTTATTCCGTGCCAGGGACGATGGTCGCAACGCACCGTTCTCTACTCACTTCAGGTTGCTTGAAATCACGGCAAGGGATGCGCCCGCGACGGCCAGCTGGCTAAAAATCTGGCTCGCGTTGATGACGATGTCGCTCCACTGCACGGGCGCGATGTCACGCGGAACCACGATGGTGCTGCCCAGAGGAACACGCTGACTGCCGAATGGCAGCCAAGCCTGGTCGAGTTTTTCCGCCGATCCGTCTGGCAGGACGATGAAGGTCAGCGATTCATCCGCGTAGGCGGTCGAGCCGCCGGCCTTGGCAAGGTAATCCTCAGCGGAAAGTTCTGGGCGGTATATAAAACTGCCCGGTTGCAGTACTTCGCCCATGACCGAGACCGTGCTCGGTCGCTGTGGAATGTAAACGACGTCTCCTCCTTCGAGCAGAGTGTTTTGCTCCGGCTGAAGAGCGAGAACGGCGGGATCCGCAACGATCGAAACCCGGCCCAATCCCTTCTGGCGACGCAGCGTCTTGATGAACCCTTCGGTCGCCGTAAACGCCGCGGGATCGAGCTTCGGCGTCGTCGAATTGCGGCTCATGGCCAGCAACAGCTGACTTTCGATCTGGTCGGCGGTTCTGCGAAACGAGTCCTCTTCCAGCGCGGCCGCCGAACGGCGCAGGTAAACGGTTCCAAACGGGTAGGCGACGTCGGTCAAACCGCCGGCGCGTTTGAGCAAATCGGACAGTCTTTCGCCGCGTACGATGCGGTATTCGCCCGGGAAGCGCACTTCGCCTTCAAGCGTCACGGAACCGAGGCCGATGTCGTTGAAAACCTGGCGGAAGCGGAACTCGTCGTGCGCCTTGATCCGGTAGTTCGCTAGGTTGTTGTCGTCCAGAGGCAGAGTCTTGCGAAGCGTAACGGCACTCCCCGTCACCTTGTTGACGTCGGTGGTAATCAGCTCGACGCCGCTCTCGTCGGCCCAGCGCGCCGTTCCCCCTGCGACGATGACCAGATCGTGCAGATTTACGCCGGGACCTACCACGTACACGCCAGGCGCCCGAACAGCCCCGTTCAACGTGACCTCGTGATCTTCGAGAAAACTTACCAGTAGCGGCTCGTCGATCCGCAGCTGGCTCGCGATTTCCTTCAAGCTCATCGCCTCGGTGTTCTGCGGGACTGTCCCCGACGCCCGGACTTCCTGTTCGAAATTGGGCGCAGGCTGCGATTCAATGGCGGTCGTCTGGGGGGGCGCCCCGAACATCGAACTCTGCAGGCCGGCCGGCTGCTGTCCGAGTGCATTCACGTTCTGACCTGCCTGGGGTTGGTTCCCCGCGGGGATGGCGGCTTGCCCGGCGCCGGCATCGGAAGGGGTTGAGAATTGTTGGTTCGATGCGGGGGTACTTTGTCCCGGAACGGCTGACGATTGTCCGCTCTGGTATGCCGGATTCGTCACTGTTTCGTCGTTCTCAGCGCTGTTTTGCACACCGGCGCCTTGATCCGTGTTCTCACGGACCTGCAGGGTCGCCCGATTGGCCGTCAACCCGTTCGCGGTCGGGCCGGTCACGCCGTTTTCCGGCGCCTGCTCTTCTTCCGTCGATGCCAGGTAGGGATTTCTCACCGCCTCTTCATTGCGCTGTTTTTTCTTCTCGTATTGCGTGATGGCGCGCGACAACAGTTTCGCCTCGCTCATCGAAAACACGCGAACAATATCGTCGTCGAGCAGGGCGAAATCTTTGTCTCCCGCGAGAGCCGCAACCGGAGAAAACGCGATCAGCGACCGGAGATAGGTCCGCGGATCGCGTCGCGCGACAATTCCGAAGATCGTGTAGGGAGACTGCCCGAGCGCGCCCGGCGCCTTGAGCAGATCGGAAAGACGCATTCCCTCTCTGATCGCGTAGCTGCCGGCAAGCGCTGTTCCTCCTGCGAGAACAGCTCGTCCGACAGTCTGATCGGCGCCTGGCAGGGCGAGCAAAACCTCGCCGTCGCGAATCAGGCCCGACTGGGCCGTCACCGTCGTCAGCTTGGTCTGGCCGTTGCTCTCGATATGGGTGACGGCAATGCGATACTGACCGCGCACTTCAAGACCGCCGGCGAGTTTTTCAAGGGCCTCGACACTCACCGCCGATTCGCCTGGCGGCAGTTCATAGATTGCCGGCCGTCGAAACCATCCTGCGGCAGCCACCACTTTGCTGAGCGGCGGCACGAAAATGCGGTCGCCATCCGCGAGTACCGTCGAATTCGGCATCGAGCCCGTCGTCAAGAGCGAATAGAAATCGATCGTAACCGAGCGCCCGTGACGGGTCAGCCGTACGTCGCGGAGGCTGCCCGTCTTCTTGATCCCTCCCGAGATGAGAATGGCATCGAGGGGGGTCGAAAGACCTGTCAGTGTGCGGACTCCGGGCGTTCCCACTTCGCCCGCGACCACCACGCTGATCTGCCTCAACCGTCCCACTGTGACATAGCCCTCGGAAGACGGATAAGCGCGATGGATGGCGTTTGTCAGATCCTGACGAAAATCCCGCAGGCTGCGCCCTGCCGCGGAAAGGGGACTGAGGCGCGGCAGGACAACGCGACCGTCACGATCGACCAGAACCCGGTATTCTGCGTTCTCCTGCCCGCGCAGCGAGACGACGATTTCATCTCCGGGCCCGAGCACGTAGTCGTCTTGCATACCCCCCATCTGCGGAAGGGCCACGGGACGGCCGGCGCCAAGCTCGTCATAACCAAACAGAGACAAAACGATCCCGGCGCGCGCCGACAGGATCTGCTCTAATCGGGAGGGCCGGGAGGAAGAGACGGCGGGAGCCATCGGTTCCAGGATCGTCAATTCCGGTCCGACGGCGTTAGTCTGGGCGGGGACCGTGGTGCGACCCTGCATGCTGAGAAATTGTTGCACCTGTTCGGGAGTGATGTCCTGGGGCTGCCCGACGGAAGAGTTCTGTGCGCCGGCTTCGTCCGACACCAAAGCCATGAGAGCCGCAAACGCCAACGTGCCGATGATGCGACGTGCGGTTTTCTTATTTGGCACTCCCCACTCAGTGCATTTTGCTCGTCGCACGACACTAACCCCTTCGCGCTTTGAAATGAAATCTAGCCCGTGAAGGGTTCCTGTCAAAGTTTTATTGAAACACTTGAAATCCGCAGTCCCCGCTCATCGGTATATGCCGTAAATTCCTGGAGCGTGTGGGCCTTTTCAAGCCAAGCGTATCTCGGCGCTCCTGCGAACTGCTGTTGCCAGCCGATGGCGCCCCCGCAAAGCGAGCCAGCTGCGTCCGGGTTATTTGGGGATTCCGGCGTGCTGGGCGACGCAGTCCTGATACGCTTCGGCACGAACGCTGTTCTCGATTTGAAAGCTGTAGCCGTTCATTCGAGCGTCGTCCGCACGCTGGCGCGCGACCGCGCGACAATGCGTGTCGCCAGGCGGCGGCTGATGCTCCACGATATCTCCGGATACCGCCGGCAGTTGATTGGAGGCCCGCATCGATCCCGCGTCGGTCCCGCAGCCGGCGAGAAGGTTCAGGGCCGCGACGAAGACGATCATCCTGGTAGGCACCGGAGCATCTTTACATTTCTCGCAGCGCTTCGAAAGCGCAGACATCGCGAGGCATTTTCACTTGAATCGCTTTATCGAACGCCTCCATATTTCCTGCGGTGTCGGCAAGCACAAAAAGGAAGTGGGACAGCGGCATGCGATGGACGCTGCGTGTCCTGGCGTCGACATTGGTATTGGTTGCATTTTCGCCCAGCAATCGGGCCGGAGCCTCGCCTTGGGCTGAAGTCGGGGATGCCCAGGTTCGTTCCGATGTCGAGGTGTTGGCGGCTGCCGGGATCATCGATGATGTCACCACGCAGTGGCCGCTCCCCTGGGGCGGAATCCTTTATCGACTCGAACGAGCGGACTCGCTCGATGATGAGCCCGATTACGTGCGCGCCGCGGCGGATCGGCTGGAGCAGAAAGCGAAAAGCGCGATCGCGACCGGGCGAACAAACTACACGGTCACCAGCGACGTCACCAATCTGCCGGACGTCGTGCGCGGGTTCGATGCCCTCGGGCGCGAAAATATGCAGGGGCAGGTTTCTGGCGAATGGATGGGCGAAGACACGGTTGTCCGCGTGCAGGTTGGGGCACAATCGCTCAACCGTTACGATCATCAGACACTGCTTCTGGACGGCAGCTATGCCATGCAGCGGATCGGCGATGCGGCGATCTACGCCGGCTACGTCACGCATTGGTGGGGACCGGGGTGGGACACCGCACTCTCGCTCTCGAACAATGCGCGGCCCTTTCCGCAAATCGGCATCACACGGATCGACACAACGCCGTTTTCGAACCCCTGGCTGTCGTGGTTCGGACCCTGGCAGGCGGAGTTCCTCGTCGGGGTCCTGGACGGTCCGCGGCTGGCCCACAACACGCTTTTTGATGGCGTTCGCGTGAGCATCAACCCTGTCCCGGGATTGGAACTGGCGTTAGCGCGAACGGAGCAGCTGTGCGGCTCAAATCAGCCGCCGACCGCATATTTCGACGGCGTTCATCCCTGCAAACCCATCGCGGAATTCTTCAATGTGACGAACACTATGGCGCATCCGAGCAACTCGAAGGATGAAGTCAATATGGATCTGCGCTATACGAACCGTTTTCGACAATTTTCCTACGCCCTTTACACGCAGGAAATGAACAGGGACACGGGCCCGTTCGTTCATTCCGACACGAGCCACCTCTTCGGCCTGAGCGCATGGGCGCCGGTGCGCGGCACCGCAATCCGGTTCACGACAGAATATGCGGACACAATTTCGACGAAAGATATCTTCAGCTTCAACAACGATTTCTATGGCCAAACCTACTGGGACTACAAATATCAGGACGGATGGCAGTATCGCGGCCGCACGCTGGGTTCGAGCCTGGATACCGACTCACGCCTGGCCTCCTTCCATGCGAGCTGGATGGGCCCGCACAACTTGACGTACACCCTGTCCTATTACCGGGCCTGGATCAGTTCGCCAAATACGCCCACAAGCAATTCGCCCATCGTGCCGGCGGGTGCGAACCGCGTGTCGGCAATTCCCGTGACCATCGATATTGGCGAAGCCCGAGTCCACTTTCCTTTCGATGAACTTTCCGTCGACCTTGCCGCGCGGCTCCAGGACGACCAGCCGCGGCCCGATCGGGGATTTGTCGCAGTCGCCGAAATGGCGCTCAGCTACCGGCTATGAGCCTGATTCGCTCCCCCCCAAAAAAAAACGTCATGGCCGGGCCGTTGTCCCGGCCACCCATGAACACAGCGTCAAGAAACGAGCGCGATACAGGCCATTCCAATGGCGATTATCCGGCTCTACGGGAACCCATGGCCAAGCGCGGTTTTCATGGGTGGCCGGGACAACGGCCCGGCCATGACGATGGGATAAATTAGCGATTTGGGACTCGTCCGTTAGAATTAGACCACTTGCGCTCGCTGAGGGCGCGAACTCTCGTCGAAGCTCCAGGTGCCGTGGGTGTTCGCCGGAATAACAAGCGCCGTTCCGGCGTCATATATTGGATGGGGGGCGGACCGGCTTGTTCGCGGAAAGTGCACCAGCTCCTTCGACAGGGTCGAGAAGGGATCATTTGGAGAATTGAGGATGGCCTCCAGACACGGGAGTGAGATTCTTCCGGTTTGAGTAGCCGGCGCGGGGAGGAGCTTATTCTGGTGCGGGTTTTGTTGACGGGGGCGACATCTTTTACCGGCATGTGGTTTGCCGAAACCCTCGCCGCCAACGGACACGAGGTCGTCGCCGCCATCCGCAGCGAAAAGACGGCCTATTCCGGTATTCGGGCGGAGCGCCTGGAACGCGTCTGCGCATGCTGCCGACCGGTGTGGAACATGGTGTTTGGCTCCGCACGATTTGTGGACGCGATCGCGCAGGAAGGTCCGTTCGACGTCCTCTGTCATCACGGCGCGGTGGTTGCGGGATACAAGAGTCCGGAGTTCGACGCGGTATCCGCGGCGGGTTCCAACGCGCAATCCTTGCGAGCGGTTTTAAACACGCTGCGCGATGCGGGCTGCGGGCGCGTTGTCCTGACCGGGAGCATTTTCGAGATCGGCGAAGGAGCGGGAACTGCGCCATTGCGCGCGTTCAGCAGTTATGGACTGTCGAAATCCCTGACCTCCGCGATCTTCGAGTTTCATACCGCGCAAGAGGGCTTCGCGCTGGGTAAATTCGTCATTCCCAATCCGTTCGGCCCCTACGAGGATCCGCGCTTTACCGAATACCTGATGCGGTGCTGGTGTGACGGAACGACGGCGACCGTTGGCACCCCCCGCTATGTCCGCGACAACATTCACGTGTCGTTGCTGGCCGCAATCTATGCCATGTTTGTGCGGACGCTGCCCCGAACGGGATTGCACCGGATCAATCCCTCAGGTTACATCGAAACCCAGGGTGCTTTCGCGTACCGATTTGCCCGGGAGATGGGCGCGAGACTGACGATGGAAACCCCGCTGGAACTGGCCCGGCAAACGGCGTTTCCGGAACCCGCCATCCGCGTCAACACGGACATCGTCATCGACGTCGAGAGCGACTGGAACGAGCACGCCGCGTGGGATGAATTGGCGGAGTACTACGCCGGTCGTCTCGCAATTCGGCGCCGGTGACGCCATGCACGGGACGGAAATGGACATGAGGGCAAGCGGGCGTCCGAGCATCGGCGTCGCCGTCATCACGCATCGGGCAGTTTCCCTTCTTCCGGACTGCTTGCCCCCGCTTCTCGCCAGCGCCCTCGCGCCGAGAGTTCTTGTGGTGAATTCCTCTTCGCATGACGGCACCGTCGAGTTGGCGAAGGAAATGGGCGCCGAGGTACTTGTGGTTCCGCGGCAGGAGTTCAATCACGGCGCCACGCGCGAGCTTGCGCGCCGGGCTCTGGGCAGCGATGTCGTCGTCATGATCACGCCCGACGCAAAGCCGCTGGAGCCGGAACTGGTTGGCAATCTTGTGCGACCCATCGTGGAAGGCGAGGCCAGTGTCGCTTATGCGCGGCAAGTCCCCCGCGATGGCGCCGATTTCTTCGAAGCATTCCTGCGCCAGTTCAACTATCCGGGCAGAAGCGAGCTCCGTTCGATTGAGGACGCGAAGAGGCTTGGGGCCTACACCTTCTTCTGTTCCAACTCTTGCGCCGCCTGGTCCAACAGCGCCCTCGACGGCATTGGTGGCTTTGCGCCCACGCTGTCGCTTGAGGACGTCATCGCCACGACCAGGCTGCTCCACGCCGGTCACAGGATCGCGTACTGCGCGGACGCCGTTGTCCAGCATTCGCACCGCTATACGCTGACGGAGGAATTCCGGCGCCATTTCGACACGGGGTATGTACGCGCGATGCACAAGGATCTTCTGTTTGCGGGCGGCGGCGACGAGCGGCGAGGCGCGGCCTATGCCGAGCAAATGCTGCGCCGGTTGAGCCGCGAACAATCTCATCTCATTCCCTACGCCGTGACCCACATCGCCTTCAAATATTTCGGATACAGTCTTGGCTTCCATGGTCATGCCCTGCCCCGCTGGTTGAACCAACACCTCAGTGCGCAGTCATATTTCTGGCGTCGTCGTCGCCCGGGGCCCGAATCTTCAGCCGTGCGAGCGGAACTGCGGAAGGTGACATGAAAGCGGTGATCCTGGCAGGCGGACTTGGAACGCGACTGTCGGAGGAAACGACCACGCGACCCAAGCCGATGGTGGAAATTGGCGGTCAGCCGATACTGTGGCACATCATGAAAATCTACAGCTGTCACGGCATCAGCGATTTTGTGCTCTGCCTCGGATACAAAGGCTATGTGATCAAGGAATATTTCGCGAACTACTTTCTGCACATGTCAGACGTGACTTTCGATCTGCGCGACGGTTCGCGGAAGATCCATCATGCGGCTGCCGAGCCATGGCGGGTCACGCTGGTCGATACGGGCGATGAAACAGAAGTTGGCGGCCGCATCAAACGCATCATGCCGTATGTGGAGGACGACGAGGCCTTCTGCCTGACCTACGGGGACGGCGTCGGCGACGTGGACATCGGCGCATCGATCGCGCTCCACAAGCGCGAGGGCGCGCTGGCCACGGTCACGGCCGCCCAGCCGCCCGGTCGCTTCGGCGCCCTGTGTATCGAAGGGGGCCACGTCGTCGGCTTCCAGGAAAAGCCTGCCGGGGATGGCGGCTGGATCAATGCGGGCTTCTTTGTCCTTTCGCCGAAGGTGGGAAGCTATATCCAGGGCGACACCACCGTCTGGGAGCGTGAGCCCCTTGAACGGCTGGCCGCGGAAGGACAATTGCGCGTGCATTTCCACAGAGGGTTTTGGCAGGCGATGGATACGCTACGCGACAAGCGTCACCTCGAAGATTTGTGGGAGAGCGACAAGGCGCCCTGGAAAACTTGGTAGCGCCCGGTATGCGCATCTTGATCACCGGCAACATGGGGTATGTGGGTCCCGTACTCGTCCGCCATCTGCGCTCCAGGTACAGAGATGCGGAGCTCATCGGATTTGACAGCGGCTTCTTTGCCAGTTGTCTGACAGCGGCGAAAACACCGCCTGAGAGCCTTTTGGACAGGCAATATTTCGGCGACGTACGCGAGCTCCCGGCGGCATTGCTTGAAGGCGTCGACGCCGTCGTTCATCTGGCCGCGATCTCGAACGATTCGATGGGCCGCCGATTCGAAGCTGTGACCGGTGAGATAAATTTTCGCGCCAGCGCGGCGGTCGCTGAAGCGGCGCAAAGAGCGGGGGTTCGAAATTTCGTCTTTGCGTCGAGTTGCAGCGTCTACGGCGCCGCCGGGCGGAGCGCGAGACGCGAAACAGACGAGGTTCAGCCGCTCACCGCCTATGCGCGGTCCAAAATAGACACCGAGCGGCTTCTGGAGCAGATGGCTCTGCGCGACATGGTGGTAACCTGCCTGCGCTTCGCAACTGCATGCGGTACGTCGCCCAGGCTGCGCCTCGACCTGGTGTTGAACGACTTCGTCGCCTGCGCCCTCACCAACGGCAGGATCGACGTTCTGAGCGACGGCACACCATGGCGGCCGCTGATCGACGTGCAGGACATGGCGCGGGCGTTGGAATGGGCGATCACGCGAGAACGCGAGAATGGCGGACTGTTTCTGTCGGTCAATGTCGGCGCAGACAACTACCAGATAGGCGCGCTTGCCGAGACCGTGGCCGAAGCGGTTCCCGGCGCGACCGTGAGCATCAATGCGCAAGGACTGCCTGACAGGCGCTCGTACAAGGTCGATTTTTTGCTTTTCGAGGCGCTTGCGCCGGCTTATGCCCCCCAGGTGCCGTTGTCGGAGTCGATTGCAACGCTGCGGGAGTGTCTTTCCTCGATGGACCTCGGCAATGGCAATTTCCGCGATTCGGAGAATATGAGACTCAAGGTACTCGAGGGTCACCTCGCCGCGGGCCGCCTTACGCCCGATCTGCGCTGGGCGACTCCGCTCCATTGAAGGGACAACATGCTGATCCACAAGGCGCCGGTTCACGGCGCGTGCCTGATCGAGCCGGAGCGGCTCGGGGACACCCGCGGTTTCTTTGCCCGGCTGTTTTGCGGGCGGCAGTTAGAAAAGCTTGGGCTCGAGAGCCAATTCGTCCAGGTCAACAACTCGTTCTCAGTCAAACGCGGCACGCTCCGCGGCATGCACTATCAGCTTCCGCCGGCGGCGGAGGTGAAGATCGTGCGGTGCATTCGCGGCGCGCTTTACGACGCGATTCTCGATATCAGGCCCGATTCGCCGACCTTTCGCAGATGGTTCGGCGCCGAGCTGACGGCCGACAACCGCCTTATGATGTATGTGCCGCGCGGCTGCGCTCACGCCATTCTGAGTCTGTGCAACGATACCGAGGCGCTATACCTGACCAGCAACTATTACGCTGCGGAGCAGGAACGCGGGGTTCGCTGGAATGACCGCCATTTCGGGATCGAATGGCCAATCGAACCCACGGAGATTTCGCCCAAGGATTTGGCCTGGCTAGATTTCGATCCCGCGGTGCACGGGGTGGAACAGCTGCGCGGGCTCGTTTAGCGTCGTCAGGTGACGGAAATTTGCGGCGCCGAGGCCAATGAGCGACCCGACCATCGATGTTCTGCTGGCGGTCTACAATGGCGAGCATTATTTGCGGCCATTCCTGGAATCGCTCACGGCGCAGTCGTTCCCCGATTTTCGTCTCGTTGTCAGCGACAACCGGTCGTCCGACGGCACGGCAGGCATCCTTCGGGAATATTGCAGCCGGCTGACGCGCGGAATTGTTGTTCTCCCGCCACCTGGCGAAGTCACGTCCGCGCGCACCAATTTTGCGCGGGTTACCGAAGCCGGAGACGCGCCTTACGTCATGTATGCCGACGGTGATGACGTCTGGCACGAAGACAAGGTCGAAAAGACACTTGCGGCGATGAAGAAGGCGGAACGCGAATTCGGAGCAACCCGGCCCATACTCGTTCACGCCGATTTGCGCGTGGTCGACGAAAATCTTGAGTGCCTTGACCGCTCCTTCTGGCGATACCAGTTCATCGATCCGCGCCGAACCAGATTGAATCACCTCCTGATGCAGAACTGCATCACTGGCTGCACCGTCATGCTCAATCGTCCGTTGCTGGAGTTGGGCAGACCCATACCGCGCGAGGCGTGTGTGCATGACCATTGGTACGCCCTGATCGCCTCGGCCTTTGGCCATATCGTCCGGATCGGGGAACCATTGATCGAATACCGTCAGCACGGCGGCAACGTAACCGGGGCCAAGCGATGGGGCGCCCTTTACATGATGCGTCGCGCAGGGCGGCTCTATGCCGAGAATGGCGCGCGAGAGAACATCGATCTCAACGTCCGGCAGGCCCGGACTTTCCTGTCTCGATATGACGGCCGGCTTAACCCAGAGCAAAGACGGCTGATCGAGAACTTCGCGACCATCCGCGAGCAGGGTGCGCTTTTGCGACGCTGGACGCTTGTCCGCTATGGCTTGTGGAAGACGGGATTTACGCGCAATTTGGGTTTGCTGCTGGCAATATGAGTTCGGACCCGGATCTCGCTCGCACATCCGTCAACTCGATTGGCATTAGAACAGTCGGCGCGATCTTCGGATTCGCGTTCAATATCGTGCTTTCGCGGACCATGGGCACGGGGGGCACGGGTGTCGTCATGTTCTATCTGAATTTCGCGGCGCTCACGGGTCTCATAGCAACTGGCGGAATGGACGTCGTGGGATTGCGCGAACTCTCGCGCCACGCGGAGGACAGCTTCCGCGCCCCGATCATCCTCGGGCATGTTGCGTCCAACGCGATTCTTTCCGCGTCGGCGTTCTCCATCGGCGGGTTCCTGTTCCTGTGGCTGTTTGGCGGCGCGCTGACGGGCAGCAGCAACGTCGGAATCGACTTCACGTGCGCACTGATCCTTTTTTTCAGTGCGTTCCAGAAGATATTTTCCGACTGGCTGGTTGCGCTTCGGGAATTTGCGGCCTCCCAGCTGACATTCTATTTCATCAACCGCGTCGCATCGCTGGGACTTGCGCTCGCGCTGATTGCGTTTGCAGGATCGGCCGGCGCGTCCGCGGGTCCGTTCATCTGCATCTATGCCGCCGGTCTGGGGCTCGCCGTTCTCTATGCTTTATGGCGTGTATTCGAACATTTTTCCTGGCGCGAGATTGTGCGCAGCCTATCCCCGTCGCTTCCCCTGTTCCGCGACGGCGTCTCATGCGGAGTTCAGAATACCGCGTTCATTCTGCTGATCCTGTCGCCCTTTGTGTTGCTCGGCGCGCTGTCGAACACCACCGAGCTGGGATTGCTCGGCGTCTCGCAGCGCCTCGTGGCCGTCATCCTGCTCGCCCTGACCGCAATATCCCAGTTCGCCATGAGAGATTTCTCGCGGGCATTTGGCATGCGGGACTTCGGCAGGCTCGCGAACGCCTTGACGACCAGCTTCCGGCTTACCTGTGCGGCCTCGATCGCGTTGACCCTTCCTCTTGTCGCGTTCGCGCCCTTTTGGGTGCTGATCTTCGGAAAAGGATTTGCCGGCGCCGCATCGGTCCTGGCCGTGCTATCGGTCGGAACCTGCGCGCAGTGTCTCGGTATGCCCTTCCAGGCCGCGCTCTTCGCGACGAACAATGAAAGGGCGGCCCGCAATGTCACTATTGTCAGCGCCGTCATCGGGATCGCGCTCAATGCTTTGCTGATTGCCTCGTGGGGGGCGCTGGGCGCTGCGCTGGGGACGGGTATTGGACTTGCGTTGCAATCCGTGGGCCACGCCGCGTACGTCCTGAGAGTTCTTCCCGTTCGCGTCGAACTTGCGGTATTGCGTGTCGTTCCGAGGCTGGCCGCACCGGAATTTTGAAGGGCTCTCAATTGCGCGCAACCCGTCGTGCGATGCTGTCCGCTGCCGCGTTCGCTGCCGCGGCTGGGACCGCGCCGGCCGCAAATGACCGCACGGCCCAAGGTAATGACGCGATTCTTGACCTCGGCCGGCTTGGGCTGAAACCACTCGATGCCGGGCATGACAATTATTCCGTGCTGCAATCCGCGTTCGAATCGGCCAGCGCGGGAAACTGTCCGGTTATTGTGATCCCGCCCGGAATCTACCGCGTTTCACGTCCGCTCCGAATCAATCACCCACTTACGTTGCTGGGAGGCGGTGCATTCGATATGAACGCAGCCCGGTCAGGAACCGTCATCGTGGCAGAGGGCTTTTCGGAGCCGGTTCTGTCGATCGCGCCCGCTGTTGAAGACCGGCTGAGAGGTTTCTGCATTGCCGGGCTGCTGTTCGATTGCAGCCACAAGTCGAACGGCATGTCGTTGCGGCGGTGCGCCGATTTCAGCCTTTCGCGCATCGGCGTGCGGGCCGCGACGGGGTTCGGACTGGAATTCCGCAACACCTGGGATGCCGTAGTTACCGATGCATTCGTTTCGGAGTGCGGCGCGGCCGATGCCTCCCTCGGAGCGATCGACATTGCCGGCGAGGCCTTCGGCGACAACACGAATTCTCTGCACTTCATCGGCGCGCGCGTGGAAAGCTCTCGCGGTCCCAGCCTGATCGTGCACCCTCCCGCGCCCGGCGCCGGTCCTCAAAACAACATTCAGTTCGTGGCGTCCAAGTTTCACCATCCTGCAGGCGATGGAAGCACGCCCCCGACCCCGAATCTGATTCTCCATCCGGCCCAGGCAATAGGCTTTCACGGCGCCCAGATCTTCGATTCCGGAAAGGGATTTCCAGTCATCGCGTTCGGCCGCAGTCAGGCGATAGATCCGGGATACGCGTTTTTGGGATGCGATATCGACGTTCGGGTGGGCGACGCATTGTTCGGGGGCGACATCGGTCCTGGGCATCAATTCCTCGGCTGCACGCTGCGCGCCGATCTCGGCGCACACGAGGCGAAGCCGTTCCATCGCGCCGGTAGCGACCAGGCTCAACGCATCAAGAGTCTGAATGCTCTTTACCGGATCGCGACATGAACATCGCGGCGGCGCAAAAACAGTGGCGGCTGCTCGGATGGCTTTTGCTGCTGCTGATCGTCCTCGCCTATCCGATCCGCTACATCCAGCAGATCACTTTGGGCCAGGTGGTGCTCTATACCGGCCTCGTGCGCATGAGCCTTTTCGTGCTCGTATTCGCGCTTGCAGCCTGGATGGCCGCCCGCGGGTCGTCGCGCGAACAATCCCGAATCCTCGCAATCGGCTACGCCCTGGTCTCGGTGCTTTTGTACAATGTCGTTGTCGTAAATTTTGGCCTTTTCTACGCGGCGTACGGGCTCGATATTTTTTTCGTCCCTCCCGCCATCGCGCTGCTCTGTCTTCTGAATTCCCGGTACTTTCCGCCGCGCGGCGAGGAAGAGGAGCGCCAGATTGTCCGCCTGCTGCTCGTGGTCGCCGTCCCGATCGCGCTGTTCGGCATTGTCCAGTATGTGCTCAACAATCCTATTCTGCAGACCGGGTTCGCCACGACTCCCGGAGATGAATTCGGATCGGTGGGACAGGCCGCCATCAGGCTGACGGAACTCCAGGCGACCCGCCACATTCGCGCCAATTCGATTTTCGGAAGTGCCATCGATTTTGGCCACTTTGATGTGCTGTTCGCCTTGTTGTGCATTGGAATGGCCGTGAAGAGCCGCCACCGGCCCGTCGCCGCTTTGGGCCATCTTTTTCTGACGGGCATATTCGTTGCCGCGGCGATGAGCACCAGCACGCGCAACATTCTCGTCTATCTCGGCTGCTGCGCGATCGGGTGCCTGTTCATTCTTGCGGGATTCGGCGTGCGGACGCTGGTGGCGCTGTCGCTCGCCCTTGTTGGGATCTTTTACGGAACGATTTACGGCGTGATCGAGTTCGCGCCACGATTTTTTCTCGGCTTTTTCGACGTGGCCTCCCTGCTTGAGCGAGCGCGGGGCGTGTACAGCACCGTGGACCAATACATCGTAAATGCCGATTCGCTCACCCATGTTCTGTTCGGATTCGGCTACATGCAATCGCTCGATTTCAAGTTCCTGCCGACCACCGTGTTCGACAATACCGAGCTGGATATCTATCTGTACGCCGGCGTCTGCGGCGTCGTCCTTTACGTCGTTCTCCTGCTGGCGATGTTCAGCCGCGCGGTCAGACAGTGGCGCGAAACCGGCAGCGTGGCCTGGCTCGCTGTTGCGAGTCTGTTCGTCGGCACGCCGCTCTTTTCCACCCTGAACATCGACCTCGACCACCCCTATCTTCTGTTCGTCTTTGCGCTGATCGTGGGCGGATGGGCCGCGCCCGCCACCCGCACCACCCTTTCCGGGAATGCTCTGGCCGGTGACAGACGGGTCGGACTGGGCGTCGTGTGATGGTTCACAACTCAGCGATGCCAGACTACGATGACATGTACGGGTGAAACGGAGTGAGCCGGATTGCGAACGACTCGGTCACGGACATGGCGATGAACGAGGGCTCGTCGAGCGTCTTCTCGATCGTTGCGGCCCGGTGGAAGGATGTCGCGATCGCCTTCGTGGTGGTTGTTGCGCTTGCCGTGGCGTATCTGCACCTCGCGCAAAGGCAATACACGGCGAGCGCGACGCTGGCGCCGCCAGACGCCGAATTGAACATGCTGACCGGCGTCAGCGGAATGACCGATCTCGGTTCGCTTTCGCTCGGAAGGATCGGGTTCGGAATTGGAAGCACGGATCCGAAATTTTCGGCGTTCCTTCAACAGCTCACATCCAATATGACTGCGCGGGCGCTTCTGGAAGAGGATCGCATCAAGGCGGCGATATATGACAAGGTGTGGGATGCCAGCTCGCACAGGTTTCATCCGCCGTCGGGCTTCGTGGATGGGCTGGTGCAGGTGGTGAAAGTCGCGCTGGGGCTCAATCCGTGGCGCCCGCCCACGGCGGCGGACATGCAGCACTACCTGGGCCAGAACATCGTCGCCAGGGAGATCGGCGTTTCGGATCTCTATTCCGTGACGTACGCCTACAAGGACCCCGAATTCGCCCGCTACTTTCTCACTCGTGTGCTGGCCGTCTCCGACGATTATCTGAGGCAGGAAAAGCTCGCGCGGGCCATGGCCTATGTCCGCTATCTGGATCAGCGGCTGAAGGTGGTGACAGACGTGGACCAACGGCAGGCGATGCTCAAATTGCGATTGCGGCAGGAGAATTTTCTGATGGCGGCGTCGGTGAACCTGCCGTTTTCGGCGGACATCAACGACCCTCCCATTGCGCCGTCGCGTCCCACTTGGCCCAATTTTCTGATCGTTGCCGTAGCAACCCTGTTTTTCGGCGGCGGCCTCGCCGCGGCCATCGGCGTGTTTTTTCGTCCCTACGAGGCGATCCGCCGCCGGCTTGTCGGGGCGCGGCCGGAACGGTCATTCACGTCACCACCAGCGCTGCAGCCTGATCATGGAAGGCCAGGTACCTATAGCTGATCCCCCGAGCCGCAACGAATTCCCGCCACGCCTTTGACTCGCCTGCGCGCCAGCCGCGGTAGCCGAAATACTCGTCGAACACGACCACCGTGCCGGGTCGAAAGCGATCCGCTGCCGCGGCGAGAATGGTCGAAGCCGCTTCGTAGGTATCCGAATCGATATGGACGAAGGAAAATGGCTCGCAGTGCTCCCGCAGGAAGGACGGCAAACTCGCCTCGAACCAGCCTTTAATAAATGTGACGTTGTTGGGGACTGGCGGCGCTGCGCCGCCCATGTCGAAAGTGCCTTTTGGAGCCGCCCAGCCCGTCCAATTCTCCCGTAGCCCCTCGAAGGAATCAAAGCCGTAGATCATCTCATCTGTCAGCGAAGCGAAGAAGCGGATCGAATGGCCACGAAAGACTCCGAACTCGAGGACCAGTCCGCCAGGCGCGCGGGCGGCAAAGGCTTGCCGCCACAGCGCTTCCTTGTCGCCACGGATGCAAAGCGCGTCCTGCATGTGGTTGTCGGCGTAGTCGGCTGAATCGGCAACCGCGCGCCGGAGAACTTCGTTAACAACGGAATATTGTGAAACCGAGCAACCCGAAAACACGGAATCCTGCGGAACGCGGACCCGCGCAAGAACGTGTTCGATCAGCGGGACAAGCGTGGAATCAACGACGCGTTTTACCAGTCTCTTCATGGGCCGACGCAGACAAGGGCAATTCTCAGCAACAGAGAATCTTTATGGGATAAGCATTACAGCAGTCTGTGAAGTCGTCCAGCAACCGTCCCAAAATCCTACGGAACGCTATCCGAAGGCAGAGGTCTCGGGTTTGAATTCTGTCGCGCGCACCGCTGCCGTACAGAAGTGAGAACTCCGCATAGTTGCGCTAACTTGAATTCAGCGCATCCGATGGCCGCGAACATGGCTCCAGCGTCAGCCCACGCAAGACCGGCATTTACGGTGATCCTTGACATCGGTTCCTTTACAAGACCGGCATGTCCACCAGTCGGAAACACGCTGCCGCAGATGTCGCGGCAGCGACGGGCCTCACTGGATCACAACTTTGCCGGTCATGCCAAATGAGGCGTGCAGGAAATGCGAGCAATGAAATTGGTAAGTGCCGGCCGTCTGCGGCACGAATTTCACATCGACAGTTTGACCACCTTCGATGTCGATCTCCCCGTTACTCACTTTGGATTGATCGTCATCGGCGATGCCCACCGCGGCAAAGAACTCCGGTGCATCAAAGCTATGGCCGTGTCCGGCATTGTTGACGAGTCGAAGGTGATAGGGCGTCTTTGCGCGAAGCCGAAGTGTATTGGGCGTAAACGTAAAATCGGCCATGACGACCTCAACCGATTGCGCATTCGGCCAGCCAGGCGAAGTGCCTCCCGATTGATTCTGGGCAGTTGTGGGGGTCACGGAAAGCAGGCTGGCAAGCACGGCGAACACACCGCAGATAGGGAAAGATTTCATGTTGATGATCCTCTGTGATTGGCCCCAGCAATTGATGTTGATTGTTCGGGTGAGCATTATGGACAGCCGCGCCCATCGGCAGGAATTGGCTCTTGTTCCGTTCGGCATACGCGCGCAAAAGGCACGCTCAAGAGTCCGGCGAATGTCAAAATGGCGACCAGCCACCATGCATCGTTCATTGCTTGCGTGAAGCTGGCATGCTTGACCATCGAAGCGAGGATGGCTTGCGTGTCGGGGTCAAGCGGGCCCACCGGGCGATTGCGGAATAACGCGAGCGGAATGCCGACGATTTTTGCCGTTTCGATGTCGCCTTGCTTGAGCCGGTCGATGATCGACTGTGCGTGAACCGGAGCGCGTCCGTAAATCACGCTGTCGATGAGCGCGATACCGATTGCACCCCCAAGATTTCGCATCAGGTTAAACAGTCCGCTGGCGTCGGGCACTTCGGACGGCAACAACTCTCCCAGAGCAAGCCGCGTCGGTGGCAACAGGCAGAACATGATCGCCACGCCACGGACTATCTGCGGCCAGAACATTCCCGCGAAATCCGTCTCCCGCGTCTGAAAGGCACTGAGACCCAGGCCGACTGCAAAAAGGGCGAAACCAAACGCTGTCAGCAATCGTGCATCCAGCTTTCGTTCGAGCGCGACCGCAACCGGCGCCGTCGCCAATTGGGCGATGCCGGTAACCAGCATGATCTCGCCGATCTCCATTGCACCGTGGCCGCGCACATAGGCGAGAAACACCGGCATCATATAAGTCGATCCGAACAGACCGATGCCCAGCACGAAACTCAGCAGGCAACCGACCGCGAAAGTGCGATCCGCCAACGTACGGAGTTCAATGAACGGTTTGTGGTGGCCCAGCGATCGGCGCACGAAGGCAGCACCGTTCAGGAAGGAGACTGCAAGGAGGCCGCAAACGAGCGGGGATAACCAGCCTCGCTGTGGCGCTTCCTTCAGCGCGATTTCCAGCGTTGCGAGGGCAAGCGCCATACATCCGATCGATATGACGTTTAGCGACCGAATTTCGCCGGGCGCGGGCTTTTCGACCGGCAGGAACCGCGCCGCTCCCAAAGCCGACAATAATCCCGGCACAACATTGACAAGGAAAAGCCAGTGCCAGGAATAAGTCTCCGTGATCCAGCCACCGACAATCGGGCCGACCGTTGGTGCAAGAACTGCGAGCACGCCGGCGATAGTGGTAGCGATCCCCTGCAGCCGCACAGGAAACAGCAGAAATACGGCGGTGAAGACGGCCGGGATCAGCGTTCCACCCGAAAACCCCTGCAGTACACGCCATGCCAGCAGTACCGCGAAGCTGCCGCTTGCCGCACAACCAATTGATGCGCAGGTGAATATCGAGATTGAAATGACGAACAACCAGCGCATGGTGAGAAGGCGCGTCAGAAATCCCGTGAGCGGGATCGCGATTATTTCAGCGATGAGATAGGCGGTTTGAACCCAGCTCATCTGATCGCGCGCGATGCCGAGCGCGTTCTGGATCGTCGGCAACGAAGTTGCGACCACCTGTACATCCAGAATTGCCATGAACATGCCGACGCACATCATGGCAAATCCTGCCCATGCCCTGGCGCCTAGCCTCACCTCGTCACGGGACAAGATGTGGTGCTCGCCGAAGGGCCGTATTTTCAGCGGAAATCCGGTTCCAAAGAACAACTCCATTCAGGAGTGAGAATACCAATGCATATAGTGGCAGATCGAACGCGAGCGGAAGGGTCGCTATTTCGCCGACTACAACCACATAGTTGGGGTGATTTAGGAAGCGATAGGGACCGGTTCTGACCAGAGGCGCGCCAGGTAGAATGATGATGCGTGTCGTCCAGCGCTCTCCCAGAGTGACCAACACCCACACGCGCAGGGTTTGCAAAAGAGCGAAAGCCGCAAGCCAGACGGGTTGCGTTTGGCGGTCCCAGGCCAGCCACCACAGGCCTGCGAGCCAAGCGCCATGAAGAGCAACAATCAACGGATAGTGCGACGGTGCATACTCCTTTGCGCCGCGCGCGAGCAAGCGCGCTGTATTGCGCCTGGCCAGAAACAACTCCGCTACCCGTTCCATGGTGACGAATGAAAGAACGGCTATTGAATAGATCAAACGGCTCTCTTCAGCAAAACGCAGCTCGCGCTGAAACCGGGACCCATAGCCATCAACACGGAGCGTGGTGGCAGGCCCGATCGCAGTGCGAGGTCAAGGACAAATAGCACAGTAGGTGCCGACATGTTGCCGTAATCACGAAGGACGGCACGTTCATGGTCGAGCGTCCCCGGCGGGATTTCCAATGCCTGCTCCAGAGCTGCCACCACCTTGGTGCCGCCAGGATGACAAATGAAGCGATCCACGTCGTTCATTCCAAGCCCGGCGCGACCAAGAATCCCGGAGACTGCTGGTCCGACATTTGCCTGCGCGAACGAGGGAATTGCCTGCGCAAAAACCACTTCGAAGCCGTGCGCATCCATGTCCCAACCCATGATATCGAGCGTATCGGGCCAGGTGTGTTCGCCGCTTGCCTCGACCTCCGCAATTCCGCCATCTCCATTGCGCAGGATGCAGGCGGCCGCTCCGTCTCCAAAAAGTGCCGTCGCCACAATGTTTGCCTTGGTGAGTTGGTCCAGGCGGAATGCGAGCGTGCACAGCTCCACGACCACAAGCAGGACGTTGGCGTCCGGTTGCGATTTGGCCAGGCGAGCGGCAATAGCGAAACCCGAAGCGCCGCCGGCACACCCCAAGCCGAAGACCGGAACGCGCTGGACATCGGCGCGGAATCCCATCGCCTTTGAGGCACGCGCCTCAAGGCTCGGAGTTGCGATGCCTGTTGAGGAGACGGTGACGACAACATCGACTTCGGACGCTTTCAGATGTGCGTTGCCGAGCGCCTTTTTTGCTGCCTCGATGAATAGCGCTTGACCCTCCTCGAGGTAGACCGCCGTTCGCTCCTTCCAGCTGCGAGGTTCGAAGTACCATTCGATCGGACGAACCGCGTGACGTTTGTCAATACCAGCGTTTTGAAATACACCGACCATACGGTCGAAAGCGTCATATCGCGTACCGAACATTTTTCGCGCGGCTCGGGCGGCGTCATCCTGCCGCACGACGTGCTTCGGGACGGCGGTCGCGATAGATATCAACCTTGCGGTTTGACGCAATTGCTTGCCATTCGCTGTTTGATGAACCACCCCACAAGCTTTAACGCCGTCTGCGACATACAGTTGCCTGCGGTGGCCAGATGACGGTCAGACTCGGCAGCCGGTACGCCTTACGCCGAACGCCGCGGCTGCGTGCCATGCGATCTGGAGCTCATAGTTCCGCGTACGCTTCCTCGATGATGTCGCCATGTTTTTAGGTGGACTCTCCGGAAAAGTCTCGTAGCGGCGATTGTCAAGACGAACGTAAACCGTCAGGGCAACGAGTTTTGCCGCCAACAGAAGGGCGCGTTCGCTTCTCGTGCGCTTCTTGGTCATAACCTTCGATTCTGCGGGCGGTGCAAGCACGGCACGCAGGTTTTCCTCCGATGCGCTTCTCTCTTAGGACGCGTTTGCAGGCGGTTTTATTCCGCTGGTCGGTGACTGTAGTATCGGCGAAGGTTAGCCAACACGATCGAGGATGAAGTCCTGTACTTCCCCGCACGTGCGCCAAACCTTACACTGCCGCGGTCTAACCATGAAGGCCGGGCAGTCCAGGTTGATGGATGAGAGCTGGATAGCCGGGCAGCGATTTCCTCGAAGCCAGCGCGGATTCAGCGCCACTACGCAGCAAACTCACCTGGCACCATCTCGATGCTCCCCGTCCGTCCCCGTGCATGTTCAATTCATGCCGCGCACAATGTCGGGGGCCCTGGTTTGTCCGTACGCGTGGGCTTTCACTGCCAGACACCGCTGCTGATTTTCATTAGTGCCGCGCCGAAGCGATGTATTTTGTCAAGCGTGTTGTAGTGGACCAACGAAACCCGCACCGCGCCGCGATCCATCGCCAACCCAAGGCGGCCCATTAGCCGGGGTGCGTACATGTGGCCATCGCGAATACCGAAGCCAGCCTGCGCCATTCGTTCCACCACTTCTGCCGGACGCTGTTCGCCAAGGTTGAAACAGACCGTCGGCACGCGCTCTGCGATCCGCGTCGGTTCACGGATGCCGTAGACCGTGGCTCGGGTCTCGGTGAGTACTTCCAGGAGGCCGCGCGACAATCTCTGCTCATAGGCCCTGATCGCCGACATGGCGGTTTCGAGACAGTCACGGGGCATCCGAGGAACCCCCGGCGGGCTGAGTTCGCGACCCAGAGCTTCAAAATAGTCGACCGCTGCGCTCATTCCGGAAACGTTTTCGTAGATGAACGTGCCGGCCTCGATCTTGTATGGTGGTTCGTCAGGAATGAACTCTTCCCGGAAGGTCGGCAGGAGCAGAAGCTTGTCACGCTTTCCCCACAGGAAGCCCATATGTGGCGCAAAGGCTTTGTAGCCGGAGCAAACCAGATAGTCGCAGTCCCACGCCTGGACATCGATCAGGGCGTGGGGACCATAGTGCACACAATCAAGGAACATCTCCGCGCCAACGCTATGTGCGGCTTTTGCGACGGCAGCAATGTCCACGAGCGACCCGAGGGCGTGTGAAACTGCCGTGCACGCCACCAGCCGTGTCTTTTGCGACAGGAGGGGTAGCAGATCCTCCACATGGAGCGTCCCGTCGTCGCGCATTTTCCACCAGACGAACTCGGCGCCCACCCGTTTCAGGGCAAGCCACGTAGCGACGTTGGCATCATGATCGAGGTCGGTGATGACAAACTCGTTGCGGTCCGGTTCAACGGTCTGACCAATTGCGAGACTGACCAGGCGGATGAATGACGTAGCGTTCATGCCGAACGCCACCTCCGACGGATCATTCGCGTTCAGCCACGTCGCAACTCTTTCGCGGGCGACAGCAATACCACGATCGACCTCGCGGCTCTTTTCGTAACGCCCTCCCCGCTGCACGTTGAAGTCCACCAGATGGCGCTCGATCGCATCAAGCACATTCTGTGGCAACTGGGCGCCGGCTGCATTGTCGAAATAGACGAACGGCGCGGCACGCTTGAGAGCCGGAAACTTCGAGCGAACGGCTTCGACAGGAAAATCTGCGTCCATTCTGGTTCTCGCGCGGTCCTGGTGAGTCAGTCCAGCACGATGCATCGGTTGATGCCAGACATGACGGCCTTAGAATGACTCGATCGAGGCCGTCGCGCGATTGGCGTCTGGCATTCGACGGCATACCGGAGACCGGCATGGACGAAACATCGGTCGTCGATCGCGAAAAGGGTCTCCATAAAGGGTTGACCCAGGCCCAGGTGGTGATGATCGGTCTGGGTGGCGCCATCGGCACGGGGTTGTTCATGGGCAGCGGCATTGCCATCGGTTATGCCGGACCGTCGGTTTTGATCAGTTATGGGATCGCCGGATTCGTAGCCGTCGTCATGGTGTTCAGCCTCTCGGAAATGGCAGTCGTGCACCCCACCGCGGGCTCGTTCGGCACCTATGCCGAGACCTATCTCAATCCCTGGGCCGGATTTATCATTCGCTACACCTATTGGTTCGCCCAGGTCATTGCCGTCGGTGGCGAGGCCGTCGCGGCGGGAGTTTACATGACCTATTGGTTTCCCGGCGCGCCAATATGGCTCTGGTCGCTCGGATTCGCCTCGGTTCTGCTCTACGTGAATTCCCGATCGGTGAGCAAATTCGGTTCGGTCGAATACTGGTTTGCGTTCATCAAAGTGACGGCCATTGTTCTGTTCATCATCCTGGGCATGGCGAACATTTTCGGCGTCTGGCGCCCGCCCGTCGGTCTCCATAACCTCACCCGGCTGTCAGGTGGCTTTTTTCCCAACGGTCTGCGCGGCATGTGGATGGCCGTGATCATGGGCGTTCTGTCCTTCAACGGCATCGAAGTCATCGCGGTTACGTCTGGAGAGGTGCCAAACCCCGAGATTGCGATTCCGCGTGCCTTGCGCACGATGGTGGTGCGGTTGTTGGTGTTTTATATCCTCGCTCTGGGCATCGTTGTCACGATCATACCCTGGACGGAAACCGGCGCGAAAGTCGTTGCAGAGAGCCCCTTCGTGCGCGTCTTCTCGCATACCGGTATCGTTTATGCCGCCTCCATCATGAACTTCGTCGTCATCAGCGCTGCACTATCCAGCATGAACACGAATGTCTATCTCTGCTCGCGGATGATGTTTTCACTTTCGCGCGGAAGCTACGCGCCGGCGTTCCTCGGCCGGTTGAGCAGGGCCGGGGCCCCAACTGGGGCAACTCTTCTTTCGGGCGGGTTCATCCTCGCCGCAGCGGCGGTCTCGTGGTTCACCCCGCTCGCCTATAATTACCTGCAAGGCGTTGCGCTTTTCGGCGCGATCGTAGTCTGGATCATGATCCTGGTCAGTCATCTGAGCTTTCGCCGATTTCACCGGGCAGCAGACCTTCCTGTGTGCATGCCGCTGTTTCCATTTATGCAGATCGCCGGCCTGATCCTGCTGATCGCATTGCTTATTACGATGGGTCTCGACACTGCGTTCTGGAATGTTTCCTGGATTGTCGGCGTACCTTGGCTTGCGCTGCTGTCGGGCGCCTACTTCATCTGGAAGACCCGGATTCGTCGTGCCATCACGCCGGTCGAGCCAAAGAGTGAAACCGGTGTGGCAATCGAAATCACCTGACTCCGGAGTGGGCGAGCGCGCGGCTCGCTAGTAGCTGATCGAGGGATTGTCGCCAGGGCAAATCACTCCGACCACATCGAAGCCACCATCGACGGTGCATTGAACAGAGTGGGCAAGCTTGCGCGGCAGGAAGAGGACGTCGCCAGGGCCGACCATAGTTTTCGTATGTTCGGTCCACACCACGCCGGCTCCGTTGAGAAAT
>DATMPH010000032.1:0-13354 GCA_035567755.1 Rhizomicrobium sp.
CGTCCGGTGAAAGCTTGAAGACGGTGCCGAGGTTCTCCGCGCCGCCTCCTTCCGTCGTGCCGTAAAAATTGCCGTTCCTGCGAATCAGGCCGGCCCCGGGCAAGGAGCCATCGGCTTTGCCCGTGAATGAATAGAGCACCGTTTCGGCGCCGCCGGGAGCAACCTTGAACACGGTGCCGTCGCCATTCGTGCCGCCGAACAACGTCGTGCCGTAGAGTTTGCCTTTCTTGTCCATGATCAGGCCAGCCTGGGGGCCTTTGCCATCGGATCCGCCCGTGAACGAATGGAGCACGGTCTCGGCACCGTTGAGAGCAACCTCGAAGACGGTGCCGTCGCCGTCCGCGCCGCCAGACGAGGTGGTGCCGTAGAGGTTGCCCGATGTGTCCATGATCAGGCCACCCTCGGGGTAGGAGCCATCAGCGCCGGTGAAGCTCCAGAGCGCCGTTTCGGTGCCGTCCGGTGCAAGCTTAAAGACGGTGCCGAGGCCATGCGCACCGCCTTCCACTGTTGTGCCGTAGAGGTTGCCCGATGCGTCCTTGATCAGGCCAGCGAAGGGGTTACTGCCATCAGCCCCCCCGGTGAACGAATAGAGCACAGTCTCCGTGCTCTTCGCGTGAGCGCCGCCAACTGGAATCAGCAGGGCCAGTGCCAGGCCGCAGCCGAATTTGTTTGAGATTCGCAACATGGGTTTTGACATAAGATTCTCCTTGGGCCGTGAATCAGTCCACGTTCCCGGTGCCGGCGTTCCTGGATGGTAAGACCGGTAGGCTATTCGCCTCAGCACTTCCCCCCAGCACTATTGACCGTTCAAGCCCTGTGTGTCCTCATTAAGGTTCTTAAATCTTCGGAAGAAACACCATAGGTTTCAAAGGTCTAGTAAAATGCGCGAACTGCACAGTTTCGGACGGTTCGCATTGGACACCTCCGAGCGCCGCCTCTATGCGGACGGCGTTCCGGTACTCCTGGGCTCTACGGATATTCGCCTTCTCGTGGCCCTTGTCGAAAAGGCGGGTTCCATCATTCCCAAATACGATCTGGTGTCGCGCGTATGGGGCCGAACCGCCGTCACCGACAACGCGCTCTATGTCCACATCAATGCGTTGCGCAGGGTCATCGGTGACGAATGCATCGTCAACAAGCAGGGACATGGCTATCGCTTCACGGCGCAAATTCAGCGTACGCAGATGGCGCACCCAGCGCGGCCGGACAAACGCCGACCGCGAAATTTCGGCTCGGCCTGGTCCGGCGACGGCGTCGAAGGTGCCCGGCTGATTGGCAGGCGCAAACAACTTCGTGTCGCGGCGAAGCTCCTCGAACGCCGGCGTCTTCTCACCCTGACGGGACCTGGCGGCGTCGGAAAGACCAAATTTGCGTTGCACGCCGCCAGCAGGAGCGCGACCCAGTTCCCCGATGGCGTCTGGCTTGTCGAGTTGGCAAATTTGAAAGACACCGATCTGCTGTTCGAGGCCGCCGCCGCCGTTCTCGGCATCGAAATCGGCGACAATGCGAAACCGCTCGACACTCTGGCGCGCCATCTGGCGCGGCGGACACTCCTCATCGTTCTCGACAATTGCGAACATGTGATCGGCGCCGCGGTGACATTGTGTGAATCGATTCTTCGCGCGGCGCCCGGCGTCAAAATTCTTGCGACCAGCCGCCAGGCCCTGTGCTGCTCGGGAGAACAGGTCTTCGAATTGCCGCCGCTCGCCCTGCCGCGCGATGATGCGACGCGCCCCGAGGCCATACGCGAAACCGCAGCGGTCGAGCTTTTTGTCGAGCGCGCGGCAAGCGCGGACGCGCACTTCGACATGACCGACAAGGACACGCCCATCGTCGCCAGCATCTGCCGTCACGTCGATGGACTGCCGCTCGCCATCGAAATTGCCGCCGGATGGGTAGGTGTACTGGGGCTTGAGACTCTGGACGCGAAGCTGGGCGGTTCCATCAGGAGTTGGCTTCGTGCCAGGACTTCGGCGCCGCTCAGGCATTCCACGTTGCATGCAACGCTGGAATGGAGTCACGACCTGCTATCTGCGGCCGAAAAGAAAGTGCTCCGCAGACTTGCCGTTTTCGCCGGCAGTTTCAATCTGCAGGCGGCTGAAGCAGTGGCGGGCGACGACGATATCCCGAGCGGTCAAATACTCGAACACTTCGCGACTTTGATCCGCAAATCGATGATCTCTGTCGTGCCGGGTTCGAACGCACAACGCCATCGTCTTCTGGAAACGACACGAGCCTTCATGGGGGAGATACTGGCTTCGTCCGACGACTGCGAGGCGACGCGGCGAAGGCATGCGCGTTACGTGCTTCATAGTCTCGAAAGCGCGATGGCCGAATGGGAAACCACGCGCGATGCCGTCTGGCTCGATCGCTATGGACCGCTGATTGACGACCTGCGCAGTGCGCTCGACTGGTCGATGGATGCGGACAGCGATCTGGCTGTGGCGCTCGCAGGTGCTTCATGGCCATTGTGGCGAGAATTGTCGTTGCGCGTGGAAGGCGAGCGGCGGCTGAATGCAGCAGCCGCTTGCCTTCACGCCGGCACGCCGCCGGAGCAGGAGGCCGAGTTGCGCCGGGGGCTGGGAGAGCTGTGGGTGAACACAGCGGCTGTGATTGCCGCCGAGGCACAGCTCGATCGCGCGGGCGCGTTATACCGTGCGCTGGGCGACCTTCCCCGCCTCGGCGGCGCGCTCACCGTTCAGGCATTCGCCTTTCTCCTTTTGGGCCGGTTCGAAGAGGCGGAGAAAGCGATCGCGGAAGCGCTGAGATTGCTCGGGCCCCTGCAGCGTACACGGATGCTCGCCACGGCTTACGCCGCGCAAATGTGTCTCGAATCCAGTCTTGGGCGCTCCGCGACGGCGCGCGCTGCCGGAGAGGAAGCGCTCAGTCTGTGCGAAGCCTCCGGCATCGATCGCGTAGCCCTGACGGTGGCCACCAATCTGGTGCAAATTGCTCTGAACAGCGGGGACATCGATGGCGCCATTTCGGCAGCGGGCGACCTCACAGTTCGGCTGCAGGAGACGCCCCACTCCTACCTGCGCGCGCACGTGCTCGGGCTTCTTGCCAGCGCGTTCACGGCGCAGGGCAATCTGCACGAAGCGTTGCTGACCGCGCGCGAAGCCGCGCCTCTGCTGCGCGACGAGGCCGCTCTGTTTTGGCTGTTCGACCATTTTGCCCTGCGCTGCGGCCTCGCCGGCCGTATTACCGACGCGGCACTCCTCGCCGGCTATGCGGATGCCGTCTACCGGAATAACGATCATTCGCGCTTGCCGATGGCGCTGCGCGCGGTGCAGCGGTTGCGCCTTCTGTTGCGCGACGCGTTACCGGACGATGAAAATACCCGGCTCCGCAAGACCGGCGCGGCACTTTCGGAAGACCAGGCGATGACACTGGCTCTGCGTGCCTGAATATACCGGCGGGCTCATTCTGCCGCGCCCGGTTCCAGCACCTCGCCACCAACAGTAAACGCTTGCAGCACCGAACCCCAAAAACCGGCTCACGCCGGGGCTGCCGCGTGCCTCTCGCGAAGCGCGTAGTAAATCGGATCGAAGGATGTGGCGATAGCTGCCGCCTCTTTCATGTGCACCCGCGCCGCCGGGTCGGACATCATCGCGTCGAGATCGGCCTGGCTTCGCCATTGCGCGTAATTGGCGACATGGCGGCGGTCCCGGCTCATGTGCAGATTGGCCGATACGAAACCGGGCCGCTGACGCATCCCGTGTTGCGTCGCGCGCGACAGCGCCCCGAGCAGTTCCTCAGCGCGGTCCGGTTCGACCGTGAAGGTGTTGATCAGAACCACGTAGCCGTCGTTGGGATCGAGTATGGTCATGGGGAAAGCCTCTTGTTCAAACCGCCAAACAGGCGTTACTCATTATCAGGGGCCTGATACAAAATATAAGGAACCTTATATGTCAACGGCTGCAATGCCTGCGTCCGTGGCCAAGCGTCTTGGCTACGTACTCAAGCGCGCGCAGCATGCGCTCCGGATAAGCATGGACAATGCTTTGCGTCCGTTGGGACTGACAACGCCGCAATATGCGGTGTTGTCGGCCGTGGAAGCTGAGCCCGGTCTTTCCAACGCTCGATTGGCGCGTGCCGCATTTGTAACACCGCAATCCATGCAGGGTATCCTGGCGAACCTGGAACGAGACGGTTTGCTGGCTCGCCATCCCGATCCCGATCATGGCCGCGTGCTGATGAGCGAGCTGACACCCAGCGGGCGCAAAATATTGGCGGATGCGCACAAGGCCGTACAGCGCGTCGAAAACCGGATGATCGCCGTCTTCGGCCCCAAGGCAGCCGATAAAGTCGCGGAGCAGTTATCGCGATGCGCTGACGCGCTCATGCACCAGGGAGCTCGATCATGAACAAGCACACCGTGATCTCGCCTGGCGAGGCCGCCGACAGACTTGCGATCCGCGAACTTGTTGAAGCCTACGCCTATTGCGCCGACCGACGCGATGCAGAAGGCCAGATGTCCCTCTTCACGCCAGACACCCACTTCGTCGTCTACATGGACGCCAGGAACGCCAGGCCTTCGCAAGAGCTGCACTCCCGCGAGGCCCTCGCCCCGGTCTTCGCAGACCTGAACAAATATCACGCCACCATGCACTTCGTTGGACAGAGCACGATCTCATCGCTCACGAAGAGCCATGCCACCGGACAGGCCTATTGTCTTGCCCACCACCTCACCATCGACGGTGATCATCGCCGATTGATGATTGCGACACTGCGTTACTTCGACACATTCGCCAAGGTGGACGGCGCGTGGCTATTCGCGGAGCGCCGGCTCTACGTCGATTGGATCGAGGAGCGCGAACTATCATGACAGGGTTCGCACCCTCGCGAGGCCCACGCTTCACCTTTCCTCGCGTCACGCACCACGCCCCGAACCGGCTGGCCAGAGGCGAGCAAAGTCTGCGCAAGCGCGCCGCCGACCTTGCCGGTGATCCCGGTGATTGTGTACATCGTCATTCTCCACTGATCTCTTTGTTGAACGTGCTCAACGGGCGGTCTCGCTCTTGAACGCACGCGGCGGGCGGTCGGCACACCGCTCGCTTTGTTTCAAAAAAAAATTGTCATGGCCCGGTTTAACCGGGCCACCCAGTAAGCGCGCGTCCGCGCGCTGAATATGTGCTCTGAGCTGTTTCGCCTGGGTGGCCCGCTCGGAGTTTACACTCCGACCGCGCTCTCGCGCGGATCGGGGTGGCGGGCCATGACAAGCTTTAGGTGCGAGCGTTGGAATTGCATCACTGCTTCGTTCGGCGCGCGACACGGGGCCGGCCTCTTTTGCATTCCGGCCCGGGCCGCTACGCTGGTTCTGTCAACCACGGGTCAGAGCAGTGCCGCCGATGATCCGCATCATAGTTCTTTGGGCGCTTGTTCTGGCCGCTGGCGCCTTCGCCCTTCAGTGGCTGCAATACCAATATCTGGTGCGCCTGTTCCCGGAGGAGATCTATATCGCCATCATCGGAGCGGCGTTCGCGGCCGGCGGAATCTGGGTCGGCTGGAAGCTGACGGCGCGCCCGGCGCCCGGACCGTTTGCGCGCAACGATGCCGCCCTCGCCTCGCTCGGACTGACAGGTCAGGAGATGAAGGTGCTGGCGCGGCTGGCGGCCGGGCAATCCAACAAGGAGATCGCGCAAACCCTTGGGCTCTCGCCGAACACAGTGAAGACCCATATCGCCAACCTGTTCGCCAAGCTCGAGGTCGCGCGCCGCAGTCAGGCGGTGAACAAGGCGCGGGAGCTGGCGCTCATCCCCTGAATTTGCGGCATCCGAAGGGACGAAACGGGCGATTTCACCCTTTTGGGCGATACACCGGCGGCCGAATTCCGCCCAAAGATTGCGGCGTTCAAACCGCAAAGGAGCACGGAGCATGACCCCCACGATGTCGATCTACGGCCTGATCGCCGGGGCGCTGGCCGCGCTCGGGATCATCGGCACCATTCTTCTGCCAGCGGGCAACCCGCTGCATGAGAGCCTCTGGGTCGGTTATCTCATCATGCTGGTCGCGCTGTCGGCGATCCTCGTCGGCGTGAAGCAATATCGCGACGACGTGCAGGGCGGCGTGATCGGTTTCGGCAAGGCGTTCCTGATCGGGCTCGGCATCGCGGCCGTGGCGGGCCTCGCCTATGCCGTGGTGTGGGAGGTGTATCTGGCGCTGACGCATTACAGCTTCACCGAGGCTTTCATCAACGAGACGCTGGCGGCGAAGCGCGCGGCGGGCGTGAGCGGGGCGAAATACCAGAAAGCGGTCGCCGAGATGGAAGCGTTCCGCACGCAATACGCCAGCCCGCTGTTCCGCGTGCCGATGACGTTTATCGAAATTTTCCCGGTCGGGCTGCTGGTCGCGTTCGTCAGCGCGGCGCTGCTGCGCAATCCGGGGTTCCTGCCGGCGCGGGCACGTGCGGCGTAAACGTCGCGCAGGGTGAGCGTTCTGCGCGCGCGAGTTTAGAAAGGTGTACGATCCACCGCCTCATCGCGCTTCCTCCCTCGCGCGAAGCGCGGGGGAGGGGGACGCGAAGCGGTGGAGGGGGCGGCTGCCCACAAGCGGTTTGAACTTATGCGAGATGCAATCGTACGGACCAAAAGAGGTCGTATAGAATCCAAATGCGCACCCGACCTGACGCTCAAACGCACGCGCAAATTGCGGAGCACGATGACGCTGCCGGAAGTGCTGCTCTGGGAACGGTTTCGCGGCGGGCGATTGAATGAGTTGCGATTCGGGCGACCGCATCCGAAAGCCCCGTATATTCCGAATTTCTACTGCGCATTGGCACGCCTGGCCGGCGAAATTGATGGTGTGAACAGCATTCGGGTTTTCCGGCGCGAAATATTCTGAACGACGAAGCGATCGGGGGTGTACTCGTCAGCATCGAGCAGGCGGCCGCCCCCTCCACCGCTTCGCGGTCCCCCTCCCCCGCGCTTCGCGCGAGGGAGGAACCTGAAACAGTCACCATGTGTGAATCTCGCAGGGTTCAACCGGGAGAGCAGCCGGGCGGTGACAATTTTTGGGGTACGGAGTGTTGGATTCGATCCGCTACGACCTGAGCCGCTTCAGGCGATTTTGGTAGACGCACAGGTTCGCGTAAACGATTGCTATCCGCGGCGTGTCCAGTCCGGCCTTTGATCCCCTGACCAACAAATCGCCGATGATTGCGTCAGCTTCGATCGGCACGCCCTTTTGGAGATCGCGGTACATTGACGAGGCCATGGACGAACCCTTCGCGGTCAGAAGGCCATGCGCGAGTTTCACAAATTCCGGATCCGGCGTGATTCCAACGGCCCGCACCACTGCGACAATCTCTTCGAGGTAGCTCGTCGCAAATGCCGTGCCGCCGGGCGCGGCTTCCACCTCACCTATGTTGCCGCGCATGAGCGAATTGATGCCGCCCAACGCAGCCAGGAGAATCCACTTCTCCCACATCTCGCGTGCGATAGCCGCAGACAGGCGCGCTTTGAAGCCGGCATTTTGCATGAAAGCGTCCAGCGCCCTGATGCGGCCAGAGGCGCTGCCATCCATTTCACCATACGCCATGTCTTCCTGCGGACCGAGTTGAAGTACATGTCCCTTTTCGTCCAGATCCACGGAGATTCTGCATGCACAGCCCACCAGGGCCTGCTTGCCGAATCGCGCGGAAATGGTGTCGACGTGCTTCATGCCATTCAGAACCGGCAAGATGATCGTATCTGGTCCTATGGCCGGCGCCATATCTGCAAGAACGGCATCAAGCGAGTACGCCTTCACGGCAAGCAAAATCGCGTCGTAATGACCGTTCAAGCCATCGGCCGTCACAAGTTGCGGTATGATCTTCGCATCCCCATTCGGGCTTACAATCTGGAGACCTTCGGCGCTCAATTTTTCGACCCGCTTCGGTCGGACCAGAAAGGCGACGTCCCGTCCAGCCTTGGCCAGCCGACCGCCATAATAGCCGCCGATTGCACCGGCACCCGCTATGAGCATTCGCATGGGCGCCACTCCATAACTCCTTGTACACGTCAGGCGGGATTTACGATCCGCAGGAACTTTACGAGCATGCGCTTCCTGGAGAAGCTAAGACTTCTCTTGACTCAAATAAATCTGCAAAAGGCTGATGATGCCTTTCAAGGAATTCGTGCTACGGTGTCGATGGGCTGCATGCTGGGGCTTCTGGTTCAAACCCGTGAACGACGTTCGCGCCACTCCCACGCCTGATCGCGTGCTCGAATCGCGGCTGGGCCTCGGCCGCAGGCGAAAGCGGCGACGCCTCTGGCTGTGGATCGGACTTGCGCTGCTGGCCGTCGGCGCGGCCACGTGGTTCTACCTGCGCAGCGGAGCGGCCCATACCTACGTGACGAAGCCGGTCACGCGCGGGACGCTCGCCGTCACTGTCAGCGCCACCGGTACGCTCGCACCGCGCAACCAGGTCGATGTGGGCGCGGAAGTGTCGGGCCGCATCGACAGGCTCATGGTCGATTTCAACGACCATGTGACAAAGGGCGAGGTGCTGGCCCTGATCAACACCGACCAATACCTGGCGCAGCTTCAACAGGCACGGGCCAGCCTGGCGCAGGCACAGGCGACGCTTCAGCAGACGTCTCTGACCCACGCGCGCGATGCGGAACTGGGGAAGCGTGATGCGGTTCCGCGCGAGCTGCTGAATACGTCCACGGGCGATCTTGCGCGAGCGGTCGCGGGCGTGAACCTGGCGCGCGCGCAGGTTCAGCAGGATCAGACGCTGCTGTCCTATTGCACGATCTATTCGCCTATCGACGGCGTTGTGCTCGACCGCAAGGTTTCGGCCGGCCAGACCGTTGCGGCCACGTTTTCGACGCCGGTTCTCTACACGCTGGCGAGCGATCTCAGCCAGATGGAGCTGGACGTCGACATCGATGAAGCCGACGTCGGACTGATTCGTTCGGGCGCGGCGGCGACCTTCACGGTCGACGCCTATCCCACGCGCCGGTTTTCCGCCCGGCTGGTTTCGATCCACAACGCACCAAAAACCGTGCAGGGAGTCGTCACCTATCAGGGCGTGCTGCGTGAGCGTAACGAGGGCCGGTTGCTGCGGCCGGGCATGACGGCGACCGCGGAGATCGAAGCGGCGACGATCAGAAATGCGCTCCTGGTGCCGAACGCGGCTTTGCGCTTCGTCCCGCCCGAGGACGTCAAGAAGAGCGCGCCACCCGCCCCCCCGACGCTGAACGGACTGAATGGCGGCCGGGTCTGGACCGAGAACGGCAAGACGCTCAAACCGCACGATATCAGGCTGGGGGCGACCAACGGACGATCCACGCAGGTCCTGGCCGGCGACCTGAAGGTGGGCGACGAGGTCGTCACCGATCTCGCCGACAAACCGGCGAAGCAGCCGGGCTCGTAATGCGCCGTCGCGCCATGCGTGTCGGGGCGTGCGTGTGATGGCCGATGGTCAGCCGCTCATCGATCTTCGCGACGTCACCAAAGTCTACGGATCGGGTGAAGCCGAGGTCGTTGCGCTCGCGGGAATGAACCTCGCCGTGCATGAGGGCGAGTTCGTTGCCGTGATGGGACCGTCGGGTTCCGGCAAGTCGACCTGCATGAACATCCTTGGCTGTCTCGATGTCCCGACGGCGGGACATTATTACTTCCGCGGTGCGAATGTCGGCAGCCTGACGCGCGAGCAGCGCGCCCTGCTCCGCCGCCACTATCTCGGCTTCGTCTTCCAGGGCTTCAATCTCCTGAAGCGGACGACGGCACTTGAGAATCTTGAGCTCCCGCTCATCTATCGCGGCGTCCCGAAAGCCGAACGACGGCGCCTCGGCATGGAAACCCTGGCGCAAGTCGGACTGGCAGATCGCTGGCATCACACCGCGGCCGAACTGTCGGGCGGCCAGCAGCAGCGCGTCGCGATCGCGCGCGCCCTTGTAAGCTCGCCATCCGTCGTTTTCGCCGACGAGCCGACGGGCAATCTCGACTCGTCGAAGAGCCACGAAATCATGCAATTGCTGACTTCGCTGAACACGCAGCGCGGACTCACGATCGTTCTGGTGACGCATGAAGAGGACGTCGCGGCCTATGCGCGCCGTCAGGTGCGGTTCCACGACGGGCTGATCGTCTCCGACACGGGCGCGCCCCAATGATCAGGAACGCGCTGTTGCTGGCGTTGCGCGAAATCCGCAACAATCTCCTGCGCGCCTCCCTCACTACGCTCGGCATCGTGATCGGCGTCGGTGCCGTCATCCTGATGGTGACGCTGGGCGCGGGCGCAAATCAGAAAGTTACCGGCGAATTCGCATCGCTCGGGAACAATCTTCTGGCGATCATTCCGGGTCAGCAGAACGGCCCGCCGACGGCGGTCACGCCGTTCGACATGTCCATTGTCGACAAGATTCAGCGGGAAGTCCCCGACCTGTCCCACGTCGTGCCCGAGCTTGCGGAGCAGGCGGTGCTTGTCAACGGCGACCACAACCACAACAGCCAGGTCAACGGCACGACAAATGCCTATATGGAAAGCCGCAACTGGGCGCTGGTCGCGGGGCGGGAGTTCTCTCCGGCCGAACTCCTGGCGGGCAAATCGGTATGCATCCTCGGCGAGACCGACCGGCGCGAACTTTTCGGCGACCAGATGCCGATCGGACAGCGCATCCGCATCAACAAAATCACCTGCGAAGTCATCGGTATTCTCGAGCCGAAAGGCGTCAATACGTTCGGCCAGGATATGGACGAACTGGCGCTGATGCCCCTCAAGGCTGTCCAGCGCAAGATCGCAGGCAATACCGAAGTCAACGTCATTCGCGTTCTGGTCGACCGGACGGAGAACATTCCCCACGTCAAGGATCTGATCCAGCGGCTGATGCGCGAGGCGCGCCATATCATTCCGGGACAGGTTGACGATTTTGACGTCGAAGATTTGCAGCAGATATCGCAAATCGTCACGACGGTCACGCTGGTCCTCACGGCTTTTCTCTCCGCCGTCGCGGCGGTGAGCCTGCTTGTCGGCGGGATCGGTATCATGAACATCATGCTGGTGTCGGTGACCGAGCGAACACGGGAAATCGGAATCCGGCTTGCCATCGGCGCGCGCGAACGCGACGTGCTCCT
This sequence comes from Rhizomicrobium sp., assembly GCA_035567755.1. Taxonomy (GTDB): domain Bacteria; phylum Pseudomonadota; class Alphaproteobacteria; order Micropepsales; family Micropepsaceae; genus Rhizomicrobium. The sequence continues at coordinate 11,062 of DATMPH010000032.1, forward strand.
GCAGTTCCTGATCGAAGCCATCGTCATGAGCGCACTGGGAGGTTTGATCGGCGTGGTCGTCGGGCTGGGAGGTTCCGCGGCCATCTGTGCCGCGCTGAAATTGCCGTTCGTCTTTCAGCCGGCAATCGTCCTTGTTGCCGTAGGCTTCGCCGCGATGGTGGGCGTCGGGTTCGGATATTTTCCGGCGCGGCGGGCCGCGCGTCTCGATCCGATCGAAGCCCTGCGGCACGAATAGGCAATCCGGCGACGGATTACGATTCTGTTTACTGATTCCCCGACGGAGCTGGCGGGCAGCGTCAAGCCCGCAATGGACGTGCATCTCGTGGCACGAGGCGGACTTGCGATTTGCGTTGCGTTCGCAGAAGGCAAGCTTTCGGCCGTCGGAGACGCGTGCCGGCATGATGGAGCTGCGCATCCTCAAGCTGAGAACAGCAGCTGCTTCTCAGGGTTTTCTGGAACTTTGGAGCCTCGTTGAGAAGGCGCCTGGCACCGACGTGCCTGCACACAGCCATTGGCTCCGGACGCAGTTGGTGTAAGGCTGGACGACCAGCGTTATCTTGCTGCACGTGGTGGTCCGAATGAAGCGTCGTCCTGTCAATCGGATTGCGGTCGGTTTCGCGGTTCTGGCTGCTTTGGCGCTGCCCGCCATGGCGGCAACGGAAACCGTGCTCTACAGCTTCAAGAACTACAATTCCGCCTATCCGTCTGGGCGGCTTCGGTTCATCAATGGGTCGCTTTATGGAAGCAGCGTCGGTGACGCGCTGGTACCGACCTACGGCCAGATTTTCAAACTGAGGAATGAGGGCGGCTCTTGGGCGAAGACGTCTCTTCTGACGTTCGACAAGATCAACGGCGCCATGCCCGCCGCGGGGGTGATTCGGGATGCGAACGGAGTTCTGTATGGCACGAGTTCGGCCGGCGATGCCTATAATGGCGGTAATGTGTTCGCGTTGGTCAAGAGCGGCGGAAAGTGGGCCCACCAAACAATCTGGGCCTTCGGAGGGACAGCGGGCGACGGTGCGCAGCCGTATTGCGATCTCGTCATGGACGGGTCCGGTAACCTGTATGGGACGACCTACTATGGCGGCGCCTATAATGTGGGCACCGTGTTTGAATTGAGCAACGTCAACGGTGTTTGGACCGAGACCGTGCTCTACTCATTCACCGGACAAAATGGCGACGGGTGGTTTCCCTATTCCGGACTCCTCATGGCTGGATCGGGGACGTTCTATGGGACCACACAATACGGCGGCGACGCTGGCGGCAACGGCACGGTCTTCAAGCTGTTTCAGTCTGGCGGCGTGTGGAAATTGAAGATCATTTATTCCTTCACGGGCGGCAGCGATGGCTATGAGCCCTGGGGCACGCTGATCAGGGATAAAAACGGCGCACTTTATGGTACGACTTATGCGGGCGGCGCTACCGACGAGGGTGTGGTCTTCATGGTCTCGCGGTCGGCCGGCAAATGGACTGAAACCACTCTGCACGAGTTCGATTCGTTTAATCAGGATGGCGCTAACCCACTCGCGGGGCTCAGCTGGGGTCCGTCCGGAAGCCTGTACGGGACGACATCCGAGGGCGGCACTCCTGGTTACCCGGGAGTCGGAATCGTGTTCGAACTGACACAATCCGGTGGTGCGTGGAATGAGACCATCCTCCACAGTTTTGAGGGCGATAGCGATGGGAGTTATCCGCAGGGCGGCGTTATTCTCGACAAGAACGGTGCCCTGTACGGCACAACAGCGCTGGGTGGCACAGATAATCTCGGAACAGTGTGGAAGATTATCCCGTAGGGAGCAGCAGCGCGGCAAGACGCCGAGGCCGTAGAGGGTCGCTTTCCTTCTGCACGAGCCTGTGGCTTTCGGCGGAGTAATGGCGCAGGGTTGCTCGACCAGCATTCTCTTGCTGCACGTGGTGGTCCGAATGAAGCGTCGTCCTGTCAATCGGATTGCGATTGCTTTCGCGGTTCTGGCGGCTTTTGCGCTGCCCGCCACGGCGGCAACAGAAACCGTGCTCTACAGCTTTCCGGATTCCGGGACGGGGGAGCCCCTTGGAACTCTACATTTCAAGAACGGATCGCTGTACGGAACCGGTTCGGGCGACGAGAAATCAGCCGACGGCCAAGCCTTCAAACTGACAAACTCGAACGGTTCCTGGAAGGAAACCACGCTGCTGACATTCGATGGCAGCAATGGCTCCACGCCTTTTACGGGACCGATGCCCGGTCCGGACGGAGTCTTCTACGGCACGACCTATGGCGCCTATAACGGCGGAAATGTGTACGCGCTGTCCA
>DATMPH010000033.1:0-2115 GCA_035567755.1 Rhizomicrobium sp.
CACGTCGCCTTGCCCCAGCGCGAGGCCAAGCAAAGCGGTGTTGCCGGTCATTGCCGACGGAAAAACCTGGCCGAGATTGAAAAAGGCCAGCGCATCCATGCTACCGGACGCGAAGCCCAGCAGCGCCAAACCGACGTCCGCAAAGTCGGCGTGTTCCTTCGATAAATTGACATCGCCATGTTCGTATAACTTTGCCCACAGGGGAACGAGACTGGTCGGCCTCAATCAGGGAGTTTTCATCGCCGGGTGCCGTCGCGATTTGTGTTGGAATTGAGGTTGGCGCGATCTCCAGCGTGACGAGGTTACCGCATCAGGCGGCGAGGTCAATGATCTGATCGGAAGGCTTCTCGGCGAGGCTCTGCCAGCCGTCCACCTTGCGCATCGTGATCTGGCCAGAAGCCAGCAGAGCCCAAAACAACATGGCCGCGGTTTCCGCAGAGGGCAGCACGGTCTGTGTCTTGATCCGTCGCTTGAACTCTTCATGCAATCGCTCGATCGCATTCGACGTGCGGATCGATTTCCATTGGCTTTTCGGGAAGTGCGTGAAGGTGAAGAGCTTGTCGCCGGCCTCTTCCAGGCTATCGGCGACGGCCTTGCACTTTAGGCGCCACTTGCGGATGAACGCCGGGCGCTTCGTCGCGATCTCCTGCTTCGTGTCGGCGTAGATCATATCCTTGTAGTCGTTCGATATTTCTTCGTGCAGCCGCTCCGGCGCATGCGCGAGAAGGTTGCGATGCTTGTGCACCGTGCAGCGCTGAATCGCGACATCGGACCACAACACTGCCAGCGCCGCATCCAGCCCCGGGGCGCCGTCGACGATGACGAGTTCCGGCGTCTTCAGGCCACATTTGACAAGATCGTCGAGGAGCGCTCGCCAGGCCGCCTCGCTTTCGCCGCCCATATTCTTGACCGCCAGCAGCACCTTCTGGCCATCTTCCCGCACGCCCAGCGCCACGAGAAGCGAAATCGACGTGGCCTTCTTGTCGAGCCGCACGCGCACGACCGTGCCGTCGAGAATTAGACGGATGATCGGCTCGTCCTTCAGGGAGCGCGCGTTCCAAGCATCCCAATCTCCCTTCACCTTGCGCCAGGTGCGGCTGACCACATCCTTGCCAACCGCGCCTTTGAAAACCGCCGAAAGCGCGCGACGCACCCGGCGCGTGTTGGTCCCGGACAGATAGACGCCCGCGATCAGAGCTTCGGCTTGTTTCGTGCGCCGCTGGTAGGCCCGAAGCGATTTGCTCTTCCACTCGTTCGTCTTGCCGTCCTCGCCCTTGATTCGGGCGCGCGGCACGGCGATCTCGGTTTTTCCGAACGTGCCCGTCAGCGTGCGCGTGCGATGACCGTGCCGGGAGCCGACTATGGGCGCGGCGTCATCGATACTTCCGGCCGCCTTCCGCCGTCCATAGCGGGGGCGTGACAGAGTTGCGTCTAGCTCCTCCTCCATGATCGTCTCGATGACGCCGCGCACTCTCTCGCGAACCGCGTCCTCGATCGGATCGAACCAATCGTCGAAAAGCATGGTGCCGGCGGCAACAGCCGCCGTCTTCATGGTATTCTTCGTCATGGCGTGGTCTCCTTTCCGGCGCTCCAACGCCGGAATCAGCTGGGTTGAGCACCCCGGAGAATACGCCAACCGAATTTCAACCGCTCCCGCGCCGGGACCGCGCGCGAGTGCGCACGATTGTCTTTCATGGTAAGTCCGACCGAACCGTGTATCCGTGGACTGCTGAGTGATGCGCGCGAGCACGTTCCGCGAATGCGGAACCCGGTTTCGCGAGACAATGGAAAATCACACTTCCGTGATCGGCCAAGTCTAAAGCGGGCCTAATCGACTGGAATATGGCGCGCAAGCCGGTCGTGATCTGACGGGTTCACGAGAACCTGCTGCCCGTGCATATAGGAACTTTCGGCCGATTCAGAGCATTGCTTTTTGCGGGCAATGTTGGATGAAGCCTCTGCACCGGAAATCGAACGAACCGCGGGCGGCCCCTAGGCGCCTTGGAAATGGAGGTCGAAAGTGAAACTGTGTTTTATGGCAACAGTACTCTTCGTTGCGGCGCCGGCTTTTGCACGGGCGGATGATTTGAGTTGCATCAGCACGACATTCAATTT
>DATMPH010000034.1:0-2974 GCA_035567755.1 Rhizomicrobium sp.
GACGCCAGCGCCTCGTAAACGCCGGCCTGGTAACTGCCGAGCGCGCCGCCGCCTTGCAGAACCAAGCCAACCTTCTTGTCGTAGGATGCCGGGCGCGCCGGCGCGATGCCTTCATCCATGGTGCCTCTCAGCGAACTTAAATGACAACAACATGTGGGACTTCGGCCCACCTCTAACGCCCTGCATGCGGTAACGAAAGAATAAAGAGCTTGTGAGCGGGCCGCCAACCGAACAATCCAATTTTACGGGCATTTCTTCGGGCAGCCCAGGGCGGACCTTGTAGAGAAGCACGGTGGCGTGCCGCCAACGTTCGAAAATATAGAAGGTAACCGTCTATATTATTCGGCTTTTCAGAGAAGGCGGCAGGTATCACCTTGCGTACACGAGCAGCCCGATGCCGGGTGAGCCGTTCCAAAGGAGCTTCGTCATGTCCAACTCTGTCTCAAGCCACGCGGTCGACCAATTCGTCCCCGCCAACATTTCAAACGATTTCATCACGGTGATCGGGCGGGTTCTGATCGCAGCGATCTTCCTGCTTTCAGGTCTGTCCAAGCTCGCAGCGCCCAGCTTCACCGTTGGCTATATTGCCTCGGCGGGCCTTCCCTACCCGTGGGTCGGATATGCGATCGCCGTAGCGGTCGAGATCGGTGGCAGTCTGGCCCTGATCGTCGGTTACCAGACCCGCGTCGCGGCCGCGCTGCTTGCTGTGTTCTCGATCGCCGCGGCGCTCGCATTCCACAATCACTTCGCCGACCAGAACCAGTTCATCCATTTCTTCAAGAACGTCGCGATGGCTGGCGGTCTTATGCAGGTGGTCGCCTTCGGAGCGGGCCGATTCAGCCTTGACGCCCGCCGCGGGTGAAAGCTCGGCCCACGTACTGCGCGGCAGCAACACGACGCGCCAGCGCAGTACGGACAGATCGACAAATGGAGGCGATCATGTCGCAAACAGGACCATTCAGAACAGCTGTGACTGCGGCCCTATTCGGATTGCTGTCTACTGGCCTCCTTTCGATCGGTTTGGTGCAGGCGGCGTATAGCTTCCCGCACCGGGCGGCGGTTACCATCCCGCACAGTGCCGATCAGTTTCGAACCGCGCGCTCGGACCATCTGGCGCTTTTGATCGCCAACGCGAACTACCCGGACGCCGACGCGGCCATGGTAGACGTGACTGACGGCGCGGATGCGTTGGCCAGCGGCCTGCGCAGCCATGGTTTCTCCGTTGTCATTGTTCGGGACGCAACTCGCGCAGGGATGATTGAAGCCATTGACGGCCTGAAGGCCGCGGCGCGGCCCGGATCGGTCGTGCTGGTTTATTTCGGTGGCTTCGGAATACAGTCGGAAGGCCAGAACTACATGATTCCTGTTGACGCGAAGATCTGGCGGGAGCGCGATGTCCGGCACAATGGCGTGGAGATCGAAGGAGCGCTATCCGACCTGGGCGCTTCGGGAGCGCGCATCCGGATCGCCATTGTCGACGCCTCACGCCGCAATCCTTATGAGCGCCGTTTCAGGAGCTATTCGCACGGACTTGCGCCAATCAACGTGGACGCGGATACGATTATGATCACCTCGACGTCGCCGCAGCAGGTGGTTGAAGACGCGGGCACATCGCCAAACCGTTTCGTAGACGGTCTTGCGGCAGAGATAGCTCCGTCCCCATGTTCAGTCGAAGAAGTCCTAACCGCGAGAGCGGTCGCGGCAGGGCGGAGCCGGCGGGAGGAAGAACACTACATGCCTGCGGTGGAATCGAACGAGCACAGTTGAGGTCTTCGCCGGCTTCAGACCAGACAGCTAGCAGCAAAGAGAAAAATCATGAGCAATAGAATGTGGTGGCCCCCTAGCCGTGCAACGAGAGCGGTTTTCGTGTGTCTCGTTCTCGCCGGATCCGCAGGGATTGCGCGCCCGGCCCTCGCGGCCTCGCGCTTCGATGGGACCTGGAATCTCACCTTCGTGACCCAGCGCGGTGCTTGCGATCCTGCCTACAATTTCACGGTCGACGTGTTGAACGGAAACGTCAGCCATCCCAACATCCTGACGTTCAGGGGCCATGTCGCTCCGTCGGGCGCCGTTCACGCCTCAGTCAGGGTCGGACAAAAATACGCGTCGGGATCTGGCAGATTGTCCGGAGCGTCGGGCCGGGGCGTCTGGAGCGGCCGCTCGGGTGAGTCACGGTGCGCAGGTGCCTGGACAGCCCAGAGGAATTGACCGCGGGCCGCGGCATACGGGTGCGATGGGCAGTCGCCGAAGAGCCTGAAGACGGGGTCATGGAGGGAACCGATGGGTATGCTTGTGAATGGCGAGTGGCGGGATGTTACTTTTGACACGTCCTCGACCGGCGGCCGTTTCGTGCGGCCACCGAGCGCCTTTCGCAACTGGGTCACTGCAGACGGCTCGCCGGGGCCGACCGGCAGCGGAGGTTTCGTTGCGGAGCGGGGCCGTTATCACCTGTACGTCAGTCTGGCGTGTCCCTGGGCGCATCGTACGCTGATCATGCGCCGGCTGAAGGGCCTTGAGGACATCATCTCATTGTCCGTCGTGCACTGGCTCATGCGCGAGCGTGGCTGGACGTTCTCGCCAGGACCATGCGTCACGGGCGATCCCGTCAATGGCGCGCAGGCACTGTATGAGGTCTATCTGGCCGCCGATCGGCAGTACACTGGCCGGGTGACCGTCCCGGTGCTGTGGGACAAGGAGCGTCACACCATCGTCTCCAACGAATCGGCCGAAATCCTGCGCATGTTCAATAGCGCCTTCGACGAAGCCGGTGCCACGCCGGGCGACTACTATCCCGAACACCTGAGGGCTGAAATCGACGCACTTAACGACCGCATCTATCGCGATGTGAACAACGGCGTCTACCGGGCCGGATTCGCGACCACGCAGGAGGCGTATGAAGAGGCGGTCCGGTCATTATTCGAGACGCTGGATTGGCTTGAAGCCAGGTTGTCTCGATCGCGCTATCTTCTGGGCG
>DATMPH010000035.1:0-3708 GCA_035567755.1 Rhizomicrobium sp.
CTGCGATTCTGGAATCAGGAGATCTACGATAATCTCAATGGGGTGCTGGAGAAGATCTGGAGCGAAGTGACGCGGAACGCCTAAGACTCCCCCCACCGCCCGCTTCGCGGGCACCTCCCCCACGATGGGGGAGGAAAGAAGTATGCGGGAAAAACTGCGCGTTTATTTTTCCTCCCCCATCGTGGGGGAGGTGCCGAGCGTAGCGAGGCGGAGGGGGACGTCACTTGCTACCACTCCCCCCTCCGGCCCTTCGGGCCACCTCCCCCACGTTGGGGGAGGAAAAGAAGTTAGCTGAATTGGGGAGTGGAGAACTGCGCGAAGTGCGTGACCGCGCGCGGCGCGCCTTCTTCCTGTATGACGCGCCGCGCGATCATGGCGACAGCGATGGCGACAGCCACAAGCCCAATGGGTGTCGGGAAGAACAGAAACGCGCCGATAAGGAAATTGGCGACGGCGATCGCCGCCACCTCGAGCATGTCGAACGCGCGCTGGTGATACAGGAACGCGAACGACACGATCAATATCGCGAAATCATAGATGTAGAGATGGGGCGTCGCGAGCAGCGTCGCCGTGGCGAACGCAGCCGCCTTCAACGCGAACGGCACCGGTCGCCGCCACAGCCAGAGGAGTGCTGTAGCGGTGGCACAGATGACCGCGCCCTGCGCCACCCATCCGGCCAGGTTTCCGAATCCGGACCATCGCACCAGGCCGTAGACCGTCTGCAGATTGTTGAATCCGTTCTGCCCATGCACGAGAAGGTCATTCGAGGTGATGGGCAGGAAATGAACGAAGGCGTACAACGTGCCAGCGCCGAAAGCCGCCCAGCACAAAAGAATTCCTGCAGCAGTTGCGACCGCGGCGCAGATCAGAGTCCGCCAATATCCTCCAGCGACGAGAACGAGCGGAAAAAGCACTCCGAATTGAGGCTTGTAGGTCAGGAGCGCGAGCAATATCCCGGCCGGCAGCCAGCTTTCCTTCAGACTCAATGTCGCGCCACCCGTCAGCACGGACTTTCTTTCGAGGCACCAGAGGACTGCGCCGATCAGGGCTGCCGTCAGCGGACCGTTCTGACCACAGATGGCATTGATGAAAACCGCCGGTGTTGCGCAGGCGAGCACAAGGCCGAGGCGCGATCCGGCGATTCGGAAAATGGCGAGGCTGAAAACCGCAAGCGTCGCGCCGACCCACACAAGAAAGGCCGTGACGTAGGGAAGCAATGCGAGCGCCGCCGCGACGAACAGGAAGAGGGGCGAATATCGCCATGGCAGGTGGTGCGAAAACTCATGGCCCGCTGCAGCGACCTCCGCGACGTGAAGCAAATGCGGATCGTAAGCTGCGGCGGCCGCGCCGCGCAGGGCTGAAGCGCCGGCCAGCCAAAACACCAGAAAATCCGTGATGGCCGGCCGGCCGTTCGACACCAGGATCCAGGCATGCGACCGGAACATGAGTCCGAGATACGCGGGATAGGCAAGCGCCATTCCGCCGGCGAACATCAACGCAAGCGTGCTGACGGCGATCGCGACCGGGTGCGCGCGGCCAGGCGCAACGGGCCGCGCGGGGCCCGCACGCGGAGCCGTCATCACGCGGGCTCCAGAGCCATGTGACCCGGCAATGGCTGCAGGCCGCTCACTGCCGCGCGCCGCACGATCAGCGCGCCAACGGTGGCGACGGCGAATGTGCCGATCGGAATGACAAGCACGCCGAAGGTGAAAGCGAGAATGCAGAGATTCGCAAACCCGATAGCGGCGAGCTCGAACCCGTCGAATGCGCGCTCACGGTAGAGAAAGGCGAGTGCCACGACGAGAATGGGAAGATCGTACATGTAGAGATAAGGTGTCGCGCAGAGCACCGCGGTCGCGAGCGCCGCCGCCTTGAGCGCGAACGAGACATCGCGCCGCCACAGCCATACGACTGCGATGGCCGAGGAAATGCTGACAGCGCCCTGCAGAACGGATGCCGGAAGATTGTCCCAGCCCAGCCAGCGGGCGAAGCCGTAAATGGTCTGCAGCTTGTTCCAGCCTGCGTCGCCATGCACGAGCAACGAATCGCTGGCACGCGGGAGGAAATGCAGGAAAGCGCGAATCGTCTCCCCGCCAAAGGCGATCCAGGGAAGAAGAATCGCAAGCGCAGCGACCGCTCCTGCCGACGCGAACGCGCGCCACCGGCCCGTGGCGGCAAGCACCAGCGGGAACAGGATTCCGAATTGCGGTTTGTAGGTGAGCAGACCAAGAAATGCGCCGGCCAGAATAGGGCGTGTTTCGAGATTCATGAGGATCGCGCCGATCAGGGCTCCGGTGAAACAGCCGTTCTGGCCTGCCACCGCGTTGAGGAAGACGGCCGGCATTGCGCAGGCGAGGAGCGCGGCCATGCGTGTTCTGGCAATGGCAGCGATGGTGACAAGATAACAGCCAAGCGTGCCGGCGACCCAGATGAGAAAGGCGGGCAGGTACGGCATCAGGCCCAGGGCGGCCGCAAGGAAAAGAACGATCGGTGGATAGTGCCACCACAGATGACCGTGAAACTCGTGACCTGCCGCGGCAACCTGCGCTGCGTGATGGAGCTTCGGATCATAGGCGGAAGCCGCGGCCCCCCGGAGCGTGGTGCGGCCCGCGACCCAGACTTCGATAAAATCCGTCACGATTGGTTTGCCGTGCCCATCGAGAATCCAGGAATGCATACGGAGCATCGAGGCGAGAAAGGTCGCCCACATGATTGCGAACCCGGCGGCAACGGCAGTCGCCAACTTTGTCGGACTCACGCCTTCGCTGAACAAAGCCATCGCATCCCGCCGTGATGTCTCGCGCCCTCGCGAAATTATCCAACTCTGCTTGAAGCCTTGTTAACGCTGCGCCCCCCTTCCGGCTCGCAGAGTTTGTCCTCCGGCGCTTTCGCGGGGTTCGGCCGGGATAACACGCGTTGCTTCGTATGCTATTGTCATACAGAAGCCATGGAAGCCCCATTCATGACGACTTCGGTACTGAGCGTGCGCGTCAGCGCGGAAGAGCGCGCCCTATTGGAAGCCGCGTCCGAACAGGCGCATACCAATCTCAGCGGCTACATCCGTCGCAAGGCGCTGGAGGCCGCGGAAATCGATTTCCTGGAGCGGCGCGTAGTGACCTTGCCCGCCAGGGACTGGGCGGCCTTCGAGGCATGGGCGCATCGCCCGGCGAAAAAGATTGCCGCATTGACGAAACTCTCTCGCGAGCTGGGGCGTCATAACGCATCCGTTTGATGATGTAGTTCGCAAATTCCATGCGCGCTACGGCTTTCAGGATCTCCGCGATGGGGGAGGAAAGAGATGTGCGAGAAAAGCTGCGCGTCTAATTTTCCTCCCCCATCGTGGGGGAGGTGCCGAGCGCAGCGAGGCGGAGGGGGGAGTCTTGACAATATTTGCGACAGCCACGGCGAAGTTTCGCGTCGAATTTCGACAACATTGGCGCGATGGACAAGAACAGACCCAATTCCCGCGTCTATGCCAAAGTCCTGCGCAGGCGCATGACAGATGCGGAAGTGATCCTCTGGTTGCGGCTCAGGCGGAATGCGATCCAGGGACGGCGCTTTCGCAGGCAGCATCCGATTGGGCCCTATATTGCCGACTTTGTCTGCCTTCCGCTGCGGCTGGTCGTCGAGATCGACGGCGCCACGCACGGCAGCGATGAAGAGATTCTGCACGACAGGCGCCGCGATGCGTATTTGCATGGCCGCGGA
>DATMPH010000036.1:0-66383 GCA_035567755.1 Rhizomicrobium sp.
CTGCGATTCTGGAATCAGGAGATCTACGATAATCTCAATGGGGTGCTGGAGAAGATCTGGAGCGAAGTGACGCGGAACGCCTAAGACTCCCCCCACCGCCCGCTTCGCGGGCACCTCCCCCACGATGGGGGAGGAAAGAAGCGCACGGGAAAAACTACGCGCTTATTTTTCCTCCCCCATCGTGGGGGAGAGCCTGCCCCGCACTTGATGCGGGGTGGCGCGAAGCGCCGGAGGGGGAAGTCACGGCGCGCGTGGACCACTTTCTTCAACCCGTTTCTGCCGCTTCAAACGTCGCTTCCTTAACTTTGCCTTAGTGAAGCGGAGGCGGAATCGGGCGGAACGCGCACGTATTCCGTCATCGGTTCAATTCGCTTCCAAATAACGTCCTTAAATTTATTTCTGCGCTGCGCGTGCATTCAGTCTCGCGCCATTAAGCATTCTCTAAAGGGTTTCGTGATGGGATCGGCGCGTCGAGGAGATCATTCCAATGGACAGGTCGCGTATTATCGTTCTTGCCGTCGCCGCAGTCGCAGCCGGCGCCGTCGCCCTTCTGGCACGCAGCCTTCTTGGCGGCGGTACGCCACAGACAGCCGCAGCGCCTGCACCCCAGGTCGTGATGAGCGAAGTGCTCGTCGCGGTCGGCAATCTCACGCCAGGCGCCCAGCTCACAGCCGGCAATGTCCGCTGGCAGGACTGGCCGAAAACAGCCGTCGATGCGAGCTTCATCACGCAGGCTGCCGCGCCCGACATCAACAATTTCGTGAAGGGCACCGTTGTACGCGCGCCGATGATGGCGGGCGAGCCGCTGACGGCAACCAAGATTGTGCATGGAGATGCGTCGGGCTATCTCGCCGCGCAGCTGATGCCCGGCATGCGCGCCGTATCGGTCACCATCTCCGCCGACACGGGCGCAGGCGGATTCATCCTGCCCAACGATCGCGTCGACATCCTGTGCACGCAGCCGCAGGGGAGCGAAGCGCACAAGTTCCGCACGCAGACGGTCCTCAAGGACGTGCGCGTGCTCGCCGTCGACCAGACCTATGACAGCAAGGATTCGAAGACGGTGGTGGGACGAACCGCAACGATCGAGCTCACGCCGGAGCAGGTCGAGCTGCTGGAACGCACCAAGGCCTCGGGCACGCTGTCGCTGGCGCTGCGCGCGCTGGGTGACAACGAGAAGACGGCAGCAGCCGGCGCCGCGGCCGCCAAGCCCAGGCCGGAGGACGACACCGGCCCGCGAGAAATCGAAATCGTCCGCTACGGCGTCGAACGCTCGACCGTCGTCGGCGCGAAGGAGTAGACGATGCGCATTACCACCCTGACGACAGCTTTCCTGGCGGCCGCGCTGATCGCCTTTCCCGCGAGGGCCGGTTCGCGGCCCGTGATGGACGGATCCTCCACGCGCGTGATCAATGTCTCGGCGCGCGAAGGCACGGCGCACGAGCATCTGACGCTCGCGCTCAACAAGGCCGCGATCGTCCAGCTCGATACGGATGCGCGCGACGTTCTGGTCTCCAATCCTGCGATCGTCGACGCGGTCGTGCGCACGGCGCGCCGCGTGTACCTGCTCGGAATGAAGACCGGGCAGACCAACGCGTTCTTCTTCGACGCGGCGGGACATCAAATCCTTTCTCTCGACATCGAGGTCGAGCGCGACGTGGCCGACCTCACCTCGATGATGCACGCCAATTTCCCCGGTTCCGAGATCCATGCGACGGCGATGAACGACAATGTCGTGCTCACCGGCACAGTCGACAGTGCCCAGGACGCGACGCGCGCACAGGACCTCGCATCGCGGTTTGCAACGGCGGACGGCAAGGCCGACCCGACGAGAGTCGTGAACATGCTCAAGGTCAAGGGCCGCGAGCAGGTGCTGATCAAGGTGCGCGTATCGGAAATCCAGCGCAACATCGCCAAGCAGCTCGGCGTGAACCTCACAAGCGCCTTTACTGCGTACGGCATCCCCATCATTGCGGCGACGTCGAATCCGTTCGGTCTCGGCCAGGTCCTGTCCGCGGCTTCCGGCGCGCAGATCGGCAGCGTCGGTACATCAGCCAATCCAGGCCCCAACAATATCCAGGGCGTGCTGAACGCGCTCGATCAAGTCGGGCTCTCCCACACCCTCGCCGAGCCGAACCTGACGGCGGTATCGGGCGAGACCGCGAAGTTCCTCGCCGGCGGCGAATTTCCGGTTCCGGTGTCGCGCGACCTCTACGGCAACGTCACGATCGAATTCAAACAGTTCGGCGTCGGCCTTTCCTTCACTCCCGTCGTGCTGAGCGAGAATCGTATCTCGCTCCAGGTTTCCACGGAGGTGAGCGAACTCACCAATGAAGGCGCGTTCGTTCAATCGGCGACGCAGGTTCAAGGCGCCACTGGCCAGCCGGTAAATGTCGCATCTCTTACGATTCCGGCGCTGGCCGTGAGGCGCGCTGAAACGACCGTCGAACTTCCCTCGGGCGGAAGCTTCGCGATCGCGGGATTGCTGCAGCACACGACCAAACAGGTGCTCGACGAGTTCCCGGGGCTCGGTCAGATGCCGGTGCTCGGCGCCCTCTTCCGCAGCCGCGACTTCCAGAACAACGAGACAGAGCTGGTGGTGATCGTGAGCGCCTATCTCGTCGATCCGTCGCACGAAACAAAACTCTCCGCACCCACCGACGGTTTCGTCTCGGCGACCGATCTCGAACAGGATTTCCTCGGCAAGATCAACGCGACATACAGAAACGATCCCCATGGACTCAAATCGGCGGCCGACGGCAAAGCCGGCTTCATCGTGGAGTAGAGTGATGATCAGATTTTCCACACATCTGTTGCGCACGGCCTCGGTTGCCGCCGTCCTTATGGCGGGGAGCTGCGCGGCGCCATACAATGACGGCTCGGTCGTCGCCGACGGGCTCGCCAATCATCCGATTACCGTCGCGCCGCACTTCCAGTCGATCCGCGTCGCCTTCTCCGACGCGTCGGCGGGCCTCACGCCCGAAGACGGCGCGCAGTTCAACGGCTTCGTGGAGGATTATCTGTCGCGCGGCGACGGCTCGATCAGCGTGAACGCGCCGCGCGGACCCAATTCCACCGCGGCACTCACCTGGTTCGGAGAGCATCTCGCCCGCATGGGCGTGCCGCGCGGGCGCATTCTCGTGGGCACGCGCGATACGGCGGACGGCGATGGGCGCGTCGAGATCGGCTACATCGTCTATGCGGCGCGCTCGGATCGCTGCGGCGACTGGCCTCACGACGCAAGCGACACCTCGGGCAATCTTCCGCTGCCGGATTTTGGCTGTTCCGTTCAGCACAATGTCGCTGCGATGGTTGCCGATCCGCGCGATCTCGTGGCGCCCCGCGGCATGGATGCGGGAGACGCGACGCGGCGCGAGACGGTCGTCGGAACCTACGAAAAGGCCCAGGCGACCGCCGCCCAGAAGGGCGCAGATCAATCGGGTGCGGTGTCTTCCACCAGCACCGGCAGCCAGTAAGCGCGGAGACCATGATGGCACAGACCTTACCGGCCGTGAAATTGAAGAGCGGCGAACAGACGTTCGGAGCGGCACCGCATGAGCGGCCCGTCCCGCGCATTTCCATTGCGGCGTTCTGCGAGTTTCCCGATACGGGCGCCGCGCTGCAGCGCGCCGCATCGGACCGCAGGCTCGCCAAGGCGCATGTCGTGGTGGAGCTCGGCGGCGTGCAGGCCGCGGTCGACCATTTCAATGGCCAGGTCACTCCGAATTTGCTCATCGTCGAGACGAAACTGCAGGGCAAGGCGGCGCTGGACGACATCGACCATCTGGCGCAGGTCTGCGATCCCGCGACGAAAGTGGTCGTCATCGGCCGCGCCAACGACGTCGAGCTTTATCGCGAGCTGATACGCCGCGGGGTCAGCGAATATCTGGTGGCGCCCCTCAACCCGATTCACCTGATCGAGAGCATCGCGAATCTCTATACCGACCGCGACACGCAGCCCATCGGCCGCATCATTGCGTTCGCCAGCGCGCGCGGAGGCGCCGGTTCGTCGACCATCGCGCACAATGTCGGCTGGTACATCGCCGAGAAGCTGAAGATTCACACCACCATCATCGATTTCGATCTGCCGTTCGGCACCCTTGGCCTCGACTTCAACGAGGAGCCGACGCAGAGCGTCGTCGACGCGCTGGCCGCGCCAGAGCGGCTCGACGACACGCTGCTCGACCGGCTGCTGGTGAAGGTCACCGACCATCTTGCGCTGTTCACCTCGCCGACCCTGCTCGAGCGCGGCTACGACGCCGAGCCCGCCGCCTATGAAGCGGTTCTCGAAGCCGTGCGCCAGATGTCGCCCTGCGTGATCGTCGATCTGCCGCATGTGTGGACGCCCTGGGTGCGCCAGACATTGCTGTCGGCCGACGATATCGTGATCGTCGCGGCGCCGTGCCTCGGCAGCCTGCGCAACGGCAAGGCGTTCTTCGATATCCTCAAGCCAAACCGGCCCAACGACGCGCCGCCGCGGCTGGTGCTCAATCAGGTCGGCGTACCCAAGCGGCCCGAGATTCCGGCGAAGGATTTCGCCCAGGCCATGGGCGTGGAGCCCTCGCTGGTTGTGAATTTCGAGCCGCAGCTATTCGGAACGTCCGCCAACCACGGCCAGATGGTCGTGGCGACGCAGCCCAAATCGCAAGTCGCGGAAGGCATCGCCAGGCTGGCGGAAGCCCTGACCGGCCGCCCCTCCCAAACCTCCGGCAACAAAAGCGTCCTGCCCTTCTTCTCCCGCCTCAAGGGAAGCAAATAGGCATGAACATGCGTGCGGCACCCCTCACCCGCTCCTCGACTGGAACTGCCGCTACCTTCTGCATCCCTCTCCCACAAGGGGAGAGGGGAATGCGGAGTGCTGCATTAACAACGGCAAATCAACGCACGGAATTCCCTCTCCCCTTGTGGGTGAGGGGCAACACACGACACCTCTCAACCGCCTCGGCGCGGGTGAGGGGTACCCCGCAGTTCAGAGGCTAATCCATGTTCGGAAAGCGCAGCACGGCTGACGATCTGTCGAACCGGCCCGCGGCCAAAGTGGCGCGCGCGGAGCCGGCGCCGATGCGCGTGAACGGCTCGCCCGACGCCACCGCAACAACGGCAACGCAGGCGGCCGCGTTGAAGATGCCGGTCATGTCGGCGGCCGCAAAGCCACCGGTCGTGGATTCGCGTTCCGACGAATACTACCAGATCAAGACCACGATCTTCGGCGCACTGATCGACACGATCGATCTCGCCCAGCTTGCCCAGCTCGATCCGGATTCGGCGCGCGAGGAAATTCGCGACATCGTCAACGAGATCATCTCGATCAAGGCCGTGGTGATGTCGATCGCGGAGCAGGAAGCCCTGCTCCAGGACATCTGCAACGACGTGCTCGGCTACGGCCCGCTCGAGCCCTTGCTCGCCCGCGACGATATCGCCGACATCATGGTCAACGGCGCCGGCCGCGTGTTCATCGAAGTCGCCGGCAAGGTCCAGCTTACGCCGATCCGCTTCCGCGAC
The DNA here is from genome assembly GCA_035567755.1 of Rhizomicrobium sp. Lineage (GTDB taxonomy): Bacteria > Pseudomonadota > Alphaproteobacteria > Micropepsales > Micropepsaceae > Rhizomicrobium. The sequence goes on from DATMPH010000036.1 coordinate 5,503, forward strand.
AATGCGCAGCTGATGAACATCTGCCAGCGCATCGTCAGCCAGGTCGGCCGCCGCGTCGACGAAAGCTCGCCGATCTGCGACGCGCGCCTTCTCGACGGCAGCCGCGTCAACGTCATCTCGGCGCCGCTGTCGCTCGACGGACCGACGCTCACCATCCGCAAGTTTCGCCGCGACAAGCTGAAGCTCGAAGATCTCGTCAAGTACGGCTCGATCAGCCCCTCGGGCGCCCGCGTGCTGGGCGTGATTGGCCGGTCGCGGTGCAACGTCCTTATCTCCGGCGGCACAGGCTCGGGCAAGACGACGCTGCTCAACTGCATGACCGCTTATATCGACGAGGACGAGCGCATCATCACCTGCGAAGACGCGGCCGAATTGCAGCTGCAGCAGCCCCATGTGGTGCGGCTCGAAACCCGCCCGCCCAATCTCGAGGGACAGGGCCAGATCACGATGCGCGACCTGGTGCGCAACTGCCTGCGCATGCGCCCCGAACGAATTATCGTCGGCGAAGTCCGCGGTCCAGAAGCCTTCGACCTCCTGCAGGCGATGAACACCGGCCATGACGGCTCAATGGGCACGCTGCATGCGAACTCGCCTCGAGAAGCGATGTCGCGCCTCGAATCCATGATCACCATGGGCGGCTTCCAGCTGCCGGTGAAGACGATACGCGAGATGATCGTGGGGTCGATCGACGTGATCATCCAGGCCGAGCGCATGCGCGACGGTTCGCGGCGGATCACCAGGATCACCGAAGTGGTGGGCACCGAAGGAGACGTGATCATCACCCAGGATCTCATGACCTTCGAGATGTCCGGGGAAGACGAGAATGGCCGCATCAAGGGCCGTCATATCGGCACGGGCATTGTGCGCCCGACCTTCTGGGAGCGCGCGCGCTATTTCAACCTGGAGCGCGAGCTCGCCGAGGCGCTCGACGCCCTTCAACAGTGAGGGTGGGGTAAGATGAGCGCAACGATCCTCATAGCATTGACCGCACTTCTCGCCGCTGTTGGAGCGGGCGGAGCGGTGTTCGCCTTCACGACGCCCGCAGGCGCGTCCAGGAAACGCCTGGCCGCCGTGGCGCGGCCGACAACCGCCTCCGCTGCGCTTGTGCGCGCGACGACCGCGGCCCAGGGCCAGCAGAAGCGCAAGGCGATGACGAACCTGCTCAAGGATCTGGACCGTCAGCAGGCCGAACGAAAACAGCGCCCGACGCTCGAGCGCCGCATCTCCCGCGCGGGCCTGGATTTTTCACCGCGGGTCTTCTGGATTTCCTCGGCCGCCGCCGCGGTGATCACCGCGTTTGCCTGCTTGCTGACGAGACAGCCCATCCTGGTCGTCGTCCTGGCGAGCTTCGCAGTCGGCCTCGGCCTGCCGCGCTGGGTGATTTATTTTCTCACCAAGCGCCGGCAGAAGAAGTTCACCAACGAGTTCGCCAGCGCCATCGACGTGATCGTGCGCAGCGTGAAAACCGGCCTGCCCGTCGTCGAAGCGCTCAAGATCGTGGCGACCGAAATGGGCGAGCCGGTAAAATCAGAATTTGCAAAGCTCTCCGAGGGCCTGAAGGTCGGCGTCGCCATGGACCAGGGGTTGAAGCGCATGTTCGACAACATGCCGACGCCCGAGGTGAATTTCTTCGCCATAGTGATGACGGTGCAGCTGAAATCGGGCGGCAACCTCTCCGAGGCCCTCGGCAATCTGGCCTCCGTGCTGCGCGACCGCAAACGCCTGCAGGGCAAGATCAAGGCGCTTTCGTCGGAAGCCAAGGCCTCCGCCTGGATTATCGGCTGTTTGCCGCCCGGCGTGATGGGAATGGTCTACCTCACGACGCCGGATTACATCTTGCCGCTTTTCACCACACGATGGGGAAATCTGCTGCTTGCGGGTTGCGCGATCTGGATGACAATCGGGACCCTCGTGATGAAGAAGATGATTTCGTTCAAGACATAGCACCTGCACCGGCCCTCATGGTTCGACAGGCTCACCATGAGGCCCTCATCCTGAGCCTGTCGAAGGATGAAGTCCCGGTCAGGTATCAACGATTGTAGGTACCAGGGCTTCTGGAAGGATCGAAGGTCATGGACGTCGGCATCTTCAACATCTTCTTCGATCCGCGGTTCGATGCGACCGCGCTCGCGGCCATCTTCGCCTTCGCCACCATCATGACGCTTGGCGTTCCGCTGCTCGAGCGCAACGCGCTCGGCGCACGCATGAAAGCCGTGGCGCAGAGGCGCGAGGAATTGCGCCGCAAGCACCACGCCGCGCTCAAGAACCGCGGCGGATTGCGCACCGAACCTCTGACCTTCATCCGCCAGACGGTGGAAGGACTGAACCTCGCCAAAATTGTCGAAGCCGAGCAGGTCCGCGAGAAACTCGCCCGCGCCGGCCATCGCGGCCAGGGCGCGCTCATCACCTTCATCTTCTTCCGCTTCGTGATGCCGTTTATCGTCTTCGTCGCGGCGCTGATCTTCCTGTTTGCTGCCACGCACTTCAAATATTCGGGCTTCCTGAAATTCAACGCCGCGCTCGGCGCGGGTCTCGCCGGCTTCTACCTGCCCGACCTCTTTCTTTCCAACCTGATCAACAAGCGCCAGGCGTCGATCATGCGCTCCTTCCCCGACGCGCTCGACCTGATGCTGATCTGCGTCGAATCCGGCATGTCGATCGAGACGGCCTTCACCCGCGTTTCCGCCGAGGTGGGCGCGCAATCGCCCGAACTGGCGGAGGAGCTCGGGCTGACCACGGCCGAGCTTTCCTACCTGCCCGACCGCAGGACGGCCTATGACAATCTGGCCAAACGCTGCGCCCATGCCGGCGTCCGCGCCATCGCCGCCGCCGTCAACCAGGCGGAGAAATACGGCACGCCGGTGGGACAGGCGCTGCGCGTCACCGCGCAGGAAAACCGCGAGCAGCGCATGCTGGCGGCGGAGAAGAAAGCCGCGGCCCTGTCGCCCAAGCTCACCGTGCCGATGCTGCTCTTCTTCCTGCCCTGCCTGTTCGTGGTCATCCTCGGTCCCGCCATCGAAAACATCATGCAAACGATGAAATAAGGCGCGCCGCGCCTGCGCCTGAGCGGTTGCACCCCTCACCCGCGCTTGAGCGATTGCGATGTTTCCTGCTCAGCCCCTCTCCCACAAGGGGAGAGGGAGCGCTTCCTCCTGATTTCCCAACGTTGATGCAGGACTCCGTCTCCCCTCTCCCCTTGTGGGAGAGGCGTGCAGATACGGGCGATGAAATCTGTTCAGGCGCGGGTGAGGGGGAACACGGCGAGACGGATCGTTTCCATCACTCCGTCAAAGTTGTTCTTCAATTCGAGATTCCAGAATCGCAACACGCGAAATCCTTCCTTCTCGAGGAACGCCGTTCGTATCCGTTCCGCCTCCGCATTCTCCGTCGAGCTCGGTGATGAGCCAAATTCGTGCGTCACGGGACCCCTCACCCGCGCCTGAGCGATTGCGATGTTTCCTGCTTGGCCCCTCTCCCACAAGGGGAGAGGGAATTCCATGCGCTGATTTTCCTACGTTGATGCAGGACTCCGCCTCCCCTCTCCCCTTGCGGGAGAGGCGTGCAGATACGGGCGATGAAATCTGTTCAGGCGCAGGTGAGGGGGAACACGGCATGACGGATCGTTTCCATCACGCCGTCAAAATTGTTCTTCAATTCGAGATTCCAGAATCGCAACACACAAAACCCTTCCTTCTCGAGGAACGCCGTTCGTATCCGTTCCGCCTCCGCATTCCCAGTCGAGCTCGGTGATGAGCCAAATTCGTGCGTCACGGGACCCCTCACCCGCGCCTGAGCGATTGCGATGTTTCCTGCTTGGCCCCTCTCCCACAAGGGGAGAGGGAATTCCACGCGCTGATTTTCCTACGTTGATGCAGGACTCCGTCTCCCCTCTCCCCTTGCGGGAGAGGCGTGCAGATACGGGCGATGAAATCTGTTCAGGCGCGGGTGAGGGGGAGCACGGCATGACGGATCGTTTCCATCACGCCGTCAAAGTTGTTCTTCAATTCGAGATTCCAGAATCGCAACACGCGAAACCCTTCCTTCTCGAGGAACGCCGTTCGTATCCGTTCCGCCTCCGCATTCTCCGGAAAAGCGTGCTGGCTGCCGTCGAGCTCGATGATGAGCTTTGCCTCGAAGCAGATGAAATCGGCGACGTGGGATCCAACGAGTTGCTGCCGGCGAAATTTGATTCCGTGGAAGCGCCGGTCGCGCAATTGATACCACAGCTTGCGCTCGACCTCGGTCTGTTCGCGCCGAAGCTTGCGCGCGAATTCGTGCGTCACGGCCCCCTCACCCAGGCTGGTGCGATTGCGATTGCATTCTACTTAACCCCTCTCCCACAAGGGGAGAGGGCACCCCCAGCGCTGATTTCCCAACGTCGATGCAAGACTCCGCTTCCCCTCTCCCCTTGTGGGAGAGGGATGCGAGTACGGGCGATGAAATCTGACTAGGCGTGGGTGAGGGGGAACACGGGGCTTAGTTGCCGGTGTCGGCGGCGGTGCGGAGGGAGGGGGTTTCGTCGACGGGTTTCGCCGCGGCCGCGGCGACCGCCGGCTTGTGCACGGGTTTGCGCGCAGCGACCGGTCCGGCGAGCGGATCGAACGGCACACGCTGCATGACGACGTTGGGTCCCAGGGATTTCGCGGCCACGATCGCGAGCGGTGCATGCGTCGCAACAGGATGCGGCGTAAAAGTTGCGAGAGGTGCGTTCGCGGTGTGCACGCTCGCGCTTTTCGTCGCGAGCGGATCGAACGGCACGCGCTGCATCACGACGGTCGGCGGGGGTGCTTTCAGACTGGCCACCGCGACGGGAGAATGGGCAGGTGCTGCAGTCGCAGACGTCACTGGTTTTGGCGCCTGCGTGGCCACGGGCTTCACGGCCGCGGCCTGCACCGTGGCGGACGGGAGCACCGCAACCTTGACGGCCGGCGGGGGAACGGGTTTGGGCGGGGGCGCGACCTGCACGGCCATGGGCACGGGCGCCGGGGTCGGCGGACTCATCGATGCCAGTTTCTCCGCATTCATCGCGATCTTCGGATCGGTTCCACCATGCGCGGAAGCTTCCGCGAGCAGGCGCTGCGCACCCGCATAATCACCGGCCAGCATCCGCGAAACCGCATAATTGTTGAGCACCGAGGCCTCGCCCGGCTTCAGCGCCAGCGCACGCTCATAGGCCGTGCGCGCCTGCTCGCGCTTGTCGAGCTGGTCGTAAGCGATGCCGAGGGCGGAATAGAGCGCCCAGTCGCGCGGCTGCAATTCCACAGCGCGCGTCAGGAAGCCCAAGGCCTCCGTGGAGCGGCCTTCCTGCTCCAGAACCTTGCCATATTCGCCGACGACGATCCCGTCGTCGGGCGCCACCAGCATCAATTGGGCGAGCGAATGCTCGGCCTCGGGATAATCGCCCTTCTCACGCAACAGCCTGGCGCGCTTGATCTCGCCTTCCATCGTGGCCGGCATGTTCTTGGCCAGCGTCGCGATGTCGGAACTCGCGTTGGGGTTCTCGTCCGGGGGCGTTACCACAGCGGCAGAAGCCACGGGCTGCTTGGCGTCCGGTTTCCCCACGGTCGAACATCCGGTCGCCCACAGAAGGCAGAATGCGGAAGCGGCGCTCATCAGGACGGCGCGTTTCATCGGTGGCCTCGGCTTGAATTATGTCCGGGACCCAGAATGATCGGTTCGGGTCAATAATTGATTAAGCCTGTTGCCGGCAATCGAGGTAAGGCCCGTCAGCAAAGGCCGGATTCGAGCTCGGCCTTCGCGGCGGCGAGCCAGTCCTGCATCGCGGGCAGCGCCCATATGTGGTCGCAATAGGCATCGAGCACGGGATCGAGCGCGATGCCATAGGTGCGAAAGCGCGAAACGACCGGCGCATACATGCAATCGGCAATCGAGAACTCCCCGAACAGGAATCCGCCGCCGCCGCCATATGTGTCGAGCGCCTCGCGCCAGAAATTCCGGATCGTGGCAATCTCCGCCTCGACGTCGGAGCCGAGTTCGGGCGTGGGAAGGCTGCGCGCAAATTCCATCGAAAGGCTTTCGCGCAGCGCCGCAAATCCCGAATGCATTGCTGCGCTGATCGAGCGCGCCTGGGCACGCGCCGCAAATCGGTGGGCCAGAGCTGCGCGTCCGCGTGGCGCTCGGCGAGCGTCTCGCAGATGGCGAGGCTGTCGAACACGGTGACGGTCGCGCCGGCTTCTTCGATCTGCAGCACGGGCACCTTGTCCACGGGCGCGAGCCGGCGAATCTCCGCGTGCGTTTCGGGCCGCCTCAGCTGGACCGTCATCTCGCGGAATTCCGCCCCCGTCGCGCGCATCGCGAGCCAGGCCCTGAGACTCCAGCTCGACCACTGCTTCGTACCGACGATCAACGTGTAGCGGGGCATTGGCGACTCCATCGTGATTTGCAGCGGAGGGGGAAAGCGGTATTTCCAGTTGCAACCGAATTCGCTCTAACAATGTCAGACCGCGCAAGCAAAGGTTCGATCATGCATTCCAGCCTTGTGTCGCACGCACGAAACGTAGTGCCGCTCGATGCGGTGCGCGCGGCGGATATGGAAAAATGGCTGAAGCGGCGCAAAGCCAGCGAAGCGAACTGGCTGCGACGCACAGGTTTCACCGCCAGGGAAGGCCAAATCGCGCTCGTACCTTCCACGAGCGGCGAGATCGCGTTTGCGGTGCTGGGCCTCGGAAACGAATTCGATCCCCTCGCCCTCGCCGCCTTTGCGGAATCCCTGCCGCGCGGCACCTATGCCTTGCGCGACGTGCCCGAGGAATTCGGCAGCGCACGCGCCACGCTCGCCTGGCTGCTCGGCACCTACAGTTTCGACCGCTACCGGAAACGGAGAAAACAATTTCCGAAACTCGTCGTGCCGCCAGGCGTCGATGCCGCGGATGCCACGCGAATTGCGGAAGGCGTGTTCCTCGCACGCGACCTCGTCAATACGCCGTCGAACGACATGGGACCGGCGGAGCTTGCCGACGCGGCGCGAGCACTCGCCGCACGGCATCACGCCAAAATCTCGATCATTGCGGGCGACGATCTGCTCAAACAGAACTATCCGCTCATCCATGCGGTGGGGCACGCTTCGGAGCGCGCGCCGCGTCTGATCGATCTGCGCTGGGGCAATGAGAAGGCGCCGAAGGTGACGCTGGTCGGCAAGGGCGTCTGCTTCGATTCGGGCGGGCTCGATCTGAAGACTGCCGCCGGCATGCTGACGATGAAAAAGGACATGGGCGGCGCGGCCGTGATGCTCGCTGTCGCGCAGATGGCGATGGACGCGAAGCTGTCACTGCGTTTGCGCGTGCTCATTCCGGCAGTCGAGAATGCGGTGTCCGGCAGCGCCTATCGCCCGGGCGACGTATTCCCGAGCCGCAAGGGATTGACCATCGAGATCGGCAACACCGACGCGGAAGGACGCCTCGTGCTCGCCGATGCGCTTTGCGAAGCCGACAGCGAAACGCCCGAGCTGCTGATCGACGTGGCCACGCTGACCGGCGCGGCGCGCTCGGCCACCGGCATGGAGATGCCGCCTTTCTTCACCGACGACGAAACGCTCGCGGTGGATCTCGCCCGGCATGCGGCGTCGGTGCACGATCCGCTCTGGCGCCTGCCGCTTTGGCGCGGCTATGAGCGCACGCTCGCGAGTTCGATCGCCGATCTCTCCAACATTCCCGACTACAATCTCGCCGGCGCGATCACCGCGGCCCTGTTCCTGAACCGCTTTGTCGAGCGCGCACGCTCCTGGGTGCATCTCGACATTCCGGCCTGGATCGACCGGCCGCGCCCCGGCCGCCGGCGCGGCGCCGAGGCCAACGCCGCCCGCGCGCTCTACGCGCTGCTCGCCGAGCGCTACCCCTAATACCCGCGCGCGGGATCGACGACGTGAAGGAGCGGTTCGCCGCGGTCGAGGCGCGCGATGCCGTCGACGACATTGCGCGCGACGGCGCGCGGATCGGACAAAGCCGCGATGTGCGGCGTGACGACGATCTTCGAATGGCGCCAGAGCGGGCTCGTCGCGGGCAGCGGCTCGGTGCCAAAGACATCGAGCGCCGCACCCGAAAGATGAGACGAATCGAGCGCTGCGATCAAATCCGCTTCGACGAGATGTTCGCCGCGCGCGATATTGATGACGAACGCGCCTCTGGGAAGCATCGCGAAGGTTTCACGATTGAGGATGCCGCGCGTCCCGGGGGTCAGCGGCAGCACGCAGACAAGAAAATCGCTTCGCGCGAGAAATTCGCGCAATTCGGCCGCGCCCGCGAAGCTTTCGATCCCGTCGATGTGTTTGCGGCTCATGCTCCAGCCCGCGACGGCGAAACCCAGATCGCGCAGGCGCGCGCCCATGAAGGTTCCGATTTCGCCGAGGCCCATGATGCCGATGCGCGTGGATTCCGTCCGCCGCGCCGGGATCGACTGGCGCCAGACTCGTTCGTGCCGGGCTGCGTCGTAGAATCTCTGCTGGCGATGCTGCATCAGGATCTGCAGCACGGCATATTCGGTCATGTCGCGCGACAGGGTCGTATCGATGAGCCGCACCAGCGGCACATCACGCGGAAAATCCGGATCGGCAAGAAACGCATCGACACCGGCACCCATCGAGAACACCACCTTCAAATTTGGCAACGACGCGACGAAACCCTTCGGCGGACGAAAGCTCAGAAAATAATCGATCGCGGGGACATCATACTGGTCGCGGCCCGGAACGACGACGCGCAGATGTGGTGGCACCATTTCGACGAGTGGCCCAAGGAACAGGTCGATCAGCGGCTCCGGCGAAAGAAGCAGCAGCGTTGCGGTCACGAGGTCTTCATCATCCCGGTTTTGTCGGCACGGGTTTGGCAGGTACGGCAGGCTTAGCACTTGCAGGCGCGGCCGCGGCGGGCGCGGGCTTCGGCGGCGGAATCGGCACCGGCGAATCGGACTGCGTGCGCAGCCAGGCGATGAGATCGATGCGGTCCTGGGCGCCAGGAAGACCCGCGAAAGACATCTTCGTGCCGGGCACCACGGCTTGCGGCGATTTCAGATAACGAAACAGGCTCTCGAACGTCCACGGCGCGTGGCTCGCTGTCATCGCGCTCGAATAGGAGAAGCTCGCGCGCGAGGCGCGGGGCCGCCCGACGACGCCCCACAGATCGGGACCGATCTTGTCGGGACCGCCTTTGGAGAGATCATGGCATTGCTGGCAGCGCTGCGAAACCTGTTGACCCTTCGCGGCGTCAGCCTTGGCGAGCACGGTGCCGAAATCCGGCAGAGGCTCTTCGGCGGGTTGGATCGGACCGCCCGTCGCCGCTGCGGGAACGCCCTGCACCACATAGCCGGGCTTTGCGGGCGGCGGCACTTCGAAGATCATTTCGCTCACGATCTTGACCGCGACCACGAACAGCAGCGTGCCGAGAACCGCGCCAATGATCTTGTTCCACTCGAAGGAATCCATAAAGTCTGGCTCCACGTTCCGTAACGGCTGACAGCAAAAAGCGGCGCAAGACGCGCGCCGACACTCCCCCGAAGCGGGCGCGACATTACAAGCCGTCCCCGGAGCGTCATTGCGGCGAAGCGTCGCATAAGTTGCGGATACGGCAAGAGAAAAGACCCATGAATCCCATCGTAATCATTCCGGCGCGCATGGCCTCAACGCGGCTTCCCGGAAAGCCGCTCGCCGACATCGCAGGCACACCGATGATCGTGCGCGTGTGGCGGCAGGCGACCGAGGCCGGGATCGGACCGGTTCTCGTTGCGGCGGCAGAGGCGGAAATCGCGCACGCGATCGAAAACGCAGGTGGTGCTGCCGTGCTGACCGATCCCGCTTTGCCATCCGGCACCGATCGCGTGTTCGCGGCGCTCGAGAAATTCGACGTCAAACGTGCGCACGATGTGATCGTCAATCTGCAGGGCGACCTCCCGCTTCTCGATCCCGCGCAATTGCGAATCGTTGTTGACACTCTCGCGGCGAGCGCCGCCGATATCGCCACGCTGGCCGCACCGGTCGAGGACGAAGCGGATTTCGACAATCCGAATGTGGTCAAACCCGTCATCGCCTGGAACGCAGACGGATCGCTGGGCCGCGCGCTCAACTTCACACGCGCGCGCGCGCCTTACGGCCCCGGCGCGGTCTTCCACCACATCGGCATCTATGCGTTCCGCCGGGCAGCGCTTGCGCGCTTCGTCGCCTTGGCGCCATCGCCGCTCGAACGGCGAGAACAGCTCGAACAGCTTCGCGCGCTCGAAGCCGGGATGTCGATCGCAGTCGCCCGTGTAGATAAAGTGCCCCTCTCCGTCGACACCGAAGCTGATCTTGCGAGAGTGCGAGAGGCGGCGCGCGATGCAGAAACTTCGTCGCATGGTTCGACAAGCTCACCATGAGGGCCTCATCCTGAGCCTGTCAAAGGATGAGTCATGACTGCATCGTCCATGGCTGCGCGCGCGACACGCGTGGCCTTTCAGGGTGAGCCCGGCGCTTACGCCAACCTCGCCGCGCGCGAGGCATTGCCGCACACATTGGCGATTCCGCGCCCGACATTCGAGGACGCGGTCGCCGCGGTGCGCGAGGAGGAAGCCGATCTGGCGATCATTCCGGTCGAAAACTCCTTGCACGGACGAATTGCCGATATCCATCACATCCTGCCCGAAGCGGGCCTCTACATCGTGGGCGAGCATTTCCATCGGGTGCGCCACCAGCTGCTCGGTCTCAAAGGCGCGACGCTCCACGGATTGAAGACAGTGCTGAGCCAGGGACCGGCGCTCGCCCAGTGCCGCAAGCTCATCCGCGACATGAAGCTCCGCGCCCAGACCTGGCACGACACGGCGGGATCGGCGCGCCACGTCGCCGAACTGCGCGATCCTTCTGTCGCCGCGATTGCCTCCTCGCTTGCGGCGGAAATCTACGGGCTCGACATTCTCAAAGCCGATGTCGAGGACGAATCGCACAACATGACTCGATTCCTCGTCATGGCGCGCGAGCCGGACCATGCGGCGATGGGCTCGGGCCCGATAGTGACGACGTTCATCTTCCGCGTCAGGAACGTTCCCGCCGCGCTCTACAAGGCGCTCGGCGGCTTCGCCACCAATGGCGTCAACATGACGAAGCTCGAGAGTTATCAATTGGGCGGCTCGTTCAACGCGACGCAATTCTACGCCGACATCGAAGGCCATCCCGAAGAACGCAAAGTGCGTCTCGCGCTCGAAGAACTGCAGTTCTTCACCTCGACGCTCGCCATACTCGGCGTCTACCTCGCCCACCCCTTCCGCGGAGAAATGCCGGAAGGGTAAGAGCGCGTTGTCTGGTACTCGCGTGCACCGTCCGCGCTCCATCTTATTTTGTCATGGCCCGCGCAAGCGGGCCACCCAGATGGGAACGTCGGGCGATTGGAGTTTAAGTAAGAACTCCAGTGCGAACGCGCATCGCATTTCAGTTTCCAACTGGGTGGCCCGCTTGCGCGGGCCATGACAAAAGGGGGGACGCAGAAGGAAAATTACTTCACCGCTGCAATGAGCGCAGCGTAACGCGCCTTGTCGGCGGCGCTGAAGCAGCAGAAGACGATGCGCGAGAGCACCTCGTCGTCGCGCAGGAATGCAACAACGGTATCGAACGCCGTCCGCGCGGCGAGATCGGCGGGCCAGCCATAGATGCCGGTGCCGAGGCAGGGAAAGGCGATTTCTGTAATTGCGTTCGCCTGCGCGAGGGTGAGCGCATTGCGGTAGCAATCGCCGAGAAGACAAATTTTTGCTTCGCGCGTCGCGCCTTCCTCGTGCCAGACGGGCGCGGCGGTGTGGATCACGAATTTCGCCGGCAGACGATGGCCGCGCGTCAGCACCGCTTCGCCCGTCGCACAGCGGCCAATGCGGCGCAACTCCGTTTCCATCTCCGGTCCCGCCCTGCGGCGGATCGCGCCGTCGACGCCGCCACCCATGATCAGCGGCTCATTCGCCGCGTTCACGATGGCCACAATCTCAAGCCCCGCGATGTCGGCCTCGATCGCTTCGAGACGCGCGCGGATCGGCGCCATCTAACCCGCCCACGCCTTGAGCAGATGATGCGCGATCGCGATCGGCGGCGGGATGCGCACGCCTTCGACATGGTCGCCCGTGAGCAGCGCGCGCACCTCGGCGCGAGCGAGCCAGCGCGCTTCGGCAAGCTCGCTCTCGTCGACACGGATGTCGCGGCTGAGCGCCTCGGCGAAGCAGCCGATCATCAGCGAGGATGGAAACGGCCAGGGCTGCGTCGCGTGATAGGTGACGGCGCCGGTGCGGATTCCCGTTTCTTCGAACAATTCGCGGCGCACCGCTTCCTCGATCGTCTCGCCCGGTTCGATGAAACCCGCAAGCGCCGAGAACATGCCCGGCGGAAACTGGCGCCCACGCCCCACGAGGCAACGCTCGCCATCGAGCGCAAGCATGATGACCACGGGATCGGTGCGCGGAAAATGCTCCGCAGTGCAACTCGCGCAGAAGCGCCGGTAGCCGCCATCCATCAACATTGTCGGAGCTCCGCAGCGCGGGCAGAAGCCGTGACGCTGATGCCAGTCGATCAGCGCCTTGGCCTGACCGAGAATTGCGACGTCGTTCAAGGGCAGCAACGATGCGGCCGAACGCAAGTCGCGAAATCGGCCCAGATCCGCAAGCGGTCCGGTGCGTTCGGGATCGGGCGCTGCGGAAATGTCGAGCGCGAACATGGCACGTTCCCCATCCAGCCCGAGGAACACGCAAGGCGCATCCGGCGCTGCCAGGGTTTCGCAGAGGCCAAGCCGGACATACACCGCCTCGAGCGGACCCTCGTCACTCCCCGTCACGAAAGGCTGCAGCTTCCACAATGGATGAATGAAGGTGGATGGATCCACGCGCTTCGCCGCGATCCAGGCCGCATCCGCACGACGGTCGCTTGCCCGGTCGAGCACGTTTCCGGTGAACGGCATCATCGGCGAATTCTCCGTGGCGCGCGTCCGCCTAATACGTCCTCACCCTGAGCTTGTCGAAGGGTGAGCCCGGGAAAGGGTCGCGTCCAGGATGCTGGCGGTGTAGCAACTCCGCATGATTTCAGGCGTGTCCGACAGTTCGACCTGGGCGGTGATTGCCTTGTTTGTTGCAATCATGCTCGCCGCGGTCGGTTTCGTGGTGTGGCCGGTCTGGCGCGCGCCGGACGCACGCACGCTCCCGCGCGTGCTTCTCGCCGGTGCCTTCGCGACACTGGTCATCGGTATTGGCGGAGGACTCTATCTCTATCTGGGTTCGCCCGGGCTGGCAGTTCGCGCTGTTGTGCCTCCCGACAGGAAGGATGTTCCGGGGCTTATCGCCGCGCTTTCGCAGCGCATGCGTGAGCGGCCGCGCGATCTGACAGGGTGGACCCTGCTCGGTCGCGGCTATCTTTCGCTGAACGACCCCGAGCAGGCGGCCGTCGCCTTTCGCACCGCCAGCGAACTCGCGCCGCCGCAGGCGAAACCGCAATTGCTGTCGGCCTATGGCGAAGCGTTGACGCTCGCCGCCGGCACGGTCACGCCGGAAGCGGAAGCGGCCTTCCGTGCCGCGCTCGCCGGACAGCCGAAGGATTCCGCCGCCCGCTTCTATCTGGGCGAAGCCTATGCCGCCCGGCGCGATGCCACCCATGCGCTGGCACTATGGCAAGGCCTGCTCGCCGATTCCCCCGCGAACGCACCCTGGCGGGCCGAGCTCATCGACCGCATGGCCGCGCTACGGGCCACAATGGGCGGAGCGCCTGATATCGGGCAGATGGTGGAAGGGCTCGCCGCACGTCTGCGCGCAGCGCCCGGCGATTTTTCAGGCTGGCAGAGATTGGTGCGCGCCTATGCGGTTCTCGGCCAGCAGGCCAGGGCGCGGTCCGCGCTGGCCGCCGCGCGCGCCGCGATGAAGGGCCGCCCCAACGATCTCGCCGCCCTCGACGTGGAGGCCAGGTCGCTCAAACTGACCAACTAATAGTTCAGCTATGTTGGAACGAAGCTTTACGCCCTGACGCGGCCCTGCCAGACGGGCCAGCAGGTTGTGCGGCCGGTGGCCTTGATCGCGTCATAGAGACGGAGCTGGGCGTCTTCGGCGCTACTTCCTGAGGCGTTGGTCGTGTAGTCGGGAGAGCCGGCGCACCAGACATAAAACTGATGGCTGCCGGGAGAGAAGAAGTCGGTATGCGCGCTGGAGGTGAAGTTCCCCGCAGCCGCCACGCCGGCCGCAGCGAAAATAAAGCCACCCGCCATTGCCCCCAGAATCCGCCGCATCGTCATGTTGCTACTCCTGCGTTTCAAGGGGAACCGACGGGTTCCCGCGCTTGTTTACACTTAGGCTGCTTCCCCCAAATCCGGCCCGGTGGCCTGTACCCACTCTGCGCGGACGTTAACACGTTCGGCTGCGTTCTGTCACGCGCTTTTACGCTTGTTCGTCAAAGCCTTAGCAGACGATTACGGTTCAAACGGAAATTCGAGCCGATTTGATTCCATCGCGGTCCAGCACGGCTTCTATGGCTTTCGCCGCCGCTTCCACCGCCTCGCCGCCCCGCCCACGGACCACAAGTTGGACCCCGGCGGCACCATCTGCATAGAGAGGATAGGAGCCAATTGTGACCTTGGTATGGTCGAGCTGGATTTGGGCGAGATCGGCGGCAATCCGGCCTTCGCCGGTCTGGGCGGAGATCGTGCGCGTGACCACCACCGCGCCCCTTTCGAGCCTCGGCCCGACATCCTCGAGCATGGCGCGCATGATCATCGGCACCCCCGCCATCACGAAAACGTTCCCGATCTGAAAGCCAGGCGCAGTCGAGACGCTGTTGCGGATGAGGGTCGCGCCCGTGGGGATGCGCGCCATGCGCTTGCGCATCTCGTTGAACTCGCCGGGCCCGTAGCGCGGCTCGAGCAGCGCCAATGCCTCGGGATGGTAGTCGACCGCGACGTGGAAGGCGCGCCCGACGGCATCGGCGGTGATGTCGTCATGGGTCGGCCCAATGCCGCCGGTCGTGAACACATAGGTGAAGCGCGTGCGCAGCGCATTCAGGGCTTCCACGATCTCCTCCACCACATCGCGCACCACGCGCGCCTCGCAGACATCGATCCCGTAGGGGGCGAGGAATTTCGCGATGGTCGCGAGGTTCACATCCGGAGTCCGGCCGGAAAGGATCTCGTCGCCGATGAGAAGAACGGCTGCGGTGGGAGACGGCGCGTTGGGCATGCGGCTCGGGCAGGTGTTCGGTTTCGAACCCATCATATCCAAAAGAATGTCATGGCCCGAGCGTCAAGCCTGGTCTCCGGCCGCGCTTCGCGCGGCGCCCCCTCGGCGTGTCATCCCCGTGAAAGGGGGATCCAGCGTCCGCAGCGGCGACAAGATGATTTCAGCGCCGCGGAAATCCTTCCACGCTTTACGAACTGGGTTCCCGCGTTTGCGGGAATAACACGCTTTTTTGGTGCCGCGAGCTTATCTTGGCGCAGGCGCTCCCGCAGCCGCGGCAAGCGGGCTTGGATGGCGGGCGAAAATGCCTAGATTGGACCGATGTTGAGCTCGCAGCCGCCCGTCTCCGAAACCATCGACGCCACGCGGCGGCCGAACAACGTGGTGATGCTTCACGGGCCGGACGCGTTCGAAGGCATGCGCCGCGCGGGACGGCTCGCGGCCGAGGTGCTGGATATCATGGTGCCGGAAGTGGCGCCGGGCGTGACCACGGCGCGGCTCGACGCGCTGGCCTATCAATATGTGATCGACCACGGGGCGATCCCGGCCTGCCTCGGCTATCGCGGCTATCGCCACACACTCTGCACCTCGCTCAATCACGTCGTCTGCCACGGCATCCCCGGCGACAAGCCGCTGCGCGACGGCGACATCGTCAATATCGACGTGACGGTGATCGTGGACGGCTGGCACGGCGACACGAGCCGCATGTATCTGGTGGGCGATGTGAAGCGCAAAGCTTTGCGCCTCGTCGACATCACCTATGAAGCGATGATGCGCGGCATCGCGGCGGTGAAACCTGGCGCCACCACCGGCGATATCGGCCACGCGATCCAGTCCTACGCCGAAGGCGCGGAGCATTGCGCGGTGGTGCGCGATTTCTGCGGACACGGCGTCGGCCGCGTCTTTCACGCGCTGCCCAACATCGTGCATTACGGACGGCCGGGTTACGGCCTCGGATTGAAACAAGGCATGTTCTTCACAGTCGAGCCGATGATCAATCTCGGCGGCTTCGGTGTGAAGGTGCTGAACGACGGCTGGACGGCGGTGACGCGTGACCGTTCGCTGTCGGCACAATTCGAGCACAGCGTCGGGGTGACGGCGGACGGAGTCGAGATTTTCACCAAATCTCCGCGCGGCTGGGACCGACCGCCATACAAGTGAGGCGCCGGTTGCGGCTGGCAGGCGCTAAAGTAACGCAGGCCGAGAGACCCCTCACCCATTTCGGAGCGGTATCGAGCACTCGAATGTTTCCCCTCTCCCACAAGGGGAGAGGGGAACTCAACGCGCTGATTTTTCATCGTTGATGCAAGACTCCGATTCCCCTCTCCCCTCGTGGGAGAGGGATGCAGATACGTGCAAAGAATTCCGCTCCGGCGCGGGTGAGGGGCCCCTCGCGCTTTGTTAGCGCCCGTGCACCGCGGCAGGTGTGCCGCGAAATTTCGTGAAGCGGCGTCCCGGCGACAAGTTCATACAAAATTTCGTTCCGCCCGACGCGCACTGCGAGGCTAGGCTCCGTTCATCGACGCGACAGAGCCTCCGATGAAGCGCGACCAGGTTTCCGATTGCACGCTGCTGGCGCTCGATGCGCCGCACTATCAGGGCCATCGCGAGCGCCTGCGTGCGCGCTTTCTCGATTCGGGCGCCGCGGCGCTTTCCGATTATGAACTTCTCGAACTGGTGCTGTTTGCCGCAATCCCGCGCCGCGATGTGAAGCCGCTGGCGAAGACTCTGCTCGCGAAGTTCGGAAGCTTTGCGGAAGTCGTCGCGTCACCCCGCGAGAGATTGTCGGAGCATCTCGGCGAGGGCGCAATCGCGCAGCTCAAGATCATCGAAGCCGCGGCGCTCAGGCTCTCGCGCACGAATATCCTCGGAAAGCCAGCGCTCAGTTCATGGAATGCGCTGCTCGACTATTGCGCCGCCGCAATGGCGCGCGCGCCGAAGGAGGAATTCCGCGTTCTCTTCCTCGACCGCAAGAATTTTTTGATCGGCGACGAAGTGATGAACAGGGGCACCGTCGATCACGCGCCCGTCTATCCGCGCGAGATCGTCAAGCGCGCGCTCGAGCTATCGGCCTCCGCGCTTATCCTCGTGCACAATCATCCAAGCGGCGATCCGACACCCAGCCGCGCCGACATCGAGATGACTCGCGAAGTGGTCGAGGCGGCCCGGAGCTTGCGCATCGCCGTCCACGACCACCTCGTCATCGGCCGCGGCGGCACGGCGAGCTTCAAGGCGCTGGGGCTGTTGTGAAGCGCGCCCGGAAATCCTTCGGCACCCGTTTTGCAGCCTCGCCAATGATCTCCAATGCAGGGGCAATTGCATACTGCGTCTTTTCATCCGCTTTGAACGCGTCGAGGACAGAGTCCCGTTCTCGAGGATGTCCTGGAGATAGTCGATGAACCATGCCTGCCATCACACGAGCTCCGGATCGATTCGGTCGTATTCCCTGTGTGTGCCGATGAATTTGATCAGCACGCGCTTGGTGAGGTACGAGACGTGGGCGACGAGCCGGTATTTGTTTTCGCCGATATTGAACTTCACACGGGAGGCGCCAGAGGTACAATCTCTGTCGTACCCACCAGCAAGTCGCTGAAATTGTTGTGCATTCCAGTTCTGCACCGCAGCACGTCGCCCGTGCCGCGGCAGATGCCCTGATCTTTTTCGTATCGTTCCGCAGCGCCCTCTCCTTTCACAGGAGAGGGCGCTTTTTTCTACCGCCAGGCGGCCTCATGGTGAGCTTGTCGAACCATGAGGGCGGGTGGCTCGCAACACTCTGCTGCGATTCCAGATACTAGCGGCCATTCCCGGTAGCGGAATTTCACTGCCTCGCCATGAATCTGCCTGCGTGTCCCGTGTCATCCCCGCGAAAGCGCTACGGCATCTGCAGAACTGGCCCGGCGTTTCCTCCCCCGCACAACTTTGTGCGGGGGAGGAAACGATGGCGATTCATTCCGGGGCAGAATGCGTCATCGCCTCTTTCGATGGACACGCCTGGGGCCCCGTGGCGCGTCGCCGAGTTTCGTCAGGACGCGGCGCGCGGCCGCCAGAACGCGGTTCGACAGGTCGGGCCGCGATTTTGCGGCAGCGCGGGCGACGGCGATGACGCCGATCTCGGCGGCGATCATCGTCAGCGCGCGGTCGCGCCGCTCAGCTGCCGGCACTTTCCGGTCCATCACGGATTCAACGACAGCGACCAACTGCTCGAAGCCGCTCGAAAAGCTCGCGCTGAGAGCCTTGTCCTTGCGCGCGACTTCGCTGGCTGACGCGGTCAGCGGACAGCCGGCCAGATTGTCCCTCTGCTGGGGCGAAACAAGAAATTCCAGGTGGTCGCGCAATGCGGGCGCGCGCCTTCCACCCGCCGTCTTCATCCTGTTGTATCCACGCGCAAAAGCTTCGTCGAACGCCTCGGAGGCCAGCGCCTCCTTCGACGGAAATTGCGCGTAGAGGGCGCCGTGCGTCAGTCCTGCCGCCTTGCAGATCTCGGCCACTCCAACACCGTCGATGCCCCGTTCGCGGAACAGGCGTGAAGCAGCCTGCACGAGCTTCGCCCGGTTCTCCGCCGTCTTCTCTTTGGTGACCTTCAGTGCGGGTTCCTTCCTCGCCCGGATGCGAGGCAAAGATTGTGCTCGCAATGAATGAAGTCAAGCCGGCACTTTCTTCCACGGCGCCCTCTTGACTCCAAAGATTGCGATCACAATTCAAGCAATAGTGGTGAACGCAATTATTACGGTCCCTCGCGGTTGCGTGAGGGCTGAACGAGAGGGCATTTCATGCGCAAACTCGAACTCACGGCTTTTGGAGAACCCGCTGATGTCGTCGCGCTCAAGACGGTTCCGGAACCCGCTCTCGGCGATGACGACGTGCTCGTCGCGATGGAAGCGGCTTCGATCAACCCGTCCGATTTCCTGCTCATCCGCGCTCTCTACGGATTCCGCCCCGCGTTGCCGTTTTCATTGGGAGCGGAGGGCGTGGGCCGGATCGTCAAGACAGGCGCGAAGGTCGATGCGTCCCTGCGAGCCAAGCGGGTCCTGATCGTTCCCAACCTCGAGCAAGGGACATGGGCCGAGCAGGTTGCCGTTCCGGTGCATAACGTCGTGCCGGTCAGCGATACGGCCGATCCGCTGCAGCTCGCCATGGTCGGCATCAACGCCGCAACCGCGTGGCTCCTGCTCGAGAAATACGTCCGCTTGATGCCCGGCGACTGGATCGGACTGACAGCCGCCAATTCGGCGATGGGCGAAACGCTCGTCAGGCTCGCCAGGCTGGGCGGCGTCAAGACGCTCGCTATCGTGCGCCGGAAAGACGCCGCCGAGGAAGTCCGGACGTTTGGCGGCGATCTTGTCGTTCTCCAGAGCGAGCATCTGCACGACGACGTCGAGGCGGCACTCGGCGGCAAGCAACTTGCTCTCGTCGTCGACATGGTCGGCGGCACCGTGGGGGGCGAGCTCGCGAGGTCGCTGAAGCCCGGCGGCGCGATCGTCAGCTACGCGCTTCTCAGCGGGCGATTCCCGATCCTTGCACCCGGAGACTTCCTCTACCGCGGGCTGAGCATTCACGGCTTCTGGATGATGAACTGGGTGCGCAGCGCGCCGCGCACGGAAATCCAGGAGGTCTATCAAAGGCTGGGCGACCTCGTCGCCACGGGCTCTCTGAGGGCGAGGGTCGATCACACCTATCCGCTCGACCGGTTCAAGGACGCGTTCGCGGAATCGTTGAAGCCCAATCGCGGCGGCAAAGTCCTGTTCAAATTCGGCGCCGCCTGAACTGAAAGCGGAATCAATGACAACGACAAAGGCGATTCGCCTGGCTTCGCTGGTCACGGCAATCAATGTCCTGGTCGCGAGCGGCTTTTCCATCGCGGCGATCATCCGTCCGCAGTACCTGCTGCCTGCGGGATCCGTTCCAACGGAGGCATCGTTGCTATTGGCGATGTACGCGGCGGCGCGCACAATTCCTCTGGCTTTGTTCGCATTGGGAGCGATCTACAGGCAGGCGACGCCTGCGTTGCTGATCCTGGGTGCGCTCGCCGGCGCCGTGCAATTGCTGGATGCCGGAATAGGCCTGTTTGAGCATGACCCTGGGAAATGCGCCGGGCCACTCTTCATCGCCGTCGTCCAATTCTTCGTGGTGTATCTGCTTCACCGTGCGGATCACGCCGCAAAAGGGCGCCCTTTTCACCGTACAAAAGGCCCTGCCGCACCTGAACGACGGGGCCTCCATCATCCTCACCGGCTCTGTCGCGAGTATCAAAGGCACCCCCGCCTTCTGGGTTTACGGCGCGACCAAGGCTGCCCTCCGCAATTTCGTGCGCGCCTGGACTGTGGAGCTGAAGGACCGCCGCATTCGCTCGAACGTCTTGAGCCCAGGTCCGACGGATACTCCGATTTTGGATGGGCAACCGGCAGACGCAATCGCGCGGATCGTGTCGACCATCCCGATGGGACGCATGGGCGAGCCTGATGAAATTGCCCGGGCGGCGCTCTTTCTTGCCTCGGATGACTCAAGTTTCGTGACGGGCATCGAGCTCTTCGTCGACGGTGGGAGAGCTCAAATCTGACGGCAAAGTGATTACGCAGCGCACGTCATTCCGACGATCCGTGTCGCGGCAGGTTTGTCCTAACACAAAGGAGACTCTCGTGAGCACCAAAACCTCGCCCCAACAGAACAAAGCCCTTGTCCTCGAGGCCTTCGACACCCTGTTCAACAGGCGTGACTATGAAGCGGCCGAGCGGTTCTGGTCCGATCGCTATATCCAGCACAGCGCTCACATCGCTCCGGGTCGAGCGGGGCTGTTCGACCTCATCCGCTCGGCGCCCAAGACATTGCGCTACGAGAATCAGATCATTTTGGCGGAAGGGGACTACGTCATTGCTCACGGCCGTTTCTCGGGAATCGGCCGCCCGGCTGCCTGGATCGCTGCGGACATCGTCCGCATCGAAAGCGGCAAGCTCGCAGAGCACTGGGACGTCCTCCAGGACGAAGCGACGAAAACCGAGTCCCTAAGCGGCCTGCCAATGTTCGGCGATCGCTTTCCAGGTGCCCGTTAGAGATTCAGATCTGACAATTGAATCCCAAAGAAATGTCATGGCCCCGCTGGTCCCCACGTTAAACCGGGGGAGGCCACCCAGCCAGCGCGCGTCCGCGCGCTGAATATGCGCCCCGAGCGGTTTCGACTGGATGGCCCGCCCCCGGTCCGCGCGAAGCGCGGCCGGAGGACATGCGTCGCGCGCGGGCCATAACAACTATTGGGTAAACCGGCGGCTTTCGTCCGCGCGCCGCCCCAGCTAGTGTCACCCCTGATCTTGCCCACACACATCGTGACACCGCCCAACCCATGATCCCCCGCTACGCCCGCCCTGAAATGATCGCGATCTGGTCGCCCGAGGCCAGGTTCCGCATCTGGTTCGAGATCGAGGCGCATGCGGCCGACGCGATGGCGCAGGCGGGCCTCATCCCGAAGGAGGCCGCGCGCCTGATCCGCGAGAAGGGCGCGACGGCCGAGTTCGACGTCGCGCGCATCGATGCGATCGAGCGCGAGGTGAAGCATGACGTGATCGCGTTCCTGACCCATCTCGCCGAAATCGTCGGCCCCGAGGCGCGCTTCGTGCATCAGGGCATGACCTCGTCCGACGTGCTCGATACCTGCTTTTCGGTTCAGCTGCGCCGCGCGAGCGACATCCTGATCGCGGATGTGGATCGGCTGCTGGCCGCGCTCAAGCGCCGCGCCTTCGAGTTCAGACACGCGGTGACGATCGGCAGGAGTCACGGCATTCACGCCGAGCCCACCACCTTCGGCCTGAAGCTCGCGGGATTTTACGCGGAGTTCGCGCGCGCGCGCACCCGCCTCATCGCCGCGCGCGAAGAGATATCGGTGTGCGCGATTTCCGGCTCGGTCGGCACCTTCGCCAATGTCGATCCGCGCGTCGAGGAACATGTCGCGCACGCGCTGGGGCTGAAGGTCGAGCCCATTTCGACGCAGGTGATTCCGCGCGACCGCCACGCGGCGTTCTTCGCAGCGCTCGGCGTCGTCGCCAGTTCGATCGAACGGCTCGCGACCGAGATCCGCCATCTGCAGCGCACCGAAGTACTGGAGGCTGAGGAGTATTTCTCGCAAGGGCAGAAGGGCTCGTCGTCGATGCCGCACAAGCGCAATCCGGTGCTGTCGGAGAATCTGACTGGCCTCGCGCGCATGGTGCGCGGCTACGTCGCGCCGGCGCTGGAAGACGTGGCGCTGTGGCACGAGCGCGATATCTCGCATTCCTCGGTCGAACGTTTCATCGGGCCGGACGCCACCATCACGCTCGATTTCGCGCTGGCGCGGGCGGCCGATGTGGTCGAGAAGCTCGTCGTTTATCCTGCGCGGATGAAAGAGAATCTCGCGCTCACCCAGGGCCTCGTGCACAGCCAGCGCGTGATGCTGGCGCTGACGCAGGCGGGCATGGGGCGCGAGGAGGCCTATAGCCTCGTGCAGAAGCACGCGATGCAGGCCTGGGGCGGCAAGGGCCCGCTGCTCGATCTGCTCAAGGCGGACAAGGACGTCTCACGCGTGCTCGACGCAAAGACGCTCGAATCGCTGTTTGATCTCGACTACCACCTCAAGCACGTCGACACGATCTTCGCCCGCGTCTTCGGCGCTTAGCCGACGAGAAGGGTCCCACGCGGAGGCGCGGAGCAGAAGATGGTGCGCACCAATCCTGTTCGTACCAACCACCGCTCCCCATAACTTCGTCATGGCCGGGCCGTTGTCCCGGCCACCCATGAAAACCGTGCTTGCCATGGTTCCTCGTGACGCCTTCATCGCTGTTTGCGTGATGAGAAACTGGAACTGGGTCACGCCTGTGTCTGTCGCGCTCGTTTCCTGACGTAGTGTTCATGGATGGCCGGGACAACGGCCCGGCCATGACGAGATCAGGGGTGCGTGGCACAGGGGCGCGCGCGATTGCCTTCTCATCCTTCGACAAGCTCAGGATGAGGGTCTCTCTCAAACCTCATGGTGAGCCTGTCGAACCATGAGGGCCGCGTCTCCGCAGCTCCGCGTGCCAACTCTTAAAACGTTACGCGGCGGTTTTCATGCTGGCGTCCGGAACGGCAGACGCATGGATCGGGATTTCGATTCTCGCGCAGGTTCCCTGGCCGGCCTCGCTCTCGAGGATGAATGTGCCGCCGTGTTTTTCGGCGAGCGCGAGTACGAGCGCCAGTCCTAGCCCCGTGCCGTCCTGCGCTGAGACTTCGGCGGTCGCGTGCCTGAGCTGCACAAAAGGTTTTCCAAGCTTGTGCAGATCCTCGGCAGGGATTCCGATGCCGGTGTCGGCGACAGCGAGGACGAGTTTGTCACCCATCGTTTTCGTGACGACCGATACAGTGCCGTTGGCGGGCGTGAATTTGATCGCGTTGGACAAGAGATTGAGCACGATCTGCTTCATGGCACGATGGTCGGCGACGATCCATTCCGGCCCCGCCAGTTCCGTCACGAGGCTCACCTGCCGCTCGGCGGCACGTTCATGCATCAGTTCGACACATTGGCCCACAAGCGCATTCAGCTCGAGCTCTTCGCACAGGATTTCGTATTTCCCCGCCTCGATTTTCGACATGTCCAGAATGTCGCCGATGACTGCGAGCAGATGACGCCCGGCATCATGGATACTCCTGGCATATTCACGATAGCGCCCGTTTCCGAGCGGACCATGGATCTCGCGATGCATGACATTGGCAAATCCGATCACGGCGTTCAGCGGCGTCCGCAGTTCGTGGCTCATATTGGCGAGGAACATGGTCTTGGCGCGGTTTGCCGATTCGGCCGCATCGCGTGCGACGATGGCCTCCTCGCGCGCCTCGGCGAGACTCGATTCGAGTTTCCTGCGCTGATCGAGCCCGGCGCCGACGATGACCACCGTGAAGCCGATCGCTGCCGTGTAAAGCTGGATGAAGACAAGGTGCAATCGCGCATCCGACGCCAGGGCCGTGTCGTAAGCGTCATGCACAACGCCGGCCATGTAGAATACGACAAGAACGAGTCCAAGTGTGCCTCCCGCGAAGCCGCGCTGGAATGTGATCAGCACCACCGCCGGAAAGAAGAGGAAGCGAAGCGGGTAGTCGGGGAACAGGACATTGATGGCAATCGCGACGGCCACGATACCAAGCAGCAGGAGTGTGCCCGGCAGCAATTCGCGCGTGAAAATCGCCGCAAGTGATTGCCTGCGCACCACCATCAGGGGCGGCACAAGAACCGCCTGACCAAGAGCGGTCGTTATGTACCATTCCGTCCAGGCCTGAAGAAAAGGCTCGCCTGTCAGCCTGTGCAGGACGACGGCGCCGATGAGCGCCGACAGTATGGTCGCGGGCCCAAGAACAAGCACGTAGAACACGGCGAGCGTGCGCGGCTGGGCGAAATCGCGGTCGAGCCTGAAGATGCGCAGCGGCGCAGCGACCAGGAGCGCCTGGATGAGATTGACCATCGAAAGCAATATGCAGCGCGGCATCCCGCGCCCGATGGCGATCGCCGCGGCTACGTTGGCGGCCCAGCACACCAAGGCAATCACCGGCCATTCACGGCCCGGTTTATGCAACAGCCAGTACACCATCACGGCGGTGCCGAGCCAGACGGGCAACAGCGCGCCGCGCATCCAGCTGACAGCGACGCCTGCAAGGATGGCGCAGAACAAGGTGAGTACAATCGTGGCCAGCACACGTAGCGGCGGGCTCGCAATCAGACGAGCACGCTCAACGGCTGGAAGATCGGCCATCATCCTTCGCCAATACCGTTTTCGGCCCGCCGGTTCTTCCGGAAGACTCTCCGCGGTTTTCCATACCTCCCGTCGCGATAAGAATGCGTTAAGCATGTCCTTCCTGTGGCCCTGGCATATGGGAGATCATGCGACGCGACAGGCAATATCCGGTGCTGCGAGCTGATCAGTCGCTGGAATTGGACAGGTTGCGAAAGGGAACATGCATGCTGCCGGCACATTCCGCCTCAAGCATGTCGACACGATCTTCGGCCGCGTGTTTGGCACTTAATTCAGATCAACCGCCAAGACTCTACGACGCCAAGGAAGGTTGAACCACTGAGACACGGAGGACACTGAGAGAAAAGAACTGCGCGCGATTGCGCGCAAATTCTTCTCCGTGCCCTCAGTGCCCTCAGTGGTGAATTCTACTTCTTCAGGGCCTTGGTGCCTTGGCGTCTTGGCGGTTCAAATAAATTGTGGCGCTACTTCGACACGGCGCCGGCGAACATCCGGCAATGCGCGCCGCGGCGCTTGTTGAACTACGGAGCGACATGACCGTGCGTCTTTTTCTGCATCAGCGGAAAAAAAGGGCGCCCGAAGGCGCCCTTTCGTATTTTGGGAGTCGAGCCTACCTGGAGAAGTTGAACGCCGCCATCAGATCGCTGATCGCCGGTCCGTTGGTGGGCACGTAGGGATCTTTCGTATCGGTGATGGGGTTGGGCATGTTGTCGCGGCTGCGGCCGGAGATGGCTGGCAGCCCCCAATTCGCCTCGATGAACTTCGGTACGGAGGCATGATCGCTATAGACGTGCGAAGTATGGCCGCCCTTGGTCCACGGCGAGACGATGAGCAAAGGAATGCGCGTGCCGTCACCAAAGAAGTCGAGCTGCTGAACATATCCCGAGTCATAGTAACCGCCGCCCTCGTCGACCGTGATCAGAATAGCGGTGCTGTTGGCGAGCTTCCTGTTCTTCTGCACCTCGGTGACGATCTTCCGGATAAAGCCCTCGAGCTCCGCTATCTGCGACGATTCGGGATGCCCGTCATTGACCCCGCTAGGCTTTACATATGAGACGGCTGGAAGTTCGCCGGTACTGATGGCATCATAAAGGTCGGTCGTGTCGTGGAGATTCGCGATACGATAGGGGACACCCTGCTGATTCACACCTCTCATGATTTGAGTCTCATAGAGGAAGGGATTGCAGATATTACAATACTCCGAACCTTCTGCGTAATAATTTGGAGATTGGACATAGGCAGTCCACGCTTCTCCGTAGTAAGCCCAGGAAATGTCGTACGCATTCAGCACGTCGGCGATCGACGGTACCGAGGAAGGCGGGATGGTGTACGGCCCCACGATCTTTTCCGCCTTTTGGCCGTCGCCGACATAGCCGGGGTTATAGTTGTTCAGAAGATAATAATGCCCGGCGTCGCAGTTCGGATTCACACTCAGGCTTGAAAGATACGCGTCGACAGACGCCACGCCTTTCTGGTTCGAATCAGAACACTCGCTGTACGTGCCGCCCGAATAGCCGTCCTGGGTATACCAGTTGTTGGAGCCCGGGTACGGATCGGGGTTCTCGATCTGGTCTGACGGCGGCGTCGCGGGATGGCCTTTGCCGTCGCTGTACCAAAGGGCGTCGGCGTAGCCGAGATAGAGGCTGTCGAGACCCGTACCGCCCTTGGCCGGCTGGTGATAATTGTCCAGGAGCGTGTACTGGTCCGCGAGCGACTTGAAGTAGGGAGCATCGCCCTGCTGGACGTTGTAAAAGCCCATCGACGTAGCGCCTTCGTGCGTCGTTTCATCGTTGAAGTTCGGCGGCGGGGCATTGCCGTTGGACCCGGCCCCGATGGTAACTTCGACCCAGGGAAACAGATTGGCCTGGCAGCCGCTCGGATTTGTTTTGGTCGCGTAGGAGGCACTGCAATCAAGCTGCTGGAACATCTGGTAGAAGCGATGCACCGGGCTGTTGGCGTAATCTCCCGAGCCTACGCCGGGCGACAGCTGAAACGGACCGCCCGGCAGGTCATAGACGTTGGCGATACGCGTATCGATCGTCTGGTAAGGCAGGCCCGAGGCGCCTTCGGTCGCTGCCGGCAGATCCTCGGGCAGCAGGCCGTAGTCATACTCCCCGGCGACCTGGGTGTTGACCCAGGGCGCTCCTGCGTAGCTCTGGTATTCGGGCGTAAAGTTCAGGTTGGGCGGCGGAAGTTTCCTGTACGGCTTCGTGATCGTCGGGCTGATACTGTAGGTCGTCGTATCGGAGGCCTGCCTCTGTTTGGCCCTGGAGAAATTCGGTCCCGGTGTGCCATCCGCGTTGACGATTCCTTCCGAGAGGAGGTTCAACACCGAATCGCCTGACGGAGACACATAGGTCGCGAACAAATGATCGAAGCTGCGGTTTTCCCCGACGATGATGATGACGTGCTTGATCGGCGTCATCGTATTGTTGTCGTTCTTGCCGTGGGGTGTTTTGACCTTGGCCACCGCTACATGCGCGGGTGGCGCGACCACGGTATTGATCGGATTCTCGCCATGAAACATTGCGTCGGCGAGAGCCGCCGTACTGATCATTGGCAGGGCGGCCAGCCCGGCTACACCACTGCGCAGGAACGCCTTAGACGAAGATCGTTTCGGTTGCATCGGAATTCTCCCCTATAGCTCACGGATTGCTGACGGCCGGCCATCTCGGGTTGTGGTCGCGGCGAACAAAACTGGGCTCCTACTGTTGCGGTCCGAAGACAGAGGTGTGACGGTCGCGTGATGCTTCACGACAAGGTACGTTCGCCGCCCGTTGGTAACGCCCGCGTTCCACAAACACCGGCGGGCCGCGAACACGTTGAAATCGCAGGCATTGGCATGCGGGATGCCCGGCTTGCTGCCGGCTAAACTTTTGATGTCAGTCCTCGGCGATCGAGCGGCCGCAACCTGCCCCTCACCCGCGCGGCCGACCTACTTCATCGGCGAAAAACCCGTCGGCTGCAGCAGCTGGTTGGCGATGTTCTGCACGATCGGTCCCTCGCGTTCGGACTCTGCTGCGACCTTGATCCACTCTGCGTCCACGGCGAACGTGCTCCACAATTTCTCGCGCTCGGCCATGTTCTGCCAGGCGAGCATGTAGGTGAGCTGCTGGTTGCTTTCTCCGATCAGCGTCGTCCAGAACCCGACGGACCGGATGCCTATCCTGTCCCAAATTTTCAGCGTGTGATCCTCGAAGCGCCGGAGCAGTACCGAGAGTTTCCCCGGCATCGCGTGATAAACGCGCAATTCGTAGATCATCGGCATCTCCGGATATCTTGATCGTGGATCCTACCAGCGACCGGCGTGTTGTCCGCCATCGACATGGAGGGTTTCACCCGTAACGAAGCCGGCCCTCTCCAGATAGAGGATCGCGTCGACGATCTCATGCACCTCCCCCATCCGGGCAAGCGGATGCAGGCTTGAGAGGAATTCATGCGTATCTGGCGCATGCATCGGTGTCTTTATGATGCCGGGTGCCACGGCGTTCACCCGAATGCCGTCCCTGGCATATTCGATGGCGAGCGCGCGGGTCACGGCATCCAGCCCTCCCTTCGTCAGTGCAGCCAGGCTCGCGCCGGCGCCGGCGATCGGCTGGCGGACCATGGCGGTGGTGATTTGCACGATGTGACCGCTCTTCCGCGTCTGCATGTGCGGAATCGTGAGCTGCGTGATGTGGAAAAAACCATCCAGGTTGACATGGAGGACATTTCGATAGTCATCCGTGGTAAACCCCGCGAAGGGCTGGCCAATGAAAATGCCGGCGTTGTTCACCAGCGTATCGATCCGTCCAAAATGCTCGATGGCAGTTGTTACGACAGCTTCGGCGGTTGTGCGCTCGCCGATGTCACCGGGTACCACAATCACACCGGGATCGCCTGATTTCTGAATGAAGCGGGAATTTGCGACCACGCTGTATCCGTCGTCCCGGTAGCCTTTGACGATACCGGCTCCGATGCCTTGCGAGGCGCCTGTGACGATCGCAACTTTCTGCGCGTGGGGCATGGTGGAATTACTTTGACCGGTCATTGCGAATGAACGCGAGGAGGTCGCGATTGATAATGTCCGCGTGGGTGGTCGCCATGCCGTGCGAGTAGCCAGGATAGGTCTTCAGCGTGCCGTTCCCGAGAAGCTTGATGGAGAGCAAAGACGAATCGGCGATCGGCACGATCTGGTCGTCCTCGCCGTGCAGGACGAGCACGGGCACTTGAATCGCGCGGAGATCGTCGGAGAAGTCGGTTTCGGAGAAGGCTTTGACGCAGTCATGGTGAGCCTTGATTCCACCCATCATGGCCTGGCGCCAAAAGTTGCGAATCACGCCATGGGAAACCTCCGCGCCGGAACGATTGAATCCGTAGAAGGGACCAGAGGGGACATCGAGGAAGAACTGAGCGCGGTTGCTCGCGATCGCCGCGCGGAACTGGTCGAACACCTCCAACTGCAGGCCGCCCGGATTCGATGGCGATTTCAGCATCACCGGGGGAACCGCGCCGAGAAGGGCCGCTTTGGCGACACGACCGGTTTTTGCGCGGGCTACGTAACGCGTGACTTCGCCGCCGCCCATCGAATGGCCGACATGGATCGCATTCCGCAGATCGAGTGCCTCGACCAACTCGGCGACGTCGGACGCGAATGTATCCATTTCGTAGCCGCCAGCCGACTGATCCGAGCGGCCATGTCCGCGTCGATCGTGAGCGACGACCCGGAAGCCCTGCTCCAGGAAGAACAACATCTGTGAGTCCCACTCGTCGGAGCTCAGCGGCCATCCGTGATGGAAGACGATTGATGGTGCAGCCTTGGGGCCCCAATCCTTGTAGAAAATCCGGGTGCCGTCCCTGGTGGTGATCATGCTCATGTCATGCCTTTCTGCTTGACGGGAATATGCCGGCTGCGCCGGAGTTGATGATTGTTCGCGCCAGGCTTTCGCACCGGCACCGGCTACATAGGTCGGAGCGAAAAATCTCTGTATGGGCATTCGCTGGAAGACACTCTTCCGGGATTCGCAACAGTCGTTGTGAGGCCGCTGGAGCAGTGGTAACTTCCAAAGTTGCGGGAGGCGTTTCATGGATCGCATCGAGGCGATAACCGTCTTCCTCACGGCGCTCGATGAAGGCAGTCTCGCTGCTGCCGCCCGGCGCCTCAAACGATCACCAGCTTCCATCAGCCGGGCGCTCGCATTCCTCGAAGCGCACGTGGGGGCCGAATTGCTGCACAGGACAACGCGCTCGATGGTGCTGAGTGAGGCGGGTGAGCGCTACGCAACTGTGTGCCGCCGCATTCTGGCGGAACTGGAGACAGCCGAAGCTCTTGCCGGCGGCGAGCAGGCCGCCCCGAGGGGAATACTTTCCATTTCCGCTCCGCCGATCAGCGGAGAGGATGCGTTGCGGCCGATCCTCGACGACTTTCTGGATGCCTATCCGATGGTGTCGGCGCGCCTCTTGCTGTTGGACCGTCCCGTAAACCTCGTCGAGGAAGGCATTGACGTGGCGATGCGCATCGCCGAACTCCCGGACTCGTCCCTGATCGCAACGCGCATCGGAACCGAAGTCCGCCGCGTCGTGGTCGGCTCACCCGGCTACCTGTCGCGCCATCCACGCATTGCCGAGCCGGCAGATCTCGCTCAGCATGAAATCATCGCCTTCACGAATTTCGGCATCGATTCGTGGAGTTTCGCTCCGGTAGCAGGCTCCAGGGTGCCGCGCATTGTGCATTTTAGTCCGCGACTAACGGTCAACACGGTCCGCGCGGCTCGTGCGTCTGCCATCCGGGGTCGCGGCCTTACGCGCCTTTACTCCTATCACATCGCGGAAGCTGTCCGGCGCGGCGAGTTGCAGGTCGTTCTCGCGAATGCGGAACATCCTCCGGTTCCTGCCCATTTGCTGACGCCAGATGGCCGGATGTCCGTGCCCAAGGTCAGGGCGTTTATCGACTTCGCGGCGCCCAGGCTGCGCTCGGTGTTTTCACACCTCGCGATGGAAGCCCGCACGCTCCGGTAGCTACGCCGCTCACGCCATTCCGTGCGCGAGCTGTGCAAGGATCCCGGCCTGGTTACGGCGGATCAAGCGCGCTGATGGTGACGTAGTAACCATCAAGATCCCGGAGCGAAAACTCCATCGTTCCAGTGCTGGGATTTACATGTGGCTCTTCTTCCAGCCGGCTGACGAGGGCGCGCGCCCTTGGCAAAGCGACGTCAAAATTATCGACCCGGAAGAACAAGAGGAGGCCGTTGCCAGGCATGGCGAAATGGGGGCTCGCCAGCGGGGGATGATCGTGGGCGCCCCACTCGTGGAGACAAAGCAAGACCGTTCCATCCGGGTCGAGGATTTGCCCAAAATCGTCGTGGGCGGGAGCCGCCTCCGGCAGGCCAAGTAGAGACTGGTACCATTTGAAGCTCTCCGATACGGCAGCTACGCCAATTATCGTCCACGTGCGCTTCATGGGTTCCTCTCAAGCTTTACGACTATGACTTCAGCGCGGCGATAATCACCTGGTCCGCGTCCCGGAGCAAAGTCCGCCGCCGCGCGCCTCGCGTTGCCGCCAGTGTCCGCGGGTCGACAGCCGACGTGGATTGGGGCTATCGAGCGGCGTTGGGAACCGGGGAACGGGCAGGCCCGGCGAGATGGACGAAACCGAAGACGGGCATCCGGGAGCATCCGCGGGCGATCCGGCGGCGCTTCACCTCGCGCTGGACGCCGCGCGCGCCGATTCGACGATACGTGAAGACGCGCGCGCGGTCCTGCGCGAGCAGGCGCGCCTTTCCCGCATTCAGGCCGACCAGCTGAGCGAGGACGGCGCGTTCATGCGCCGGTCGCTGCGCGTAAAGCACGCCAATGAGATGATGAAGTTCGCCTTCGCGCTCGGGGTCGCGCTCGTATTGGCCGCAATCGTGGCCGCGCTCGCGACCGCAATGTGGACGGCGGCGCAGGACAGCGGGCTCGTCATCGAGGCCTTCTCGGTGCCGCCCGATCTCGCGCAGCGCGGCCTGAGCGGCGACGTGATCGCGAACCAGCTGCTCGACAAGCTCGCGCGCATGCAGCAGGAGACGAACTCCATCCGGCCCGCCGACACCTATCGCAACAATTGGGGCGACGACATCAAGGTCGAGATTCCAGATACGGGAATCTCGATCGGCGAGCTCAACCGCTATCTCAGACGCTGGCTGGGCCGCGAGACGCATATCACGGGCGAGATCTGGCACACGCCTTCCGGCATTGCAGTGACCGCACGGGCGCGCGAAGCCGGTACGACATTCACGGGCAAGGAAACCGATCTCGATGCTTTGCTGCAGAAAGCCGCGGAATCCATCTACGCCGAAACGCAGCCGTATCGTTACGCCGCCTTTCTGAACGAAGTGGGGCGCGATCGGGAAGGCATGCGCGTGCTCAAGATGCTGGCCGCCGAAGCGGCGCCGGCCGAGCGCGCCTGGGCCTTTTCGCTGCTCGGCAATCTCTATCGGCTCTACGACCGCCAGGAAGACGCGCTTGCCACGCTCCGCGCAGCCGTCGCGGCCGACCCCACGAACGCCCATGCGTGGGACAATCTTGCGAGCGAAGAACAGAGCCTCGATCGCCTGGCGGACGGCTACCGCCATACCGAGAATGCATTGCGTCTCTACGACAGCGGCTCCGTCGCCTTCGATCCGGGCCGCGTCGCGATCGTCAAGCTGCAGGACAAGACGTTTCTCGCCGATACGCTCGGAGATTATGAAACGGCGGAAGCGATGGATGAAGCGATCGTCGGCGAGCCGGATCGCGGCGGATCGCAGGTGCAGGCCCTTATCGACGAGATGGGCGAGGCCGCTGCCGATCACGATTTCGGGCGCGTTCGCGCGATTCGCGCGCAGGTCCGTCCCGCGGACGCAAACGGAAAGCTGAACCTCTGGTTTCAGACGGCGGCCATCGCCTTTCTCGAGCGGGACTGGCACACGCTTGAGCGGCAAATGGATCCGAAATCCGTCTTCGCCATCGCACCTGCGTCCTTTCGCCCTCTTCTGAAGGCGATCCTCCTGCGCAATCCCGTTTCGATGCTCGCCGAAGCGAAGGCGGAAGCCGGTGACATCGCGGGCGCGCGCAAGCTGATCGCCGCGACGCCGCACGACTGCTACGACTGCCTGCGTCTGCGCGGACTGATCGACATGGCGGCCGGGAACTGGGGCGGCGCTCAATTCTGGTTTGCGCGCACGGTCGGACAAGGTGCGTTCATTCCCATCGCGTGGAATGATTGGGGCGCGATGCTGCTCAAGAAGGGAGATATCGCGGGCTCGATCGCGAAATTCGAGGCGGCCGTGGACCGCGGCCCGCGCTATGCCGACCCGCTTGAATTGTGGGGCGAAGCATTGATGCGCGAGAACCGTTCCGATCTCGCGCTCGCGAAATTCGAAGCGGCGAATCGCTTCGCCCCCAACTGGGGAAGGCTGCATCTGGAATGGGGCAGCGCGCTTCTCTATCTCGGCCGTACCGACGAGGCGCGCGCGCAATGGGCGCGCGCCGCGCAGCTTGACCTCACCCCCGCCGACCGCGCAAAGCTTTCGGCCCTGCAATCACAGTTGCGGACGCGCTAAGGTATTTTCCTCTCCCGCGCGAAGCAAGGGAGACAGTCAGGCGCATCATCCCGAGCTTGTCGCCCTGGGGCGGGCGCGATTTCATCAGCTGTTGGCAGTAATGGATCTCCTGTCCCCGTATCAAAAAAACGATTGTCATGGCCCACGCAAGCGGGCCACCCAGTCGAAACCTGGACAGCGTTGCATCGGTGTCAGGTTTTTTTGCTACTTTGACAGGCTTGCCGCTTCCATCTGGGTGGCCCGTTTGCGCGGGCCATGACAGGTTTTTGGGTGCGAAGGATCCATCGATTATTCCGCATTCTGCAACAATGTATTCCGAAGGATGGGCATTCAGTTCGTCTTTCGCGCATCTACATGTTCCTCACGAGGCGGGCAGCCCTGCATCCAGGAGGAAATACCACGCCATGAAACGACGTCTCGGACTGACTTTTGCGTTGACGGCCGGGCTTTTGATCGGCACGGCCGCTGCAGCGGAGCAGGAACGCGTCCGCGGGACCGTGGTCGCCATCTCGGCCGACGTGCTCACCGTGCACACTGCGACCGGCGACATTGCGGTATTGCTCAGTGGCGAAACCAAATATCTCACGGAATCCCGCATTGATGTCAATCATATCCCGACAGGCAGCTATGTCGGCGCGGCGGCCAAGAATGTGGGCGAGAAACAGGTGGCGCTCGACATTCTGGTATTCCCGCCGTCGATGAAAGGCGCCAACGAGGGGCATTTCGACTGGGACAAGGTTTCCGACACGACTCTGTCGGGCGGCGCACGCACGTCCAGCAGCATGACCAATGGTACCGTTGCCGCCATCGCCGGAAGCACGGGTTCTGCCAGCGTCAACAGCACGATGACCAACGGCAGCGTCGCGACCACGACGGCAAAGCATGGGGCCGAACAATTGAAGCTCACCTACAAGGGCGGCGAGCAGACGATCCTCGTGCCGCCCACGGCGCCGATCGTGAAGCTGCAGCCTGGCGCCGCATCCGATCTCAAG
The DNA here is from genome assembly GCA_035567755.1 of Rhizomicrobium sp. Classification (GTDB taxonomy): domain Bacteria; phylum Pseudomonadota; class Alphaproteobacteria; order Micropepsales; family Micropepsaceae; genus Rhizomicrobium. The sequence continues at coordinate 39,958 of DATMPH010000036.1, forward strand.
CCTGGCGACAACGTGTTTGTGAACGCAAGCGCTGACAACGGCAAAAACACCGCCGAACTGATACTCGTCGGCAGCAACGGCGTGGCCCCGCCGATTTGATGAGGTCGCAACAGAAATTTGTTCGTGCAATTGCGCGACAAGCGATGCATCACCTGTGGCCCCATTCAAACTTTCCTCCCCCGCACTTTCGCGGGGGAGGTCGCGCGAGCGAAGCGAAGCGCCGGAGGGGGTAAGTGGCATGCACGCCGCTTGCCCCCTCCACCGCTTCGCGGTCCCCCTCCCCCACACTCCGCTGCGTTCCGTGCGGGGGATGAAATTAGCAATGCCACTTAGCTCAAGGAGTGACTTTGAACACCGTGCCGGATTCGCTCGCTGCGCCGCCGTAGAAAGTCGTTCCGTAGAGCAACCCGCCGCTTCCGAACGTCAGTCCGGCTTCCGGCTGCGCGCCGTCCGGCGAATCCGCGAATGTGTGCATCACGCTTTCGGTCCACGAACCGCCTCCCTGCCCAGGCGGCGCAAGCTTGAACACAACGCCATGGTGAAGGGTCCCGCCGGTTTCGGTGGTGCCGAAAAGATTGCCGCTCGTGTCCATGACCAGGCCGGACAGGCCCGGAGATCCGCCGTCGGGCGAGAAGCCGAAATTATACAGGACGGTCTCGGTCCATGACCCGCCGCCGCCGGCCGGCGGGCTGACTTCAAAGACCGCGCCATAACCGACGCTGCCGCCGCTCTCGGTCGTGCCGTATAGATTGCCGGTGGAATCCATGATGACGCCCATGCGCGGCTCAACGCCGTCAGTGGCACCGTCAAAGCTGTGCAGAACGGTTTCGGTCCAAGGCCCGACGCCGCCCGCCGGCGGTGACAGTTCGAACACCACGCCATTTCCGGTATTTCCGCCATTCAAGGTCGTGGCGTACAGATTGCCGGCGGCATCGAAGATCGGCCTGGAATAGGGGTACCCACCACCGGCATCGTTGCCAAAGTTGAAAAGGATCGTCTCTTTCCAATGGCCGGCGTCACGTGGCGACAGCTTGAAAACGAGACCGGCGCCACTCGTGCCGCCAAACCCTGCCGTTCCATACAGATCGCCGTCCGCACCGAACACGAGCGTGCCGAGCGGCGTCCCGCCGTCGCTGCCTCCCGTAAACCGGTGCAGCACAATCTCTTTCCACGGGTCGCCTTCGATTGCAGGCCGCACCAGCTCGAACACCACGCCGGCACCACCGTTTACGGCGCCCCCTGCGGTCGTCGTGCCATAAAGGTTTCCATTTGCATCCAGAATTACGCTGGAGTCGGGAAGATCTCCTTTCTTCCCGCTCGCGCTGAAGCGATGCAGCACGGTGTGGATCCATTTCTTCGAGCCGGCACTGGGCGGCGACAGCAGAAAGACGGTCCCATTGCCGCTTGCGTCACCGGTATAGGTCGTACCGTAGAGCGTGCCGGTGCTGTCGGTGGTGAGAGCGGCGGCCGGACGCGCACCTTTCTGAATCGCGGAAAAAGTATGGATGACCTTTAGTGTATCCGCCGATACGGGCAACGCCGCGACGGAACAGGCCAAAAGTGAACCGGCGCCAAACAGGTACGCCCTCAGGTTGAGCATTGTTTTCTCCCTTTGGATGGTCGAGCCGCGATTGGGCCGATGCGTCAACCCGCGCGCATTTCGTCATTGTCTTGACGCAAAGGAGCCACCATGTCCTGATTCAGATTCTGAAATTTTGTCACAGAGTCAGGATGGGCAGCGAGCCGTACCGCTTTGGCCGGTTCACCCTGGATCCGGCCAACCAGGAACTCAGCGCAGACGGAGCGCCAATTCCGCTCGGCGCGACGGATTTCCGACTCCTGCTGGCCCTGCTCGAAGGGGCCGGGTCGTTGGTGACCAAGGACGAGCTGATGTCGCGCGTCTGGGGCAAAGCGGCCGTCGGCGACAATACTCTGCATGTCCACATCACAGCGCTGCGCAAGGCATTGGGCGACGGCTTCATCGCGACGAAGCAGGGGCGCGGCTACAGATTCCTGGAACATACCGGCCAGACCGGGACGGCGTCGAGACACCATGGCGGCAATCTGCCCGCTTGCTCGGCGAATGGCTCGAAAGGCAGCACGTCCCGCCTGATTGGACGAGACAGTCAGATCGGCGCGCTATCGGACCTTCTTGCGCATAACCTCCTCGTGACCCTGGTCGGACCGGGCGGTGTCGGAAAGACAAGGCTGGCGCTGGAAATCGCGAACGAAGCGGCCTCCACGTTCAAGGACGGTGCGTGGCTCGTGGAATTGGCCTCGGTTTCCGACGGCCCGTCGACGGCGAGTGCTGTTGCGACCGTGCTGGGGATCAAGATCGGCGAGAGCGCAACACCCTTCGAAACACTGGCGCGTCAGCTTGCGCGCAGGAATCTTCTGATCGTTCTGGACAATTGCGAACAGATCATCGCCTCCTGCGCCGCTCTGTGCGAAGCGATCATCGCAGCGGCGCCGAATGTGCGCATCCTCGCGACCAGCCGCGAGTCTCTCTCATGCTGGGGCGAACAGGTGTTCGAGGTGCCTCCCCTCGCGCTTCCCGGTGATGGTGTGCCGAGTTCTCCCGCGACAAGGAAGGTTGCCGCGGTCGAGTTGTTCGTCGAACGCGCCAGGGGATTAAACAGCGATTTCAGACTGGGAGACGATGAGATCGCGATCGTCGCCAGATTGTGCCGCCGTCTCGATGGCCTGCCTCTCGCCATCGAGATGGTCGCAAGCTGGGCCGGCGTTCTGGGTCTCCCGGCGCTCGAAGCGAAACTGAACGACGCTCCGAAGACCTGGCCGGGCGCGCGACGGACCGCGCCTCTGCGCCATTCCACGCTGCGCACGACGCTCGAGTGGAGTCACGACCTTCTTTCGCCGGAGGAGCAGATGGTGCTCCGCCGCCTCGCCGTGTTTGCCGGGCCATTCACGATGCCGGCGGCGGAAGCCATCGTCGCTGCGAACGATCTTGCCGCGGACGATGTTTTGCAGCTGACGGCCAGACTGATCAGCAAATCCATGATCGCGGTCGTCCCCGGATCGCACGAAAACCTCTACCGCCTCCTCGAAACCACTCGCGCGTTCATGCTTGAAAAGCTGAGCGCGTCAAACGACGTCCGGTTGGTGCGGCTGAAGCATGCGCAGTACGTCCTTCGCACGCTGCGGCAGGCGATGCGCGATTGGGAATCAATGAGCGATGCGGTGTTTCTCGAGCGCTATGCGCCCGTCCTCGACGACCTGCGCAGCGCACTGGACTGGTCCGGGCGCGACGACAGTGAACTTGCGATCGCACTCGCGGGAAGCTCCTGGCCGCTTTGGCGTGAGCTGCCCGTGCGCGCCGAAGGACGCAGACGCCTGAGCGCGGCCGTGTCGCTGCTGAAGCCGGATACGCCATGGGAGCTGGAAGCCCATCTCCGGCGCGGAATGGGCCAACTGTATTTCAACACCGCTGCCGTAAAGGATGCGCGGCTGGAGTTCGAGCGCGCCGTCGCGCTCTTTCGTGCACTTGACGACATGCAGAATCTCGGCAGCGCGATCGCCGACTTCGGCTATGCGTCGCTCATGCTCGGCAACATCCAGGAAGCGCATGCGTCGATCGACGAAGCGCTGCAGATAATGGAGCGCGCAGGGCGGCCGCGGGCTTTGGCGGCCGCCTGGGCCGCGAAGTTTTGCGTCGAGGCGCGCCTGAAATCGCCCGCCATGCGCGAAGCCGGAATGAAGGCAGTCCGGCTGTGCGAAGCCGTCGGCGCGGATCGCGCGGCGCTTGTCGTTTCGGCAAATCTGGTGGAAGCCGTTCTGGAGATGGGCGATATCGATTCCGCGATCTCCGATGGCCAGGCGTTGCTCGCGCGCCTGCGGGATACGTATCACACCGATGTCCTGGGGTTTGCGCTTGGCATGGTCTCCAGCGCCCTGTCCCTGCGCGGTGATACGGACGCGGCGCTTGCAACGGCACGGGACGCCGTGCCGTTGCTGCGCGATGAGGGCATGTTGTTCTGGTTCTTCGATCACATGGCGCTGCGTCTCGCCATTGCGGGACATTTGCGGGATGCCGCGCTGGTCTCCGGCTACGCGGATTCCGTGTTCCGCAAATTCGGTCGCCCGCGTGAGCCCGTCGGGCAGGAAGCCGTCAACCGATTGCCGGAAATTCTGGGTGCGTCACTTTCCGACTACGAAATCGAACAATTGCGCGAAATCGGCAAACAGCTTGGCGAAGATCAGGTGATCGCCATCGCGCTGCGCACCCAGGTCAACCGCTCATAGTGATGCAAATGCGTGACAGGTAATGCATCACCCGTCGCCGTATTTATGGTGGCATGTTGTTCTGCAGAGGGGTGCAACCCCATCTCATGACCCCAGTGGGAGCCCGGAAGGAGGTCGGCGCCAGCCAGCAGGTTGATGGCCAGTGCCCAGCCCAGAAAGACGAAGTCCAGGCGACGAGAGCGACTGAGCACCAGTCCCGTTAGGGCGACCAAATATCCTCCGAAGTTGAAATAGAACCACCAGTCGTTCCAGGCCGGCATCGCGCGTGTCAGCATCAAGCCTATGATCACGATGTTCGCAAACAGAATGCCACTCGCGACGAGCCGTTTGCGGGACCAGTAATGGTGATCGAGGTGAGCCCATCCACGATTCGTGCGCGGAAAAACAAGCGTTGCCGCAAGGAAATAGACCGTTGCGAGAAGGACACCACCGAAAACGGTATGCCAATTGACTTTGAGCGAGTTGCGTAATGCCCAGATCCACACCCAGAAACTGGTAACGTCGGTGAGGACGAGGAGAGCGAGTGCCGGCGTCAGGATGCCGATGGGACGTTCGCGATAGGAATCGATCGCATCGGCGAATTTGAGCGCCAGCTCCGCGACGATCAGGCCGAACATCAGCCCGAATAAACCGAACAGTCCCTCGAAATCGCTCATGCCGCCCATGCCCCGCTCAAACATCAACGACCTTCATACAAGCAAGCAATCGCACGCCAAAGCCCGGAATGGATCTGCGCAGCACGTTCTTCTCTCATACCGATGGGCTGCTTTCAGCGACACCGGAGCGGATAAAAATAGGAACTGGGTGTTGGTTCTGATCCGGCGGCAGTCACAACACCGGGTTTCGTGACACATACGAAAAAGCGTATAAACCTCAGTTAGGCGGAAATCCGTATAGGAGAGCCAGTCGTTCTCCGCGAGGGCGCGGCAACCCTCTGTGGCGAACCACTTTCCCGCCAGTCAGAGATAACTGAGCCACCACCAGTCGTGGCGACGGCGCACGCCCGCATACCAGCGACATAACGGACAGAGCGACACAATGACGAACACCCAAACGGCATAGACGACCGGCAACCCGAAATCCCAGCCCGGCGGCGCGGTGAACGGGAAATGTGCAATATCGGGCGACTGAAACATGTTGGCCACCGTGCCGTAGCGCCACCAGCAGGCCGCCACGGCGAGCAAATGGATCAGGTAGAAATGCAGCACAAAGAAAAATAGCGGCACGCGCCCGATGGTATGCGCTGGCCTGAGACACCACGGCACGCCGCCGTCGAAGGCGCGCAACAGCAGCAGCGCCGGTCCCAGCGTCATCATCAGGAAGAGCAGAGAGGGGGGATATTTGACCGTGTTGATGAAAGACATCCCGGTGAACAACGGCGTCTTGCGCACGACCCAGTGCAGCGGGTCGCCGTAAAGATTGGTGTGGCGCAGCGCCACAAAACCGATCACCAGCGCAATGCCGGTCCAGAAAAGCACCGCGCGCCGCGGGCCCGCATTCCACCGCCAGGTTTCTCCGAGCACGTAACCCATTGCCGTCACTCCGATCCACGGGACCAGCGCGTAGGCGACGAAGACCGCCGAGTGTCCGGTGTTCAGAAGGAGGCCCGGCTGATGCAGGATGATCCACAACGGCGCCCATGCGCCGAACCGGCTCGCGTCGATGCCGTCCAGCGCATTGTGGCCCGCGATGAGCACGATGCCGAAGGCGGCGATCGCCCAGATCGGCAGCCAGATCAACGCAGCCAGCGCGATCATCACCCAGCCGAGCGCCCACAGCACGGTAAGGATCGTCACGTGATAGTCGAAGTTGAACTGCAGCGCGAAGCGCAACACCACGATCTCGAGGAGGATCAGCCAGACCCCGCGGGTCACAAGAAAGCGTGACAGCGCCGGTTTCGAAATACGCTTCCGAGTCAACGAAGCGCTCGTGCCCGTCAGCAGGAAGAAGACGGGCGCGCAGAAATGCGTGATCCAGCGGGTAAAGAACAAAGCCGCCGTCGTGGTGGCGGTATTGGTTGGCTGTGCCGTGAGGCTGCCGAAAAAATCATGCGAATGATCCAGCGCCATGATGACGATGATGATGCCGCGCACCAGGTCGATGGACTCGATGCGCGCGCGGTTCATGGAATCCTCCGCCATGGTGTCTTCCCCTGGAACCGGCAGACTCACGCAGCGCATGGTACGATAAGAACGCATCATCGTGGAGCGCGGGAGCATGCCCAGGATGAAGGCGGCGGACGTCATCAAAATCAGCCCCAGGCGGTCGACCTTCGGACTTCGGGATGCTTCCATCATCGCTGTTTAGAGATGAACGCGGCGCGACTTGTGCCATAATCGTCGCGCTGCCACTTCCGGGAGGGGGAATTCATGGACAATCGCATCATGATGTGCGGCGCACTCTGCGTAGCGCTTGGGGTGGCGGGAGCTCCTGCCAGGGCGAAGATCGTTGTTTTCGACGTTCCCAATTCGATCAACACTGGCGCCGGATCCATCAACATCTACGACGTGATTGCCGGCGGATATGATGATTCGACGGGCGGCTCCCACGGCTTCGTGCGGACGCCGGACGGGACGATCACCACGTTCGATCCTCCGGGATCGGTCGACACGTTGGTAGGCCCCATCAACGACGCGGGAACGATCGTGGGAACCTGGCTCGACAGCAACTACGCCCAGCACGGTTATCTGCGGGCGAATGACGGCTCGTTCTCAACCTTCGATGCACCGGGCGCCGAAGGCACCTTCGGAAACGCCATCAACGGCACGGGCGCGGTCGCGGGATACTATTTCGACACCCATGCCATCCGGCATGGCTACGTGCGGACGCAGGACGGTACCTTCGCTTCGTTCGATCCCGCAGGATCGGCAGACACCGAACCCTTCTCCATCAACGACAATGGCGTGATTGCCGGATTCTACTCCGATAATTTCTACCTCCTGGAACATGGCTTCGTGCGCAGCGCCAGAGGCAAGATCACCGAATTCGATGCGCCCGGAGCCGAACAAACCGTCTGGGCTACCGTCAACAACAAAGGCGCCGTCGCGGGCTCGTATTACGACGGACAACTCGTAATCCATTGCTATCTGCGCCAGCCCGACGGCAGCTTCACGGACTTCGACGCCCCTCAGTCGACGGGAACGTTTTGCGGTTCCATCAACGACAAGGGCGAAATCGACGGATATTACACCGACACAGGCGGCGTCGTTCACGGCTTCATCCGCAAGGCGGATACGACATTCCAAATGTTCACTCTCAAGGGCACGGTGTACATGTCAGTCGGCCGCCTCAACAAAAACGGCATCGTCGTCGGCGGATATCAAAAGGGAAACAACGACTGGAAGGGATACGTGCGCATGAAGTAGCCGGCCCCGCGCCCTTCGATCCGGGGTGAAGGCCACGCCGGAGCGGCTGCTCAGTGCAACGCCGTTTCTAAAATCATTCGACGCGATATAGGTCATGCATCGCCGGTCACTGTATTCCCGGATTTGATCGCAGGTTGCCGCATGACGTCCGAACAGGGCAAATGCGCGTTCAAACGCTGGAGGAAACCATGGGCGGAACGAATCTCTCGACCTTTCCCATTCACCTTGGCCTCGGGGCCACGGCATCGGTCGAGCCGGAGTTCACAGGCGATCCGGCGTGGTATGGGGCGTATGGCGAGCGTCATGCAGCAGATGGCGCGGAGGCCCGGCTCGTTTCCCGGTTCACCTTCACCGAGCCGTGGTCGTCGTGGGAGATGCACCCCAATGGCCACGAAGTCGTGCTGTGCATCTCGGGCACGATGGTGCTGCACCAGGAAAACCCTGACGGCACGCGCACGCAGCTGACGCTCGAACCGGGTCAATACGCGATCAACGCACCCGGCGTCTGGCACACGGCGGACGTTTCGGGAAGCGCAACCGCCCTATTCATCACCGCAGGACTGGGCACGCAGATTCGTGAGCGATGACGATATCGAACGATCATGCAAAAAATGAAAAGGTATCACTTACGGCCGGGGAAAAATTCAAGCCGTGCCCAACGTGCGGGCGTGAAGCCTACTATCGTCAAGCGCAAATCGGTGAAAACTGGCGACTCCGAAACCGGCAACGACTGAATGCGCTCGCGTCTAGATCAGGCAATATGTGCCGTCGCGGTGATCACATTGCCAATCCGCGCTCCGGCGAACGAGGCATCGCCAGCTCTGCTTCGGGCTGAAGAATGCATGCTTGTAGTTTTGAACGAAACGCCCGAGGTGTCCGACGCGAAATTGGGGATCGATGACCATAACTATGACGAAGGACTGCGCCCTTATTTGCAATTTCGCGCGCCAGAGAGCCCAACTTGGACATATACCGCCAAGTTCTATCTTCAGCCGCCTCATAATCCCATTCAAGGCCCCTTCGAGTTCATGGCAACGTTGTCGGGCCTAGGTGCACCCCGTTATCTTGCGACAGGCATCGTCGGGCAACAGTGGAAAACGCGGTGCGGGGTGAAGAGTTATATTCTTTTCCCGTAGAACGAATCAGGACACCAGATCTCTTGAATTAGGACTCTCAGCGGACAACTTCGGACCCTACCCTCACGTTAATGGTTGGTGCAAAATGCATGATCTGCACTCTTGCTGCCTTCGCTGTTGGCGATTGAGCCCGGAAGTGTTGGCAACAAAAATCCGCTTGACTGGAATTCATTCTGTTCGCCGTAGCCGCGGGAGGCGGAGGTTGCGGAGTTCGCCGGGCAGCCGCTCCGACGCCCACGTGCCGAATTCGCGAGAGAGCACGTAGAAGCTCGGCGTGAACAGCAGTCCGAACAAAGTCACGCCGATCATGCCGAAGAACACAGCAATACCGAGCGCCTGGCGCATTTCGGAGCCCGGGCCGGTGTCGATCACGAGCGGCAGCGTGCCGAGGATGAAGGCGACGGAGGTCATCAAAATCGGCCGCAGCCGCTGGCGCGCGGCAAGCTCTGCGGCGCCGCGCTTGTCGAGCTTGTCTTCCTGTTCGCCGCGTTTGGCGAATTCGACGATCAGGATGGCGTTCTTCGCCGCGAGCCCCACGAGCACCACCAAACCGATTTGCGTCAGGATATTGTTGTCGCGGCCCATCAGATTCACGCCGAGCATCGCCGCGAGCAGGCACATCGGCACGATGAGGATGACCGCGAGCGGCAGCACCAGACTTTCGTAATTGGCGGCGAGCAGCAGAAAGATGAACACCACCGAAAGGCCGAACACCACGATGCCGGTGTTGCCCGCCTGCTCCTGCTGAAAGGCAAGCTCAGTCCATTCGGTCGCAAAACCCTGCGGCAGGATCTTCGCGGCAAGTTGCTGCATCGTGGCGAGCGACTGTCCGCTCGAATAGCCGGGCGCGGAATCGCCCTGCACTTCCACCGACGGATAGAGATTGTAGCGCACCGCGCGCCAGGGGCCGCTGTCGTTCCTGAGCGTCATCACGGCATCGAGCGGCACCATGGTGCCGGACGCGGAACGCGTCTTCAGCAGACCGATGTCGCCGATCTCGGCGCGGTGCGGTGCGTCCGCCTGCGCGGTGACGCGCCAGGTGCGGCCGAGGAAATTGAAATCATTGATGTAGGTCGAGCCGAGGTAGGTGCCGAGCGTCGAAAAGACGTTTTGCACCGGCACGCCCAGCTGTTCGGCGCGCTCGCGGTCGATGTCGGCATAAAGCCTCGGCGTGTGGGTGCTGAAGGTGGTGAAGACGCGGTTCAGCCCCGGCGACTGGTTTGCCGCCGCGATCAGCCGCATGCTCACAGCTTCCAGCGCGCGCCAGTCGGGGCCGTTGCGATCCTCGACGATCATCTTGTACCCGCCGCCGGTGCCGATGCCCCGCACCGGCGGCGGCGGCACGATGATGATCAGGCCGGCGGTGATGGAGCCGAGCGCCTTCTGCAATTCCGCGGCGATCTCGAGCGAGGATTCGCGTTCGCCGCGCTCTTTCAACGGAACAAACATCGCCGCCGCGTTCGGCGCGGTCGTAAAGGTTGCGCCGTCGAAACCGGCGAAGGCGACGGTTGCGCTCGCTCCGGGATTTTTCAGCGCGATCGCTTGCGCCTGCCGCAAGACCTCGTCGGTACGTTGCAGCGAGGCGCCCGGCGGCATCTGGATGACCCCGATGAGATAGCCCTGGTCCTGCGCCGGGATGAAACCGACCGGCGTCGCGGAAAGCCGCCACACCGCGAGCAGGATCAGCACCACATAGGCCACGCCGATAATTGCAAGCGAACGGATCGCGCGCGCCGTGAACACGCCGTACCGGTTTGAGAGATTGGAGAAGCCGGTGTTGAAGCCGCGGGAAAATCTTGTGAGGAATGACGCCCTGGCAGCCGTGTCTTCCTCCTTGTGCGGCTTGAGAATGAGTGCGGCGATCGACGGCGACAACGTCAGCGATACCCAGCACGAGATCGCCGTCGCCGCCACGATGGTGAGCGCGAACTGTTTGTAGAAGGCGCCGGATATTCCGGGGATCAGCGCCGTCGGGATGAAGACGCCCATCAACACCAGCGCAATGGCGATCAGCGCGCCGGAGACCTCGTCCATGGTACGGTGCGCGGCGTCGCGCGGGGAAAGCTTGTCCTCGCGCATGACGCGCTCGATGTTCTCCACCACCACGATCGCGTCATCGACCACGATGCCGATCGCCAGCACCATGCCGAACAGCGACAGGTTGTTCAGCGAAAAACCGAAGGCCGACAGGGCTGCGAAGCAGCCGACGATCGAAACCGGAATGGCGATGATCGGCACGAGCGCCGCGCGCCAGCTCTGCAGGAACAGGAGCACCACGAGCGCAACGAGCATGACCGCCTCGAAGAGGGTGCGCTCGACGGCGGAAATCGACCTGGCGATGTACTCGGTCGGATTGTACGGTACCTGGTAGATCATCCCACGCGGAAAGGTTTTCGAAGCATCCGCGAGTTCGGCGAGCACCGCCTGCGCCGTCGAAAGCGCGTTCGAGCCGGGCAGCTGGAAAATGCCAATGCCAACGGTGGGGTTGCCGGAGAAATAGGCGTTTTCGGTGTAGTCCTGCGCGCCGAGCTCGACCCGCGCCACGTCGCGCAGGCGCGTGAGGCGGCCGAGGGAGTCTGTCTTCAGAATGATGTCGCGGAATTCCTCCGGCGTCGTCAGGCGGCCTTTCGCTACAATACCGAGCTGAAAGGCGGTGCCGCCGCGGTTGAACGGCGGCGCCCCAACGGCGCCTGCCGTCACCTGTGCATTCTGCGCCTGGATTGCGGCGACGATTTCGTCAACGGTGAGATTCACTTCCGCCGCACGGTCGGGATCGATCCAGATGCGCATGCTGTAGTCGCGGGCGCCGAAGACGCGCGCCTGGCCCACGCCGTGCACGCGGCTGATGCGATCCAGCAGCTGAATCGTCGCGTAGTTGGAGAGGTACTGCTGCGATAGGCTGTGGTCGGGCGAGACAAGGGTGGCGACCAGAAGGAGATCCGGCGAGGACTTCTGGGTGACCACACCGATTTGCTGTACCTCGACCGGCAGCCGCGGCTGGGCCGTAGCGACGCGGTTCTGGACCAGCACCTGGTCTTCGTTGATGTCCGAGCCCGGCGCGAAGGTAATGGTGATGGTAAGCGTGCCGTCGCCCTGCGAGGACGACGACATGTAAAGCATGTTCTCAACGCCGTTGATCTGCTCCTCGAGAGGCGTAGCAACCGTCTCCGCCATGGTTTCCGCGGTGGCGCCGGGATAGTTCGCCGTGACAGTGACGGTCGGCGGTGCGATCTCCGGGTATTGCGCAACCGGCAGCGCCGGATAGGAGACCGCGCCGAACAACACGATCAGAATCGCCACCACTGCCGCGAAGATCGGCCGCTCGATGAAGAAATGCGGTAGGCCCATCGCGCTAGCTTTCCTCCCCCGCGCCCTTTCGATTTCCTCCCCCATGCGAAGCGTGGGGGAGGTGGCGCGCGGCGCCTTCGCGCCGCGAGACGGAGGGGGCATGCGGCGCACGGAGCGGTTGCTGCCCCCTCCACCGCTTCGCGGTCCCCCTCCCCCACGCTGACGCGCGGGGGAGGAAAGCGTCCTCTGCGCTGAAATTTTTTGTCGCTGTGTCGCGCATGATCGATTCCGGGGTCTAGTGCGGCGTCGCCTGGGACGATGGTGGCGCCGTCATCGGCTCGGATTGCGGCGCCGTATCCGCCGCGCGCGCGGCGAGCTTCACGACCGTCGCTTCGACTTCCACGCCCGGCTGCAACCGCGCGAGACCATCGAGCACGACTTTCTCGCCCGCTTTCACTCCGCTCTTGATGACCCTGAGGCCAATGACGAGCGGCCCGGTCTCGACTTCGCGCGCCGCGACCTTGCCACTTTCGTCGATGACATAGACAAGCCGGCGGGCCTGGTCGGTGATGATGGATTCGTCCGGGATCAGCACGGCCTGATAGGCGCCCGAAGCGAGAAGGCGCGCGCGGCCAAACATGCCGGGCGTCAGGAAATGGTCCGGGTTGGAAAACTCGGCCTTGGCCCGGATGGTGCCCGACAGCGGATCGACGGCATTGTCCACAAACACCATGTGGCCGCGGTGCGGATATCCCGATTCATCGGCGAGCTGGATCTCGAGCGGATTGGGCGCGACGCGCGACGACTGGCGCTGTCCGGCTTGTGCCTCGCGCTGGTATTTCAGAAGGAAGGTCTCCGCGCCTTCGAAATTGAACCAGATGGGATCGAGCGTGACGACGCGGGTGAGCGAGGTTGTGTTCGCCGTCACGATGTCGCCGATGCTGACGTTGCGGTCGGACATGCGTCCGTCGACCGGCGCTTTCACGGTGGTGAATTCGACATTGAGGCGCGCGGTTTCGACCGCCGCTTTCGCGGCCTCTACCTGCGCTGTCGCCGTTTGATAGGCCGCGAGTCGCTGCTCGTAGAGCTCACGGCTGAGCGCATCGGCTGCGACCAGCGCCTTCCCACGTTCGAAATTGGCCCGCGCGTTCGTCTCCGTTGCCTTGGCGGTGTCGAGATCGGCGACGGCCTGGTCGTATGCGGCGCGGAAGGGCCTCGGATCGATGATGAAGAGCGGCTGCCCGGCCTTTACGTCCTGGCCGTTTTTGAACAGCACCACTGTGATCGCGCCCGACACCCGCGGCATCACCGCCACGTCCTGGACGGCTGCGAAGCGGCCGGTGAAATCGTCCCAGTCGATGATCTTCTTGACGATCGGATAGGCGACGCTGACATGCGGCTTGGGGGGCGCAGGCGGCGTAGCCGGCCCGCAGGCCGCCAGGGAAACTGCCGTCAACGCGAGCGCAAAGCGCTTGCACCACGCGTTGCCGCGTGATTCGCGCAGGCTGCTTTTGTCTCCCAAAAGCACCTCCCTCCCCAGTGCTGCTTTGAGGCTACGGCATAGGAAAGGGCCGGTCGAGCCTCTTCGCCACGCCATTACTTTGCTCCCCCGCGCGAAGCAGGCCAGTGCATGCACACATCGCAATTTCCCTAGATTCGTCATCGCCGGGCTTGTCCCGGCGACCCATGAACACCGGCGCTCGCCAGTGCGGTTTCGAAAATTCGTGCCTTCTTCGCAACAACGTTGTCATGGGTGGCCGGGACGAGCCTGGACGAGCCCGGCCATGACGAAATTTAGAGGATCTGTGCATGCCCTGGGCGCGAAGTCGAAGCGTGGGGGAGGAAAGCAGATGCGTCCACGCGCCTTCCAGTTGCTACCTCGGCAACGCGAACGCGATCACGCGGTCGCCGCGTTTGGTGTTGAGCTTTTCGTGGCCGCCGGCGGCGATGACGACATATTGGCGGCCCTTCCACACATAGGTCATGGGTGTCGCCTGTCCGCCGGCAGGCAGGCGGCCGCGCCAGAGCTCCGCGCCCGTCTTCGCATCGAAGGCGCGCAGATAATCGTCCATCGCCGCGCCAATGAAGACGAGGCCGCCGGCGGTCGCGATCGGTCCGCCGAGATTGGGCACGCCGATCTTTCCCAGAAAATATTGCGAGAACGGCATCAGATCTTCCGTCGTGCCGAGCGGGACTTCCCATTTCACATGACCGTCATGCATGTCGATGGCGTGCAGCATGCCCCAGGGCGGCGGATTGCACGGCAATCCGAGGGGCGAGACGACGACTTCGCGCTTCATGCCGAAGGGCGTCCCGCTCTGCGGCGAGATTTCCGCATCGGGGAACTCGCGCTCCGCAGCCGCCAGATCGTGTCGCGGAATGAGCGTGACCAGATGCATCATGCTCGACGTGTTGACGTAGACCGTGTCGTGTGCGGCATCGAAGGCGAGCCCGCCCCAATTCGTGCCGCCGCCGGTGAAGGGATAGAGAATCGTGCCGCGCAACGAGGGCGGCGTGTAGAGCCCCTGCGCGCGCGCCGCCGCGATCTTGTTGCGGCACTGGCCGCGGTCGTACCAGGTGAGGCCCCAGGCGTCGTCGGGCTTGATGCGTGTGGGCGCGAGCGGCTTCGGCGCCAGCGGAAAGGGCTCGGTGGGCGACAATTGCTCGCCCGGCGCGCCGCCGCGCGGCACGCGCCGCTCTTCCACCGGAATAAGCGGCTCACCGGTCAGGCGGTCGAGCGTAAAGACGAGCCCCTGCTTGGTGGGCTGGATGACGGCCGGAACGGTCGTATCCTGCCAGGTGACGACGCCGAGCGTCGGCTGCGCCGGCACGTCGTAATCCCACAGATCGTGATGGGTGACCTGGAAGGACCAGGCGACGCGCCCATTCTGCACATGAAGTGCGACGACCGAATCCGCATAGCGGTTGTCGCCCGGGCGCGCCCCGCCATAAAAATCCGGGCTCGGACTCGTGGTCGGCGCGAAGACAAGTCCGTGCTCTTCGTCGACCGACATCGGCGCCCACACATTCGCCGCCCCCGTGCGCGCCGCGCCTGCGCTCGTCCAGCCGGCCGCGTTCGGCGCCACCGCATCGCGCGGGACCGGATCGAAGCTCCAGCGCAACGCGCCGCTTCTCGCGTCATAGGCGTGAACCGTGCCTCGCGGCGCATCCACGCGCTGGTTGTCGTCGATCGAGGAGCCGACAATGACGAGACCCTGCGTCACGACCGGCGCGGAAGTGATCTGGACTTCGCTTTTGTAGATCATCGCCGGGGCAGGCTCGATCGGCACGGTGCCGCCCCGCCCAAATCCCGTGCACGGTTTGCCCGAAGCCGCATCGAGCGCGATCAGGCGGCGATCATTGGTCGCCAGAAAGATGCGCGAAGCGCAGAATCCGTTTTTCGGTTTGGGATCGCGCCACCACGCGACGCCGCGGCAAATGAAACTGTTGGGATAGCGCAGACGCGGATCGATTTTGGGATCGAACCGCCAGATCTCGCGCCCCGTTCCCGGATCGAGCGCGCTGACTTCATCGAAAGGCGAGCAGAGATAGAGACGGCCGTCGTCGAGGATCGGCGTGACCTCGAAAGAGGCGTGCCGGATTGCGTCGCCCTTCGTCGCGAGGTCGCGTGTGGAGTAACTCCACACCTGCTGCAGACCGCTTACATTGGCCGGTGCGATCTGCGCAGCGGCGGAAAAACGCTGACCGCCCTCATCGCCACCGTAAAAAGGCCACCCCGGCTCCGCGGCATGCGCAACGCCCCCGGCAAAAAGTAGAGTGATGAGGACAAGACGCGCTACGCGCGTCTCGCGAGCGCCAGATTGAACAAGATCTCTTGTGATGGACCGCACTCCCCCCTCCGGCCCCTTGGGCCACCTCCCCCAGAAGTGGGGGAGGAAAATCACTTCGCTACGCGCCCAGATGGACAAAGAACAACTCTGGCAGAGTGTCGCTTTAACCTCCCCCTTGTGGGGAGGTCGAGCCAATGGGTGCCCTGGCTGGTGTCGCTTTACCCCTTCTTCGTTTCGCGCATCACCTGCTCTCTCGCCTCCACGAGCAGTTCTTCCATCTTGCGGTGGATCACGTGATCGGACAGCGCGATATTTCGGGCGTCGAAGTCGACGCGGATTTTCTGCGCCAGATCCTCGTCGCGGCCGCCTTTGACTTCGAGATCGAGCAGATCGTGGGCGTAGGACTCGGCGGCCGCTCCGGAAAGGCCCATTTCGGCCGCGGCCCACAGGCCCAAAAGCTTGTTCCGCCGCGCCACGGTCCGAAAGCGCACATCTTCGTCATGCGCCCACTTGGCCTCGTAGCTCTTCTCGCGGTCCTCAAACGTCGCCATCAGATAACCTCTTGAAAAGGCGGAGAGAACACAACTTTTAGCCCGCCATGGCCGCGAGTTTATCCGAGGCCGAAGCCCCGCGCGACCGTCCGCCCCCGCGAAGTTGCCGCAGGTCCGGCCCTTCCGCTAGGTTGCACGGTTGACGGGGACGTGACAGTCCCATCCTTCGACAGGCTCAGGATGAGGCCCTCATGGTGAGCCTGTCGAACCATCAGCGGCCTCCGGCCAAGGACGGTTCCCATGAAACGCCGCCGCATGATCTACGAAGGCAAAGCCAAGATCCTCTATGAGGGGCCCGAGCCCGGAACGCTGGTTCAATACTTCAAGGACGACACCACCGCCTTCGACGCCACCAAGCGCGCCACTATCGAAGGCAAGGGCGTACTCAACAACCGCATTTCCGAATATCTGATGTCGCAGCTGACCGCCATCGGCGTGCCGACTCATTTCGTGCGCCGGCTCAATATGCGCGAACAGCTGGTGAAGGAAGTGGAGATCATCCCGCTCGAAGTGGTGGTGCGCAACATCGCGGCGGGCTCGCTCGCCAAGCGGCTCGGCATCGAAGAAGGCACGGTGCTGCCGCGCTCGATCATCGAATATTACTACAAGAAAGACGAGCTCCACGACCCGTGGGTGTCGGAGGAGCACATCACCGCCTTTGGATGGGCCAACCCGCAGGACCTCGACGACATCGTCAATCTCACCATCCGCATCAACGATTTCCTGTCCGGCCTCTTCCTCGGCGCCAACATCAAGCTCGTCGACTTCAAGGTCGAGTTCGGGCGGCTGTGGGAGAATGATTATATGCGGATTGTCCTGGCCGACGAGATCAGCCCGGATTCCTGCCGGCTGTGGGACGTGTCGACCAACGAGAAGCTGGACAAGGACCGGTTCCGCCGCGATCTGGGCGGCGTGGTCGAGGCCTATTCCGAAGTCGCCCGCCGCCTCGGCATCATGCCCGAATCCGTGCAGAGCGAGCAGAAGGGCCCAGTCCTCGTCAAATGATCTGCGGCGCAAAAAAGCCGCAGGTCCGTCACTCGAATTGTGCAGGGTTCAAGCGCACGAATCGCACTATGTTCGCCGCATGAAGGCGCGCGTTTTCGTCACGCTGAAGAACGGCGTGCTCGATCCCCAGGGCAAGGCGATCGGCCACGCTCTGCACGGTCTCGGCTTCCGCAATGTCGGCGAAGTGCGCCAGGGCAAGGTCATCGACATCGAACTCGCGGAGCGTGACGAAGCGAAGGCGCGCGCGATCGTGAAAGAGATGTGCGAAAAGCTCCTCGCCAATACGGTGATCGAGAAATACGAGATCGAACTCGATGGCTGACGTGTTCCCCCTCACCCGCTTCAGATCAGAATTCTCCGCCCGTATCTGCACACCTCTCCCACCAGGGGAGAGGGGGATTCGGAGTCCTGCATCAACGCCGGTAAATCAGCGCGATGAGTCCCCTCTCCCCTCGTGGGAGAGGGGTCAAGAACGAGGACTGTCGACCACAACAGCGCAGGTGAGGGGGAACACGTGAAATCCGCGGTTGTCGTTTTCCCCGCTTCGAATTGCGATCGCGATGCGGCGGTGGCGCTTGAACAGCTCACCGGCAAAAAGCCCGCGATGGTGTGGCATGGCGATAGTGAGCTTCCCGATGTGGATCTCGTCGTGCTGCCGGGCGGCTTCGCCTATGGCGATTATCTGCGCTGCGGAGCGATGGCCGCGCAATCGCCGATCATGCGCGACGTGAAGGCGAAGGCCGATAAGGGCCTCTCCGTGCTCGGCATCTGCAACGGCTTCCAGGTGCTGACCGAAGCCGGAATGCTGCCGGGCGTACTGATGCGCAACGCGGAACTGAAATTCGTCTGCCGTCCCGTTTCGCTCGAAGTGGAGGAAAGCCAGTCGGCGTTCACGCGCAAATATGAGAAGGGCCAGCGCGTGAGCTTTCCCGTCGCGCATGGCGATGGCAACTACACCGCCGACGAAGCGACGCTCGACCGCCTCGAAGGCGAAGGCCGTGTGGTGTTCCGCTATGCGACGACAGGCGACAATCCGAACGGATCGGCGCGCAACATCGCAGGCATTCTCAGCCGCAAGCGCAACGTGCTCGGCCTGATGCCGCATCCCGAACGCGTCTGCGATGCGGCTCTCGGCGGCACCGACGGCCGCCCCCTGTTCGAAAGCCTCGTCGAAGCGCTGTCGTGAGAGTTACAATTATTTTGCGGCTGCCGGCCCCCTCCGCCCCTTCGGGGCACCTCCCCCGCGCTTCGCGCGAGGGAGGAAAGCGTATGGCGCGCGCTGCTTGCTTTCCTCCCCCGCGCGCGCAGCGCGTGGGGGAGGTGCCCCGAAGGGGCGGAGGGGGCACTTGACCGAGATTACCCCCGACGTCGTCCGCGAGCACGGGCTTTCCGCCGCGGAATACGCGTGCATCGTCGAGCTGCTCGGTCACGCGCCCAATTTCGTCGAGCTCGGAATCTTCTCGGTGATGTGGAGCGAGCATTGCTCCTACAAATCGACGCGCGCGCATTTGCGCCGCCTGCCGACGAAGGCGCCCTGGGTGCTGCAGGGACCCGGCGAGAACGCGGGCGTCATCGATATCGGCGACGGCGACGTGGCCGTGTTCAAGATGGAAAGCCACAACCATCCCTCGTTCATCGAGCCCTATCAGGGCGCGGCCACCGGCGTGGGCGGCATCATGCGCGACGTCTTCACCATGGGCGCGCGGCCCGTGGCGATGATGAACGCGTTGCGCTTCGGCTCGCCGGAGCACGAGAAGACGCGGCACCTCGTTTCCGGCGTGGTCGCCGGCATTGGCGGCTACGGCAATTGCATGGGCGTGCCGACGGTGGGCGGCGAAGTGAATTTCCACCCCTCCTACAACGGCAACATTCTCGTCAACGCGATGTGCGTGGGAATCGCCCGCGCCGATCGGATTTTCAAATCGGCCGCGAAGGGCACGGGCAATCCCGTCGTCTATATCGGCTCGAAGACGGGACGCGACGGCATTCACGGTGCCACCATGGCGTCCGCGGAATTCAGCGAGGATTCGCAGGAGAAGCGCCCGACAGTGCAGGTGGGCGATCCTTTTACAGAGAAACTTCTGCTCGAAGCCTGTCTCGAACTGATGGCGACGGATGCGATCGTCGCCATCCAGGACATGGGCGCGGCGGGCCTTACCTCATCATCGGCCGAGATGGCGTCGAAGGGCGGTTCGGGCATCGTACTCGATCTCGATCGTGTTCCGCAGCGCGAAGAGAAGATGACCGCCTACGAGATGCTGCTCTCCGAATCGCAGGAGCGCATGCTTGCGGTGCTGAAGCCGGGGCGGGAAGCAGAGGCGGAGCGCATCTTCAGGAAATGGGAGCTCGATTTTGCCGTTATCGGCACAACGACGGATACAAGCCGGTTCGTGGTGCGTCACGAAGGCCAGACCGTCGCCGACATTCCCGTGCACGCGCTCTCCGAGGAAGCGCCGGTCTATCAGCGGCCGTTCGAGAAGCGCGCGACGGTTGCGGAAGTGCCTGGTTTCGACCGCACCAAACCCATCATCGAATCGCTCGTGAAACTTATCGGTTCTCCCGATCTGTGTTCGCGGCGATGGATCTGGGAGCAATATGACTGGAGCGTGATGGCCGACACGGTGCAAAAGCCGGGAGGAGACGCGGCCGTCGTACGCGTACACGGGACGAACAAGGCGCTCGCGATCACCACGGACGTGACACCGCGATATTGCCGCGCGGATCCGTTCGAAGGCGCGAAGCAGGCCGTCGCAGAAGCGTGGCGCAATCTCACCGCAGCCGGCGCGCGGCCGCTCGCCGTCACCGACAATCTGAATTTCGGCAATCCCGAGAAGTCCGACATCATGGGCGAGATCGCGGCGTGCATCGACGGCATCGCGGAAGCCTGCCGGGCGCTCGACTTTCCGGTCGTGTCGGGAAACTGCTCGCTCTACAACGAGACCAATGGCGAGGCGATATTGCCCACACCCGCGATCGGCGCAGTCGGTTTGATCAAGGACGTGCGCCGCATGGCGACGACGACGCTCAAACGAGAGGACGACGCGATCATTCTGATCGGGGAAACGAAGGGACATCTCGGCCAGTCTCTGTACCTGCGCGAAATCGAGGCAAAAGAAATTGGCGGCGCGCCTGCGGTCGATCTCGCTGCGGAGAGACGCCACGGAGATTTCGTCCGTGGACTGATCGAATCCGGAATGCTGGACACCGTCCACGACGTTTCGGATGGAGGAGTGCTGGTCGCGCTGACGGAAATGGCGATGGCCGGAGGAATGGGCGTCCGGATTGCCTGCGGCGACGGTGCCGACGCGATTCCATTCTGCTTCGGCGAGGATCAGGGCCGGTATCTGTTCTCCCTTCCGGCCACGAAAGCCGATCGCGTGCTGCAAGAGGCCGCGAAAGCCGGGATTCCCGCCGTTTTGCTAGGGCAGACCGGGGGAGATAGAGTTGCCATCGCCGGGGTGGGTGAAGTGAGCATCGACGCTCTCAAGCGCGCGCACGAAGCCTGGTTTCCCGGCTACATGTCCAATGCCGAGCTGCCGCCGACGAACTGACGGGAATCCCCATGGCAATGTCCGCGAGCGAGATCGAGAAACTGATCCGGGAGGCTTTTCCGGATGCGGCGGTGACGATCACCGATCTCGCCGGCGACAACGACCATTATGCGGCCATGGTCACCACCAGCGCCTTCAAGGGAAAGACGCGCGTGCAGCAGCATCAAATGGTGTACGAGGCGCTCAAGGGCCGCATGGGCGGCGTGCTCCATGCGCTTTCGCTGCAGACCGCCGTCAAGGATTGAGCGCCGCCCTTGACCATCGCGGCGCCCGATCCTAAGTCCAGCAACGCCTGTTGAAAGAGGTTTCCATGTCCGTATCCGTCACGGAACGCATCGCCGACGATGTCAAATCGAATGATGTCGTGCTGTTCATGAAGGGCACGCCGGTGTTCCCGCAATGCGGGTTCTCCGCCGCGGTCGTGCAGATCCTCACCGATTTGGGCGTGAAGTTCAAAAGCTTCGACGTGCTCAAGGATCCCGAGCTCCGCCAGGGGGTCAAGGAATTCTCCAACTGGCCGACCGTGCCGCAACTCTACGTCAAGGGCGAGTTCGTCGGCGGCTGCGACATCATCCGCGAAATGCACGAATCGAACGAACTCGAAGCCCTCCTCAAACAACACGGCGTCGCGCTCGCCACCGCGTAAAGTCCCCCTCCGCCTCGCTGCGCTCGGCACCTCCCCCACGCGCAAGCGCGCGGGGGAGGAAAGGATGGTGCGCGCTTTGCCAAAAACTTTCCTCCCTCGCGCGAAGCGCGGGGGAGGTGCCCGCGAAGCGGGCGGAGGGGGCCGCCGCGCCTACTCGGGAATAATTTCGTCGCGAGTGAGCTTCTTCTGCGCACTCGTCTCGACGTTCGGCAGGAACATCGCGAAGAGACCGAGCAACGGCAGGAAGGCGCAGAGGCGGTAGATGAAGGTGATGCTGGTGAGATCGGCAATCTCGCCAAGCACCGCCGCACCGATCGCCGCCATGCCGAACGAGAATCCGAAGAACATGCCCGCAACCATGCCGACCCGGCCAGGCACCAGTTCCTGGCCGTAGACGACAATTGCGGAGAAGGCCGAAGCGAGGATGATCCCGATGGCGATGCTCAGCGTGGTCGTCCAGAACAGATTGGCGAAAGGGAGCGCAAGCGTGAACGGCAACGCGCCCAGAATCGAGAACCAGATGACGTATTTGCGACCGATGCGGTCCCCCATCGGGCCGCCCAGAAACGTGCCGGCCGCAACCGCGGCGAGGAAGATGAAGAGATGCAGCTGCGCGCTCTTCACCGAGACGTGGAATTTCTGGATCAGATAGAATGTGTAGTAGCTGTTGATGCTGGTCAGGTAGATGTATTTCGAAAAGATCAGCACGAGCAGAATCGCGATCGACTTTCGCACCTGGCCCGGTGACAGCGTGGCGTGCTGCGCCGCGTGCCGCGCGGCTTTGAGACGCGTGACGCCGTGGATCTTGTACCAGACGCCCACGTTCCAGAGGATGAAGATGGCGGTGAGCGCGGCCAGCGAATACCACGCGATGCTTTTCTGCCCCCAGGCAAGCACGATGAAAGCGGCGGTGAAGGGGCCGAGTGCCGAGCCGATATTGCCGCCGAGCTGAAAGATCGATTGTGCGAGACCATATCTGCCGCCCGACGCCATGCGGGCGACGCGCGAGGATTCGGGATGGAACACCGATGAGCCGAGGCCCACGCAAGACGCCGAAACGAGAATCATCGCGTAGGAGTGCGCGACAGAGAGCAGCAACAGCCCGACGAGTGTGAACACCATGCCGGTGGCGAGCGAATACGGCATCGGCCGTCTGTCCGCGACGAGTCCGACAAGCGGCTGCAGGAGCGAAGCCGTGAGCTGGAACGCCAGAGTCACGAGGCCGATTTCCGCGAAGTCGAGATGATAGTCCGCCTTGAGCGTCGGATAGATCGCCGGCAACAGCGCCTGCATCATGTCGTTGAGCAGATGCGCGAAGCTGACCGCAAAGAGAATGACGAACGCCGTCTCTTCCGCTCCGTGCCGGACAGACAGGAAAGCGGGCCGGTTCATCTCGTCGTCACGCCGCGCATGTGAGTGACCGGCATACATGGCCGGCCCTCCCCGCGCCACATCTGCCGCATGAGCCTGACGCATAACAGCCAAGATCGAAGGCCGTTCGCGCTCTGGATCGCCCTGCCCCCTCCGCCCCTCCGGGGCACCTCCCCCACGCGCGAAGAGCGCGCGGGGGAGGAAAGTGGTGGGCAAGGCACAAGCGCTTACCTTTCCTCCCTCGCACGAAGTGCGGGGGAGGTGGCGCGAAGCGCCGGAGGGGGCCCGCTGCCGATCGGATTTCGATCCGCATGTTGTAGACGCGGACAAATCCGCCCTAACGTGATCGCGCAGGATTCGGCGGGGCAGGAAACATGAAACGCATTCGACTTCTGCGGATCGGCGTAGTGCTTCTCGGTGCGGTTTGCATGTCGGACGTCGCTCAAGGCGCGGCGAACAACCCGTCCAAAAATATTGCCGGGATCGACGGCACGAGCATCGCGAATCCTCCATCCGGCGACTGGCTGTCGAATGGACGCGATTATCGCGAGCAGCGCTTCTCGCCGCTCGCCGCGATCAACACCGGCAATGTGAAGGATCTCGGCGTCGCCTGGGAGTTCCGCACCCATTCGGTGCGCGCGCTCGAGGCGACTCCCATCGTCGCCGACGGCGTAATGTTCATTTCCTCCGCCTGGAGCAAAGTGTTCGCGCTCGACGCGAAGACGGGGCGGCAGCTGTGGAGCTACGACCCCCATG
Source organism: Rhizomicrobium sp. (assembly GCA_035567755.1). GTDB lineage: Bacteria > Pseudomonadota > Alphaproteobacteria > Micropepsales > Micropepsaceae > Rhizomicrobium. Next base: position 63,678 of record DATMPH010000036.1, read on the forward strand.
TGCCCGGCGTCTGGGCGCGCTACGCCTGCTGCGACGTGGGCAACCGCGGCGTCGCGATCTGGAAGGGCGCCGTCTATGTGGGCACGCTCGATGGCAGGCTGGTGAAGCTCGATGCCGCCACCGGCAAGCCTGTCTGGGACATCAGCACGATCGACCGCAGCAAGGCCTACACCATCACCGGCGCGCCGCGGATCGTGAAAGGTCTCGTCATCATCGGCAATGGCGGCGCGGAATACGACGCGCGCGGCTATGTGAGCGCCTTCGACGCACAGAGCGGAAAACTGCGCTGGCGCTTTTATGTCGTGCCCGGAGATCCTGCGCGTCCGCCCGAAAACCCTGCAATGGCAGCGGCGCTGAAAACCTGGTCGCGCGGCAAATTCGAGTGGTGGAAGATGGGCGGCGGCGGCGCGCCCTGGGATTCGATGGCCTTCGATCCCACGCTCGATCTGCTCTATGTCGGCACGGGCAATGGCGCGCCCTGGAACCGCAACATGCGTTCGCCCGCCGGCGGCGACAATCTCTATCTCTCCTCGATCCTTGCGCTGCGGCCGGAGACAGGCGAACTCGTTTGGTACTACCAGACGACACCCGGCGACACCTGGGATTTCGATTCCACCTCGCACATGATCCTCGCCGATCTTCCGATCGGCGGCGTGACGCGCAAGGTCATCATCCAGGCACCGAAGAACGGTTTCTTCTACGTGCTCGATCGTGAAACCGGAAAGCTCATTTCGGCGAAGCCTTACGCGGTGGTGACCTGGGCGAAGGGTATCGATCAGACGACCGGGCGCCCGATCGAAAATCCCGCTGCGCGTTACAATGGCGGGTCGGCGGTCGTGATGCCGTCTGAAACGGGCGGCCACAACTGGCAGCCCATGGCCTTCGATCCCGCGACCGGACTTGTCTACATCCCGGCGATGGACGGAACGGGGCTCTTCGTGCCGCAGAAACCTTTCGCCTACGAACCACGCGCCTGGAACACCGGCAACGACTTCGCCGCCATTACCGGCGCCATTCTCGGGGCGGTCAAGACCGGCAAGCCGCCGCCGCCCTCACTTGGCTACATCAAGGCGTGGGATCCAGTGGCGCAGAAGGAAGTGTGGCACGTGCCGATGGCGGGCAGCTGGAACGGCGGACTTCTGGCGACGGCGGGCGGTCTTGTCTTCGGCGGCGGCGCGGACGGTAATTTCTCCGCCTACGATGCGAAGTCCGGCGCGAAATTGTGGTCGATCGATGTGACGACCGGCATCCTCGCACCGCCGATGAGCTACGCCATCGATGGCGAGCAATATATCGCGGTGCTCGCGGGCTGGGGCGGCGCGGGGGGACTCTCCGCCTTCATGGATCCCCATGCCGCGCTCAGCAAATACGGGACCAACGAAGGACGATTGTTCGCCTTCAGGCTCGGCGGCCACCAGAAAGTGGCGGCACTCCCTGCAGAGGAAGGAATCATCGCCGTCGAACCGCCGCCCGAGACGGCGGATGCCGCGACGGTGCAGAGAGGTTTCGACGTCTTTCACCGCAACTGCTCGGTGTGTCATGGCTTCTTTGCGCAGTCGGAAGGCGTCGTCCCGGATCTGCGCACCGTCCGGCCAGCGATCTGGGACAGCTACGACGCGATCGTACTTGGCGGCGCGCTGGCCGATGGCGGCATGGCGTCGTTCAAGGACGTGCTGTCGAAGGACGACGTCGCAGCCATACGCGCCTACGTCCTCTCCCAGGCCCACGCGTTGTGGGATGCGAAGAAATCCAAGCCCTCTGCGCATTGAAGCTGAACAAAGAAGAAGAATTTAGCGCAGAGGACGCCGAGGATGCGCGGAGGACGCGGTGGAAGAATAGTCGCGCGCCTCTCGCCGCGCTGCGCGCGCGGCGCAGCGGGTCGACGCGCAATTTTTTTCTGCGTACCCTGCGTATCCTCGGCGTCCTCTGCGCTGAATCTTCCTTCTTCGCCAACTCCATGCCAGTGTGGTGTCCGATTTACGTGACGGGAATTTCGGGCCAGACGAATGACCGACGACAAAACTTCACGTCCCAAAGCACGGGTGCCGCGGGGGTTTCGCGACCGCGGGGCGGAGGAGATCGCGGGCGAGCGCGCCTGTCTCGACACGATCAGGCGCGTGTTCGAATCCTGGGGCTTCGACGCGCTCGAAACGCCGGCTTTCGAGTATACCGACGCGCTCGGAAAATTCCTTCCCGATCTCGACCGTCCCAACGAAGGCGTGTTCTCGCTTCTGGATGATGACGGGCAATGGTTGTCGCTGCGCTACGACCTGACCGCGCCGCTCGCGCGCTACGTGGCGGAGAACTATCAGAACCTCCCCAAGCCCTTCCGCCGCTATCAGCTCGGGCAGGTCTGGCGCAACGAGAAGCCGGGGCCGGGGCGCTATCGCGAGTTCATGCAGTTCGACGCCGACACGGTCGGCTCGGCGTCATCCGCCGCGGACGCCGAACTGCTGATGATGACCTGCGACGCGCTCGAAGCGCTCGGATTGAAGCGCGAGGAATTCGTCATCAAGCTCAACAGCCGCAAACTGCTCGAAGGTGTACTCGAATCCTGCGGCCTGTCCTTTGCCGATCAGGTGCGGCGCGGCATTGTGTTGCGCGCGATCGACAAGCTCGACCGTCTGGGTGTCGAGGGCGTTCGCGCGCTGCTGGGTCCCGGCCGCAAGGACGAGTCCGGCGATTTCACACGCGGGGCGGGACTCG
>DATMPH010000037.1:0-10644 GCA_035567755.1 Rhizomicrobium sp.
CGAGCGTCGGCCATGTCGATCGAAGGCGGGCGCGGGCGGAGCGCGGATCGCTGTTCATTCCGTCTTCGAGCCAGGTCTCGCCACGTAATTTCAGGAATGCGCGCAATCTGCTGCGAGATTCGCCCAGGAGTGGCCTCGCGACGAGAAGCTCATCGAACCCGGGCAAAGGGAAAGGCGAAACCGGCGCCATGGCGGCAAGCCCATCGACGCCGCTCCCCCTCGAAAGGCGGAGAAGAAAGGTTTCCGCCTGATCGTCGATCGTATGCGCCACAAAGAGACACGAAATGCGGTTGGCCCGGCACCAGTTGCCCATCAGCCGGTAACGCGCCTCCCTTGCGGAGCTTTCGATATTCGCCGCGGGTTTGCGCCCACGCCACGAAAGGACATGGGCTTCCAGTCCGTGGGCACGGACACGGGACGCGATCTCCAGGGCGTCCCGCCCGGAGTGCTGCTTTAGACCGTGATCGACGAAGAGGACGATGGGTGCCCGACGCGAGCCGCTGCGTGCCCATTCCTCGATCAAGAACAGAAGGGCGAGAGAATCGCCGCCACCTGAAACCGCAACGGCTGCCGGCCATGAAGCTCCCAGCCGCTCCACCGCCTCCATGAGAGCCGCAAATTCCGTCCCGGAAATCGCCTTTTCAGCGGCAGCCGGCTGCCTTCCGCGCACTGAGCGCCTGGTCAGCGACGGATTTTGAAGCCGTGGGATATCGGCTGGCGAGCGCGCCAAGAGCGGTACAACCTTCCTTCTTCTGGTTCATCGCGATCAGCGACTGCCCGAGCTTGAGCATGCTCTCGGGCGCGCGCGGACTGCTGGGATATTTTTTCAGTTCCTCCGCAAACGCGCGCGCTGCTCCGGCATAATCCTTCTGAACATAGGCGATGTCCCCAACCCAGTAGACCGCCTGGGGCGCAAGATCGTCGCGCGGATAGGTATCGGCGAAGCCTCGAAAGGCCCCGCGCGCTTCGTCATATTGGGCTTTAGCGAGCAAATTGAGCGCCGATTCGAATTGCGGCCGGGTGTCGATGGAGGCGACCTGGTTCTGAGACGACTGCGACTCTTGCGGAAGATTTCCCAGGTCGCTGCGCGGTATCGTGCCCAGTACTCCGGGTGGAGGCGCCAGATGAATCGGCCCCCCGGAGGCAGGGGGTGGCGCCCCACCGCCGCCGTATGCCGGTCCACCGGACTGCTGGCCTATGCCATTGCAGGGGAGTGCGGTCTGGTCGCCCGAATCGCTCGAGGCACCGAGCTGCTGCGCGGCGAGTGCACATAATTTGTAGTCAAACTCCTTCTGCACGCGCGTGATGCGATCGTTCAATTCCGTCAGCCGATGGTCGAGTTGCTCGACCTGGCCGGTCAGCCGGCGAAGCGAATCTTCGACATCGGAGAGTTCCTGCAGACGCTGGTTGAGCGCAGCGATGCTCGAATCCTGAGCCTGTTCGCGCTGCTGGCGCGCGGCCTTCTCCTCATCGCTTTCGCCAAAGAGCTGAGCGACTTTCGTCTCGTCCGTCCGCGCCGTCACGCGCGCAACTCGTTCCTCCAGCAAACTGGCTTCCGCCCGCGCAGCCAGAATGCGCAGACTGAATTCGTCCTGGGGCACAGGTTGCGAAGAACCGGCCTCAGCGCCCACGCCAGCGCACAAAAGGGCGATACCGGCAAACGCCGGCCAGCATCGTCCAAAACGAAATACGCGCATCCTCATCGGCGCCCGCTCCCATCGCGCATTTTGCGCGGCCCTCTCTAATGGGACTTGGATACTAAGCCGAAATTAGGGCGAATCGGAAATCGTCGCACCAAAGAAAACGCGTCCGAGCGCTTCTCCGCGCTACGACCGGCCGACCAATGCCTACGAAGTGGTGGCCCCGCTTGTGATCGTCGTTACGCCGCGACGATTTTGGGCCCAGCAGGATTCGTCGGACCCCGTGCAGACCGGACGCTCTTTGCCATAGGAAATCGTATCGACGCGAGCCGAGGAGACGCCCACGCTGACCAGATACTCCTTCACGGCGTTCGCCCGGCGGGCGCCCAAGGCCAGATTGTACTCCCTTGTGCCCCGTTCGTCGCAGTGTCCTTCCACGGTAACCCGCACCTGCGCGTATTTCTGCAGCCACTGGGCCTGGCGCTGGAGAAGCTCACGATCCTGGCCGTTTATTTCATATTTGTCGTAGTCGAAATGGACCGTGTCGCCCACATTGACGCGGAAATCCTGCACGCTCCCCGGCACAACGGTCGTTTCCACCTGATTCTGGGTCGATGTGGCAGGTGGCGGGCCTTCCGGCGGAGCTTCAGCGGTTTTTGGCTTGGTGGTGCAGGCTGCGACAACCAGCACAAAGGCCAAGGTTGCGAACCTCAAATGTTTGGACATGCTCAGCATGAGAACCCGACTCCGGAGTAGCGCGCCCCGGGTGCGTGGGGATCGCGCGAGGAGGACGAACACGCGCACCGTCACTTCAACGTCTGATGGGCCCGATCGGCCCCGATGTCCTTAAGCACCGCGATACTAGGAAGTTAATACCTATTGGATCAAGGGCGACCATGCCGGATCGGAAGCATCCCCCGGCGTCTGGACGCGGCGTTCGTTGCGGCCGGTAACATCGACGGACCAGATCTGCGAGCCCCGCCCGCCGCGCAGCGTGCGTGAATACATCAGAACGCGGCCGTTCGGCGCCCAGGTGGGCCCTTCATCTTCCCACCCATCGGTGATCATGCGCTCGCCCGAACCGTCGGGCCGCATCACACCGATCCGGAACGTGCCGCCCTCCTGCTTGGTGAACGCGATGAGATCGCCCCGCGGACTCCAGACCGGCGTTCCGTTCTTTCCACCGCCGAAGCTGATGCGATGAACATTGCCGCCGGCGGCGCTCATCACATAGACCTGCTGCGACCCGCCGCGATCGGACTCGAACACGATCTGGCTGCCGTCCGGCGAATAGCAGGGCGAGGTGTCGATCGCGGGATCCGTGGTGAGCCTTGTCACCCCCCGCGTTCGCAGGTCCATGACATAGATGTCGGAGTTTCCCCGCTGCTCGAGGGTCATGGCGACCTTGTTGCCATCCGGCGAGAAGCGCGGCGAAAACGTCATGCTCGGAAAATCCCCCAGCATCTGCTGGCGGCCCGTTTCGAGATCAAAAAGGTATACGCGCGGCCGGCTCGAAACATAGGACATATAAGCGATCATTTGCGCGGTCGGATTGAAGCGCGGCGTAAGCACGAGATAATCGCCGCGCGTCAGAAAGATAGGATTGGCTCCGTCCTCATCCATGACGGCGAGCCGCTTCTTGCGGTTGATGAGCGACCCGCTCTCGGAAACGAAAACGATTCGCGTGTCGAAATAACCTTTTTCGCCCGTGATGCGCTGGTAGATGGCGTCGGAAATCATGTGGGCGATGCGCCGCCAATTCGCGGGCGCGGTGAAGTATTGCAGGCCCAGCATCTGGCTCTCGCCGAATACATCCCACAGCCGGAAATCCACCCGCAAGCGCCCATCGGGCTGCGCCGCCACCATGCCCGTCACGAGCGCCTGTGCGTTGATCACCCGCCAGTTGCCGAAGGCGGGTGGCACATTGATGTCCTTGATCTGCTCGATGAACGAGCGCGGATCGAGGGGCCTGAAAATGCCGGAGCGATCAAGATCGGCGCGAACGACTCCTGCGATCTGCTGACCCACTGTCGCATCGCCCGGCTGCGTGCCGAGGAAATCCGGAATTGCGATCGGCAGAGGCTGGATGTTGCCCTGATTGACATCGACCCGCAGCGCCGCGCCGGACGGGCCGCCCGACGCAATGAGGAAAACCAGAACGGTCACGCACGCAGCAACGATCGTGATGACATTTTTCAAAAGCTAGTCTCCCATCATGTCCTTTGGATCGAAATGCAACGGGTTGATTTCGTGCCAGAGGCTGTATCGGTCTGCGGGCAATCTGTACGGAGCACAGGTGTAGATCGCCCGCCGTGCCGCATCGACCGCGGCGCGGAAATACGGATCGCTGGAGTTTGCAAGCAATTGTGGCGGCTGTGCGACTGAACCATCCGGATTCAGAAATACCTGGAAATCGACGACGACAGGGTGCGGCGCTCCGACCGGCGGACTCCAGCAAGGTTTGATCTGGCTGAGAAGCAGCGCCTGAAGATCGGCCGTCATCGCCGTCTGGTCGCCAATGCCTCTGATGTTTCGCGCCGCAGTCCGGGCATTCGGCGCCGCGCCCGGCGCCGGAGCGACCTTGTTCAGAAGCGCCAGGACCTTGTCGACGTCGAAATTCTTCTTCTGCTGTTCATGCGTGGGCTGCGGCTTGTGCTTTGGGATGGCCGGCGCGGGCGGCGCCTCGACGACGGGCTCCGACGGCGCCTCTTGCGGCGATTCTTGCGGCGTTTCTTGAGGCTCCTCGACTTGCTGCTGCGGCGCGGGTGGTGTCGGCATCGCCTTGGGCACGGGTGGCGTGGGGACGGGCGCGATTTTCGGCTGTGGCTTCATCGAAGCGCGAACGTTGCTTTTCTGCGCGAGCGTCACGAGGTCGACGGGCACCACGGCAGTCGATTGATCGGCGATATCGAGCGTGTGGGTAACCGTGAACAGGGTCGCCACAACGATGCCGCCGTGCAGCGCGAGCGAACCCGCCCATGCCGCAGGCGATCTTCGGTCGCCCGCGAGCGTTGCCTCGGAGATCCTAGTCCTTGCGCTTGTCGTTATCACTGCGAGGCTTTGCAATGTCGGTGACCAGCCCGATATGGGTGAAACCCGCCGCGCTGATCAACGCCATGACCTCCATGACGCGGCCGTAGTCCACGGATTTGTCGCCGCGAACGAATATGCGCTGGTCGTATCCGGTGGATGCGATGGCGGTCAGCCGCGGCACCAGATCGTCCGCCGAAACGCGCGTGTTCTGCAGAAAGATGACGCCGTCGCGCCGCACTGAAACACTCAAGGGCTCGCGGTCCTGACTCAGCGCCTGCGCCCTGGTCTTCGGCAGATCGACCGGAACGCCCACGGTCAGCAGAGGCGCTGTCACCATGAACACGATGAGAAGAACCAGCATCACGTCGACGAAGGGCGTGACGTTGATCTCCGCCATCGGCCGAATCCGCCGGCTGCGCCTGCCAGCTGCCACGCGCTTGATCGCCGCTGCCACTAGGCCGCCTTTTCATCCAGTTGGCGCGACAGGATCGCGGAGAATTCGTCGGCGAAACTCTCCAGCCGTCCAATGTAGCGTCCGATGTCATTGACAAACTTGTTGTAGAAAATGACCGCCGGTATTGCGGCGAGAAGACCCATCGCAGTCGCAAACAAAGCTTCCGCGATACCCGGCGCCACCACGGCAAGCGTCGTGTCGTGCCTTGCCGCAATGGCGGAAAACGAATTCATGATCCCCCACACGGTACCGAACAGCCCGACAAAGGGCGCGGTGGCGCCCACGGTGGCGAGAAATCCAAGTTGCCGCTCGATGCCCTGCGACTCGCGCTGGATGGTGACGGACATCGACTTGTCGATCCGTTCCTTGACGCCAGGTAGAAGCGACTCGCGCGGTGGCCCCCCTTCGAACGCGCGCCGCCATTCCCGGATCGCCGAGGCGAAGACCGCGACCATGGGATGATCGATGTGCTGCACGTGCTGCTGATACAAATCGTCGAGGGACGCTCCCGACCAGAATGATTTCTCAAATCTGTCGGCGCTGCGCCTGAGCAGCCCGAGCGCGATCCACTTGTTGAAGATGATGGCCCATGACCACAGGGACGCCAGAGCGAGCATTGCCATCACCGTCTGGACGATCGGATCCGCGCGCATGAACAGCGCGTAGATGGAAATACCGTTCCAGGCCGGTCCAAAGCTGCCGCCGGATTGCGACACGTCAACCGGCGTGGTCGGCGCAGCCTGTGGGGCCTGCAATTGCTGCGTCTGTGCGCCGGGGCCCGTCGGCGCCGCTTGCGGCGACGGCTGGGCGAATGCGACCGCACCACCCAGCGCCAGCACGACATAGAGCACGGTCGCCACGAAAGCCGATTGCGCAGACTTCATCGGCAAGCCCTTTCGACGCCCGAAGAATGATAATTCAGGTCACGGCCGTCGCGCGGAAGGAGCATCATGCAATCGCGCACCCGAAAATGGCCGAATTTGGGCGGTACGGCTAACCGGGTGTCGTGCTGAGCAAAGGCAGCAGCTTGCGGCGGATCTCATCGGGTATGCGCCGCGGCTTGCCGGAGAGTGTGATGATGCATGCGTCCACGCTGCCACGGGTCAGGAGCTCTCCATTGTGAAATATCTTTTGATCGGCGGACATTCGCGCGCCACTGAGCGCTGTCGCGCGCGTATGGACTTCGATCAGATCGTCTGCACGCGCAGGCTTGAAGAACTCGAGCGTCGCCTTGCGCAGCGTCCAGGCCGTAGCTTCCGGCCCGTCCAGCATGGCAAGCCGGACAATTCCGGCGCAGCGAAAAAACTCCGAGCGCCCGCGCTCCATGTAGCGCAGATAGTTGGCATGGTAGACGACGCCGGACAGATCCGTGTCTTCATAGTAGATCCGGATCGGCAGGATATGGACCGAGCCTTCGAAGCGGCCGAATCCCCGCGCTTCAGACTCGCTCGTCATCACCTTGCCTGAACAGGCCGGGCTGGCCTGCATCCCGCGCCGGCGGTTCGAGACCCAGATGCGCGAAGGCGGCGCCGGATACCGTCCGCCCACGCGGCGTACGCTGCACGAAACCCTGTTGCAGAAGGAACGGCTCCACGATCTCCTCGATGGCGTCGCGCGCTTCGCCAAGCGCCGCCGCGATCGTCTCGATGCCGACCGGACCGCCGCCGAACGACAGCGCGATCAGCCGCAAGTAGCGCCGGTCAAAAGCGTCCAGCCCGCGCGAATCGACCTCCAGCCGCGTAAGCGCCGCATCGGCGATCGCCGCATCGATTCCGGAATGCCCTGCGACGGACGCAAAGTCGCGCACCCGTTTCAGCAGTCTGCCGGCGATGCGCGGCGTTCCGCGGGCACGCGCAGCGATTTCGCGGGCGCCTTGGGCGTTCAGATCGAGTCCGAGTATGCGCGCAGCCCTCTCGACGATCGACTGCAATTCGTCCGGCTCATAGAAATCGAGGCGAAGCGGAATGCCGAACCGGTCGCGCAACGGCGTCGTGATCAGGCCCGAGCGGGTCGTTGCGCCGATGAGCGTGAAGGGCGCAAGGGTGATCTTGACCGAGCGAGCGCTTGGGCCTTCGCCGATCACCAGATCGAGTTCGAAATCCTCCATCGCGGGATACAGGATTTCCTCGACCGCGGGATTGAGCCGGTGAATCTCGTCAATGAACAGCACATCGCGAGGCTCGAGATTGGTGAGAATCGCGGCAAGGTCGCCTGCGCGCGCAAGCACGGGTCCGGAGGTGGAACGAAAATTGACGCCCAGCTCCCGGGCCACGATCTGCGCCAGCGTTGTCTTGCCGAGCCCGGGCGGCCCGGAGAACAGGACATGGTCGAGCGCTTCCGCCCGCGACTGTGCCGCCGCAATAAACACCGAGAGATTTTCGCGCGTCTGCCGTTGACCCACGAACTCCGCAAGCCGTTTCGGACGCAGATGCACTTCAAGCGCGTCGTCTTCGCCGTGCTCGCCGCCGACGAGCCGTGCCGGCTCCGTCTTATCTTTCGGTGCAGACATGGGCCCCACCTAGTGGTCAAATTCTGACGGACGAGTCCCAAAACACAAACTTATACCCTCGTCATGGCCGGGCCGTTGTCCCGGCCACCCATGAACACCGCGCGGGCCATGGTTCCCATAGAACTGGACGATCACCATTGGAGTGGCCTGTACACTGCGCTCGCTTCTTGACGCTGTGTTCTTGGATGGCCGGGCAGCCTGCACTCCGGCCGCGCTCTCGCGCGGACCGGGGTGGCCCGGCCAAGACGAGATTGTTTGGGTCGTGGTCGTGGGTAGCAACCTCATTCGATGCTAGGCGTCCAGCCCGTCAACGCAGGTGCCAAGCGTCGGATTTGATCGACTGGCTCGCCATTCATAATCGTCCCATCGTCCGCAGACTCTCGCGAATCAGGGTTTCCGCCGAGGCCGCGCCGAATTCGCGCACGGCACCCGCCACTGCCTGGGCGGCCTGGATCTGAGAATAGCCGAGCTTCAACAGAGCTGCGACCGCATCGGACTCCGGGCCGCGCGGCGCCGTCACGGGAACGCTCGACGCGTCGTCCGCATGCCCGCGCAGCATCATCGACGGCGCCTTGTCCTTCAATTCGGTCACGATCCGCGTCGCGAGCTTTGGGCCGACCCCCTGGGCGCGCCCAAGCGCGGCCTTGTCGCCCAATGCGATGGCGCGTTCGAGTTCGCGTGACGACAGGGCCGAAAGAACATTGAGAGCCACGCGGGCGCCAACGTTCTGCACGCTCTGCAAGAGACGAAACCATTCGCGTTCTTCGGTTGCGGCAAATCCGTAGAGCCTGATCGTTTCGTCGTTGATGCGCGTGTCGATGGTGAGCGCCGCGCTCGCTCCGACGGCGAGCCGCGCGAGCGTCGAAGACGGGCACTGCACGAAATAGCCCACCCCGCCCACATCGATGATCGCGTGATCCTCTGCGAGCGAGTCGACGATGCCAAAAAGCTTGCCGATCATGCGAGCGCAGCCTCGATGCGGGCGCGCGTGGCGGAGAGGTGCGCATGGGCGATCGCGAGCGCGAGCGCATCTGCGGCATCGCTCGATTCAACGCGTGCCACCGGCAGCAGACGCCCCACCATCGCCTGCACCTGCTCCTTGCCGGCGTGTCCCGCGCCTACCACGCATTTCTTGACGTGGTTGGGGGTGTATTCGGCGATTTCGAGTCCGGCGCGCGCAGCAGCGAGGATCGCGATCGCGCGTGCCTGCCCGATCTTCAGGGCGGCTGATGGATCCTTGTGCACGAAGGCCAGCTCGATAGCCATGGACCCGGGCACCAGCTCGACAATGATCCGGGAAAGTGCGTCGTGCAGAGCAAGCAGCCGCTGGCCCAGAGACTCTCTTGCGTCGGTTGTCAGAACGCCATTGGCGACGTGCGACAGACTGTTTCCGGCGACTTCGATGACGCCCCAGCCCATGCGGGCGAGACCCGGATCGAGGCCAAGTATGCGCACCCGCGTCACCGGCCGCTTTCGAATCGCATGCTGCGAGTGTCGGAAACGCAGTGCGGGCGCGCAATAGAAATCAGGCTGCTTCGAGCTTCCGCATCAGGGAGTCGGAGAGTTCGTAGTTTCCGTAGAGGTTCTGCACGTCGTCGTGATCGTCGAGCACGTCCAGCAACCTGACGAGAGACTCGCCGGATTCATCGCCGACCGCGACCGTACTGTTCGGCCGCCACTCGATCTTCGCCGATTGGGCAGGGCCGAGCTTCGCCTCCAATGCGTCTCGCACCGGACCGAAATTTTCGAGGCCGGCGACGAATTCGTGCATCTCGCTTCCGGAAATAACTTCGTCCGCACCCGCCTCCACGGCGGCCTCGAACATCGCTTCGTCCGAACCGGCTCTTTTGGGATAGGCGATCGCACCGACACGACTGAACTGAAAGGCGACCGAGTTCGTCTCGCCGAGCGCGCCGCCATATTTCGAGAATGCCGCGCGCATATCGGCCGCGGTACGGTTGCGATTGTCGGTCAGCGCCTCGACGATCAGTGCCACTCCGCCCGGACCGTAGCCTTCGTAGCGAACCTCCTCGATGTTCTCGGCGTCCGCGCCGGCCGCCTTCTTGATGGCCCGCTCGATAATGTCCTTGGCCATGTTCTGGCCGCGCGCCGCGAGAATTGCCGCACGCAGACGCGGATTGTGCGCGGGATCGGGGAGCCCGTGCTTGGCCGACACCGTGATTTCGCGGGCCAGCTTGGAAAACAGTTTGGAGCGCTCCTTATCCTGGCGCCCCTTGCGGAACATGATGTTCTTGAATTGGGAGTGACCGGCCATGGCGGACCTTCTGACGCCGGTCAGATACCGGGACTGTGGGCCTCCTTCAAGCACCCAATCCGGCGGGACCGGCGGCGTTTTCTTTCACCGGGACGGTACATGGGCCATCAGACGGCCGCCTGTTCGTACGGGTTCGACGCGCGTTGCCAGGCCTTTGGCGTTCGTTTCCACGAACACGGCGCAAAGCGTGGCCGGACCGGTCGCCGGGGTGTAGCGGGCGGATGAAATCTTCCGGGTGAAGCGCTGCAGCGGCTCGAACTTCTCCATCCCGATCACGGAATCGTAGTCGCAGCATCCGCCGGCATCGGTCTGGTAGGCTGTGCCTCCGGGCAGTATCTGCGCATCTGCCGTTGGAACGTGGGAATGCGTGCCGACGACGAGGCTCACGCGGGCGTCGCAAAAATGGCCCATCGCCATTTTCTCCGACGTCGCTTCGGCGTGAATATCAATGACGGTTGCGTCGCAACCCTCGCCGAGCGGACAGGCGCCCAGCTCTTTTTCGACCGCCGCGAAGGGATCGTCGAGCGGATCCATGAATGCGCGTCCCATGACGTTGACCACCAGGATTCGCCGCCCCTCTCGCGTGTCGAATAGCCCGGTGCCCTTTCCCGGCGTTCCCGCGGGGTAGTTGAGCGGGCGCAGAATGCGATCCTCGTCATCGATGAAAGACAGAATCTCCTTCTGATCCGCCCAGTGATTGCCGGTCGTCAGCACATCGACACCCGTCGCAAAA
>DATMPH010000038.1:0-70268 GCA_035567755.1 Rhizomicrobium sp.
GAAATAGAGATAGTCGAGGCGCGTGCGCGCGTGGTCGAGCGGCCACATGCGCTCCATCATCAATCCGTTCGGATAGACGTTGACGCCGAGGCAGGGCCACATCCACGCCCACAATCCGCTCATCGGAGCGCCCGCGCGCGGTGGTGCGTGGTGGAAGACGATCTCACCCCTGATCTCGACCTCGTATCGCGACGCGTCGATGGCCGAGTTGAGCGCCGGGTGCACGATCGGCACGTGATAGCCTTCGAGGTAGTTCTCGACATAGGTCTTCCAGTTGCAGCGGACTTCGTGCGTCGTCCGGTGCGCAAGCCGGAAGGTCTCGAGCGGCATGTCGCGCGCGCGTTCTGCAAGAGGAGCAATCGCGGAGGCGAGCGGAGGCGCCGCCACATCAATGTTGATGAAGACGAAGCCGCGCCAGCTTTCGCAGGTGAGGTCGAACAGACCATATTCGCGAACATCGAAACCTTCCGCCGGGCCGAAGTCTCGTGCGGCCGCGAGCCTTCCGTCGAGCGCATAGCGCCAGCCGTGATAGCGGCAGACAAGCGTGCCCTCGCAAGTGCCCTGTCCGTCCGGCGCGAGGGGGCCGGCGCGGTGACGGCAGACATTGTGGAAAGCACGGATTCGTCCATCGTCGCCGCGGACGACAAGCAGCGGAAAGCCGGCAATTGTTACCGCGAGCCACGAGCCGCGTCCGGCGATTTGCGCTTCATGCGCGACGAGGTGCCATGACCGCGCAAAGATGCGCTGACGCTCCGTTTCATAATGGGTGGGATCGCGGTAGAGGGCGGCGGGTATCGTTTCGGCGGAAATGACCAGCATGGGTGAAATCCTAACAGGCGGATTGCCGCCTTGCGAACCGGGAGGTGCGCCCCTAGGCTCGACCGATCGCTATCCCTGAACGAGAAAATGATGACGCCACGCCGTTTCGAAGGAACCGAACGATATATCGCGACCGACGACCTGCGCATTGCAGTCAACGCGTCCGTAACACTCGAACGGCCGCTCCTGATCAAGGGTGAGCCCGGCACGGGCAAGACACAGCTGGCCTATGAAGTAGCCGAGGCGCTTGCCGCGCCGCTCATCACCTGGCACGTGAAGTCTACGACAAAGGCGCAACAGGGCCTTTATGAATACGATGCGGTGACGCGGCTACGCGATTCACAGCTCGGCGATGCGCGCGTCAAGGATGTCAAAAACTACATCAAGCGGGGCAAGCTGTGGGACGCTTTCGACATGGGCGAACGCCCTGTCCTGCTCATCGACGAAATCGACAAGGCCGATATCGAATTTCCGAACGATCTCCTGCTCGAGCTCGATCGCATGGAATTCTTCGTCTACGAGACGGGCGAGACGATCAAGGCGCGGCTGCGGCCGATCGTGATGATCACCTCCAACAACGAGAAGGAGCTGCCCGACGCCTTCCTGCGCCGCTGCTTCTTCCACTACATCAAGTTTCCCGACCGCGAGACGATGGAGAAGATCGTCGACGTGCACTTTCCGGACATCAAGCAGAAACTCGTGTCGGAAGCGCTGAACGTCTTCTACCGGATCCGCGAAGTGCCGGGACTGAAGAAGAAGCCGTCGACGTCGGAACTTCTCGACTGGCTGAAGCTGCTCCTCAACGAGGACATTCCGCCCGAATCGCTCCGCGAGCGCGACCCCACCAAACTCATTCCCCCTCTCCACGGCGCGCTGCTTAAGAACGAGCAGGACGTACACCTCTTCGAGCGCCTGGCATTTCTGGCGCGCAGGGAGGCGAGGGGATGAAGCGTACTGAAATGAGTTTCGTACTCGCAACTCCGGCGTTTCATCCCCGCGAAAGCGGGGACCCAGAGGGAACTGCGCTGCGCTTTACGCACTGGGTTCTCCCCCGGTTAAACCGGGGGATCATCGCGGGAATGACAATGTTGCTGGTGTGCGCAAACGCCAATGCCCAAACCGTTGCAGGCGACACATTCTCGGACGGTAAGGACGGGGCGAAGGTGCATACGGCGTCGGGGTTTGTGTGTCCGGCTAAGATCGGGCTCTTCGAACGCGACGCAGTCGGTGAATCCAGTCCGGAGACCGGCGAGGATTTCTGCGCTTATGGGGCACTCGACGGCGTTTATGGGACGATCAAGCTCACTCCACTGCACGGCGCGTATAATGCGGAGCAGTCCATGGCAGGCGAATTCGCCGAACAGGAAGGCACCGTCGGTAAACGCATCGAGCAGAAGGACGTGCGCGTGGGATCGGCGCCCAACACGCCGCCACTCCTCGTCTTCACGCGCACCTATGAAGCCGCGAAGCTGGAGGATTTGCACTACCGCGTGGAATTCGCCGGCGCCGCGGTGAACAACTGGGCTGTTGAAGCCACGATCGAATTCGCTGAACCGCGCGACACTCCACTCGCTCAGGACTTCTTCCGCGCAGTCTACGCCGCCGCGCAGACCGAGATCGGCACGGCGCACTAAGAAAATCGACCAACAATGTTCTTCCAGTTCTTCGATGAGTTGCGTTCGGCCAAGGTACCGGTCACGCTGAAGGAATATCTTGCGCTGATGGACGCGCTTTCGAGCGATGTCATCGACTTGAAGGTCGATCAATTCTACTTCCTGTCGCGCGCGGCGCTGGTGAAGGACGAACGCAACCTCGACAAGTTTGACCGCGTCTTCTCCCATGTGTTCAAGGGCCTGGAAACGCTCGACGCGACCGAAACCGCGCAGCTTCCCGAGGAATGGCTGCGAGCGCTCACCGAGAAATTCCTTACCGAAGAGGAAAAGAAGCAGATCGAGGCGCTGGGCGGCTGGGAAAAGCTCATGGAGACGCTGAAGAAGCGTCTCGAGGAGCAGAAGAAGCGCCACGAAGGCGGCTCGAAGATGATCGGCACGGCCGGCACCTCGCCCTTTGGCGCGATGGGCTACAATCCCGAAGGCGTGCGCATCGGCCAGGACAAGGGACGGCACGGCCGTGCGGTGAAGGTCTGGGACAAACGCGAATACCGGAACCTCGACGATTCCGTCGAACTGGGCACGCGTAACATTAAGGTGGCGCTGCGCCGCCTGCGCAAATGGGCGCGGACGGGCGCCGAAGTAGAACTCGATCTACCCGGCACGATCAAGGAAACGGCGAACAGGGGTTATCTCGATCTCAAGCTTATCCCCGAGCGCCACAACACGGTGAAGGTGCTTCTGTTCTTCGACATCGGTGGATCGATGGACGCGCACATCAGGCTTTGCGAGGAGCTGTTCAGCGCGGCGAAGACCGAGTTCAAGCACATGGAGTTCTTCTATTTCCACAACTGCCTTTATGAAGCGGTTTGGAAAGACAATCGTCGCCGTCACAATGAAAAATCAGCCACCTGGGACGTGCTGCACAAATTCCCACACGACTACAAGGTGATCTTCGTCGGCGATGCGACGATGAGCCCGTACGAGGTCACCTACCCCGGCGGCTCAGTGGAGCACTGGAATGAGGAAGCGGGCGCGGTGTGGCTCGACCGCGTGGCGCAGATCTACGAGCACGTGGTCTGGCTCAATCCCGTGCCCGTGAAGCATTGGGAATACACGCCCTCGGTCGGGCTGATCCGGCAGCTTCTTTCCGACCGGATGTATCCGCTGACTCTCGCCGGTCTCGATCACGCGATGCGGGAGCTGAATCGCTGACCGGTTCGCGCGTTCCGGTTGTTTTGCAAGATGGAGAATTGTCATGCTGACGGTGCATCATCTGAACAATTCCAGGTCGCAGCGGATTCTCTGGTTGCTCGAAGAGCTGGATGTCCCCTATGAGATCGCAAAATACCAGCGGATGTCGCCCATTCCACTCGCGCCGCCGGAGTTGAAGCAGGTGCATTCGCTCGGCAAATCTCCCGTAATCACCGATGGCGGCCACACGATCGCGGAGTCCGGCGCGATCATTGAATATATTCTCGAGAAATATGGCCGTGGCCGCATGCGCCCGGATGCAAAATCAGACGATCATTTCCGCTACATCGAATGGATGCACTATGCGGAGGGATCGGCCATGGTGCCATTGTTGTTGCATCTCTATGCGGGCTTTCTCGGCGAAGGCGCAGCGCCTTTGCGGCCGCGAATCGATAGCGAGATCGCAAGCCATCTCGCCTACATTGGCGATGCGCTCGACGGGCGCGAATTCCTTGTCGGCCATACGCTCACCGGCGCCGACATTCAGATCGCTTTCGTGCTCGAAGCCGCGCAGTCGAGCGGCTTCCTGAAAGATCGGACGGTGCTGGAGCAGTATCTCCTCCGTCTGCAGGCCCGCCCTGCTTACGAACGCGCCATCGAAAAGGGCGGCCCCTACGATCTCGCTGCCAACCGCCGCCCAAACAGTTAGAAACGTGCGCATGCGGAGGTGCGGGTCGCGGAAGAAAAAAGACTCAAAAGGAGACGGTGAGGCAGTGAGAATTGTTGCGTGCCTTCGGCGCGCGATTCTTCCTCACCGCCTCACTGTCTCCTTGTAGACCTTTTGATTCTATCCTTGCTTAGCGCCCGCCTTCGACGGGCGGCGTGCCTTCCTCGAAGCCGAAACACGGCAAACCGTGAACGTCTTCGTATCCGCCCAATGGGCACGGACGGCTGATCGGCGTCGCTTTCCGGAACCGTTCCTCGATCACTTTGGCAAATGGCGAATTGGGATCCGGCGGCGGTCCCAAGCGGACGCTTTGCTCGCGGGGTTTAGCAGGTGGCAAACGCAGACACGCCGCGCGTTCCTCGACCGGCAGCGTATCGATCTTCGAGGGATCGCAGCCGAACAGCGCGCGCCCGACCCCGGAAATCGATCCAGGCGAAGCCGGCGCTGGCGCGAGTTCGGGCACGGAAAGTTCGGGCTGGGTCGGGCGCTGCAAGGGCATGACCGGCGCAAGCAGATCGGGACGCAGTACGACCGGAGACGGAGGCTTGCGGATGAACGCCGGGAAAGACACCTCGATTTCCTGAGCCGGATTCCTTCCCACGATGCGCGAATTCATTGCGAAGATGAACGCGGCCAAAAGAGCGAGATGAAGGAGAAGCACAGCGCTCGCTGAACACAGTCTGCGCAGTTGGGCTTCCGTCATCACCCGCGACATCCGTTACGCGTCTCCACTGGCTGTTCCAGAATATCCCCGCGGCATGCCCATTCGAAATTAATGAGTCTTGCCCGCGACAAATCTCGAAAGCCGACATTGCTTCCCCCGACGAGTGGCCCGCGCATTGCAGCCGTTCAGCACGAGCCAGATTTCTGGCGCCCTGAAACGTCTCATTTCGCTCCAACCTCTTCGGAGCAATCTGCGGGTGATTGTCATGAGCCGACTGAATTTCAATGTGAACGCGTACGAACAAACTTCTCGGCGGCGCAGCTCGAATCCGCGCAGTATGGTCTCGTTCAGGACGCCATTGTACGTCTCCTGGCTGTACTGGTTCGCCGTGGGGACGGCCATGACGGTGACTTTCGCCCTGGTCTGGTACGCGTAGCCCGGAGAGCAGCTTGTCGGCTATTCCGGCGCGATGGTCAGCTTGATGCCGTCGAGATCGGACGCGCAGACGATCTGGCACGAGAGGCGCGAGGTCGGCTCGACGGCCAGCGCCATGTCGAGCATGTCCACTTCCGCCTCCGAAGGCGGCGCGAGCTTCGCGTACCATTGGCCATCGATATAGACGTGACACGTCGCGCAGGCGCAGGCGCCGCCGCATTCGGCGGCGACCGGAAGCCCCGCGTCGCGCAATATTTCCATGACGCTCCAGCCGTCGCGACCTTCGAGCACATGCTCCTTCCCGTTGCGGTCGGTCGCAACGATCTTCATGCCACGCCCAGCTTCTTCTGCAGACTGGAGGACGAGGTTGTGTACTGAAAACGCAGCTTCTCGTTCGGCCGGCAGATGTGAAACGCCGCCTGCGCCATCAGGGCTGCTTCGTGGAACCCGCAAAGAATGAGTTTGAGTTTGCCCGGATAGGCGTTGATGTCGCCGATTGCGAAGATGCCGGGTGTTGCACTTTCGAACTTTGCCGTATCCACGGGTATGAGATTCTCGTTCAGGTTCAGTCCGAATTCCGCAATCGGACCGAGCTTGATTGTCAGGCCGAAGAAGGGAAGGAACGTGTCGCATTCATGCGTCCATTCCTTCTTGTCGGCACCGGAAAGTGTCACGGCCTCCAATTGGCCGCCCGCGCCGTGGAGCGCCTTCACACTCGCGACATGAAACACAATCTTTTTTTCGGCTGCGAGTTCACGCATGCGGTTGACGCTGTGCTGCGCGGCGCGGAAACCATCGCGGTGGTGCACCAGGGTGAGACTCCCGGCGAGTGGCGCCAGATTGATTGTCCAGTCGAGGGCCGAATCGCCGCCACCCGCGATCACGATGTTCCGCCCACGGAGCGATTCCATCTTGCGCACCGCGTAGTGGACGCTCTTGCCTTCGTAAACGTCGATTCCGGCGATCGGCGGCCGCTTCGGCACGAAGCTGCCCGCCCCCGCCGCGACGACGACGACGGGCGCCACGATTTCGGTGCCGGCGTCGGTTGAGAGCTTCCAGCGCCCATCGGCCAGCCTCTCGAGACCGCTCGCCATTTGGCTCAGATGGAATCCGGCGTGAAACGGCTTGATCTGATCCATCAGCCGGTCGGTCAGTGCCTGGCCGGATACGACCGGAATACCGGGAATGTCATAGATCGGCTTTTCGGGATAGAGCTCGGTGCATTGCCCGCCGGGCCGGTCGAGAATATCGACCAGCTCGGCCTTCAGATCGAGCAGGCCCAGCTCGAACACGGCGAAGAGACCAATCGGCCCTGCGCCGAGGATTGCAACATCGGTTTCGATAGCCATTCCACAACTGCTTCCGTGCGCGCGCGGCTTATAGGTGGGGATCGCCGGCCGCGGCAACCCGCCCGGCCGGGGGGCCAATTCCGGACCCCTATCGGCCCAGATAAGCGTCGATGAACGAACTCACAACACAGGCACAGCGTTTCACTGCGTGAAATGCCTCCACCGCCTGTCGGGGCTCGATGGCGGGATCGACGGATTCCGCATCGGCTGCAGCCTCGCCAAGCGCAAAAGCGCCTACGCCGTTCGCGGCGCCCTTCAGCGAATGCGTGACCTCGCGCCACGCCAAGGCGTCGGGCCGTTCGAGCGCCGTTTCGAGGCGTTCCACCATTGCCGCAGTCTGAGCCGAAAACAGTTCGAGCAATTCGGCATCGAGCCGGGCTTCGCCGCCGGTGTAACGTGCGAGATGGGCGAGATCGATCAATTGCGGTTCCGCTCTGGAAGTCGTGCGACTCGTCCGGCCGAGCCGACACATCACAATGAGCGCCGTCAGCCAAAATAGCGTTAACGGCGCTTCGATGGCTCAGAACGGCACCCAGCCACCAGGGAACGGCGAGACGCCGAATATCCGCGCATGTGCGAACAGGATCGCCAAAAACAAAAGTGCTGTGACCCAGAAACGCCAGCCGAAACTTTCACCGAGGTGCAATTGGCCTCGACCAGCAATCACTGCCGCAAATGGAATGTTCGATGTTCTTGACGCAAACGCATCCCACGCCGTGCCGAGCTTTCTCTTGCGCTTGGCGTCGATGGAGAACGTGCCTGCCAGCGACAGGGCGAAAAACGTGCCGAAGAAAATCACCGACGCTTCGTCGCCATTCGCCGCAAGATGAAATCCTGACCAGATCGCTACGCCCCAGAGAAAGGGATGGCGCGTAATGCGCAGCACGCCCGTAATCGCGTCGGACTGAACCGCGGCCGTGCCGCCCACCTGCACGCGCGTCGGATTGCGCATGAACAGACCCTGGACGCCCAGCAGAAACGCAACCGCGACGACGGGAATTCCAAGATGTCTCACGCCCGGTCCGAGATCGTAGAGCAGCGGGTCATCGCCGGACTGCGCGGCGTTGTACGCCATGACCAGCCAGACGATCACGCCCAGCGAGGCAAGCGAGAAAAGACCGAGATAGGTGCGCTCGCCGATTGCTCCCGTAATCCCGTCGCGGATCGTGGTGCCGGCGATGAGAAGATGGATGGCCAGAAAGACCACCGCCGCCGCGATCAACATCTGCATAGTGTCCCCACTTTCCCCGGATCACACGCGGGCGTGGAGACAGTGCCCACGCCCGGGGATCCGCAGCCCGTCGTTGCGCCCGGCAAAATAGCGTGCATTAAGCGCCAGCGCACCCCAATCATGCATTTCCGAAAAGCCGAAAGCATTCACCTCGCGCGCGAGAGTTTCGGGATCGAAGAAAGTGCGGAATGGTTCGCCTGACTTTGCGACACGCGCCGACAAGGCGTCGAAGCGCGCGCGAAGCGACGGGTCAGAATCATCCACCGGCTCCGCATAGTCGAAAACGATCTCGCTGCCTTTTCCGAGGCGGGAGGTTGCGAAGCCCAGCGTCGCCATCACCGCATCGTGCGACAGGTAGGGCGTCACGCCCAGCCAGGCCACGAAGGCCGGCTCGTCAAAATCGAAATTCGCGCGGCTGAGTCCGGCATCGAGCGACTCGCGCTCGAAATCGACCGGCGCGTGGAAAACATTCGCAGGTATCGTGAGACCCGCCTCTTTCAGCCGCGCCCGCTTCCACGCCTGCGTCGCTGGATGATCGACTTCGAAGATCGAGAGCGGCGGACGACCCTGGCTTTGCCGGTAGCCGTAAGTGTCGAGACCGGCGCCCAGAACCACATACTGCCTGGTACCTTGTCCTGCGGCTTCCGCGAGGAGATCTTCGGTTAGCCGGCTCCGGGCCACGATGAAGGCCCGCAATCCCGGAGCAGCGTGCCCATGCCAGTCCTGCCCGCAGCGCAGCTCGGCCTCGGCCTCCAACCCTATGATCGCGATCGCCAGAGCGTCCTCGAACACGAGCGGCCGGTCGAAAAGCTGGTGCGCGGCGCGGTGCATCGCCGCTCCCTGGGCAGTGCGGCTCGGCTGAAGCGGCTTCACGTTCCATTAACCCTCTGATTCCGTTAGAATAGTTCTCGCTGTCGGCTCGCGTTAGGGTTAATATGCCAGAGTCGCCGCTGTCGAGGGGGCCGTGATGATCCGATCCGAGCTCAGTCAAAAGACAGGGTTCGCCGAACAACCCGCCGATGCCGCTACGCCTGAGCGCGAGGCGCGCCCCACGGCTGGAACCTGGGCGCCCATCCTTTTCGCCATCATCCTTGGCGCCTTCTGGGTCGGTGCGGTCGCCGCCTATGGCTGGGGTTATTTCGGACCCGGCGGCCTCTTCCGTCTCAATGTGCAGGAGTCGGTCATCGCGGCCATCGCTCTGTTCGCTCCGCCGATGATGATGCTCGTGGCCGCCTGGACATTTACGCGCGGACAGGCGCTCGCCGCCGCGGCGGAAGCAATGACAGATGCCACCGATCGGCTTCTTTCCGTGGACGAAACGGCGTCGCGCACCGCGACCCGCCTCGGCCGTTCGGTGCGACGCGAGCTCGATGCCGTCAATGCGGGACTGGACGGCGCCTTTGCCCGCCTGCGTGCGCTCGAGGGCGTGCTCGAAAGCCAGGTTGCGGCGCTCGACGAGGCCGGCGCGCGGATGGATGTGCGTGCCGAAACTGCCGCGGCACGCCTGTCGCAGGAACGCGAACGTATCGATGCGATAGCCAACGCGCTCGCCGACACCGCGTCGCGTGCGAGCGAGACCGTCGCCGGCCGCGCCGCGCAGCTCAAATCCATGCTTGAATCCGCCGAGGTCACGCTCAAGACCGCAGGTCAATCGCTGGAAACGCAAGCTGCAAGTTTCCGCACCGCCGCGGACATCGCGGCCGAAGCGCCGCGGTCGGTCGCCGTCGAGCTCGACAAGCAGGCCAGGCGCATCGAGTCGGTTGCCGATGCGGCGATGGCCCGTGCCGAGTTCGTGCTCGGCCGTCACGAACGCCATCGCACGGCGATGGGAGAACTGCTTCAGCGGCTGAGAGAGGAAGGTTCGAATTTCGAGACGTCGTTCGCAGCCCAACATACGTCGCTCGGGGAAGCTGCCGGGTCGTTGAATCGTGAGGCGCAGCAATTTGGAATACTCGCCGAGAACGCCGATCGCCAGCTTGAACTCATCACCGCCAATGCGGCCACGCGCAACACGCAACTGGCTGCGGGCTTCGCGCTCGAGCTGGAGCGTTTGCGCGAGCTGAGCGAGGCCGCACAGTCGAACCTCGCGAAGCTCGTCGAATCCCTTCACGATGCAGGCATCGGCGCGCAAACGCTGATTTCCGAGACCGCCTCCGAGACAAAGAACAGTGCCAAGGCGCTTGTCGGTGAGGCGATGGCGGAAGGAGAACGGCTCCTGCGTCTGGCCGGCGAGATGGGCAGCGAGACGAAGGAAATGAGACTCGCCCTCGCTGCCACGGCCGGCGAAGTCGAACGTCACCTGCTCGCGCTGCCAGGCGTGGCGCGGCAGGAAGCCCAGAGGGTGCGCGATGCGATGCGCATAGAGGGCGAAGAGATTCTCGATCTCTCGGCGCGGATGCTGTCGACCATTCATGCGCGTGCGACCGGGCGCAGCGAGACGCAAAGGTCTGCAGAGGACGCGGGGGCCGCCGAGCCGAATCAGAGCGAGAGCGACGGACTGATCGGTCTTGCCCGGCGACTCACGCAACGTCCCGCGCCGCGCGCGAAGCGCAAGGAAAGTGAAAACAAAGGCTGGAACATGCGAGCGCTCCTGGCGGCAGCAGAGGGCGACAAGCCTGGAGAGAAAGAGCTGAAGCCTGTCGCAGCATCCGCGCTCGGTGCGCTCCAGGCTGCGCTGGCGGATCGCGCGATCGATCTCCAGGCCGTTGCCGCCGGGCCGGCGCCGAGCCAGGACGAATGGCGATCCTATCTGCAAGGCGACCGGAGCCTCTTCGCCAAACGGCTTGCCAAGTCGATCGATGTGGACTTCGTCAATCGCGTCTGCGGGGCGTATCGGGACGACCCCGCTTTTCGCGAGGCGGCCGAAAACTACCTTGGCGAATTCGAGGCGCTGCTGGCCCACGCCCGCGACGGCGACGGCGACGGGCTGCTGACGTCGTCCCTCCTCAGCGCCGACACGGGCAAGATCTATCTCTCCATCGCTTACGCGCTGGGACGGTTATCGTAATCAGAAATCCGCGCTCCGCACGAACAGTCGCGACATCTATGAGACGCGTGTCAGCCGCGCCGCATAGAAGCCGTCCATTCCGCCAGCCTCCGCGAGATGGCAGGGGAAGCTGCGCAGATCGCCTTGCGCGTTGATGCACTCTTCCAAGCCAAATATCTCCGAAGGCTCGACGTGTTGACGCCGGAATCGGGTGTTCCGCCGCAGAAAATGCTCAATCTGCTCCGGCCCTTCCTCGACCTCGAGCGAGCACACCGCAAACACCAGCGTGCCCGATGGCGCGACCAATTCGGCCGCGGAGTCGAGCAGTGCGCTCGCGGCTTGGGCGCTTGCCATGACGTCGGCGGCACTCTTGATCCATGGGAGCTCCGGATGACGCCGGATCGTGCCTGTGGAGGTGCACGGCGCATCAAGCAGCACGCATTCTGCGGGTAAGTCCGGCGCAAGATCGCGCACATCACTACTCACAATCCGGGCGCCGAGACGGAGACGGTCGAGGTTTTCCTGCAACCGCCCAACCCGGCCCGGATCGCGATCGACGGCGGTAACTTCTGCTCCGGCCGAGACGAGTTGCGCCGTCTTGCCACCCGGCGCCGCGCAGAGATCGATCGCCCGTCGTCCACGCAGATCGCCGAACAGACGAACCGGAAGAGAAGCAGCGAAATCCTGAACCCAGAACTCGCCTTCGGCGAAGCCCGGCAGTGACGTCACGCTGCCGGCGTTTTCGATACGTAGCGCGCCACCAGGCAATTCAACGGCCCGTAATCCCAAATCCTTCCTTGCCGCGCGCCGGGGAGAAAAAGAAACATCGAGCGGGGGCGGAACGGCATGAAACCTCACGAAAGCACGCACCATCTCTTCGCCGTACGCTTCGCACCAGCGTGACCATAACCAGTCGGGCGTGTTGAGGCGGCAGGCGTCCTGATCGCGTACGAGGGATGGCCCTTCGCGCGCAATCCGGCGCAAGGCGGCGTTGATCAGCGGCTTGAAATGAACAGCCTTTGAATCGGCCGCTGCGAGACGGTTCGCCCCGTCAACGGCCGCATGGGCAGGCACGCCGAGAAACAGAAGCTCGCACGCGCCCGCCAGGAGAATCTCGAGAGAAGTACCGGCACGGTGAGGCTGCGGCGCGCGCGGAACAAACTGCCGGACGAGATCGTCGAGCTGGCCGAAGCGGCGCATGGTTTCGTTGGCGATGGCGCGCGCGAAAGCACCGTCGCGCTCCGGGAGCCCCCGCGAAGAAAGGGCTTGTTCCAGCCCCGAATCTAGCGGCCGTTTCCGGCGCAGCGTCTCGCTCAGCGCCTGCTGAGCGGCCGCGCGCGCACCCAATCCCGGCGAGGGTTCGGCGGAAGATCCGTTCATGCCCAGGGGCCGGGCGTCTTGGTCTCCTGTCCCACTGCCTGGGCCAAATGTTCAAGCCGCGCGATACGTTCCTCCGTGGACGGATGACTCGCAAAGAGGCCGGCAAATCCACCTTGCAGCGGATTGACGATGAACATATGCGCAGTCGCGGGGTTTGCGTCGGCTTCGGGATTGTCGATGGCAGCGGCCGATGTGTCGATGCGCTGAAGCGCGGACGCAAGCCAGAGCGGCCGGCCGGACAACAGGGCGCCGGCGCGGTCCGCTTCGAATTCGCGGCCGCGGCTGATCGCCATTTGCACAAGCATGGCCGCGATCGGCGCCAGCAATGTCACGAGAAGCACTCCCACAATTCCGAGCGGGTTGCGATTGCGGCCGCCGAAGAAGAACGCAAAATTGGCGAGCATCGCCACAGCCCCCGCAATCGTGGCGACCAGCGTCATGGTCAGCGTGTCGCGGTTCTTTACGTGACTCAGTTCGTGCGCCAGCACGCCGGCAAGTTCCTCCCGATCCACGCCTTGCAGGAGGCCCGTCGTCACGCACACGGCGGCGTGCTCCGGATTGCGGCCGGTCGCAAACGCATTCGGCTGCGCATTGTCGACGACGTAGACTTTCGGCATCGGAAGGGACGCCTTCCGCGACAGCTCGCCTACGAGATGCACGAGGTCTGGAGCGCTCTGCGCATCCACCGGCTGCGCACCAAGCGACAACACCACCTTGTCGGAGTTCCAGTAAGCGAAGAGATTGGTCGCCGCCGCGAACAGAAAAGCGATCAGCATGCCGGCCTGGCCGCCGATCAGGAATCCGACAACGAGGAACAGCCCTGTGAAGGCGGCCATCAGAAGACCGGTTCTGAGTGTGTTCATCATGGCGAATTGTCTTCCGTTCGCAGCCAGCCTAGGTGAGAGACGTGAGTGCCGTCGTGATTTAAGTGGAGCCGGCACGGCTTCAAGCACATGACCAAAACTCAAAAGCCCCCGGCTGAGAACGAAGAAATCGCCTTCCGCATCCGCGCCGCCGCGGAACGCGCCGGGAGGGAAGCGCAAGCAAGGCGCGCTGCAGAAATTGCGCCCGCCGCGCGCCAAACGGAAATCGGTGGCCCACGCGGGCCGGAACCCACGCGCTATGGCGATTGGGAGTGCAAGGGCCTGATCTCCGATTTCTGACAAAGGCTTGGCTGCGCGTGCGGGCCTTGATCGCACAGCCCGGGCGGGCCATGTAAGATGAGACCGAAACGCGTACAGGGTCCTGCCGACACATGTTCATCCAGACCGAATCCACGCCAAATCCGCAGACCCTGAAGTTTCTGCCGGGGCGTGAGGTCATGGGCGGCGGAGCGGTGGCCGATTTTCCCGACCGCGACTCGGCAGGGCGGTCGCAATTGGCCAGCGCGCTTTTCGAGATTCCCGACGTGGCGCGCGTCTTCTTCGGAAGCGACTTCATCTCCGTCACCAAATCCGATGTGGATTGGCGCCATCTCAAGCCCGCGATCCTCGGCGCGATCATGGATCATTTCACGCGGGGTCTGCCGATTGTCGATGGAAGCGCGGAGGAGACGGGCGACGAAAGATCCTATGGCGAAGGCGATCCGGAGATCGTGGCGCAGATCCGGGAGCTAATCGATACGCGCGTCCGCCCGGCGGTTGCGGGCGATGGCGGCGACATCATCTTCAAGGGTTTCGACGGCGGTTCGGGAATCGTGTTCCTGCACCTGCGCGGATCCTGCGCGGGATGCCCGTCTTCGACGATGACGCTGAAGAACGGAATCGAAAACATGCTCCGGCACTACATCCCCGAAGTGAAAACTGTCGAAGCGATCTGACCTCGGATTGCGCCGGTAGTTGTGCGATTCTGCGTCCCGCGTAGCGATTCGAGCCTCTTGCCATGCCAATATCCGACGACGCGCTGGACACCACCTTTCGCAAGGCGCGTACCCACAATCGCTGGCAGCACAAACCGGTCACGCCGGCGCTGCTCATGGCCATCTACGATCTGATGCGCTGGGGTCCGACGACGGCGAATACGTCTCCGGCCCGCTTCGTCTTCGTCGTTTCGCAATCCGCCAAGGAAAGGCTGAAGCCGCATCTTTCTCCCGGGAACAGGGAAAAGACGCTGGCCGCTCCGGCCACGGCAATCATCGCCTACGATCTCGATTTTGCAGAACGCCTTCCTTTTCTGTTTCCACATGAGCCGAACGCGAAGAGTTGGTTCAATGATCGCCCGTTCGCCGATGCCGCAGCGTTCCGCAACAGCTCGATACAGGGCGGCTATTTCATTATTGCCGCACGCGCCCTTGGGCTTGATTGCGGCCCGATGTCGGGGTTTGACAATGCCGGCGTCGACCGCGAGTTCTTTCCCGACGGGCGCGTCAAATCAAATTTTCTATGCAATATCGGTTACGGCGATCCTTCGGGCCTCTTTCCGCGCAATCCGCGGTTAGCCTTCGACGAAGCCTGTCAGATCCTGTGAGTAACGTGATGTGCAATCAAATTGAATCACAAACCCAACATGGACGAAACACGCTGTAGTCGCAGTCCGAGCCCACCCGCGTGAAAATTCTTGCGTTTGACACCGCGCTGGGCGCCTGTTCCGCCGCCATGCTCGACGGCGACGATGTTCTCGCGCGCCGCTTCGAAACCATGGAGCGCGGACACGCCGAACGGCTTGCGCCGATGGTCCGCGAACTAATGCAGGAAGCGGGTCTCGCCTTCGGCGCGATCGATCGCATTGCCGTCACTATCGGTCCGGGCACCTTCACCGGCCAGCGGGTGGGTTACGCCTTCGCGCGTGGGCTCCGCCTTGCTCTCAAACGGCCGCTCATCGGGGTGACCACTTTGGCCGCCATGGCGCGAGCCGCGATTGCGGAGACAGGCGCCCGCGGAGCCGCTGTGCTGCACGACGCCAGACGCGGTGAAGTTTATGCGTCGGCGATGGTCGGCGCCTCGACGCTCATGCCACCGCGACTCACGACGATCGACGAGGCTTTGCAAGCAATCCTCGAACAGATCGACACACGGAACGCCCCCCTGGCCTTTGCCGGCACAGCCGGCGCGCCCGCAGCGCAAAAATGGCGAGAGCTGGGTGGTGCAGCCACGGCGACAGACATCTATGCCCCCGATGCGGTGTGGGTTGGGCGGCTTGCGCTTGACGAACCGGAGCCTGAAACGGTTCCGGGACCGCTCTATCTGCGGCCGCCCGATGCGCGGCTGCCGGCGAAAGGCGGCAGTCCGTGACCGTCGAGGTTCGACCCGGTACGTTGGCGGACCTGCCGGCGATCGCCGGCTTGCAAGCCGCCTGTTTCTCGGAGGTCTGGGGACCGGAATTCCTGGGCCGCCTTCTCGCCCAGCCCGGCGCTTTCAGCCTGGTGGCAGTAGACCTGGGAGCGCCGGCGGGGTTCCTGGTTGCACGCGCTGTCGCGGGCGAAGCCGAAATCCTGTCGCTCGGCGTTCGTCAGGAGTCGCGCCGCCAAGGCCTCGGCTCGGGACTGATCTGCATGGCGGCCACTAGAGCGGCGGCGATGGGCGCCTCGCAAATTTGTCTCGAAGTCGCGGTAGAAAACCAAGCCGCCAGAGAGCTTTACGGCGGTTTGGGCTTCAGTGAGGTCGGCTCGAGGCCGGATTATTATCAGGGCGCAGGCGGCGTCCGCAGCGACGGCCTCATCCTCAAACGGGCGCTTTCGGAAAGCATGGGCAGCGCGCAGGAAGTCGATTAGACTTCACCTGTATTCGGGGAAGGGACGGCCGACTGAGCCGGATCGAAAAGCTTTGCGCCGAAAAGGGCCTGCGGATGACCGATCAGCGCCGCGTGATTGCGCGCGTGCTGTCGAATGCGGAGGATCATCCCGATGCCGAGGAATTGTACCGGCGGGCGGCGGCGATCGATCCACATATATCCATCGCTACTGTCTACCGCACGGTGAAATTGTTCGAGGATGCCGGCATTCTCGAGCGGCACGATTTCCGCGACGGACGTTCGCGCTACGAGGAGGTTCCGGACTCGCATCACGACCATCTGATCGATGTGCAATCCGGACGGGTCATCGAATTCCGCAATGAAGAAATCGAGAGACTTCAGCGGCGCGTTGCCGAAGAGCTGGGCTTCGAGTTGATCGACCACCGGCTGGAACTCTACGGCGTGCCGAAGGGCGCCAGGAAGCGCGGACATTGACGTGCAATCCCTGCGCGCCGCCGCCATCCTCTCCGTATTTCTGCTCGTCACCATTGTCCTGATCCCGTGGCAGGAGACGGCCGTGCGTCTCAAGCTCAGGCGGCGGAAGACGTTTCCGCAGCGCTATCACCGTTTCCTCTGTCGTTTGTTCGGCATTCGCGTGACTGTCGTTGGAAGTCCCGTTTGCTCGAGCGGGGTGCTGATGGTCGCCAATCACACCTCCTATTTCGACATACTGGTTCTCTCGTCCGCGGCGCGCGTTTCCTTCGTAGCAAAGAGCGAGGTCGCGAGTTGGCCCTTGTTTGGAACGTTGGCGAGGCTCCAGGAAACGGTGTTCATCGAACGCGCGAAACGTTCGCAGACCGTCGAAGCCCGCGATTTGATTCGCGAACGCCTCGCGCAAGGCGATGCGCTCGTCCTGTTTCCGGAAGGAACGTCCAATGACGGCAATCGGGTGCTTTCCTTCAAGAGCGCGCTGATGGGAGCAGCCGAAGCGGAACTGGGAACGGATGCGCAGGGGCGGGTGCGGCATGTCCCGGTGCAACCCGTGTCTGTATCCTATGTCGGCCTGTACGGTCTGCCGATGGCGCGCGATATGCGTCCGCTGTTTGCCTGGTATGGCGACATGGAGCTGGTGCCGCATTTATGGGAAGCCATGCAGACGGGCCCATTCGAGGTGATCGTCGAGTTCCATGAAGCTACAAGTGTCGACACCGAGGGAAGCCGCAAAGCTCTGGCAGTCGTGGCAGAAGCGGCAGTGCGCCGCGGACAGGCACGAGCCCTCGCGGGTTTGCCGCCGGATGTGCGCGGGCAGCTTCGTGTGGCCGCTCCACGGCAGGAATCCCGTGCCGCTGCCGCGGCATGACGTAACTCTTGTCAAGCTTGAACCCCTCACTCATAACCCGCGAACCTCAAACTGGCGCAGAGATGAAGAAGCTGTTCATCAAGACTTTCGGTTGCCAGATGAACGTCTACGATTCCGCGCGCATGGCGGATTTGCTGGCGGCGGTCGGCTATGTGCCTGGCGACCGCCCCGAGAATGCCGACCTGGTGATTTTGAACACGTGCCACATCCGCGAGAAAGCCGCCGAGAAAATGTATTCCGAGCTCGGGCGCCTGAAGAAGTTGAAGGACAGCAGGGTGCGGGCTGGCGGCTCGATGCTGATCGCCGTCGCGGGTTGCGTCGGGCAGGCGGAGGGCAAGGAAATCATCGCGCGCCAAAAAGCTGTCGACATGGTGGTGGGACCGCAATCCTACCATCGGCTACCCGAAATGATCGCGCGTATCTCGCGTGGCGCGGGTCACGTCCTGGAAACGGAGTTTCCCGCCCAGGAGAAATTCGATTCGCTGCCCGAAGAACGCAGCAATTGCGGACCAACCGCTTTTCTGACCGTGCAGGAAGGCTGCGACAGGTTCTGCACGTTTTGCGTCGTGCCCTATACGCGCGGGGCCGAGTTCTCCCGTCCGCCGGAGCGGATCGCGGACGAAGCGCGCCAGGTTGTAGAAAAAGGCGTGAAGGAAATCACGCTGCTGGGCCAGAACGTCAATGCCTATCGGGGCATCGCAGCGGACGGCGAAACCTGGAGCCTCGCGCGTCTTATCGGTTCGCTCGCCGCGATCAAAGGACTCGAGCGGCTGCGCTACACGACGAGTCATCCGCGCGACATGAGCGGCGATCTCATTGCCGCCCATCGCGAAATCGCCAAATTGATGCCGTATCTTCACCTGCCGGTTCAATCGGGATCGGACCGCGTTCTCGCAGCAATGAATCGCCAACACACTACGGAGCGCTATCGCGAGATCGTGGCACGCGTTCGCGCGGCGCGATCCGACATCGCCTTGTCTTCCGACTTCATCGTGGGCTTTCCCGGAGAGACCGACGCGGACTTCGAAGCTACGCTGCAACTCGTCCGCGACGTGCATTACGCCCAGGCTTTCTCCTTCAAATACAGCGTACGCCCCGGAACCCCCGCTGCCGTTTTGCCGAAGCAGATACCTGAAGACGTCAAATCGGCGCGCCTCGCGCAGCTTCAGGCCCTGCTCGCCGAACAGCAGGAGGAGTTCAACCAGCTTTGTGCCGGGCGCACCCTGCCGGTGCTCTTTGAGAAGGCGGGCACGAAGCCCGGACAGGCGATCGGCCGCAGTCCCTGGCTTCAGCCCGTCCATGTCGAGAATGCGCGTAACCTCATCGGCCGCATTCGTGATGTGCGCATCGCGCAGGTGCTGTCCAACAGCCTCAAGGGCGAACTTGTCGTGCAGAACGCGAATGCCATGGCGGACAGCAGTTGAGACCGCCTGCCGCACGCCGCGCACCCATTCCAAGGGAGCAGGTGACGCTCGAATTTCCCGACAATCAGAAGCTTGCCGCGCTGGGCGGAGCGCATCAGAAACATCTCGTGCGCGTGGAGCAGAAGCTCGGCGTGCGCGTGGCGACGCGCGGCAATCTGATCTCGGTCGAAGGCGCTCCGGAATCACGGGAGCGCGCGGCAGGCGTCCTGCGCGCGCTCTATGCGCGACTTGAAGACGGAGAGCAGGTCGCGCTCGCCGATGTCGATGCGGAAATTCGCTTTGCGCTGCATGAACCGGAAACGCCCGGCGCCGCGGAATTCGGAACAGCTTCGATCAAGACGGCTTCGTCGCGGGTCGCACGCGCGCGCTCTCCGGCGCAACGCGCCTACCTCGATCTCATGCGCACGCATCCTCTGGTATTCAGTATCGGACCTGCCGGCACCGGCAAGACCTACCTTGCGGCAGCGTATGGCGCACATCTCCTGCATGAGCGTCGTGTCGAGCGTCTCATCCTCTCGAGGCCCGCATTGGAGGCCGGCGAGCGGTTGGGTTTTCTGCCAGGCGATCTCAAGGAAAAGATCGATCCCTACCTGCGGCCACTCTACGACGCGCTGTTCGAGACAATGGGAGAGCTGTGCGTTCGCCTGATGGAGTCGGGCGTGATCGAGGTGGCGCCCCTAGCCTTCATGCGCGGCAGGACGCTCGCGCGCGCCTTCGTGATCCTCGATGAAGCGCAGAACTGCACGTCTGCACAGATGAAGATGTTCCTCACCCGCCTCGGCGAAGATGCGCGAATGGTGGTGACCGGCGATCCCTCGCAGAGCGATCTTCCGGGTGGACGGCCTGAAGGGCTCAACGAGGCGCTTGCCACTCTGGCGCATGTCGAAGGCGTTGCCACGGCGCATTTCAGCGACAATGATGTCGTGCGCCATCCTCTCGTAACGCGGATCGTGCGCGCCTATCAGGACAAGGAAGCTGCCGCGCGGGACGTGCGCCGCGGCCGCACCATGGAAGAATGAAGCCGAGGAACAGCGTTTCTCTTGTCGTCGAGGAGCCGAATTGGCGGCGGCGCGCCGTCGAATTCCCCCTAGTGCGCGACGCCGCCCGGCGCGCACTGTTGCGTGGCGCGCACAACCAGAACGCCACCGAACTCACTCTGCTTCTGACTCACGACGAACGTCTGCGGGCACTGAATGCCCAATTTCGTGGCATCGATGCTCCCACAAACGTCCTTGCATTCCCGGCCGCGGCGACATCCGAAGCCTATCTTGGCGACGTGGCGCTCGCGTTGGGCGTCGCGGAGCGCGAGGCGGCCAAGGCTGGTATCGGCCTTTGTGCACATGCTCTGCACCTGACCGTGCATGGCGTTCTCCACCTTCTGGGCTATGATCACGTCTCGCTGCGCGAGGCCGGGATCATGGAACGCCTGGAGACTGAAATCCTGCGTGAGCTTGGGCTTGCGAGCCCCTACGCGCGCATTGCGGCCGAATAGTTACAACATTTCTGACCCCATGTCGGATCAAAACCACAAGGATCATCCTGCCGCCGGCAACGGACGAAGCCCGTCGCTGCTGCAGCGGCTTTCGCATCTTCTGCGCCGCGGCCATGAGATGCATGCGATCCGGGAAAGTCTCGAAGAAGTCATCGAGGAAAGCGATCGTCAAAGTGCCGAGCTCTCGCCGCAGGAACGCATTATGCTCGCCAACCTGCTCAAATTTGGCGAACTTCGCGTCGGCGACGTCATGGTTCCGCGCGCCGACATTGTAGCAGTCGAGGAGAATACCTCGCTCAAAGAACTCGTCACTGGCGTTCGCGAAGGGCAGCATTCGCGCCTGCCGGTCTATCGCGAGACGCTGGACGATCCCACCGGCCTGGTGCACATCAAGGACGTTCTTTCGCTGGTCGAAATTGCGGAAGACGGCGGCATGCGCCTGCCCGACGTCTCGATCGCACAAATCCGGCGCAACCTTCTCTTTGTCCCGGCGTCCATGCCCGCTCTGGATCTGATGCTCAAGATGCAGACGACGCACATGCATCTGGCGCTGGTCATCGACGAATATGGAGGAACGGACGGCCTGGTCTCGATCGAAGATCTGGTGGAAGAGATCGTCGGCGACATCGATGATGAACACGATGTCGCTGAGGCGCCGCAGCTGAAAGCGCTGCCCGACGGCGGCTACGAAGCCGATGCGCGGCTCGATCTTGACGATTTTCGCGAACAGACGGGCTTCGATATCGAGCCCGAGGGCGAAGACGAGGACGTCGACACGCTGGGAGGCTTCGTGGTGTCGCTTCTCGGCCGGGTTCCCGAACGCGGCGAGATCATACCTCACAAGTCCGGTCTCGAGTTCGAAGTGCTCGAGGCGGACCCGCGCCGCGTCAAGCGCCTGCGCCTGCGCAAATCGCAACCGGCGCCCGATCCGAATCCCGAGCGCGAGACGTAGTTGTCCGAGTCCAACACTTCGTACCCAAAAATTCTCATGGCCCGCCACCCCGGTCCGCGCGAGGCGCCGCCGGAGTGTAAACTCAGAGCGGGCCACCCATGCGAGACCGCTCGGAGCGTATATTCAGCGCGCGGACGCGCTGGCTGGGTGGCCCCGTCGAGCGGGGCCATGACAATTTTTTTGGAAGCATAGCGCGTTGCTTGCGCTCGTCCGATCTGGCGCGTGGATCGCGGGCGCGCGCGGCTGGCGCAGATTTGTTCTGGCGCTCGGCGCGGGCCTCGCGTCGGCGCTGGCCTTTGCGCCGATCGGATTCTTTCCTGCGCTTC
Organism: Rhizomicrobium sp.; assembly: GCA_035567755.1. Taxonomy (GTDB): domain Bacteria; phylum Pseudomonadota; class Alphaproteobacteria; order Micropepsales; family Micropepsaceae; genus Rhizomicrobium. The sequence continues at coordinate 21,619 of DATMPH010000038.1, forward strand.
TCGCAGCCTGCGCCGTCCTTGTGCTACTGGTCGATGGAGCCGTGCTTGACGCACGTCCGCTTCGCAGCGCGGCGCTCATAGGCTGGTCCTTTGGCTTCGGGCAGTTTCTCGCCGGTCTCTACTGGGTCGGTTATGCCTTCACGGTCGACACATCTGCGCATGCCTGGCAAATTCCCTTCGTGGCCGTCCTGCTCCCTGGCGGACTTGCGCTTTTTCCGGCGCTGGCCTGCGGGATCTCCGCCCTGCTCTGGCGCACGGGCAACGCACGCATTTTTCTCCTCGGCGCGGCCTACGCAATTTGCGAATGGCTGCGCGGCCATCTCCTGACGGGATTTCCCTGGAACCTGGCTGCCTATGCGTGGGGCGCTGCGCCCGGCGTCATGCAAAGCGCAGCCGCAATCGGCGCCTACGGGCTCACATTGCTGACGCTTCTGCTGGGCTTCTCAGTCGCGGAATTCGCGAGCGGCAGCCGACACGCATGGCGCCTGCCTTCAGCGCTCATTGCATTCTTCGCGCTCTTGTGGATCGGCGGTGCACTGCGAATGCGGGTCGTCAATCCGGGTTTCGTGCCGGGGGTTCGCCTCCGACTCGTCCAGCCGAATGTGCCGCAAGCGGAGAAGTATGTGGCTCGATTCCGCGCCCGGAACTGGGCGCGGCTCGTCGATCTGAGCGAGACGCCGTCGCGCACGATGCCGACGCACATCATCTGGCCGGAGGCGGCGCCGCCTTTTCTCCTCGCGCGCTCGCCGGAAGCTCTCGATCAGATCGCTTCTCTCACGCCGGACGATCGCGTCCTGATGACGGGAGCGGTGCGCACCCTCATCTCCCCCGATGGCGGGTTCCGCGCCACCAACAGTTTTTACATCTTCTCGCGCGGGGGCCGCGTGCTTGGCGTTTACGACAAGTTTCACCTTGTGCCGTTCGGCGAATATCTTCCGCTTCCGCGCCTGCTGCACGCGCTCGGCATCACCAAGCTCGTCGACATGCCTGACGGTTTCGATCATGGCATCGGGCCGCTGACGTTCGATGTCCCGGGCGCGCCCCTCGTGGGACCGCTCATTTGCTACGAAGTGGCGTTCCCGGGGGCCGTGGTTGGGTCTGTGCGCCCCGGCTGGCTCGTGAATGTCACCGATGATTCCTGGTTTGGCCCTTCCACCGGCCCATTTCAGCACCTTCTGATGGCCCGCATGCGCGCCATAGAGGAGGGCATCCCGATTGCGCGGGCCGCCAATACCGGCGTTTCGGCGGTGATCGATCCCTTGGGGCGCATTGTTGCGAGCTTGGGCCTGGGGAAGGCAGGAATCGTCGATGCGCCCCTGCCTAGGGCGCTGCCATCCACGCCCTATGCGCGTTTAGGGGACATAGGATTCGCCCTGCTGCTCGCGGGCGGCATTTTGTGGACGTTCACGCGGCCAGGGAGCGTTGCCAAAAAAATGGCTTAATTCCAGCCAAGCTACAGAAAAGAAACGGAGATTTCGTGTCAGCGGTACCACTGCCGAAGAAGCAAGCGAATTCGATCGACGCCCAGGTTGGCAACCGGGTGCGGCTGCGGCGCATGCTTGTCGGGATGAGCCAGGAGAAGCTCGGCGAGATGCTGGGCCTCACCTTCCAGCAGGTGCAGAAATACGAGAAGGGGGTGAACCGGATCGGCGCCGGGCGCCTTTATCGTGTGGGGCAAATCCTCGGCGTTCCGGTGAGCTATTTCTACGAGGATGTGATGGAGCAGGGTCCGGAGACCTCCCCGGTCGCCAATGATCGTGCAACGCCCTCCGCCGTCGAATTCCTCTCCAGCAGCGAAGGGATGCAACTGACTCTCGCCTTCATGCGGATCAGAGAACCGAAGGTCCGCAGGCGGGTGATCGATCTCGTCAAGAGTCTCGCGGACGGCGAAAGCGAAACCCAAAACCAGAACGCCGCATCGGCGTGAACCGCGCTCCGTTTTCCTCCCTCAACGTGGGCGAGAAAAAAAGTTTTAATTGACTCCGCGGTCAAGCAGGCGACGAGCGATGACGTGGGCCTGTATCTCCGCGGCACCTTCGAAAATGTTGAGGATGCGCGCGTCACAGAGCACGCGGCTGATCGGAAATTCGAGCGCGAAGCCGTTTCCGCCGTGAATCTGCAGCGCGTTGTCGGCAGCGGCCCACGCAACGCGCGCCGCCAGGAGCTTTGCCATGCCGGCTTCGAGATCGCAGCGCCGACCCTCGTCTTTCTCGCGCGCCGCATAGTAGGCGATCTGGCGCGCCGCCGCGATTTCCACCGCCATCATCGCAAGCTTGTCCTGCACGCGCGGAAAGTCAAACAGGCGATGGCCGAATTGCTCCCGCGCAAGGGCGTAGCGCAAGCCGAGGTCGAGTGCGCATTGCGCGACGCCGATCGCCCGCGCCGCCGTTTGAATGCGCGCGGACTCAAACGTCTGCATGAGCTGTTTGAATCCGTTGCCCTCCTCGCATCCCAGAAGGTTTTCCGCGGGCACCTCGAAACCATCGAAGCGGATTTCGTACTCCTTCATGCCGCGATAGCCGAGCACGCCGATTTCGCCGCCCGAAATCCCTTGCACCGGAAAGGGATCAGCGGCTGTTCCGCGCGGTTTCTCGGCGAGAAACATCGACAGGCCACGATGGTCGCGCGTCGACGGATCCGTGCGCACAAGCAGGGTCATGAAATCGGCGCGCGCCGCGTGGGTAATCCAGGTTTTGTTGCCGAATACGCGATAAACGCCGCCGTCGCGCGTGGCGCGCGTGGTGAGCGCGCCAAGATCGGAACCCGTGTTCGGCTCCGTGAAGACCGCAGTCGGCAGTTTGGCGCCGCTGGCGATGAGCGGCAGCCAATGGGCGCGCTGGTCCTTTGTGCCGCCTGCCAGGATCAACTCTGCCGCGATCTCTGACCGCGTGCCGAGCGAGCCCGCGCCGATATAGCCACGGCTCAATTCCTCAGAGACGACGCACATTGCGGTCTTCGACAGTCCCGCCCCGCCGAATTCTTCCGGAACCGTCAGCCCGAAGACGCCCAAAGCGCTCATCTCCGCGATGGTTTCGAGCGGGATCAATTCGTCGCGGAGATGCCAGGCGTGTGCGTGGGGCGCGATCTTCTGCTGCGCGAAGCGGAAGAACTGCTCGCGGATCATCGTCATCGTGTCGTCGAGACCCGGGTCGCCGAAGCAGATGGCCCCCTCTTGTGCCGACATGTATTCGGAAATGGCGGCACGTGTTTCGCGCGCCGTTCCCAGCGCGATCAGTTCGCGCACCGTGGCCGAGAGAAATTCCCCGATCTGGTCGCCGTCGAGGCCCATATCACCGGCCCGCGCAATCTCGTTCTGGCTCATCGCGACGCCGCCCGAGAGCTGTGCGAGATATTCGCCGAACGCCGCCGCAAGAATCAGCCGCTCGAATTCGTTGAGACGTTTCTCCTGTGCGAGTTCCCTCGCCCAGCGCGCCATTTGCCGCAGTACTTCCACCGTCGTTGCGAACCATGCGAGCGCGTGTGCCGCTCTCTGTTCGCGGTCGAGCAGCACAACGGAAATCGCTCCGTCCGTTTCAACACGTGCTCGCACGCTCTCTTTCGCGGCGGCAAGCAACCCCTCCGCGGCAAACACGGCCTCGTCGCAATGCTCGAGAAGGTGCGGAACGGGAATCTGCATCGGCTTATTGGCGATTTGCATGCCCCAACGACACAGCTCAATTCCGAAGCAACAGCGTTTTCGACACACCCGTCACCCTTGCGACGCCTCAATCACATCTTCAAACGTGCGCAATCCCGGACGCTTTGCGTTGACGAGCACGGCCATGTTGCCGGGGAGGTGTTCGTTCTTCCACATCTTGGTGTGGGCGCGCGGGATGTCTTCCCAGGGAAACACTTCCGACATGCAGGGATCGAGGCGGCGCTCGAGCATCAACCGGTTCGCCTGGCTCGCCTGGTTGAGATTGGCGAAATGGGAGCCCTGGATGCGCTTCTGGCGCATCCACACATAGCGCGCGTCGAAGGTGATGTTGTAGCCGCTCGTGCCGGCGCAGAAGACGACCATGCCGCCGCGCTTGACCACGAGGCAGGAGACGGGGAAGGTCTGTTCGCCGGGATGCTCGAACACCATGTCGACGTCGCGGCCTTTGCCGGTGATCGCCCAGATCGCCTTGCCGAAGCGGCGCGCTTCCTTTGTCCAGGAATCGTATTCGGGCGTGCCCACTTTCGGCATCGCGCCCCAGCAGTGAAATTCGCTGCGGTTGATCAGGCCCTTGGCGCCGAGCGAGAGCACGAAGTCGCGCTTGGATTCATCGGAGATCACGCCGATGGCATTGGCGCCCGAAACTGCGCAGAGCTGAACCGCGAAGGAGCCGAGCCCACCGCTCGAACCCCAGATGAGCACGTTGTGCCCCGGCCGGAGCACGTGCGGCCGGTGACCGAAGAACATCCGGTAGGTGGTCGCGAGCGTCAGTGTGTAGCAGGCCGATTCTTCCCAGGTGAGATGCCGCGGCCGCTCCATGAGCTGGCGATCCTGCACGCGCGCGAATTGCGCGAAGGAACCGTCGGGCGTCTCGTAACCCCAGATACGTTGCGACGGCGAGAACATCGGATCGCCGCCATTGCACTCCTCATCGTCGCCATCGTCCTGATTGCAATGGACGACGACTTCGTCGCCAACCTTCCAGCGTTTCACTTTTGATCCCACCGCCCAAACGATTCCGGCAGCGTCGGAACCCGCAACGTGAAACGGGTGGCCATGCGCATCGATGGGTGAGATGGGCGTACCCAGAGCCGCCCAGACGCCGTTGTAGTTCACGCCTGCGGCCATCACGAGAATCAGCACGTCGTGGGAATCGAGCGGCCAGGTGGGCACCGTCTCGATCCTCATCGATTCTTCGGGCGCGCCGTGCCGGTCTTTGCGGATCGTCCAGGCATGCATCCGAGCCGGGACATGCCCAAGCGGCGGAATTTCACCGATATCGTAAAGGTCCTTGTAGACCTCAAGCTCGCGCTTGGCCTCTGCCGGCATGTGTCCCTCTCTGCCCCGCTTGCCTATTGCATTGCAGCATCCAGAGGGTGGGCTCTGTCAAGATTCGCCCCCCAATAATCCTCCTTACCCTTAACCGGGCGGCGAAAAAGAAAGCCTTTAACGCGGCGGACGCGGGGGATGCGCGGTGGACGCAGAAAAAATCTTGCGGGACTCCGGCGCACGACCCTTCTTCCACCGCGCCGTCTGCGCATCCTCCGCGGCATCTGCGTTAAGAAATGCGGACGCGACATGAAATACAGGTATTAGGATGCGGAGATGACGAAGCGGGACAGGCCCTGGATTTTCCGCACCTATGCAGGGCACTCGAGCGCTGCGGCGTCGAATGCGCTCTATCGCGCCAATCTCGCCAAAGGCCAGACCGGACTCTCGGTTGCTTTCGATCTGCCCACCCAGACCGGATACGACAGCGATCATCCGCTGGCGAAGGGCGAAGTCGGCAAGGTGGGCGTGCCTGTCGGGCATCTGGGCGACATGCGCGCGCTCTTCAAGGGCCTACCGCTCGCTGAGATGAACACGTCGATGACGATCAACGCGCCGGCGGCGTGGCTGCTCGCGCTCTATGTGGCGCTCGCCGACGAGCAGGGTGCGTCCCGCGCGGCGCTGATGGGCACGACGCAGAACGACATCATCAAGGAATATCTCGCACGCGGCACCTACATCTTTCCGCCGCGGCCGGCGCTGCGTCTGACCTGCGACACCATCGCATTCACGACGGCGGAGATGCCAAAATGGAATCCGGTCAATCTCTGCTCCTATCATCTGCAGGAAGCCGGCGCGGACGCGGTGGAAGAAGCGGCCTTTGCGCTGGCGGCCGCGATCGCCGTTCTCGACGCCTGCCGCGCGCGCGGCGCGATCCCTGCGCAGGAGTTTCCAAACGCAGTCGGCCGCATCAGCTTTTTCGTCAATTCGGGAGTCCGCTTCGTCACCGAGGTTTGCAAACTGCGCGCCATGGCGCGCATCTGGAGCGAGGTCACGAAGGATCGCTACCACGTCGAGAATCCGAAGCTCCGCCTCTTTCGTTACGGCGTGCAGGTCAATTCGCTCGGCCTCACCGAGCAGCAGCCAGAGAATAACGTCTATCGAATTCTGTTCGGTATGCTGGGCGTTACGCTTTCCAGGGACGCGCGCGCACGCGCCGTCCAGTTGCCTGCCTGGAACGAGGCGCTCGGGCTACCGCGCCCGTGGGATCAGCAATGGTCGCTGAGGCTGCAGCAGATCGCGGCGTTCGAGACCGATCTGTTGGAGCATCAGGATATTTTCGAGGGCTCGCATGTCATCGAATCCACAACGGCAGTGCTCGCAGAGCAGATTCGCGGCGAGATCACGCGCATTGTGGAATTGGGTGGCGCAGCTTCGCAGCCCGCGCTCGAATACATGAAGGAACGTCTCGTGCGCTCGAATGCAGCGCGGGTCGAGGCGATCGAAACGGGCGCTGAAATTCGCGTCGGCGTTAACGCGTACTCCGAAAGCGAGCCGTCGCCCCTTACAGCCGGGGAAGGGCAATTTGTCGTCGTGAACGACGCAGCCGAGCGCGAACAGATTGCGCGCCTGTCCGCCTGGCGCGCCGCCCGCGACGCCAACGCCGTCACGTCTGCTCTTGCCGCTCTCGAGAGCTCCGCGCGAAGCGAGACGAATATCATGGCTTCTTCGATCGAATGCGCGCGAGCTGGCGTCACCACCGGCGAATGGGCGGAAACCCTGCGGCGCGTCTTCGGCGAATATCGCGCGCCGACGGGCGTTGCCGCGGAGGCCCCAGCCCGCAACGAGGAGCGCATCGTGGCATTGCGCGAGTGTGTCGCGCAGGCATCAAACCGCCTCGGCCGCAAACTTACCTTTCTCGTGGCAAAGCCTGGCCTCGACGGCCACTCCAATGGAGCGGAACAGATTGCGATCCGCGCCCGCGACGCGGGCATGGACGTGATCTATGACGGCATCCGATTCGGTGCGGACGATATTGTTGCTGCCGCGTCGGCGCGCCAACCCCATGTCGTCGGCTTGTCGCTACTTTCCGGCTCACACGTGCCGCTGGCTTGTGAAATCATGGCAAAGCTTTCGCAGGCGGGGCTTTCCGACGTGAAAGTGGTGGCAGGAGGAATTATCCCCGCCGAAGACGAAGCCCGGCTCAGAGACGCCGGCATCGCCGCCGTCTTCGGCCCAAAAGACTTCGATCTCGACGCAATCATGCGGGAGATCGTGGATATCGCCGTTCGCTCAAAGGAATCGTCATCGCGCGGTGTTGAGTGATGAAGTGCGCGGCGCCAGCTTGAGGCCGGAACGCGTAAAGCCGTGCGACTACGAATTCGATTTCGTCGCCGACGTTTGGTTCTATGACGACGGCAAGTCCGGATTGCGCGCGCTGCCTAAGGTTGCTTCAGGTGAGACAACGCATCGCGTCATCGACATCGGCGATTTTGCGGGAGACGGACGCGAAGAGGCGCTGTTCTGGCTGTCCGGCTATGACGAGGACGGCTTCGTCCTCCTCTACAACGGTTTCAGGAAGTCAGCGCGCTTCGCTTGGCATTATCACTGAAGCGAGTTCGGTCGGGCCAAGACTTCAATACAGCGCTGTCACGCGATTCTCGCCGCCGTAGTCGTCGACCAGCACGAGGACGGGATATCCATCGGCCAATTGAAGGCGGCCCGTGGAGTCGTGAAGAAAGAGACCCTCGCTGCTCACGTCGGACTCACCGTCGAGGTAGGCGAGTTTTGGCGTCGGTCCCTGCAACTGCGAGTGAACCAGATCAAAGAGTGTGTGTGCATTGTCGAGCGACAACCGCACGCATCCGGCGCTGGCGCGCGTGCCGAGCGCACTCTCACCGCCTTCGGCGGTGCCATGTATGGCGAGTCCGGTCTGGTGGCCATTGGGCTTCCAGTTGAAAAACATCGCGTAGGGCATTGCCTCGTCCCACTGCGCCGACGCGTGGTCGGCGTACAGCCGCTTGGGATCGATTTCAAAATAGCCCTTCGGTGTGAAGCTGGACTGCTCATGGCCGTGCACGTCCCGTTCGAAGCGCTCGCGTCCCGTGGACACCGACCAGTCGTAGAGAAGCGCGAGGTCGCCGTCGTTCGTCTTCCGGAACACATACATGCGTTGCGCGAGGGGGCCCGTCTCGGCCTTGTCGACATAGATGAACAAATTGAAATTCGCGAGCATCTCGTCGGACAAGCTCGCCTCGAGGCGCAGAGCGACTTCGTCGAACCGCGGATCGCTAGGTGATTGCCCATTCGACTGAGGGGTCGATGCGAACCACGAAGTTTGCGCGGAAGGTTGGGCGGAAGATTGTGCGAGTGCGTTGCCTGCCGCCAATGCCAGAATTGCTGCGCAAGCTCCGCAACCTGCGGCCCGCATCAATTTCCTGTGGAAGTAGGCTTTACTCATGGGCATCTGCCCCCGGTCAGACAAGAATCACTAAATTCGTAATGCTGCGAGTAATCACTTGGTTCCTAAGTGCCGTAACTTCAAGTTTACCACCTTTGGTTACGCGCAATAAAGTTGCAACCACGTCACAAACTGTGAATTCACTCCAAGGGTTAATTGCCCGATGAACGGATCGGGTCGCCCGGGCGATCAGGAAATGGCGAGCGCCAGGCGAATCTCGCGCGCCGTGGCGCCTTGCAGGCGCAGGTTGCCGAGCGTCGTTGAACAATCGCGCTTGGAGAGCTTCCGGCCCGCTCCATCCAGAATGAGCCGATGATGCGCATAGCGGGGAACGGGCAGTCCAAGCAGCGTCTGAAGCATCCGCTGCGCATGAGTCGCAGCGCGCAGGTCGACGCCGCGCGTAACCAGCGTCACGCCCTGCTCCGCATCATCGACCACGACCGCAAGGTGATAGGATGCCGGCGTCTCCTTGCGAGCGAGGACAATGTCGCCGAACAGGAGAGGATCGACGGCGATCGGCCGGAATTCGCTTCCGTCTCCCCTTTCCTCGAATGAAAGTCCGGAAAGTCGCGACGCTGCTCTGCCGCTGTCGAGACGGAGCGCGTAGGGCGCGCCCGAACTCAGCGCCGTTGCGCGATCGATTGGGGACAGCGACCGGCATGTGCCGGGATAGAGGGGACCGTCCGGCCCATGGGGTGCTTCGGCGGCGCGCGCAATCTCGGCCGCAATTTCCGCGCGCGTGCAGAAACATGGGTAAATAAGCTCCTGCGCCGCGAGACGATCGAGGGCCGCGCGATAGATGGCGAGGCGTGCGGATTGGCGGAGGACCGGTTCGTGCCATTCGAGCCCGAGCCAGCGCAAATCCTGGATGATTGCGCGCACATACTCCTCGCAGGAGCGCGTCGCATCGAGGTCCTCGATCCGCAGCAGGAACCGCCCGCCCGCTGCAGCCTCTTGCGCACTGAGCGCGGCAAACGCATGGCCCAAATGAAGGTAACCTGTTGGACTGGGCGCAAAACGCGTGACAAACATGTTGCCGATCTCCAGGCGGAGGATTGAATTTGGTTTTCGGTCAGCGCGCGCTCACGGGGCCCCGATTGCCGGCGGCGCGCGGCAGCGCCAGTCATCTCGTCGTTCTCTGCCACGGCTACGGTGCGGACGGAAACGACCTGATCGGATTGGCGCCCCATTGGCAAAGGCTGCTTCCGACGGTGGCCTTCGCAGCGCCAAATGGCCCCGAGCGCTGTTCCGGCGCGGGATATCAATGGTTTCCAATATCCCGCCTGGACCCGCAGGAGGTGCGAAAAGGTGTCGAGGCCGCAGCCAAATCTCTCGAGGACTTCCTCGAATCGGAGCTGAAGCGGCTCGGCCTGCCGCCCGAACGTCTGATGCTCGCCGGGTTCAGCCAAGGCACGATGATGTCGTTGCATGTCGGACTTCGGAGTCCGCACAAGCCCATAGCAATTCTCGGTTATTCGGGGATGTTGGCCGCTGCCGATTCCCTGCCTGTGCTCGGCCCCGACGCGCCACCCATCCTGCTTGTTCACGGCGACGCCGATACGATGATTCCCGTCGATGCGATGTTTGCGGCAGCCGGCGCTCTCGGCCGTGCAGGCGCCCTTGTCCAGTGGCATCTTTCGAGAGGAATGGGCCATTCCATCGATGCAGACGGCCTGCTCCTCGGCGGGGCCTTCCTGGCCATGGCTTTGCGAGGACACCTGAAGCGCCCGACCGGGCAGATTTCCTGCCCGCTCGGCTGAGACTGTCGCAGTTCGGTCACACCGAATCGGGTAGATTGCGCCGCAGGCATGCCGGTTGGCATTGCGCGCGCATGCCCCTAATGTTCGCGCACCTGTGAGAGGAGGTGGGTCTTCAAAGGAGTGATTCCGTGTTAGGTGCCGCGCGATTGCCCAACAATTGCCCGGCCCTCGTCCTCAACGCGGACTACCGTCCGCTGAGCTATTTTCCTTTGTCGCTATGGTCGTGGCAGGACGCCATCAAGGCCGTCTTTCTCGAGCGCGTGAATATCCTCGCCGAATATGAACGCACGGTGCGGTCTCCCAGCTTCGAGATGAAGCTGCCCTCGGTGGTGTCGCTGAAGACCTATGTGAGGCCCGCCCGCCATCCAGCTTTCACCCGTTTCAACGTGTTCCTTCGCGACCGCTTCGAGTGCCAGTATTGCGGTTCAGGAGAGGACCTCACTTTCGATCACGTGGTTCCCCGCTCGCGCGGTGGCAAGACGACTTGGGACAACGTCGTCACCGCTTGTGCGCACTGCAATCTTCTGAAGGGCGGGCGGCTGGCTCACCACATCGGAATGCATCCCCGGCACCACCCCCGCAAGCCTACGATCAACGAGCTGCGCAGCAACGGGCGCGCGTTTCCGCCAAACTATCTGCACGAATCCTGGGCGGACTACCTCTACTGGGACAGCGTTCTGGAGCCTTGAGGCCCGGAGCACCGGCGCCGGCGTTTTCCGTCTGTGCACCCAAGAGCGCTGCGGCAAAAAGTCTCGCGCGTTCGAGCCCTTCCGAGGCCGAAACGCGGTGGGGAGAAGTGGCGGCCGCCGACGCGTGTGGCGGCCGGTGCCACCCCGCCCGGTTCGTCGTTCATATCTTCTCCGAAAGTCTGATCGCGAGCCGGCAACCAGCCTTGATGGCTTCGCTGAGAAGCCGGTATCCGGGCGTGTCGGTAGCACCATGAGCCAAGGCTTCGCTCCGGTGCGCCAGTTCGTCTTCCCGAAACCTCGTCACGGCTGCCTTCAATTCTGGGTCGCCGTCCAGCCTCTCGATTTGCCTCGCATAATGCTCGTCGATGACTTCCTCGACGGACGCCGTGCACGCCATAGCCGCCTTCAGGCCGAGAAAAGCCGTGGCAGCGCCGAGCGCAAATCCGGTCGCCTGCCACACGGGCGACAGCATCGTCGGCCGCACCTTCCTTTCAAGGATGAGTTCCTCGAACCGCTCGAGATGCCGTTGCTCCTGCGCTGCCATTCGCCGGACTGCGGCAGCTCCCTTGCGGTTGCGCGGCCCATCGCCCAGAACGGCGAGCTGGCCCTCATAAATGTGCTTGGCGCCATATTCGCCGGCATGATCCACACGGATCATTTCGGCGACGTCCTGAACGGACGGCACGCCGGGCGCGGCCGGACGTCGGCCGCGCTTCGCAGTCACCCCTTCCTCCCGGAGCGCGCGAGCAGGATACCGGCCAAGGCGGCAATTCCGAACGAAAACAGCGCGTTGTAACCGGCGAGGGATAGGCCGAGGAGCCGCCACGCGGCGATGTCGCAAAGTACCGCCGGCGCGTTCAGGTCGAGCCGGCCGCCCGTGTAGCGGAAGGCGTCTCCCGTGCAAGTCTGGGGACCGGGCCACCAATGCCATTCGACCCCGGCGTGGTAGGCGCCAATCGCGCCCGAAATCGCTATCAGGAAAGCTGCAAGTCCCGCGACCCCACGGGCGGCACCCCGCTCCAGAAGGCCGACTCGGATTAGCGCCGACCCGCCGAGACCGACGACAGCCGCACCCACATGCGGCCAGCGCTGCCACAGACACAATTCGCAGGGCGGCAGGCGGCCCAGGTACTGGAAGCCGAGTGCGGCCAGCAGAAAGGCCACCGACGCCGTTCCCAGCGCAACTGCGATAAGCTGCGCACGGCTCACTTCGCGAACACCATAACGTCGTCGGCGAATGCCTTGAACTCCAGGGCATTGCCGCTCGGATCCTCGAAAAACATCGTCGCCTGCTCGCCCGGCTGGTTTCGAAAGCGCACTGTCGGCTCGATCACGAACACCACCCCCTTTTCTTTAAGTTTTCCAGCCAAATCGTGCCATTCCGGGAGGTTCAATATGACGCCAAAGTGACGCACGGGAACCGCTTCGCCATCGACACAATTATGCGACTTGTGAGCGGCCACGGGGGGGCTTAAATGCGCGACGATTTGGTGCCCGAAAAAGTCGAAGTCGACCCAGTGGTCCGCGGATCGGCCTTCCCGGCAACCGAGGAGCACGCCGTAGAAGGCGCGCGCTTCGGCGAGGTCGCGAACAGGGAAGGCGAGGTGGAAGCGGGGCCGCGCTGTCATGCCAAATGGCCTCTTTGGGCGATGTGCGAGAGAAGCAAGTCAGGCCGGTAAAAGGAAGTCCCATGCCGAATTCCGAGACGCCCGCCCGCACGCGCCGCCACCCACGCCGCGAGTTGCTGCGCATCGATGGGCGTCCCGTCGAAATCACCGTGCGCCTCAATCCTCGCGCGCGCCGTCTCATCGTCAAGGTCCATCCTTCGACGGGCGAGGTCAGCGTCGTCGCACCGTCGCGGCGCGCGCTCGACCATGCGCTGGATTTTGCGCGCTCGGAATCGACCTGGATCGCAGGGCGCCTCGCACATGTTCCCGAGCCCGTCGATCTGGAGCCGGGGGCGCGCATTCCCTTTCGGGGCGAAGATCATGCGATCGTGCGTGCTGCCAAGGGCCCTGCGCCGGTATGGATCGAGCGCAGCGCGCGCATCATTCGCATCTGCGGCCAGAGCGAACATGGACCGCGGCGCCTTCTCGATTTCCTCAAGCGCGAGGCGCGCAGGGTGCTTGACGCGCGCGCACTCGAGTTTGCCGCCCGCGTGGGCGTCAAACCCAGGCGCATCACTGTCCGGGATACGGCGAGCCGCTGGGGATCATGTTCGACAACGCGCGCGCTTTCGTTTTCGTGGCGCCTCATTCTCGCCCCGCCTTTTGTGCTCGACTACGTGGTGGCACATGAAGTCGCGCATCTGCGTCACATGAATCACGGTTCGCGATTCTGGGATCTGGTTCGCGAACTGGTGGGAAACGTCGAAAAACCCCAAGCGTGGCTCAGCCAGAACGGGCCGCTTCTGCATCGCTACGCTCCGCGCGTAACGCCGTGAGATTCAGGTTCCGCTGAACAGGCTGTCGAGAAGGCGCTGAAAGGCGTCGGGCCGCTCAGGCGCCGGGACTTGTACGGTTGTCTGCGCGAGGGTCGCGGGAAGGGCAATCAGTGGCCCCGCGGGCCTGCCCTGCTCCGCAACCTCCACGAACGAACGGAATATTCGCGCCGGCAACGCGCCGCCCGTCGCATGCCTCATGGGGGCGTTGTTGTCGTTTCCAATCCACACGCCGCAGACGAGATCCGCCGTGAAGCCCACGAACCAGGCGTCGCGAAAATTCTCGGTCGTGCCAGTCTTGCCTGCAGCGGACCGATCCTCGAGCCTCGCCGCTTTGCCGGTGCCGCTGGTGACCGCCGCGACCATCAACCCGGTTACGGCGGCGGCGTTTTCCGGCGACATCACGCGTCCGATCCTCGAAGGCTTGCGCAGGTAAAGCAGCCGTCCGGACTTGGTTCGTATACGAATGATTCCGTACGGCGCCACGCCGACTCCGCCATTTGCGAAGGTTGCGTAGGCTCCGGTCAACTCCAGTGGCGTGACGCTCGAGGCACCCAGTGCAAGAGCCGGAACCGCTGCGAGCGGAGAGACGATGCCCAGACGATGGGCGACGGCGGAGACGGCGGCGGCGCCGGTCTCCTCGGTCAATTGGGCGGCGACGGCGTTCGACGATTTCGCGAACGCGCGCGTCAGCGTGATCGCGCCTTCGTAACTGCCTTCGTAGTTGCCCGGCCGCCAGCCGTGAATGTCCAGCGGGCCGTCGTTCATCAGATCGTCGGGTTTGCGGCCGTGCTCGAACGCCGCGAGATAGACGAACGGCTTGAACGCAGAACCGGGCTGGCGTGAAGCATCGGCCGCACGATTGAAGGGGCTCTGCGCATAGGAATGTCCCCCCACCATGGCGAGCACCGCTCCAGCCGGCGTCATCGCCACCAGAGCGGCTTCGCTCACGTGCAATTTCGCGCCTTCGCGAGCGAGGCCGGTCTCGATCGCGCGCTCGGCCTCGCGCTGGGCATCCAAATCGAACGTCGTCTCGACGATCAAGGGCTCGTTCGCTTCGCCGACATAGCCCGGAATCTGCGCGACGACCCAATCGACGAAATAACCCGAATCCGGCGTGGAGGACGCCAGCTGGACGCGGGGCCGAACGGCGGAGGCCGCCAGACGCGTCGCGTGAGAGATGAAGCCCGCGTCTTCCATCGCGCGCAGCACAATCACCGAACGGGCCAGCGAAGCATCGGCGTCGGCGAGCGGATTAAAGCGCGTGGGCGCCTTCACGCTTCCGGCGAGCATCGCGGCTTCGGGCAAGGACAGCGCCGTGGCGGACTTGCCGAAGAAGCGCTCTGCTGCTGCCTCGATGCCATAGACACCAGCTCCGAAATAGACCCGATTGAGATAGAGCGTGAGGATCTGATCCTTGCTGAATCGCGATTCGAGATAGAGAGCGAGGAGCGCCTCCTGGAATTTGCGGTCCATGCTTCGTCGGGATTCGAGGAACAAGTTTTTCGCGAGTTGCTGCGTGAGAGTCGAGCCGCCCTGCACCACGCGTCCCGCGATGAAATTCTCGGCCGCGGCCCTGACGAGCCCAATCGGGTCGAGACCGATATGCGCACGGAAGCGCTTGTCCTCGATCGCAATGAAGGCGTTGGGCACGTAAGAGGGAAGGCGTCGCGAATCGACGATGCGCCCGAAGATGAGACCGCGGCGCGCGATGGTGTGGCCGTGCGCATCAATCAGCGTGATGTCGGCGGACGGCGCGCGCGACAGCAGATCCCGCGTGTCCGGAAGCTGCGAGAACCAGCGAAAGCATACAACCGCGCCGATCGCGAGAATCCAGGCGAGAAGGAGGGCGAGTGCGTAGGGCCAAGTGGAGTGCGGACGCGAGGCGCGCGAAGCAACCGAGGGCCGCGCCATCGCGGCATCGGGACGTTTTCGCAGGCGAGGCGAAGACGAAGGCTTCGGTGCCATGGCTTTCCGGTGGTAGGCCGAAGCACTTAAGCCGGACGATCGTTAACGGTTGTTAAACATATTCGGCCCGTTAACGCAGTCCGAGACACCCTCACCCGGGGCGATCGCCTCAATCGCCGATCTTCACGTCGGCCATGCCCTCGGTGTCGAGATGGCCGCGATAGGATTTCAGCTTCACATTGCCCGACCCAACGGCGTCGATGTGCGGGTCGACGGCGACGCCGCCGAAGATGAAATTTCCAGCACCCATGATATCGACGTGCAGCGGATTGGCGGTCCCGTCGGCGATCTTCACGGAGCCGGAACCGGCGATGTCGATATGGGTGGGGCCGTTGACGCTTGCCGCCGAGACATCGCCCGCGCCGGCGATGTCGAGCGACAGTCCGCCTGCGATCGCGCCGAACTGGGCATCGCCCGATCCGGCGATTTCCGCATGCACGCTCTGCGTCGGCCCGACCGTGACCTTCCCCGATCCGCCGACTTCAAGATGAAGGGGTCCGCTCACCTGGGCAATATCGAGCTTGCCCGCTCCGCCGAGCGAAACATCGGCGCGGGCGACGCGGCCGATTCGGGCCTTGGTCGCGGCCGCTTCGAAATGGAGTGCGCCTTGCGTGTCGCCGATCGTTGCATCACCGACGAGATCGTTCACGTCGACGCTGGCGCCTTTGGGAACCGTCACCTTGATCGTCAGATTGTCGGCGCGCTGCGAAAAATCCGTGGAGAAATTGAACCAGTTCTTCCAGTCCCAGACCGAGTTGTTTTCGCTGAAACTGGAACCATCGATCACCACCCTGTTGCCATCTTTGGTCACCCTGACCCCGTCGACGCGCTGCTTCGAGCCCGCAACGTCCACCGTCAACGGGCCTCCGTTCCTGACATTGACCGTCACCGAGCCGACGATGTCTTCGAGTTTCACCGCGTTGGCATCGAAACTCTTTGTCGGCCAAGCGACCCAGTCTCCGTTCGCGGCACGCGCGGGCCAGATGAGGAGCGCCGCAACCGCAGCTCCGCCCAAAAAAGACGTCCCCCTGCTGCTCATGATTCCTGACCTCCTTGGTGCCGGAACTGACATAGGCCGGCGAAACTCGTGCGTATAGAACGCAAAAAAGTCAGCGCCGCCCTGCCCGGTCCGCATACGCCCAAACTAGTGCGGAATGGGCCGCCTCAGGCCTCGAGCCTGTAGCCACCGCTTTCCGTCACCAAAATCTGTGCCTCGCCCGGATTGCTCTCGATCTTCTGGCGCAGCCGATAGATGTGGGTCTCGAGCGTGTGGGTGGTGACCGCCGGATTGTAGCCCCAGACTTCGTGCAGCAGCGTCTCGCGCGCAACCGTCGCGCCGGAGCGATGCAGGTGCTTGAGGATGTTGGTCTCCTTTTCCGTAAGCCGAATCTTCTTCCCTTTCGGATCCAGAAGCAGCTTCGCGCTGGGCCGGAACGTGTAGGGGCCGATGCGGTAGACCGCCTCTTCGCTCTGCTCGTGGCTTCGCAGATGGGCATGGATGCGAGCTGCAAGCACCGCAAAGCGGAACGGTTTGGAGATGTGGTCGTTGGCGCCGGATTTGAGACCTTCGACGATGTCGCTGTCCGAGTCTTTCGCGGTCAACAGAATGATCGGACAGGTGATTCCTTCACTGCGGAACTGACGGCAAAGCGCGCGGCCGTCACCATCCGGGAGGCCCACGTCCAGGATCATGAATTCGTACAGCCCCTCATGCGCGAGTTGGCGCGCCTCGGCGCAGCTTCCCGCCTCGACAGGGCTGAAGCCGTCGTCCTGTTCCAGCTGCTCGGCGAGCGAAGAGCGTAACATCGCGTCGTCGTCGACCAGCAGAACCCGCTTCACACTCGGCATTTGCCACTCCTTATTCGCTCTTTGGCGCGACTCTACCCCGATTTGCCCGCCCGGTGTATGTGGGACGCATGTTGTCCCGGCCGGCCCCAACCCCGCGTCGAAACGCATGAACGCGGTCCGCCCGGAGCTCGACGAAATCGCCCGCGCGGCGGACGCTTTGCGCGCCGGGGCCTTCGTGCGTCTTGTGGACGGCGACGGCGCGCACACCATTGCGCTTGCTGTCGAAACGGCGGATGAAGAAACAATCCGGCGCCTCGAGGCAACCGGCGATTTTCTGCTCGTGTTGACGCCCGCGCGCGCCCAGACGCTCAAAATCCGCCTCTACACGCGCGACGCCATCGCCATTCGCCTGCAGCCGCCACTCGACATCGCGCGGCTGCGGGCGATTGCCGATCCCACTTTCGATCTTGCCGAGCCGTTGAAGGGACCATTCGAAACCGTCCGCGAAAATCTGCCCGAGACATATTCCGCTGCGGTAAAGCTTGCAAAACTTGCGGGACTTCTCCCGGCAATGCTCGTCGCCAATGGCCACTTTGCCCCCGCCGATACGGCGACGGTTTCGACTGCCGCGATCCGCGACTACGATTCTCTTGTTGTGCGCTCGCTCGCGCTCGTCACGCGCGCGCGCGTGCCGCTCGATTCTGCGGAGCGCTCGGAAGTCGTCGCCTTCCGCGCGGGCAATGGAGAACCAGAGCATCTCGCAGTCCTCATCGGCGATCCGCTGCCGGATCGGCCCGTATTGGTACGCCTGCATTCGGAATGCTTCACCGGCGATCTCCTCGGATCGCTCAAATGTGATTGCGGCGCGCAGCTCAGAGGCGCCGTCGCCTCCATCGCGCGTGCCGGAGGCGGTATCCTGCTCTATCTGGCACAGGAAGGCCGCGGCATCGGACTCATCAACAAGCTCCGCGCCTATCGTCTGCAGGACCAGGGTTTCGACACCATGGAGGCCAATGAGCGGCTCGGCTTCGAAAGCGACGAACGCCTTTACGGCATCGCCGCCCGCATGCTGACGCTCCTCGGATTCAAATCGGTGCGCCTGATGACCAACAATCCGCACAAGGTCGACGCGCTTCGCCAGGCCGGAATCGATGTGGTCGAGCGCGTACCGCATTCCTTCCCGCCAAACATCCACAATCGTTCCTATCTGCAGGCGAAAGCGGAAAAGGCGGGACACGTTTTATAGTTCACGCACCAAAAGACTTAACGCAGAGGACGCTGAGGATGCGCAGTGGGCGCGGGGAAAGATCGCGCGCGAAGCGCGCATGCTTCGACAAGCTCAGCATGAGGATGACTGCTCGCCCCGAGATAATTTCCTCACCCTGAGCTTGTCGAAGGGCTCTGCGTCCTCCGCGCATCCTCAGCGTCCTCTGCGTTAAAATTCTGATTTGCCTTACGCGCGCGCGCCAAAGATTGCGCTCCCCACCCGGACATGCGTGGCGCCAAAGCGGATGGCAATCTCGAAATCGGCACTCATCCCCATGCTGAGCTGATCGAGCCCGTTTGCCAGGGCGATTTTTCTCAGGAGCGCGAAATGCGGCGCGGGCGCCTCGTCCGCAGGCGGAATGCACATCAGCCCGACGATGGGCAGCTTGAGTTCGTCGCGGCACCGTTCGATGAAGCGCGGCGCTTCCTGTGGCACGATACCAGCCTTCTGTGGTTCCTCACCCGTGTTGACCTCTATGAACAGGGATGGTCTTCGCCCGCGTTTTTCGATTTCGTCGTGCAGCAACTCGGCGATCTTTGGCCGGTCGACGGAATGGATGGCATCGAACAACGCGACCGCTTCGCGGACCTTGTTCGACTGCAATGGCCCCACGAGATGCAGCACCACATCAGGCCATTCGGCCTTCAGGAGGGGCCACTTTGCTTTGGCTTCCTGCATGCGGTTCTCACCGAAAACGCGGTGACCAAAAGCGAGCACGGGACGGATCTGTTCGGGCGCGAAAGTCTTTGAAATTGCGACCAGCGTGGTCGAAGGGGCAGGAGCGAGGGCAGCCTTTCGCGCCGAGTTGATGCGCGCAAGAATGTCCGCCACGTTTCGCGCGGCTGGTGAATCGGTCGAAGCAGGCGGCGAGGACATTGCGTGGTGGATAGTCTCGCACGGTTGCAATTGGCAAGGGCGGCACGCGCGTTCGCGGTGCGGTCGAGTTCTTCGCTGCCCGGCCTCGTTCTGCTGACCGACGACGAGCGTATGACAGATCCGCTGGCCTCGATCTCCGCTCTGCCACGCGGAAGCCTCGTAGTCCTTCGCGCGCGCGACCCCGCACGGCGCATTGCACTGGCCCGTTCAATCTCGCGCATCGCCCGGACTCGCGACCTGCGGTGGATCATCGCCGACGACCCGGCCCTCGCCGCGAAATCCGGCGCACATGGAGCGCATTTCCCCGAGCAGAAGCTCGCTCTTGCGGCCCGCTGGCACGTCCGGCGCCCGGACTGGATGCTCACTTGCGCCGCGCATTCTCTATCCGCGTGTGCGCGCGCCGCTCGCATCGGAGCAGACGCAGTCTTCCTGGCGCCCATATTTGCGACCATGAGCCATCCTGGCCGCTGCTACATCGGACCGCTGCGCGTGCGTCTGATCGCGTCGCTGCTGGCCGTACCGATCTATGCGCTCGGGGGCCTTGACGCGCGCAACGCAAAACGCCTCACCGGTGCGCGGCTCGCCGGTGTTGCTGCGATCGGCGGCCTTGCATGTGTCGAATTCGACGGCACTGTTCGATCAAATTGAATCACCGCCGAAGCGGTGTATGCCGCTGTCCTGGTTGTCCACGTAGCCGGCCCCTGAAGCGATAGCGCCGAGCAGAGCCGTCCGGTCACCTATTCCGCTTGTCGTAGGGACAGGCGCCCAGTCGGTCAGCGTGTGCGCGCACACCGGATCGCAGGCGAGGGCGCAGGCGAAGAACATCAACAAGAACCGCCGCAGGCCCGGCCTCCTGATTCGCCAGAGCCGTAGCACAGGAGTTTCGCGCCTCGTCCGGCCCGAGCCGTTGCGGACTTCGGATCGGAACCGTATAAGCCGCCTCGCGGGGGATATCCGGGCGGCCTTGCCGCCGGCAACAACGGGCGGGCGATTTCATGCGGGTTTTGGCCGTCGTGCTATGCACGCTGCTTCTGGCAGCCTGCGGCTCCTCCGAAGACACCACGGATACGACAACGGGTACGACGGCCATTTCGGGCGACAGCGGACGCATTACGCTCGGCGTCAATTCCTATCTGTGGCACGCCACGCTCGATACCCTGGCCTTCATGCCACTCCAGTCGGCTGACCCGTACGGCGGCGTCATCATCACCGAGTGGTATTCCGCGCCGCAGGATCCCAACGAGCGGATGAAGGTTACGATCTACATCCTCGACCGCCGCCTCAGGGCAGACGGCATCAAGATCGCCGTGTTCCGCCAAACCCGCAGCGCCGACAGCTGGATCGACGCCCAGGTCAATCCCGAGACCGCGACAAAGCTGGAAGACGCGATCCTGACGCGCGCCCGCGAACTTCGACTCGCAAGCGAAGGCGCTGGCAGTTAGTAAATCGAATCCGACACTTCGTACCCCAAAAGTTGTCATGGCCCGCGCAAGCGGGCCACCCGGTTGGGACCGCTTAGGGAGTAATTTCAGCGCGCGGACGCGCGCTGACTGGGTGGGCCCGTCAAGCGGGGCCATGACAATTTTTTGGGGATTCAATTGTCCCATCTGAACCACTAGGCTAAGCGCGCGCGGTAGACCTTTTCGCGGCTGCGGCGCAGCCGGAGGCTGAATAAAGAGATGGCGCGCTACAACGCCAGACAATCCGAGACACGCTGGCAGGCTGCCTGGGCCGAGCGCAACGCGTTCGCCGCCCGGAACGATTCGGCGCAACCCAAATGCTACGTGCTGGAGATGTTTCCCTACCCTTCGGGACGCATCCATATGGGTCACGTCCGCAACTACACGATGGGCGACGTGCTGGCGCGTTTTCGCCGCGCACTGGGCTACAATGTGCTGCACCCAATGGGCTGGGACGCCTTCGGTCTGCCGGCGGAGAATGCCGCCCGCGACGAAGGCGTCAATCCGCGCGACTGGACTCACGCCAACATTGCAGCGATGCGCGGCCAGCTGAAAGCGATGGGACTGGCGATCGACTGGAGCCGCGAATTTGCGACCTGCGATCCCGGCTATTACCGGCACGAGCAGAAACTCTTCATCGATTTTCATCGAGAGGGTCTCGTCTACCGCGCCGAAGCGGATGTGAACTGGGATCCGGTCGACCAGACCGTGCTCGCAAACGAACAGGTCATCGAAGGCAAAGGTTGGCGCTCCGGCGCTCCGGTCGAGCGCCGTAAGCTCTCCCAATGGTTCTTCAGAATCACCAATTTCGCCGACGACCTTCTCTCGGCGCTCGATCGCCTCGAGCGCTGGCCGGAGAAAGTCCGGTTGATGCAGAAGAACTGGATCGGCCGCTCGAAAGGTTTGCGTTTCGGATTCGAATTGTCGGACGGCGAAATTCTCGACGTCTTCTCGACGCGTCCCGATACGCTTTTCGGAGCGAGCTTTGTCGCACTCTCCCCGGATCATCCGCTGACGGAACAATTGTCTCTTCGTGATCCCCACCTGGCGCGCTTCGTGGCTGAATGCCGCCAGCTCGGAACAGCGGAGGAGACGATTGAGACAGCAGAGAAGCTCGGCTTCGATACCGGACTTACCGCCGCCCATCCCCTCGACAGCTCGTGGCGGCTGCCCGTCTACGTTGCGAATTTCGTGCTGATGGCGTACGGAACCGGAGCTATCTTTGGCTGCCCGGCGCACGACCAGCGTGATCTCGACTTCGCGCGTAAATACGGATTGCCCGTATTGCCCGTCGTGATTCCCGACGGCGTTGATGCCGCAAGTTTCGCGATCGCAGACGCGGCATATCTCGGACCGGGCCGACTCGCCAATTCGCGCTTTCTCGATGGGCTGGACGTCGCCTCGGCGAGCGCAGAAGTTGCAAGGCGCCTTGAGCAGGCAGGCCGCGGGCGGTCCGTGGTTCACTATCGCCTTCGCGACTGGCTGGTGTCACGCCAACGCTATTGGGGCTGTCCCATTCCCATGGTCCACTGCGCCGGTTGCGGCGTGGTGCCGGTGAAAGAAAGCGACCTGCCTGTGCTGTTGCCCGAAGATGTCCGCTTCGACGTTCCCGGCAATCCGCTCGATCATCATCCGACGTGGAAGAGGGTGCGCTGTCCGCGCTGCGGGTCGGAGGCCCGGCGCGACACCGACACGCTTGATACGTTCGTCGATTCGTCGTGGTACTTCGCGCGGTTCTGCAACACTGCCTCCGCCGCGCCCGTCGACCGCGACGCGGTTCGCAAATGGCTTCCCGTCGATCAGTACATCGGCGGAATCGAGCACGCGATATTGCATCTGCTCTACGCGCGGTTCTTCACCCGCGGACTGAAGCAGCTTGGACTCGCAGATGTCGACGAGCCCTTTGCGGGCCTCTTTACGCAAGGCATGGTCTGCCACGAGACCTATCGCGACCGCGCGGGGCAGTGGGTTTCGCCGGCAGAGGTGGAGAAGCGGGACGGCTCCGTTCGGCGCAAAGACAATGGTGAGCCGGTCGCGGTCGGGCCGTCGGAAAAAATGTCGAAATCGAAGAAAAATGTCGTCGCGCCCGAAAGCATCATCGATGTTTACGGCGCGGACACGATCCGCTGGTTCATGCTGTCCGACACTCCCCCGGAGCGCGACATTGAATGGACGGAAACGGGCGCCGAAGGCTGCTGGCGCTTCGTTCAGCGCGTGTATCGGCTCGTCACCGAGACGGGCGGCCTTTCCGCAATCGGAACGGGGGTCCCGGCGGCCCTTGCAGAGCCGTCAATGCAACTGCGCCAGGCCGCGCATCGCGCCGTTGCGTGGGTCACCGACGATCTCGATGAACTTCGATTCAACCGCGCGGTCGCACGCATCTATGAGCTAGCCAATGCGATAAGCGGCGCTCCTGCGGATGTGCCGGGCGCAGTGAAACGAGAAGCTCTCGAAATACTGGTGCGCCTGACCGGTCCTATGATGCCCCATCTGGCCGAGTCCTGCTGGGAAGCGCTCGGGCATTCCTCGATGCTGATCGACGAAGCATGGCCGAAGGCCGAACCGGCGCTCCTGCGGGCGGATACGATCGTCATCGCCGTGCAGGTGGATGGAAAGCGGCGGGGTGAGATCGCCATCGACCGAGGCGCGAACGACGAGACCGTCACGGCCGCAGCGCTGGCTCTGGATGGCGTCGAACGGGCATTGGCCGGAAAATCGCCGCGCCGGATCATCCATGTGCCGGAGCGCATCGTGAATATCGTCACATGAGCGGACGCGTCCTCGAGGCTTTGTTCGCCGTGGCGTTTGCCTGCTGCACGGCGGGATGCGGCTTTCATCCGCTTTATGAGCGCGCCGGATCGAGCGCGGGCGGACAACAGGTGTTCAATACGATCTATGTCGAGCCGATCGATGGGGAACGCGCCGGATACGAACTCAGAAACTCGCTGATAGATCTGCTGGAAGGCGCGGAACGTCCGCAGCTTGCGCTGTATCGCCTGAACGTGACGGTGAAGCAGACCATCGAAGGCACGGCCGTGCAGACCAATGGCTCGATCACCCGCTACAGCTACACCATGGTCGCCAACTACGAACTCAGCGACATCCATTCGGGCAAGGAAGTGACCAAAGGAATTGAATCGACTGTTTCGGCCTACGACGTGGTGGCCTCGCCCTATGCCACCCTCGTCGCGCAGCGGGATGCGCAAAAGTTGGGGGCGCGAGACATCGCAGACCGCATCCGCATCGATCTCGGTGTCTATTTTTCCAAGCGCTCCAGCAGCTGAATGCTCATCAAGGCCGCCGAAAGCGAACGCATCATCGCCCGCTTTCCCGTGGAGTTCGAAGCGGCGCTGCTGTTTGGCCCCGATCAGGGGTTGGTGCGCGAGCGTGCAGAGAGGCTGGCGAAGACTGTCGTGCCGGATCTTCGCGATCCCTTCCGGATTGCGGAGATCGAGGGCGCGAGACTTATTGAGGATCCGGCCTGGCTGGAGGCGGAGGCGTCCGCAATTTCAATGACGGGGGGCCGTCGCGTGGTGCGAATCCGCGGCGCCGGTAATGCGCTCGCATCCGTTTTCGATTCATTTCTGGCCCGCTCCGCGTCGGACGCGCTCGTCGTGGTCGAAGGGGGCGACCTCGCCAGGAATTCGAGCCTGCGCGAAACGTTCGAGGAAGCCTCCAACGCCGCGGCGATACCCTGTTATCTCGATTCCACCGAGACGATTGCGGATCTCCTGCGGGCCTCGCTGAAGGCGGAGTCGATCACCATCGCGCCAGATGCTCTCGACGAGGCCGCTTCGCTTCTCGGCGCCGATCGCGGCACCACCCGCCGGGAGGTCGAGAAGCTTATTCTCTACGCGCACGGCCGTGCGCGCGTGACGCTGGAAGACATCCGCGCGATCATGGGCGACGATGCGGAGGCCCGCATCGAAGAGGCATGCGATGCAGCGGGAGACGGAGATACACGCCGTCTCGACCTGGCGCTCGAGAGACTGTGGAGCGCCGGCGTCACGCCGATCGCCATTCTGCGCGTGGCGCTCGGACATTTTCAGCGGCTCGCGCTGGCCAAGGCGCAAATGGAAAAAGGCGAGAGTCCGGAAGCTGTTGCGCGCCGCGCCAGACCGCCGGTACATTTCTCGAGACTCGGTTCCTTCCGGGCGCAGCTGCGAAGCTGGAGCAATGAGAAATTGGGGGACGTCCTCGATTTGCTCCTGGAGACCGAGGCTCTTTGCAAGACCACGGCCGTGCCGGCCGAAGCGGTCTGCGGGCGCTCACTGTTCACTGTCGCCGCGTGGGCGCGGCTGCGTCACTGACCCGCTCCGGACGCGCACCAACCGGATAAGATTGAAGCCGGGTTCCCGCTGGAGTTTGCGCTCCGGCCGCGCGGGCCGGTGGCGCGGGGATCGCGGCCATTGATGACAGTTTGGAATCATGGATGATGCGTGCGGCTGCCGGGAGCGGCCAGACGCTGGCGCCCGCGCCATTCACGTTCCAACAGGCAATGACCCAGCAATACGAGCTCGAATTGCACACGCCGGCACTCACAGGCGTCGCCGGAACGGACTTGCGCCTCGGGCGCAACGTTCCCGCGCTTATTCCAAAAGAGCTCGGTTCCGCCCAGCGTCTCCTGAAGCCGCGCGCTCAAAAAGCGCAACCTTCGCTGCTTCCGCCGGAGGCAATCGCCTTCGACGCCTTCCGTCTCACCCTGGTGCAGTGCCGTTGGCACATCGCGGCGAATGTTGCGGCGGCAGTGGAAACGCGCGAGGTGGAAGCACTCCATCAGCTGCGCGTCGCCCTTCGCCGGCTTCGCGTTGCGCTTGCCTCCTTCGGAGGCGAATTCCGCACCCCCGAACTCGAAGCCATCAAGCTTCGGGCAAAGTCATTGACGAACCTGCTCGCGCCGGCGCGCGATCTCGATGTGTTCACCGGCGAGCTTCTCGAGCCGGCGGCAAACGCGAACGGCGCGCATGATGCATTCGCCGTGCTTCGCGCGCGCGCCGAAGCGGCGCGCGCAAAGGCGTGGAACGATGCCGTAGTCGTGATCGCCGGACCGCGGTTTCGCATGTTCATGGCCGATCTCGCCGATATCGTCGATCGCGGCGCATGGCCGCTCGCCTTGGTCCATGCCCGGGGAGCGAGCAAGAGCGTCAGCGCATTCGAAGCTCCCGCGCAACACGTCGCCGAGCGCATGCTGGCGCATCGGCAACGCCAGGCATGCAAAAAGGCGCGCCGCCTCGAGGCGCTTTCGGTCGCCGATCGCCACGAACTACGGATTCGTCTCAAGAAGCTTCGCTACACGTCCGAGTTTTTCGCGCCCTTTTTCGAGCGCGCGCGCGTGGAGAAATTCGTGACCAGATTGAGCCGAATGCAAGACATCCTCGGCGCCCTGAACGACGTGGCCGTTGCCAAGAAGACGCTGGACACGCTGATTTCCGAAAACACGCCCGGCAAGGGGCACGCGGGATCGGACATCTCATTCGCTGCGGGAATTGTTTATGGCTGGCATCTCGAGCGCGCGGCCCACACCTGGCGCGACGCAGTCAAGCGCTGGAAGAAATTTGCGGGCACCCGGGAATTCTGGACCGCGGGCGCCGCGCAATAGGAGACGCCTTTTCATGGGTACCATGGTCATTGTCGCGTTTCGGCCCAAAGTTGGCCACGAGGCGGAATTGGAGTCCCTCGTTCGTGAGCATGCGCCATATCTCCGGAATTTGGGACTTGTAACCGATCGACCAGCAACGGCGATGCGTGGGCGGGATGGAACAGTTGTCGAGGTGTTCGAGTGGGTTGAGGGTGGAACCACGGCAGCGCACTCAAATCCCAATGTTCATGCACTTTGGGAACGGTTCGGAAGAGCCTGTGATTACGTTCCTCTTCGAGAGTTGCCCGAGGCGGCAGAAATGTTCGCTGGCTTTAGCCCAATCGACCTTGAGATCTCAAATTAGGAAACCACCCGCGTATGCGAAATCGCGATCGCACAGCCGGTTTTCGGGAGTTGCATCAAAATCCGGGCGCGATCACCCTTCGAGGGCGAGCGTCGCCACGACGGGAACGTGGTCGGAGGCTCTCGGCCAGCCGCGCGCGGGTTTAATAATGGCGTGATCGGTCACATGGCCCCTCAGTCCCTGGCTGATCCAGATGTGATCGAGCCTGCGTCCGCGATCGGAGGCTTGCCAGTCGCGGGCGCGGTAGCTCCACCACGAGTAGATTTTCTCCTCTTCGGGCACGAAGCTGCGCGTCACGTCGATCCAGTCGAACGCTTCCCGGGCTTCGCGCAGAAGTCCGGTTTCGATCGGCGTGTGACTGACAACATCAAGAAGCTGCTTGTGACTCCAGACGTCGTTTTCAAGTGGAGCGACATTAAGATCGCCGGTAAGCACAACTCGGGCAGTGCGACGCCCGCGGCGCATCTCGAACGTACGCGCCATTTCGCGCAAAAAATCGAGCTTGTGGGCAAATTTCGGATTGAGATCGGGATCAGGAATATCTGCACCGGCGGGGACGTAGAAATTGTGCAGTTCCACGCCGTTTTCGAAAACCGCCGAAACGTGCCGGCAATCGTCTTTGCCGCAATACCGTTTTGCCTCAGTCCGCGCGAAGGGCAGACGTGAGAGAATCGCCACGCCGTGGTAGCCCTTCTGGCCGCTGATCGCCTGATGGAGATAGCCGGCATTCCTGAGCGGTTCCGCAGGAAAAAGATCGTTGATGACCTTGGTTTCCTGCAGGCACAGAACGTCGGGCGTGTGCTCATCCAAAAACTTCAGCACCAGATTCATCCGCAGCCGGACCGAGTTGATATTCCACGTCGCCAGCCTCATGCCGGGCAATGCCTTCCCCGCGGTACTTCCATGTGAATTTTGCAGTGCAGCATTAATAGTTCGAAATTTATCCAGTCAATCCAATAGCTTAAGGTAGAAGGCGGCAGCTTCATCGGTGAATCCTAACGGAATCGTTCATTGCACAGTCGCAAAAGGCACCCATATGCGCCGTGGAAGCCGGTAGTGCCGGCACAGTTTCGGATCGGCTTAAGGGGCGCAAGGGCGCCTTCACATGGCCGGGCAACAGGAGAGCGACCATGATGCACAATCCCAATCAGCTGCCGCAGGCAGGCTCGCGGGTGAACGAGGTCGTGGTGGAAGTTCTATCCACAACCGTGCTCGTTCTGGCGGGCATCATCGCCTTTGCGCAATTCGCCTACTACTAAAAGGTTGTTCTTTCGCCATGCGACGGGACGTGGCCGCTGATCTCCTCCGCCACGTCCTGAAGCGGCCAACGGGCTCGCGGTGAGAAGGAGAGTTCGTCGAAGAGTCCAAGCTCGCTCCGTTCGACCCCCGTCCAGGCGATCATTGCGGCATTGTCCGTGCAGAGAGCTGGCGGCGGTATCGTGATCGTGAAATCCGCCGACTCGCAAAACGCGGCGAGAGCTTGGCGTAGAGCATAATTGGCCGCGACTCCGCCAGCCACGACCAGGTGATTGGCGTTGCCGCCGAACTCGGAGCGAAAGCGTTCGGACGCGGCCCGGGTCCGGTCAACAACGACATCGATGACAGCAGCCTGAAAAGAGGCAGCCAGATCGGCCGGAGCGAATTCCTTGCCGCTGCGTACGACCTGACGCACCGCTGTTTTCAGGCCCGCGAACGAGAAATCCGCGCCTGGCCGTCCGAGGAGCGGCCGCGGCAGAGCAAAGCGCCGCGGATTGCCGCGGGCGGCAATCACTTCGATCGCGGGTCCGCCCGGATAGGGCAGTTCCAGAAGCTTGGCGGTCTTGTCGAAAGCCTCGCCGGCCGCGTCGTCCATCGTGGTCCCGAAAAGGCGAGAGCGTCCCACGCCCTCCACTGCCACGAGTTGGCAATGTCCGCCGGAGATGAGAAGCAGAAGAAACGGAAACGCGACACCGCCGGTCAACCGTGCCGTCAGCGCATGAGCTTCGAGGTGATTGACGGCGATGAAAGGCTTGTCGGCCGCGAGAGCCAACGCCTTGGCCGTTGTCACTCCGACCATCACGCCGCCGATGAGTCCGGGCCCGCCGGTCGCCGCCACCACATCGATCTGCGAAAGCGCCAGCTTCGATTGTGAAAGCGCCTGTGCGATCACCGCGTCGAGCAATTCGACATGCGCGCGCGCCGCGATTTCGGGCACCACGCCCCCATAGGGACGATGCTCTTCGATCTGGCTTAACACGACATTTGACAGGATCTCGCCAGGACCCGGCGCACTCCCGCGCACCACCGCTGCCGCCGTTTCGTCGCAGCTTGTTTCGACGCCGAGGACCGTGAAATCGCGCATATCTGTGTTGGTGTCTCGTGTATCGCTCAAGTCCGATTCCGGGTAGTAGCTTGAGCTGTTCCGCCTGTAGCCGAAGCCAATGACGCTGCAAAGCCCTTCATCATCGATGCTGCGCGTCGGGGCGCGCGGCTCGAAACTCGCTCGCGCGCAGGCCGATCTCGTGCGTGACGCGCTTGCGTTGCGCTGCGGCTTTGCGTCCGAGCTTGTCGCAATCAAAACCTCCGGCGACCGGATCCAGGATCGCCCGCTCGCGGAGGCGGGCGGCAAGGGACTCTTCGCCAGGGAACTCGAGGAAGCGCTCCTCGCAGAGCACATTGAGCTCGCCGTGCATTCGCTGAAGGACCTTCCCACGATGCTGCCAGCGGGCCTCGCGATCGCAGCGATCCTTCCACGGGAAGATCCCCGCGACGCTTTCATCTCTGCCAATGCCAAACAGCTTCACGATCTGCCGGGAGGAGCACGGCTGGGCACGAGCTCGGTGCGCCGCGCCGCCCAGATTGCACGCCTGCGTCCAGACCTGTGCGTGGTCCCGCTGCGGGGAAACGTCGACACGCGGCTCCGCAAACTCGACGCCGTTGAAGTGGACGCGATCATCCTCGCGTATGCAGGGCTGAAACGCCTCGGCCTTCAGGCGCGCGCGACATCGCTCCTGCCCACCGAGACCTGGTTGCCCGCATTGTCGCAAGGCGCGATGGGGATAGAAATGCGCGAGCAGGATCCGCGCCGCTCGACAATTGCGGCGGCCCTCAACGATGAGATGACTTCGATCGCAATTGCCTGCGAACGGGCGTTCCTAGCGGCGCTCGACGGCTCGTGCCGATCGCCGATTGCGGGCCTCGCCACCGTCGCGGACAATCGGCTCCTGTTCCGCGGCGAGGTGTTGGCACCGGACGGAAGCGCTTTCGTTGATACATCGCTGGACCTGACGCTCGGCAACAACCCGTTTGCAGAAGCGGCGCGAGCCGGCCGCGAAGCGGGGCTGGCAATCAGAGCGCGCGCGCAGCCGTGGCTCGCCTTGTGACCGGCGATGCGTGTCCTTGTCACCAGGCCCGCCGAAGACGCATCACGCACCGCCGAGACGCTCGCCAAGCTTGGTCATGCCGCGCTGATCGCGCCTCTGCTTGAAATACGCTTTCTCGACGGTCCCGGGATTTCGCTTGCCGGCGTGCAGGCGATATTGGCGACAAGCGGCAACGGCATCCGCGCGCTGGCGCGACGCAGCCCGCGCCGAGACATTCCTGTATTCGCCGTTGGAACGCGGACTGCGAACGTCGCGCGGGCCGAGGGCTATCTCGAAATCGTGGATGCAGGCGGCGATTCCCGGGCGCTTGCGACCCTGGTGCGCGGTCGCTTGCGACCTGATACCGGTGTCCTGTTGCACGCGGCGGGAACAGACTCGCGCGATGAGTGGCGTGACCAACTCCGGAGCGACGGGTTCGAAGTTCGCCGCTCCGTGCTTTACGAGGCACGCGAAGCTCCAGAACTCCCCCCTGCTGCACAGACCGCGTTGCGATCGGGATCGATCGATGCGCTGATCGTGTTCTCGCCGCGCAGCGCGCAAATTTTTGCAGACTGCGTCGAGCGCGCGAGCTTGGCCTCCGCGTGCGGATGCGTGACCGCATGCTGCATCAGCGATGAAGCGGCGAAAGCGCTCATGAACATCCCCTTCGCCAAGATCTGTGTCGCCGCATATCCCGATCACGACGCTGTGCTGGCGCTTCTCGATAGTTGGGTGGAGCGCGGCGAACGAAAATGATGATTCCGCCAGCATCCCAAACCTCGTAATGAGGAATGGGGAGTTGCGGATCCGCTCTCTTCTGCACACCGCGTCCTCACCCATTGCGCGAGGCGCGGCGGCCATTAGAATCGTGACCTTGCCGGGAGGGGACGGATGCGAAGACTTCTGCTGGGCCTCGTCGTTCTTGTTGCCACTATCGCCGGCGCGCTCTACTACTTTAGCACGCCGGACATCCCCCGGAGCGCGCTCGTCGCGAAATACGCTACGCCTCCGTCGCAATTCGTCACGCTGAGCGACGGCACGCGCGTGCATGTTCGCGACAGTGGACCGCGCACGGCGCCTGCACTGGTGCTCATTCACGGTTCCAACGCATCGCTCTACACTTGGGAGCCATGGGCCCGGCGCCTCGACGATGCGCTTCGCGTCGTCACCTTGGATGTGCAGGGCCACGGGCTGACCGGCGCGGTGCCGTCCCGCGACTATTCCGAACAGGCGATGGTCAGGACCGTCGCCGAAGTCGCCGGGAGACTGGGGCTCGACCACTTCGCGATCGGCGGAAACTCGATGGGCGGAGCGATCGCCGCGCGTTTCGTGGAGGAATATCCCGGGCGCGTCACGCAATTGATTCTCGTCGATGCGGGAGGGATGCCGACGAAGGAGGGCGACAGGGTTCCGCTCGCCTTCCGGCTTGCGCGCATACCGTTGCTCAACCAGATCCTGCTTCACGTCACCCCGAGAGAGCTTGTCATCGAGGGGCTTGACGACGCCATCGTCCGTAAATCCGTCATCGACGATGCGATGATCGACCGCTATTGGGATTTCGCGCGCATGGAAGGCACGCGTGAGGCGACGTTGGAGCGTTTCAATCTTCCCCGTGACGACTATGTGGCGCTGCATGCCGGCAAGATCGCGGTACCGACTCTCGTCCTGTGGGGCGAGGAGGATCACCTTGTTCCCGTCGAGGCTGGCCGCATGTGGGCGAGAGCAATTCATAGCGCGAGACTGATCGTTTATCCGGCGACCGGCCACCTGCCGCAGGAAGAGATGGCCGAAAAATCCGCAGCCGACGTACGAACCTTCCTGCTCGCAACGAGCCGGCCGTAGGGGCTGCGGGTTAAGAGATTCTGGCGCAGGGGACGCAGAGGTAGCGCAGAAGGCGCTGCTAAGAGCTTGCCGCGCTTCGCGCCCTAAATTTCTCGCGCCCTAAGCGCTTTCCTCTGCGTCCACTGCACTGAATCTTATTTGTACCACGCAATTCTGATTGCGCGTCCTAGCCTGTCGGCTCGATCACGATGTGGATTCGGGCGAGGGCTTCCTTTGCAGCGGAGAGGGCAACGTCGCGTGTCGTGCCGGTTGCCAGCACCATCGCGGCGGAAGGCCGCCTGTCGTTGGAGCGTGGGAACACGTCGCCGGGTTGCGCGGTGATGATCACGTCGGTAATGCCGGGGATTTCACGTGCCGCTTCAATTCCACTAATCGAAACAACGCGTCCGGGTTGAGGAAACAAATAGCGTTGCACGACGGGCGTAGCGTCCCGCGGCTCCAGTTCCTGGATCGGGACTGCGTCGCCCACGGCCAATCGGATGGCGGCGCCGATGAAGTCGACACCGCTGGAGAGCGGGATCGCGTGTGTACAGACAGCTCCGCCGCAAATTGTCGTGGCCAGATCAATCAGCTGCGCGTTGCCGTCGTGTACGATGATGTCGGCTTTCATCGCACCGTTTGTGACGCATAAGGCCTGTGCGGCCTGCGCGACCAGCGCTCTCACTTCTTCCTGGATTTCGGCAGGCAACGCGCTCGGAAGCTCGCCGCCGTTCTGGACAAAGAAGGGCGCGTAGCGTTCCAGATATTCGAAATTGCGATCGAACAGCACGGGCGTCGCGCAATGTCCGTCGAGGACGAGCGCCTGCGCGGAGAGCTGGGGGCCGTCGAGACAGCACTCGACCATTACGCTCCCCGTGATCGAATGGGATCGCGCCAGTGCGAAAGCGCGGTCGATATCCGCGACGGCTGCCAGGCGCTGCACGCCGCGACTCTCACGGCTGTCCACCGGCTTGATCACGAGATCTCGCCCATGCTCGATCACAATCCGTGCGAGCGCCTGGGGCGTTTCGACGGGCGCAAACCAGGGAACCGGAAGGCCCGCCTCGCGAAGCGCCCGCTTCATTGCGAGCTTGTCGCAGGCGAGTTGCGAGATGCGTTCGGAAGGACTGGGCAGTCCAAGCCGGCGCGCGACCGCCGCCATCGTCATCGGCGCGTTCGCCGCCATGCATATCGCGCCATCGATGCGGCGGATCTTGCGGCTGAACCGCTCTGCCGCAGCCGACGTCTCGTCAGCGCCATCCGCGTCCGCAATGAGAATCGAATCCGTGACGGCGAAGGCCGGCGCCTCAGGATCGCGATCGGCGACGATTACGTAAAAGCCGAGTTCCTTCGCGCGTCTGGCCGCGTCGGCGGCCTCCCTGCCGCCGGAAATAATTAGAAGCGCCTTCTGTCCCCCGTGCGGTGCTTGCTTCTGCATGATGTGGGAGGCTGCGCCCTGAACGCTGCGATGCATCGAAGATATCCGGCCCGGCGCCTGCGGGGCACTTTCCGCATGTCCCCATTAATATTTCACTACATCCTGTCACGAAGAAAGAAGGATTCAGCCCAGGGGACGCAGAGGATTTACCGAGAACTCAGGGTGCGGATCGCACGCCCCCGTCGCGCGATAGTTTCTCTGCGTCCACTGCGCTAGTGGTTCACGCCTGACATTTGAATCCTGAATGGGATTCCCGCGCCCGGCTGGACGTGCGAGTCTGGCGGATGCGAACGGGGATATCCATCACGGTGAAGCCTTCGAGCCGCCCGCCGCAAAATTTGTGAAACAAACACTACGTTATCTTCCGCCGTGGAAACCAGCGAGACCAGTCCAGCCCCGGCACATGCGGAAGCGTCCTCGGATCTCGTAACAGATAAGGAAGCCACGGCTCACTCTGTGCCGGTGCTACAACGGATTGAACCTGCCCGTGAGGGGCCAGAACGATGCTAAGAGATTCGATGCTCCAAGAGTTTAGAAGCTCGCGGCGAAAACGGCTATTGGCGGGATTGAGCAATCGCGAGGCGTCTGCAAACGAGATGACCCCCGTCTGGTTGGCGACGACACCCTTCAAATCCGAGACGAACTCTTGCCACAAGCTGGACATTGCAATTTGAAACACAAACTGAATCACGAGTAACGGGGCAAGTACTGCCCAGACCGCTGGCTTAGCAAGGCTTTGGGGTGCAAAACCCCTCTCGCGTAGCAGGTACATTCCCACCGCCGCCGCGGTTGTAAAGATGATTGGCAGACCACGCGCAGCGAAATAGCGGCTTGGCTGGATCATCTCACCAGGTAAGACGATCAGAAGCACAAGCATCAGGAAATATAATGCGCAAAGCCCAACTATCAATAATTTCGACAACATGCTTCCAGCATTTTGGCGAATGAGAACTGGAATCGCCGCCAATGCGCAGATGCCCGCGATCGCGGGTAGATTTGGAGCAGTCACGGTTCCGAGAAATTGTCCGAGAAGGCTGACAATGTAGTTCGATCGTTCGATGGTCGATCTGGGAACAACCACCCACAACAACAGGTGAATCGATGCTATCGCTGCGACCAAAGCGACCACAAGGCACGTTTTGCGTTCCCATTGACCGGCGGTGCTCCGACCAGCGCGCTGCAATGCGAGGACAGAGAGACAGGCCATAAAGAGGAACGCGGCTTCATACGAGAATGCGCAGATTGCGATCATTACCAGCGTGGCTATTGCGCCCCATGTCTCGTGTACCCAAAAAGTAAAAGTCAGAAAGAGAAGCCAAAGCAGACAGGAGGCAATGATACCCTCTCCGATCCCAAAGAAACTCGTGGCGGGGATGACAGCGATAAAATTGAGCAGCGGCCCTATGATCCACGGCTTTTCCGACCGTGGGAGCATGAACCAGCAGCTGGCTGTAAGGAACACTGGCCAACCGAACGTACCAAGGGAGAGAAGACGTGCCAGGGTAAATAGGTCTTGGACTCCTGCGCGCACGCCTGCGATTTCGAATAATTGCTGTAGCGTCTGTACGGCCTGCCGTGTGGGTACGAAGAAATGGAATCGGCCATTTGCGGCCCAACCCAACATGTAAAGGGATCCATCCCAGGTAAGGCCACGCGCACAGAATATTGCAATGACAGCACTGACGCTCGAAAGCGCGATTGCAGCCCAGAAAAATGCGGTAACTCGATTTGTCGTCTGCGCAGGGCCACTGAAAAAGTCATGTGGCCAGTAAGTTACTTCTCCGTTTGTCAATGACCGGCCCCTGATGTGTGGTCCGGGTACAATGTTAGTGTAGTGGGTCGGATTTAGCTAACTCGTTATTGATCTGCCGAGCGGCCCGCGGGGTCGCCAGCGAGGCAGAACAGTGCAAACTTCTAGTGGTTCACGCCTGACATTTGAATCCTGAATGGGATTCCCGCGCCCGGCAGGACGTCCGAGTCTGGCGGATGCGAACGGGGATATCCATCACGGTGAAGCCTTCGAGCCGCAAGCGGCTGAAGGCGATTTTGAAAGACCGCAACGCGCCGCAGAAGCACGTCTGGCGAGCCGAGATTGTGCTGTTTTCCGCGAACGGTTTGGGGACCAACGAGATCATGCGGCGGACAGGCAACGCCAAGACCTTCGTCTGGCTCTGGCAAGAGCGGTTTATGCAGGAGGGCGTTGCCGGCCTGCTGCGCGACAAGACGTGGCCCTCGCGCGTAGCGCCGCTTGGCCCGGTAGTGGCCGTGCGCGTCATGGCGCGGACCTTGAGCAAGCCGCCGGGAGAAAGAAGCCACTGGACCGGCACAATGATGGCCGAGGCTTGCGGCATCAGCGGCAGCGCGGTCTTTCGCATCTGGCGTGCGCACGGGCTTCAGCCCCACCAGGTCAAGTATTTCAAGCTCTCCAATGATCCGAAGTTCGTAGAGAAGCTGCGCGACGTGGTGGGGCTCTATGTCGATCCGCCAGCGCACGCCATCGTGCTTTCGTTCGACGAGAAGAACGAAATCCAGGCATTGGACCGCACCCAGCCGGGACTTCCCATGAAGAAGGGACGAGCCGGCACCATGACCCACGACTACAAGCGCAACGGCACGACGACGCTCTTCGCGGCTCTTGAAGTGCCGGAGGGCAACGTGATCGGCCGCTGCATGCAGCGCCATCGCCATGAGGAGTTCATACGGTTTCTCAACACCGTCAAACCAAGCGCCAAAGCCATTTGTCTGGGCCGCAGACCCACGTAAAACCATCGCCGCCGTCAACCGCGTGCACCAAGTGTTAGATTCGATCCACTAGACTCTCGTCCAATCGTCCATCACGAGAGACAACGATGGATGAATGAACCGTTTCCTTTGGGCGGAGTTGGCTTTAATTGCGGGCGCACTCATTCCTTATCGGCACCGGATGACCGAACCTTCTCCAGGCCAGCGAGCGTCCACAGAGTCGATTTCGGACTACGGCATCGCGCGCATCTTCTGGATCGCGGTTGCGCTCGCCGGAGCAAGCGCCGCCTATGCCGTTAGCGGAGCGCGCGACCTCGTCTACGATGGCTCCTTCTATCTGCTCGACATCGCCTCGCACGGCGCGTTTCAACTCTTCGAACCCGGCCGCATATCGGTGCAGCTTCTGCAGCAAGGTTTCGCTGTCATCGGCGCGCGCCTTGGCATTTACGATTTGTGGACGCTCGGCCGGCTCTTCTCGCTCGGCGCATCGGGCTGGCCGATCGTGCTGACAGCGCTTTGCTGGTTCGTCTTACCGCGCGCGGAAAAGAGCTGGATCGTCGGACCGCTTCTCAACCTCGTGCTCGCCATCCCCGTGACGAGCTTCATCGGCATCGGCGAGGGCGTAATCGCATCCTGTCTGTTGTGGCTTGCCTTCCTGCTCACCTGGTTTCGCATGGATCGGAGTTGGGGCGCCCTCGCCGCAATCGTCGCAGCGATCGCTTGCGCGTTCTCGCACGAATCCGCGATGCTCTGTCTCGTCCTCATCGCGGCGCTTGCAGCGTCGCAGGTCCGCAACGCAAAAGGATTCGCACGCGCCGCCGCAATCGTCGCTGCAGTCGTCACGGCAGCGGGGGCCCTTTACTTGCTGCGCTGGATTCTCATTCCGCGCAGCGCCATCGAGCGCAGCGACTTCCTCGTCAGTCTTCTCGGCGGATTCCTGGGAACGCCTCGCGCGCCCAATCTTTCCGCGCTCGCGAGCCTTGCTGCAGCCGCAGCCATTCTGTTGTCGCAAAACAGGCGGCTTCGCGCAGCAGCGGCCGGCCTTTGCCTTGCGGTGTTGGCACTTTTGCTCCTCCTTCTCATTGCAATGCCTGGGGACACGATAGCGCCAATCCGCTTCTTTGCCGCGCGCGGGCTGCCTGTCGCACTCACGACGCTGATTGCGCTCGCCTTTCTTCTGATGAAGCGGCGCGGACTCTGCCCGGCGCAATTTGCCAATCTGCCCCTTCTTGCGGTCCTTCTCGGCCTTTGCGTATTCCAGCCGCTCGCGCAGGCGATCATGACCGAGAACTGGAACGCCTATGTGCGCGACCTTCGCGCGGTCGTGAGCACGCGGCATGGAATCGTCACTCACGCGGATGCGATGCACGAACTCGACGCCCAGGGCACGCCCTTTCGCCGCGAGCTTCTCGAATCCTGGAGCGTCGAACCGCTCAGCATCGTGCTCGCGCCGCATGGCCGCGTCACGGCCGTCGTCGAACCCGCGCCCATGGCACGCTGGACTCCCTATCGCCTCAACGATCCCGCGGCCCTGCCGCAAGCTCCCGGGTTGGATTGGTCCGGCTTCGCGTCAGTTCAACGCTGATTGCGAACGGCCATATTCGTGGACAGTGGTGCCTGCCCTTCCTATCTTGCAGTCATGCCCGCGCGCCTGATTCCCGCATGAGCAAATCCGGCCACTCCGGGCGTCCCCGCCCGGCCGTGCTTTGCATCCTCGACGGCTGGGGCTCGAGGCCCGACGCCGAAGACAACGCGATCACGCGCGCCGAACCCGAGAACTATCAGCGCATGCTCGCCGAATGTCCCCATGCTCTGCTCGCCACGTCGGGCCGTGCGGTGGGCCTGCCCGCGGCGCAGATGGGGAATTCAGAAGTTGGCCACATGAACATCGGCGCCGGCCGCATCGTGGCGCAGGATCTGCCGCGCATCGACGATGCGATCGCCGACCACAGTTTCGCCAGGCGCCCCGCGCTGCTCGACCTCATCGTGAAGGCAAAAAAGGCCAGGGGGACGGTGCACGTCATGGGGCTCGTTTCGCCGGGCGGCGTGCATTCCCATCAGGATCACATCGTGGCGCTGGTGCGGGCGCTTGCCAGCGCCGGCTCGCGGGTAGGCATTCACGCCTTTCTTGATGGGCGCGACACGCCACCCAGGAGTGCGAAAGGTTTCATGCACCTGTTCGAGAGCGCCATTGCGGGCCTTGGCGACGCGCGCATCGTCACCGTGTCGGGTCGCTACTACGCAATGGACCGCGACAAAAGATGGGACCGCGTGGAGAAGGCGTACAACGCGATCGCTGCGGGCCAGGGCCGCAAGACCCGCACGGCCGATGAAGCGATTGCAGAGTCGTATCGCGAGAATATCGGCGACGAGTTCGTTGTGCCCGCCGCGATCGGCGACTATGCCGGAATGAAAGACGGCGACGCATTGGTGTTCTCAAATTTTCGCGCCGACCGGGCGCGGGAAATCTCCACCGCGCTGCTCGATCCGGAATTCGACGGCTTCAGGCGCAAACGAATCGTCAAATTCTCGGCCGCCGCCGGCATGACCGAGTATTCCGGGCCGCTG
Organism: Rhizomicrobium sp.; assembly: GCA_035567755.1. GTDB lineage: Bacteria > Pseudomonadota > Alphaproteobacteria > Micropepsales > Micropepsaceae > Rhizomicrobium. The sequence continues at coordinate 60,106 of DATMPH010000038.1, forward strand.
ACCAGATTTATGAGCGCGCTGTTCCCGCCCGAAGACATCTCTGCGACGATCGGCGAAATCGTATCCGGGCTCGGGCTGAAGCAACTCAGGATCGCCGAGACCGAGAAATACGCCCATGTCACCTTCTTCCTGAATGGCGGACGCGAGGAGCCCTTTGCGGGCGAGGACCGGATCATGGTGCCGAGTCCGCATGTCGCCACCTACGACAAACAGCCCGAGATGTCGGCCTTCGAAGTCACCGACCGGCTCGAGACGGCGATCGCGTCCGGCAAATACGATCTGATCGTCGTCAACTACGCCAACCCCGACATGGTCGGACACACGGGCGATCAGGGCGCAGCGGAAGAGGCCGTGCGGGTGATCGATGCCTGTCTCGGCCGGCTGCGCGCAGCAGTGGAGAAGGCCGGCGGCGTTCTTCTCGTGACGGCGGATCACGGCAATGCGGAAATGATGCGCGATCCGGAAACGGGCGAGCCGTACACGGCGCACACGACCTTCGACGTGCCGATCATCGTCGTGAATGCGAAGCGCCCGCTGAAGCTCGTTGACGGCCGGCTTGCCGACGTGGCGCCCACCCTTCTCGACCTGATGGGAATCGACAAGCCGATCGAGATGGCAGGCCATTCGCTCGCGCGGATGAAGGCCCGTGAAGGTGTCCCCGCTTCTTGAAAAGACGTCAATACGGAGTTCACGGGCCGAAGTGAAAGAATATTTTAGCGCAGGGGACGCAGAGGATGCGCAGAGGACGCGGTGGAAGAAGAGTCGCGCGCCAGAAGCGCGCAACCATTTCCTCTGCGCCCTCTGCGCATTCTCTGCGTCCCCCGCGCTAAAGCCTTTCCTCTCCACGATCTTCGTGTTCGCAGTTATGGGCTCGTTGCCGGTTGCGCCGGCGAACGCGGAACCGGATTCTCTCCGCGGTGCAGTGCCGGCCTCGTCGGCCGGGCGGCTTCCCAGCACGTCGGAGCAATACCGGGCCCTGCAGCAGGAAATCGCGAAATCACGGCCCGCGGTGGAGGAAGCCAGGAGCCGCAGCGATCGTCTCAATGCCCAGGCCGCCGATCTCAAGCGCCGCCTGATCGCAACCGCCGCGCGGGTGCAGGAGCTGGAAGAGGATAATCTCCGGCTCGGCGCGGACATCGCAAGGTTGTCGAAAGACGACGAGGAGCTCACTGCGGGCTTCCATCGCCAGCGAGCGCAGGTGGCTGCCCTGCTTGCAGTTCTCGAGCGCGTGCAGCACGACATGCCGCCGGTGATGGCAATTCGCGCGGACGATGCGCTGGCGGGCGCCCATGTTTCCATGCTGCTGGGCGCGGGCCTGCCACGCCTCTATGGCGCCGCGGCGGAACTGTCGCGCAGACTCGATCTGCTCCGGCGCACGCGCGCCGACCTCGTGCGCCGCCATGAAGACGCGGCGCGCAATACCACCGCGCTTGCCGGCGCGCGCGACGATCTCGATCAACTTCTCGCGACGAAATCCCGGCAGGCCGGCGAGGCCGGCGCGCAATACACCGAGCTCGCTTCGAAGCTGGAGGCGGTCGCCAGCCAGGCTGTAAGCCTCGAATCTCTGCTCAGAAAGGTGGCGCTGTTGCGGTCCGCGCCTTCCACACAGAACCTGATGATCGTTACCGCACCGGCGGCTGCGGCCAATCAAAAGCTACAGCGTGGCGCTTTTCTCAGGCCAGTCATGGGCAATATGGTCGAGGGCTACGGCGAAACTGCCGGCGCGCCGCGCGCTCCGGGCGTGAGCTTTCTTGCCCCAGCCTCGGCCCAGGTCGTCGCGCCCGCCGATTCGAAGGTGCTTTTCGCCGGCCCTTACCATAAAACAGGTCAAGTCTTGATCTTGCAGATGACGGACGGATACGATCTTGTGCTTGCGGGCCTTGATCGTGTCGAAGTACGGACAGGCGATCAGTTGCTGGCAGGCGAACCGGTCGGCAGAATGCCGCGGAATGGTGCGGAAAACCGCCTCTACTTTGAATTGCGGGAAAACGGAAAAGGCGTCAATCCGGCGCCGTGGCTGGAAGTCGAACTGAGAAAGGCTACAAGATCATGAAGCGTTTCGCATTTGTGGGCGTCGGGATGGTGGCAGGCTTTTCTGCCGCGCTGATGCTTTTCCCGGCCGCGCATGGCGCAAACGATTCGGCCTACAAGCAGCTCGATCTGTTCAGCGACGCGTTCGAGCGCGTGCGCGCGGATTACGTCCATCCGGTGGAAGACAGCCAGCTCGTTACCTCGGCCATCGAAGGCATGGTGTCAGGGCTCGATCCGCATTCGAGCTATATGGATGCAAAAGCCTTCGCCGACATGAAGATTCAGACCAAAGGCCAGTTTGGCGGCCTCGGGATCGAGGTCACGATGGAGGACGGACTCGTCAAGGTAATTTCCCCGATCGACGACACGCCCGCCGCGCGCGCCGGCATCAAGCCGGGTGATTACATCGCCGCGATCGACAGCACGCCCATCCAGGGCATGTCGCTCAACGACGCCATCGAGAAGATGCGTGGGCCGGAAGGCTCGAAGATTTCTCTGACCATTCTGCGCAGCGGCGCCAAGAAACCGTTCGACGTGGCGCTGACGCGCGCGATCGTGCAGGTGGACAGTGTGAAATTCCATCGCGATGGCGATATCGGCTACATCCGCCTCAGCGCCTTCAACGAAGCGACGGCGTCGGGGCTGGAGCGCGCGGTGCGCGATTTGAAGCGGCAGATTGGACCCGGCCTCAAAGGCTATGTGCTCGATCTCAGGAACAATCCCGGCGGTCTGCTCGATCAGGCGATCCAGGTCTCGGACGATTTCCTCAACTCCGGCGAAATCGTTTCGACCAGGGGCCGCCACTCCGACGACACGGCGCGCTATGACGCAAAACCCGGCGACATCGGGGACGGGAAGCCTATCATCGTCCTCGTCAACGCCGGCACTGCCTCGGCATCGGAGATCGTGGCTGGCGCACTCCAGGATCACAAGCGCGCGACGATCGAAGGCATGACGTCGTTTGGCAAGGGCTCAGTGCAGACGATTATCCCGCTTGGCGAGGGAGGTGGCGCTCTGCGCCTCACGACAGCGCGTTACTATACGCCATCGGGTCATTCGATTCAGGCGACTGGCATCGTTCCCGACGTGGCCGTCGCGGAAGGCGACGAGGACGAGACCGCCGCCAAGCTCGAGCATTTGAGTGAAGCCAATCTGCCGGGACATCTCAACGGCGAAGGCGGAGCCAAGAAAACGGTGCCCCAGATCATTCATCCGCCGGCCGGCAAGAAGATTGAAGACTTCCAGCTCTCTTATGCGTTGGACCTCCTGCGCGGCAAGCTGGCGATGAGCGCTTCCAACAAGAGCGCTGCGGCAAATTGAGCGCGACGCCAGCAGGATGACCGTTCGCGGACAAGGACTGACCGGCAAAGGATAAGTCTGCATGCGGCGAATGGCTCTCACGGCTCTGGGTGCGGCGGCGGGGTTCGCCGCCGGCATGATTGCGTTGCCCCTTGCCAGAAGTGCGACGGACGGCGACGCGCAATCGGCATACAGGGCGCTGGACCGTTTCGGTGCGGCGTTCGCAGCCGTGCGTGCGGATTATGTCGAGACGCCCGACGATCGAAAGATGATCGAGAGCGCGTTGAACGGCATGATTTCCGATCTCGATCCGCATTCGAGCTACTTCGACCCGAAAACCTTTGCCGACATGCAGGTCAAGACCTCGGGGACCTATGGTGGGGTGGGTCTGGTGATCTCCGCCGAGGAAGGCATCATCAAGGTTGTTTCCCCCATCGACGACACGCCTGCCTCGCACGCGGGAATCAAGGCTGGCGACACGATCCTCGCGATTGACGGGCGCGGCCTTCAAGGCCAGACCCTCGACAAGGTCCAGGACATGCTGAGAGGCGCGGCGGGCACCAAAGTCGGCCTCACGCTGCTTCGCGCGGGAAACCAGAAATCCTTCGAGGTCGGGCTGACGCGCGCCGCCATCCAGGTCGAGGCGGTCAAGTTTCACCGCGAAGGCGACGTAGGATATATCCGCATTCCGGCCTTCAACGAGGAAACGAGCGACGGAGTTCGGGCGGCGGTCAAAAGTCTCAAGAGTCAGATCGGCCCGCGTCTCAAAGGCTTCATCATCGATTTGCGCGACGATGGCGGCGGCGTTCTCGACCAGGCGATTGCCGTTTCCGATGATTTCTTGGATGCGGGCGAAATCGTTTCGACGCGCGGGCGCAAGCCGGAAGACACGCAGCGTTACGACGCCAAGCCAGGCGATATTGCCGATGGCAAGCCGCTTACCGTGCTGATCGACGTGGGCACGGCTTCGGCGTCCGAAATCGTGGCCGGCGCGCTGCAGGATCACAAGCGCGCGACGATCGTCGGCATGACGTCGTTCGGCAAGGGTTCGGTGCAAACCATCATTCCGCTGCGCGGTGGCGAGGATGGAGCGTTGCACCTGACAACGGCGCGTTATTACACGCCTTCTGGCCGATCGATACAGGCGTCCGGCATCGTCCCCGACATCGCGGTCGCGCAAGGAGACGAAGCGGCGGACGTTCCCAAGATCGAACGGCCGAGTGAAGCCGATCTGCCTCACCATCTGACCGCAGAACAACCCCCTTCCCAGCCGAAATTGAACGTCGTGCGCCCTCCCGCTGGAAAGAAGATTGACGACTTCCAGCTCGCCTATGCAGTGAAGCTGATGGACGGAAAAATCCCGGACGCGGGAAAGCGCACCAGCGCGCGCTGAATCGGTCTGGGCTTTGTTCCCGGCCCAGGTTCGTCCATAGTGGCGGTATCCGCAGATTGGCTGACTTCCTGCATGGCTTTGCGCGCCCGCCCCCTCAGTCACGACGATCTCCCCTATCGCCCCAGTGTCGGCATGATGTTGCTCAATCGCAGCGGGCTGGTGTTCGTCGGCAAGCGCATCGATCAGAGGGCGGAGGGCTGGCAATTGCCGCAGGGCGGGATCGACGAGGGCGAAAGCGTCGTCGATGCCGGCTTCCGGGAAATGGAGGAGGAGATCGGAACGCGCAATGCCGTTCTGCTGCGCGAGCTCGACGCATGGCTTTCTTACGATCTGCCCCCGCACCTTCTCGGCGTTGCTTTGCGCGGGCGCTATCGCGGACAGCGGCAGAGATGGCTGGCCTTGCGGTTTCTGGGCGAGGATTCGGACATCAACATCAACACCGCGGAGCCCGAATTCGCACGCTGGAAATGGATCGAACTCGAAACGCTGCCGCGCATCGTCGTGCCCTTCAAGCGCAACATCTACGCAACGGTCATCGAAGCGTTCCGCGATCTGGCTAGGCCTGCGGAATGAGTCATTCGCCATGACACGTTCTCCCGTCGTCATGATTCACGGCGCCTTCTGCGGCGGCTGGGCGTTCGAGGGCTGGCGCGCGGCTTACGAGTCCCGCGGTTTCGAGGTGTTTACGCCCACCCTGCGGCATCATGAGCCTTCGGGCAGCAGCGCGGCTATGCTCGGCAGGACGAGCCTGCGCGACTACGCGTCGGATCTCGCGGACCTTCTCGACACGCTTGGGACCGCGCCCATTCTCGTCGGACACTCCCTTGGCGGGCTGCTCGCCCAGATGCTGGCGGCGCTCAAGCCGGTCCGGGCCCTCGTGCTTCTGGCACCGTCGGCACCCTGGGGCATGCTGCCGTCGACGCCATTCGAGTTTTTTTCCGCACAGGCGCTTTATCTCGATGGGCCCTTCTGGAGCAGACCGCTCGCGCCCCATCGCTGGATTGCAGAGGCGAACATGCTTCATCTGGTTCCGGAATCGGAGCGCGCGGCCATTGTTGCGCGGCTCGTGCCCGAGTCGGGCCGTGCCACCTTCGAGGCAATGCACTGGATGCTGGATACCGGACGCGCAAGCCATGTCGACGCGCGCGCGGTCGTCTGTCCAATCCTGTGCCTGGTGGGAACGCAGGATCGGGTGACGCCACCCTCTACGGTACGTCGCCTCGCGCGCCGCTACCACGGACGCGCACGTTTCGAGGAGCTTCCCGGTCACAGTCACTGGCTCATCGGCGAGCCGGGCTGGGAGAAGATCGCCGCAGGAACCCTCACCTGGCTGGACCAGGTCGTCGACCGCGACGCGCAGCGCACGCCGAGCAGAATGTAGCGCCGAGGAGATTTCTGTAAGGCAGCGACTCGTGCACCGGCCAATAAACCGGGCAATATTTTTCACCGTAGCGACGGCATGAGCGGACCATAGAGCCAGACGAGCCAGCCTCCGGCGGCGAGAAACACGCCAAACGGAATGCGGTCGGACCATTGCAATCCCCGGCCCGTCATCGACCGGACAAGAGCAAAGACAAGGCCGAGCATCGAGCCCCAGAGAAGCACCGTCGGCAAGCCCTGCCATGCGACCCAGGCGCCAAGCGCCGCCAGCAATTTGGCGTCGCCCAGTCCAAGACCTTCCCGGTGTCTCAAACGCCAGTAGAGCAATGAAATCGCGCCCAGCACAACGAAACCCGCCACGGCGCCGATCAGATGATCGGACCAGGTTTCGGGCGATACGAAATACGTGACCGCGAGGCCTGCCACCAGCAGAGGCAAAGTCAGCACATCGGGCAGCAGTTGCACGCGCCAGTCGATCGCCGCAAGCAGGAGCAGCATCCAGCCAAGCAAACAACTCGCGACGAGAATCCAGTCCGAAACCTGTATCCCCGCCCATCCGGCGACGAGCATTGCGGCGAGCTCGATGACAAGAACGAAGCCGCCGATGGGGGCGTGGCAATACCGGCAACGTCCGCGAAGCGCGAGAAAGCTTGCGATGGGAACGAGGTCGCGCACCGCGAGCACGTGTCCGCAATGATCGCAGGCGGAACGCGACACTGCGAAGGAGCGCCCTTCCGGAAGACGCAGCGCCAGGACGCCCAGAAAACTGCCGATGAACGGCGATGCCACGAGCATGATCCAGAACATCGGCATCAGCGTGCGTGGCTTTCAGGTAGCGGACGGCGCAGCACGAAGCGCGTGTGCGCGCTGTGCGCCTCGACGTCGAGCACGTCGTAGCCTTCCTGGTGGCACATGTGGGGTACGTCGAGGGCGGCGAGTGGATCATCCGCCAGCACCTCGAGCGCTGTGCCGGCCGCCACGCGCATCAGCGCGCGGCGCGCGAGCAGCGCGGGCAGCGGACATTTCAACCCTCTGAGATCGAGTGGGGGCATCTTTCGTGGACGGAAGCGCGCCTCGCGACCTATTCTGCCACGAACCGCAGAAGAGGCGCGCGATTTGCCGATGGACCTGCTCTCTGCCGTGTCGCGCGAATCCACCTATATCACAAGCCTTGCGCGAACATTCTGGCGCCTGCGCGGCGTCAAGCCCCAATCGCCCGTCACCATCGTCGATATCGTTGAAGGCTGGGCGCGAAGGGCTCCGGCCAATCCGGCCATTCTCTGCGGAGAGGAAACTATCACCTACCATGCGCTCAACGCGGCGGCGGATCGCTACGCCTGTTGGGCACACGCCCAGGGAATCGGAAGCGGAGACTGCGTCGCACTCCTGATGGAGAACCGCCCGGAATATCTGTTCGCGTGGCTCGGCCTCTTCAAGGTTGGAGCCATCGCCGCGCTGATCAACACCAATCTGCGTGGCGGCGCGCTCGCCCACTCGATTGCGATCAGCGGCGCGCGCCACATCGTGATCGGAGCAGAGCTCGCGCAGGAATATCTCGACGCCCGCTCGGCGCTCGCGGTGCCGCCGGTTGGATGGATCACCGGCGGCATTGAGGCCGGACTGGAGAATCTGGATGCCGCGCTCGCCGCTGCCGGTTCCGCTCCCGCAAATCCCGAATGGCGGGCCGGTCTGATTTGCGCCGACAAGGCCTTCTACATTTTCACCTCGGGGACGACCGGCCTCCCCAAGGCGGCGAATGTCAGCCATCTTCGCACGCTCTTCATGATGCACGGATTCGCCGGAGCCCTTGGCGCGCGCGCGTCGGACCGCATGTACGACGTCCTGCCGCTCTACCATTCGGCGGGCGGCATCTGCGCGATCGGCGTGGCGCTCACCTGCGGCGGCTCCGTTGTGCTGCGCCGGAAATTCTCGGTGCACGAATTCTGGGACGATTGCGTGCGCTACCGCCCCACCTTCTTTCAGTATATCGGCGAGCTCTGCCGCTATCTTCTCAATGCGCCCGCGTCCCCGCACGAACGCGACCATCATCTTCGCGCCATCATCGGCAACGGATTGAGGCCCGAAATCTGGAAGCCGTTTCAGATGCGCTTTGCGATACCGAAAATCATCGAGTTCTACGGCGCCACCGAAGGCAACGTGTCGATGCTGAATTACGACGGCAAAATTGGCGCGGTGGGGCGCATTCCGGACTACATGCGCGGATATTTCGCGATCCGGATCATCCGCTTCGATATCGAGACCGAAATTCCCGTGCGCAATCCGGAAGGGTTCTGCATCGAGTGCGCCACGGGCGAAACGGGCGAGGCCATCGGCCGGATCGTCGACGAGCCCGGCAAAGGCTTCGAGGGTTACACGCACGCCGCGGATACCGAAAAGAAGATTCTGCGGCACGTCTTTGCGGCGGATGATTCGTGGTTTCGTACGGGCGACCTGCTGAAGAGGGACGCGCTCGGCTATTTCTATTTCGTCGACCGGATCGGCGACACGTTCCGCTGGAAGGGCGAGAACGTGGCGACGAGCGAAGTCGCAGAAGCCCTGTCGGTGGTCGATGGCATTATCGAGGCCAACGTCTACGGCGTGCGCGTACCCGGCAAGGACGGCCGCGCCGGCATGGCGGCCCTTGTCACCACGGCGGGTTTCGATCCATCCCGTCTCGCGCAAAAGCTGGAAGGCAGTCTGCCCGCCTATGCCCGTCCGGTTTTCCTGCGGCTGATGCCGGAGATGGAGATCACCGGCACGTTCAAGCAGCGCAAGATCGATCTGATGAAGGACGGTTTCGACCCGCGCCGGATCGCCAATCCTCTCTATGTGCTCGACCCCCAAACGCTCGCCTACAGACCGCTCGACGCGGCGACATATGACGACATCATCGCGGGCCATCTGAAGCTCTGATGGAAATGCAAGCAGTGGGGTGCGCGCCCGCAATCTCATTTCTTGAGCGCCGCGATGCCATAATAAGTACACTGTCCCCAAATCACTGCCCCCTCCGCCTACGGCGGCACCTCCCCCACGATGGGGGAGGAAAATGACGGGTCTCATTTTCCTCCCTCGCGCGAAGCGCGAGGGAGGAACTCACCGCGCCGCCTGCTGTCCGCGCATCCAGATGGCGAAGTCCGGAAGCGGTTCCGGTTCTTCAACAGGCTCGGGGCGAGGTGTATTTTCAACACCCTCATGCTGAGCCTGTCGAAGCATGGGCACCCCCTCCGCCTTCGCCGCGAGCGCGGCCTTGCGTGCGGCTTCCTCGCGCTCCGCCCAGGCGAGTCTTTCAAACCGCGCGCGCAGCGCCCGCTTGTGGGGTCCCTCCTCGGGTCGCGGTTTTGTAATTCCCTGCGTTTGCCCCTCACTGAGGGGAGCCGGAACATCTTTGGGCGTTTGCATACCCGGCGGATATTCCCAGCCGTGCTTGTCGCAGAACGCCATGATCCTTCCGGGAAGCGATTCATAGGCGCGCCGCTGGCGATCCATCTCCGCCTGGTGTTCGCTCTGGCGAAGCTCCTTCTCGCTCGGCACCCTTCGCGACACGGCGAGGAACTGCCGCTCCGATTCTGTTTTCAATCCCTGTTCGCTCCCCTCAGTAAGGGCAGATGCAGCAGTTGGACGCGTCGCGCCACTTCCATTCCCCTCGATGTCATGGCCCGCCTGAGAGCGGGTCACCCAGCCGCGAGCGTGCTGTTGTTCGCCATGGAGAAGAGTCTTCTTCTCGCTTTCGCCCCCCGCATCAGTTTCATCTGGGCGGCCCGCTGTTGCGGGCCGTGACAAATCGGGGGTGGTATTTCGATGGTGCTGCCGAGCGCCTCGCCCGCGAACTCGCCCCACATCGGCCGCGGCTCTTCTTCTATATCTCCCTGAGAAACAGGCTCCGCCGGGATCTCCGTTTCCTGTTCGTTCCTGTGCGCTACCCAAGCCTCGTCCGCCGCTTCCATGTCCTCGAGTTTGCGGTCGAAGCCCCGGCGCTGTCTTCCGTCAGTCGCCACATGGTCCAGTTCGTCGAGCAGCGAGAACACCAGCCGGAGCGTTGCCGTCTTGCCGCGCACACAGT
>DATMPH010000039.1:0-2536 GCA_035567755.1 Rhizomicrobium sp.
ATTGTGGGCACGGTCAGTCACGCGGCGGATGAATGGAGGTCGCGGCCTTTGCGCTCGCGGCCTAGCAGGATAACGACGGCGGCCGAAACCATCACGATTGCGGCGACGCTCGCGAGCGTTGCTGCGTAGCCGAAGCGCTCCGCCAGTAGCGCCTGGCTGACGGCCGCTCCAGAAGCCAGCAAGACTCCCGTCTGATACGCGAGTCCCGAGAACAGGCCGCGAACTTCCGGCGGCGATAGCTCGGTGAGATGCGCCGGGATGACGCCCCATGCGCCCTGCACCATGAACTGCATCAGGAATGCGCCCGCGGTCAGCACTACGAGCGTCGAAGGATAGATCCACAAAGGTATGACGAGGCCGGCGCAGATCACCGCGGTCGCCATCGTGCGGCGACGTCCCCATCGGTCGGACAGGTAGCCGAAAGTCAGCCCACCGAGGATCGCGCCCACATTATATATGACTGCGATAGTGGCGACGGTGCGCGTGTCGAAGCCGCGCGTCTTTTCGAGAAACGTCGGGTACATGTCCTGGGTGCCATGCGAGACGAAGTTCATCGCCGTCATCAGCGCGCAAAGGTAGAGGAACAATTTCCAGTTGGCGCGAATCGCGGCGCCGATATGCTCGCGGTCGGGACGCGTGCGCTGCCATGCTTCCGACTCGGGCACCTTGGTGCGTATGTAAATGGTCAACAGCGCGGGCGCGCCGCCGAGAAAGAACATCGCGCGCCATCCGTAATGCGGGAAGACGAAGAAGAACGCCGCCGCCGCGAGCAGGTAGCCGACCGCGTAACCCTCCTGCAGGAGTCCTGAAAAGAATCCGCGCCATCGCGGCGACACCGCTTCCATCGCGAGTGACGCGCCCACGCCCCATTCACCGCCCATCCCGATTCCATACAGCGCGCGAAAAAACAGGAACCATCCGTAGCTCGGCGCGAGGCCGCTCAGCACTTCGACGACGGAATAGAAGACAACGTCGACCATCAACGGGATGCGGCGGCCGTAGCGGTCGGCGATCCAGCCGAAGATCAGCGCGCCGACCGGACGCAGCGCGAGCGTCGCGGTGATTGTGAACGCGATGTGCGAGATCGGGCGATGGAATTCGCGCGCAACCGCGGGCATCACGAAAATCAGGATGAAAAAGTCGAAAGCGTCGAGCGCCCAGCCAAGAAAGCTCGCGAGGATAGTGTGCGCAGCCTCCGACGAGGTGATCGCACGCACCGGTTCGACGGCAGCAGCGGGAGAATCCATGGCGTGTGATGTTTAATCGAACTGCCGCGATGGCGAAAGGAGAACATGCGTGCGGGAGGCCACGGCTGATGGCCTCCCGCACGGGCTAAGGAATTAATTTCTCTGCGTTTATCTCATCAGGGCACCGCGACGAAGCTCACCACCGCAGCCGGGAGCGTACCCGCCGAGCATCCATGGCCGCCCACGGTTCGTGGCATTCCTTGCATTGGTGCGCCTATCAATGAGGAGCGGTCCCAACCGACTGGCAGAGGTTTCCGTTATTCGCAGTCTGGTCGATGTATATGGTCGAGTCCTCGTAGAAGACGAAGGCGCCGTTTGAAGATGCCATGTTGATCTTCACGTCCCGGCTGTTGTTACCTCCCGGACCGGGGCTCACCAGGGCGCAGCAGGAAAAGGAGAATGCGTTGTCGTGGCAGTCCGCCGTTCCGCCGCCGCCATCGTTGCAGTTGTTGGGCGAAGTTTCACCGTCGGGCAGCTTAATCAGCGTCATCCATGGGGCCATGAATTCCGCGGCGCCGGTGGCTCCGGCCATCGGCTGGCAGATCGTTACGTTGCCGGCCGCGTCCGTAATCGACGCTGTCATCAAAAGCGCTGAACCTGTGCCGGGAATAGGCGTGTTGGTCGCATCGAGCAGTTCATGCGTGTCGCCTTGGGCTGAAAACGTTATGTAGGCCACTCCGGGCGGCACAGTGAGGGTCTTGTCGTAAACCACACTGCCACCAGGGGCGCCTGGGGGAACTGGAGACGGGGCCGGGGTAGCCTGCGTGAAGATCTCGCCCCCCGCATTCTGAAACTCCGCCGAGAGTCGCTGGACTGTGCTCGACTGGGAAATCAAATCGCAAGTATCGTTGTGATGGCATGGGCTGGCATTCGTCCCAACGGTGCAGCTTGCGACAATCTTGACCTCGCCCGAGCTGTTGTTCACGCAGGCGAAAACGTCCGCGCGAGCGTTCGAGGCAAAGGTCATCACCATGGCAAGTATCAAGGACCCTGTTATCGTTGTTCTCATTTCCAGGCCTCCCTACTATGTTGCGTACTGCTGAGTTCGAGACCGTCGATGTCGTGCGGCTGCGGAGGAGCGCGACTATCGGCCCAGAAAAGGCGGGCGCTGGAGGTACCCGGCACTGCAATCACCCCCGTTGAGTTTTAAACCGGCCGAAGAACAAAATGTTTGCCGGTCCTACAAAACGTTTATATCCCGCTGATCCATCTCTTAGGTCAAGCAAAGACAGGATCGAGCCGATTAAATTTCGATGACTGAAGAGTGAGCGCGATTCCTGTTGCGTCTA
>DATMPH010000040.1:0-2040 GCA_035567755.1 Rhizomicrobium sp.
CGCGATAGGCAAGCAACCCTGCATCGGACGTGATCGCAGAGCCGCGAAACTGAAGCATCAGACGGCGGTTGAAATCGAGCCTCAGCGCGCCCCGATCCGCTTCACCCGACGGGTCCCCCATTCCTGCCCCGTTCGATCCCCCATAAGATGCTGAATTCTAACGCTCAATCGTCGACAGCGCGCGCAAAATCGCCACCGCATCCGGGGAATGCGGGTTCAGATTGCCCGCTGGAGCGCGATTCGCGATTCCTGCTCTCAGCGTGTCGTCGCGTTGATTCGCGAGCCACATGCTGGGATGTCGCAAGGGTTGTGGCAGAACGTCGCCGAGATCACTGAGCACAACAGCCAAGGCAGCATGCCCTGATGCTGGCGCTTGCTCGCGGCGAGATGCCCTATGGCCAATTTGTGCAGGAAGACACGTTGATCAGTATCAGGACGGCTGTTGCGATACGGCCCTCACTCCGGAAGCTGGAGTGATCGATCAGGTGGCCATGGCGGCACCCGTTGCCGATCAGAGCGCCGCGGCCTTAGGCGCATTCTTTGGCAAGCGGCCGTCCGGGTGCCATCGCCAAATCTGATGATCGCCGCCGCGTCACAGAGGACGCGTCGCCTCCGATTTGCCAACATGGTCAACATCCTGCCATTCCGGAACCCGCTGCTCGTCGCTGAGGAGGCGGCGATGCTTGACAACCTGACGGGGGGCCGCCTCGACCTCGGCCTGGGGCGCGGCCTCCGCCCGCCTGAATTCGAAGCCTTCGCCGTCGACCAGGCGCAATCGCGCGAAATGTTCGTCGAGTCGTTCACTCTGATCCGCCGCATCTGGGCCGACGAGAACTTCGTCCACCATGGCAAGTACTGGACGGTCGTGAAGAACGGGCCGCTGTCGCCGCCGCTGGTTCAGCGGCCGCACCCGCCGTTCCTGGTCAGCGCGCAGAGCGAGGAGTCACAGCGCTGGGCGGCCGCGCACGATATCCCGTTCGCCCAGATCGACTCGCGGGTCGAGCGGGTGCGGCGCGATCAGACGCTCTACCGTGAGGTCCAGGTTGCGCATTAGCCAGACCTCCCCGCTCATCTGCACCCGACCGGTGCGCCATTTCGGGATCGTGTCGGTCGCGTATTGGTGGGCTTGGCGCTGTTCGGCGCCGATCGCGCATGAAGATCATGCCCAGCGGGCCTGCCTCGCCGCCATCTGCGACGCGGTGCATGCCTTCGCTGAGAGCGTGCGCGAGCGACACGGCGTCCAGTTCGACATCCGCATCGGGCTCAACTCGGGCGAGGTAATGATCGGTAGGCTCAGCGACAATCTGAGCATGGACTATACCGCGCTGGGTCACGACGTCGGCGTCGCGCAGCGCATGGAATCGCTTGAATGAGCTGTGCTAGGATCGGCTCGCAGTCGGAAGGATGATGTCCCGAGATTGCCAACGCTGATGACCGGAAGGCCGAGGTCATTGGGGTTTCTTCTCACGCTTCGGGTTCATGCCACTTTGTTTGGACGTTGCAATGTACAAAGAAACGCACCCGATCCTTGGGACGCGGGACATCCAACGGGCAATTGAGTTCTACACCCAGCAGCTTGGCTTCAAGCTGGCCTTTGGAGACAAGGCTAATTCACCGAACTACGTCGGGTTTCGCCGCGATGCTGTGGTGCTTCACATGCAGTTTCAGTTCGAGCACGAGATGGGCACAATCCGTCTGCGGTTTCTGGTGGAGAATCCGGATGCCCTCTTCAACGAATATCCGCAACGCGGCGTCGAGTGCACTCCCAACGGCGTTCGCGATACGCCATGGGGTACGCGCGAATTCGCCCCCTATGACTTGGACCGGAACGCGCTCACCTTTCTACCGAGACCGGACAAGCGCCGAGAAGGAGCGGCAGTCTTCGCAATTTGCTTAGGGGCCAATTCAAAGCGGGTTTGGTCCGACGACCTCCCAGCGGTGGCGCTCGAAAAGTTTTTTGTGTTCGTCGTCATCGGCGGGGCGGCGCTCCGAGAGCGCCTCGATGAGGCCGCCCGCAGCGGCCGGGGTATAGAGAAACAG
>DATMPH010000041.1:0-84752 GCA_035567755.1 Rhizomicrobium sp.
AACCCAACCACGCGAACCCGCAAATCCTCAGAATAGGGCCTGACCATCCATGCTGGCCTCCTTCCAGCCAGCATCTTGAATCTGACTCGCGGCCTTTTGGGAATCCCCCGCCCGATTCAGTTCCGACGAATCTCGCTCTAACGTCGTCATCCGCTATCTGACCGGCGATCACCCAGCGCAATCGGCGAAGGCCAGAGCGCTGATCGACAACAACGATGTGTTCGTCTGTACGACCGTTTTGTTGGAGAGCGAATGGGTATTGCGCAGCGTCTATGGCTACGAGCCCGTTGCGCTCACAAACGCGCTTGCCGCGTTTGCCGGCCTTGAGCGCGTCACATTGGAAGATTCTGCTTTGGCAGCGAGGGCATTGGACTGGACGGCGAAGGGCGTGGACTTGGCTGATGCGCTTCATCTGTTACAATCGGAGGGCTGCGAGGCATTCGTAACGTTCGACGCGCGCTTTGCCGCAGCGGCCAACCGCCCTGGCAGCGAATTGAATGTGCGCACACCGTAGCTGACGAGAAGCAGCCACCGTGGAATCAACGCTCACCTCCAAAGGCCGGATAACGATTCCAACGGTGCTTCGCGAGCGTCTCGGCCTGAAACCGGGCGACAGGATCACGTTCTTTGTGCATCCAGATGGTAGTGTCGCCCTGCGGCCGAAACCCGCCGCAGCGACATCGCGCGAAAAGCCAAAAGACATTGTCAGACGCGGCGACAATTTCTGATGCTTGGAATGCAAGCCGCTCGTCCCCGGCACAGCTTTACTGCTCCGGGATTCCGAGGAGCGACAGTAGCGGGCGTTCGAGAAACTCGACCGGGATCTGCACGAGATAGTGGAAGAGATTGATCCCAATCAGCGGCAGCAGAATGAAAATCGCGATGAGCAGGAGCATGCCGAAGCGGTTGAGCTGCGCGAGTGCCAGCGAAAGCGGCTGAGGCAGGAGCCCCACCGCGACGCGGCCGCCGTCGAGCGGCGGCACGGGCAAGAGGTTGAACACCGCGAGCACAAGATTGATTTCGACCGAGGTCCAAAAGAATTCGAGCACCGTTTTGTGCGCCATCCCGCCGAATTGCAGCGCCACGAACAGCGCCAATACGGAGAGGAGCGCGAGCAGGATGTTCATGCCGGGCCCCGCTGCCGCCACCCACACCATGTCGCGCTTGGGATTGCGGAGCGCTGCGAAATTCACCGGCACAGGTTTCGCATAACCGAAGACAAAGCCCGCGTGCGAGAGAAGCAAAATCCCCGGCAGCAGGATCGTTCCGAAGAGGTCCACGTGCCGCAGCGGATTGAGCGAGACGCGGCCAGCGCGCGCCGCGGTGTCGTCGCCGAAATGACGCGCCGCATAGCCATGCGCCGCTTCGTGCAGCGTGATGGCGACGATAATCGGAATCGCGACAAGCGCGACCTGCTCTGCGGTCTGCAATGGATCGGCCACGCGGCGCCCCTTCCGCGCCGCGATGGCAGCGCCCGGCCCTACTTTTTCTCAGGTTCGAATGTCAGAGCCGCCCCGTTCATGCAATAGCGCTGGCCCGTTGGCCTCGGCCCGTCTTCGAAGACGTGGCCAAGATGTCCGCCGCAGCGCGCGCAATGCACTTCCGTACGTTCCATCAGATGGCTTGCATCGCGCGATGTGCCGACCGCATGCTCGCGCGGCGCCGTGAAGCTCGGCCAACCGCTGCCGCTTTCGTATTTCGTGTCCGACCCGAACAGCTCCATCCCGCAGCCGGCGCAGCGGAACACGCCAGTGCGCTTCTCCGCGTTGAGCGGGCTCGATCCCGCGGGCTCGGTCCCATGCTCGCGTAACACGCGATACTCATCGTCGGTGAGCATGGCCCGCCACTCGGCGTCGCTCCTGATCTGGGGAAACTCGTCCTTATTCATTTCCGATTGCATCCTTCGTTTTTTGCCAACCACGATTATTGCGTTGCATTGTTGCCGTCGCGGATCGCGCTTTGGAGCGTCTGGGTCAGCCGGCCCTTGTTCCCAAAGGCCCAGGGTGCACCGTATGCGATGTCGTCGACGCGCCAGCCTGCGCTGGTCCGCGCAAGATATATAGTATCTGTCCAGTTGACCGGCTTCGAATCCTCCTCCTTGAAACCGCCGCGATACCCGAGGGCCACCTTGCAGTGCGCCGTGGCGGCTCCGGTTTCGCAGGGCCCGACGCTCCAGGACGTTGCGCCCTCGAAATTGGAGGTGAAAAGATCGCCCTCGATCAGCGGCGGAGACATGTTTTTCGTCGCTTGCACGAAACGCTGTTCGGCGGCCTCGCCTTCCATCAACAGGCGGTCGAGCGCGGGCGAGATAAAAGGCTCGTACTTCGCACGCCCCCTCGCGTCGGGAATGCCGTCGGAGGGACGGAATGTGCCGTAGACCGCGTAGAAACCATTCGCGACTCCTTTGACGTCGTCGGTAGCCGGGGCAGACCTGGTCGCACCTGGCGACCCGCAAACGAAAACCAGGCCTGCGACCAGAATCGCCGTCCGCACGCTCACGCGCCTACCGAACGTGCGGAATTCGTTCAACATCTTCATCTCGGCCGTCCCTTCGTCGCTCGCGAAACTAAGCTGGGTCATTTGCCTCAACAAGGCAGGCTACGGCTTGCCATCCGGCCTCTTTTCCGTATATGACGCCGCCTCTTCGGGCCGCCCGGCGTACAGGGCATGCCGTGGCAGCCCCGAACGCGACCTTGACCGGCATCGAGCCTGTCATCCACTCCCAGGAGACCGCAAAATGCCCAAGATGAAGACAAAGTCGAGCGCCAAGAAGCGCTTCAAATTCACTGCCAACGGCAAGCTCAAGCACGGCCAGGCCGGCAAGCGCCATGGCATGATCAAGCGATCCAACGAGCAGATTCGCGAGCTTCGGGGAACGACCGTCATGTCGGCCTCCGAAACCCAGCGCGTCCGCCGCTGGATGCCGTACTCGGCGTAAGGGAGGCTCGATCATGTCACGTGCCCCGCGCGCCGTTCCCTCGCATCTGCGCCGCAAGCGCGTTCTGAAGCAGGCCAAAGGTTTCCGCGGCCGGCGCAAGAACAACATCACGACGGCCAACGCCGCCGTCGACCGCTCGATGCAGCACGCCTATATCGGACGCAAGGAGAAGAAGCGGAATTTCCGCGCGCTCTGGATTCAGCGCATCAACGCGGCCTGCCGCCTTCACGGGCTGACCTACAGCCGGTTTATCAGCGGGCTCACCCGCGCCGGCATCGAACTCGATCGCAAGATCCTGGCCGATCTGGCGGTGCGCGAGCCCGATGCCTTCAAGGCCCTTGCCGAGCAGGCGCGGGCGTAGCTGCCATTGTTGATTGTAATGACCCGCGCGTGAAGCATGTCCTCCGGCCGCGCTTCGCGCGGACCGGGGGGCGAGCCACCCAGTTCAAACCTGCAGGGCGTCGTGTGACGACGCGGCAATTCTTTATGTGCTTCGGCAGTCCCGTCACTTTCAGCTGGGTGGCCCGCTTGCGCCGGCCATGACAAATTGGGGAAAGCAGGTTCCAGAATTCTGTAGCTGGAGCACGCGAACAAATCATGAGCCAGATCGACTCTCTCGAACATCAGATCTTCGACGCGATTGGTAGCGCGGCGGATGAAGCCGCGCTGGAGACGGTGCGTGTGTCGGCGCTCGGCAAGAAAGGCTCGATCAGCGAACTCCTGAAATCGCTGGGTGCGATGAGCCCGGAGGAGCGGCGCGAGAAGGGCCCGTTGTTTAACGGACTGCGCGATCGTGTTGGGGTGGCGATTGCCGAACGCAAGACCACGCTCGCAAGATTAAAGCTTAATGCGCGTCTGGCCTTCGAGCGCATCGACGTGACGCTTCCGCCACGGCCCGAGCCGCGCGGCACAATCCATCCGGTCAGCCAGGTGCAGGACGAGATCACCGCGATCTTTGCCGATCTGGACTTTGCGGTCGCCGAAGGCCCGGATGTGGAGTTCGACGAATACAATTTCACCAAGCTCAACATTCCGCCCGACCATCCGGCGCGGCAGATGCACGACACATTCTATGTCTCGCGACAGACGGACGGCGCACGCCACGTGTTGCGCACGCATACAAGCCCTGTGCAGGCGCGGGTAATGCTTTCCCAGAAACCACCGATCCGCGTCATCGTGCCGGGGCGCACCTATCGCCGCGATTCCGACGCCACGCACACGCCGATGTTTCATCAGGTGGAAGCGCTGGTGATCGACGAGGGGACGCATCTCGGACATCTGCGCTGGGTGGTCGAAGAATTCTGCAGCGCCTTCTTCGAGGTCGAAAGGATCGAACTGCGCGCGCGGCCGTCCTATTTCCCCTTCACCGAACCCAGCGTCGAATGGGACATGCGCTGCGACCGCTCGGGCGGACAGATCAAATTCGGCACCGGCACTGATTGGCTCGAACTCGGCGGCTCGGGCATGGTGCATCCCCGCGTGCTCGAAATGTGCGGCATCGATCCCGCCCGCTATCAAGGCTTTGCTTTCGGCTTCGGCATCGACCGCATGGCGATGCTGAAATATGGCGCTCCGGATCTGCGTCCGTTTTTCGACTCCGATCTCCGCTGGCTCCGGCATTTCGGCTTCGCCGCGCTCGACCTTCCCACTTTGGACGGAGGATTGAGCCGATGAAGTTCACGCTGTCTTGGCTCAAAGAGCATCTCGAGACCGATGCGGATGCGCGCACCATCGCCAAGACGCTTACCAATATCGGCCTCGAAGTGGAGTCGCTCGAGGACCGCGGCGCGGTGCTGAAAGATTTCATCGTCGCCCATGTCGTCTCGGCCGAGAAGCATCCCAATGCCGACAAGCTCAAGCTTTGCCGCGTTGATACCGGCAGCGACATTGTGCAGGTCGTGTGCGGCGCGCCCAATGCGCATACAGGCATGAAAGGTGTGTTTGCGCGGCCCGGTCTGGTCATTCCGCACTCGGGCGAGACGCTCAAGATTTCAGGCATTCGCGGTATCGAATCGCGCGGCATGTTGTGCTCCGAGCGCGAGTTGCTGCTCTCTGAAGAGCATGAAGGCATCATCGAACTCGAATCCTCGGCCGAAATAGGCTCACCGGCAGCGCACGCGCTCGGCCTTGACGATCCGGTGTTCGACGTCGCGATCACCCCCAACCGCGGCGATTGCACGAGTGTGCTTGGCATCGCGCGCGATCTCGCTGCGACAGGGCTCGGACGTTTGAAAAACACCGAGGTCGCAGTTGTGAAGGGTGCATTTCCTTCGCCGCTCGGCATCGCCCTGCATTTTCCGTCCGACGCCGAAGATGCGTGCCCGATCTTCGCCGGGCGATTCGTCCGCAATGTGCGCAACGGACCGAGCCCGGCGTGGCTGCAAACCCAGCTGCGCGCGGTCGGACTGCGGCCGATCTCGGCTCTCGTTGATGTGACAAATTTCATCGCCAACGATCGCGGGCGGCCGTTGCATGTGTTCGATGCGGACAAGCTCGCAGGCGGCATGCAGGCGCGGCTCGCGCGCGACGGCGAGATTGTGACGGCGCTGGACGGGAAGACCTACGCGCTCGATCCGGAGATGATCGTCATCGCCGACGACAAACGCGCGCTCAGCATTGCCGGCGTGATGGGCGGCGCGGAGACGGGCTGCACGGAGTCGACGCGCAACGTCTTCGTCGAATCCGCATGGTTTGACCCGCAGCGAATTGCCGCGACGGGCCGCAAGCTCGGAATCCAGTCGGATGCGCGCTACCGTTTCGAGCGCGGCACCGATCCGGAATTTGTCGTGCCCGGCCTTGAACTCGCGACCCGCCTGATCCTCGAATTCTGCGGCGGCGAGCCGGCGGAGACCGTAGTTGCGGGCCGCCCACCGCCATGGCGCCGCGAAATTGCGTTTTCCGCGCAGCATGTGCGCCGGCTGGCCGGAATCGATCTCTCATCGGGCGAGATCGGCAAAATTCTCGTGTCGCTGGGCTTCGCCGTTGAAGGCGAACCCGAGATGCGCGTGACGCCGCCGTCGTGGCGCAGCGACATCGCCGGCTCCGCCGATCTGGTCGAGGAAGTTGTACGCATTCACGGACTTGACCAAATTCCCGCTGCGCCGATGGCGCGCGCGCACGCCGTTGCCCGCGCGGTCCTGACGCCATCGCAGAAGCGGACGCGCATCGCAAGACGCACGCTGGCGTCGCGGGGCTTCAACGAGACGATTTCCTATTCGTTCATTCCGCGTGCGCATGCCGCGTTGTTCGGCGGCGGCGACGAATTGCGCCAGCTCGAAAACCCGATCGCCGCCGACATGGATGCGCTGCGGCCGAGCGTTCTTCCTTCGCTCCTGGCCGCGTCGGCGCGCAATGCCGCTCGCGGATTTGCGGAACAGATGTTGTTCGAGATCGGCGCGCAATTCGAGAGCGGCATGCCGGGCGCGCAAACCCTCGCGGCGGCGGGCGTGCGCCTTGGGCCCGCCGCTCGAAGCTGGACCAAGGACACGCACAACCCCGACGCATTCGACGTGAAGGCCGACATGCTGGCGGTGCTCGAATCGGCGATGGGCGGGGCCATGACAGCGCCGGTCAAGTCAGACGCGCCGGCCTGGTACCATCCCGGTCGTTCCGGCACTCTCGCGCTCGGGTCGAAGGTGCTGGCCCGTTTTGGCGAATTGCACCCCGAGATTCTCGCCGCTTTCGACGTGAAGGTTTCTGCTTCCGCCTTCGAAGTCTTCCTCGATGCGATCCCCGAACCCAAGGCAAAGGGCCGGACACGCGGCCTGTTCCAGCCGTCGCAATTTCCCGCCGTGGAACGGGATTTCGCTTTCGTTGTCGATGTGGACGTTATGGCGGACGATATCACTCGCAGCGCACGCAATGTGGAGCGCTCGCTGATCGAACGCGTCGATGTGTTCGATGTCTATGAAGGCGAAGGTGTACCAGAGGGAAAGAAATCGCTCGCGATCTCCGTGCGCCTGCAGCCCAGGGATCGCACGTTGACCGATGCGGAAATCGAGGCGGCGGTGCAGAAGATCGTTTCGGCCGTGATGAAAGTCACGGGTGGCACATTGCGGACGTGATCGCGCTCGGAGCGGTTGCTACCCCTCACCAGCGCATGAGCGGCAAGGGGAGAGGGAAGCCTCGCACTGATCATGATAGTTGATGCAGTATTCTGAATTCCCTTCTCCCCTTGTGGGAGAGTCGTGCAGGTGCGGGCGCTGAAGCCACTCAGGACTGGGTGAGGGGGAAACGGATAGTTTAGAGTGTCCTGCATGACCGCTTCCGCCCCGCAGCCGTTCGACCGGCGATCCGCGCTCGCCTTCATCGTCGCGTTCGGCGTGGTGAGCCTGTTCGCCGACATGGCCTATGAAGGCATGCGCGCGATCACCGGGCCGTTCCTTGGCCTGCTCGGCGCGAGTGCGACGATCGTCGGAATTGTCGCCGGCACGGGCGAGCTTGCCGGCTATCTGCTGCGGCTGGTCTCGGGAACCCTCGCGCAGCGCAGCGGCGCATACTGGCCGATCACGGTCGCGGGCTACGCGATCCAGATGGCGGCGGTGCCTGCCCTTGCGATCGTAGGAAGTTGGCAGGTAGCCGCTCTCCTGATCGTGCTGGAACGCACGGGAAAGGCCGTGCGCAATCCCGCCGCGAACACAATGATGAGCCATGCCGGCGAAGAGATCGGCCAAGGCTGGGCGTTCGGTCTGCACGAAGCTCTGGACCAGTTCGGGGCGCTGGCCGGCCCTTTGATCGCAGCTCTGGTACTTGCCCATCATGGGGCATATCGCGATGCCTTTCTCTGGCTCGGCATACCGGCCCTTGTCACGATCGTCCTTGTACTGATCGTTGCGCTGCGCTTTCCGGCGGCGGCGCGAATCCCGGCGGCGCCAGAAAAGAATGGGCGGCATTCCCTTTCTGGCGCGTTCTGGCTGTATGCGGCAGCATGCGGCCTCATAGCTTTCGGCTTCGCCGACTATCCGCTCATCGCCTTTCACTTCGCCAGAATGCATACGGTGTCTGCGGCACTTGTTCCCGTATTCTACGCTGGCGCGATGGGAGCGAGCGGCGCAGCTTCTCTGCTGTTTGGTCGCTGGTTCGATTCGCGCGGCCTGTGGGTCATGATCCCCGGCCTGCTCGCCGGCGCGCTTGTAGCCCCGCTCGTCTTCCTTGGGGGATTCGCGCCCGCCCTGATCGGCACGCTCTTGTGGGGCATAGCACTGGGCGTCCAAGGCTCGGTCATGTCTGCGGCGGTCGCACACATGGTTCCCGCTCACGGCCGGGCGCGCGCCTTCGGCATTTTTACGGCAATCTTCGGCGTGGCGTGGTTTCTTGGCAGCGTGGCACTCGGCGCGCTCTACGATGTTTCGCGTGTTTCACTCGTCGCGGTTTCGGTGCTGCCACAGCTCGCCGCACTGGTCCCGCTCCTCCTCGCTCTGCGCGCGATCAAGCGGTCCTGACAGCAATTGGTGTTGACGGCACGAGAGTGCTAGACGACCGCCCGCCGTGACCGACCTCGCTCAAATCCGCAATTTCTCCATCATCGCCCATATCGATCATGGAAAATCCACGCTCGCCGACCGGCTGATCCAGGTCTGCGGCGGGCTCACCGCGCGCGAGATGAAAGAGCAGGTGCTCGATTCCATGGATATCGAGCGCGAGCGCGGCATCACCATCAAGGCGCAGACAGTGCGGCTCGAATACCGGGGCAAGGACGGCAAGACCTACACGCTCAACCTGATGGACACGCCGGGCCATGTCGACTTCGCCTATGAGGTCTCGCGCTGTCTCGCCGCCTGCGAAGGCGCGCTGCTGGTAGTCGATGCGAGCCAGGGCGTCGAAGCGCAGACGCTTGCCAATGTCTATCAGGCGATCGAGGCCAACCTCGAAATCGTGCCCGTGCTCAACAAGATCGATCTGCCGGCGGCGGAGCCCGAGCGCGTGCGGCAACAGATCGAAGACGTGATCGGTCTCGATGCGTCGAATGCAATTCCGATTTCCGCCAAGACCGGCCTGAACATCGATGCGGTGCTCGAAGCGATTGTGCATCGGCTGCCACCGCCGAAGGGCGAACGCGATGCGCCGCTCAAGGCGCTGCTCGTGGACAGCTGGTACGATTCCTATCTGGGCGTCGTGGTGCTGGTTCGTGTGGTCGACGGCGAACTCAGGAGAGCCCAGCGCGTGCGCATGATGGCGGCGGACGCCGTCTATCAGATCGAGCGCGTGGGCGTCTTCACGCCGAAACAGACGGCGGTGGAATCACTGGGGCCGGGAGAGATCGGCTTCATCACCGCAGCGATCAAGGAAGTGGCCGACACGCAAGTCGGCGACACACTCACCGACGAGCGCAAGGGAACAGCGACGCCATTGCCGGGATTCAAGCCGGCGCAGCAGGTCGTGTTCTGCGGCCTGTTCCCCGCGGATGCCGCGCAATTCGAAGATCTGCGCGAGGCGCTCGGCAAGCTGCATCTCAACGATGCGAGCTTCACCTACGAAACAGAAACATCAGCCGCTTTGGGATTCGGATTCCGCTGCGGTTTTCTGGGGCTTCTTCATCTTGAGATCGTGCGCGAACGGCTGACGCGCGAATTCAATCTCGAACTGATTGCGACCGCGCCGTCGGTTATCTATCGAATCCATCTGAACGACGGCAGCATGAAGGAATTACACAATCCCGCCGACATGCCAGATCCCGTCTACATCGCTTCGATCAAAGAGCCATGGATCAAGGCGACGATTCTCGTTCCCGACGAACATCTGGGCGCGGTGCTGAAACTCTGCGAAGACCGGCGCGGGCGCCAGATCGAACTTACCTATGCCGGCAGCCGCGCGATGGTCGTCTATCGCCTACCGCTCAACGAAGTGGTGTTCGATTTCTACGACCGGCTGAAATCGGTGAGCCGCGGCTATGCGAGTTTCGACTATCACATCGAAGGTTATGAGGAGGGCGATCTCGTCAAGATGTCGATCCTCGTCAATGCCGAGCCGGTCGATGCGCTGTCGATCATCGTCAATCGCGCGCGCGCGGAAATGCGCGGCCGCGCCATGGTCGAGAAGTTGAAGGATCTGATTCCGCGCCACCTGTTCCAGATTCCGGTGCAGGCCGCGATCGGCGGGCGCATCGTGGCGCGCGAAACGATCAAGGCGCTCCGGAAAGACGTTACCGCGAAATGCTACGGCGGCGACATCACGCGCAAGCGCAAGCTCCTCGACAAGCAGAAGGAGGGCAAGAAGAAGATGCGCCAGTTCGGCAAGGTCGACATCCCGCAGGAAGCCTTCATCGCCGCGCTCAAGATGGACGCGGACTGACGAATGCTCCCCGGCGGTTCGCCGCCCAGGAAGCATCCTTCGCGTCAACCACGAGCAAGGCGCCCTCGTCAGCAACGATGCGGATGGTAGTAGCACCAGCCGGGGCCGCGGCCTTCGACGACGCAGCCGGACAGGCAGACGGCAAGACCCAAAAGAATCAGGGGAGCAATTAGACGACGCATGGCGATTCCCGCAATGTTAGGAAATCGCCCCTCCGTCAGGGAGTGTCGCAATCCGGAGCGGGCGATTCAAGCTTCGGCACGCATGAATCCATGGATCGCGTTAAGAATCGGGCAGCCGGAAGCTTTCAATTGGCTCAAATTCCACGGGAGCCGTGCCCCCTCCGCTCCGGAGCATATCCTCCGGCCGCACTTCGCGCGGACCGGTGGGGGGGCACCACGAAGCAATTTCACCTTCGAAGAATGGCTTACTTCTGACTGCTCAGGCGCTGGATGAGGTCATCGAGCTGTTCGAGGGTGCGATAGGTGATTCGCAATTCACCGCCTGTGGACCCTTTGTGGAGAATCTGAGCTTTCAGACCCAAGCTGCTGGACAGACTTGATTCCAATGCTCTCGAATCCGCGTCGCTACGCGATTGCTTCCGCACTTTGGCTTTCTTTTGTGAACGCTGTTCAGCCTGGCGAACATTGAGTGCTTGGGCGATAATTTCCCTGGCCCGCGCCTCGGGGTTCGGTATTCCGATCAATGTTCGAGCGTGCCCGGCGCTCAGCCGGCCTTCGCGGATATGCGTTTGCACGGATGACGGAAGGCCGAGCAGCCGGAGCGTGTTGGCCACATGGCTGCGGCTCTTGCCAACCTCGCTCGCGAGACGCTCCTGGGTATAGCCAAAGCGCTGCATCAACTCCTGATAGGCGGCCGCCTCTTCCACCGCATTGAGGTCGGAGCGCTGAACATTCTCGATGATCGCGAATTCGAGCGATTCGGCGTCCGACAACTCACGCACCACCACGGGCACGTCATGAAGCTTGGCGAGCTGCGCCGCCCGCCAACGCCGCTCGCCGGCGACGATCTCGAACACTTCAGGACCCCGCGCGGTCGGGCGCACCAGGATGGGTTGCAGCACGCCCTTTTCCCGGATGGAGTTGGCGAGATCCTGCAGCTCCTCGGCGGCGAAATTCTTGCGCGGCTGGAACGGATTGGGATGGAGCCAGCCGACGGGCAGCGTGCGCGGAGCGCGAGAGCCACCATCGTGATCGCCGGTCGCTGTAGCGATGGGCCCCTCCTCGCCGATCAGCGCCGAGAGTCCACGCCCTAGCCCGCGATGGCGCCCCTCCTCTGCTTTCTTCGGATCAGCCGCGCTCATGCCGCCGCCCGCACGCGTTCGCGCTGGATCAGCTCGCCGGCAAGCTTGATATAGGCCTGGCTCCCGGGACAGCGCAGGTCGTAGACGAGGGCGGGAAGGCCATGGCTCGGCGCTTCCGAGATCCGCACATTGCGCGGGATGATGGTGTTGTAGACCTTCTCGCCCATGTGCTTGCGCACATCCGCCGCTACCTGGTCCGAAAGCCGGTTCCGCTTGTCGAACATGGTGAGCACGATCCCCTGGATCTCCAGTGCGGGATTGAGATTGGCGCGTACGCGCTCGATAGTCTTCAAAAGCTGGCTCAGGCCTTCGAGCGCGAAGAACTCGCACTGCAGCGGCACCACTACTGCGTCGGCTGCCGCCATCGCATTGACCGTTAGGAGCGTCAGCGACGGGGGGCAATCGATCAGCACATAGGCGAAGCGCCCGGATTCGCGGGCAACGAAGACAGCCAGTGCGTCCTTCAACCGGTAATTGCGCCGCTCGAGATTGATCAGTTCGAGTTCGGCCCCCGAGAGATCGACGGTCGATGGAACGAGAGAGAGGCCGGGAATGCGTGTCGGCATGATCGCATCGGCGAGCTCAACCTCCCCTGTCAGAACCTCATAGGAGGTGACCTTGCGGTCGGGCCGTGAGATGCCGAGACCCGTGGACGCATTGCCCTGCGGATCGATATCGATCAGGAGCGTTGGTTGGCCAATCGCGGCAAGTGCCGTTCCGAGATTGATCGCCGTGGTCGTCTTGCCAACGCCGCCCTTCTGGTTGGCGACAACGAGCGTGCGGGGACCTCGCGACTGCGGCTCAATCGGCATGGCGAAGCTCCCGGATCGCGAGGATGACGCCGGAAGGATCGGAGCGACTAGGCTCCTCCCTCATCTGCATCCTCCAAGATTTATGGGCTTCGGTCAATTCTTCCCCTACAGATTGACCCTTGAGAAAAAGATTCAGTGTGTTCGGGCCCTGAAAAGCCTGTGCATAGACAAGCAGCCGGGGCAGCGGCGCACAAGCCCGGGCGGCAACGATGTCGAAAGGCTCGCGGGGCGCGTCCTCCATGCGCGAATTGCGTATCTCAACGTTCAGTCCGAGTCTGTCTCCGGCCAGCGCGAGAAAGTCGCATTTCTTGCGGGTGGCCTCGATGAGCACGGTGCGGAAGCCGGCGCGATCGCGGGAAAGAAGCGCGAGGATCAGGCCGGGAAAGCCGGCGCCGCTGCCCAGATCGACAAGGCTTGCCGCGTCGGGCGGCACGAACTTCGCAAGCTGTGCACTGTCCCAGACATGGCGGCGCCAGATCTCCGCGAGCGATCGCGCCGAGACCAGATTGTGACGCGCGTTCCATTCCTCCAGGAGGGCCACAAACAGCTTCACGCGCGCCAATGTTTCACGTGAAACATTCGCCGCCGCCTGAAACTCCGCGGGGCCGAAAGAGCCGCTCGGTGCTTGCTCCACCCCTCACCCACGCCTGAACGGTCGGACGGGATCCTCCTTGACCCCTCTCCCACAGAGGGAGACGCACGCGGATACGGGCGGCCCATTCTGCCCCTGAGCGGGTGAGGGGCGCCGCAACATCAACCGTTGTCGGCTAACGCGGCTGAGGAACCGCGTGCCCGCGACTTCGCCCTCGTATGCGCCAGAACCAGGGTCAGCGCAGCGGGGGTGACGCCGTCGATGCGCCCGGCCTGGCCCAGCGTGGCGGGACGGATGGCGCTCAGCTTCTGCACCGCTTCCGTCGACAGACCATGGACTTTGCCATAGTCGAGATCATGCGGAAGCCCCAACGCCTCGTCGCGGCGGAAGGCGTCGATATCGGCGTCCTGGCGCTCCAGGTAGACGGCGTATTGGGCGTCATTCTCAAGTTGCTCGACAATTTCGGCGTCGATGTCGGACAGATCCGGCCACACGCGCCGGAGGTCGGCAAAGCCCACAGCAGGCAGGCTGAGCAACGCGTGACCGTCGCGCCGGCCGCCATCAAGCCGCACGCCAATCCCGGCCCGTCCTGCCTGGCTCGGCGTGAGGGTGAGCGTTGCCAGACGACGCTGCGCAGCGTCGAGCCGGGCGCTCTTCGCGGAGAATATCCGCTCCCGTTCGCTGCCCACGAGTCCGCCCCGAACCCCGAGACTCGTCAGGCGGCGGTCCGCATTGTCGGCCCGCAGGCTGAGCCGATACTCCGCGCGGGAGGTGAACATGCGGTAGGGCTCGGTTACGCCCTTGGTGACGAGATCGTCGATCAGAACGCCGATGTAAGCGTCCGCGCGGTCCAGGATGATCGGCTCCGACGAGGACGCGGCGCGGGCGGCGTTCCAGCCGGCCATCAGACCCTGTGCGGCTGCTTCCTCGTAACCCGTCGTGCCATTGATCTGGCCAGCCAGATAGAGCCCCGAAACCCGCTTGGTCTCCAGTGACGGGAGAAGCTCTCTCGGATCGACATAGTCATATTCGATCGCATAGCCGGGCCTGAGCATGCGCGCGCGCTCGAGCCCCGGAATTGTCGCAAGGAAGGCGCGCTGCACCTCTTCCGGCAAAGAGGTCGAAATGCCGTTCGGATAGACGGTGTCATCGTCGATCCCCTCGGGCTCGAGGAAAATCTGGTGGCCGTCGCGCCCCGCGAAGCGGACAACCTTGTCCTCGATGGACGGACAATAACGCGGCCCGGTGCTTTCGATCTGGCCGGAATAGATGGGCGCACGATCGAGATTGCGCCGGATGACGTCGTGAGTCGCGCGCGTGGTGCGAGTGATGTGACAGACGATCTGCGGGGTGGTGATCCGGTCCGTCAGGAACGAGAACGGCACCGGCGGATCGTCGCCCGGCTGAACTTCCAGCGCGGCCCAATCGATGCTCGTGCCGCCGAGCCGGGGCGGCGTTCCGGTCTTGAGCCGGCCCATCCCAAGGCCGAGCCCATACAGCGTCTCCGCCAGGCCGATCGTGGGCGTCTCGCCGACCCGGCCCGCCGGAATCTTGCGCTCGCCCATGTGGATCAGGCCACGGAGAAACGTTCCGGTGGTGAGGATGACGGCGCCGCAGGAAAGCTCGCTTCCACCGCCCCCGCGGACCCCCGCAACCCTGCCGTCGCGGATGACGAGATCCTCGACCGCGAATTCTGCGATCTCGAGGTTTGGCGTATCCGCAAGTGCCCGCTGCATAGCCGCGCGATAGAGTTTGCGGTCTGCCTGCGCGCGCGGTCCCTGCACGGCCGGTCCCTTGCGCCGGTTCAGAAGCCGGAACTGGATTCCGGCCTTGTCGGCCACCCGCCCCATGATACCGTCGAGCGCATCGATCTCCCGCACCAGATGGCCCTTGCCGAGCCCTCCGATCGCCGGGTTGCACGACATCTCGCCGATCGTGGCCCGCTTGTGGGTGGCGAGCAGCGTCCGGGCGCCGAACCGCGCCGATGCGGCGGCGGCTTCGCAACCCGCATGCCCCCCGCCGATGACGATGACATCGTACGCGCTCATGTGCGCTGCCTTAGGCACGAACCAAGAACCGCGCAACATGTTTCACGTGAAACAATCGGGACGCGGGACCAAAAGAAGCGGTGCCTGTGCTGCAATCGTACGGAATTCGTTGTACCCGGGCATCATGAAACTTCAGATTCGATTTGCGCAATTGCGCGAACGCGCGCCCTTGATCGAGTTGCAGCGGCGGGCCTCCCTCGTCTGGGACGAATATCGCGATGCATTGCTGGCCAACCCCGACGCGATCGACATTCCCGTGGAGCAGTTCCGCAATTGTCAGGTTCGTACCGCCTGGAGTGGCGATCGGCCGATCGGGTTTTCCGCTGTGACTGCGCTTGGCGCCGAAATCTGCGAGCTCGACGGACTCTTTGTCGAACCGGCGCATTGGCGGCAAGGCATCGGTCGCACGCTCATCGAAGATGCCGCGCGTCTGGCACGCCGGCGCAAATTCGACCGGATGGAGGTGACCGCCAACCCGCGCGCCGAAGGATTCTATGTGAAGCTGGATTTCATTAAGTATGATGTCACCGAAACACGTTTTGGGTCCGCATTCCGCATGCGCCGTATGTTGAATCAATGGTTGCGCCCGCGCCGCAGGGATGCAGCGCGGGCACTGGATTGCGAATAGTGCGCATTCACTTCGGCATCAGCACCTTGTCGATAACGAGGATCACGCCGTTGCTCTGATAGACGTTGGAGATGGTGACCTTGGCGCTGTCACCCTTGTCGTCGGTGACCATGAGCGAATTTCCGCTCCCGGTAACGGTCAGCCAATCGCCCTCGACGGTTTTGAGCGTTGCCTTGCCACCGCCCGCCGCGATCTGCCTGTCGAGCGCCGTCGCGTCGAGGCGGCCGGGCACGACGTGATAGGTCAGAATCTTGTCGAGCGTCGATTTGTTCTGGGGCTTCAGAAGCGTGTCGACCGTGCCGGCTGGCAGCGCCGCAAACGCTTCGTCGGTCGGCGCAAAAACCGTGAACGGTCCCGGCCCTTCCAGCGTATCGACCAGTCCTCCTGCCTTCACCGGGCGACCAGGGTCGTGTGATCCTTCGAATTCATCGCGTTCTCGATGATGTTCCGCGTCGGATACATCGCCGAACCGCCGACCATCGGGTAATCGGCCGCGTGCGCGGCGGCGCTGACGGCGAGAATTGCGACCGCTGCGGCGCCAATCATGTGATTTCTGTTCATGATGTTTCGTTTGCTCCTGTGCCCCACGGACCTCGGCCTCTCCTCGGTCCACGCGGGGCTCACTGTCTGCCTTACGGAGCAGCGAGCCCGGCAGAT
Organism: Rhizomicrobium sp.; assembly: GCA_035567755.1. Classification (GTDB taxonomy): domain Bacteria; phylum Pseudomonadota; class Alphaproteobacteria; order Micropepsales; family Micropepsaceae; genus Rhizomicrobium. Next base: position 16,290 of record DATMPH010000041.1, read on the forward strand.
GCAGGCCGGGATGCATCCCGGCGGGATTTTCCCGCGTAGAAGATTCATGAACGCCGCAAACACGATGCCGGTCTGGACGCTCCTGCATCTCCCCATCCCGACCGGGATTTGCCCGGATGGACAAGCGCGGATATTCGCGCGACCGTTGGACTCCGGGGCCGCTTTCGCATTTCATCGCATGGACCAGCCTGCGTCGCTTTCTTCCGCCGAGGTGCTCCTCGAAGCCATCGGTCGCGGCAGCCAATTGGCGCTGAAGCGACTGTATGAAATTGAGTCGCGTCGGCTCTACAGCATTGCGCTGCGCATTGTGCAGCGCCCGGAAATCGCCGCCGACGTGCTGCAGGATTCCTTTGTGCAGATATGGCAGAACGCAAACACCTTCACGCCGGACCACGGAGCGGCGGCAGCATGGCTGACCGGCATAGCCCGCTTCCGCGCGATTGATGCAGTGCGCAAGCTTCGGCGCGAAGTGCTCTCCGGCGATCCCTCGCTCGGCGACGCGCCCATCGAGCCTGACGTGCTCGATCGCATCGACGCCGATGCACAGGCCGCAGCGCTCCGGCACTGCCTGCAATCGCTCGACGACACCCAGCGGCGTTGCATTCTCCTAGCCTTCGTCGACGGATTTTCGCACGCCGACATTGCGAAGCGCCTCGCGACGCCGCTCGGCAGCGTCAAGAGCTGGGTGCGCCGCGGGCTGATCGCATTGAAGGGATGCCTGCAATCATGATTCCCTCCGATCGCGAACAACTCGACGTGCTGGCCGGCGAATATGTTCTGGGCGTCCTCGATCCGCCTCGGATGCGCGAGATCGAGGCGACGTTGGGCGAGAATGCGGTGTTGCGCGAGGCGGTCTCCTTCTGGGAACAAAAGCTTCATCCGCTCTCCGCACTCGCCTCGCAGGTCGAACCGCCGCAAGGCGCATGGAACGCAATTGCGGCGCGCATCGCCGAAGCCTCGAACAAATCCGCCGCAGCGCAGGGGTGGAAAGGCGCCGCTCCCTGGCGCTGGGCGACGGCGGGTTTCGCCGCCGCCGCGGCGGCGCTTCTCCTTTATATCGCGATCACGCCGGTGGCACCGCCGCTCGTCGCCGTGCTGCATACGCCGCAGCAACAAGCGGCGAGCTGGATCGCCACAACGAGCGACGGTGGGTTGCATTTGAGTGCGGTCGCAAACGAGGTTCCGCCACCGGGCCGCACATTCGAGTTGTGGGCGATTGCACCCGATGCGAAACGCCCCGAGCCGCTTGGCGTCATTCCTTCCAATGGCACGCTACGGATTGCAGCCTTGCCGCGCGGTCTGGGCGAAGGCGCCACGCTGGCAATCAGCATCGAGCCTCCGGGCGGTTCACCCACCGGCCAGCCGACGGGACCGGTCGTCTTCACCGGCGCGCTCCGGGCGATTTAGAGCTGTTTTGCATTCAGCTTGCACTTTCCCTGTCATGGCCCGCGCAAGCGGGCCACCCGGATGGAAGAGGCGTGCAGTCGGCGATTAGGACTGGGTGGCCCGGTCTCCGCTGTCGCCCCCCGGTCCGCGCGAAGCACGGCCGGAGGACAGGCTAAGCCGGGCCATGACAACATTGTTGATCGGATTCACTCGAGACCCCTCTAGCAACCCACTTGACGGAATCATGCGGAAGGAGAATCGATCCTCCCGTCATTTGGGGGGCATCATGAAACATCGCATACGTACGATCGCGTTTGCGCTCGCCGTTGCGGGCGCGCTCTCGGCCTGCGCAGACTCGTCAGACGATTCCCAGGCGGCCGCACTTGCCCAGTGGAAGGCGTATTGCGGGGGGCAGGGCAAGCAATTCTATTGGCGCGACACGGAAAAGGCGGGGGGAATGCTCGATCAAACCGTAAAGGTTGAAGGAAAATGCGTGGGCCCTGGCGAGAAAGGCTACGAACCGCCGGAACCGCCTGACACTTCGCCTTGATGCGTCATTGTCCCCATTCCACTCGCGTTGTTATGTTACGGGGACATGACATTTATTATTGCGCTGACGTATTTTCAGCTTACAATAAGTACGTGAGCTATCCATGTTGGATAAAACGAAGATGTGGCAGAGCTGTATGTTTCCTCCCCCAACAGGGGGGAGGTGGATTGCGGAAGCGGAGCAAACCGGAGGGGGGAGGAAAAGAGAGAGCGGATCGGGTTTCTTTTGAGACGACGAGCAACCCCTTTTTGAATCCCTTGTTTCTCCGCTCCCTTCCTGCGCTAGAATAGCGGTGCGCTTGGGGGCACATGTGAGACACTTGCATTTCGCAATCCGCGGTCTTGTCGCCTGCAACGATGTCGTCATCAGTCGGTCGACAGGCGATACCCACCTCGATAGTGCATCCATTGCCCTTGTATCCCAATATCGCTGTCGGCCGGCGATGCAGAGTGGAAGGCCTGTTGAATCTGATCAGACCGTCAGTATCAGTTGGAGACTCCAGCAATAGTGCGCATCTTCGAAGGACGAATCTCGAGAATCGGGCGTGCGATCACCCTCTCGACGGTCGCTCTCCTCGTTCTCGCGGGCTGCGCGGACGACGTGCCGGTGGTCAAATGGTCGAGACCCGGCGCGACCTATGAGCAATTCGTGGCCGACCGCGCCGCCTGCGTAGATCAGACGCGCGAGAGTTCGAAACCGTATTTTATTGGCGGCGTGCACTATGGAAACCGGACAGATATGCTCAACACCGATCAGTTCCTGAAATGCATGGCACGCCACGGCTACGCGCGCGATCCCAAGGGTTACGCCGCTCCTCCGGGCGACGAAGTTCCCCTCGGGCCATAATTGTCGCGCGGAACCCCGCTCGCGCGCGGTTCGTTTCTTTCGATGGAAAACGCGGCCTGCGGTGTCATGCCGGAAGTAGACGTGGGGCACAGTGAAACGAGGAGTTGCACCATGCGTATTTCACCTTTGATGGCTTTCGGCGCGGCGCTGGCGGTCGGCGTTTGCGGATTCATTGCCCCGCCCGCTTCGGCGCAGGATTACGGCCCCGCCTATGAATCAGGTCCGCCCGAAAGCGTGATCGTGACCGCGCCGCGGCTCCACATCGACTCGCACAGGCTGAACGGACCGCTGGAACGGGTTTCCATGTCGACGACCGTTCGCTACGACGATCTTGATATCGGCACCTGGAGCGGCGAACAGGAATTGCGACGCCGTATCGCCGACGAGGCGCGCAGTATTTGCGATCGTCTCGCCGACGCCTACCCGTTCTATCAGCTGCAGGGCGAACATTGCTACAGAACCGCGCTGAACAACGCGATGGCACAGGTGGACGGCGAGATCTACGAGGCGCGCCTGTATCACGCCTACATTACCGAGCTCCAGCAATAACCCTGCCGCCCGGTGCGTTTGATCCGCGCCTCCTTTTCCTCCCCCGGGTGCGGGGGAGGAAAGCGCAAGACCAAGTAGTTCACTCTACGGCGCGTAGCGCACGATCGTGGTACGATAGTCCAGAGAGACTTTTGCCCCGAAGCGGCTGGCGAACTGCACCTTCACATTGTGGGCGCCGCTCGACACGTTCGGGCAGATATAGTTCATCGCGTGATCGGCGGGATTGTCGGTCGTGCCCTCGGAACCGAAAAGATTGTCGCTGGGCAAGCAGACCGTGCTGCCGTCGAGCACCACGCGCGTCAGAAGAATTTCACCGGGGGCCGTTGCCACCTCACCCGAAAACGAGACCTCCACGCAGCCGGTCGCACCCTGGCTGAAATTCAGGGTTGTCCCCGATACGGTGACAAACGATTTCTTGAACGTCGACTGCAGATCGGTCGATACGCTGTAGCTGGCGGTGCTTTCGGTGCAGGCCCCGGTGGATACGCCGGGAGCAACGGGCGCTTCTGGTGAATGAGGATAGGTACTCGCGAACGCCGGCGGGGCCAGACAAAGGAGGAGAGCTGCGCCGCTCGCCAAACTCTTTACGCCACTCATATGCATCTCCATGGTTTACGCGGAACTTCGGACCTTGCCGCTTGGCTCATCCGAAGGTGCTTCTCGTAAACCCCTCCTTCCCTTAATCGCGCATGTTCCGCGATGAAGATCAAGGCTGTTGAAAATCTCCCGGCGTTAACGAATGATGCCGCCTGCGGCTGGGGCGAAGGCGGTATTCGCGGCTGCAGAGTTCTCGAGGGACGGCAGCCAGATTGGGGCGCGCCGCGCGTGGGTCGCGCTTTCGAAGCCGGCGCCGAGGACGAGCAGCGTCGCCTCCGACCATGCTCGCCCGATGAACGAGATGCCGACCGGCAATCCGCGGACGGTCCCCATTGGTACGGTCAGATGTGGGTAGCCGGCGACTGCGGGCAGGAAAGACGTGTTGCTCGAATCATTGTCGCCCTTGACGAGATCGATGCGCCAGGACGGTTCGTCGGTCGGCATGACGAGCGCATCTAGCCCGTTCAGGATTTTGTCGAGGCCATCTGTTCGCGCAATCTTCATCAGCATCGCGCGTGCTTTCAGATAGGCCGGATCCGACAGTCCTTTCGTCTTTTCCGAGGCGATGAAAATGTCCTGTCCGAACAACGCATTCTCGCGCGCGCTCGTCTTGTCGAAGGCAATCACGTCCACGAGCGTGCGCGTCTTCACCACGGGCGGTGTCGAAGAGAGATAGGCATTCAAATCGACCTTGAGCTCCGTCTCCAGCTCAAGCAGCTCCGCGTCGCCGGAGGCTTTCGGATCGGGCGGGGAGAATTTTACCGGCACGATCACCGCACCAGATTTTTTCAGCGCCGCAATCGCACGGGCAAAGACGGCGTCCTCGTCGGTGGGCGGCGATGCGTCCGCGTGCAGGATGCCGATCCGCTTCCCCCGAAGCGTCGCGTGCGCGATCGCCGCGAGATAATCCGTCTTGTGCGCATCGGCTAGCGCCGTTGCCTTGTCCACGGGGTCGGTTCCGGCCATTGCCGTCAGCAGGATCGCGACATCGGCGACGCTGCGGCCCATCGGCCCCGGCGTGTCCTGGCTTTGCGAAATGGGAATGACATGCGTACGCGACACAAGGCCCACCGTCGGCTTGAGACTCACCACGCCGTCAAGCGAGCCGGGGCAGACAAGCGAGCCGTCTGTCTCCGTGCCGATCGCCGCAGCGGCGAGGTTCGCCGCAACAGCCGCGCCGCTGCCCGAACTCGAGCCGCAGGCGCTGCGATCGAGCACATAGGGATTTTTGACCAGCCCGCCGATCGCGGACCAGCCGCTGATCGAATGCGAGCTGCGGATGTTCGCCCACTCGCTCAGATTGGTCTTGCCGAGGATGATCGCGCCCGCCGCGCGCAAACCCGCGATGACCGGCGCGTCGCGATGGGCGACGTTGTTGCGAAGCGCGAGCGACCCCGCGGTTGTCGCCATCGGATCCGCGGTCTCGATGTTGTCCTTCACCAGCACCGGAATGCCGAAGAGCGGCCCCTGCACTTTGCCGGTCTTGCGGGCCGCGTCCGCCGCGCGCGCCTCTTTCATCGCGTCCGGATTGACGGCGATGATGCTGCGGAGCTTGGGTCCACTTTGGTCGATCGCGGCGATGCGCGCGAGATAGGCGTTGACGATTCCGGCTGACGTGACGCGCCCCGCGCTCATGTCGGCCTGCAGCTCGCTGACGCTTTTTTCGGCGACGTCGTAGCGGGCCGCGTATGCGGTCGAAGCCAGCGCCGCCGCCAGCAGACCGCCCAGGATTATTCGCATGATTCTTGGCCCTTCTTTGGTTCGCACCGTATCCGATTCCGGAGGAAAGGTGCCGATCGCATGGCCGTCTCGACCGCGATGCCCCCGGTGTTATGGTGCGCCGTGGAGAATCAGTTTCGAGGCCATATGCGCTGGCGGGAGCGAAGACAGGGGCACTGGTTCGGCGCGGCCGTCCTGATCGCGGTGGGCGTGATCGGGCTCCTCGCGAACTTCAACCTGCTCCCGCACAATATTCTTGACCAGTTGTGGAAGCTGTGGCCGGTGATCCCGCTGGCGATCGGCATCGGCATCCTCGCGCGCAGGCGGCAATACGAAGACATCCTGCCGCCACCCGACGCGAAGAATTAGAGCAAACTGCGCTCACATTGACGCGACGTCTAACCAACTCTGGAGCGCGTTCCGATTATGTAACTAAAGCGTGTCATCCCGGCCGACGCGAAGCGGAGAGCCGGGACCCAGGACCGTGAAGAAATTCCGTAAGCACTGCTTCTAGGTTCCCGCTTTCGCGGGAATGACACTTTGGGGGGTGGTGATTCACTCCGGGCGCAACGCACTCCCCAGCGAGCGCGCGCGTTCGTCCGCCTCATCATCGTAAAACGGCCATCTCTGCCTCAAAGAATCATGTTAGCGTGCAGACGGGACGAACGGGCAGGTGTCATGGCGGGAAAGCGACGCGTCTACGGCAAGCCGAAGCCGGACGAGTGGGTGTTGCCGGTTGCAGACGGTTATCAAATGGAGTGCTGCGATTGTGGCCTCGTGCATACGATCGACTTTCGCGTGGTCGATGGACGCGCACAGTTGCGCATGCGGCGCGACGGGCGCGCCACGCTGATGAAGCGCCGCCACCGATTCCCTGAACCTTTCCGGAATGTGAACATCGAGGAAGAAGTTGCGGGAAATTTACCCATGATAATGACGGGTGAATTGCCTGGTGGTAATTGACGCGCCGGTCGATGGGGTTTCCCAAGGAAAGCGTCAGGCCATGAAAACGCTGGACAACCTTTCGTCATCTATCAAATCGGCGCCGACCGTCAAGATGCGCGCCGGCACTTTCATCCAGGAATATTCCGATGTGCTGCTGGAGAACGTGAACAATCCGTCGCAGCTGAAGCAGATCGTCAGTCGGGTGATGTCCGAAAAGAACAGTCTCGCGAAGACCATCGCTCACGTGTGACGCCGTCCCCATGGATTGCGGAAGGGAGCCGGAGAGATCCGGCTCTTCCTTATGCGCGGCGGAGAGACTCAAATTCGGCGACCAGAGGCTACTTCCCGAAGCTTTGCGCGAGCTCCAGAGCGATAGGTGTGTCGTGGCCGCATTCTATTGCAGCAAGTACCCCGTCAATCCGGCTTGTCATTTGTTTACGTTACGCTGCCGCTCCGGAATCGCGCGCGGAATTCTCGGGAACTGTCGCGTGCGCTTACCGGTTTTCTAAGCAGGGGCCCGCCCTTCGATGAATGGTGATGATGGTGTTGCATTCGCGTAAGTTGCAAATGTTATTGCTCGCCCCGGTAGTGATGGGGTGGCTTTGTGGTGCGCCGCTTGCGGCAGTCACGGCCGGTTCGGGCGTGTTCGCCGTGGATGCGGCGGAGCAATCCGCCCCGATATCCTCCAATTCTCCTGCCGGTTTCTGGATGACCGAGGATCATGCCTGGACCGTGCAGATCTCACGATGCGGCAGCTTGTATTGCGGCACGATTGTGGGCCTCGGCTGGAGTCCACGGCCCGATGCTGTACGAACGGATCTGCAGAACCCCGATCCGGCGAAACGAACGGCGACTCTGTGCGGCCTTCCCGTGCTGGGCGGCTTCATGCCGGTGCTCGACACGCCGGGGAAATGGGAAAACGGCTGGATTTACGACCCGGAGACCGGAAAAACCTATCAGAGCGAAATCAAGCTTGAGGGATCGGACAGGCTCAATCTTCGCGGCTTCGTGATCATGTCGCTGTTCGGCCGCAGCGAGCACCTGACGCGCGTCAGCGCGCCACTCAGCCGCTGCTCCAACGTGCCCGGCGTCGCGACAGGGATTCCCGCGACGGCGAGCACTTCGTGAAGGGCGGCCTCTTCGTACCCTGACCTCAGGCGTAGCTGTTTTCATTCCTTGCCAGGCCGAGTCGCGGAATGCTCCTCCGGCGCCTCAACCTGTTCGGGGTGATGCATCTCAAGCTGCGACGCCAGCTCAGTCCAGCGGTACGCTATCTTGAGATAGCCGTCTCGAAGGTCTTGCGTCTTCATCGTTGCGGCGAATGCCTCCGCCTCGGCTGCCAGTTCGCGGAATCGTTTCAATCGGTCCGGCGGGGGAAGGTCAAACAGGTTCCCAGCCACAGTGCACCCCGTATCTGCAACGTGTGCTCCTTCACGTTGGCGTATGTCGCTATTGTCATACAATGATTCGGCCAACGGTCCATGTGGATCGCGAACTGTCCGGTTTCGCGGACCTTTCAATCCGCATCCTGCATTGGGGAGTTGCCATACCGGCACGCCATTTCTTCCCTTGCGCGCCTTCGCGTTGATAATCGCGGCGGATCGACGAGCTCGCGCCAGACATCTTGATTGGTAAAGCGACCACACATGAATTCGCGCGTGGCGCAAATTCATCCAGACCAGGAGGTGGAACGACGGCGCCTCGCGTGTTTCGTGGTGCTCAGGAAACCCAAAGGACCGAGAAAACCACGCTCGCCAGCAGGACGGCGTAGATCAAGGTCTCGGCTCGCCAGGATTCAGTGGTCGCAAGCACGGGGCGCGGGCTGTATGGACGCTCTGCTCTGCGCGCTATCGGGCTTGAGGCACTATAGCCGACGTGGCTCATGTTCATCCCCATCGCTAATCCGCAGACCTTTGGACCAGATTGAGACAATCCAAGGCCCACGAGCTTGTTCAGAGCTGAAATATGCAAGGGCCGGGCCACAAAACTCCAAAAGTCCTGGAGCGATCCGTGACACCGGGTGGGATTGCAGGAGTGGCGCACCGATGTCGGGGAGGCCGGAGATATTTCGGCGGCGGAGAGATCACGAAGGGCGCAAAGCGCCCGGTCGCTGGTCACATTGGAGGCGACAGGCCGACGATCAGATTGGTGCTGCGTACGTCGATTGGGTGCGCTCTGACCGCCAGCCTGTCGCGAAGCATTTTGCATTGATTGGTTTTAAAGGCGCTCCAATTCGAGAATTAAGGTTGATGCGGGCAGGAGCCCGCCGCGATCTCCCAGTTGAGCATCTGTCCAGGGTTTGTCTGACCAATCGCCTCAAATGGCTTCGCGAGCGCACGCCTGAATTCCAAACGAACGCACTACCCAAATGTACGGCCGCGTCCGACATTAACTAATGGAGTTTTAAGATTTCCGGACGATATTCCGCGACCTGTTTAGCATCAGACGGCGCATTCCAAACCCCATCGCCACCCCGAAGGCGGTGGGGTTTTTGTTTGATTGGCAAGACGCCGAATGAGAGTTGGGCACCAAAGGAGGGTCCAACCTACAATAAGTATACTGTCGCTATAATCTGCGAGAGCCCGGTTCCGAGTTGCCGTGGCCGCGGTTCGTTGCCTCACGCAAGCCCCTTCTTCTCAAGCTGCTTCTCCGCATATTCAAGCCAGCCGCGCTCGCCGCCCGGCTTGGCAACCCAGGCCATCGCCTGGGTTGTCGAATCGACCTGGTCGTCGTAGCGCGAATTCGGAAAGCTCGTCAGTTCGCGCAGATAGTCGTCGAGCCAGGGCGCCTCTTTCGGCAGATGCACGAGGCCCTGCTCCATCGCAGCCGTCTGCGCCCAGAGCCGCATCTGCTTGTCGTCAGCCGGCTGGACGGCCTTGACGCCCGAGATGTTCTCGCGAAGCAGTTCCTGCACAATCTGCGTGCCCGAGGCGCGGTCCTCGATGAGCACATCGGTCGCGCGGTGACGCTGCGCCATCTCTTTGATCGTGCGCTTCAGCTCGGGATATTCCATCCGCCGCCTCACCACGTCGAGCAGCCACAGATGTGGGCTGCGCACGCCCCACATGGTCAGCACGCTGTAGTCGCTGAGCTCGCTCGCCTTGTTCGCGGTGTCGCAGGACAGGAGACGGATGTAGAAGCGCGGCGGCATATCCTCCGGCGCGTAGCGCGGGAACCAGCTGCGCTTCACCATCGCGCCTTCGCGCGGGCAGGGCGCTTGCTGGTATTGCGCGAGAAAGGCGGGCGCGCCCATCTGCGCGCGCTGACGCGCAAGCGTGTCGGCGGATTCGCGCACGGGATGGAGAATGTCGCCTTCCTGGCGCGCGAAGGATCGCGGACCGTAAGGCGTCTCGATCGAGAACATGGACTTTTCCTCCGCGATCGCGGGGAAGGAGAGCAATTCCCAGCCGCCGGTCTGCATCACGTGACCGACCAGATCGTCTTCATGCAGACGCTGCATGACAATGACGATCGCGCCCTTCTCCTTGTCGTTGAGGCGCGAAACGAGCGCGGTGTCGAACCATTCGTTGACGCTGCCGCGCCGCGCGTCGGAATACGCCTCTTCGGCTTTCAGCGGATCGTCGATCACAATCAGATCTGCGCCGCGCCCGGTGAGCACGCCGCCGACCGAAGTGGCGAGGCGGAAGCCGCGTTTGGTGGTCGCGAATTCCTGGACCGCCTGGCGATCGGGCGCAAGTTCGGTGGCGAACAATCCGCGATAGAAATTCGCGCCCATCAGCGCGCGGCAATCCCGCGACAGCTTGTCGGAGAGGTCCTGTGAGTAGCTCGCGCAAATGATCTGGCGCGCGGGATCGTGGCCGAGCACGAAGGCGACGAAGGCGATCGAGACCATGTGCGATTTGAGATGCCGTGGCGGCAGCGCGATCGCGAGCCGGCGAATCTCGCCGCGGCGCACCGCTTCTAGCTTCGCCGCCATCACTTGGAGGTGCCAGTTGCCGAGATAGGGCGTGTCGCCGTTCAGCGCCCGGAACGCACGGTGACTGAACGCCAGGAAGTCATTGCGCAGGATGGCGCGGTATTTGGCGAAGGTACGATTGCTCATTCTTGCCCCGGTTGCGTGGGTGCTCCCTCGCTGGTACCCGGTTTTTCGATCAGGCCGAGCCGGCGGTGGATTTCCGCAATCACTTCGCGGTCGGCGCTCGTGAAGGAGGGCATTTGGCGATCGGCTTCTGCCGCCTCGAGCTTTTCGACCCGGTTGATCACCGCATTGGTCGCTCTGGGGTCGCCCTTCACCGCCAGATCGGCCTGAGCTTTGATGATCGCTTCGAGTCTCGACATTTTTCGCGGGTCTCCGTCCACGATCTCACTCATTTCGGTCCGGAAGAGGGTCGCCAGATTGCGCGAACCCTTTGGCCGCCCGCCAGGATTCCCTGATTTGCCGGGTTTGAATTGTGTGTTGGTTATTGCGGTCTCCTGTTCTGGATCGGACAGCAATACTACCGTTTCGGTGCTATGTCAAACCAATTCAGGCTGCCCCTATGCGGGGCTTGGGGCCTGGGCTCTGCGTCCCGGCGCCCGGCGCGCGATGGGGCGGCGATGCATTCGTTCGGGGACCAGATATCGTGTCGACCGAACGAATTTATTTCGCGGCCGTCACGATTGTTGTTCGCATCGCCAGACGGCTGTTGGGCAGCGGAAGCTCGCACTCCGACCCGATCACGAACGCCTCAATTGAAAACACACGTGCAACCTGTCGGGTCGTATGCCGTGAATCGTCGGCAGGAACGCACGGGTGTGCACGAACCGTTGTCTGGTCGTAGTATCCACCGCGCGCACTCCCGCAAGATTGTTCAACTTGCCCAGCGGCACCCAATCGTGCAGCGCGATGAAGAGCACGACGAAAGACTGGCAGCCCAGAAAGACCTCTAGCGTGGATGTCATCTTTAGCAGCCTTCCGTAACCACGAGACGCGCGCGAAATCCTCACGCAAACGTGACTCGTGGAGCTATCGTCTCACGTCATCGCGGTGGCGATGCGTATCCGACCATGCCTGCAATGGATAGCTGCGTCGATCCAGGATTCCCCGGCCGAGGGATAAGCGTTGTCTTCACGAAATCGCGAGGTGGTTCCACTTCGAGGTCGGAATTGGCTCTCGCTTCCGCCAGGAAAATCGCGCGGAATCCGCGCATGAATGTTCCACAACGGGGATACCAATGACCAGAAAAGCACTGATGATTTCGGCAGCGCTCGTAAGTCTCGTGGCCACGGCGCCGGCCATCGCCAAAGGCACGCTGTACCAGCTTCCCCTGGTGAGCGGCAGCACCGAAACGATCGCATTCGGAGTCACCAAAAACCAGACCGTCACCGGATACTGGCTCAACAGCAGCGGCATCGAGATCGGCTTTGTCGGGCCGGCCGACGGCAGCAATTATACCACCTTCAACGACGATGGGACCGGCGGCACGCAGCCGCGCGGGATAAACAAAAAGGGCTACATCACGGGCATCGATAACGTGCAGAGCGGCAATACGGCCGACTACATCCCCTACGAGCGCAGTCCGGACGGGACCATCACCGACGTGACCATGGATGGCACGCCGCTGAACTACCTCGCCCAGGGCATCAACAAGAAGGGCGTCTTTACGGGAAGTTATCTGGATTCGTCAGGCAATATCTTCGGCTACACCGGCAAAAACGCCCAGTACAAGGCGGGCATCACGCTGCCGGGCATCACCACGACCGCGGTGGCCGGCCGCGGCATCAACGACAAGGGCGACATCGTCGGCTGGTACGCGGACTCGAGCGGAATCCAGCACGGCTTCCTGCTGAGCGGCGGCACGGCCACGACCATCGACGATCCGGGCGGAACGACAAATGTCGAAGGGATCAACAACAAGGGTGAGATCAGCGGACTTTATACCGACACCTCTGCCAACCGGCACGGCTTCACCTACGACATCAAGACGAAGACATTCACCGAACTTACCGTGCCCAACTCGACCTTTGTGGAAGCCTGGGGTCTCAACGACAAAGGCGTCGTTGCGATGGATGGAGAAACCTCCAGTGGCCTGTTCGTCGGCTATCTTTATTGTCCGAAGGCGAACGACTGTCCGGGCGGAGCCGGCGCCAGATCTGCGCAGGTTCCCGTTCTGCACCATGTACCAAGATTGGTTCCAACACTTCCCTGACCGAATGCGAATCTGAATCCCGCGCCACTCCTCTCACAGGCTACGGGATTCACACATCGTCACTGCTATAGCTTCCTCCCTCGCGCACGGCGCGGGGGAGGGGCGGCAGCCTGCGCGATGCTGACAAGCATACCCTTGATCGCTTCGTCGTTCAGAATTTCGCTCGCCGGCGTTCGCAATACCCGAATGCGGTTCTCCCCAATCCAACGATCTCCGCACTTGTCCTGAGTTCATCGCGATTCAAGGTCGTGTCCGGCGCCATCACTCTCAACAACCGGGCGCGCCGATGCGCTGTTGTCATCTCGAACATGTAATGCGGTGACAGGGGCGGCGTTACGCTCGGCACAACGCTACGCAGCCAATCGTTTGGAACCGCGGTGACGGTGGCAGCGATCCCTGACAGAAAAAGTGATTTCTATTACGGCGTGCGCAGGAAGGCATAAAATGGGCTGTTGCCCTTGAGGCCCTTCCAGTACCACCCGACGATCGCGCCTTCGTTGTTGATATCCCAAACCTGGGTTTCGGTCGATCTCGGCGGGTTGAAAAGCGTGATCTTGCCGTCCGCGGACCGCACAAAGCCGTACCTGATGCCGACGTTGTTCATATAGCTTCCTGCGATCATACCCTTGTCATTGATGACCGCCGGCTGGGTGGAGACATCGGCCGACACGTCGAAGCTTGTGGTCGTGCCGTCCGCCGCGCGCACAAAGCCGTGCGTGAGGCCGGTGTTGCCGTCGCCGTACGATCCCGTAACCGTACCGCTGTCGTTAATACCCCAGGGTATGGTATCCGATCCGGACACCTGGAACGTCGTAATCGTACCGTCGGCGGCGCGAATGAACCCGTGATACACGTTGCTATTGTCGGAGTAATATCCACTAATCGTTCCCGCGGCATTGATGCCGAGCGATTGCGTCCCGGTCGACCCCTCGGGGTCGAAGGCCGTGATTGCGCCGTCGGCGCTGCGTACAAATCCGTGCTTGACGTACTTGCTGTCGGCGTAATAGCCGCACAGCGTGCCCGCGTCGTTGATGCGGAACGGCTCGGTATCGACGGATCCCTCGGGATCGAACGTCGTGAGTTTTCCCTGAGGCGAACGCAGGAATCCGTGGGTCAAACCATTCCACCAGTATCCGGCGATCGCACCCTTGTGATTGATCCCCATCCCGTAGGTTTCCGATGACCCCGAAGGGTTAAACGTCGTGATCGTTCCGTCGGCAGCACGGACAAAGCCGAGAGTGGGATCGTCATAACCTCCGGTGATCGAACCGGCGGCGTTGATGCCATAGGCCGTCGTGAAGCCCTGGGTGCCGATTTCGATCGTGACGATCTTCGCCGCGGCCGCCGGGCCGCCCGATGTCAGAATGGAAAGCGCCGCCGCGAACGCGGCCGCCCCGCTACGCAATTGAAAGTTCGGCCTTTGGCCATTTCCAGACGTGGACATTTTGAGGTGTTCCCCGTTCTACGCGCCGTGGCGTCGCTCGCCACATCACGCGACCGGATACGGTTTAGCACACCGTGCCAGTTCGCAAGAAACACCAAATCGTCATGAGAGAATGGTGAGACACCTTCCCGGTGCGACACCATACCTATTCCCCGAGTGGTGGGCCGTGGCTCGGCGCCTCTGACAACACCCATTCCCCGCTCTTGTTCTCCTCGACGGCCACCTGCCTAACGGCGCCGCTGCCTATGGCATCGGCGGCCGCTACGCGGGCTTCTTTCTCACTGTTGAACAATTTGTAGTTGGTGTTTGCGCCTGTTCCGTATACAGCCCGGTGATGTTCGGCGGCCACATTGTCCATCCTGACGGGAAGTCTGCTCGACCAATACCTCAGGCGTCCGGAGCCCTTTGCTCTGGAAAGGTTGATGTGTACGATCGGACATGGCGTTTTCGCAGCAGCGGCGAGCATCTCGTCCGCTTGGGCGCGATATCGTTCCGACAGGCCATCAGAATTCGCCATGGGGTTCTCCGTCCAAAGGCAACCCCCGCGCGGCTTTTGGTTGCTGGACGTATCTCACATTTTTGCCGCAAGCGGACCAAATACTCATTGCGGCGCTCCTGGAGCCACCACACACCTGATGACTTAATACTTTCTTCATGATGACAGGCGGTCGGACATAGCCATCCTCAATTCATCCCGCGGCGATTTCTGTAAAATAACCGTCATGATGAGCAATAAGGCTCAGACTGCGTGCCTGTCCTGGAGCAACGTGTCCCGGTGGATTGACACCCGCAGATTTCAAATGGAGTCCCCTTCCAGTCGACTGGCCGGACGGTACTACACCGTCCGGCTTTTTTGTTACTTCGTTTTGATATGACGATTGCCCTCGCAGTCCGGGGCCGCGTGTCCTCTTTTGAACATCGAGATGTTCAGCGATGTGCGCAAAATGCCATGTACCCAGGGAGGTGCCGACGTGATGGCCTTCTATCGCTGTTACAACATTTCGCCGGGCGGACGCATACTTGAAATTGAGACCTTCCATTCTCCTGATGACGCTGACGCTTACTTCCTCGCCGATCGAATTCGGTCCAGCCGTGGCTGGCATGACGTAGAATTGTGGGAAGGCCGTCGGAAGGTATCGCGCCCGCAGCCCATTGTTCTGAAGCTTGCAGACGATCGCGAAAAATTGGCCACTTCGAGTGCTGCTGCTTCTTCTTCTTAGGCCGCTTAGCCTCCTCGATCTCAAAAGAACGGAGCCGCGAACACTGTTTGAACGGTGTTTCTAAGGCCTCTCAAGCGCCAGCGTTCAATAGGACGCTCAGCGACCCTCAGATCGTAAACGAATCGTTAATCGCAGACTGGCCTGTTTTAACAACCTTCGAGATGGCGGAATGCACGAAGCGGCGCGGGCTCGGGATTCATAGCGCGCCACTTTCTTCATGAGGTGAGCAATAGGGGGCAGACTCCAGTCTCTGTTGCGAGGCACAATCGCCCCAGCTGGCGACCCGCCGATCCCCTTCGGCATCCCTACCACCCCGCCGTCAGCTGATAGCCGGGCGGCGCAATACCGTCCGGCTTTTTCATTCGCTCATGCAGCAATCGGTCGACGCAATACGTATTCTCTGGTTGGCAGGCTGTCCCGCGAACAAGTCGGCCTTTGCGTCCCACGTCGGGCGCACGATGGGGCGAGGAAGCATTCGCCAGGGGAATCGGTATGGTGTCGACCGAATACTCACGCAGACAGCGCCGCCTCGACTTCTCCGATCTCTTTCGGAATTCCGCTGCCGAGGACGCGGGGGGCGCCGTCGGTGACAAGCACATCGTCCTCGATGCGGATGCCGTGGATGCCCAGGAAGCTGCGCACCTTCTCGTAGTCGATGAACTCCGTGTAGCGGCCTTCCTTTTCCCAGCGGTCGATCAGCCGCGGAATGAAATAGAGTCCCGGTTCGACCGTCACCAACATGCCGGGTTTGAGCGCCTTCGCCATGCGCAAATTGCGCAGGCCGAAGAGCTCGCTGCGCCGGACCGTATGATCATAGCCGACGAGATCCTCGCCGAGGGCTTCCATGTCGTGCACGTCTAGCCCGATCTGGTGCCCCACGCCGTGCGGGAAACAGAGCGCATAGGCGCCGGTTTCGACGATCGAGCCGGGATCGCCGCGGAACAGACCTTCGGCGACGAGCCCTTCCGTCATCACGCGCGCGGCGAGCCTGTGCACAGCCAGATACGGCGCTCCCGCGCGGCAGGCTTCGATCGCCGCTTTCTGCGCGGAGAGCACAAGCTCGTAGCACACGCGCTGTTGCGCATCGAAATGCCCGCCGATGGACAGCGTGCGCGTGATGTCGCTCGCATATCCAAGCGGGCTCGAGGCGCCGCTGTCATTGACGACCAAATCGCCTGCGGCCAGGCGCCGGTCGTGCATGGTATTGTGCAGAATCTCTCCGCGCGCGGAAAAGATGACGGGATAGGCCAGTGTGCAATCGGCTGCGCGCGCCACGCCTTCGATCGCGCCGGAGATTTCGTGTTCCATCGCGCCGGGCCGCGAAAGCCGCATCGCCGCGGCGTGCATTTCCGCGGTGATGGCGAGCGCCGACTCCATCTCCACGATTTCTTCGGCCGATTTAATTTCGCGCTGCGTGACAATGGCGCGGACAAGCGGCGATGAGGCGCGCTCCGCAATTTCCGGCACCGGAATGCCAAGCCATTCCGCCAATTGAATCGTCACCGCGCCGCGGAAAGGCGGCGTGTAATGAACAATGCGGCCGCCGCGATTCTTCGTGAGCCACGCAGGCAATTCGCCGTAAGGAAGAACACGAGCCGCTCCAGACCGCTCCGCCCACTCTGCCAAAGGGGTGGCCGAGCCCAGCCAGATCAGATCGTCGAGCGTAGGCTCATCGCCGAAAATGAAGTCTTCGCCGCTGTCGAAATCGATTGCGCCCACGAGAAAGGGCTGTGGAATTCCGAAATAATAGGCGAAGCAGCTGTCCTGTACGTAGGCGTGCGGATTGGCCGTGTAGTTCATCGGGCTTGGCGGGCTGGCAGGAAAAAGACCGACGCCCTCCATCGCCTGCGCCAGGATCGCGCGGCGGGATCGATAGGTTGCGGCTGCAAACATGGCTCGCGTGGTTCCTGCTGAATGGCGGGTCAATCTCGCGTGGCTTTGCCCGACTTTGGGCCCGAAGATAACCCGGAATTTGAAGCCATGGGAGAAGTTTGTGTTCGCTCACACCGCATCAGAAAAATCAGTGTCAGGAGTGTCGCGCCGGGTGGCGGAATACGGTGACAGGGCATCCCAACGGCGCTCAGAGGAGTTGCGGCTGATCGGCCTGGCGCCGTTTGGGTTTAGGTTTGGGTTTGGGTCTGGGTGCGCGCCGTGCGATGGCGCGGGCGAGAATGCGCCCCAGTTCGGCGAGCATGTCGCAACAGAGATCGCCGTCTTGGAAGAAAATTGGTTCACGACCGGTTGCCCGGAATCCGGCGCCAGTTAATTCATGGCCATAGCTCGGCGCTGCGACAGATCGGAAAACCCATTTTACGTCACCGAGTTTCGTTCATTGCTATGGGAAGGGCTTCGCTGACCGCGTAGTTTCGGCTGCGAACATATCCGTTGCGTGCGCGGGCAGGCCGCGCATTCCGCGAAACGCTCACTCGAAAGGAGCGACCTCGTAGATGACGCCCAGGCCATGGCTCCCGCCCAACGGGGTGGTGCCGTAGAGAAGCCCGCCGGAACCTCGAAGCAGACCGCTGGGACCCGCGCCATCATTTCCTCCGGTGAATCCGTACAGCACGAATTCGCGGCCGTAGGGATCGATTTCGAACACCTCGCCGTTGCCCGAAGGGCCCCCCAAAAATGTTGTGCCGAAGAGATCACCTTTCGCGTCGCGCACCAGATTCCCGGTGGGGTC
This sequence comes from Rhizomicrobium sp., assembly GCA_035567755.1. Taxonomy (GTDB): domain Bacteria; phylum Pseudomonadota; class Alphaproteobacteria; order Micropepsales; family Micropepsaceae; genus Rhizomicrobium. The sequence goes on from DATMPH010000041.1 coordinate 34,378, forward strand.
TTCTCCGTCTGCTCCTGTTGCGGCAAAGCCATACAGCACGGTGAAGGTGCCGTCGGGCGCGAGCCTGAAGACCGTTCCAGAGCCCGTGCCGCCCGTACCCGCCGTTCCGTACAGATTCCCCGCGGAATCCATGAGCAGGCTGGACTGAGGATCACCTCCATCGCTGCCATCTGTGAAGGAATGGAGGACCGTCTCGCTCCCATCGGGCGCAATTTTGTAGATCTCGCCCCAATTGGTGGGGCCGTCGCCGCCGAGCGTGCCGTAGAGATTCCCCTTGGAATCCTTGATCGGAGCGGTCGTCGGAAAGGCGTCGCCTCCGCCTGCGAAAGAGTAGAGAACGGTCTCGGTCCCGTTTTTTGCAATCTTGTAGACCGTGCCGCAGCCTATCGCGCAGTTTCCGGTACCGCCTTCAAACGTCGTTCCGTAGAGATGACGGGGACCGCCCTTCGTCAAGCCGCCATCCGGCGCGAACCCGTCGGGCGGCCCGGCGAACACGTGAATCACGCTGTATGTTCCGGCGCCCGTGATTTTGAAAACCGCTCCCGCGCTTTCCCCGCCGTCGGCGGCTGCGGCTCCGTAAAGATTGCCCTTGTTTCGATACAAGGGGCCATCCGGGAAGGCTCCGTCGCTAATGCCGTTCAGCGCATGGAGCACGCTCTCGCTGCCCGCCGGGGTCAGTTTGAACACAGTTCCGCAGCCGGCGTTGTCGCCGCACCCGGTGAAACCGCCGCCAAATTGCGTTGTGCCATAAAGGTTGCCGGCCGAATCCGTGATCAGTTGGCCAGACGGACCCGCTCCGTCATTGCCGCCCTGGAAATTGTAGAGCACGCTGAATGCGCCGGCGGCTTGTGCGCTCCCGATCGGAAGCAGCCCGGCGAATGCCAGGCAGGCGATTGTGAGTCCTGTAATCCTGTTCATGATGTTCCCCTAATCCCCGCACAGGCAGCAGCCCACATCGTGTTCCGATAGTCAATGGCAACGCTATTTCAGTTAATTCGGTGACAGGGGCAGCGTTACCCTCGTCACAACGCCACGCGGCCAACCGGTCGGAACTTCGGTAACGGCGGCAACGCTCTGTGCGCCATACGCGCAGCGTTGCTGTTGTGGCCCTCTGTGCCCTCCAACGTTGATACCCCGCAATAAAACGCCGAATACCGCTCCTGGTCTCGGCGCTGGTGATCGCCGCAAATCCGCTGCTGTTTGTCATCAAGTCGTGTGGTGATTTCGCGCTTCACAAGGATTGTGTACTTGGAGCAATTCAAACTGAGACAGTGCCCGTCGCACCGGCTGCTTGCACGCGCAATGGCAGGGCCGATAGCATAGGCTCATGGTCCGCTTTTTCTTTGCTGGTTTTGCGCTCGTCGTGGCCGGGGCGCTGTCGATCGGCGCCGCAAAGGCGGAACGGAGCACGCACCAGTTCCTCGAAATCGCGCTGTCGCCCGATGGCAGCCATGTCGCGTCTGTCGAGGGCGACAGCTCGCCCTGGGGCGGCGAACCCGTTATCCGTGCACTGATCATCCGTACGGTCGACGGAAAGAACACGACCACGCTGCGTCTGCCCTGTGGCAACGTGCGCGAATGCTGGCCGTCCTCGCCTGCCTGGGCTGCGGACGGCAATACGCTCGTCTTCGCGCTGCGGACGCCGGGCAGCCACGCACGCGCGCTCTATTCGGTCGCGGCAAGCGGAAGCGGTCTGACCAGAATTGTGGATTTCGACGGCACCATTGAGGCGCTGCGTTACGGCCCGGGTGGGCGGCTTGCCATGCTGGCCACGGCGGGCGCCGGGAAGGAAGTGGGCGCGACACAGGCTGGTGCGCCGGTCACCGGCGATCTCACCCGGCCAGTCGCAGAGCAGCGCATCGCAGTTCTCGACCGCGGCAAGATCAGCTGGGTCTCGCCGGCGAATCTCTTCGTCTATCAGTACGACTTCCTGCCGGACGGCCAGGGCTTCGTGGGCACCGCCGCACCAGGCGATGGCGACGACAATTGGTGGGTGGCGAAGCTCTATCGTTTTGATGCCAGGAGCGGGCACGCCCAACTACTTTTTACGCCACCCGACCCGCGTCACCAGATTGCCGACCCGGTGGTCTCGAAAACCGGCACCGTCGCCTTCATCAGCGGGTTGATGAGCGATTTCGGCTCCACGGGCGGCGATATTTTCACCGTACCGGCGGATGGCGGGAAGGCCGTCGATATTACATCCGGCATGCATGCGTCCGCGCGCAGCCTCGCCTGGGGTTGCGACGGCCGCTTGCACGCCGAGCTTCTCGCCGGACCCGCGACGCAGCTCGTCGCCTTCTCCGATGCGACAAAACCCGGCCCGCCGGTCATGCTGTGGCAGGGTGATGAAACATTGACCGGCCGTGACGGCGGCGTGTCGATTGGCTGTCCTTCACCGATCATCGCGACAGTGCATCAAAGCTTCACTGCGCCACCGGAGATCGAAACAGGGCCGCCCAGTCGCTGGCACGATCTGACCCGTTCCAATGCGGGCGCCACGATGCCGCTCTCCGCGCGCAGCATGGAATGGAAGAACGAAGGCTTCGACGTGCAGGGCTGGCTGCTCCTGCCCACGAACGCGCACGGCAAGCTGCCGCTCATCACCGTCGTGCATGGCGGCCCGGCGGCTGCGGCGATACCGCATTTTTATGGGCCCGGTACAAACCGCGCACTGCTCGAAGCGGGTTACGCACTCTTTCTTCCCAATCCGCGCGGCAGCTTCGGGCAGGGCGAAGCCTTCACGGCCGCCAATGTGCGCGATCTCGGCCACGGCGATCTGCGCGACATACTTTCAGGCATTGATGCCGTGGAGCGGCAGGCGGCCATAGACGGGGACAGGCTCGGCATCACCGGCGGAAGCTATGGCGGATACATGACCATGTGGGCGGTGACGCAGACCACGCGTTTCAAGGCCGGCGTGGCCGGCGCCGGGATCAGCGACTGGCTCTCCTACTACGGGGAGAACGGCATCGACGAGTGGATGATCCCCTATTTCGGCGCGAGCGTGTACGACGATCCGCAGATCTACGCGCGCTCCTCGCCCATCACTTACATCCGCAGCGTGAAGACGCCGGTGTTCGAATATGTGGGCGCAAGCGACATCGAATGTCCGGCGCCGCAAACGCAGGAATTCTGGCACGCGTTGCACGATCGGGGCGTACCGACATCATACGCAATCTATCCCGGCGAGGGCCACGGCCTGCGCGATCCCGCCCACATCGCCGATGCCGAAGCCCGCACGCTCGCCTGGTTCAGGCAGTATTTGAAGTGATAGCAGCGATTTTACTTTTTGCGACGACCGTCTTACCATAAAGTAAGACAGGAGAACACTCTGATGACGGCCGCGATTGTCAGCACGAAGGGGCAGGTTGTCATTCCCGCCAGAATCCGCACCGAACTGGGCGTTGAAGCCGGCAGCCGGATTGAATTTGTGAGAACGGCCGAAGGCTGGCTCATCAAGCCGGCAACCTTGCCGGTGACAGCGCTCAAGGGCGTTCTCGCCAGGCCCCGCAAAGCAGTTTCGGTGGAGGACATGAACCGGGCCATCCGGCGAAAGGCCGGCCGGTGATCGGCCTCGATACCAACGTTCTCGTCCGCTACTTCGCACAGGACGATCCCAGGCAATCGGCTGCCGCGTCGCGGCTCATCGAACGTTTGACGCCGGAAAACCCCGGGCTTGTCACTTCGGTGGTGCTCGCGGAAACCGTTTGGGTGATGGAAGACCTCTACGCTGCGAAGCGCGAGCAGATCGCCTCAATTGTCGAAGACCTGCTTCAGACAGGCGCATTGGTCGTGCAGGATGCGGAGCAGGCTTGGGCCGCGCTGTCGCGCTATCGTGGCGGCATGGCAGATTTCGCCGACTATCTGATCGAGCGGACCTGCGCGGCTCTCGGCAGTGAAACCGTCTATACGTTCGATCGCAGGGCCGCGCGGGAGAAGGATTGCGGAATGATGCTTGCCGGGTGACGGCCGCCGCGGCGACGCGATCCCGATGCGCGCGATTTTTTATCCGTAGATTCTGTCGACACCATACCGGTGTCGGCCAAACAACTTCGGTAGGGAAATTTTGAAATCCACACAAATACACTGCCGGCCTGTTAGCGCGGCAGTCCGCTCTCGCGTTGAAGACGCTTGCGTTGGAGCTTACGGTAGCGGCGGATCGCCTCGGCGTGTTCGCGAGCGCGCCTTTCGGATGGTTTTTCGTAGTAGCTTCGGAGTTTCATTTCGCGAAAGACGCCTTCCCGCTGCATCTTCTTTTTCAGCACCTTGAGCGCCTGGTCGATGTTGTTATCGCGAACGATGATCTGCAAAGGCCGCTCCTGCTATCATTGAGGGAACAATGTCATCCGCCGCCACTTCGATGCCGGGCGACGTGACGGACGAATGCCGAACTTCGCCCTGCGCGTTCTAAGGGGCGGTGACGCTGTTCATTTCCAGTGTCGCTGCCGTCTGTGTAAGCAGCCTGCCGTTGATCGACGCTCCAGTTTTCATGTCAATCGCCGTCTTGCACAGGATGATGCCCTCAATGTGCGAATTCGCCCCAAGGGACACATGCCCTGCGATTTGCCAGAACACCTTCTGCGATTGAGCCTGTCCGCGCAGTCGGATGTGTTTGCCCGCAGACACTATGAGACTTTTCGATACTTGAAAAATCCACACATCGTGCGAGCCTCCCTTCAATCTGGCATCGTTCGGCACGCGCACATCCGTATCCCAGCGGTAGACGCCTGGCTTGAGCGTGAGGCCTCCGATGTCGCCGCCACCTACGTTGATGTGCCTGGCAGGTCTGCCCGCCGCGTCAGTGTACGCAGTCTCCATGTCGTGTACGGCATTGGTCAGTTTCCTGGGGGCCTTTATGTTGCACGGAGCGGGACCGGTGTCGTCGACCGAGTAAATCTTGCCGTGGACTTCGGGACAGGTCACATGATCCGCGGCGCCTGTAATGGGACTTACGCCGACGTTGCCGGTAACATCTGACGCCGGCACATCCGTAATTCCGGTTTCCGTCAAAATGACGAAGTAGCCTGCTCCTCCAAGGTCTACAGGGCTGGCAGGATCGAAGTCGGGAAATACTGAGGGGGTTTCACCCTCTCCGGCTGCGTAGGCGACAGGTCCATTCAGCAGGGCCGGCGTATTTGTGAGTGACTGCGCTGTCGCGGTGCCGCAGGCGAAAAGCCCTGCAATTGCGGTCCCTGCTTTCAATAATCGGTTCATGGGACGATTTCCTCTCGGTGTTCGACGCCAGGGGCGGCTCAAAGGAAATCTTGCTGCTCGCACCACCGTGGTTCAAATGAAAACGCAGAGTTCCTGTATTCGATCCAGGATTAAACCGCCATTTCTATAATATATCTCAAGTATTAATGCTGCTGACATTTAGCGCAAACGTAGATTTACCAACACTGAATTCGAACGGAAAACGGCCAATCAAGGTCATGATTCCCAATGTCCTTCCACGCCCATTCCATGACATTGGCCATCTGCAATGAGTTTGCGAATGAGTCCTATATGGGCGGCTATCATGGGGTCTTTTGTCCCATCACCGCCGAGACGGCAGGTGCGATGAAAACACCCTCCGAGAAATCGTTCAGGAAAGATGAGGTCGGTAGGTTGTCCAAATTTCGCGCCCTAATTCGGATGATACCTGATTTCTTCATCGCCGAGTCTGTATATTCGGTCCCGAGCGTACTGGTTTTGCCCTTTATTAGATGATTCACGGTAATCGAGCAGGAGTTAAGCTGACATGCCTCTGAAGCGCATGGGGACACTTGTGGTCGCTGCAATCGCGGGACTTGTATGGGGGTTTCCTGCCGAGAACCTCGCCGCCCACGGCCTGTTCGAGGTCAGCGGAAAGTCCTACCAGTGGGCCAAGCTTCTTTTTTTCATCCCACCTCTCGTGGCGGCTCTGTCCGTTGGCCTTTCAATATGGCTGACGCGGGACGGCAGGATACGTGCTGGCCTGACAGCGGCGGCAGCATTCCTTGGATTGGCCGTTTTCTGCTCGCTTATTGAAGCGATGTACAGCTTTTGAGGAATGTCCTGATTTCGGCGATGGTGCACTACTTGAGTAGTGCACCATCGCCCTGATTTCCACATTCGATTGTCCCAATTCGGACAGCGCCAGGCAGCGCGGTTCTTTGGCCGTGCGTCTGAAGTGCCTACGCCGCCGAGAGCGCGGACGATTCTTCTGCCGATCCGCTGGTGTACAACCAATCCCGAATAGCATCGGATGCTGTCACGTTCGCGGTGCTCAATTGTGTTGGCGGCCTGCTCGGGAGATCGTTAGCGGCTAGTCTCCTGCTTGCGCAATCGAGCGACTACTTCATGCTCCAATCTGAGCGTTTCCCACAATTCCGCTGCCAGAATCCACTTGGCCCTTATCGCCTCATTCTCGGCCCTGGAAGCGGCATCACGCGCTAGTTTTGCCTGCTCAGAAAAGTCTCTACCGTTCTCCATGATTCACGCCTACCCCAGTCGGCCTGAACGGCAGATGAATTTATCACAGTCCGGGGTAGATGCTCAATTGGGAAATCGTCAGCGGGCCGCTGGCTGCGGTTCCTGCTCTGGCTGCCAAAGCTCGATCTTCGTTCCGTCAGGATCGAGTATCCACGCGAACTTGCCCATGCCATCCATCTGCTGACGGCCATTCACCTCAACGCCTTTGGCCTCAAGCCCGGCAAGAAATCCGTCCAGGTCGTCAACCGCGAAATTGATCATGAACTCGCGTGACGAGGGCTTGAAATGGCCTGTGTCCTTGTTGAAAGGAGACCATACCCCATAGGGGGGACCGGCACCTTCCGCGCGTATCATTGCGCCGCCCCAATCCTCAATACTCAGCCCGAGCATGTCGCGATACCACGCGCCAAGTGTCTGTGGGTCTGCGCTATGGAAGAATACCCCGCCAAATGCCGTAATCCGCGCCATTTGTTTCCCCCTGACCAGCATTGGATACTAACCCCGTGCCCAGGGGACTCCAAGGCCAGAAGCGGAATGCCGGATTTGGAGCAGATTCGCCGGCATCGATCGGCAACGCCGTCCACGCCGATGGCTCCTCACGCGATCCCGAAACAGACTCCCTTTTGGAGCCGGCTTCGACGAAAAGCCCAGGCTGTTTGACTCCGGGATCATCGGCGGGGCGTGAATTCTACGCCAACGTTCGCTTTAAGCTGCAATTGCAGCAGCGACGCTGATACTGCGCCTCGGCGGAAATATCACGGTCGCGATTGTTCCAATGCCAATTTCGCCAACAATCGTGAGCGTTCCGCCATGAAGCGCCACAAGTTGGTTGGTGAGAGGTAATCCCAGGCCAGCTCCTTCATGTCTTCGGGCCAGATGTGAATCGACCTGACTGAAGCGTTCAAGCGCAACCGAAACATCCTTGCGAGCTATTCCCATTCCGGTGTCCCGCACTTGAAGCATCAAGCCGTCGGCTGTCTCGCTGGCCTTAACAACAACGCTGCCGCCTTCGGGTGTGAACTTGATCGCATTGGAGAGTAGATTCAGAACAATCTGGCAAACGCGACGTTCGTCGGCGAACAGGTGGCAAAGGCCGCGCGGAGCGTCCATCAACACCTTGACCCTGGCGTTGTCCGCCAGCCCCACAACCATGTGCTCCACGTCGGAGAGGAGCTTTTCGATGGAAATCTCCTGCTCCTGGAGAGGGCATTGGCCGGCATCCAGACACGACAAATCCAGGATGTCATTGACCAATTTGAGAAGATGACATCCGCTCTTTTGAATGTCCGCGATATACTCCAGACAGCGCGGGTTGCCGATCGGCCCGAAGGACGCAGCCAGCATAAGATCCGAAAAGCCGATTATCGCGTTGAGCGGAGTGCGCAGTTCATGGCTCATGTTGGCGAGAAAAGCGGACTTTGCCCGATTTCCCGCCTCAGCTTCTTCTTTCGCCGCCCGCAATACGATCGCAGTGGCCTTGAACTGAGTCACTGCATGCGCGAGCCGACCGATTTCGTCTTCGCGCACCGGGGACGAAACAGCGGCGTTCGCGTTGCCTGCGGAGAGTTCCCCCATTTCCCGGGTCATCGCCACGAGAGGCGAAATGACAGTTCGCACCAATACCGCGAACACCGCCATCGCGGCGACGATTGCGAGCAGCATCACGCACAAGATTACATAGAGAGAGCGATCTTCTGTGGCAACGCCATTTAGGCTTGATGCTTGGGCCTGTGCGCTATTGATCGCGACAAAGCGATCGATGAGCTTGTTCATCTGGCGAAAATTGCCGTCCAGTTCGCCCGTGAAGAGCGCTTCAGCCTCAGGAACATGGCGGGCGCGGGACAACAAAATAAGATGATCGCTGGCACGGAAAAATTGCGGCATTTTTTCCGCAAGCGCTGTGACGACATATCGTTCCTCATCGGTGTTGATCGAGAGAGGAAGATATTCGAGATCCGCAGCAATTATAGTTTTTGAGTTTGCGATGGCTTTTTCCGCCTCGGCCCAGCTTGCCGGGCTGGCACCAAGCATGTGTTCGGCGTCTGCTCTTCTGATGCTGCTGAGTTCGGCGTCTAGCCTCCCGCCGGCGGCCACGCTGGGAAGCGTTTCAGAATTCGTGACGTAGTTAAGTCGTGCCATGCGCTCGAACTGGAAGAGCGAAAAGACCCCCACCCCGCAAATGAGCGCCAGCATGATTCCAAACGATATAATAAACTTCACCTTCAGGCCGCCGAATTTCATAGCTTTGTTCCTGCGTTCAGCATGTGTGGATTCCATACGTCGAAAAACTGGCACAACCGGCCAAATGGGGGACCGTCCGTCCTGCGCGGTTGACTCGTGAACGGCGCGCACCGCGCGACCACACGTTTCCTGGGAGAGCCGTGCAGCGTTTGGTCAGTTCCCGCGCCGGAGCCGGCAGCGCGGTTCTTTGGCCGTACGTCTGAAGTGCCTACGCCGCCGAGAGCGCGGACGATTCTTCTGCCGATCCGCTGGTGTACAACCAATCCCGAATCGCATCGGATGCTGTCACGTTCGCAGTGCTCAATCGTTCAACAAGACGTTTGATCATCTCGCGATCCGGGCTTTGGCACGCAGAATATAATTGTTGGGCAAGTCCGCAAACCCGGGAAGCGCCGATGTTGCCGGCGGTGCTTACGATGACGTGGGCATTTCGTGCCATGCCATCAAAATCTCCCAGGGCATCCTGATTCCGGATGGAAGCCATGTGACTGTCGGCGTCGAGGAGGTACAGACGCAACATGTCGCGGACAGCTGAAAGCGCCATGATGCCCTGCAGACTTGACAATTTGTCGAGGTCGAGTGCCGAGAGTTCATGTGTCTCGCGCCTCAGGTCGGCGGGGTCGGCCGCATCGGCCCGGGCTTCAAGGACTGCGACGGGCTGGGGCAATTTCTCCGCAATGGATTTGCCGATGAGAGCGAGCTTTGTCAAAAGTACGTCTGGCTGGACAGGTTTTGATACGTAATCGTCCATGCCGGCTTCGAGGTATTCCCTCTCCGCACCCGCCATTGCGTTTGCCGTCAGGGCGATGATCGGGACTGCGCATTTCGGCTGCGAGAGGCGGCGAATTTGGTGCGTGGCGCCGATGCCGTCCAGCTCTGGCATCTGGGCGTCCATAAGCACGACGTCATAGGTGTTCTGACGTACCGCATCGACGGCCTGAACGCCGTTTTCGACCAGCTCGACCGCGTGACCGGCTTTTTGCAGCAGGGCCATCGCAAATATCTGATTGATCCTGTTGTCTTCCGCGAGAAGAATTCGCAACGGTCGTGCCAACGATCTTTTGAGCCCTGATGGCCGGCCATCGATTTCGTGCAGAACTGTCGAGGGGTGCGACGGCACGTTATGCAGCCTGACCAGGCAGTCGAGAAGCTCGTGCTGGCGTACCGGCTTGTCCAGCCTTGCGTCGATAAGGGCAGCGAATGCCTTGCTGACGCCATAACTTCCTGCAGATGTAACAAGAACGAGCTTCGTTCCGCTGAGGGAATGATGCGATCGGACTCGCGAGGCCAATTCCTCGCCGGACATTCCCGGCATCATCTGATCGAGGAATACAATGTCGTACGGCTTTCCGCTGTGCCAGGCGCGCTCGAGTTGCGCGAAGCCGTCGAAGGCGTCTCCGGCGGCCGTGGCCTTGATGCCGTAAGCGCCGAGCTGGCGACCGAGGATCTCCAGATTCATCGAGAGATCGTCAACAATCAGCACCTTCAGTTTTTCCAGCTCGCCGGGCAGAGTCCGCATGTCGGGCAGCTGTGCGGAGGACCGGGGCAGTGAAAGCTCGAACCAGAAGGTGGACCCCACGCCAACGCGGCTGGAGACACCGATCTGCCCCCCCATCAGTTCGACGAGTTGTTTGCAAATTGCGAGGCCCAGGCCAGTTCCCCCATACCGCCGGGTCACCGAATTGTCCGCCTGGCTGAATTTCACGAAGAGCCGCTCGCGGGACGTTTCCGGAATCCCTACTCCGGAATCCTTTACGTCAAAACGCAAATGCGAGAGTTCCGTAACCGGGTCGTCGACTTTGTGCACCGTCACCTGTACCGAGACGCCACCTTTTTCGGTGAATTTGATCGCGTTGCCGATGAGGTTGAGGATAATGCCACGCAATTGCGTGGGGTCTCCGAGATAGACGCCGCGTGCGGCGAGATCGACGAACACGCCGAGATCGAGGCCCTTCTCCCGTGCCTTCGCATCCATCAGCGCAACCGCGCTCTCGACCGCTTTTACGAGATCGAAGTCTATGCATTCGAGCTCGAACTTGCCCGATTCGAGCTTGGAGATATCCAGGATGTCGTTCACGATGCCGAGAAGCGATTCACCGGAATCGCGCACGATCTCGGCGAATTTTCGCTGCTCTTCATTGAGCGGCGTCTCGAGAAGAAGACCCGTCATCCCCAATACACCGTTCATCGGCGTTCTGATCTCATGACTCATGTTGGCGAGGAACTCGGATTTCGACCGGCTGCCGGCGTCCGCCTGTTCCTTGGCGGCAACGAGTTCAAGTTTTGTCGTTTCGAGCTCGTGGATATGGCGGCGCAACCGTTCGGCCTCGCCCGTAGCCATGCGTTCCAGATAGTTGTCGACGAGCGAGCTGACCAGCCCAAGAGCGATGATCAGAAATGCAATTGCGGCGATGGCAATGGCCAGTGTTTGCGGCGCGACTAGCGCGTTCGATACGATGATAAGCGGATTGGGGTGAAATACGACGGCCGCCATCCCCGTGAAGTGCATGGCGACGATGGCTATCGTGAAGAGCGCGGCACTCGCGAGCGTGCCGCGCGACGACTTTTTTCGAATGGCGACACGCATCGCCACAGTCATGAGACCTACGCCAACAACGATCGACGCGAAAACATATCGAAAGTCCCAGACGGCATCCGCGGGCATGCGAACCGCTTCCATGCCCACATAGTGCATGGCGCCAATAGCAACGCCCGCGACAGCTCCGCCGATGACTGGTCCCGGACGACCGACAGCCATCCAGTAGCCGACCGCGCTGAGCACGATCGCGATAAGAGCCGAAAAGATCGTGAGAATCGCATCGTATTCCGTCGGCAAGCCGGTTTGGTAGGCGAGCATGGATACGAAATGCGTGGCCCAAATTCCGCAACCGGCGACAACCCCCGCGGCGGCGAGCCAGATGAGTCGGGTTTGGCCGACTGTTCTTTGTGCGCGCCCTACCATGCTCATCGCTGTGGCGCTCGCGAAAAAGCACAGGATTCCTGCGAGGGCGACGAGCCTGAGATCGTGCTGATCTGTAATGCAGGCCAAAACGTGAAACATAGTTCTTAATGTAAGCCGGTCGCGTTAAGCTCCCATGAAGATTTTGTGCGGCTTCGAGTAAGGAAAAAGTAGCGATCTGCGTCCGGGCAATCGTGTCTGACGCCTTGTGGTGCGCCGACCCCAAGAATTCGGCGCGCCAATTGTAACTGACAATGCTAAGGCAACGACATGGCCCCGCTTCTGACCCTTCAGGATATTCGCCTCCGTTATGGCAGCACGCCACTTCTGGATGGAGCGGAGCTTTACGTCGAGGAAAGCGAACGTCTGTGTCTGGTTGGGCGGAACGGCTCGGGCAAATCAACCCTGCTGAAGCTCGCAGCCGGGTTGATGGAGCCAGACTCCGGTGAGCGGTTCGCCCAACGGGGAATCACGATCCGCTATCTGCCGCAGGAACCCGATTTTTCCGGATACGCAACAGCAGGCGATTACGCGCGCGCCGGCCTCGGTCCGGGCGATGATGTTCATCGGGTTACCCATCTGCTGAACGCACTTGGGCTGACGGGCGAGGAGAATGCCGCGCAGATATCCGGCGGCGAGGCGCGCCGCGCGGCGCTGGTTCGGGTGCTGGCGCCGTCTCCAGAGATACTCCTGCTCGATGAGCCAACCAATCACCTGGACCTGCCGGCGATCGAATGGCTGGAAAACGAGTTGGCCACGATGCGCTCCGCACTTGTGCTGATAAGCCATGACCGGCGTTTTCTGACACGGCTCTCGACTGGCACGCTGTGGCTGGATCGCGGGACAACACGGCGGTTTGATTGGGGCTTCTCGCAATTTGAAGCATGCCGCGACGAATTGCTGGAACAGGAGGATATCGAACGTCACAAGCTCGATCGTAAAATCGCGGCAGAACTTGATTGGGTGCGTCACGGCGTAAGCGGGCGCCGCAAGAGAAATCAGGGCCGCCTGGCCGCTCTGGCGCAATTGCGGCAACAAAGACGGGACCAACGTCAGGCAACCGGCGACGTCAGGCTGAAAGCCAGCGAAGGCGATGACTCCGGCACGCTGGTGCTCGAAGCGAAACAGGCTTCGAAAGCCTATGACGGCCGGCGCGTCGTGCGCGATTTTTCGGTTCGCATCCTGCGGGGGGATAGAGTCGGCATCGTCGGCCCGAACGGCGCCGGCAAAACGACGCTGGTAAATCTTCTCACGGGAAGACTCGCGCCGGATGGCGGCACAATCCGAATCGGCGCCAATGTGAATATCGCCGCGCTGGATCAGGACCGGCGCGAATTGCTTCCTGATGCGACGGTCGCAGAGGTGATGACTGAAGGCCACGGCAATACGGTAACGATCTCCGGCCGATCGCGGCATGTCATCAGCTATATGAAAGATTTTCTGTTCGCACCGGAGCAGGCGCGGACGCCAGTGCGGGTCCTCTCCGGTGGCGAGCGTGCGCGGCTGCTGCTTGCACGCGCTCTGGCGACGCCATCCAATCTTCTGGTGCTGGATGAGCCGACCAACGATCTCGATCTCGAAACGCTCGATGTCCTGCAAGAAATGATCGCAGACTATCCGGGCACAATTGTGATCGTCAGCCACGATCGCGATTTTCTGGATCGCACCGTGACCGCGATACTCATGTACGAAGGAGAAGGACGGTTTGTGGAATATGCCGGCGGCTACAGCGACATGATCGCCCAGCGCGGCGAAGGTGTGACGGCGAAATCGGTGCGGAAACCGCAACGGCGCTCGACGGAACATCCCTCCGCGGTGTCAGCCACAAGGCGCCGGCTCAGCTTCAAGGACAAGCACGCCCTCCAGGAACTGCCGGCACAGATTGCCCGCCTGGAAAGCGAAATCGCAAGTCTTCAGAACGACCTCTCGGACAACGGCCTGTTCCTGCGAGAGCCTTCGCGCTTTACGGCATTGGCCGCGCGACTGACTGCAGCGCAGAAACTGCTGGCAGATCATGAGGACCGCTGGATTGCGCTGGAAATGCTTCGCAGTGAAATCGAATGCACGGCGTGACTCCGTTGTTGCCCGACAGGCAAATGTCTCAGGATCTCCGCTCCGCATGTCTGATGGTCGGCGATGTCTGCGTGCCCGGTCGCGTGCTGACCGCGCCCATGACCGGAATTTCCGATCTGCCATATCGGCGCGCGGCCTCCCGGCTGGGTGCCGCCTATGTCGCGACGGAAATGGTGGCTTGCGATGCGTTTGCGCAAGGCCGGCCCGATGTCGTGCGCCGGGCTGCCGTGGGTGACGGACTTCCGCTGATGGTTATCCAGCTTGTCGGAAGCAATGCAGGCTGGATCGCGCAGAGCGCGGCGATGGCCGAAGCCGCAGGTGCGCACATCATCGATCTCAATATGGGTTGTCCTGCCAAGGAAGTGACAGGTGCGCTGTGCGGCTCCGCCCTGATGCGCGATCTGGACCTGGCCGAGCGCCTGATTGCAGCCGCCATCAACGCGACCTCCCGGCCGGTGACGCTGAAAATGCGTCTGGGCTGGGACTGCGCCACCATCAATGCGCCCGAGCTTGCCGCGCGCGCCGAACGGGCCGGCGTCAAGGCGATTACCGTTCATGGCCGAACGCGCCAGCAGTTCTATAAAGGACAAGCGGATTGGCGAGCGGTGGCGGCCGTCAAAGCGGCGGTGACGGTACCGGTGATCGTCAATGGCGACATCGTCGATGTCGCCACGGCAAGACTGGCGCTCGCGGAATCCGGCGCCGACGCCGTCATGATCGGCCGTGCCTGTTGCGGACGGCCGTGGATTGCATCGGCCATCGACCGCGCACTGCAAACGCAACTGCCGTTACTGGAGCCCGGGCCCACGGAACGGTTGCTGATCGCGCTCGAGCATTTTGAGGATAGCCTGCGCTTCTACGGCGTCGCTCTCGGGCTGCGCGTGTTTCGCAAGCATCTTGGCTGGTATCTCGAAGGCTCTGCATGGATGTCCGAACTCGCGCGCCGTGCCGCGCGCTCGCACCTGTGCAGGCTTGAAACGCCACGGGACGTCATGGACGGTCTGAAAGCGTACTGGGCAGGCGCCGGGTTCCAGGATGGCGCCACAGCTGCGTTTGCGAGCTGACGCCGTCGGGCACTATTTTGAACTGCCCGGGCAATTCCGCTGGCCTATGGTTTCCGCCTGCGCAACCAAAGGGCGAGTTCGGGATTTGCGTCTACGTGGATGCCCATATGCCGGATTTGGATGCCGCGATGGAGCGATATCGCGCCCAGGCAGACGAGATGATTGCCATCGCGGCGAAAACGCCAATCCCGATCAGAGACGCCAAGCCCTTCCAGATGGTGGCAGGCGCTCACGTGTTTCTGGAGGTGCAGCGTCCGAATAATTTGCTGACGTTCCGGCCTGGACGATCCGCCGATCTACAATGAAATAGTGTGTCCACTCCCGGCGCAGGCGATATGCTCAATCGGGAGATCGCGAACGCTTAGCGCGCCACAAGCCGCCAAGCCCGATGCCGATGCCCATCGCAATTGCCGTCACCCATCATGAATCATGAAATACGGTGACGGCGGCAGCGTTCCCCTTGGGCCGCGATCCCACACACGGCGACCGTTCATGCTTTGCCGTAATACATCGAATCAGCCGCGCGGGGATTGCTGCCGCTGTCACCGAATTTGGGAACATACGCGATCCGTGAGATCTGCGGCCATTGCGAGGAACGCTTCGCGGCGATCCGGCGATCGGAGTGAGGGGGACGCCCGTTGGCGGCGGCCGAGTTCATCGCCGATCTCGAACGGCGGCGCGGCCGGCCGATCGCCCGGGTCGCGGCGGGCCGCAAACCCAATCCGCAGGATCACCATCGACTGGTGTAATATCTAGCCTGTCCCCGTATTACTTCTGCCCTTGGCCCGGACGACGGGAATCCGGCTGCACTCCGGTCGGTGTTCCAAAAAGCACAATGTAAGCGGCAGTGCGGCGGGCACGCTACGGTATCAGCTTATATACTGTCCCCTGATTGTGGACGCCACCTCCGGATGTCGTGCCATAGAGCGTTCCGGTTTTGTTATCTTCGATAACCCGGGCCTCGGGGTAGCATCCATCAGTGCCGTTGCCAAAGCTATGCAGCACGATTTCGTTCCAGTTTTTGTGCGATTGAGACAGCTTGATTACGGTCCCACAGGAGGAATTAGCGCCACCACTTGCACTCGTCACGTACAGCGCGCCCGTCGACTTATCGACGAGGAGCCCCGTGGGAGATTCGCCATCGCTGCCCGCAAAAACGAGAATGACGTTCTCGGTCCAGGTTCCGTGCGATGGAGTCAGCTCGACGACGGTTCCAAGGTTCCTGGCTTCGCCATACACTGTGGTCGCATACAGCGTTCCGGTCGAGGCCACGGCCAAATCGTTTGGGCACTGTCCGTCATTGCCGACGCGAAAGCTGTAGAGCGTTGCCTCCGTCCAGATTCCAGCGGACTGGGTCAGCTCATAGATGGTCCCATTACCGCCAACACCTCCCAGACACGTCACGCCGTATAATGCGCCCGTGTGATCCGGATGAACATCGGACAGAGGATAGCAACCGTCGGCGTTGTAACCAGTGAAGTTATAGAGCCTAGTCTCCGACCAAACTCCGCCCGATTGACTCAGCTCAAATACCGTGCCGCACCCTCTCGAACCACCTTGAGTCGTGGTGCCGTACAGAGCGCCCGTCGCCCTGTCTATAATGAGATCGGAAACGGGATGGTAACCGTCATGTTGGCGTTGGCTAAAATTGTGAAGCACCTGCTCCGTCCAGGAACCTCCGGAGTCGGTCAGCGCGAATACGGCGCCGCGGTCATGGGTGCCACCCTTTTCGGTCGTTCCGTAAAGCGCTCCCGTCGGATCCTCCGTCACACCTTCGGCAGGCGAAACTCCGTCGATTCCGCTGAAGTTATGTAGAACGCTCTCCTTCCAGGCGCCGCCCGATTGCGTCAGCGCAAATACAGTTCCTGCGTGGGATTCGCCCCCTCTGCTCGTGGTGCCGTAAAGCGCTCCGCTCTTGTCCCGGGCAAGGCGGCCAAACGGATACGATCCATTTGATTGCGAAAAGCTGTACAGCACCCTTTCTGTCTGCGCCGCCGCGGCAGTGGCCAGTAAGGCGGCCGCCGCGAGCGCCACGGCGATTGCCTTCATACGACAGTTTTGCATGGCGTGCCCCCCAAGCCGTTTCTGGCCGAAGTTTACCGGAGCCCGGTAAACTTCGCTACCCGGAAAAATCTCCAAATCCCGGCGTACAATCTGAGTCCGCAGAATGCGGCGACAGTAGATGCATTACGTGTCGCCTGATCTCCGGAGAATGTCGATTGACTTGTCCCGCGGCGGGGACGAGGACTGGCGGATGACGGAGTCCGTGACGACCGATACCGCGCCTGTTGGGCTTCAACGTCAAGGTGATGCCGCCCACGCTGATATTCGACGTGGCGCTCCCCATCCTCCTGTTCAACCTGCTCAACAGCCGCGGCGTCACTATCCTAGAAATCATGCTCCAGCGGCAGCTGCCCGGCCGCGAGCGCCCATGGGTGTTGCCGCTCTTCGTAGACCGAGACGCGCGGCGGCGGAAAGCTCGGGTCAGCAAACGCGCCCACCGCGACGGACACGAAACCTGGTATCCCGGTGGGCTCCCAGTAAACCGTCGAGCCGCACACCGGACAGAAATTGAAAGTGCATGACTGGCCGCTATCGCCGGCGCGAGTCCACTGCGTCGCGCGCCCCTCGATCGTCACAAACTCGCGCGGAAAGCGCGCCTGCGTCCCGAAGACGTTGCCAGTGCGCTTCTGGCATTCAAGGCAATGGCACATGGAGATGCGAACAGGCTCGCCCTTGCATGTGAGGCGAAGCTGTCCGCAGCTGCACGACGCTATCCGGCGGGTCATTGCGCATACTCCTCGCGCGACTGCGTCCGGGACTATTCGGCACCCGCCGCAGCCACGCAAGGTGCTCGGAGTATGGCGCATCGCGCAATGAGTCAGCTATCGTTCACGGATGCGGGACCGCCGGAGTGGATGCGCGCCGCAAACGGAGACCTGATGGATGGACGAGAACGGCTCGCCGGGCGACAAGAACAGGCCGAAAGAGAAAGAGTCCGGAATTTCCGCGCTCATCAACACGCCGGCAGGCGTGACGCTCCTGGGATTTTTTCTGACGGGCGTTCTGGGCGCGCTCGTTTCCTTTAGTGTGAACGTGTTCCAGCGCTGGGACCAGGAACGGACGACGACGCTCGCCGAGCGCGAAAACGAAATCAGCAGCGTCAACAAGCAGTTCGTCGGCGCGATCGTGCAACGCACATTCTACACCGACGCGGTGCTCGAGGCCATCGGCCAGTCGAAAGCCGGAAGCGATCTCGACGCCGCCTGGCCGCGCTACGAAAGCGCCTATCAGGCGGAACTTGCCGCCGTCTGGCAGAATCACCTCAACATTGAGGGCCATCTCGAAGACGATCCAGCTCCCACCGGGGAGAACGGATGGCAACCCTTCTGGTACTACCTCGATCTCGTCATCCAGCCGCGGTTCCAGGAAATGGATCACTGCCTTCGTGCCGTCCACGGCGCATATTTGTCAGCCGCCGGCCCGCAAGCGGAGCGGATGAAGGCGGCGCAACACATTCTTGAGGGGTGCGAAACGAGCTACCACTGGGATCATTTGGGCAAGCCGCAGAAAGCCTCCGTGGCGCTCTGGGATCATTTCGAGACCTGCCTGGAAAGTTTCACCTACCATCTGGATGTGAGCGCCAGGGTCGAGCGGCAGGTGTGGAAGGCGGGCGAAACATCCGTTTCGCTACCCGACCCGGGCCGCTGCGACAGGGGCGATCCGATCTGCCTGCAGGCGGTGTTCCTTGTCGGGCTCAAGGACAGCCTCGCCGAGGATTGCGGCCCCCTGCCTGTGTGACATTATGATTGATGTGCGATTGGTCGACTTACTTAGGAGGCTTTATGAAGGTCAATACCTCGACCGCATTTGCGCTTAGTCTTGCGTCAGTCGTGCTGGTGCCCGCGCCGGCGCCAGCCCAGAACGTATTGACCGACCCGACGATCCGCTACGACGCGAGGCACGATGTTTCCCTGCCCCTGCGCGACATGGCGCGGAGCGCGCGACCAAGGCGCCGCGGCGCGGCCGAAATGCCGGAACCCGGTCACAACCTGCAGCTTCCCAAAGGGCCGCCCGGTGAGGACACCGTGGTGCAGCAATTTTACCTGCCGACCGTCCACACCACGAAACTGCTCGCATTCGACGCTGTCCGCGAGGATGAACTGAACGCGGAAGTGCCGGACACCAACGGTGCGGTCGGCAGCGCGCAGTTCGTCGAAATCACGAACTTCGACTATGCGGTCTACGACAAGGCGACCGGAGAAAACCTGCTGCCGCCCACTGCCACCAACACCATATTCTCAGGCTTCGGCGGGCTCTGTGAGAACACGCCTCCCGGCGATCCGGTGGTGATCTGGGACAAGCTCGCCAATCGCTGGCTGGTGTCTTATTTTAACTACTCCGGCAATTATGCGCTGTGCATCGCAGTCTCTACCGCGTCCGACGCGACCGGCACCTACAACCGCTATGAGTACGACTACGGCAGCACGCTGCCCGACTATCCCAAATACGCCGTCTGGCCCGATGCCTATTACGGCTCCACGAATCTTGGCGCGGGCCCTTCGGAGCCCTGCGCCTACGATCGCACGGCCATGCTGGCGGGAAGAAAGGCCGCTGCCATCTGCTTTACGCCCAACAACGTTACGAGCCTTCTGCCTTCCGACCTCGACGGGACGACGGAGCCGCCCAAGGGGGCTCCGAACCACTACCTGCAACTTGGCAACACCACCGATCTGCTGCAGGAATTCGATTTCCATGTGGATTTCGCGCACCCGAAGAAGTCCACCTTTACCGGCCCGAATAACATCACGGTGCCATCATTCGCAGAAGCCTGCGGAGTTTTTGTCTACTACTGTATTCCGCAGCCACCTCCTGGGGAGCTGGTTGAGTCACTGGCGGATCGCATCATGTTCCGCCTGGCCTACCGCAACTTTGGCGACCATGAAGCCATGGTGGTGGCGCACAATGTTTCTCCGGGCAGAAGTTCCAGCGCTATTTCGGCGATGCGCTGGTACGAACTTCGCGCCACGCCCGTGGGGAGCAGTTTTGCGCTGTACCAGGCGGGAACCTTCCAGAACAACAAGGTCAGCCTTTGGATGGGAAGCACCGCCATGGACAAACAGGGAAACATCGCGCTGGGGATGAGCGCCTCTGGCGATGCCAAGGATCCCAGTGTCTGGTACACTGGTCGGCTCGCAAGCGATCCTCTCGGGAAAATGGAAACGCCGTCCGTTGCCGCGAAAGGAACTGCCGTCGAAACCGGCGACGCCCAGCGTTGGGGCGACTACAGCAGCATGAGCATCGATCCCGTTGACGACTGCACCTTCTGGTACAGCCAGATGTACTACAACAAAAAGCATGGAGGCAGCGCCAGCGGGGATTGGGACACCCGCATCGTCGCCTTCAAATTCGACAGCTGCAAATAGCGTCAACCCGGACTTGCCGATCGTCGGCACGCACTCCGAAACCGTGAGTGCGCCGACGCACCATTAGCTACTTCGACCGCCGTCCAATTCGTAAGCGTCCGGTGGTGGCCGCCTTGCGGTTACGGATGTGCTTTTAGTGGAACTCCCTAGTAGACGAGCTGCTTAAACAAAGCAGCGACAAGAATATCGTCCGGTTCATATCGATTGAATGAGGTTGCCGCAAGTGTCGTTCAGCTCGGTGATGGTCGAACCGTTTAGGGGCATCGCCCAATGCCGAATGGTAGCTTATCCATTCAAGGTATTCCCACTTGCGTACGAATTCGTCGACAGCATGCATATTGCAAATTATTGCCGCAGGAGAATGTCACGGATTACGGAAAGCCTCTTGACCGGCCGATCGCGCGCCGCTTTCCGGGCCGCCATCTCAAACATCGCTGTCATCCGCATGAGAGGGATTTTGGGGTCGGAGCTGGATTTTCGCGCGCCGAATTCAGCAGTGCTCAAATTCTCACGGCTCCACGGCCGCTGGTGCTCGACCCGCGAGCAGGACGATCAGAACAGCGGCGTTTAGAAGAAAGAATCGGCCGGCGGCATCGGATCCGCCCCAGGACCTCGATTGCCACATCAGGAACCATTCGCCGCCGACAGCTACGAAGCCGCCACCGTAAAGGAGCATCGCGACCGTGAGCCCCGCGACAGGCAGCGCAAGGGCCCGATCAAAGCCGCTCTCGCTGCGCGCCTGGCGGAACAGGGCCACAGCACCAAGCATGAGCAGTCCGCCGCTCAGCGCCTCGGTTGCGATGATCGCCAGATAGAAGAGCTGCTGCACGGGCGCCGAATGGATGGCCCGCCACCGCTGGGTCGAGTCGGGGAACACGGTGTCCATCCCCATGACGTGCTGCACGAAGGCCCAGTTGTCGCCGTAGTCTACGATGTTGTTGAACGCGACGAGTCCCAGTAGCAGCGCCATCGCCGCTACCAGGCATGCCTTGCAAAGGCGTATCAGCATCCCCGGATTGATTTTGTCCACGCCACTCTTCCCCATCTTTTCGACCGCGAAGTTAGAACAGTCGGCGAAGTCCGCAATGGGCCACGAACGGCCGAATCGGCCTCGGCGGCGCAGTACGTCAATTGCCCTGCATGTTTTGGCGTTCGACAAAAGCTTGTGGAAACGTGCCGCGCGTCTGCGGCATAGTCCTCACATGAATGCAGCGTTTCGCATTTCGCCTCTTCGCGATCTTCCTTCCGGCATCGACGAGCTCCGCGCGGAGGCTGCGGTGGAGGGCTTCCGCTTCATGGACACGCTCGTCATCGAATGGCGCTCCGGCGCGAACAGATTTGCACGGCCGGGCGAGGCATTTCTTGGGGCTTTCCAAATAGCCGAATTGATCGCAGTCGGTGGGCTCAACCGTGATCCCTATTCTGATCAAGAGGGAATCGGCCGGTTGCGACACATCTTTGTCAGAAGATCAGCCCGACGCTCCGGCGTCGGCTCCGCGCTTGTTCATCAGTTACTTCGCCACGCCGATGGCGTGTTTCGCTCAGTCCGGCTCAGGACGGAAACGCGGGAAGCGGCAGACTTCTACGTCAGCCTCGGTTTCCACGCCGTCCAAGACGAGTCAGCAACGCACGTCCGAAACTCAACCTGATGCCAGCGGCGTTGCGTGGTTCAAGCTGACTCACGACCGACCGGTAGTGGTACAGTTTGAAATGGCCGCAAAGGTCACTCCCAAGCTTTGGGAAATGTCTGATATGATCGCCGCATTGGAATCATGGGAAGAGGCGCAGACGGAGAAATAAGGGCGGAGGCAATAGCTACAGTGGGGCAAGACGAATCCATCGCAAACAAGACAATCAGAGACCGGCGTCGAACACTCAAAGCCGGGAAAATTGTCTTCAGCCAAGGCGGCTCGGTCATCGACTGCACCGTGCGCAATGTCTCCAGAACTGGCGCCATGATCAATGTGCAGAATGCGGTTACCGTACCTCAGGAATTTGAATTGTGCTGGGACGGCAACGTGCAGCGCTGTACCGTGGTTTGGCGAAAGGTCGCCAGCCTCGGCGTCAAGTTTGGCACTTAGGTTTTCACCCCCTGATTTCAAACTGTACCACTACCGACCGTTGGGCACTGGTAAAGTTTGAATCTAGTCAACCAGCCGGACAATATCTTCGATCTCCCAAAGCCGATCCGTAATCCCAGCTGCCATCGCAGGCGACATGCGAACCGTCGAATGGATGCGCGCGAAATTGTAGAACAGGAAGTAGATCGCCAGATGGTGAATGTGGTTTTCGATCTTTTTGCTGTGCCCGGCGGTCAGGCGGGTGAAGCGGCGATTTTGCTGCCTGATTTTCTGGTTATGTGTCTCTACGAAGCTGGTGCTGATGTAACGCGCGTCCGGCCTACCCTCAACCTTACGACCTTTGATGCCCGTGCAAACGCCGGGCGAATACTTGCGCTCGGGGCCACCCAAGTCGGCAGTCTCGCCGTAGGTCTTAATCAGCATCGCGTAGTCGATGGCGCTGCCAAAACTAGCTTCGACGGCTTCCAAATACGGCCGATGGCCGTCTGTGGTTAGCTGGATACGGTTTGCAACGCGATCCGCCACGTCCTGCATGAATTCATGCGCGTAGCCTGCGTCGCGACCGCCTACGAGATACGAGATAATCAGCTTGCTATCACGGTCGATCGCCGTCCATGTCCATGTGTCGCCCGCGTTGGCCGGCGCAGACTTCGCGGTCGGGAGCGTCGCCCTTTTGCAGTAATTGAACGCCCAGATTTCATCGCATTCCACGCGCTGAGACTTCACGCCACGGACGTGTTTATCGTGGTAGGCCGCGCAGGCCGTGCCGAGATCGGCGACCAGCTTCAGGATGGTCGGCTTGGACACGCCCGTCATACGGGCCGTTGCGTTCACCCCGGAACCTTCCATCAGGGCCGAGACGACTTGGACGCGTTTCGCGAGGGGCAGCTTGTTCATGGTGTCATGATAGCCAATTCTATGAGTTATGCAAGCTAAAAATGCGATGACCGAAAAAATAACTTGACGGCGGCTATATCGCTACCTAGATTGGTTGGCGAGTTAAAGATATCGGAGAGAAATATGGCTCGGGTACGAAGTCCAAACTACCCAGCGTTTGGCCTGCAAGAAGCCCTAAATCGCATCAAGACGATCCATGCGGCGGAGCATCATCTCGCCGCGCCTAAGGAAGTCATTGGGAAACACTTGGGATATAACGGCCTCAATGGTGCCTCGCTCAAGGCGATCTCGGCCCTGCTGAAATTTGGGCTTTTAGACGAAGCCCAAGGGGACAAGCTTAAAGTGTCTCCTCTTGCAATTTCAATCCTATACCCCGGGAAAGGCGATGATCGCGGGGCGGCGATCCGTGAAGCTGCCCTAAAGCCTGCTCTTTTTCAGGAAATTCACAACGAGTGGGAAGGCCATTGGCCAAGCGACGAGAACCTTCGCGCCTACTTGATCCGAAAGCAGTTCGCGACTGACGCACTAGACCGCGTTATACAGTCTTACAGAGAGACTATGGACCTTGTAGCTCGCGAGGAGGGTGGATATGGTGCTAGCGCTACGCCCGAAAATGAGGCGCGGCATCAGGAGAAGACACCCGTGCAGACCACCATGCAGACAAGGCTTGGCAGTAAGCCCCCCGTTGAGTTCTCGGTCACTCCTAACGCTGGTGGAGAGCCGTTCAGGGTCTCGTTTACTGGAAGTGGGATCGAGGTATCCGGGCTGCTTAACACTCCCGAACGAGCTGACGAATTAGTGCGCGCGATCAACGCTCTAAAGGTCTTGTTGCGCCCGCTTGGCCAAGACAAAACAGATGAAGAAGGCGACTAAGTATAGGATTCTTTTACCAATTTTTGGAACGATGCCATGTTGACAACTGTTTACACAAGCGTATATAGGGGCACGTCGCTATGAGGCCGCGACACCCCAACAAGGAGGTTGAGGCTGCGGTTTCTGAAGCCGAGTCGCTTGGTTGGCGGTTCATCAAAGGTAAGGGCCACGGCTGGGGAAGGCTCCTATGCCCGAAGAATGACCGGGACGGGTGCCAAATTTCGGTCTGGTCTACTCCGAGAAATACCGGCAACCACGCAAATGACATTCTGCGGGCGATAGGTCGTTGTGCTCACGCACACCGGGAGAACGGAAATGAAAACGCACAAGTTTGCGATCATCGCGTCGGGACTGGATCCGAACGGAGATGAATTCGAAAATCGCCTTTATGAGGCGGGATGCGACGACGCGACCATTTCCTTCCAGAAGGGCTTAATCATCCTAGAATTTTCTCGCGAAGCAAAAAGCTTCGCGCATGCAATCATTTCCGCGTTTGAAAATGTTCATGCGGCTGGAGCGAAGATAGAGCGATTTGAGCCGGATCATCTCGTAAGCCTGTCCGATATCGCAGAGCGTAGCGGACTGTCGAAGGCTGCAATTTCACTTTACTGCAAAGGAGCACGGGGCCACGGATTCCCACCGCCGATGGCCCGCGTTACGTCCGAAAGCCCACTGTGGGATTGGGTAGATGTCTCGCGATGGATGCACCAACACGAAAAGATAGATCGAGAAGCAGTCTTAGAGGCGCGCCTGGTGCGTGAAGCGAATATCATCACAAGAATGGAAGCCGTGCCTCACGATAAATTTGCGCGACGTATCGAGGAACTAGCCGCTGTAGCGGCCTAACTTACGCGCTTCCGCCGCTTTGGTGCGGTTTTCTTAATTGACCTCTCGACCAGCTTGCCGCCAATTGCCTTTTCGACCACGGAGAGGGCAGTTTGGCTTGAGTCCTTTGTGAGCCGCTTTGACGGTCGTTTCGGGCCTTGGGGGATCATGGGCATACCGTTACTGTACCCGGTCGAGCGGCGGCGGGGGAAGCGGCCTTGGGCGAATTTTGGCGAAACCTAATCATTTCGATAAGCGCACTAGCGCTGACTGGCCTGACCTATTTAGCGTTCGCAGAGCCACCTATCTACAACGTCTTATTCCTGTTTCTAAATGTCGTGATGCTATGCGTCAATGTAACTGGCTTAATTTGGACGTTTGGAGTCAATTCTGCTGAACACGCCGCTAGAGTGACGATCCTAAACTTCAAGGCGTCTGAACCACGAAAAGAGTTACCGTTTGGAACATCTTGGGAACTTTCGGACGCAGTCCAAGCGCGCCTAAAAAAACTAACGATGCCCAACTGGACTGGCGTGGTTCTTCTGCTCCTTCTCCTGTACCTGCTCTTCCTGCGCGCAGTCCCATTTCTTCGAGAGACGTTTGAGAAACCAGCAGCACCCGCCGCTCAGTCCAACATTGCCCAACCCCAACAAAAGGTCCCTTAGGTCAATGGGGGTCATTTACGGTTCCCCCAAACTTTACCAGTGCCGACCGTTGACATGACTCGCGCAAAGTTGCACTAAACCGCTTCAGCCATGCTTTCTGCAAAAGCGATCCCGGCCCAAGAAAGGCTGATCCACGCGCTCGACCTTCCCGATGTCGAGGAAGCCAGGCGCCACGTCGAGCGGCTCGGTGACGCAGTAAGCTTCTACAAGGTCGGCCTCGAAATCTTCATGACGGGTCATGGGTACCCGCTGATCGACTGGCTCAACGACCGCGGGAAGAAAATCTTCGTCGATCTGAAATTCTTCGACGTGCCCAACACGGTCCGCTCCGCGGTGCGCCAGTTGAAGGGGCGTCACGCCACGTTTGCGACCGTCCACGGCAATGACGAAATCCTCCGGGTCGCGGCGGCGGAAAAGAACGAGGTGAAGATTCTCGCGGTGACGGTTCTCACCAGCCTCGACAATTCCGATCTCAAATCGCTGGGCTTCCAGGTCGATACGTCGCAACTCGTGCTGTCGCGGGCGCGACGCGCGCTTGCGCTCGGCTGCGACGGGGTCATTTCCTCGGGGCTGGAAGCGAAGAATCTCCGCGCCGAACTGGGAGAGAATTTCCTCATCGTCGTGCCGGGAATCCGCCCCGTCGAGAACCGCGAGACCGACGACCAGAAGCGCACCGTCGATGTCGAAGACGCGTTCGAAGACGGCGCCGACTACATCGTCGTCGGCCGCCCCATCCGCGCCGCCGCCGATCCGCGGGCTGCGGCGCTCGCGATCCAGAAGCGCATCGCGGATCTGTTCGTGGCGAAATAGAGCCTGCTCCGCCTACATGTGGAGCAAGGGCCAGGCATCTCTTTTCCTCCCCCAACGTGGGGGAGGTGCCGAGCCCCCGGGTCCGCGCGAAGCGCGGCCCGAGGATAAACTCCGCGAGGCGGAGGGGGGTGTCGCTCGCAACCACGTCCCCCTCCGGCCCGGAGCTTGTCCTCCGGCCGCGCTTCGCGCGGACCGGTGGGGGCCACCTCCCCCACGTTGGGGGAGGAAAACAGGGTGATTCAATCTGACCGCATCTGCGTTCTACAGAAACTCCCGCCCACGGAAGATCGACAAGAGACGGATGCCTTCACGCTCGAGGTTATCCGCAGCACCTTCCTCGCGGTCGACGAGCACCAGGCCCGCATTGACGGACGCGCCTGCGTCGCGCGCGGCGCGGGCGGCGTCGAGGATTGAGCCCCCCGTCGTCGCGACATCGTCGAGGATCAGCGCGCGCGAGCCGGAGAGTGTTTCGCCGGGGCCAAGGCCTTCGATCAATTCTCTTGTTCCGTGCTGCTTCGGTTTCTTGCGCACGAAGAACGTCCGCACCGGGCGGCCTTCCATTTCGCTGATCGCAGCGAGGCTGCCCATGAGGGGAACCGCACCCATTTCGAGGCCGCCGACGAGGTCCACGCCCTCCGCGCGGATGCGCTCAAGGAACGCGCCTGCGGCGAGCCGCGCGCCGCGCGGAAACATCATGGTGGGCTTCAGATTGAAGTACATCTCGCTCTCGCGGCCGGAGGCGAGCGTGAACTTGCCGCGGCGGAACGAGCGGTCGCGGATGAGTTCGAACAGCTCACTTTCGCCGATGCCGCGCGTGGTGTCCGGCAATCCCTGTCCGGCAGCGGCGCTCATCGAAAACTCCGGATCGAAAACGCTGCCCTCTCGCACGCCGCCCCGGGGATGACAAGCTGATACAGGCGACAACAGCGATATTATGGCGCAAACGCCCCAAGCGGAGTTTATGAGGTTTTCTTGCTCGCCTCGATTGCCGCGCGCAACCGCATGCCTACCGAGTGAAAGTCGAACGGCTTGGAAATGACCTCCTGCTTTTCGCAAAGCCCGTGCGCAGCGTCGGCCTTCTGAGCATGTCCTGACACGAGGAGTACTGGTAGTCCCGGGCGGTTTTGCCGAATCCATTGGGCCAGACCAAAGCCGTTCATTCCTCCCGGCATACGCACATCGGTCAGCACAACGTCGATGGGAATTTCCAGCGTTTCCAGGACGGCAATTGCCCGTTCGGCGCTTGTGGCCTCCAAAGTCTTGAAGCCGCATTCCTGAAGGAATTCCGAAAGAGCAATCCGGATCAGGAATTCATCGTCTACCAACAGGACTGTCGGCTTTCGCTCCGCCGCATCTGGCAACACAACTTCTGCTAGGCTGGCCATTGATCCCCCGAACGATCGTTGGTCTCAGCCCCAATCCCTGCCGTGACGCTACAGACTGCGCCGCCAGATACAACCCACCGGAACGTGTATGGATTGGTCAAAAACGCCCCGAACTGCCGGGCTGACAACTTCACAGAAAAGCCATACCGGACAACAGGAAAAATGCGCCTGTTTCGAAGAGAAACCCCCCGACCCGCAATTCCCGCGATTTGGCGGGCTTTTCGGCGATTGTGACTCTCTGTTCCGCACCCGCCGGACGAATCACCTGTAATTCGCCTGATAAACAGGAAACGCCCCTCACTTCCCGATGCAGAAATCGCGGAAGACGGTGTCGAGGAGCTCCTCGATATCGACGCGGCCGGTGAGGCGGCCGATGGCGCGGAGCGCGAGGCGGAGGTCCTCGGCGACCAGTTCGCTTTGCGTCGCCTTCAATGCGCGGGAAAGCGATTCGACGGCGACGGTCACGCATTCGCGATGGCGGGCACGCGTCATGGGCGGGGATTCGCGCGGGCGATCGAGCCGCTTGCGCACCTGCTCCTGAAGGGCGGCGAGCAGCGCCTCGAGACCTTCGCCGGTCTTCGCCGAGATGTGCAGGCCCTCGCGCGGAGCGGGCCAGGCGAGATCGCTCTTGTTCCACACTGCAAGCGTCGCGCGCGCGACCGCTTTTTCGTCGAGCCCTGCAAATGGATCGCGTGCGGCGCCATCGAGGAGAAGGAGGGTCATGTCGCTTGCTGCGGCGCGGGCGAGGGCGCGGCGCACACCTTCGGCTTCGATCGCGTCGCCCGCGCTGCGCAGTCCCGCGGTGTCGGCGAGATGGACGACATAGCCGCCGAGATCGAGGCGCGCTTCGAGAATGTCGCGCGTGGTGCCGGGCATTTCGGAAACGATGGCGATGTCGCGGCGGGCGAGCGCATTGACGAGCGAGCTCTTGCCCGCGTTCGGCGCGCCGATGACGGTGAGGAACAGACCCTCGCGCGTCATCTCGCCCCGGTGCGCATCGTCGAGATGGCGCGTCATCTCCGTGTGCAGCGCAAGCATGGGCGTGTGCAATCGGTCTTCAAGGTCGGCGGGCAATTCCTCTTCCGAGAAATCAATCGCCGCTTCCGCCCAGGCGAGCGCCTCGATCAACTGCGCGCGCCAGCTCTCGTAAAGTTCGGCGAGCGCGCCTTCGAATTGCTTCAGCGCCTGGCGGCGCTGCGCGGGCGTCTCCGCGTCGATGAGATCGGCGAGCGCCTCGGCGCCGGTGAGATCAAGCTTGCCGTTCTCGACGCCCCGCCGCGTGAACTCTCCTGCTTCCGCCGCGCGCAGGCCGCGCAGCGTGGCGAGCACGTGGAGGACGGAGTCCACAATTGCGCGGCCGCCATGCAGATGGAATTCCACGAGGTCTTCGCCGGTCGCGCTCGCGGGCGCTGGAAACCAAAGCACCAGCGCCGAATCGAGCGTCTCGCCCGCGGCGTCCTTCAGATTGCGAACGGTTGCACGGCGGGGCGCCGGCAAGGGATCGCCCGCGAGCGCTTGCAAAACGGAAGACGCCTTCGGTCCGGACACGCGCACAACGGCGATCGCGGCGCGGCCCGGCGCTGTCGAAACGGCAAAGAAAGTGTCGCGCGGCTGATCCGCCATCGCGCTCAGCGCGGCGGGCGGTCCCGCGTCGGCGCCCGCACGCTGTCGCGCATCATGCGCTGGAATTGTTCCATCCCCTGGCTGCCCCAGGAGAACCAGGTCTTGAGCATGGCTTCGGGGTCGGCGGAGGCCTCAACCGCCGCCATCAGACGCTTCTCCATCTCAGCGGTGAGTTTTTCCTGCAATTGCGTGACATCGGGCAGGCCCATCACGCGGCGCGCCTCGTCCGGGGTGAGGTCGATTTCGATGTTGAGCTTCATCATCGCTTCCAGCTTGTCGGCGCCGAGGGGCGCGCGCTAGATGAAGCTAGGGCCAACAAGGGCCCGCCGCAACCGCACCCAGCGGACAGCGTGCTGAACCGGGATTCATCATGACTCAGAACCTGCTCGACCGCGAGACCAGCCCCTACCTGCTTCTGCATAAGGACAATCCCGTGCATTGGCGCGCCTGGGGGCCGGAGGCGCTCAGCGAGGCGGAAACGGGCAACAAACCGATCCTGCTCTCCATCGGCTACACGGCCTGCCACTGGTGCCATGTGATGAACGAGGAGAGCTTCACGGACGCAGAGACCGCAGCGCTGATGAACGAGCTGTTCGTCAACATCAAGGTCGACCGCGAGGAGCGGCCCGACATCGACCAGATCTACCAGGCGGCCGCCAACTCGCTGGGTCACACGGGCGGCTGGCCTCTGACCGTCTTCCTGACGCCATCGGGCGAACCTTTCTATGCCGGCGCCTATTTCCCCAAGGAGGAGCGCTACGGTCAACCGGCATTCAAGCGCGTCCTGCCGGAAGTCGCGCGGCTGTACCACGAGCAGCCCGATCCGGTTGCCAACACCGCGGCACGCGTGCAGCAGGCCTTCGCCAATCTGTGGGCGCGCGATCTGCGCGGCAATCTCGACGGGGCGGTCGTCGATCAGTGCGCGATCCGCATCGGCCAGCGCTTCGACATTTTTTACGGCGGTCTCTCCGGCGCGCCGAAATTTCCCTCGACGGGGCTCGTGGAACTGCTGTGGCGCGCCCATCTGCGCACCGGTCTCGGGCAGTTTCTGCAGCTCGCACTCACTACGCTCGACCACATGGCGCTCGGCGGAATGTACGACCATGTCGGCGGCGGCTTCGCCCGCTATTCGACCGACGAACGCTGGCAGGTGCCGCATTTCGAGAAGATGCTCTACGACAACGCACTGCTCATCGACCTCTACACCATGGCGTGGCAGCACAATCGCGCCGCAGCCTATCGCGAGCGCATCGAAGATACTGTCGCCTGGCTCCTGCGCGAGATGGGTGTCGAGCAGGCCTTCGCGTCGAGTCTCGGCGCCGACCAGGATGGCGAGGAAGGGAAATACTATCTGTGGAGCGAGGCGGAGATCGATGCCGCCCTGATGGGCACGTTCGTGCAGCGCTTCAAAGAGGCTTACGCCGTCCGCCGCGAGGGCAATTTCCAAGGCCGTAATCTGCTTCAGCGCATCGGCGGCGTCTATCCGCTTCCCGAGGCCGACGAGGTTCTGCTCAAGAAACAGCGCGAGTTGCTGCTTGCCACGCGGCTGAAGCGTCCGCCGCCGCTCCGCGATGACAAGGTGCTCGCCGACTGGAACGGCATGGCGATCACAGCGCTCGCCAATGCCGGCATGGTGTTCCGCAAGGCGCAGTGGACGGCGGCCGCCATCCGCGCCTTCGCGTTCATCGAATCGGCACTGGGCGACGGCGACCGGCTCTATCATTCGTGGCGCAGCGGCACGCGCCATCACACGGGATTCTCCGACGACTACGCCCACATGGCGCGGGCGGCGTTCACGCTCTGGGAGGCGACCGGCGACAAGCGCTATCTCCGGCGCGCGCAAGCCTGGGTGCACGTCCTGAACGAGCATTTCTGGGATTCGCAGAATGGCGGCTATTTCTACACGTCCGACGATTCCGATCCACTGATCGTCAGAACCCGCATCGTCTTCGATCAGGCCGTGCCTTGCGCCAACGGCTTGCTGGTCGGCCTCCTGTCGCGCCTGCATCTGGCGACCGCCGACAATCTCTACCGCGACCGCGCCAACGCGCTCATCCAGGCCTTTGCGAGCGAAGTGTCGCGCGCCTTTCTTTCGATGGGCTCCTACATCAATGGCCTCGAAGTCGCGATGACTGCGCTGCAGATCGTCGTGGTGGGCCAGATCGACAATCCCAAGACGCATGAGCTCGTGAACGCCGTGCTGGGGCGAAGCCTGCCCAATCGCACGCTGATCGTCGTCGATCCGCGCGAGACGCTGCCGGCCGGTCATCCCGCGCAAGGCAAAGCGATGCAGAATGGCCAGCCCACTGTCTATGTCTGCCAGCGCATGACGTGTTCGGCGCCGATCACCAATCCCGTCACGCTGTCCCAGGTTCTGCTGCTGCCCTCGCGGCCGCAGGGACAGGCATGACGAGCGGGGCGCATATCGCAAGGGACACGATTCCATGACCGGCAAGGACATCACCATCCGTACCACCGACGGTTCGTTCGGCGGCTATCTGGCTTCTCCGTCTGCGGGCAGAGGCGCCGCAATCGTAGTCATCCAGGAGATATTCGGCGTGAACGCGTTCGTGCGCGCGGTCGCGGACGGATTTGCCGCGCATGGGTATTTCGCGCTGGCGCCGGATCTCTTCTGGCGCATCGAACCCGGCGTGCAGCTCAGCGACAAGACCGACGCCGAATGGTCGCGCGCGTTTGAGCTGATGGGAAAATTCCATATGGATGTGGGCATAAAGGACATACAGGCCACGATCACGGAATTGCGAAATACCCCGGGCTGCAGCGGAAAGGTGGGCGCCGTCGGCTATTGCCTGGGAGGGTTACTTGCCTTTCTCACCGCCACGCGCACCGACTGCGATGCGTCTGTCGGCTATTACGGCGTGAACATCCAGAAGATGCTCGGTGAAGCCGGTTCGATCCGCAACCCGCTGATGCTGCACATCGCCGGAAAAGACGAATATGTCCCACCGGCCGCGCAGAAAGAGATCCTCGACGGTCTGAAAACCAATCCTCATGTTACAATTCAGCTCTATCCGGAGATGGATCACGCCTTCGCGCGCACCGGCGGCGCGCACTACGACCGCGCCAATGCCGAACTCGCCAATGGCCGCACATCCACCTTCTTCCGCCAGCATCTGAGCTGACCATGAAGGCGATCCGCTTCGCCCGCACCGGCAGTCCCGAGGTTCTCACTCTCGAGGACATCGACCTGCCGTCGCCGCGCGCGGGCGAGGTGCGTGTGCGCCACACCGCCATCGGCGTCAATTTCATCGACACCTATCACCGCAACGGCCTCTATCCGGTTTCGCTTCCGTCAGGAATTGGGCTCGAAGCCGCCGGTATGGTCGAAACGGTCGGCGAAGGCGTTACGGCTTTTCGGAAAGGAGATCACGCGGCCTATTGCACCGGGCCACTCGGCGCCTACGCCGAAGCAAACAATGTTCCTGCCGATCGACTAGTCAAAATCCCATCCGGAATTGCCGACGAAACCGCCGCCGCATCCCTGCTCAAGGGCATGACCGCGCAATATCTCCTCAAACGCACTTATCCCGTGCAGCGCGGTCAGACGATTCTT
The DNA here is from genome assembly GCA_035567755.1 of Rhizomicrobium sp. GTDB lineage: Bacteria > Pseudomonadota > Alphaproteobacteria > Micropepsales > Micropepsaceae > Rhizomicrobium. The sequence goes on from DATMPH010000041.1 coordinate 67,327, forward strand.
TTTCATGCTGCGGCGGGCGGCGTGGGGTCGATTGCCTGTCAATGGGCGAATTATCTCGGCGCGACGGTGATCGGGACGGTGGGATCGGACGAAAAGGTCGCGCTCGCGAAAGCCAATGGCTGCGCGCATGTGCTCAACACCAGCAGCGCCGACTGGAGCCGCAGTGCGCACGAGATCACCGGCAGCGCGGGCGTGCCAGTCGTCTATGATTCCATCGGGAAGGATACGTTTGCGGGGTCGCTCGACTGCCTCGCCGTGCGCGGCATGATGGTGAGCTTCGGCAATTCCAGCGGCGCGGTGCCCCCCTTTGAGCCCGGAACGTTGGGCGCCAAAGGCTCGCTCTATCTCACTCGGCCGACCCTGTTTCACTACACGCGTAATGCGAAAGAACTACAGGAAACGGCCGAGGATTTGTTCGCGGTGATCTTGTCGGGCACCGTCAGGATCGCTGTTCACCAGCGCTTCCCGCTCGCCGAAGCACGCCAGGCCCACGAGGCTTTGCATTCGCGCATGACGACCGGCGCGACCGTTCTCATCCCGTAGCCGCGAATTCGGATGTCACGTTCCATCTTACCAAGAACAGACCGGGGCCGGCATCACGGAAACTGTCCGCGCTGCGCTTCGAAAGCTGGTGTCGATCCGGGCACAGCAAAAGGCTTTGAAACTTCAGGGCAAGGTCAAATTCAGCGTCGACCTGATGGCGCTAAAGCGACTCGAAGATTGAGGCTGTGATTGCAGCTGACACGGGTAGCCTTGTCGCCTGTCCCCTTATCACTCGCGATCCAGACTTCCGGCCTTTCGCCGAATATTGCGGTCTGAAGCTCGCACAGGCAAATTGCCTAAGTATTCATGCTCTCGAAGAACTCCGAATTCGTCTTCGACGAACGCATCTTGTCGAGCAGGAACTCGATCGCGTCGATCGTGCCCATGGGTGCGAGAATGCGGCGGAGCACATAGGTCTTGGCGAGTGTGCCCTTGTCGATGAGCAATTCGTCCTTGCGTGTGCCCGAGCGCAGGATGTCGATGGCGGGGAACACGCGCTTGTCGGCGACCTTGCGGTCAAGAATGATTTCCGAATTGCCGGTGCCCTTGAACTCCTCGAAAATCACTTCGTCCATGCGGCTGCCCGTATCGATCAGCGCGGTCGCGATAATCGTGAGCGAACCGCCTTCCTCGATGTTGCGCGCGGCGCCGAAGAACCGCTTTGGGCGCTGCAGCGCGTTGGCATCCACGCCGCCCGTCAGCACCTTGCCGGATGACGGCACGACGGTGTTGTAGGCGCGGCCGAGCCGTGTGATGGAATCCAGCAGGATCACGACATCGCGCTTGTGCTCGACGAGACGCTTCGCCTTCTCGATCACCATTTCGGCCACCTGGACATGGCGCGTCGCCGGCTCATCGAAGGTCGAGGACACGACCTCGCCCTTCACCGAACGTTGCATGTCGGTCACTTCTTCCGGCCGCTCGTCGATCAGAAGAACGATCAGGTAGCATTCGGGGTGATTGATGGCGATCGCCCTGGCGATGTTCTGCAGAATCACCGTCTTGCCGGTGCGCGGCTGGGCGGTGATGAGCGCGCGCTGGCCCTTGCCCTGCGGTGCAACGATATTAATGATCCGGCCCGTCTTGTCCTTGATGGTCGGATCCTCGATCTCCAGGTTGAGCCACTTCGTGGGATAGAGCGGCGTCAGATTGTCGAAATGCACCTTGTGCTTAATCTTTTCGGGATCCTCGAAATTGATCGTGGAGACCTTGAGCAGCGCGAAATAGCGCTCCCCGTCCTTGGGGCTGCGAATGGGGCCATCAACAGTGTCCCCGGTCCTGAGGGCGAAGCGGCGGATCTGCGACGGCGATACGTAGATATCGTCCGGGCCCGCGAGGTAGTTCGATTCGGGCGAGCGCAGAAAGCCGAATCCGTCCTGTAGCGTCTCGAGCACGCCGCCGCCGGTGATCTCGACATTGCGGTCGGCGAGCTCCTTGAGGATCGCAAACAGCATGTCCTGCTTGCGCATCGCCGATGCATTCTCGATTTCGAGATCCTCGGCGAACGACAGCAGGTCGGTGGGAGACTTGGACTTCAAGTCCTGCAGCTTCATTGCCTGCAGGCCGGATTGCACTGTCATGGGGATTGCACCTGGGGGGATAGCACCTGGAACGGAAGCCTTCGGGGATTTGATCCGCCGCCCGCGGTTCCGGCGAGAGTCTCGGCGGTGGTATGGTTGCGCGCCGTGCCGGCCTGCACCGGATTCAACTTCGCGCTTGTCCTGCGCGCACTGCCCAACGGCGTGAATGGGGAACTAACGTCTTATACCGGGATTTCGTGCCGTTGCAAATGGATCTTTCTTTGCGGGTCCCCGGGACCCCCGGTTCAGAAAGGCTTAACGACGGCCAGGATGACGATGAACACCAGGAGCCCCGCGGGGACTTCGTTCCATATGCGGTAGAAACGCGCCGAATGCGCATTCGCATCCGACGCAAACCCCCGCACCCAGCGCGCATTGAGGCCATGTACGCCACTCATCGCCACCACCAGGGCGAATTTCAGGTGAAACCAGTTTTGGTGCCACGCATCCGTCGCCGGCAGAAAGCTCAGCGTGAGCCCCAGAATCCAGACGGCAATCATCGCCGGATTGACAATCACACGCAGAAGCCGGCGCTCCATCCGCTTGAAGCGTTCAGAATCAGGCGATCCGGGGAGCGCCTCGCAATGATACACGAAGAGGCGCGGCAGATAGAGCATTCCTGCCATCCAAGCTATGACGGCAATCACATGAAACGCTTTGATCCAGAGATAGAACTCCGTTGATTCGATCCATGCGCTCATTGCCCTGCCCCGCTCATGCCGCAATGTGCCAGGCCCGGGGGGCAAATCCGCCCGGCCCCGCACGTCACAGGCCTTGGGGACGCAACGGCCTGCAAAACAAGATCACCCAATCCGCGAATGAAAGCCTCGCTTGTTCCAACGGTCGCCGCACGGAGATAGTCCGGCACGCCCGCTTTGCGCGCAAGCGCTGCATAATCGATATCAAGCTCGACAAGCGTTTCGGAGTGCTCCGATACGAACGCAACCGGCACTACGACGAGGCCCTTGCCCTCCGCGCCTGCCCGCCGAATCTCCTCGTCCGTCGCGGGCGCAAGCCATTTGAGCGGCCCGACGCGGCTCTGATAGGAAATCCGCCAATCCAGCGCGCCGTTTCCCAGTTCATGCACAAGAGCGCCAACAGTTCGTTCGATCTGCCAGCGGTACGGATCGCCACGATCGACAATCCGCTGCGGGAGCCCATGAGCGGAGAAAAGTAGGCGGTAGGACACCTCCGGCCGCCGACGCAGAAGCGACGTCCGCACGCGCTCGGCCAGACCTTTGATGAACCCTTCGTTCCACGGATAGCAGCAGACACGTTTGTGTTCGGCGGAAAGACCCGCTTTCTCAGCCGCCGCGCGCCAGGCAGAAAGGGATGAAGCGGTCGTCGTCGTAGAGAATTGCGGATACAGCGGCAGGAGCACGACACAGTCGGGCGCGAAGGCGGCAACGGCCTCGGCTGTTTCATCGCTCATCGGATGCCACGCCCGCATGGCGACAAAGACTCGTACCTCGGCGCCGCGCCGCACGAGATCCTGTTCGAGCGCGTCTGCCTGCGCAGCAGTTTGTTCGAGAATAGGCGATTTTCCCCCGATCCGCTCGTAAATCGCGCGCGCGACAGGTGCGCGACGCTTCGCGATCAACCGCGCTGCCGGCTGGCACAGCCATGGAGGAAGGGGAAGGATCGCAGGATCGGAAAACAGATTCCTGAGGAACGGCTCAACAGCGGAGGGCGAATCGGGGCCGCCGAGGTTGAACAGCACGACAGCCAGCCTCAATGCAGGCTCCGTACGCGCGCGATGAACTCGGCAACATGCTCAACCGGCGTTTGCGGTAAAACCCCATGGCCGAGATTTGCGATGAAGGGAACCTTCTTCGTTGCCACGAGCAATCTGTCAATTTCCCGGGCCATCATGGGTCCACCCGCCAGAAGCAGAATCGGATCCAGATTGCCCTGCAGAGCCGCGTTTCCTGCGAGTCTCTCGACGGCCGCGCCAATCGGCAAAGCCGTGTCGACGCTCACTCCGTCCACTCCTGTTTCCGCCACATACCGCTCGTAACCCTCGACAGTCGCACCACGCGGGAAGCCGATGATCTTCGCGGCGCTGGTCGTCTTTCGAACGCGCTCCACGACGAGCTTTGTAGGTCCGATCACCCATTCAAGGAACGCATGTTCCGAGAGGCCGCCAGCCCAACTGTCGAATATCTGCACCACTGTCGCGCCAGCTTCGATCTGCCTGACGAGATGATACGCCACGCAGGTTGCGATCTGGGTCAGAAGATTCGAAAAACCTCCCGGGTCCCGATAGCCCCAGAGTTTCGCCGCACGCTGATCTGAAGAACCTTGACCTTCCGCCATATAGGTTGCGAGCGTCCATGGTCCGCCGGCGAAACCCAGGATGTCCTTCCCGGCTTCAAGCCGACTGTCCACCGACCGTAACGCCTCATAGACTGGCGCAAGCTTCTGTCCCCACTCTTCATGATCCATCCGCAGTTCACCCGGCGAAAGAGTTCGCTCAAGACGCGGCCCTGTCCCGTCATCAAATTGGATCTCCTTGCCCATCGCGAAAGGCACGAGCAGGATGTCGGAGAACAGGATCGCGGCATCCACGTCGAACCGCCGCACCGGTTGCAGCGTCACTTCTGCAGCGTCCTGCGGCGTCATGCACAGTTTCCAGAAGGACCCCGCCCTTGCTCGGGCTTCGCGATACTCCGGGAGATATCTTCCAGCCTGCCGCATCAGCCAGACCGGTGGGGGCGACAGCCTTGAACCGCCCAGAACCGCGAACAGCTTTCCTTTTCGCCCTTCTTCCAATCAAAAGACTCCCTTAGATGATGATGAATGTTGATGGGGCTGTGAATAGGTGGATGAACCAGGTCTGTAGGCTGCAACCGGTTGAGACTCAAGCCGGGTTTGCCGGGCTGGGCGGGGAGAGCGCAGTTGATGTATTGCCGCGACGCGTGAATGATTGTGGAAGGATGTTGTTGAAATCGAGAATCCTCTGCCGCGCACGAATGGTCTGGGGATGAATGTGGAGAAAGCGAAGGAATATCACCTGCATCTGGTTTCCGACGCGACCGGAGAGACGCTCAATGCTGTCGGGAAGGCTGCAAGCGCGCAATTCGAAGGCGTTCAGGTTCAGGAACATTTTTATGCGCTTGTGCGCAGCGCAAGGCAGCTCGAGCGTGTGATCGATCACATCGCAGCAGAGCCGGGTCTTGTCTTCTTCACCCTCGTCAATCCGGAACTGCGCAGGATTCTGGAGGCGAAATGCGCCCAGCTCGGCCTTCCCTGCCAGGGAATTCTGGATGGGCCGATCGCCATGCTGCGGCAATATCTCGGCGCAGCGGAGACGCACCGCCCGGGCGGACAGCATGAGGTCGACCAGCGATATCTTCATCGGATCGAAGCCCTGAACTTTGCCATCGCACATGACGACGGCCAGGCATTGTCCTTGCTTGAGCAGGCAGAAGTCGTGCTGGTTGGAGCAAGCCGGACGTCGAAAACGCCGACCTGCGTGTACCTCGCCATACGGGGTGTTTGCGCGGCCAACGTCCCTGTCATTCCCGGCCTCGCACTTCCACCAGAGCTGCTTTCCGCGCAGCGCCCGTTGATTGTCGGATTGTGGGCGTCGCCGGACCGGCTGGTTCAGGTGAGACGCAACCGCCTCACCTCTCTCGGAGAGGTTCGCTCCACAAGCTATGTGGACATCGACAGCGTGCGCGCCGAAGTGACTGCGACTCGCCAACTTTTCGAACAACGCGGCTGGCCTGTGATCGACGTCTCGCGACGCTCCGTCGAGGAAACTGCAGCTTCCGTTCTCAATCTTCTCGCCGAGCGGAAGGAGACTGCATCCGCATGATGCCGCTGGTCCTTGCCTCGGCAAGCACGTCGCGGGCGCGGCTTCTCCGCGCCGCCGCCGTCTCCTTCGAAGTGATTGTTCCAGACGTCGATGAGGAGGCGGAGAAGATTGCCGCTGGCCGAAGCGGCAGCGCGCCATATGAAATTGCTTGTCGCCTCGCGTCGACAAAAGCATCGCAGGTGTCGTCAAGCCGACCCCGCCGGCACGTATTGGGTGCCGACCAGGTGCTCGAACTGGATGGCGAGATCATCAGCAAATGCGGCACAACAGCGGATGCTGCGGCTCTTCTGCTGCGACTGCGCGGCCGCGCCCACGAACTTGTGACGGCCGCCGTTCTGATGGTGGGGCAAACAGTAATGTGGCGGCACGTCGAACGCTGCCAGCTCTTCATGCGCGAGTTCAGTGACGCGTTTCTTGCGGACTATCTGTCGGATGCGCCGTCGGCGCTGGACTGCGTTGGCTGCTACCAGCTCGAGGGGCCCGGCGTGCAACTCTTCGAGCGCATCCACGGGGACTATTTCTCGGTGCTGGGCCTGCCTCTCGTGCCACTGCTCGCGGCGTTGCGAGCTCATGGGCTTGTTCGTACATGACGTTATCGGGCAGCAAACGAATCGCGGGCGTTGTGGGCTGGCCGATTGCGCACTCGCTCTCGCCGCAGCTGCATGGTTTCTGGCTCCGCGAATACGGACTTGGCGGCGCCTACGTGCCACTTCCCGTACGCCCGCACGAGTTCTCTGTGGCATTGAGAGGTTTGGCGCGATCGGGGTTTAAGGGCTTGAACATCACGTTGCCTCACAAGGAGGCGGCATTTGCGCTTGCCGACGAATGCGACGGGGCGGCGGTCGCTGCCGGCGCCGCTAACATCATCCTGTTTCGCGGGGAGCGCGTACGGGCGCAGAACTCAGATGCCGAAGGCCTCGCTGCCAGTCTTGAGGAGCAGCTCGGCGCTGACGCCATTCGAGAAGGGAGCGTCGTTATTCTGGGAGCAGGAGGCGCATCGCGTGCTGCAATACTGGCCTGCGACAGTCTTGGCGCGCGCGAGATTCACGTACTCAACCGCAGCTCTTCGCGCGCAAACGACGTCGTCGCGCGCCTCACCGCGCATGCAGCCGCGACAATCGGAGCGATATCGCTGGACGAATGGCCAGCGCTCGCGCCGGCGGTGCGGCTCGTCATAAACGCGACGAGCGCCGGCATGAAAGGAAGCGCATCCCCGGCCGTGTCTCTCGAGTCGCTCCCCAGCGATGCCGCTGTCTGCGACCTCGTCTACAATCCTCTGGAGACCCCACTTCTGGCGCGCGCGAAAGCAAGAAAGCTGCGCGCGATCGACGGTTTGGGCATGCTGATGCACCAGGCTGTTCCAGCCTTCGAATCTTTTTACGGAATCAGGCCCGAAGTCTCGGCCTCATTGCGTGCGCATCTCGAAGAGGCGCTGCGTGGTGGAGCCTGAACGACCGCTGCTCGTCGGCCTGACCGGTTCCATCGGCATGGGCAAGACGGAAACCGCGCGCATGTTCGAGCGCCTCGGCATCCCCGTCCACGACGCCGATGCAACCGTGCACAGGCTTTACGAACCGGGCGGGGCCGCGGTCCCTGCAATCGCCAAAGCGTTTCCAAAGTGCATTTGCGGCGGCCGCGTCGATCGCGACCGACTTTCGGAGATCGTGCGCGCCGATCCCTCGGCTATCGAAAGGCTCGAAGCCATCGTCCATCCCCTCGTCGCCGCCAACCAGGAAGCTTTCGTTGAGCAGGCCGCTGCGTTGGGCTCGGACCTGGTCGTTCTGGACGTCCCCCTGCTCTTCGAAACGGGCGGCGAAGCGCGCATGGACGCGGTCGTCGTTGTTTCGGCGCCAGCGGACACCCAGCGCGCACGTGTTCTCGCCCGCCCCGGCATGACCGGGGAACTTCTGGAGCATATTCTTGCCCGCCAGATTCCCGATGTGGAAAAGCGGGCTCGCGCGCACTTTGTGGTGGAGACCGGCAAAGGCTTGCGGCATGCTTTCGAACAGGTCAAATCCGTGGTCGCGGCGTTGCGCACGCAAAGGATGAAAAGCCGTGCGTGAGATCGTCGTCGACACCGAAACTACCGGACTTGATCCCTCGGATGGCCATCGCATCCTGGAGATCGGCTGCGTGGAACTGTTCGATCACGTGCCAACCGGCGTGACGTTTCAGCGATATTTCAATCCCGAGAGACTCGTGCCGCCGGAATCCCAGCGCGTCCATGGGCTGACGGACGACTTTCTTTCCGGCAAGCCCCGCTTCTCCGCTGTCGCCGAAGAGGTCCTCACTTTTTTTGGCGATGCGCCGCTCGTGATGCACAATGCCGTGTTTGATCTTAAATTCGTGAATGCGGAATTCCAGCGCCTGTCTCTCCCTCTCATCCCGTTCGGCAGGACCATCGACACGATAGAAATTGCGAAGAGCAAAATTCCGGGCGCCCGCTATTCTCTCGATGAACTCTGCAAGCGGTTTGGAATCGATCTCTCCGGGCGAAGCCGGCACGGGGCGCTCATCGACGCGCAGCTCACGGCGCGCGTTTATCTGGAGCTCGTGGGCGGCCGTCAGGCCCGGCTTCGGTTGGCGCCGCGGGACACTGGCCACCTGCCGCACGAAGATCACGTCGCAGCGCGGCAGCGCGGTCTGGAACTGTCTTCGCGGCTCAACGCGGCGGAAGCGGCTGCGCACGCAGAATTCGTAGCGCTGGAATTGGGCAGCAATCCGGTTTGGAACTGGGAGTCCGGCGAAGGTCAGCTCACCGGCTGACCGGCGCGCATTTGCTGCGCTTCGGCTGCCTTGGCGCGGTAGAGAGCTGCAAAATCGATCGGTTCGATCATCAGGGGGGGCATGCCCCCATCGCGCACCGCATCTGCGACGATGCGGCGGGCGAACGGGAAAAGCAGATGCGGTCCGTCGATCAGCAGAATCTGCTGCAAAATCTCTTCGGGCGCATTCTGGATCAGAAAAAGCCCGCCGTAGGCCAATTCGAGCAGGAACAGTGGCTTGTCGTCGGCTTTGGCCGTCACTCTGAGTTTGAGCTCGACCTCGAAGCGTTCGCCGTCTAGGCGCCGAGCCTGAAGATCCACGCCGAGATCTATTCCCGGGCGCGCAGTCAGATTCATGGGTGCGCCAGGGTTCTCGAAAGAGAGGTCCTTCACATATTGTCCAACAATCTGGATTCGAAGTTGCGGTCCTTCGGGACCGCCCGGCGGATTGCCATTCGGACCAATGCCCACGTCGCTCATGAATTGACCGTCCCCGGAAAAGCGGGCGGGGCTATCATGGATAGGCCGGACTGGCAAGCCAAAGTGGGGTTGCACTCGAAATTGCGGCACCCGAACCTATGTTGGGAATTAACATCCCGTACCGGTTGCCGAGATGGACCCCACCGATGCCACTAGGCTAGGGTGCGCTAACTCGGCGGGACATCGGAAAGAGGTTTCGTGCCATGGCAGATTCACAGCTGCTTGGGATTCTTTTGATTGCCATGGTGGCCGGCGTCATCCTGTTTCGGCTGTACACGATCCTTGGCCGGCGAACCGGCAATGAACGCGAGCCTCAGGAGCGACTTCGACGTGTCGCGGGCGCAATGCCACCGGCCAGCCCCGACAACGTCGTTGCACTGCCGGATCGAGCTTCCACTCCAGCGGAACAACAATCCGGCGCCAATGACCCGGTTGCTCGCGGGCTTTTGGATATCAGGCTTGCCGATCGCCGGTTCGAAACCGATCGCTTCCTCGATGGAGCGCGGCATGCCTATGAGATGATCGTCACCGCCTTTGCCGCCCGAGACCGCGCCACGCTCCGCCCACTTCTCAGTGACGAAGTTTATGCGGCCTTCGACGCGGTCATGCGCGGACACGAGGAGCGCAAGGAATCGGTGGCCTATTCCTTTGCGGGGTTTAAAAGCGTTCGAATTACTCATGCGGTGCTAAAGGCGCCAAACGCGGAAATCACGGTGGAATTCTCCGCCCAATTCACGTCGACCACGACGGATGGGGCAGGCGCGGTGATCGAAGGCGATCCCAAAACCGTGCGCGATGTGACGGACATCTGGAGTTTCGCGCGCGACACGCGGGCAGGCGATCCCAATTGGACGCTCGTGGCAACGAGCGGCGGCTGAAAGCGCACCGCGCGCAGCGGCCTGGATGGCATCGGGCCAGCTTGCTCCTCGTCCTTCTGGTTACGCTCTCCGTCGCCGGAACCGGTCTGTGGATCCTGTTGCGGCCCCCACCCTCCCGATCGCTGACGCTCGTTCCATTGCCTTTCTACGACATTCGGGGCTGGCAGGAGACAGACGCGCGAGCTGCGCTTGCCGCCTTCCAGCGATCCTGTTCGGTCATTATGCGGTTCGAGCCCGCCCGGCCGATGGGCGGCGCAGGTTACGCGGGCCGTGCGGCCGACTGGCGAAATGTGTGCGAGGCTGCGACGCGGGCCGGGCAGGGCACCGATGGCGCGCGGAAATGGTTTGAGGCGTGGTTTTCACCGTTCGCAGCAGCATCGGGATCCGATGCGGAGGCTCTTTTCACGGGTTATTTCGAACCGGAAATCCAGGTGAGCCGCGAGCGGCGCGGCTCTTACACGGTGCCGATCTATGGACTTCCTGAAGATCTCGTCACGGCCGAGCTCGGGGATTTTCGAAGCGACCTGGCAGGAACGCGCATCTCAGGCCGGGTCGAAAACGGCCGTCTGGTCCCATTCCTCTCGCGGTCCGAGATCGACAAACATGGGCTCAGTGATGCGCCGATCCTGCTCTATGCAAACAGTCCGGTTTCGCTCTTCTTCATGCAGATCCAGGGTTCAGGGCGCGGCCAGCTCGAAGACGGAACCATATTGCGACTCGCATATGCGGGGCAAAACGGCCGTACCTACACACCGATAGGTCGCACGCTCATCCGGCGGGGGGGCCTGGACCGTGAACATGTTTCCATGCACGCCATAAAGGCCTGGCTCGAGGAGCACCCCGATGCTGCGAGCCAGCTCATGGAGAGCGACGATTCGTATGTTTTCTTTCGAGAGCTGCCCATCGGTGACTCGCACTTGGGGAGTCCGGGGACCGAAGGCGTGCCTCTGACGCCGGAAGCGAGCATTGCAATCGACCCGGGCGTGCATGCACTGGGAGTCCCAATGTTTGTGGACGTAGCAGGATCTGTCGACAATCCGGATCGCCTGCCAACGGCCGTTGCCCGCCTCTGCATTGCACAGGACACGGGAGGCGCCATCAAGGGCAATTTGCGCACCGACATTTTTTGGGGTTTCGGGGCGAGGGCTGAAGCAATCGCTGGCGGCATGAAATCCTCGGGGCACCTTTATGTCCTCTTGCCGAAAACACTCGCAGCCAGACTTCCGTCTCGATTTTCGGGAACGGGGCCGTGACCTCGCGCAAGCGACCCGCGAGTGAGGAAGAGCGCGAGCTTTTTGAAGCCGCGTTGGGCGACTCTCTACCGTTGAAATCACTCCCGCGCCGGCGGAGTAAACATGCGGCTCGCGCGACGTCTCTTCAGGCGCCGCCACCGAAAGTGGCTTCGCCAAAAAAGCCGCCATCTCGGGACGGCGCATCCGGCATCGACGGCAGAACTGCCGATCGATTGAAGCGGGGTCTGCTGGAGCCCCAGGCCCGACTTGATCTCCACGGTTTGGACGAACGCTCGGCCCATCGGGCACTGATGACATTCCTGCGTAGCGCGAAGGTCCGCAAGATACGACTGGTTCTCATCGTTACGGGCAAAGGCGGTGGGGACGCGCGCGCGCCGAACGACCGGCCGTTTGAGCTCGGTCTCGACAAACGCGTGCGCGGTGTGTTGCGCGAGATGACGCCGCGATGGCTGCGAGAGCCCGGGCTCGTAGAGCTGATCGCCGACACGCGCACCGCGCACCGGCGGCATGGCGGCGAGGGCGCCCTCTATGTTTATCTCCGGAAAGGATGAGGCGGTGTGAGGCAGGAATTTGCTCCGATCATCATCTCAACCCACGGCCCAGGCTTCTATTCCTTCGGCATCCAAGCGGGAGAGTTCATCCAAAACACTGGAATCGCGGATGGGCTTCTGACCTGCTTCATCCGGCACACCTCCGCGTCGCTCGTCATTCAGGAGAATGCCGATCCGGATGTGCTTGCCGATCTGGAAGATTTCATGCGCGGGCTCGTCCCGCGCGAAACGCGAGCCTACAGACACACCGCCGAAGGTCCCGACGATATGCCGAGCCACATCCGGGCGGCACTGACTGCGACATCAATTTCGATACCAGTTCAACGCGGCGAGCTCGCGCTGGGCACCTGGCAGGGGCTCTACCTCTTCGAGCACCGCGATGCACGCCATCAGCGGGAGGTTCTCCTGCATCTCATCGGAGATTGAATGATTTCAACGTGGGGCCATGCGAATGGCGCCGTCGAGGCGCACGCATTCACCGTTGAAGTAGCCGTTGCGGATTATCTCGAGAGCAAGCGAGGCATATTCCCTAGGATTGCCGAGTCGCGGCGGGAAGGGCACCTGTGCGCCCAGTGCCTGCTTCACATGATCGGGCGCGCCCTGCAGCAGCGGCGTATCGAAAAGCCCCGGCATGATCGTGTTGCAGCGAATGCCTTCCTGCGCCAGGTCGCGCGCGACGACCAGCGTAAGGCCGGTTATCCCGGCTTTGGAGGCCGCGTAGGCCGCCTGGCCGATCTGGCCATCCTGCGCCGCAATAGAAGCCGTGTTGACGATCACACCCCGCTCGCCCTCGACAGGATCGAGCGTCAGCATTCCGGCGGCGGCGTGCGCAATGCAGCGAAACGTGCCCACGAGGTTGATCTGGACGATGCGATCGAATTCCGCGGGGGGAAAGAACTTGATCTCGCCCGTCTTACGGTCGCGCGCGGCCGTCTTGAAAGCATTTCCCGTACCGGCGCAATTGACGAGGAGGCGCTCCTGGCCGTTTACGGCGCGAGCGCCAGCGAAGCCCGCAGCAACACTGTCATCTCTGGTCACATCGACCGCGCAGAAGGTGCCGCCGATTTCGCGCGCGATTCTTTCACCCTTCTCCTGCTGCAAATCGAAAATGGCAACTTTGACGCCGTGATTGGTCAGGGCGCGGGCTGTGGCTTCGCCGAGACCCGACGCGCCGCCCGTCACGATCGCCGATACAGACGCACTGAGTTCCATGACGCCCCTCGAGACATTTCCGCAGCCGGCAGTCTTAGGGCAAACGGCCGGTGAATTGCCAGAAGTGGGCACGCGACGTGCGCGGAATAGCGATTCCGCAACGCCTTTCAGGCGAGGTGGCTCAGAGCCGGTTCCGTATCGGCATAGGTTCCTGCTTCGGTGCCGGAACGATCGCGAACTCGATGGCGATTCCGCTTTCGAGATGACGAACCACACGGCCCGACATGTGTCCGATGACGACAGTTTCACCGACGCGCGGCTTGGTTTCCGTCTTGAGCGAAACGCCGCTCAGTGAGAGATCGAGCACCTCGCATGGGATCATCTCGCCATTGGCGCGGGTGAAATGAGCGAATCCGGGAGCCGTCGTCCGCTCATGGCGTCTCACGACAGGCTCGCTGCCGGCGCCGCGATTCGTCAGCACAGCAAGCTGCTCTGAAAAGCGCTCCCGCTTCAGCGCCGAGAATTGAAAGCGGACACCGAAACGATCGTCTTCAGTCCGCGAGACTTCGGCCTCAAAGCGCCCCAGTCCTTCAATATAGAGAACGACCGGCGCGCCCACGGCTGGGACAAATTCGGAGGCGACTTGCGCGCCGACGGGCGACACGTCGATGATCCGGCAACCGGCTTCGCGACCGTCTCCCGGCACAAACAGGCGGCCGGCCAAATTTACATCCAGCCGAATATAGCGCCGCCGCTCGGCCTTTGCTTTGGCAAAGGCCGCCTTTCCATCCGCGCTCATGTGTTCCACCGAACGGCCAAGGGTCCAATTCCCGGGTAATCCATCCCCGCAGATTTAGCCCGGGAACGTCAACAAGGCGTTAGCGTCCCCTGTCCGCTGCCGCCATGGACGAAAAAGCCCAGCCGGGACGATCTACCATCCGGTGGGAGGTGCAAAAACGGAACGCGTCGGTAAATTCGTCGTTGATTTCACACTTAAAGTTTGCGGGACCGACACATTGCGCGTCGTATGACGGCCCGAAAATCTGCGGGTTTAGTCCTTGCCCGCACTCCTACCGCGCCGGAACGTGCCTATATCAAGAAGACGAGGAGAAAGGCTCCGCAGCCGCGCAAGGGCGGCTATCGGAGCAGCCGGGCGCCATGTAGGCTCTCGCGGATCGCGGTGGAGGATGCCGGATGAAAAAATTCGCAATCGCTGCCGCGAGTGTTGCGCTTGTTTTGATATCGGGCCGCCTGTTCGCCCAGGGCGACAAACCCTATCCGCTGCACGAAATGAATTTCGATATGTGGTGCCAGGAGGAAAAGCACTTTTCGCCCGACCGCTGCGACAAGCGCCTTCCGCAGGACGATGCCGAGTTCCAGAACTACCGCAATCACATCGAGAAGTACGAAATTCCGTATTTGCAGCGCCAGCAGAACGAACAGAATCTCAATAGCGTAATTCTGCACAACGATCCCGTCGATCACCCGACCCTGCCGTCGGAGCCGCAGCCCGATCAGTCATCGGGACACTGAACCGCTCACGCCTGCACCCGCCCCGACCCGTTTCCCACGCTTCTTTTCAAAAAAATTGTCATAGCCCTGCTTGACGAGGCCACCCAGCCGAAATTTGTACAGCGCTGAATGGATGCTCGGATTTTCCTAATCTTTTGACGAGCCCGCCACATCGATCCGGGTGGCCCGCTTGCGCGGGCCATGACAATTTTTTGAATACGAACCGTTTGGAAACGGGACTTTAGCGCACGAGGCGTATTGCGGGCGCGATGTCGAGAGCGGAAGTCAGCTTCCCCACTCCGTTGCGGGCGCCGCAACGCATCGCTGCCGCCTTGTCCTGCGAGACCACCAGTCTCAAATGCGGCCGGTGCGAAGGCCTGATTGCCGGTGCGGCGGAAGGCGGCTCGCTGGGCCGACTTGATGTCTCGCTCTCGTGGATCGCGGCGGAGCCGGTGAGACGCTCGCAGGTAATGGGCCGGCCAGCGAGCGACGAGGCGTCGCCGAGGAACTGGGTGATGCCGAGAAATCGCCGGGCGGCACCAGGACCGAAAGTGAGCGGTGCGAGAACCGTCTCCATTTCCATGGTGGCGCAGTGCGACGTTGTGCCGATCGCCGAAAGGCAAATCGCGTGTTTCGCAGCGAGGGCTCGCGCCGACAGCAATTGCAGCGTATCGCGCGCCGCGGCCTCCCAATGGCCAAAAAAGCTTGTTCCTCTCAATTCCTGCCCGAAGCGCTCACAGATCAATGTTCCCGCGAGCCGGTAGGTGGGACACGCAGGATCGTGGGCATCGAGAATGAAGACGTTTGGCAGCATCCGCTTGATTCCACGCGGGTCGATATCGGCCTGGTCTGGAATCTGTCCGTCTCGGTGGAGCCTGCTCCAGTAACCGATCAGAAGGTGGCTGTTTCGGTGCTTCATTTCGCGTTCCCCGGGCGCAATGTCCCTCTTTGCGCCACTTCACCGACGACTTGGACTGCCCAACCGGTCAAAAAGCAGAAGCCGTGCCAGCCCGCTTGAGGCTCAGCGGTTCCAGGGCCCGCGGCGTGGGCGGCCGAACAGTGGGAAGCCCGGCATTTTGAATAGCGGGGTGAGCACCAGCCCGGCGCCGAATCCGCCCACATGAGCCCACCAGGCCACGCCTGGCTGGTGAGGGTCGCTCAGCGATGCGCTTGCGAGCTGCAGGACGAACCAGAAACTGACGACCCAGAAAGCGCTGAGCGCGAAGGGATAGAAAATGATGCCCAGAGGAACGACAACGGTGACGCGTGCCCGCGGGAATAGAAGGACGTAGCCCGCGAGCACTCCCGAGATTGCGCCCGACGCTCCGATCATCGGAATTCGTGCGGCTGGATCGATAAAGGCCAGCATCAATGCCGCGGCCACTCCGCAGATCAGGTAGAAGGCTGCGAAGCGCAGGTGGCCCATCGCGTCCTCGACATTGTTGCCGAAAATCCAGAGGTACAGCATGTTTCCGGCGAGGTGGAGAATGCTGCCATGCAGGAACATCGAGCTGAAGATCGTCGCGACTGGTGAAACGTTGACGAAACCGGTGGGTGCCGCGTGCAAACCGAACAGAGAGGCGGGTACAAAGCCCAGAACGAAAACCGCCGCTTCCATGTCGCGGCCCAGCGACCGCTCCCAGAGATAGACGATCACGCACAGCGCGATGACGAGCCAGGTCACGACCGGAGTGAGCCGCGCGGGATTGTCGTCCGATATCGGGATCATACGGTCCGGCAGTCCACGAGGCCGCGGATTGCGCCTGTGCCGATCCGGCACACGGTTCGGCCACGGTTCGAAATGGTTATTCGCAAAAAATAACGCGCAGCCATCACGGATTCACAAACCTGTATTCGATGTTCAGGCCGGGTTCGTTCCTAGCACGACCTGTCGCAAACGGGAGCGTTTCATGACAGCGGCGAGCCAGGGCATCCGGCGCCGGACAAAAGGGCGAAAGCTTGATTGCAGAAGTCGCACTGCTATGGTGTGGCCCTTCCTCGTCGCCGGAAATCTTCCATGAACATCCATGAATATCAGGCCAAGGAGATTCTCCGCGGCTTCGGCGTCCCCGTGCCGCGTGGCTTGCCGGCATTCACGGTGGAGGAAGCTGTCCTCGCTGCCGAAAAGCTGGGCGGCCCGGTTTGGGTGGTCAAGGCGCAAATCCACGCCGGAGGGCGTGGAAAGGGGGGTGGCGTCAAGGTTGTCCATTCGCCCGAAGAGGTCCGCACCGAAGCTACGCGCATGCTTGGCATGAAGCTCGTCACGCACCAGACGGGCAGAGAGGGCCGCATCGTGCGTCGTCTTTACATCGAAGACGGATCGAACATCGCGCGCGAGCTCTATCTGTCCGCCCTCGTCGACCGTTCGACAAGCCGCATCGCGTTCATATCGTCGACCGAAGGCGGGATGGACATTGAAGAGGTGGCGAGGCGAAGCCCGGAAAAGATCGTGACATTCCAGATCGAACCCGCCGCCGGCTTTCAGCCCTACGTCGGTCGCAACATTGCAGCGGCACTCAAGCTCGACGGGGATCTGTCGAAGCAGTGCGGCAGGCTGGTTGAAGATCTCTACGGGGCGTTTCAGGCGAAGGACATGAGCCTGCTCGAAATCAATCCACTGGTCGTAACAAAAGAGGGGCACGTTATCTGCCTCGATGCCAAGATCAACTTCGACGACAGTGCACTGTTCCGGCATCCAGATGTGGCGGCGCTGCGCGATCCCGACGAAGAGGATCCCACGGAGCGCGAGGCTGCAAAATATGATCTCTCCTATGTCAAGCTCGACGGCACAATCGGCTGCATGGTGAACGGCGCGGGCCTGGCCATGGCGACGATGGACATCATCAAGCTGTTCGGCGAAGAGCCCGCGAACTTTCTCGATGTCGGCGGCGG
>DATMPH010000042.1:0-2773 GCA_035567755.1 Rhizomicrobium sp.
CCGAACTTCGCCGGCGGCGTTGTCCCGCTCATGCCCGACGCGTTCGACCAGGAAGTCAACGGCTTGCTGCGGCGACATCTTCTCCAGGTGAAAGCTGAGCGAGAAAATGATGCGGGCGCAGCGGTGCATCCGCCAGAACAGCGCGCCAATGCGGTCTTCAGGCGTTTTCTGAAATTTCATGTCCCAAAACAACAGCTCCCAATAAAGCGCCCATCCTTCCACGTAAAAGGGCGTATCGAATACCAGGCGCCAGGGCCGGTAGCGCAACGACACGAAACCCTGTAACTCGTGGCCGGGAATCAGCTCGTGGAAAACGGTAGCGCGAGAGAAGTGAATATTGTTGCCGCGCATGGTCATGAGCTTCTGCTCTTCGGTCATGGTGTTGGTAGGGTAGGACACAGTGATCGATTCGCCTCCGGTAAAGAACGGGTTGATGAGCTGCCGTTCCGGCGACATCATGTCCATCCGCCAGGTTTCCCGCGCGACAGGCGGAATGGTCACCAGATCGTGTTGGTCGAGGAACTGCACGGCTTCCCGCGCCAGGTCGCGAATCAATTGCGGCTGCTTTCCAGGCTCGACGTAGCGCGTCTTCACGTATTCGAGGGCCTTGTGCCAGTCGTCCCGGTAGCCCAGTTCCTGAGACGCGCGCTTCATCTCCCCTTCGCACCAGGCCATTTCCCGATTTGCGATGTCGATGAGTTCTTCAGGGGTATAGGGAATCATCTCGCTCGACAGTTCGCTCATCAGCGCGTCGCGGCCGATGGGATCCCCGATGATGGTTTCTTTGTCGTCCGGCTTGATGCCCACCACCTTTTCCTTCAAGAACGCCGCGTAAGTCTCCAAGGCGTGGTCCGCTTGTTTGTACGGCTCCGCCACCCACCATGTGAACGCCGGATCATACCCGTTGTAGAAACCGAACCAGGATTTCAGGATTTTTCGAAGGCTGTCAATGTTGCCGGCGGCGCGGTTCGCGACGGTTTTCTTGACCGCTGCGGACGGCGGCTGCGCCTTCAGCGAGTCCTCCATAGATTTCCGGATCGCCGCAACTTGCTTTTGTAGTCCATCCACGGCGGCTGCGGCTTTGGCGGAATCCATCGCCTGCATTTGCCGGCGAGCTTCTTCAAGCTCGACAATCGTCTGAGCGAACGGCTCCAGCGGTTCGGTCTCGGCAAGCTGTTTGGCCTCGATATCGAGTTGCCGGAGCGCGTGTTGCAGATGGTTGTGGAAGAGCAGGTAATCGACCCGCGCGTCCTGGCTTAACGCATCGAAGTTCAGCCGCTCGATGCGCGACAGCCAGCCGGCGTAGAAGGCCCTCATTCGGTTGCGTCGCGTTGTTGAGATAGGGATGTCGTAAAACCGCCGGATGTTGCCACGATCGGCGCGAAATTCCTCGATCATGCCCCTGAGTTCGCTCTGCGGATACGGAACCGGTTGGGCATCCGAGCTGACGGCAGCCACTGGCACGGAAATCGAGCGTTGCTGGGGTCTGGCGGCGGATAGGTTAAGCACCGCGGCAGCCATCCATAAAAGGATCGGTAACAGCGATTTCATGTTTTTTGTCCGAAAGGGCATTGTAGAGGAAGGACTGACACAGGGGAAGCTGCGATGGACTACTTCAACGCCGAGGCGCAGAGGCGCAGAGAAACAAGAGTCTACTTCATTCATCCCCCTTAATCGCTTGCTGAAGGTGAACCGCGCTGCACAACTCTAACGTGCGATAATTTCGCCTTGCACGCTCCGAATCTACGTCTATTCCCACAAGGAAACCGGGTTGCGTAAGTGAGTATCGTCGCAGGAGTGGACTTCGGCACACTGACTGTCCGCGTCTCCATTTTTGACCATCAGAAAGGCCGACTTGGGACGGGCGTTGCGGAATATCCGCTGCTGCGCAAGAAGGAAGATCCGGATCACGCCACCCAGAAGCATGCCGACCACATGGAGGCGCTGGTGCTCGCCATGCAGCGGGCGCGCGAAACGGTGGGCATCGATGGCCGTCTGATCGCCGCGATCGCGCTCGATACCACGGGATCGAGCGTCGTGCCTGTGGCCGAGGGACTGGTGCCGCTGGACGATTACTATCTGTGGTGCGACCACCGGGCGTGGCAGGAGGCCGCGCAGATCACCTCGGCCGCGCACCAGACTAAGCAGGAAGCGATCGACTGGTGTGGCGGCGTGTATTCCTCCGAATGGGGCTTCGCCAAGCTGTTGCACTGGCTGCGGCACAATCCTGAGAAGCGCAGCCGCATGGTCACCGCGCTGGAGCATTGCGATATGGTGGCCGCCACGCTGTGCGGCACGACCGACCCGGCGGCCGTTCCGCGGAGTATTTGCGCCATGGGCCACAAATGGATGTGGAACCGCGCGCTCGGCGGCTTTCCGCCGGATGAGTTTCTGCGAACCGTGGACCCCCTGCTTGCCGGCATCGGATCGCGCCTCTCTGGCCGCTACGCCACGTCGGATCAGATTGCCGGCCGCCTCAGCGCTGTGTGGGCCGAACGGCTGGGTCTTTCGCCGGGAATCCCGATCCCCGTGGGCGCATTCGACGCGCATTGGGATGCAATCGGCGCCGGAGTGCGATTGGGGGACGTCGTCAACGTCATCGGAACCTCCACCTGCATTATGGCCATCAGCGAGCAGGCGACTCTCGTCCCGGGCGTGTGCGGCGTGGTCGAAGGCTCGATTCATCCGCGCTACACGGGAATCGAAGCGGGCCTCTCGGCTACCGGCGATATCTTCGATGCCATTGCGAAGCGCGCGAACTCGACCGTGGCTG
>DATMPH010000043.1:0-2016 GCA_035567755.1 Rhizomicrobium sp.
CTTGTGATGTTCGACACTATTGTCGAAGGAACACGGCGCGCTCTACAGTTCTCCATTGCCAGTTCTGTCTCCAGATTTCTGCTCGTCAGTTCGGGCGCGGTTTACGGAACGCAACCGCCGCAGCTCACCCATGTAAGTGAATCTTTCGAAGGTGGTCCCGATACTCTCAACCCGTCCTCTGCCTACGGCGAAGGCAAGCGCTCGGCTGAGATGCTGTGCTCGCTGGCTGCCTCGCCACGCTTTGCAACCACGGTCGCGCGCTGCTTCGCTTTTGTCGGCCCCTATATGCAACTCGACGCTCATTTCGCCATCGGCAATTTCATCTCTGATGCGATTGCCGGCGGACCGATTCTGATCAAAGGCGATGGCTCTCCGTTTCGCTCATATCTGTACGCGTCCGATTTGATGGTCTGGCTCTGGACAATTCTCTTCAAGGGGCAATCCCGCCGTGCCTATAACGTCGGCTCCGAAGAAGCCCTGAACATCGCCACGATTGCGCGAGAAGTCGCCGCCACGCTGCCATCTAAACTTGACGTCCACATTGCTTCCCCGGCCACGTCCGGAGCCACAGTGCACCGCTACGTGCCCTGCACGGCGCGAGCGCGCGAGGAACTCGGTCTTTGTGCCGAAGTGCCGCTGCGCGAGGCCATATGCCGCACACATGCCTGGTTCTCCGGCCAAACGGTTTCGGGCGATGCATTCTCCGAACAGGGAATTTCCAAACCGGCGGTTGCCGCGCGAGGGGCTCATGCATAGTGTTGCTACCCTTAGTCCTCAGCCCCATCGCGCATGTGGCGCTTGCGGTGCAACCGGAAATACGGTCTGCCATCACCAGCGATTCATCGTTCCGGACGGCTATCCTCTGCCCAACGAGTACGACGTCGCGGTGTGCCGCCGCTGCGGTTTCGTCTACGCCGATCCCGCCGCTACCCAGCGCGACTATGACCGTTTCTATTGCGAGTGGTCCAAGTACGACGACTCGGCGACCGCGACCGGCAGCGGTCTCTCCCCGTACGATGCCGCTCGACTCGGCACCACCGCCTCCGACATCGCTCGCGCCTTGCCTTCACGGGCGGCCAGCATCCTCGACGCCGGCTGCGCCACGGGCGGCTTGCTCACAGCTCTCCGCGATCAGGGATTCACGGCAGTCGCCGGACTCGACCCTTCGCCGCGCTGCGCGGCCGCTTGCCGTGTTCGCGGCTTTGAGGCCTATGTCGGGTCGATATCGACCTCGGCTCCCACCCACATGCCCAAATTCGATTGCGTCGTGTTCAGTCACGTACTCGAACACGTTTATGACATTCCCGCATTCTTCAAAGCCGCCCGCCATCTTCTCGCGCCCGGAGGCTACGTGTATCTGGAGACTCCGGACGCCACCCGTTACGACGACTTTCTCTACGCGCCTTTCCAGGAATTCAATACTGAGCACATCAATCATTTTTCGGCGTGCGCCCTCGAGAACACCGCCCGCCGCTTTGGATTCCAGCCCATCTTGATTGAACAGAAAGTGATCCAGACAGCGGAAGACACACTCTACCCGGCGGTCTTTGGCCTTTTCCGCGACAGCGGGGGAGCCGCCGACGAACGCGTCGTTTGCGATCAGGAGTTGCTGTCCAAAATCGCCGCCTACATACGGCATTCCGGCGAGCAGATGGAGAGGATCAACCATCATTTAGCCGGCCAGCTCGCAAACACCCAACGCGTCATCCTTTGGGGTGCAGGGCAATTCGCGATGAAGCTCCTCGCCCTTCCCTGTCTCGCGCAGACTCAAGTCCGCGCTCTGGTGGACAACAATCCCATTCTCCGGGGCAAAACAATTGCCGATGCGCCCATCATCGGCCCGAAGGAACTAGGCTCGCAAGCGATCGCTGGCAGCCGTGAGCCGATCATCATTGCCACCTTGCTGCACGCCGACGAAATCATCGCTCAGATCCACCGTCTCGGACTCAGCAATCCCGTTCTCTCGCTGCTGCAAAACTCGAACTCAGATCGCCAATCCGAGGTTCAACCCGAGGC
>DATMPH010000044.1:0-2647 GCA_035567755.1 Rhizomicrobium sp.
TATTCATGATTTTCTCCAACAACGGCGAACGCTGCACCGCGGGTTCGCGCATCCTGGTGCAGAAATCCATTTACGCCGAGTTCGTCGGGAAGTTCACGGAGCGTGCGCGGCGCATCGCGGTCGGCGATCCGCTCGACGAAAAGACCGTGATCGGGCCCATGATCAGCGCGAATCACCTGGAAAAAGTCCGGCGCTATATCGAGATGGGCCCCAAGGAGGGGGCGACATTGATGTGCGGCGGCGTCGAGGCGCCCGACTTGGCCGGGCCGCTCAAACAGGGAAATTTCGTCAAGGCCACCGTGTTCGCCAACGTCGACAACCGCATGCGTATTGCGCAGGACGAGATTTTCGGGCCGGTGGCCTGCCTGATTCCTTTTGCGGACGAGGCCGATGCGATCGCCAAGGCGAATGACATCGCCTATGGACTGAGCAGCTACGTCTGGAGCGAAAATATCGGGCGGGCACACCGCGTGGCCGCCGCCATCGAAGCCGGCATGTGTTTCGTGAACAGCCAGAACGTCCGCGACCTGCGGCAGCCGTTTGGCGGCACGAAGGCCTCCGGTGTCGGCCGTGAAGGCGGCACCTGGAGCTACGAGGTGTTCCTCGAGCCCAAGAACGTCTGTGTGAGCTTGGGCGCGCACCACATTCCGCACTGGGGCGATGACGCAGCCTGAACTTCACCATGAGCCTATATCAATTGCAGAAATTCTTGTTCGACATCAATCGCGACCGCGATCTGCAGCGGCAGTGCCGCGCCGATCTGCCGGGAGTCCTCGATCGCTACGATCTCAGCGGCGAGGAGCGCGGTGCGCTCGAGGCGGGCGATATCGGATTGATCTACGTCTTGGGCGCGAATGGACAACTGCTCATGCACTATGCGGCTTTTCTCGGCATGCCGTGGGCCGACTACATCGCCGCGATGCGCGCCGGCGTTACCCGTCACGGCCCGGTTCGCGCGGGCGTCTATGCCATGACGACCCGGTTGGACGAGAAAATGGCCGATCTATGAGCCTCGTGTTCGCTGGCATCTGCAGCCATGCTCCCGGCATCACCGGACGGGCGCACATGGCCGATCGCGCCATCGTCGACGAGTTCTACGGCGCCTACCGTGGCATGGCCGCCGAGCTCGCCGCCGCCAAACCGGATGCCTTGATCATCGTCGCCGCCGAGCATTTCGCCAATTTCTTCATGAACAACATGCCGGCATTCGCGATGGGGCTAGCGGAGAGCTACGAAGGACCGATCGAAGATCCGGAGTGGCTGGGCATTGCCCGTACCGCCATTCCCGGCAACGCGCCGCTGTCGCGGCGCCTGATCGGCGAAATGATGCAGACCGTGGATCTCGCGTATGCGGAGGAGTGGAAGTTCGACCATGGGGTCATGGTGCCCTTGAGTTTTCTCACTCCCCGCTACGATCTGCCGGTCATCCCCGTGAACATCAATTGCCAGGGACCGCCGCTCGCGCCGTTGCATCGTGCGTGGGCGCTCGGCGAAGCCTTGCGCCGCGCCGCGGACCTTGCGACGGAACGCATCGCCCTGGTCGGGACCGGGGGCATTTCGCACTGGCCGGCGACGCCGGACTCCGGAAAGATCAACGAATCGTGGGACCGGGAATTTCTGCGGCGCTGGCAAAGCAACGACAAGCAGGTGATGTTGTCGTACACGGACGAGGCCACCTATCGCGACGCAGGCCAGGGGGGATTCGAGATTCGCACCTTCATCAGCATCGCGGCGGCGGCGCAAGGCTTAGGATCCCTCCGATATTACCGCGCCATTCCGATTTTCGCGGTCGGCTGCACCGTCGCCACCATGTCCATTGGTACTTGAGCTATGTCGCATATGACCTTGGAATACAGCGCCAATCTTCGCGACGCGGGCCGCTTCGGCGAGCTTTGCGGCAAGCTCGCACAATTCATGACGGGGCTGCGCGTCGAAGGGGCAGCCGTGTTTCCGCCCGGCGGCGTGCGCGTGCGCGCGATTGCGTGCGAGGAGTACTGCATAGCCGACGGGACGGCCGGCGATGCGGGATTCGTGCATGCCGTCCTGAAGATCGGCGCGGGCCGCGGCGACGCCGCCAAGCAAGCGGTCTGCACCGGCCTGTTCGACATCATGAAGGCGCATTTCGTGGAACAATTTGCGAAGCAGGGTCTGGCGCTGTCGCTCGAGCTCAACGAATTCAGCGAAGCCGGTACCCTCAAGCACAACAATCTGCACGCGCGATTCAAGAAACCCTGACGACAAGGAGCCCGGGCGCGGGAGAGAATTCAACATGTTGCCCACCGAAACCATTCGACTGCTCGCTCGGCGTCTGTACGACGCGCGCAAGAGCCGGAGCCAGCTGCGCCAGTTTTCGTTGGAGCATCGCGGCATGACCATCGAAGACGGATACGCCATTCAAAGCGAATGGGTCAGGCTGGAAATGGCCGACGGCCGCAGTATCAAGGGCCGCAAGATCGGCCTCACGTCGCGCGCCATGCAGCAGGCATCGCAGATCACGGAGCCGGATTACGCGCCGCTGATGGACGATATGTTCTTTGCGACGGGCAGCGACATACCCTTCGAACGCTTCATCGCGCCGCGCGTGGAAGTGGAACTGGCGTTCGTATTGCGCTCGCCGTTGACGGGACCCGGCGTGACCCTCTTCGAC
>DATMPH010000045.1:0-196305 GCA_035567755.1 Rhizomicrobium sp.
CGTTTTCTACGGAGTGTTCGTGGCGATCTACAACAGGCTCATGAACACACATTGACGTTATGGCGGTTCCCTTTTTTCACCATGGCCGGGCTTGACCCGGCCGGTGAGAAGAGGGGGGTGCGGGAGAACTCACCGAACCGCCAGCATTCGCGTCAGCGGCTTGGCGAGGACCAACGCAAGTACGGCGCCCATCGCGGCAATCGCGGCGTGGAGCGCCCAGAACCATGTGGGGCCGATCACCTCGTATAGCGCGCCCAGTCTTCCGAGCGTGATGTTGGAGACGAACAACGTCAGGAACGCCACGCCCATCATGGTGGCCTTGATCGCGGGCGGGGCCGCGCGGGAAACCAGCGCCAGCAAAATCGGCCAGTAATAGAGAAAGGCCACGCCAAGCAGCGCGTTGTAGAGAATCGGAAACAGCACCGGCACGCGCACGAACGCGACACAGCCAATGACAAGCAGCAAATTCGCCACGCTGGCAATCGCCGCGCCCACGGCGATATTCGCCATGTCGCCCGGCTCGCCGCCCCGCCTGCCCTGCCACTTCCACAGCGCGATCAGCGCGGGCACGGAGACGATGCTGACGAAGGAATTGATGGAATTGAACCAGGCGACGGGAATCTGCAGCCCGAAGAATCGGAGATCGACATGGGCGTTGATCCAGACGAGGCCGATATTCGAATTCTGGTAGAAGGCCACCGACTCGAAGATCGTCAGCGCCATCACCAGAACGAGCGCGGCCACGACGCGCCACGACTGCGCATTCATCTTCGTTTCCGGATGTGAGCGATTCGCGGCGGGCGTGGTTTCGGTCAGCGTGCGGTAGCCCGCGATGTAGGTCGCAAGCCCGATCAGCATCAGCACGCCGGCGAGGCCGAAGCCCACATGCCAGCCATAGAGTTGCGCGAGCAACCCGCACACCAGCGGCCCGGTCGTGGCGCCGACATTGATACCCATCGAGAAGATCGAGAAGCCGCGCGTGCGGCCGGCGCTGTCGTCCGGCGCATAGAGCGCACCCACTTGGACCGAGATGTTGCCCTTCAGCAGACCGCAGCCGATGATCAGGAGCGCCAGCGCGACAAGAAACGAAGCATCGAATGCCATCGCAATCTGGCCACCGCTCATCAGCACGGCGCCCAGCACCACCGCGCGCCGCCGGCCGATGAAGCGGTCCGCGATGAGCCCGCCGAACACCGGCGTGAAATAGACGAAGCCGGTGTAGAGCCCGTACACCTGGGAGGCGAGCGCGAGCGTGCTCATCTTTCCGAACACCGCTTCGAGCCCGGAGCGGAACGCGGCGAAACCCGCGACATGCTCGACATGGCCGGGAAGGAACAGCGCCTGGCTCATGTAAAGCACGAGCAGCGCCGTCATGCCGTAATAGGAAAACCGCTCCCACGCTTCGGTGAAAGCGAGATAGGCAAGCCCCAGTGGCTCGCCGAAGAACGTGCGCGCGCGCAACTCCCGCTGCGGAGCGGAGGTCTCTTCCAGTGTCGTCATTACCGCGCCCTGTTGGCCTTCGCCTCTCTTAGCAGGCGCGAGGTCGAGTCGGGTATGCAAGGGCGTATCCAATGCGCCCTCTACCGACAAGTCTCATGCTTCGACAAGCTCAGCATGAGGGCTTAAAAAGAAAAGGCTGCTCCAAAAGGAAGGTGCGGACGTGACGAAACCCTGGGCGCCGCAGACACTGGCACGATGGATCGGCATTCTGCTGCTGATCTCGCTCGTGTTCGGCAGCTTTGGCGAAGGCTACGTTCCAGCGAAAATCCTGGTCGCGGGCGACGCCGCAGCCACGGCGAAGAACATCATCCAGCTTCAGTCGCTGTTCCGGCTTGGCTATGGCGGGTATGTGGTGGAAGGGCTGTGCGACGCCGCATTGACGGCACTTCTCTATCTGCTCCTGAGGCCCGCCGGCCGCGAGCTGGCTCTCGTCGCGCTGCTCCTGCGGATCGTCGCGACTGCGGCGTTTGCGGCGGCGGAGTCCTTTTACTTTGCAGCGTTGCCGATCCTGAGCGGCGCAAATTCCCTGAAGGCGTTTTCGCCCGACCAATTGAACGCGCTTTCGGTTCTGTCGCTCAAGCTCTACAGCAGCAGCGGAATCGTGCCGACGCTGTTTTACGGCGTCGCCTGGCTCATTCTCGGGCGGCTGATTTTCGTTTCGGATTATCTGCCGAAATGGCTGGGCGCGCTGATGGCACTCGCGGGCCTCTCCTTCGTCACCGGAATGTTGGCGCTCATCCTCACGCCCGCCTATGCGTCCGACTTTCTCCTGCTGCCGATGATCATCGGCATGCTTGTGCTGGCACTTTACCTTCTCATCCGCGGCGTGGATGAAATTGCGTGGCAGGAGAAAACAGCGGTCGCATGATCCGGCCCGACCGCGGCGCGAGCGCCCGGTCGCAAGCGGCGGCCTTAAACGGCTAGCGGTAACATAGGCCGAGAGCCCCCTCACCCGCGCCGGAGCGGAAATCATTGCACGTATTTGCGCCCCTCTCCCACAAGGCTACGACATTCACACTTTTCAACGGTCTCGCCACAGGTTCCTCCCTCGCGCGAAGCGCGGGGGAGGGGGACCGCGAAGCGGTGGAGGGGGCAGCTGCCCACGACCGGTTTGGACTTGTGCGAGATGACTACTCCGCATCGGCGCGCCTGGTCGTCCAGATTGATGGTGCCGGACACGACCTTGAATCGTGGTGAACTCAGAACAAGCGCTGAGATCGTTGGCTTGGGGAGAACCGCATTCGGGTATTGCGAACGCCGGCGAGTGAAATTCTGAACGACAAAGCGATCGAGGGTATGCTTGTTAGCATCGCGCAGGCTGCCGCCCCCTCCACCGCTTCGCGGTCCCCCTCCCCCGCGCTTCGCGCGGAGGAGGAAACTATAGGAGTCACGATGTGTGAATCCGGTAGACCACAAGGGGAGAGGGGACACATTCGAGTCCTCTCAACCGCTCTAAAATGGGCGAGGGGCCTCGCGGACTGCGTTATATTAGCGCCTACGCGCGTGCGTTTGGGGGGCTCCATGGTTCGCCTTTGGGCTGTTGTTTTCATCCTTGCGCTTGCGGCGGCATCTTGGGACTGCGCGGGCGCGGCGCCGCTTTACGATGTCGTCATTCGTGGCGGGACGATCTACGACGGATCGGGCGGAACGCCTTATGTGGCCGACGTTGCGGTGAAGGGCGATCGCATCGTGGTGATTGCGCCGCATCTTGCGGGACGCGGCCGGGCGGAGATCGACGCGCGCGGAAAGGCGGTGTCGCCGGGCTTCATCAACATGCTGGCGCATCCGGAGGAGAGCCTGATCGCGGACGGGCGGGGCCTGTCCGATCTCGCCCAGGGCGTGACGCTCGAGGTGATGGGCGAGGATTCGATGGGGCCGCTCACGCCCGAAATGAAGCGGCTGGGTGAGGCGCGCCAGAGCGACATCAAATATGAAATCACTTGGACGACGCTCGGCGGCTATCTCGACATGCTGCAGAAAAAGGGCATCTCGCCCAATGTCGCCTCGTTCGTCGGCGCGGGCACCGTGCGCACCAATCTGCTCGGTGAAGCTGACGTCCAGCCCTCGCCCCAGCAGCTCGAGGCGATGGAAGGCCTCGTCAAACAAGCGATGGAGGAAGGCGCGCTCGGCCTCACCGATGCGCTCATCTATTCGCCCAACACCTACGCGAAAACACCCGAGCTCATAGCATTGGCGAAAGTGTCGGCGCGCTGCGGCGGTTTGTACATCGCCCATGTCCGCAGCGAAGGCGACCGGCTGGAACAGGCGGTGCAGGAAAGCATCGACATCGCGCAAGCCTCCGGCGCGCCAGCCGAAATCTATCATTTCAAGCAGGCCGGTCGCTCCAACTGGCCGAAGCTCGACAGGATCGTGGCCATGATCGAGGGGGCGCGCGCGCGCGGCGTGCGCATTACCGCCGACATGTATACCTACACCGCGGGGGCTACGGGCCTGGACGCGGCGATGCCGTCCTGGGTGCAGGATGGCGGGCTGGAGAAATGGATCGCGCGGCTGAAGGATCCGGCCATTCGCGCGAAGGTGATAACGGAGATGCGCGATCTGCATCCGAAGACCTGGGAGAATCTCTATGCCGGCGCGGGTCCCGAGGGCACGCTGCTTCTGGCGTTCAAGAATCCGAAGATCAAGCCGCTCACCGGCAAGACGCTGGCCGAGGTGGCGAAGGAGCGCGGCGAAAGCCCCGAGGACACGGCAATCGATCTCGTGATCGAAGACGGCACGCGGGTGGGCGTCGCCTATTTCCTGATGAGCGAGGACAACATAAGGCGCGAAGTTGGGTTGCCGTGGATGAGCTTTGCTTCCGACGAGGCGGCGCCCGCGCCGGACGGCGTGTTCCTGCTCTCCAACCCTCACCCTCGCGCCTACGGGAATTTCGCGCGCCTTCTCGGGCATTATGTGCGCGAGAACCACGATGTGACGCTGCAGGAAGCGGTGCGGCGGTTGTCGGGCTTTCCGGCGCAGAACCTGTCGCTGGAGGGTCGCGGGTTGCTCAAATCGGGTTACTACGCCGATATCGTGGTGTTCGACCCGAACACGATCGCGGATCGCGCGACCTACGCGAAGCCTCATCAGCTGGCCGTGGGCGTGGAGGATGTGCTCGTGAATGGTGGGTTTGCTTTCAGGGACGGCAAAGCGACCGGCGCAAACACGGGCCGGTTCGTGCACGGCCGTGCCTGGCTCGGCGCCCCCGGCGGCGCCTGCCGCGCTGCGCCGTCCGACTGGTCTTGGAGCAAATGAATCTGCTGTGCGTGGTCATGTGTGAAATAAAAGATTTTAACGCGGAGGACACGGAGGTTGCGCGGAGGACGCGGGGGAGAAATGGCGCGGGAATGCGCGCAACTCATTCCTCTGCGTCCCCTGCGCAACCTCCGCGTCCTCCGCGTTAAAAAGGCCGCCGGTCTCCGACGGCAAAAGGGAGCGCGAGTCGCCTCAGGGGATGCGCAGGAAGCCGTGATAGTCGCCGCTTGCATCGGTATAAAAGCCGACAATACGGCCGTTGCCGTTGATGGTGTTGGCGAAGGTTCCTGTCGAGCCTTGCGGGTCGAATGAGACAAAGCTTCCATCGCTCGACCGTACAAAGCCGTGCGCGAGGCCGCCGCTGTCCTCGTAATAACCCGCGATGTCGCCATTGTCGTTGATGCTTTCGGCAAAGGTTCCGGTCGAGCCCCTCGGACCGAATTTCGAAATTGTGCCGCCGGAAGCCCGCTCAAATCCGTGGCTTACGCCGCTCGAATCCTGAAAATAACCCGCGATCGTTCCTGCGGTATTGATCCCCATGGCAAAGGTTTCGCTGGCTTTTCTGGCACCATCGAAGGTCGTTATTGTACCGTCCTGCGTCCGCAGGAACCCGTGATTGAATCCGCTGCTGTCCCCGTAATGACCCGTGATCGCGTTTCCGGCGTTGATCCCGGTCGGGAAGGTGCCGTAGGTGTCGCCTGAAACATCGAAGGTGGCGATTGTTCCGTCGGCGGTCCTCAGGAATCCGTGAGGCACCGAAAAGGCATCGTACCAGGCCCCGGCTATGGAGCTGTTGGCATTCATACCCACCGGAAACGTGCCGGTGACTGCCTGACTTACGCTGAAGGGCTTCAGGGTCCCTTTTGTCGTGCGAATGAATCCCGGAAAATTCCCGTCAGCGGTGCTCCAATATCCTGTGGCGCGCCCTTTTGCGTCGATGCCGTAAGCGGCCGTCACTTCCGATGTGGGATTCTCAAAGGTGGTAATGCTGCCGTCCGGCTTGCGCACAAAGCCCTTTGTCGTGCTGTCGTTTCCGTCGAAATAAAAGCCGGTGATCTCGCCCTTGTCGTTGAGCGACCATGCATAGGTCGCGATCGAGTTCGGCGGATCGATCGTCACGATTCTTGCCAAGGCTGGGCCTGCCAGGGCCAGGGTCAAAGCGACCGTACCAATCGCCAGGAGCGGAGATTTCAACAGGCAGGTTGAGAGCGATAGATCGGATTTCATGTTGTTCTCACTTTTCGGGCTTTCGGCATCTGGTGGAGGAATTCTAGCACGAACCCCGGGCGATTGGCGATGAAATGTCCATGCCGGAGCACATTCCGCTCATACAAAACCAAATCATGTCATTCCCGCCGAAGCGCCAGGGTATCTACACATCACGAATTACCCCAAGATTCGTCATCGCCGGGCCACCCCGGTCCGCGCGAGAGCGCGGCCGGAGTGCAGGCTGCCCGGCGACCCATGAACATCAGCGTTGGTTGATGCGGTTCGGAAAAAAACGCACTTTCTGGGTAAAGCGTGTTCATGGGTGGCCGGGACAACGGCCCGGCCATGACGTAATTTGGAAGATGTGTAAACACCTTCCCGCTGCTGGAATAACATTTCGGCGGAGGTGATTTTTGTTCCGAGCGGAACGCGCTTTAGCTGCGCATCCCGTCGCCGGATTTTCTTCTGACTCACAAAACCGTGACAGCTGAGCTTCGCCGAGGACATGGCGACCATGGTATTGTTCGGCCTGATCGTCGCTCTGTCCGCGCGTTCGCAATTGAAGGGGGAAAGTCGTGACCGGGGGAAAAAGGACGATGGAATTCGGCTGGCGTGTCTACGGCCTGGGCGTGATGGCGCTGGGCCTGGTCTGCCTGGCGTGGGGGAACTTCGACTCCGGGCAGCTGGTGCCCAAGGATTTTCCCGACCGCACCGCGCTCGCCTATGCCGCCGCTGCGTTCATGTTCATCGCCGGCGCGGCTGTCGAGTGGCGCCGGACCGCGGCCTGGGCTGCCGCGGCGCTCACCGCCTACTACGCCCTCATTGTCGTCCTGTTGATGGGCGGCCGCGTGGTGCTCCGCCATCCCGCCGAGTTCGGCGCCTATAGCGGCACCGCCGAGCAGCTCGCGATCGCGGCTGCCGCGCTCATCATCTACGCCGCCAACGCCAACATCGATGCAGCCCTCGCCGCACGGCTCACGCGTGTGGGCCAGGTAACGTTCGGGGTTTGCGCGGTGTTGTTCGGCGGAGCGCATTTTTTCTACATGAACCTGGCAGTTCCACTGATTCCCAAATGGCTGCCGCCCGGCCAGGTGTTCTGGGCTTATGCGACCGGGATTGGGCACATCGCGGCGGGCGTCGCGATCCTGACGGGCGTGCAGGCCCGCCTCGCCGCGATCCTACTGACCATCATGTACGCGTCTTTCACCCCGCTGGTGCACGTGCCGACGCTCCTGGCCGATCACACCATATATTTCAACTGGACCGAGAACGCCCTGAATCTCGCCCTGACCGGCTGCGCCTGGGTGGTGGCGGATTCGTTCGCGCGGCGGAGGCGTTAGTAAAGTAGAACGCAAAAAAGACTTTAGCGCAGGGTACGCAGAGGATGCGCAGAGGACGCGGGGGAAGAACGAATCTCGCGCCTAAGGCGCGCAACCCTACCCTCTGCGCCCTCTGCGCATCCTCTGCGTCCTCTGCGCTAAGTCTTTCCTTCCTTAATTGAGATCTTTCGAAAGGATGAGTTTCAGCACCACATGATCGGTGGCGGAGGTGAGGCCGAAGCCGATGCCGCCTTCAACGCTGACAGCTTCTCCGCTCCAGTCGGCGACGGCGAATAGCTGATGGCTCTGCTGACTGACAGGAAGAAATCCGCGCAATGGTCCGAAATCGTCATACTCCTCCGCCGCCACCGCCCATTCTTTTGAAAAATTGTAGGCCAGCCGCGTCGCCGGTGCGAAATCCAGACGCGACACGCCCTGATACGAATTGTCGAGGATCGGATTGAAAATGAGATCAACCGGTCCGAAGCGCCAGCCCAGGATCGGGCGGATTTCGGAGGTGTAGCGGTTGGGATCCCAATGTCTCGCATTGTAGCTGAATTCGAAATTGATGCCGTAGAAGAAGCTGCGGTCGGCTGCATCCGGCGACACGAACAGCGCGCGCAATTTGAATCCGTTCAACACAGCGCCTTCGTTGCTCGAGATGGAATAGAGCGGCAGGTAGAGACCGGCCTCGAACCAGTCGGTCACGCCATACGCCCATTCGGGCACGCCGTTCAGCGTGTCGTTGGGCACCGGCCCGCCCGGGAACGCCGGCACCGTGCGCCCGTCCGGCGTGTAGTTGTCGTGAAGCGTCAGATTGAACACGCCCGGCGCGGCAATCTCCGCGTTGTAAACCTGGATTTCATCGGTCTGCGCCATCACGGGCAGCCCCGGCAACACAAAAAGGATCAGCGCTGCCAGCGCGAACCTGAACAGCGTCGGATCGAGTCGAAGGCCCCGTCCGATCCCGTCGCAGAGCGCGTTTCTGGATCTATCCCGCAATCCCGGTCCCCGGCAGCATGCGCCGCAGCACGTCTTCGCCGCGCCAATGATGATACAGAGCGCCGAAGACATGCAACGGCACAAGCGCGATCGCCGACCAGGCAAGCGTGGTGTGCACGAGACCGAAGCCGCGGTGCAGCGGAAGTTTCTCCGCCCGCGGCAACTGGGCCAGAAATGAAATACTCGGCCAGTGGAAAATGCCGAAGTAGAAGGTCGGCGCAGCAGACCGCGACGAGGAGACGAGCGCCCATCCGGTCAGGGGGATCGCGACAATCAGGAAATAGAGGAAGACATGGGATGCGCGCGCCGCAATCCTGAGGGCTGGGGGCATTGATTCGGGAAGTGGTGGAACCGGATTGACGAGACGCCATGACAATCGCGCCACGCTCAGCAGGAGCACGGTCAGGCCCACGGATTTGTGCAGCTGAAGAATCGCGAGGCGCGAAGCATCGCCATCGGACAACACTTCCGCCATGTAGAGACCGAGCCCGATATTGACGATCAGCGCGCCCGCGATCAGCCAATGAAGCGTCATCGCAACGTCCCCGTAGCGCGCGGCGGTGTTGGCGAGCCGCATACTCAAATTCCCCGCTTCTCGCCGGCCCGTGCGGCGGGGCGGCCGGATCCGAGCAACGACGCAAGGCTTGCAAACATGGGGACGTGACGCGATGCAGCGGCCCGCATTTCCGTCGAGGGTCGCGCGGTTCCCGCCCGTTCCGAAAAGACGATGCTTACTGCGACGCCGGGCGCCCGGTCGGCAAAAACGAGTTCCGCGCGATGGAGATCTGCCACCGCGGCGACCAGGCTCAGGCCAAGTCCGCTTCCTTCTGTCGCCCTGCTCCGTTCGAGGCGATAGTACCTTCCGATGACGCGATCGCGCTCTTCGCCGGGAATTCCCGGTCCGTTGTCCGAAACAGCCAGCACAGGTGCGCCGTGTCCGGTCGCAAGCTCGACCAGAATCCCGGCGGCATCCTGCGTGTGACGAAGCGCATTCTCGATGAGATTGACAAGCAATTGGGCGAGCAGCTCGCGGTCGCCATCCACCGTCACGCCGGGAGCGATCGCGAGACTCAACCGCTTGCCTAAATCCTCCGCTGCCGGAACGTAGGTCTGGCCGATCTGAAGCGCGAGCGCACTGAGATCGACGGCGCGAAACCCGGCGCGCCGCGTTCCCGACTCGATTTCCGCGATGCGCAAAAGGGCCGCGAAGGTTTCCAGGATCTGGTCGGTCTCTCCGACGGCGCTCTCAACTGCGCGTTCGTACTGGTCAAGAGTTGTGGCATTGCTGCGCGCTTCGTCGAGCCCCTGTCTCAATCGTCCGAGCGGCGTGCGCAAATCATGGGCGATATGTCTCGACACCTGGCGCAGCGCGCCCATCAAGGATGAAATCCGGTCGAGCATGCGATTGAGCGTGGCCGAAAGCCGGTCGATGTCGTCATCGACTCCCCGCATCGGCACCCGGCGCCCGATGTCACCCTCTATGATGGCTTCCGCGGTTCGCGTAATGGCGTCGATGCGAGAGAGCACGCTCGCGCTCAACACGATGCCGCCCGCAATTGCAAGGGTAACGATGACAAGAAGAACCCAACCGGACGTCGCCATGATGGCTTTGCCGACCAGAACCTGCTTGCCGATGTCGTCGCCAACCTGAAGCCACAGACCGGGCGACAGTTGCAGGGAGTAGACCAGAAGCCGCTCGCGATGGCCGGGTGGTTCGTCTCCGTCGGGAGGGCCTTTCACTTTCGCCCATCCGCTTTGAAGCTTCAGCGCGGGAATATTGCCGAATAGTCGTGCTCCCGACGTCGCGACCACCGTATAGTCCAGGCCTCCGACCAGTTCCGCGCGCTGGCGGGAATGAATTTCCTCCATCATCTTTTCGAAGCCGCCACGGTGGTATTCGGCGCGCAGCGCCGTTGCCTCGGCGTGGAGTCGCGTCCGCTCCTGGTGGTCGAGCGCAGCGGTCGCTGTAAGAAAGACAATGGCGGCGAGAACGGCGACCGACGCGCCGAACAACAGCACATAAGCGGCAGCGAGCTTGAAGCTTGCTGTCCTGAACAGACGAGAGATCGGCAAGAGAACGCTCCGCGACACGTCGCAGCATCGAGCATAGCGGGGATTAACCTTCGTGGCGAAAGAATTGCGTGGCGGATCCCGGATCGTCATTCCCATACAAATTCCCAACATTCGTGAGCCCGTCCTGCAATGTTGGACCGGGCATGATCGGGTTGGGGGTCTCGTTTGTTCGGGCAGCCGGAGACGCCGGTTGCACGCGAAGGGTGTCCGCGATTGGTCCGGCGATTCGACGACACCGATTATTCGGGTGATTTCCGCCGCGTTGTCCGAACGCCCACGCGCACGGTCGACCTCGCCGGCACGATCGGACCCGGTCATGCAGCGATTGGACAGCGGCCGCGCATTGCGGACGTCACGACAAACAATCTGTTCCTCGCAATCACGATTCTCACCCTCCTCCGTTTCATCCTTGCCGCATCGCTGCCGCTCTCGTTCGACGAGTCCTACTACTGGCTGTGGTCGAAGCACCTCGCTCTCGGCTACTACGAGCACCCGGCGCTGATTGCACTGGCAATTCGCGCCGGCACGCGGATTTTCGGCGACACCGAATTCGGCGTGCGTTTCGTTCCGCTGACGGCTTCACTCG
The DNA here is from genome assembly GCA_035567755.1 of Rhizomicrobium sp. Taxonomy (GTDB): domain Bacteria; phylum Pseudomonadota; class Alphaproteobacteria; order Micropepsales; family Micropepsaceae; genus Rhizomicrobium. The sequence continues at coordinate 10,945 of DATMPH010000045.1, forward strand.
TGGCAAGCTGGGCGGTATGGCGAAGCGCCGCCATCTGGCTCTCAAGTGAAAGGCTTGGAGCATCAGCCTGTCTGCTCTTCAACGCCACGCTCATGGTTGCCGCGGAAACGATGGGAGCGACACCCGATGCGCTGCTGATCGCGGCGGCATCGCTGCTGCTGTGGACGGTGGCGAAACTCGATTCCACACAGGACGGACGCTGGTGGCTGGCGGCCGGCGCGGCAGCAGGAATTGCCATCGCCGCGAAATATACAGGCTTCTTCCTGTGTTGCAGTCTTGCTCTGTGGCTGTGGGCATCGCCGACGGGCCGTCCGTGGCTGCGCACAATCTGGCCCTACGCGGGCGCTTCGATCACGCTTGCGCTGTTCGCGCCAACGCTCATCTGGAACGCAACGCACGGCTTCCTTTCATTCCAGCTTCAGTTCGGGCGCGTTGGAGTCTCGCATGCGAGTGCGCCTTACCTGCTGGAATTCCTGGGTGGCCAGATCGCGCTTGCGTCGCCCTTCGTTCTTGTGCTCACGGCCTTCGGGCTGGTGCGAAACTCTCCTTTTGCAAATCCTGCTCGATTGCTCGGCTTCGCCGCCGCGAATGTGTGGCCGGCTCTGTTGTACTTCACATTTCACTCGCTGCATGATCGCGTGCAGGGAAACTGGCCATGCTTTGTCTATCCGGCCGTGGCGATACTGGCGGCCCAGGCCCTTTCGGTCCCTGGCGGGAACACGCTTTCCGGAAAGGTCGTCCAGGTATCGCGCATTTTGGCCCTTCCGGTCGCGGGGGCCATACTCATCGTAGCTTACGCGCAGGCGTTCTTCGGCGCGCTACCGCTCGGTCGGCGCGATCCGATCGCACGCATGACGGCGATCGGCTTCAGGCCTGTGGCCGAAAGAATCGCCCTGCAGGCGCTGAACCAACATGTCGGGGCGATCATCACGACAAACTACGCGGCGACGAGCTGGATTGCCTTTTATGCGCCGCCATCGGTGCCTGTGGTCCAGCTTACGGGCGACCGCCGGTTCTTGTCGTCGCCGCGCGTGACGCCTGCGCTGCTGCGAGGGCAACTGCTTTATGTTACCCAGGCGCCGGATCGGGAAATGATCCGGGTGCGGGATCATTTTTCCCGGATTGCACTTGCCGGCGAAATCCCGCGTGCCCGCAACGGGATCGCCATAGATGCCTACTATCTGTACACAGTTTCCGGATATCACGGGGCGGTCACTGGCCGTGTCCCGTGACCGGGACTTTTCCCGACCTCATCTGAGCGTTCGCGGATGAAATTCCTGCTCGTCGAGGACGATGCCGATACCGCAACTTACGTGATGCGCGGATTGAAGGAGCACGGCCATGCCATTGATCTTGCGTCGACGGGCCGCGACGGCGTGTTTCTTGCCGGCAGTGAGTCTTATGATGCGATCATTCTCGACCGCATGCTTCCAGGCATGGATGGTCTTGCGCTCATCAAGATGCTGCGCGGAACGGGCGTCAAAACGCCTGTCTTGTTCCTCACGGCGCTCGGCGGCATCGACGACCGGGTCGAGGGGCTGAACGCAGGCGCGGACGATTATCTGGTCAAGCCTTTTGCCTTTTCGGAGCTGCTCGCGCGCGTCGTCGCTCTGACGCGGCGACCGCCGCTCTCGTCGGGCCAGACTGTATTGCGTATCGCGGACGTCGAAATGGATCTGTTGAAGAGGTCGGTAACGCGGACGGGCGTTGCGATCGATTTGCAGCCGCGGGAATTCATGTTGCTGGAATTCCTGATGCGGCATGCCGGACACATCGTGACACGGACCATGCTTCTCGAAGGCGTGTGGGATTTTCATTTTGATCCGAAAACGAACATCGTCGAGACCAATATGAGCCGGCTTCGTGCCAAGCTTCACCGTGAGGGCGCGACCGATTTGATCCACACGATTCGCGGCTCGGGCTATGTAATGGACGCACCTGCTGCCGCTGAGCAAAAAAGGTGATCGCATTGTAGCGGACCCGTCAACGTCGAAGCTATCAAATGATGTTCGGAACCATTGCGCGATTTAAACGCTTGTACTTCAGAGGGAATGCGTCTATCTAAACGGTACCGGTGTGGAAACACACAGGTGACCGCAAGCAGCAGGCTGGGCCGCGCTTGGCGGAGGTTTCTGCGACAATCATTTGATTGCGCAGATTACATCTAGACCAACGGGACAAGAGCGTGACGCTGCAACATGTCGACACGCGCCTTCATGGCGCAAACCTCTTTTCTGCAAACATTCACCCCACCGGCGCCGCCGCCGGGATCGGCAAAACCTTCGGAACGAAATGCAAATCCGCCGGCGCGCGCGTCGTCCTTGGCGGCGCCGCCAAGCTGACCTTCATGACCGGAATTGCCGGCGCCATCCTGTTCGCCTGGCAGGGTATCGCCCTTCACGTGCAGCAATTCTCCGTCCGCACAAATCCGATGATGCAGGTTGCCGCGGTCGCCAAATGGATTCACACCACGTGGAATGCGGTGGTGCCGCGAACGCCCGAGGGCCCGCAATCCACATTCGCCACGGAAACCCGCATGAGCGCGAGCCAGCTAATCAATCGCTGGACACCGCTGATCGCCTCCGCGTCGCAACGCTTCAGCGTTCCCGCGAGCTGGATTCGCGCCGTCGTGCGGATGGAGAGCGGCGGGCGCACGATGCTGGGCGAAGACCGCCCCATCACCTCGCCCACCGGCGCGATGGGCCTCATGCAGCTGATGCCCGGCACCTACAAGGAAATGCGCACGCAATACGGTCTCGGCTCCAATCCATACAATCCGCGCGACAACATCACCGCAGGCGCGGCCTATCTGCGCTGGCTCTACGGCAAATACGGATATCCCGCGATGTTCGCGGCCTACAATGACGGGCCGGGACATCTCGAAGAACGTCTGACGCAAGGAAAATTGCTGCCGGCCGAGACGCGCAATTACATCAGCCAAATTGTGACGTCGCTGGGAAGCGCCGGCGCGGCGCTGACGGGACGTGTGGGCGTGGCGCAGGCAGAGCTGGCGAAATTCACGCGCCCGAACGGAACGCCGGTCTGGATCGACGTCGCGGGCGCCACCCTGGCGCGCGCATCATTGGCGGGCGAATATGCGCCGGGCGTGAAATCCGTCATCACCGTCGGACGGCTGAAACAGGGCGTCGTCGAAGATCTCGCGTCCGTGCAGACGGCGATCCGCGCACATGGCGGCATCGTCGAGCCGCGGGCCACGCTACTGACCGGCGCGCATGGCCCGCAAATGCTGCGCGTTGCTGCGACGAGCACAAGCCGTGTCGCGCGCAGATACGTTGCGCTTGCCCATCGCGGACGCGTACACGTCACCCTCCGCGAGGTGGCGGCGAATTCGGGCGCGATACGTCTGAGGCCAAGCGCGCATGGCGCACGCGGCAAAGGCTAGGTTGGACGACATTTTTGCGAGGGCTTCCACGCTTCGAGCGAAGCGGAATCGAATCACAAGGGGCGGTTGACGGATCGGCTCTCCTTCTCCACCTGGGAGCGGGAGAGCCGACCGGATAGACCAACCGCTCCCCCTGCCTTCCATTGGCAGTCTGCGATAAGCTCGACGCCGATGAAATCGGCAATTCGCGCACGCGCCATGCGGAATCACCTCCTGCAAACAAAAGCGCTTCAGTCGTTGCGGAATGCGACCGCGATCCTTGTCGTTGCATGCATCGGCGCGGCGGGTTGTGGCCCCCAGGAAGGCGGCAGCGCCCATCATGGCGGCCACGGATTGCTCGGCATGCATCACGGGGGACTTCCGCTCCTGAATCGCGCAATGCGTATGGGCATGCGGGGCACGCGCGCCCGCGGATTTCGCCGTGCCTGCGCCGACGACATGGCGCGCCTCTGCCCGAACGCCAAGTCGCACCGGGACGAGCGCGAATGCCTCGAGGGCAAACGCGACTCGCTTGAGGCGGAGTGCAAAACTGCTCTCGACGCGAGACGGAACAGGGGCGCAGAGAATACGCGCTGATTCTTTCTACTCTCGCCCCAATGGAGTGCGGGCGTCACTTCGGTTGGTCGGTGCGCGGCAGTCCTTTGCCGGTTTCGAGCAGGCTCTTCAGGCTTGAGAGGATTTTGGGCCAGCCGGTCGACACCTTGTCGATGAAAATGCTCGGACGTTCCGCCTGGTGCGTGACGGTCAGCTTCGCCATGCCGTCCGCCTCCTCGATCTCGAAGGTACAGCGCGTGAAGCCTTCGGCCTTCAGTTCAGGGCGAAATTCGTTGCGCCATTTGAGCACCATACGCCGCGGCGGATCGCATTCGAGCACTTCGCCTGCATCGGCGATGCTCCCGTCCGGCATCTTCAACGTCCAGGACGAGCCGGGCTTCCAGTCCGATTCCTGGTGGCAGCCGAACCAGTATTGCCGGTTGAATTCGGGCTTCGTCAGCGCGTCCCACAATTTTTCGGAGGTTGTGCGGATGTAGGTCACGTAGATGAAGGTGTTGCTGCTCATCATGAGTTCCTTTCGAGAATGTCCTTGAGGGCAGAAAGCGCGCTAAGGCGCCGATGCTCGAATTTTACGATCCAGCGTTCGGCGATGTCGTTGATGGGCACGGCATTGATAAAGTGCAATTTCGTGCGGCCCTCTTTCTTCGACACCACGAGATTCGCCGCTTCGAGAATCGCCAGATGCTTGGTCACCGCCTGGCGCGACATCGCCAATCCCTCGCACAATTCGCCGAGCGCCTGTCCGTTTCGCTTGTGGAGACGGTCCAGCAGCTTCCGGCGGCTCTTGTCCGCCAGCGCCCGAAACACCGCATCCATGCTCATGACACTAATATGCAACCATTTGGTTGCATGTCAAGAGGCCCCCTCACCCACGTCTGAACAGAATTCATCGCCCGTACCCGCGTCCCTCTCCCATCCCGCCTGCGCCAAGGCTTCGGCGGACCAAGTGAGGCGCCCGACCCGCCGAAGCTTTAGCGAAGGTGGGCAAGGGGGCGGGGAATTCGGAGTTCTGCGTTAACGCCGGGACGCAACACCCAATACCTGGAACATTGGAGCCCCCTCCGATGGTGCTGGACAAACATCCGCGCCGCTCCGATGCTAGCGAGGTTCCGCAAAAGAACAAACCGGTCCGACTACAGAACTCGCATCGGAACTCGACATCAGCGGATGGGGTGGAGACACGGCAATGAATCCGGCACAACTGAACGAAATCGCGGCGGCCTATGCAAAGGCGTGGAATTCAGGCTCGCCGGCGGAAGTCACCGCCCTCTTCGCAGCTGACGCCACCATGATCTTAAACCGCGGCCATGTCCTGCAGGGTCGGGCCGCGATCGCCGGCATGGTGACCGGCTTCTACGAAGAATTCCCCGACCTCTCCGTGCAATGCGATGGCATCCGCGGCGCGGGCAACCACGCGGTCTTCCTCTGGACTCTCGAAGGCCATCATTCCGGGACGAACAACTACGTCAAGGTCGGCGGCTGGGAAGAGTGGGAACTCGACGAGAGCTTGAAAATAAAGTCATCGCTCGGCTGGTTCGACAACCAGGAATACCTGCGCCAGATCGCCGAAGGCGCGTAACGCGCACGGTCCACAAACCCGACTCACTTCCTCGAGGAAGGATCGTCGACCTACTGGCTGCGCAGGAAGCCATGTGCGACGTTGTTTGAATCATAGTATGTGCCTGCGATCGACCCTTTGTCGTTGATTGAGTTCGCAAGAGTGCCCTGGTATTGGCTGGATCCCGCTCCGGGAGCGTCAAGTACTTTCAATGTTCCATTGCCCGATCTCAGGAAGCCGTGGAACACGTTGTTCGTGTCGAGAGTCTGTCCTGTTATGGCCCCGGACGCGTTGATCGAAACCGGAAACGTGCCCTGAAAGGCGGATTTTCCCGCGCCCTTTGCGTCGAACGAAGAGATCGTGCCGTCCGGCGCGCGCAGGAAGCCATGCTCGACATCGTTCGCATCGAACCAGGATCCGGCGATGGAGTCTGTATCGTTGATGCCATAAGGCGATGTCCCGACGGCGGTCGAGACATCAAATTGGGTGAGCGTGCCGTCGGACGCCCGCACAAAACCATGCAGCACGCTGTTCGAGTCGATGAAATAACCAGTGATCGTGGCATCCGGGCTGATGGCATAGGCGAGCGTGCCCTGCGCCGGCCCGGCGCCGGCTCCGGGCGCGTCGAACCTTCTGATCCTTCCGCTCTTCGCGCGCACATAGCCGTGGTAGACCACATTGTCGTCGACGTCGTATCCGGCGATCCCGTTCTTTGTATTGATGCCACTGGCAAGCGTTCCTTCGTTGAAGCCACTGCCCGCGCCCTTGACATCGAATGTCGAGATTGTGCCGCCGGCCGCGCGCAGGAAGCCGTGATCCACCCCGGCGGAATCCCTGTACAGCCCGGCGACCGCACCGCCCTTGTTGATGCCGACGGGCTCCGTAGCTGCGGCTCCCGAGACATCGAACGTCGTGATCGTGCCATCTGCTGCGCGAACAAAACCATGATAGGCATTTTGCGCGTCGACATAATAACCCGCAACGACGCCGCCGCGATCGATACCGAGCGCGTAGGTGCCAACGGCGCCCGCGACGTCGAAACTCGTGTAGACGGGTTTGGCGAGCACCGGAGCGGCGACAACCGCAACGCCAAGTATCAGCGACGACGCGGCAGTGCGAAGAGTCGATTTGCGGAACAGCAGCATGTTAGAAGCCCCCGAAATACGTCCGTCACCTTGTATCGCGCACGCGAAAGCTGATCAACTGCCTCGCGCGTCCTGCGGGAGTTTCGCGTTGGCATCTGTTGGGCTTTAGTACTGCAGATACGCCGCGCGCTCGCCGAGCCACGATTCTTCGTCCGGCGCGGCAAGCGCGTCCAGATCCTGCGGCGCTGCTTCCGTGTCGTCGACCCATTCGCGCAATCTCGGTCCGCCATTGATGACGTCGATGGCCTGCTTGCCGTGCTCGTATTCGTAGGCGAAGTCGCGCCACAGCGGATAATCGGGATAGAGTTGCCTGATCGCCTTGAAGGCGAGCGCGACGACGCGCCAGGGCCTGAACGCGTGATGATCGTATTCGGGGCCTTCGGTGTGAATCTGCACCCCGTTGCAGAGTTCGCTCACGTGCTTGTGGAAGGTCGGCTCGAACCAGCACTCGCGCAAATGGCAGCCGTGCAACCAATGCGGCGCGAGCGCGTGCATCTCCGCGATCATGCGTCGCGCGTCGATATCGGGCGCGCCGAAGAGTTCGAGCGGGCGCGTGGTGCCGCGGCCTTCCGAGAGCGTCGTGCCTTCGACCATCACTGTGCCCGCATAGGCGCGCGCCATCCAGAGATTTGACGCGTTGGGGCTCGGATTGATCCAGTCGCGCTCGCCGAGCGGCCAGCCAAAACCAGGCGCGGCGTCGTACCGCCAGCCTTGCATCTCGACGACGCGGTACGCGACGTCGAGCTTGAGCGTCTTGTTGAACCATGCGCCCAGCTCACCAAGCGTGAGCCCGTGGCGCATCGGCAGCGGCCCGGCACCGACGAAACTTTCCCGGCTGCGTTCGAGCTTCAGCCCTTCGATGGGCCGGCCCGCGGGATTGGGACGATCGAGCACCCAGACTTCCTTGTGGTGCTTCGCCGCCGCTTCGAGCATGTAACGCAGTGTGGTGAGGAAGGTGTAGATGCGGCAGCCGACATCCTGCAGATCGACGAGGATCGTGTCGAATGTGTTCATCATCGCGTCGGTCGGCCTGCGCACGTCTCCGTAGAGACTGAAAACCGGAATGTGATGCACCGGATCCTCGAAATCCGCCGACTCGATCATGTTGTCCTGCTTGTCGCCGCGCAAGCCATGTTGCGGACCGAACGCCGCGGTCAGGCAGATGTCGCCGCTTGCCGCGAGAGCATCGAGCGAATGAGTGAGGTGATGCGTGACGGAGGCCGGGTGCGCGAGCAACGCCACGCGTCTTCCGTGAAGAGGCGCGCGCAATGGGGGCTCAGCAAGCAGGCGGTCGATACCGAATTTCATCGCGCGCGCCCCCTCCGCCCCTTCGGGCCGCCTCCACCAGAAGTAGGAGGAGAAAATCCTGCGCGACCTCGTTTTCCTCCCCGGGAACCGGGGAGGCGTCGAGCACAGCGGAGCCGTGATCGACGGAGGGGGTCTTCGCACACGGAAATCATCGCCACTACGCTCCGGGAAGCTCGAGCGCAAAGCAATCGGAGTGATGGAAATCCGGTTTGCCCGGTGGATGGGCGAGCGCCCAGTACGACAGGCGGCCGTTCGTTTCCTCGATCACCGCCGAGAGTCCGAGCTGCCATTCCGCATCGCGCGTGAGCCTCAACGGGACATTCTCTAGCGCCAGCGATGCCTGAATTTCGAAGTGTGCATCGTCCGACGTCACATTGACGTGCTGCAGTTCGATCTCGTCCGCGACGCGCATCCCGCTCCGGTAGCCGTCGAACGCATGGACGGACCACAATTTCGAGGGCGCGAGATTGAACTCGTAGTACATACCAACGCACGATGCGCAGATGAACGATTCGAAGCAGGTATGCCGCCACAACTCCTCGGTACGCAGCGGCGCAACGACGTGCGGCAAAAGCAGATCGTTTATCCTTCCGGTCACGCACCATCGCAGCACAAGGCTTCCGGAACGTGGCCGCGCAGCTTCTGCTTCGATCCGTTGCACGGCTTCGCAGCGTGCGTCGGGGTGTGGCTCTAGTGAAAGACGCGTCATCGGGCGCACATCGCATCCCAATCCACCGGCGCAACGCGGCGGATCATCACGCCCCAGGCGAAAATGCCGCCGATGGTCACCGCGCAAGCGATGGCGAAAGCCCAGAAGAATTGTCCCGTCCGGTCGATCACCAGCCCGGTGACGAGCGGCGCCACCACGCCGGCAAAATTGCCGACGCAGTTCTGCACGGCGATCCATTTGCCAGCGGCGCGCGGTCCCGCGAGCGTCTGTCCGATGGCATAGATTGTAGGCGTGCCGAGACCGAAGGAGAGCGCCGCCAGAAACAGGCTGGCGACGGAAACGACGGAGTCGCCGAACGCGCAGCCGAGCATGGCCAGAGCCGCGAGGACGCTGCCTGCAACGATGGCCGTCTTGCGCACGCGGTTGGCGCTGGCGCCGCGCTCCATCCAATGATCGGAGCCCCAACCTGTGAGCCACGCGCTCCCGGCATGGACGAGATAGATCATTCCGCCGAGCACCGACATCTCGGCCACCGTGAAGCCGCGTTCGTGAACGAGATAAAGCGGAAGCCACGAGATCACGAAATAGAACGTGTAGTTGCCGGTGAAATGACCAAGGCATGCGCCCCACGCCTCGCGATGACGCAGGATATCGAGGAAACCCGGCGCCGGCGTGTCGCGCGTTTCATCATGGCCGAGCGATGGCTCCCGTGTCGCCCACAGCCACGGCAGGAGCCATGCGAGCGAGGCAAGACCGAACAGCAGAAATACCGGGCGCCAACCATAGTGCGCCATCAACATTCCGCCGACGAACGTTCCGAACGCAGGCCCGAGCGCCAGGCCCACGGCGATCGCGCCATTGGCGCTGCCGAGCCGATGCGAAGGCAGATGCCGGGCGAGCAGTTTCGAGCTGCAGGGAAAGGCTGCGCTTTCGCCCACGCCGAGCAGCAGCCTGAGCGCAAGGAGCGCGGCGAATCCGGACACGAGCCCCGTCACCGCGGTGGCGAGCGACCAGATAGCCAAGCCAATCGCCAGGACGCGCGTGGCGGTAATTTTCTCCGCCAGCCAGCCGGCCAGGATCTGGCAGGGCGTGTAGCTCCAGAAGAAGATCGAGAGGAGCAGCCCGAGCTGCGTGGCGGAAAGCCCCAGCTCGTTTTTCATCAACGGCGCGGCTGTCGCAAGATTGCCGCGATCGACGTAGTTGATGAAGATGGCGATCGCCAGCAGCGGCACGACGCTTGCGCCGATACTCACGCTCGCTCTTTGGCGCGGCAAGCTCTCCGCAGCGACACTCATGCGCGTCCGCCCCGAATGGAAACCCCTACGAAGCCATCCTCATGCCGTGCTCGTCGTAGCGGGCGACGATGGGCAGGCTCAGCAGGCCGTTATAGAATTTCTCCGCCTGCGCGCGGTCGGTCACCCGAACCACCATGTGACGCAACGCCTTGATCTTCATTTGAATCGTCCCTCCCCGAAACCGACCGCGGACCGTATCATCATCTTCAATCCGGCAACATACCGTTCATGCTAAACCAAACATGAATGGGTTTTTGGCCCGATTTCGCACCACAATCAGGTCCCGTCACCGCTGCATGGCTAACAAGACCTGAAACTGCGCATTCCCGCATTCACGCGCCGGTAAATAGCGAGGCGTAGACTTCCCGACGATGGACACACAGATCGGGATGCTTCGCCAAAAGCTGGCGTGGACAATCGCCATGGCGACCCCCGCCATCGTAACGGCAATGTCGCTCGACTATGTCATATCGATCGCGATCCTGAAAAATGCGGCGGGCTATACGCCCTACGTGACTCTGACGATCAGTACCATCGTAGCGTATCCCGTGACTTTCGCGATCATCAGCGCCTGGATCAACATGCGGCATGCGCGCGACCAACTCGCCATCGCTCATCGCGCTACAGACGAAGCTCGCACCATTGCCCAGCAGGCGTTGCGGGACGTCGACGCGGCGCGCCAGCTCGCGGTGTCGGAGCGCGCGGCAGCGATGGAAGCAAGCCGCGCCAAAAGCGAATTCCTCGCCAATATGAGCCACGAGCTGCGAACGCCGCTCAACGTCATCCTCGGGTTTTCGGAGATGCTGAAGAACGGCACGCGTCTTGGCAAGACGGAGGAATACTCGGAATTCATTCACCAGTCCGGCCGGCATCTCCTCAGCCTGATTAACGACATCCTTGACCTGTCCAAGATCGAAGCGGGAAAATACGATTTCAACAACACGCATATTCGCCTGCACGACCTCGTCCGGGAGTGCCTGGCCCTGATGCAACCGAGGGCGGACAACGGAGGCGTCGCGTTGCGGTCGGTCGTACCCCACGCAATGCCGCTGATTTACGCTGATCTGCGCTCGCTTCGCCAGGTTCTCCTGAACCTGATGTCGAACGCCATCAAGTTCACGCGATCGGGCGGCGAAGTGACCGTGTGCGTGACCATCGCGCCGGACGGCGAATTCTGTCTTGACGTTTCCGATACTGGCGTGGGTATCGCAGAAGACGATCTCGCCCGCGTCTTCGAGAGTTTCGGGCAGGGACGCCATGATGTCGTGAACGAGGCCCAGGGGACGGGCCTCGGCCTGCCGATCGTGCGGGGACTTGTGCAGGCACAGGGTGGACGGGTGACGCTGGAGAGCGCGGTCAACCGCGGCACCTGTGTGCGCGTGTTCCTGCCCGCGCATCGCGTGATGGAACAGCCTCGGCAGGTCGCCTGACGGGGCGAATTCGAAATAGATGCTGGCCGCAAATGTTGACGCTCGATCCGCTGGAGCGCGTGCCGGTTAGTTCTCGCCCGGCGAATCGGGAGCATCCGCACTGTCAGGCGCATCTGACTCTTCGTTTCGCTGTTCGCGCCGCGTTTCCCTGTCGTGGTCGCGCGATTCCGCGGCTTCGATCCGGATCTCCGCGCGTTTCAGCGCGTCGTCCACGTTCTCTTGCACCTTCAAGTCGAGGTGCGCTTTCCTGAGTTCCGCGCGCGCATCGGCGAGCGCTTTCTCCACTTCGGGCCGCGCGCTGGCCCAGGCTTCATCGATCTGAGGCCGTGCCTTCATCGCCTCGGTTACCGCCCTGTCGATCTCGGGCTGCGCTGCTTCCATGGCGCGCATTGCATCCTCGCTCACATGGGCTTCGCGGACGGCGCGTTCGATTTCAGGCCTCGCACTTCTGATCGCCTCCCGCGCTTCACGTCTCGCTCTCTCGAGCGCGATGTGCATGTGCTTCAGGTCGATGTGCTTCAACTTCTGTAGTTCGCGAGAATCCAGATGCACGTGAATGTGTTGCATCGCGGGGGCTTCAAAATCCGCGGTCGGCGCGGGCGGAGCGGGAGGCGCCGGCGGAACCGGTGGCGCCTCCGGCGCGGGTGGGGCATCGGGAGGAGTCGGTGCATCGGGCGGAGGCGGAGGAAGCGGCGCGGAGGTCACGGGCGCGGGCTGCGCATCCTGCGCGAGCGAGGGACAGGCAAACGCGATTGCCGCGGTGGCGAAGAGTCCGGCGGCTGCAAATTTCACAACATCCATTGGTGTCACTCCGGTGCGCAGTGAAGTTGGGGCGAGAACGGATTCGACGCGCGCTTCGAGCGCCGAGGGTTCAGCCATGAACAAGGCCATGTTCGCGAGCGCCGGCGGCCGCCGCACCCGGAACTCGGCCGCAAGCTTGAGCAATTCGCCGGCATAGGAAGACGGCTTGACGCCTGAGACGATGACCGCATCGTCCGCAGCGATCTCGGCTTCGCGCCGAAGATTCTTCGCACCGATCCAGACGAGCGGATTGGGCCAGTAAAGAGCGCAGACCAGATGCGACAGCGCCTGGACAGCCCAGTCGCGCCGGCGGATATGCGCGAGCTCGTGGAGCAGAACGGAATGGAGTCTGTCGCGCGGCCAGTCGGTCGCGCTCTCCGGCAGCAGGATGACCGGACGGAACAGCCCCCAGGCGATCGGACCGACTTCCCTTTCCGAGAGACGCAATTCGCACTCGCGACGGGTCGCGGCAACTTTGGGCAGAGCCTGCGGTGGCAAGGCAAAGAGACGGCTGCGGCGCCTGAGCGCAGAGAGGCAGAACGCGGCAACGGTGAGGCGCGCCGCGGCCGTGCACACGCCCACGATCCAGAGCGCGCCCAGAGCAAGCGCAATATTGGATGCGTCGAGAGAGAAACCGCCTGGCTGCGGCGCAGGTAGCGCTGCCATTTCGACGACGTCCAGGGATTGCGCGAGCGGCAGGTGCGGCGGCGCGGGAAGCAGGAGATGAAACGCGGAGGGAAAAATCGCCACGAGCACCGGCAACGCCAGCAGCGCGCCGAAGGCGCCCGCCCAGGTGAGATGGCGTGCGCTGGCCGATCTCTGCGCGGCCAGACCCCAGGCCAATGACAGGATTACAGCCGATCCCGCGAGCAATTCGCCCGCAAAGAGAAGCGCGCGCAACGCAAAGAGCTCAGTCATCGTCCCTCCTTCCTGGCCTTGTCGATAAGCCGCGCCAGCCGGTCGAGATCCGCGTGCGGGATGTTGGCATCCTGGCGCGTCAGGAGCGCGGTGACGGCGCGTTCCACGGAATTGTCGAAGAAGGTCTGCAGAAGTGAATCGATGGCACGGCGGCCCATCTGCTCCCGCGCAACCAGCGGCTCGTAGATGTAGCGCGTGCCGTCGCTTTCGTGCCGCACATGGCCCTTCTTCTCGAGAATCGAGAGATGCGTGCGGATGGCCGTATAAGTCGGCGGATCGGGCATCTGCTCGCGGATTTCCGCGGCGGACGCCTTTTCGAGCCTATAGAGCGCATCCATGATCTCGCGCTCGCGGCGGCTGTATTGATTGGGGAGGTCGCTGGCGGATTTCTCCGCGGACCCGCGCGCGCTCTTCGTTCGCTCGCCTTTCGACATGCCAAAAATTTGGCATGCGTTTTGAGAGCTGTCAATCGCCCTTTTAGGGCTTCGCGCGTTTGTGAATATTTCTACATGCGCGACGCGGCGAGCCCCTCACCCGCGCTCTCTCCCACAAGGCCCCACAAGGGGAGAGGGGAATTCGGAGTCCTGCATGAGGATTCAAACAGCGGAAAATTAGTGCGAAGAGTCCCCTCTCCCCTTGTAGGTCCTTGTGGGAGAGGGGTTAAACATGCTGTCCCCGCAACCGCTCAAGCGCGGGTGAGGGGTCCACAAACACCGGGCGCCGGAATTTACGGCTCGGTCTTGGTCACCTGCGAGGCAACGGCGACCCATTTGCCGCCGCGGTTTTCGAAAACGTCCATCCAGGTGTAGGCGCCGCTCGTGTCCTTGCCCTTGTTGGTACTCTTCTCGCCATCGGCGCCCTGCACCACGGCCATTTTACCCATGATGCGCACATGGACGTCGTGATTGGTCATGCTCGTTGCCGCCGAGGTTCCCGATTTCATATCCGCGAGCAGACCGGCCCTGTCCTCCATCTTGCCGCCGGGGTTCTGCCCCATCCAATCGTCTGCAACGATGGCCGAGACGGCCGCGGTGTCTTTCGCTACAATTGCCTTGGACCACGCAGTTTCCGTGTCGATAAGTTTCTGCTGAGTTGTGGACATGTCGGCTGCAATTGCAGAACCCGTCATGAGCAGCATAGCGGTACAAATGGAAGCCAGAGTTTTCATGATTATTGCCCCTTGTCTTGTTGCAGACCATCGCCTGTACGATGACCCGTTCGTGGCAAGGTCTACTATCATTTGATAGTTCAGGCAATCCGAGAGCGTCCTGCCGCTGAATCGCGGATCGTTCCTGGGCTTGTGCCGGTCCAGCGCTTGAAGGCGCGGCTGAAGGCTGCCGGTTCTGAGAACCCTACGAGGTAGGCCGTCTCGTTGACCGAGACTTTCTTGCCGCCCAGATAGCCGAGCGCCAGTTGGCGGCGCAGCTCGTCCAGCACCCTCTCGAAGGTCGTGCCCTCCGCTTTCAGCCGGCGCAAAAGCGTCTGCCGGCTGAGGCCGAGCCTGCCGGCGATCATGTCCATGCTGACGTCGCCCGTGTGCAGGACCGGCATCAGGAGGCTCTCGACCCGGCCCCGCACGGATTTCGAGCTCTCCAGGCTCTTGAGCAACGCGTCGGCGTGCTCGCTCAAAATGCCGAAGACGTAACGCGGCTGGAGCGCGATTTTGTGCGTCATCCACGCTTCGTCGATGAGAATCGCGTTTTCGCTGCTTTCGAAAATGACGGGCGCCCGAAACACGCGATCGTACTCGGCGCGATGCGCCGGCGCCGCGTGGGTGACATGCACCGATTTCGCCAACTGCGTGACGCCGAACTGGCGCGGTCCGCAAACCATGCGGGCGAAGGTGGATTCGGTGAGCTCGGGAAAATCGTTTGGGTTCTCGCGGGTGTCCTCGATCCAGAGTCCCGTGCTTCTGCGTGAGACCCGAAAGCGGTCTTTGGGACCGTCGAATTCGATGACCAGGCGCCCGTAACGATTGAGCTGCACAAGCGCGTCGGCCATCGTTGCGGAAGCGAAACCAAGCAGGCCGACGATCGATATCTGCGACAGATCGTTCGTCTCGCCGAAGTGAAGCGCCAGCGCGGGATCGTTGCACAACTCCTTGCCAGCGCGCATGAGCGCCACATAGTTCGAGAAGGGGACGCGCCTGTCCTGGTCGTGCAAATCGTCCGCATCAATCCCGGAGCGCTCGGCCAGCATCGCCCGGCTAGCCCCCTTCGACTCGGCCAGCTCCATCAACCCGCGCGCAAGACCCGCCGCCACCGTGAGTTCAGGCATCGATGGGGTGTCCGTTGATGCAAGCAGTCATGCTTTTGATGCGTGGCATCATGGCTATTGGCGCCGTCCTGGACAAGCTAGACATATGACACCACTCTCGATCTCGCATCTGCCCGCGGGTACGCCCTGGTGGGTCTTCGCAGCGGTCGTAGCGAGCCTGATTCTGCATATCGGCGGAGGAAGCGTCGGCATCCTCTCCGGCTACGGGGCAGTGTCGGTGGCCAAGGGCGAACGACTGCATCGCGCGTTCGGCACCGTGTTTGTGGCTTCCATGCTCACCATGGCCATGATGGCCACGGGTCTTGCCATCCTAAACCAGCAGAGGAGCAATACTACCGGCGGAATTCTCGCCTTCTATCTCGTGTCTACCGCCTGGATGACGGTCAGGCGCAAAGAGGGCACGGTTGGCCGTTTCGAATACGGCGCGTTGTTCGCAGCTTTATGCGTAGGCGCCACCCTCTTAATCTGGGGTTTGCAGGCGACGGTGAGCCCAAAGGGCCAGCTCGACGGATCTGCCGCCGCGCTCTCCTACGTCTTCGGTTCCTTCGCGCTTTTCGCTGCCGCCCTGGACCTCAAGGTGATTTTGCACGGAGGCATCTCCGGCGCGCGCCGCATCGCACGGCATCTGTGGCGCATGTGTTTCGCATTTTTCTTCGGCGCTGCCTCCTTCTTCCTCGGCCAGCAGAAGGTGATGCCCGCGTTCATGCATGGTTCGCCCCTTCTCTTCGTGCCGGCGTTCGCGCCTTTGGTCCTGATGGTCTTCTGGCTGTTGCGTGTGCGGCTCACGAGCTGGTTTACCAAGCCTGCGCTCGCATCATAGTGGGTGTGGATCAGTCCCGCTGCCCACGAGATTCTGCATGCTTTGGCGGAACTTGTTTCAATGGGCCCGGAAGGTCATGAACGCCGCTGCCCCGGCGAGCAGTGAAAACGCAATCATCAAAAGAATCCGCCACATCGGTGGCATCAATTCCCGGCGCAGTTCCGCCATCCGCTCGGGATTGAGGCGGAAGCCGACCTCGGTGGAATCCGCACCGCCGGTTTTCAGGAGAAGGCCGTCGGCCTGAAGCTCGTCGGCTGCGACGGCAAATCGATCTGGGTCGCGCCGGAACGCGGAAATGTCGCGCGCGCCAAGCCATGAGTTGGGCCACTCCGCCTGGAAGTGGCGGAGCTCGCGCAGGATTTTGAGCCGGGTTGTCATGTGGGGCTTATCGTGGGCAGGCGGTCACTCGAATTCCATGATTCCGCCCATCAAGTCCTTCAGCGGATTGACAGGCGGCGGATCGTTGCCGGCGAGCATCGCTTGATCTTCGCTGGGCAGCGGACCGAACGAATCCCGACCGGGCTGAAGATCGAACCAGCCGTAAGACGTCGCAGCGGTGATTGGCAGGGGGCGAATGGCTGCGATTTTCTCAAATAGTGCCCGGACCTCCGCGTGTTGCGTTGCCTCCTTCAGCACGCGGTAATGTTCGAGGAGCCAGCGAATCTGTTTTTTGTTGAACGTCTTGTTGTCCTCGCCGCGGAGCTGGATGCAGTCGAAGGCATCGCCACGCACGTAATAATGCCCCAGGCCGCGAGCCGATTTCTTCAACCCATTGCAGAACATGGCGTGCATGTAGCCCGCCTCATCGTCGTCCACCTGACGGTCGCAGATGTCGATCGAAAGAGACATCCAGTCGGATGCGGCGGCGCACAAGCAACCGTCGGAGAGAATCCGTTTCCAGTATTCGACATAGGCGGCCGGAAGCGGATCGAGCGGCTCGAGCATCAGCGCATGATGCACAAGCGACACATCTTTCTCGTCCGGTTCGTCGATCCATTTCATGCCACGTGCTCCTCGGTGCGTTGGCAAGCCTGAGCGCCGACCGTTTCCGCCACGCTAACGGCGCCCGCCAATTGCCAGATCAACCCTCGAACAACACGCACCAGTCGGCGTCTGCGCCGGCGCGGGCGAGGCGCGAGAGCCAGTCCCACGCATCGCCCATGAACTGCAACGCTTCGGGCGCGTTTTCGCCGGTGAACTCGCTCCAATAGCCGGACAGATCTTCGGGCGACGGAGTCAGCACGTCGAGCCGCGCAGCGAGCGCCGCGGCTTCAGCACCTCGCGCGCACAGCATGGGATTGTGGACCTCGACGAGACGTTGAACCCCGGCGTCGCCCCTCACCGGTAGTTCCACATCATGCTCGCGCAGCCACTCGTTCAGGACGACGATGACGTAGCCGCTCCACGCGAAAGGCTCGAACGTGTGCGGCGCGAGCGCCGCGCGCATGCCCCGCTGGTCGCCACGCGCACAGCAGGAAGCGGCTTGCTCCATCACGGCGGCCGGAACAACGTAGCCCACGGCAATCTGCGACATGGCACCAACCCCTGTTTGATTGCGCAGAGCGATGCTTGTATCGATCTTTCGCTATTTTTTTCTTACCCCTGGCAAGGAAACCGCGTTGAGCGAAAACGCAAAATTCATCACAGGCGGCTGCCTTTGTGGCGCGCTGGGCTACGAAGCTGATGGCCAGCCGGCGCATGCGGGTTATTGCTACTGCGCCGACTGCCGCAAGGCTTCGGGCTCCGGATTCATTCCCTTCATGGGATTTTCGGCGAGCGTGATCCACTTCAGTGGCGAAACGCGACAGTTCCGGTCGAGAGCAGCACGCGGCGGCGAGGCGGTGCGGAATTTCTGTCCGCGCTGCGGCAGCCTCGTATTTGGCGGAGAAGTTGGCAAGCACGACTCGTTCACCATCTATGCAGGCTCGCTCGACGATCCTTCGTATTTCCGCCCCACGATCGCGATCTTCGCCGTCAGCCGTCCGGCGTGGGTGATCATCCCGCCGGGGCTCACCGTCTTCGATCGCATGCCAGAAGGCTCTCCGCCGAAGACCTGACACGCCAGCGCCCGCGGCATACCCCACAAGGGATTCACGCGGAGGCGCGGAGGCGCGGAATGAGAGAAACTCACGATGAGAGGGTGAGGCAGCGAGGACCATTGCGCGCCAAGGGCGCGCGATTCCCCCATTTTTCTCCGTGTCCTCCGTGCCTCCGCGTGCCGATTTCTTAGGGGAATCATCCGGCGGCGAGGGTGAGAGTGCCGCAGCTTCGCCCGTATTTTGATTTGGTGTATGGAAAATTCACGCGCGGGGAAGCAAGGCATGAACGAAGAATCCGAACGCCCTTCAACGGGAGCGGGCACCGGCCCCGTATGGTCGGCGCTGGGGGCGGGCGACCGCGCGAAGGTCAACGCATTTCTCGACGAACAGACGCGGCTTGCCCGCGAGCAGGCGGACGTAGCGCGGCTGCAGGCCGAGAGCTTCAGGCGCGAGGATCGCCTGCGCCTGTGGTCGTTGCGCGTGCACCACGTCAGCGGCGTGATGAAGCTTGCTTTCGAACTCGCCCTCGCCTTCATTTTCGTGACCGTTGCCGTGGGCGTCGGCGGGCTGATCTGGTCGGCCGCCGAGGATAGCGGCCTCGTGATCGAAGCCTTCTCCGTTCCACCCGACCTTGCGGGCCGCGGCCTCAACGGCGAAGTGGTGGCGGCGAGACTCCTCGACAAGCTCTCCTCATTGCAGGCTGAGACCGTTTCGAACCGCGCGCCGTCGAGCTACGCCCACAATTGGGGCAGCGACATCAAGCTGCAGATTCCCGACACCGGAATTTCCGTGGGGGAATTCACCCGCACGCTTCACGCGTGGCTCGGCCACCAGACGCGCATCACCGGCGAAATCTATCATGTCCCCACCGGGATCGCCGTCACCGCGCGCGCCGGCAGCGACACCAGCCCTACCTTCATCGGCAGCGAATCCGATCTCGACACACTTCTGCAGAAGGCAGCGGAGTCCATTTATCACGCCACCCAGCCCTACCGCTATGTCGTTTATCTGATGAACGTCAACCGCACCCGCGAGGCGGAAGCAGCCGCGAACTCGCTGATCGCAAACGGGTCATTGCAGGATCGCGCCTGGGCCTATGTAGGGCTGGCCAACGTCTACAGCGGCGAAGGAGATTTGACACGCGCGATGGGCGCTCTGCAAAGCGCACTCGCGCTCAGGCCCGATTTCATCATGGCCTATCAGAACATCGGGGGAATCGAGGGGCAGCTTCAGCACGACGAAGCGTCGCTCGCCGCGACGAGCACGCTCGTCGCCCTGACGCGGCAACGCAAGGATACCGACCTCAGCGATCAATCCTGGAAATTCAATCCCGCCCTGGCTGAAAGCGGGCTTGCGGCAGACCTCGGCGATTTCAGGGGACAGATTGAAACCAACCGCCGGATTGAGACGCTTCCCGAATTCAGCGGCAGTGTGGAAAATGCGCGCCAGGCGGACATCATCGCCTTCGCCTGGATGCATGACCCGCGGAGCGAATTTGAGCGGTACACCGCCCTTCCCTCGTCCGCCAATCCCCAGGTGTTGCTTGTGCGGGAAGCGGTTCTCACAATCTCCGACCTCATCGCCGGCCGGTGGCAGACCGCATTAAAAAAGCGCGCGAAATTGGAGTCCGGCTTGTCGATACTCGGCGCAACCGGAAAGATCGCGGCTTCCCGCCAATTGGGGCCCTGGACGGCGCTTGCGCTCGCCATGTCCGGAGATTTGGCAGGGGCGCACAGGCTCATTGACACGACGCCCGTCGATTGCACGATCTGTCTGAGGGTGCGCGGGCGCATCG
Organism: Rhizomicrobium sp.; assembly: GCA_035567755.1. GTDB lineage: Bacteria > Pseudomonadota > Alphaproteobacteria > Micropepsales > Micropepsaceae > Rhizomicrobium. The sequence continues at coordinate 30,959 of DATMPH010000045.1, forward strand.
ATACGATCGAGAAGAACTGGCGCGGCGCGGATTACTGGTTTTCGCGCGCCGTGCACGATGCGCCCTCACCGCCTTTTGCCTGGACGGATTGGGGCCGTGCGCTTCTCCTGAAGGGCGATCTCGACGCGGCGATCGCGAAACTCAACGCCGCGCATATGCGCGGTCCGCGCTTCGCCGATCCGCTCGAAATGTGGGGCGAGGCGCTGATAGCGAAAAACTGGTCCGACCTCGCAATCGACAAGTTCAGCGAGGCCGCCAAGGACGCACCCAATTGGGGCCGGCTGCACCTCAAATGGGGCGAAGCGCTCCACTACGCCGGCCGCGATGACGAAGCGCGCGGGCAGTTCGCCCTTGCCGCCCGCCTCGACCTCTCACCCGCCGAAAGATCCGAACTCGGGCGGATGAGGCGCGTGCACGACTAAGACTTTGCAGTCGTACTTGGTGCGCCGGCCCCGCGGACGTGGAGGCCGGCGCCCAAGATTCGGATTTCTACCGGTGTTGGCGGGGGGCTTGCGGATTGTAAAACGTGCCAAATATTTCATTGGGATCGAAGTGCGAGAGCACGGCTTGGCCGCAGCTGTTGACGCTGACCGATTGCGGCAGACCGAGCTTCGAGTTGTTGGCGATAGGCACCGGCTTGCTCCACGGTGCACCGGGCGACGGAATTTCTGACACGACAACGTTGTCGTCCAAGAGCTTCCATGGTGCTTGCCTGTGGCCACGCCACGACGCTCTCGCCGTCGGCGCCCACGGCAAACACGACGGGAAAGCTGGCCTGACTGATGTCTGTGTCCGCTGTCGATAGCGTGGTGACGCGGTTCCGGCTGTTCGCTATTTGTAGCAACGAAATTGGTGGCCACGCCAATCCTCGCCTATTTGATGGCGCGCGTCGATCTCGTCATCAATGGACGATAATCGAGGATAGGGGACGGTTTAATCGGCTTGACGAACGCTTTTTGCCGAATGCCTTGTGGATTCAGCGCGATGCGACCCCTTCTTGTTGCGCCGCTGGATGTTGCGCCTGGCTTTCGCGCGCTGGTCTCTCACGACATCGAAGGTGCGTGCGCCTACATCCGGCGGCATGGGGACGAGCCACGGCGAGGCTACGAGCGTGACGGTTGCGTCCTTGACACCTTCAGCCCATCGTTTGTGCATCGTTTGCGCGCTGAATTCGAAGTCCTTCGACTGGCCTTGGGGTTCGTCGGGACGATAGATTAACTCGACGATGTCCATCGTGGTGACGCAGCCGAACTCGTAAAGGAACAGCGCCTCCCGTGACTTTCGCAAATGTTCAGGCAGCCGCTCCCACAATCCATTTATATTGTGACGGACATCGTGCATCGTCCTCAAGGTTTCCGTGCTCGCCCTGGTTCTGCTGGAATAACGGATGTCGTTGGCGCGCTCGTAGACCTCCGCGAGGTTGTTCGGGCACTTTCCGCGCGCCGGAAACAGGTCGACCTGGAATGTCAGGCGGCTGCGGCGCGGCACGTTTTCCAATACGTGTTGCAACGGCGTATTGGAGACGAGGCCGCCGTCCCAGTACCACTCGCCGTCGATCTCGATCGCCGGGAAGCCGGGCGGAAGCGCCGCGCTTGCCATCACGTGCTCCGGCCTGATGACGGTACGCGCGTTGTCGAAGTTCATAAAGTTTCCGTTCGTCACGTTGAAAGCGCCGACACTGAACCGCATCTCGCCCGAATTGATGCGGTCAAAATCGACATGGCGCTCAAGCGTCTGCCTCAGCATGCGCGTGTCGTAGTAGGAGGCAGGCGCCGCCTTCCTGAACCAATCAAGGACGGGGCGGGGCGCGAAAAAGCCTGGCTGACCGAAAAGAATGGAATTCGCCGAGCTGACGAAGCGGCCATGATCGTCCGTCATGACGCCAGACAGAGCAGGCCAGAGCCAGGGGGCCGCCGTGATGCCATCCCAGAATTTCCTGAGTGCATCGACGCGCGCTTCCGGCGGGTTGCCGGCGATGATCGCAGCGTTTATCGCGCCGATGGAGATCCCCGCGATCCAATCCGGAAGATATGGCGAGTCCGCAAGCGCCTCGTACACTCCGGCTTGATAACTGCCGAGCGCGCCTCCTCCCTGAAGAACAAGCGCAACGCGCTTGTCATAGGATGTTGGTCGCGGGGGGATACTCAGCTTGTTCATCGTGCTCCTGTTCCAATCCCGCCAACAAGATGTACGCGGCATCACTGCGCGGTCCAGCCGCCGTCAACGGGAAGCAGGGCTCCTGTCAGCGAGGACGCTTTTTCGGATGCCAGGAACGCGCACAGAGCGGCAATTTCGTTTGCATCAACAAACCGCTTTGTCGGCTGCGCGGCGAGCAGGACATCCCGGACAACCTGATCCTCACTCATGCCGCGCGCCCGAGCGGCGTCCGGAATCTGTTTTTTAACAAGTGGCGTCTTGACGTAGCCAGGACAGACGGCATTTGCGGTAATGCCCTGCTCCGCGACTTCGAGAGCAATGGTCTTCGTGAGGCCGGCGAGCCCGTGCTTGGCGGCGACATAGGCCGATTTGAACGGCGATGCCACGAGCGCGTGGGCCGATGCGACATTGATGATGCGGCCCCATTGTTTGGCCTTCATTCCCGGAAGCGCGTGGCGCACGGTGTGAAAGGCCCCAACAAGATTGACGGCGATGATCTCGTGCCACTTATCCGGTGGAAATTCGTCGATGGCCGCGACATGTTGGATGCCGGCATTGTTGACGAGGATGTCGATGCAGCCAAATGTGACGAGCGCACCGTCCATCATGGCCTCGATCTCGCCGGGCTTGTTCATATCTGCGCCGTCGTAACGCGTTTTTACGCCGTGGGCGCGTCGGATCCGGGAGCACTGCAGTTCTATATCTACTGCGTCTCCGAACCCGTTGAGCACGATGTTGCACCCTTCTGCGGCCAGGGCATCGGCAATGTGCGCGCCGATTCCGCTCGTGGAGCCGGTAACCAGCGCAGTTTTTCCTTCCAGCATGTTACTCCGGGTTTCCAAATTCTGGCGCGGAGACGGGCTACGTTCTTGCCCAGGTCTCGGCTGCCTTCGTTGCCAAGGGATTGGGACTCTTTTGGCGGACCCAGGGCGCCATTCTCTCGAGAACTTCGTCGCGAAACACGTAATGATGAAGAAGAGCCATTCCCGCGTGGCCACCGACGACTGCAAAAAGGCAGTAGGCTCCCACGCGATGAAAGGCGAGCAGGGATTCCCACAGGTCGAGGTTGCGATGAGCGAGCGGCGGTACGGTCCAGAAGAACAGATGAAAGGGCTTGCCCAGCAGCAGCGTCGCTGTGAGACCGGTCAGCGGCTGAAGAAGAAGCAAGCCGTAAAGGATATATTCGATCTTCGTGGCAATCCACTTCTGTGGATTCGACATCCATTCCGGGAAGGGTGGAAATTTGGCGAATGTCCCGCGCCAAACGATGCGCGTCAGCGCAATGAACCAGACCATCGTGCCGGCTGAGCGGTGGAAGTCGAGCATGGGCAGCGTCGGAACTGAGTCTCCCGCGAACTCGAGTGCTAATCCCGTCGCCGCCTGAAATGTGATCAGTGTCGCCGTCAGCCAGTGAAGGGTGATGGTTACGAAGTCAAACCGTGCTCGCAAGCCATCGTTGCGCAATGTGACCGCCTTCCGCCTGGTGCACCAATAGAGACCTCGATGCGATACGTTTTATTCCTGGTGATCGAGAAGGATATCCTTCGCGGTTCAGGCATCGGTTGTTCCATCTGGTAGGGAAGTTCGCGTTCTTCACGGTGCATTCCCAATTCTGGTTCTGCTGTCGATTGTATTCGGGATAGTTTGGAGAATTGAAGAAACGGGCGTGATTGCATCACGCCCGTTTTCTCAACGATTACGCTTTCAAAACCCCCACCAGCCCCGCGGGAGCGGAGGCTGGCGTGAGGGTTCTCAATTCTACCGGTGTTGGCGGGGCGCTTTCGGCGTGTAAACCGTGCCCTGTATCTCGTCGGCGTTGGTCGTTGCATTCAGGTCGAAGTAGGAAAGGACGGCCTGACCGGAGCTGTTGACGCTGACCGATTGCGGCAGGCCGAGCTCGGAGTTGTTGGCGATCGTCACGGGCTTGCTCCACGGTGCACCGGGTGACGGACTCACTGACACGACAATGTTGTCGTTGAAGGACTGCATGGTGTTGGCCTGTGGCCACGCGGTAATGCTCTCGCCGTTGGCGCCGATTGCGAACGCGATGGGAAAGCTGGACTGACTGATGTCCGTGTCCGCGGTCGAGAGCGTGGCGATGTTGTTCCAGGTGTTTGTTTCGAAATTGCCTGAAATGGCCACAACCTGCCTGGCGGTGCCTTGCAGGCCAATCAGCGTGACGTCTCCAGAGGGATCGGTCTGCGCGCCCCCGAGTGTTATGTCCGTGTCGCTCGTCACGCTCACGGGCGCCCCGAAGGACTGGCTGCCGGACGGCTCGGTAACGGCCGTGATCCCGGTCGTCTGCGAGTCGATGAACACCGCGGCAAGATTGTTCTTGTCGAGGCTGGCTGCTCCGACGTGAGAAACGGGGTCGGGCCCGGCGAGGGACGACTGGGCAATCTGCCAGTTCGTGGTGCCGGAAGGTTGCCGCGCCGCGAAGAGGATGAAGTTTGATGTGGTGCAGTGTCTCGGTTGGCAAGACGCTTGAAAGGTTTCCCAGGTCACCACCGCGTCGCCGCCTTCGCCGATGACAACGGAATCGGGCTGGAAACGATCCGACGTGGTTTCGACGGAGACTGGCTGTCCCCAGGCACCCCCGGCAGGCCGCGTCAAAGTCATGATGGTGCAGCTGCCGGTATCGCGGATTGCGCACTGGCCGGTTTCCCATTCGAGCACGGCGGCGCCCTGCGAGTTCATCGCGAATGCCGGCGGTCCGGCGATGCCTGGAAGAACGAGCAGTGGGGTTGTCCACGCTCCGCCGGCCGGGCGGTCTGCGGTAAATGCGCCGGCAGTCGTCCACCAGACGGCCGTTGCAGTGCCGGCGGCAGTTTCATGCACGACGGGCTCGGGGTTGATGAGGTTGTTCGACGGCGGAATCAGATCCTTGCTCTTCCAGGCACCTCCGTTGGGATGAACGGCAAACTGGACGTCGCCGCTACCGCTCCCGAGATTTGCGAACCACACGACGAGCGCATTTCCGTTCGAGTCGATTGCTGCCGAGGGATCGAAACCGTTGCCGCCTGAGCTCAGCAGCTGCGGCGTGCTCCAACCGGAAGCAAGCGCGGCAGTTCCAGCCGAGCTCAGCAACGCGATTCCAAGAGCGGCGGTTGCGGCGACGCGAAAGCGGGACGCGATCGGGAATAAACGAAGAGGCGGCATTTTTGTAGACTCCTGTTGTCCGCATTAGCGGCGCATGACCCCCACGGTACATAGACGGCGATCAACCGTTGCTTATTCCCGCCGAGCGCCAAGATGAAATCGTTTCTCGATCTGTTTTGCGTTCAAGGGACAGTGTAGATGCAAAACAGCCATCTGCGACCCGTGCAGACGGCTGAACTACCAAAACTTCGCACTGATGATTGTTCCGCAGCCATTCGCACCGGCGACTATGCCAGCAACGCAGCGTGGACACGGGCGCCATAGCAGGCCCCCGCCACTGCCTTATGGCGCGTGGGCCCGGCCAACTTCGCCCGCGCCGAGGCCAAGCGCGAAAAGCTCGCCAGACACCGTCGTTTCCGAATAGACCATTCCATTCGCCACTGTTGGCGACGACTGTCCGGCGACACCGGCGACGGAGGCGAGCTCCGCACCAGTCTTTGCGTTGAACGCAAAGAGAGTGCCGTCATCTGATCCGACATAGACGACGCCATTGGCGACGGCCGGCGAGGATGTGATCCCGCTTGCCACGGGCGCTGACCAGATAATTTTGCCCGTACGTGCCTTGAGCGCATAGAGCACGCCGCTTGATGACCCGTGCTGGCCCGTGACAGACGCGCCGATATAGACCATGCCATTTGCCACAGCGGGCGAATCCCCCAGTATCGAAAGTGGGCCGCCGGGCGATGCCGACCAAAGTACGGCGCCCGTCGTCGCATTGAACGCGGCAACGACACGGCCGCTACAATAAACGACACCTCCCACCACGGCCGGCGAGGACGTACCTTCCGTGGTGGACGATGACCAGAGCTGTGCACCGGTCTTCGCATCGAAGGCGAAAAGACTGTCTCCGTTGATATAGACCACGCCATTGGCCACCGCCGGCGAGGAGGCAGCGTTGTCGGAGCTGATCGGCGCCGACCAGAGTTGCACACCGGTGGCCGCGTCGATCGCAAATACGCTGCCGAGTGCTGACCCGAAATACGCAATACCGTCGACTACGGCTGCTCCCGAAGGTGCGTCCGGCAAGTAGTTGTTCCCCGTGCACCACAGATTCGTCCCGTTGGCGGCGACGTAAGCGCAGAGGCCGTTTTGCGTGTCAATGTAGACCGTACTCTTGCTGACCGCCGGGGAGATCCCGCCTGAATTCGTGGTCCACAAGAGCTGGCCCGTTGCTGCGTCGAAAGCATTCGTCCCGCTATAGACAACGCTATCGACAACCGCCGGCGCGGTGAGTGAAAACGAGCCGTCCTGTGCCGACCAAAGCACCTTGAGTGCGCCCACATTCGTTGTATTCAGGATTTGCTCACGTGGATTAAATCGCCCGCCCTTCAGCGCGAACCCGAATTCGGACCAATTGCCGGAGGCGAGTGCAGCCGTTCCGGCCGAAGCGAGAAGCGCAACGCCCAGGACGGCGGAAACAACAGTTCGAAAACGGCGTGCAAGTCCTGAAGGGAAGTGAGGCGGCATTGGGTAATTCTCCTTTTGTCCGCTGATCGGGACGTGACCCTCAAGAGACTGCTCGCCATTCCTGTTTATTCCCGACGCGTTCAATAATTCTGCGACATCTTTCACAATGTGTTGCGCAACACTGATGGTGGCCTCACGTTCTCCCCAAAACAGGCGCATCACAAAGAATTCACCTGTGCATGTAACCGCCAGAACGTTCCTGACGAATGTAGCCCGGAAGGCTCTTCCGTGCCGGAGAAGGTTTATGCAGCGCATCGTGACCGTGATAAAAGTGCTTGCCGCGGTCGCGCTCCTTTCGGCGGCGAAGCCAGCGTTCCCCGCAAGTGCCGATGGCCGGAATTTGACGGTCGTCGAACTTTTTCAGAGTCAGGGATGTTCGTCCTGTCCGCCCGCCAATGCGAACGTAATCGCATTGAGCGATCGCCCCGGCCTTCTGACGCTGAGTTTCGGCGTCACTTACTGGGACCATCTCGGGTGGAAGGATACTTTCGCGTCTCCGCAATACACGGAGCGCCAGTGGGACTATGCGCGCGCTTTCCATCGCGATTCGGTCTTTACCCCTGAAGTCGTCGTGAACGGACGAGCCGATGTCGTGGGCCAGGATCGCGGCGAGATCGAAGCTCTAATCCATCGTGAAGCGCCCAGACACACCGCACCAGCTATTTCGATTGCGAACGATCATGTCCAGATCAGCTCATCGAACATATCTGCAACCAACGCCGATGTTTGACTGATCCGGTACGATCCGCGCATCGAGCAAGTGCCCATCGCGCGAGGTGAAAACGGAGGCCGCACGCTGCCGCACAAGAATGTTGTGAAAGAGCTGGTGAAGCTCGGCAGCTGGTCGGGCAAGGCAGAAACCTTCGCGATCCCGCAGACGCCACGCAGTGGCCTTCGTGCGGCCGTCCTCATTCAGCAAGGTCCCGGCGGCGCCATAGTCGCAGCAACGAGCAGTTGAGGATCAGCGCAGCAAACACGGCGGCGTCCACGCGCCGCGCACCGAAGTTCCACAAAATGTGGAGCGCCATCGGCCGCGGCCATGCGGCTCTTTCCAAGGAGAATCGAAATGCTACGTCATGCAAAAATCACGGGCCTTGCCCTCCTTTTGAGCGCAGGCGTTTCCGGCGCAGCGCTGGCGCCTTGAGCGTGGCGATTTCCCTGTTCGCCGATTACAGGATGATCCATGACCCGAATGGGGTCCTTCGACCTGCGAAATTTCGCTCTTCTCTCCGAAGCGCGTTGCGGGTTGCTTCCAAGGCCTTCAGCAGCGCGGCGGTGTCAGAACAGCTCTCAAAATGACGTTCGATCTCAGCAGCCGCGCTCGCGTCGAGCTCGCGGTCGAAATATTGGTGCATGCGCAGTGCATCATTGGACGACATGGCGAGGCGCTTCCACGTCGCTCTGCCATCTTTCCCTCAGCATGCCGCGTCCTCGTGCCAATCGCGACATGACAGTGCCGATCGGCGCACCCGCGATCTGGCTGATTTCGCGGTAGGACAAATCCTCCATTTCCCGAAGCACCAGTACCTCCCGAAACTCTTGCGGCAATTTTGCGACAACTTCGTGCAACTGTCGGCGTTCGTCGGTTCGAATCATGACCATCTCGGGATCGGGCTCGCCGACAACCCATACGGAGTCATCCGCCCCCAGTTCGTCATCAGACGGAAGCGGCTCACTGCGCCCGCGCCGTGACTGACCCGCTGCCGTGAGAAAACAGTTGCGGACGATCGAAAGCAGCCAGGGCTTCACATTGTCTCCCCTAAACGAGTCGAAGGCGCGAAAGGCTCGCATCATGGCGTCCTGCACGATGTCGTCGGCTTCCAGCGGCGGCCGCGCGAGCCATCTCGCAAGATTGTAAGCCGCATCGAGATGCGGAAGCACCTGGGCTTCAAACCGTCGGCGCCGATCATTCATTGCGACCACCTACAGTCGCTAGCGCCGCTGTGAAAAGCAACGCGATCCGACGCCCTCAAATCTGCGCGGGCATAAAGAAATGCGATGCAGAACAGGATGCTCGCGATGCCAAGACCGAACGTCGCCTGCAGCCGATACGCCGATCCAAATGGGCCATGCCGGGCGTGCGCGATTGGGCGGCTTTCGAGGAAGCCGGGGGCACGCGCTTTGCGGACGGCTTGAACACAAAGTCGGTGCGGTCCGCGGCGGCACTCCCCGATCCGATGAACCGCTGCGGGTCGTTTGCGGGGGCGATCGCCCACCAGCGTTTCGGCTGACTTTGCGCTTGCACCAAGAGCAAACATGATTGCGCCCCCCTCCGACCTTCACGACCGCGAGGTAGCGCCATTCGATAACAGCGTTAAATGGACGCCGGGTCCTTACTTTCGGAATTCGACATACCCTGAAATACCCCATGAAACCAAAGCGTTGCGCGAAGATATCCCGGGTCTGGTTGGCGCTCGGGCCTGCGATTATAGTCAAGTTGGAAGGGGAACACCTTGCAGCGGGCGGACGATGCTTCCCAACGGTTGCGCTTTGGGCTTTTTGAGGCCGATCTTCGTACCGGCGAACTGACCAGAGTTGGCAAGCGGATCAGACTGGAGGGGCAACCTTTTAAGCTGTTGGCGACGTTGTTGGAGCGACCGGGAGAACTGATCACCCGGGAAGAATTGCGCAGCCGGCTTTGGCCAACGACGACGGTCGACTTCGATCACGGCCTCAACAAGGCGATCAGCAAAATTCGTGAGGCCCTAAACGACTCCTCCGAGAATCCTCTCTTTGTTGAGACTGTTGCCCGCCGCGGCTATCGCTTTCTCGCGCAGGTGAGCGTCGTTCTCCCGCACCCGCGCGAATCTCCGCCCAGCGATCTGCCCGAGCCTCAAGTGGCGCGTCGCTCAAGGGTCGTTGGCCAGCCCAAAAGACTGAGCCGGAATCAGGTCATTGCATGGTCCCTCTCGGGTTTTGGTACCACCCTGGTACTTGCGGCAGGCCTGGTGTGGGCCCTCTATCCGAGGGAACCGGTCGACACCACGATTCACTCGCTGGCGGTGTTGCCGATGGCCAATCTTACTGGCGATAACCCCCACGACTATCTCGCCGACGGCATGACAGACGAACTGATCTCGCGCTTGGGCCAGATCAGCAGCTTGCGCGTCATCTCCCGCACATCGGTTATGCCCTACAAGTCCGGCCTGCCGCCCCTTCCGGAAATCGCCCGGACCCTTGACGTGGAAGCTGTCGTGGAAGGCACCGTGTTCCGGTCCGGCGACCAGGTCCGAATCAATGTCGAACTTGTTCGCGTGCCTGTCGACAAACGTCTGTGGGGCCATAGCTACTCCGGCAATTTGCGCGACACGCTGGCGCTGCAGGACAGCGTCGCTCGCGATATCGCCGATCAAATCCGTTCGACCTTGAACTTGCGGGAGCGTGCGGTCCTGCGCACGTCGACCAAAGTCGATCCCGGAGCGCTGAAATATTATCTCGAGGGCCGTTACTTCCTGGAGAAGCGCACCAGCGATGGCTTGCGGACGGCGATCAGCTATTTCGACAGCGCGATCCGCGCCGATTCGCGCTTCGCCGAGGCATATGCCGGCCTGGCCGATTCTTATGCGTTGTCCGGGGATTGGGAATACGGTGTTATTCCGCCCACCATCGCTTTCGAGCAAGCCAAGGCCAATGCCACCAAGGCTTTGGCGTTGAATGACAGCTTGGGCGAGGCCCACACTTCGCTTGCTTTTTCTCTGGATCTCTATGCCTGGGATTGGAAAGCAGCCGAAGCAGAGTTCAAGCGGGCGATCGAATTGAACCCCAGCTATCCGGCAGCGCATCTCTGGTATGCATGGCACTTGATCGAAACCGGGCGCAAGAGCCAGGGGATTGCCGAGTTGAGGAAGGCCAGGACACTTGATCCTCTGTCGCTGATCGTAGGCGCAGATCTGGCCGACGCGCTGTGTATCGATCACCGCTTCGACGAATCGATCCGGCAAAGCCAGAGGACGATCGCGATGAATCCACAGTTCGCAATCGCCCATTACGAACTCGGCCAGGCCTACGCGCAAAAAGGGATGTACGAAGATGCAGTTGCCGAATTCAAACAGGCGATCAGTTTTTCAGGGCACAACGGTCTGTTCGATTCCAATCTCGGATATGTTTATGCGATTTCAGGGCGGCCAGGGGACGCGAGGAAAATCGTCAGCGAGTTGCAGAACAGGCAAGATCGCGATCCTTCCGCATACGCGTACCTCGCTCTCGTGAATGTGGGTCTCGGCGATCGCGATGTGGCCTTTGTCTGGCTGAACAAGGCTTACGACGCGCGGTTCAATCCCTCGATCCTGCTCCGGCCGGCCTGGGACCCATTGCGGACCGATCCGCGTTTCAAGGATCTGTTGCACCGCATTGGCCTTCCGGGGTGATGGGCCCCGGATGAGGGTGGAGTTTGCTGCACCCTCTATCAACTCGATACGGCGAGAATGCCTCGATCATCTGAGCGCATACGTTAACTGTTACGATCCCGCCTGAGCACAAAGACAACAATCCCGTCGACATTCCCCGACGCCTCGGCGCCGCTGCCGTTGGAGGCCGGCTGCGGCGTTTCTCGGAACGCATCGATGAAGACTGTGCGAGAATCTATGCGGAACACGGCATCGATTTCGAACAGCGTTGGCTGACTGTGATGTACGTGCTCGCGCTGGAAGGCTCGCAACCAGTCGGCAGGCTGGCAGCCATGATCGGCATCAGCCATGCATCGGTAAGCGAGTCACGGAAATCTCTCCAAAAGGCTGGTCTCATTCTCGCGGAGACCGATACAAAGGACGCGCGCACCGTTCATCTGCGCCTGTCAGCCAAGGGCAAAAGGTTATTCGAGCGGGTGCGGCCAGTTATGGAGGTCCTCATGCGCGTGTCAGTGGAAGCCAACGAGGAAGCTGGCCGGCCGCTCGAAGCGCTCGACCGGATGGAAGTCGCGCTCAACCGTCAATCGCTCTACGATCGATTCCAAGCTCTCGCAGGGATGACGGAAAAATCCAGATCGTGAACAAAATACTGTGCGAGCTCGGGGGATCGATGCGCTTTTGCACCGAACCTACGGCCAGGTATTGATGGTTAGGGTTTGTTTTTTTTCTGCATCATAGCGCTGGCGCTGTTCAACCGCTTCTACATCATGCCGAGGCTCAGACGAAGCACCCAGGATCGCGCTTTGCTGCGCCTCTTGTGGCGGTCAATCGCCACCGAGCAGATTTTCGCTGTTCTGGTGGTCGCCAGTGTCAGCGTCCTCGGCACCCTGCCGCCCGCCTCGGATCCGGCCGCGATGACGATACAGCCGAAATAAGGCAAAGCCCCCCCATCCAGGCGGGAATAAATATCCCCGTGGCCGGGTCTTGGGGTATGTGACACCCGGAGACACGAATTGAGCGATAACGGGGGGCGGCAGAATGAGCGATCAGCGGGCGCGGTTCGAAGCGCAAGTGCTCCCGCACCTCGACGCGGCCTACAACCTCGCGCGCTGGCTCGCGCGGCCGCCGCTGGATGCCGACGACATTGTGCAGGATGCCTTGCTGCGCGCCTTTCGGGCTTTCGATTCGTTCCGGGGCGACAATGTGAAGCCCTGGCTGCTTCAGATCGTCCGCAATTGTTTTCTGACGGCAGCGGGTCAGGCGCGGCGCACGCGCAATGTGCCGATTGTCGAAGACAACCAGCCGGGCGCGGACGATCCCGCGTGGATATCCGACACGCCGGATCCGGAGTCGACCGCGATCCGCGCCGAGGAAAGCAGGCGGCTGGACGCGGTGATTGCCACGTTGCCACGAGAGTTTCGTGAGGTTCTGATACTGCGGGAGATGGAGGATTTGTCCTATCGCGAAATCGCCCAGATCACCGGCGCACCGATCGGCACCGTCATGTCGCGATTGGCCCGAGCGCGCGGCATGCTGAAGGAAAGATGGCTAAGCGACGTGGAAGGAGTCCGCCATGTCGTGCAGTGAAGCGTTGCGCGTGCATGCATATTTCGACAGCGAACTCGATGCCGGCGCGGCGGCCGAAGTCGAGCGTCACCTGGAGACCTGTGCCGATTGCGCCGCGCTGCTGAAAGATCTGGAAACCACGCGCAGCGCATTGCGGGAAAGCGCGCCCTATTATCGCGCGAGCGGTGAATTGCGGGAACGCATTGCCGATGTTCTGGACGATGAAGATGGCGATCGATCCCGGCGCCGGAAGAGTTGGACCGGTATATCGTTCCTGACGGGGGCGGTCAGCGGGGGCGGCGTAACGGCACTTGCCGCTGTGCTGGCGTTCTTTCTGTTGTTGCAGCCATCGCCCGATCTGCTGGTCGCCGATCTCACCAACGCGCATCTGCGCTCGCTGATGTCCGATCATGCGATCGACGTGGTGTCGAGCGACCGCCACACGGTCAAGCCGTGGTTCGCCGGACATACCGACGTCTCACCGCCTGCCGTCAATTTTGCAAGCCAGGGATACAGTCTGGTCGGGGGACGCGCGGACTACATCGACGGCCATAGGGCGGCCGTCGTGGTTTACCGGCACGGCAAGCACATCATCAATGTCTTTGCCTGGGCCACCGGCGACGAGCATTTGCCGGCTGAAGCCCTGCGCAACGGTTATCACCTTCTGTTCTGGAAGAGCGGAAACATCGCGTTCTGCGCCGTATCGGATGCCGGCCTCGACGAGATGAAAACGCTGACGCGGCTGATTCAGAATGCAGGGGCTCCCATCAGCCGGGAATAAATCGCGAGCGTTGCGAGTCCAGCCTCTCGAATCCAATGGAGAGGCTTACATGTCATCCGAAACTGAAATCGACACATCGCGTCGCGGCGCGCTGAAATGCCTGGCTTTTGGCGGTGCAGGCACGCTCTTCATGCTGTCGGGCGGCGTTCTGGCACCGCTCGACCTGGCCATGGCGGCGTCGAAAAGAACTGCGTCGGCCATGAGCGGCATTCCGTTGTTCCTGCAGATCAGCGACACGCATATCGGGTTCAACAAGGAAGCCAATCCCGATGTCGCCGGCACGCTGAAGCAGACCATCGACCTCATCAACGCCATGCCGGTGAAACCGGCGCTCGCCATTCATACGGGCGATATCACCCATCTTTCGAAGCCCCAGGAATTCGACGCGGCGGCGCAACTGATGTCGGGATTGAACATCAGCGAACTCCACACCGTACCCGGGGAGCACGACGTCACCGACGGTATCGGTACCGAATATTTCAGCCGCTTCGGCAAGGCCTCTGCAAACAAGGGCTATTACAGCTTCGATCACAGCGGCGTGCATTTCGTTGCGCTCGTCAACGTGATGAATTTCAAACCCAACGGGCTCGGCGGATTCGGCGACGCGCAGCTCGCCTGGCTGGAACAGGACCTGAAGGGACGTTCATCGAGCACGCCGATCGTCGTGTTTGCCCATATGCCGATGTGGACCATCTACGAGCCCTGGGGCTGGGGGACCGGCGACGCCGATCAGGCGACGAGCTATCTGAAGCGGTTCGGTTCCGTCACCGTATTGAACGGCCACATCCATCAGATCGTGCAGAAGGTGGAAGGTAACATCACCTTCCATACCGCGCGATCGACCGCCTACCCGCAGCCCACGGCCGGCGTCGGCCCGGGGCCCGGACCGCTCAAGGTTGCAAGCGATCAGCTTCCCAAAATGCTGGGCATCACCAGCATCAAGGTCCTGGCTCATCCGCTTTCTGCTTCGCTGACCGATACGACGCTCGGCTGAGCTTCGCCCAACACGCTCCAAGGACAACTCACATGTTTATGAAAACATCCGGCCGCAATCTCATCGGCGCCCTCGCAGCCGCGATGCTGTTCGCCGCCGCTCCGATATCCGAAATCGGCATTGCGGGCGCAAGCGAGCCGAATACGGTCGTCATGAAGAATTTCGACTTCTCGCCCATGTCGCTGACGGTCAAGGCTGGTACGTCCGTGACCTGGCAAAATATGGACGGCGAGCCTCACACGGTCACCAGCGTGGACGGCCTGTTTCGCTCGGGCGCACTCGACCAGAACGACAAATATACATTCAAATTCGCCAAACCCGGCACTTACAAATATCTCTGCTCGATCCATCCCAGAATGATGGCCGCGATCATTGTGAAGTAAGCGCTGCCTGAGTCTTTCCTCACGCCGCGTTCGACGCAGTCGTGAGACCGCATGGGCGATCCGTTGCCCCAGGCCCCCCCCAAAGCAACGGCCGCTCTACAGTGGACGGGACGCCAGCCCCTCGGCGTCCCGTCCACGCCTTGCGCCGACTGCGCTGACACAGAGAACCACTGGTATCGAACGCTGTTCCCGCACAAGCGGGACGGCCAACGCCCCAAGCACGACCGACCGAAGGAGAGTTTCATGGGTACGCTCAGCATCTGGCACATTTTGATTCTGGCCGTGGTCGCGCTTCTGCTGTTTGGCGGGCGCGGCAAGATTTCCGACCTGATGGGCGATGTCGCCAACGGCATCAAAGCCTTCCGCTCTGGACTGAACGACACGGAGCAGGTTCCTCCGCAGTCTCGCGCGATTGCGCCGGAGCAGGAATAAATCAGCGCGCGCCCGGGTCTTGTTTCTGACGATGTCACTACAATCAAACGGAGACCCGCTCATGCGTCATTTGGCTTGCACCACTCGCGACAGCGCCGAATCCGGCGCTTCGGATCCGGAGCCGCTCCGAAAGACGGCCGACCTGCATCGGTCCGGAGTGGAGCCCGTGCGCGAGTTCGGGCGCAGTGGCGCCGGTGAGGACAAATGTCCGCTGCGCCTCGATGATTTCGCGCGCGACCATAAGATAAACGAAGCGTCCAGCCGGATTCGGTTGCGCGCCCGTCGAGCGGTCGGACTTTTGCTCACCTTCACGACTCTTGGGGCGGCGTGGGCCATTTTGACGCTCGCGTAGATACCTCAATCGTTGGCGAAGCCGATCGTGGTTCAACCGGTCGGCACCCACACTTTCAATCAGGAAACACACAATGACCATACAGAATATCCTGGACCGCAAGGGCAGTAAGGTATTCACGATTCGTCCGGCCGCGACGGTCAAGAATGCCGTCGATCAGATGCGCGAACGCGGCGTCGCGGCACTGGTTGTGAAAAGCGGTGATGCGATTGTTGGCATCGTGTCGGAGCGCGACGTCGTGAATGCTGTTTCGCGTTTTGGAGAACATGCGCTCTCCATGACCGTGAAGGACGTCCTGACCCTCACCATCATTACGATCGCGCCTGGCGACAGCATCAAGCGTGCGATGAATCTCATGACGCGTCACCGCGTTCGGCAACTACCCGTGATCGCGGACGGAAACCTCGCAGGCATCGTGAGCGTCGGCGACATCGTCAAGCAGAGGCTGGACGACCTTGAAACAGAATCGAACGTCTTGCGCGACGTCTACATCGCAGCGCACTGATCGGCACCGAGTCTGCATTCTCACACATGCGAGAGAACTCCATCTCGAGCCATGATATTGTTGTCATGGAAAGCTGCTTTCCCGAACCCAGAGATGACGGGGTCGTGCGGTTCAGCTATGTCGCGATCTTCTTTCACTGGGCCGTTGCCGCGCTGATTCTTGCCAATATCCTTATCGCCTGGCAGTTCCATTCGGTCCATGGCGTGCCTGGATCCGCTATCCTTCAAATTCACAAATCCGTCGGAATCACCATCCTTCTTCTGGGTGCGCTGCGTCTGATGTGGCGCCTGCTCAATCAGCCGCCGCCGTTCGCGATCACGATGCAGGCCTGGGAGAAGGGCGCGGCGAAAATCGAGGAGCGGGGTTTCTATTTCATCATGTTTGCAATGCCGCTCACCGGATGGGCAATCGTATCTGCTTTGGGTCTGCCGACGCCGATCATGTTGTTTGGTGTCGTGCATCGGCCGTATATCCCTTGCCTCGGCACTCTTCCCTTCGACCAGATACTTCGCATGTACGGTCTTTCCGCTGGGGCCCACCACCTTCTCGCCAGGATTACGTACGCGCTGTTCGCTCTGCACGTGCTTGCCGCGCTGCGGCACCAGTTCCTCAAGCGCGACGCTGTCCTCGGGCGCATGATCCCGTTACTGGCGCGGCGCAGGACCGTCGTCGGCCTGCGGAGTTCTTGAAGGGTTTTCGGAGTCGGCGTTGGAATACGCCTCGCGGCAGCCTTGGCTGAGCGGGAATATATCGGCGGCCGCGCGGGTCTCCTTCTTGACGATGCAGCCTAAAACCAAACGGAGACGCGCTCATGTCCAATTTCACCCGCTCCATTCGCAGCCATGCAAAACCTCACACGTCCTATTCGGTGCCGTCGTGGAAGGCGGCAACAATCATGGGTGTTCTGGTTCTGGCAGGCTTCGTTGCCCGAGCCGATGCCGCACCCAACGATCACGACTTTCCGGCCTCGGACCAACTCGCCCAGGCTCAGGAGATTTGCGAGATCGTTGTTCGCGTGCAGCCGGACGACGAACATTTCGAAGGCTGTGTCTCAAGTCTTAAGGGTTCGCTGGAGAGCGTCAGCCGCGAGCACGCTGTTGTGCACGCCCGGAACAAGTGCTTCGCACAGGGTCTTAAGCCCGGCAGCTCAGATCTGGCTGTGTGCCTCCTGCAAGCGGCCGATGCAACGCCCAGCTCCGACATGATGAACGCGCCGATTCAGGTGAGTCAGCTGATCGACACAGGGGAAGTTCCGACATCGGCCAGATCCGACTTCTCCGCCTCGTTCGACGCCGTCCTGCAAAGGGAACAGCAGGCCTGCGCGAGGCTCGGCCTCGATCCGGCTTTTGGCGCCTTCGCAAACTGCGTTGCGGACTTGCAGGACACGCTCCAGAGGACTGATTTCCCGGCGAACCAGTGATCAAACGTCGGCGGCTTGCGTTTGCCGGTTGCGGGCGCCCGGTGCGCTCGACCATGAACGCGAAATTCAGCGAGATTATGGAAACATGTCGGCAGCCACCGTGCTCTTCGTTCTCGAAAAAACAATTCGAGTGGGCCTGCCCCATCGTGCCGTGCTCACAGCCATGGGACCCGGTTTCACTGCGAGTTGCGCCTCGCTGACAAGAGTTGTTTGATCGGCGCAATCTGCCTGCCTGGTTTACGCACCCTACTCCGGCGCGGGGCCCTGGCTGGCGCGAACAAGGTCGGCGGGGCGCATCCATTTCTTGAACGCGGTCTGCACGTCTGTGGGCGTGAGCGCGATGTAGTGCTGTGCGGCCACGACAGGCTCGTCGAGCGGCAGGTTCAGGTCGCGGCGCTCGGCGAAAGCACGTGCGATCTCGTTGACACTGGATTCGGCGAGCGGCATCTCGCGCAGGAGAATTGCCTTGGCGCGCGCGAGCTCACTGGCGCCGACAGCCGCGGTCTGCATCCGGTGCAAATCCTCGGCGGCAATCGCGCCGGCGCGCTTCACCTTGTCGGGATCGCTCGCATAATTGACCAGCCAGATGCTCCGTGTGCGGCCGGACTGCAGCGTGGAATTCACCGAATAAACGAGACCGCTCGTTTTTCTCAGATCGATGCTGAGCCGCGAGGCGTAGAAGCCGCCCGCCAGCACCGCATTGCCGAGCGCGAGCGCATAATAGTCGGGATCGGCACGCGTCATGGACAGCGTCTGAGCGAGATAGACATTGTCCTGCACGCGGCTCGCATCGGGCACGGCAAAAGTGGCCGCAATGTTTGGCGGTGTCGGAGGCAGGTCGGTATCCGGTTTCGTCCCGCTCGCCGTCCAGCCGCCGAAATATTTTTCGGCAACAGCTTTGGCTTCCGCCGGATCGACATGGCCGACGACGATCAGCGTCGTCAGGTCGGGCCGAAACACGGTCCGGTAATAGGCGCGCACGTCGTCGAGCGTGAGCGCCCGAACCGATTCCGGCGTCGCCTCGCGAAGCGACGGATCGTTTTTGGGAAACAGGCCGGCGCGCAACGCGTGGTAAGTGAGATGCGCGGGACTGCGCAGCGTCGCGGCCGCGATCTGCGCCACGCGCTCGCGAACCACGGCGAAGGCCTGTTCGGGCAGGCGCGGATGCAGCTGGTTGTTTGCGAGCAGCGCGGTTCCGCGGTCGAAATCCTTCGTCAGCACCTGGACCGAAAAATCCGTCCCCGGCTGCTCCTGCGCGCCTATGCGATCCAGGGCCTCCTGATAGGCGAGGCGGTCGAGCTCCTCAGTGCCGTAGGGAAGGAGCTGGTTCAGCACGTCGGCGACGCCTTCCTGACCTTTTGGAGTCTCGGTCTCGGGGCGGTTGCGGATATGGCCGTAGACCGTAATGGTGTCGCTCACAGTCTCGGGCTGCACGATCAGTGTCATGCCGTTCGGGAGCGTGCTGACGACGGGAGAGAGCGTGGACCGTGGCGCTTCGAGACGGCTGAGCGCCGCTTCGGCCCATGACGGCAACGTGGTGGGCACCGCCTCGCCGAGCGCGATGTTCTCCTGTCCGCCGTAACCGCCGGCCGAGGCGACAGGTGCGCCGGAGCCTTTGGGATTGAGGATCGCGGTCGAGATCCTGTTCATGTCGAGAATTTTGCGCGCGACGCGGTCGACATCGGCCACCGTCACTTTCTCGATGCGGACAAGATCGTCGTCGGGCGAGCGCAGGCCGTAAAGCGCCACTGCGTCGGACCACACGCTTGCGAGATCGGCGATCGAATTCTTCTGGAATTCCGCTTCGCGCCTTTCCTGCAGCTTCGCCGCGTCGACGAGCTCGGGCGTAACACCGTCCTTCGCGACATGCGTGAGAATTATTTTTACTTCGTTTGCGATCGCCGTGGGATCGCTGCCGGCGGGAAACCGCACATAGGCGTATGCCACGCCCGCTTTCGGTAGCGCGTCGAGCGCGAAACTCGCATCGCTCGCCTCGCCTTTGGGAACCAGGCCGTAGAGATCGAAGCGATGGTTGCTCAGCACATCGGAGAGCACTTCGAGCGCGGGGAAATCCTTGCTGTCGAGGCCGGGAGTGCGCAGCGCTACCAGCAGCGTGCCTTCGGGCTCGTCGGTGTCGGCGCTGAGATTGAGCGAAGGCGCAGCACGCAGCACAAATTTCGGCTTCGGCGGCAGCTTCTTCGGCTTGATCGTGCCGAAGAGAGATTTGATTTCCGACAGCGTCGCCGTCGGATCGACATCGCCAACGACGATCAGGATCGCGTTGTTCGGCGCATACCAGGCATCGTGAAAGTTCTTGAGCATCGCGCCGGTCGTCTTGTCGAAGGACGGCCGCGTGCCGAGCGCATCGTGTTCATAGGGCGTTCCCGCAAACAAAGCTGCGCGCAATTTCACATAGAGGACGTAGATTGGATTGGAGAGGTCTTGCGCCACTTCCTGTTCGATGGCGCCCCGCTCGACATCCCAGTCCGCCTGGCGGTCGAGCACGTCCTGCATGCGCGCCGCCTCGATGTGCAGCGCCACGTCGAGATAGCCGGCAGGAACGGTGTAGAGATATTGCGTCAGGCTCTCGCGCGTGTTGGCATTGAAGTTTCCGCCCATCTCGCTGCCGATATCGGCGAGCTGATCGGCGGTGAGGCCGGGGCTGCCACGGAACATCATGTGCTCCTGTGCGTGCGCGGTTCCTGGAAAGCCAGCCGGCGTTTCGTCGGAGCCTGCGAGATAATTGACGGCGGTCGCAGCGACCGGCGCCAGCGTGTTGCGCACGATGATGACACGCAGGCCGTTCGCGAGCGTCGCGCGGAGCACATTGCCCGCATCGGTGGGCGCAGCCGGTTGCGCCGGCCCGGCGAAAGCCAACAAAAGACACGCCGCAAGCGCGCCTGCGATACGAGGCGCCAGGCGCCGCGGTAATTCAATCATGCTGTCTCCGGAGCAATCGGGTGCGCGTCAATCGCAAATTCTGGCCCGCGTTGCAAACCACACGTGCGGGGTTGTCCGGGCATTGTATTCGGACAACCCGAACGCTCACGTGCTTTGTCATCAATATGAATTCACCCCCGGCGCGTGACACGAAGATGTGAGCAGGATTTGCGCCTTATCCTCCCCAATATGGGGAACCCTCCGGTCCGCGCGGGGAACCCCTTGGAACGCTCTCCAACGTCTGGCGTTCGCGATTGGCGGGTTTCAGGAACATGCGGCGGGAAGAGCGCTGGACCAATGGATCAGTCAGTGGAATCCCTTCCGGTTGAGCAGCGGATCGCGCGTTACCGGGAAATGGTCGCTGAAGCGTTGCGGCTCGCAAACGATGCACAAGATCAGGAGGTCCGCATGCACCTTCGCGAAGTCGCGGCAGTTTGGGCTGCGTTGGCGGACAAAGCCGAACGGGAGCAAGCGGAGCGCACTCAGGCCGCTGGTTCAGACTCCAAGTCTGACGACGAGACGCGAGCCTGGATGAAGGATTGAGGGGCGACCACCCACCACGCGTCCCGCATATTGGCGGCCACAAAAACGAACCCCGCCATCCAACCGGACGGCGGGGTTCGGAAACGTTCAACGGAGACATCCAGCCCTCGCAAAACGTCGCGAGAGCGTCACAACATGTCACGGAGAGTCCTAAGGGCCAGTTAACAGCCGCTGGAGCCCATTAACCGGGGTGAACCGCCCATCTCGCGTTGCGCGTCTTTGCCAGTCCGGACTGCTTCGCTCTTCGCCTCAAGCTGCCCCCAGGATCATAGCGATCTGTCCCGCAACGGCCTGATGGTCAGATCGTGGCAAGCCTTCGGCGGTCACAAATGCCGGCGCGCGATCGTGCCGGCAGAGAGGGCTTGGCGGTGTTCGGAAGCGCCTCGCGGATCATGCGTAGGAGTTCGTAGAACACCGAGCGCGCAAGAGCGTGACTTTACAGATAGTAATCGTATTCGGCGGGAGGAATGGCGCGGCGGAGACGTTCGGTCTCGATGCGCTTTGTTTCGCGATAAAGTTCGAGCGTGCGGGCGCCGAAATAGGCGGGAAGAGTTTCTGCTTTGGCGAGCTTGGCCAGCGCATCATCAACAGTGAAGGGAAGCGCCGTGTCGGGTTCTCGCGAAACGTTACCTTTGGCGGGCTCTCCCGGATCGATCTTCTTGAGCAGGCCGTGATGGGCGGCTGCCAGCACTGCGGCGAGTGCGAGATAGGGATTGGCGTCGGCGCCCGAGGCGCGGTGTTCAATGCGGCGCGATGCGTCCGGCCCCGCGGGCACGCGCATTCCGGCGGATCGGTTGTTGACGCCCCAGCTGCGGTTGACGGGGGCGAACATGTCGGGCTGGAAGCGACGATAGGAATTTTGGTTGGGCGCGAAGATCGCCATCGATTCCGGCATCAGCGCCTGCATCCCACCGATCGCGTGGCGCAATTGTTCCGAGCCTGCTGCGTCGGGGCCCGCGAAGATGTTGCGGCCATCGCGATCGAGAATCGAGAGATGAATGTGCAGCCCGTTGCCCGCGCGCTCTTCATAGGGCTTGGCCATGAAGGTGGCGTCGAAGCCCACCGAACGCGCCGCCTCCTTCACTACCTGCTTGAGGAACGTCGCGTGATCGGCAGCGAAGCGCGCGTCCTTCTGGTGCTTCAGATTGGCCTCGAACTGGCCAGCCGCATATTCCTTGCTGGCGGCGCTCAGCGGAACGGCCTGCTTGCGCGCGGCGGCGGCGAGCGCGGAAAGAAATGCCTCGTAGCGGTCGAGATCGTCGAGACCGAAGACGGACACCGCGCGTTCGCGCGCGCCGCTTCTGGGATCCAGCGGCGGCTGCGGCGCGCGATGATCGAGGCGGTCGCGATCAAGCAGATAGAATTCGAGCTCGAGAGCAGTGACTGGAACAAGACCGAGATCGCCAAAGCGCTCGAGCACGCGCTCGAGCACGGCGCGCGGCTCACCGGGATCGGGAACGCCCGCGGCGTCGCGCAGCGACATCAATATCTGCGCGCGGGGCGGCCCTTCCGCCGCAACGCGCGACAGCGTGCCAGGCAGCGGCCAGGCGGTGCCGTCGGGATCGCCGTCGCTGAAGCCCAGCCCAAAGGCGTTGGTCATCTCGCCATGCGCGTCCATCAGATAGATGGAGTGGGGGATGGCCATTCCGTGGGAGAATAGATGTGCGGCTTCCCCGATGGGGAAACGTTTGCCGCGCAGCGCGCCGCAGAGATCGGGGATCACCGCATCGAGGAATTCGAGGCCGGGCTGGCTTTGCACAACCGCGTTGAACTGTGTTTCGGCCTCCGCGACAAAAGCCGGGCGCGGACTCTCCGCAACGGAAATGGGATTGTTCATGCAGCGCCTGATTCACGCTTCCACGAAGATGGGAGCAGCAATGGGCAGGAAGGGCAAGCGCACGAGCATTGCGTCGACGCGCGAAAACGCGCCGCGGCCACGCGCCGGCGGCATTGTGAGCGAGACGGAGCGGGCGGGCAGAGCCTCACCTTCGTCGATCAGCGCCAGCGCAATCGCGCGCCTGAGCGCGGGCGAATACGCGGAATAGAGCGTATGGCCGATGGTCCGTCCGCCCGCCTCGATGGGCGTATACGGCGCGGGCCATTGCGATTCGATTTCGAGCCCCATGAGCGAACGTTGCTCGTATGGTCCGCGGATATACGCAGAACGTCCGTTGAACTGCACGTGCTTCTCATCGATCAGCGGCGCAAGCCCCAGCATGCGCGGAAGGGGCCCCTTCGCATCCTGGTCGCGCGCCGACGCGAAGTCGCGGCCCGAAATCGGGATCCCGCTTTCGAGATCAAGCACGTCCATCGCAGAGAGTCCGATGGGCGCCAGCGCGTGGGCCCCACCGGCCTGCACGAGCCCGTCCCAGAGCATGAGCGCGTCGCGAGGCGCGCACCAGATCTCGTAACCGTGCCCCCAACGCGAAAGCAGGAGTTGGCGGCCATGCCAGTTGCGCGGCGCGATCGCGAGCGGCGCGATATGCGCGCCGATGCCGGCCGCAGCGAGGACCGAAGCGGCGCCCGGGCCAACCAGCGCGAGCCCGCATTGCGCGGTGGCAATGTCGCGGCAGGAGACGTCGAAGAGCCGCGCGGCGCGCGCGATCCAGTCGAAATCGCCTTGCGTGGCAACGACGAGGTAGCTGTAGGTCGTCAGCCGCGCGACGATTCCCATTCCGCGCAACGCGCCCTCATCGTTGAGCCAAGCGGTCTCCATGCTCTCGCCGGGCAGAAGCTGCGCCGCATCGCGGGTGAAGAGCCGCGATGCGCAATCGCCGGCGCGCGCGCCTTCGAGCAGCAGGCGCGAACGCCAGGACACGTCGGCCATCGCTGCCCCTGCGCGGACGCCGAGCGCTTCCGCCTCGGGATCTCCATACGCATCAGCAAGCGTAAAGCCACCCCGTGTGCGCCACGCATTGCCGCGATTTGCCGTCGCCACGCGCGCATGAAACGGTGTGGCACGGAGCGTCACGAGCGCGCCTTCCGCAAAGCCAGCGCGACCGCGATGCGGGCGGCGCGTGCCGAGACGGCTGGCACGGGCTCGGCGTCGCGGCCACAGAGAAAGAGGCCGGCGATGGGCGTCGCGATGCGGGCGCGCCAATCAGCGAGCAGCCGCTCGAGCATGCGCTCATGTCCGCCATGGTCTCCAAAGCGTCTGAGACTCTCATCGGGTGTCAGCATCTCCATGGCGACGACGAGGCGCGAGAATCCGGGTAGAACATTATCGAGCGCCGCAATGACGCGCGCGCCGAGACTTTCCTTCATGCGTCGCCAACCTCCTTCCGGCATTGCGGGCACCGGCCGCACAAGAACGCTCATCACGTGCTGGCTCATCGGCGCGAGCTGCGGATCGGAAGCGCTGGGGATCACGAATTCGAGCGTCAATTCTTCGGGCAGTTGTCCCGCGCGGGATGCGGCATGCGCGGCTTCATAGACTTCGAGCTCCTCCGCAAGAACGAAGCGGCCATTCGGAGGCACTGCGACTCCGGCGAAGGAAGGCCACGCGCTCAGTCCAAAGACGACGCTTGCGCAAGCTGTCTGCGCCATCGTCGAACGAAGCGCGTTCCATTCCGCGAGGCCGAGCTTCTCGCCCTTTGCGAGAGCGACAAGCGTCGTGCGGCGTGACAACGTCGAGAGAACGAGCGGCGCCGCAATCGGCCGGCCGCATGCCATGCGCACGCCGCTTACCTTGTCGTTCTCGACCATGATCTCGGTCACACGGTCGCCGGTGCGGATGCGCGCACCCGCGGATTCCGCCGCGGCTTCGAACACGCGCGCGAGCGCGCCCGGCCCTCCCCTGGGGCTCGCGACTGCGTTCTGTATGCCGCACATTTCCTGGGCCGCGCACCACAGCAGCAGCAGCGAAGAACCCGCAGCATCAGGCGACATCGCCGAAGCGTCGAACGCCAGCGTCGATTTCACGGCCTCGGATTCGAACCAGGAATCGAAAAAGGCGCGCGTGCCCTGGCGTTCGAAACGGTCGAGCCCTTCGGGCACGCTGATGCCGGGGACCAAAGGCTCCCACCAATGCGCGCGCATCGCCCAGCCAAAGGCGAAACTCTCGCGCCGGAAGCGCGGCCAGCTCTCGGCATCGCGCCTCGCAAGCAGCGCGAGATTGCGCATGGTGGCACGCGTGTCGCGCGCGATGACAACATGCCGTCCGTCGCTCCGCAGCCCGACAAGCGGCATGTCACAGACGGCAAATTCCAGGCCATGTCGCGCGAGCTTTAGCTCCCGCACCACGCGCGGATCGAGCGCATGAAACGCGTGCGTCGCGAGGGGGGCCTCGAAGCCGTGGCCGAGCGGCACGGTCTCGCACACGCCGCCGACGGCGGGTCGCGCTTCGAGTACCACGACGCGCTTGCCCGCACGCGCGAGATAGGCGGCCGCCGCGAGCCCGTGCACGCCTGCTCCGATCACGATCGCGTCGGCCGCCGCGTTCACGCGAGTCTCCGGAAATCTGCGAGCACGCATTGCGCGGCCGCCGCGCCCGCAGCACAGGTGCCAAGCAGGCTTGCCGATGCCGAACGGCCTCCGAGATAGAGACCTTCGATCGGCGTGCGCGGGCATTCGGGCCACGGCCGCAACTCGAAAAGCTGATCTGGTGCGATCTCACCACCATCGAGATCGCCTTCGCTCGCGCCGAGCGCTTCCTCGATGTCGCCCGGAACGATCACTTCCGCGCCGAGCACGGTCGCGCTCACACCGGGCCAGACCGACTCCGCGGCATCAAGCGCTCGCCCGCGTAAGCCTGCACGCCGCTCGTGCGTCCATGCGCCGTCGAACAGGCGAAACGGCACCGAGCCGAGCGTGACCGTCATGACCGCGGCGCCGGGCGGCGCAAGCGAGGGATCGAGCGCGGAGGGCACGCGCAGAACCGCCTGCGCGCGCGCGCTCATGCTGCCGGCGCGCCACGCGGCATGGGCAGCTGCAAATCCGTCCATATCCGGCTGCACATGCACGGGCACACGCAGCGTCTCGGGTGTCGCGTGTTCGGGTTGTCGCGCCAGCGCGAACAGAACCCGCGCCATCGCGCCCGCGAAACGAAAACGGCCGGCGCTCTCAATGAGCGGTCTCGGCAATATGTTCCAGGGAAAAAGCGACAGGAAAGTCTGTTTCACGTCGAGCGTCGAGATCACTGCGCGCGCTTCGTGCGCGCTTCCGTCGGCGAGCACGATCTGAAGGTTCTTGCGGCTCACACGGCGGATTTCGCTCGCTTCGAGCCCCAGGGCGATCTCTGCGCCAAAAGTCTTCGCCGCATCGAGAAGCGCTTCGGCGAGACGCGCATGACCGCCCACCACGATCCCGCCGGAGCCGAGACCTGGCGCGAGCAGATGAGCCGCGCTGCCTTCGCGGAACGGATCGCCCGCGCGCCCTGCAAGAACAATCGCCGCCAGATGCGCCGCATCGCGTGGATTGTCGACGGATTGCTCGATCAAATCTGCAAGCTGCTCGGTCGCCGGCTCCGCTTGCGGCCACGCCGCAGATGAGCTCCGGCCGGGATAAAAGGCGAAGTGCATCGGCGAGCGCCTCTTGGGCTCCATCGCGCGTGCAACGCCCAGCGCGGCTGCATCGGCACAGCGCCGCAGCATTCTCGCCGAGAGTGCATCCGAGCGGAGGTCGATTTCGCTTGTTACATCGGGCCAGATCGCCAGTGAGCGATGAAGCGGCATGAAGATCGCGCCACGCCGCGAGATATCCAGCGCCCAATGAATGTGTGCGGGAACGGGCGGCAACTCGTCCGCGTAGAGCGAAGCGCGGAAGCCCGGATGGAACTCGAGTGTCGCAAGACGGCCGCCCACGCGCTCGGCGCGCTCGATCACGATCGTCCGGGCACCGAACCTTGCAAGCAGTGCGGCGGCAGCCAGTCCTTCCGCACCCGCGCCGATGATTGCTGCGTCGTACCCCAACGCATTCCCGCCCTTCGACTGTCCCCACGGTTAACGCGCGTGGCGCCGGCGCCCATCGAAACGATGGCCGACGAACGTGTCGAAGCTACGATAGCGGCAGGAAAACCAAGCGGGAACCGCTCCGCCGGAGCAATTCCCGCCTTTGGTTAATGCGCGAGGGAAACTTTGACTAAAGTACGCCGCGCTTGTGTTCGCCGATGACGATGCGACCAGGACTGAACGCCGCTTCGAACACCGGAAGCGCACGCCGCGGCTCCGCGCCTCCGCACATGAAGACGTCGAAGGCCGCGTAGCCGCGTTCGGGCCAGGTGTGGACGCTGATATGGCTCTCGGCGAGAACGGCAACGCCGGAGATGCCGCCGCCCTCCGTGAACCTGTGCAGATGAATGTGCAGAAGCGTCGCTCCCGCAGCTTCTACGGCATCCTTCAGCGCCTGTTCGATCCGATCGCGATCGTCGAGATGCTTGGCGTCCCATAGATCGATGATCAGGTGACTGCCCGCATAGGTCAGCCCATTCTTCGTGATGAAGTGATCCTTGCGGTTCACATCCCCAGGGGGAATAGGAACCGGGACGGTCCTCGCCGGAGCGCGCACCCTATGAGGCCGAACTCCATTGATCGCCGCCAAACCGAGTCCGAGTTGAGCCATCCTGGCACCTACCCTCTCAGAGTGTTGACACAAGTGGCGCCCCTCACCTCGCGGATCGGGGCACCGCTAAGACGAAAGCGGCGGGCGGAAGGGACACTTCCGCCACGCCGCTCGGTTCCGCTGCCGGAACTTCCGAAATATAGGCCCATCGTCCCGCCATGCAAGAAATTTGTCACCCAATCGTCAATTTTTCCTGACGCCGCCAGCACTGTCACAATCGGTGGCGGCTCTCATTGGACAGAGACAGGCACGGGTCCTATATCGGCGCGCTCTCTCGCGCGGGTGAAATATGCCGGGCTTCTTCAAGGAACGATTGCACCAAGGCTACGCGCAGACGATGAAGCTTTCGGGCGCGCCGCTTGCCGAAGAGAAGAGCAGATATCAGCGCATCCGCATCTTCGACACTGTGGCGAACGGGCGCGTGCTGGTGCTCGACGACATCGTGCAGCTCACCACGCGTGACGAATCCGCCTATGCCGAGATGCTCACCCACCTGCCGCTCCTCGAGCACGGCCGCGCCAAGCGCGTGATGATCGTGGGCGGCGGCGATCTCTCGATCGCCGACGAGGCACTCAAGCACAAAGGCGTGAAAGAAGTCGTGCTGGTCGATATCGACGGGCGCGTCGTGGAGCTGTGCCGCGAGCATTTCGACGCCATCAACCGGAAAGCCTTTGCCGACCGGCGGCTCAAGATCGAGATCGCCGACGCGTTCGAATATCTCGGGCGCGCCCAATCGAAAGGCCGCTTCGACCTCATCGTCGCCGACCGGCCCGATCCGGTCGGCCCCGGCAAGGCGCTGTTCGGAGAGTCGTTCTACGCACGCGTGCGAGCGGCGCTGGCTCCCGCGGGATTCGCGACATTCCAGACGGGCGTGCCGTTCTATCAGCCGCACGAAATCACCGACGCGCTCGCGGAGCTCCGCGGCGCGTTTCCGCGATCGGGCCTCTATCTGACAGTGGTTCCGACCTATATTGGCGGCTTCATGGCGCTCGTATGGGCGGGAAACGGCAAGAGTCTCGGAACGCCCGCCGGCGTGAAACGCGCGCGCGCAGGCTTCGCTGCGGCAAGACTCAAAACAGACTACTACAATCCCGACATGCACGCCGCAGCGTTCGCGTTGCCGGAGTGGATAAAGCGGCTTGTGCCGTAGGCGAGACGTGCGTCAGCCTAGAGCGACCGTCGCTTCGATCTCAACCTGGGCCTGGTCTTCGATCAATCCGCTGACTTGGACAATCGACATTGCGGGAAAATGTCGCCCGATGATTTCGCGATAAGCGGCGCCGATCTCGGCTCTTCGCGCCCTGTACGTCTGGCGGTCGGTGACATACCAGGTGAGGCGAACAATCCTGTCAGGACGTGCACCAGCTGCCTCCACGACGGTCCGAACGTTTTGCAGCGCCCGGCGAATCTGCTCGACAAAATCCGGCGAAAAATGTCCAGCTTCGTCCCATCCCACCTGGCCCGAGACGAACAGCAGCTGTCCTTCCACGACGCCATTCGAATATCCGCTCGGACGCGGCCAGCCTTCGGGATTGACGATTTTCACGGCACGGCTCTCTCATCGTCGCGCAGAAGATATCGCTGCACCTTGCCCGACGGATTGCGTGGCAGCGCGTCGAGGAATTCGATTGTGCGGGGATATTTGAACGGCGCGATGTCGCGCTTGACGAAATCCTGGATCTCGCGCGCAAGATTGGGCGTGCGCACCTGTCCCGGCTTGAGCACGACGAAGGCCTTGACGATCTGGCCGCGTCCGGCGTCGGTGGCAGCCACGACGGCACATTCCAGAATGGCAGGATGCCGCAGCACGGCTTCCTCAACTTCATATCCCGAAATGTTGTAACCGGCAGAGACGATCATGTCGTCGGTGCGGCTCTGGAACCAGAAACACCCATCCTCGTCCATCGTGCAGGCGTCGCCGGTGATATTCCAGCCACGGTGTACGTAGGATTCCTGGCGCGGATCGTCGAGATAGCGGCAACCCGTAGGTCCTTTGACGGCAAGCCGCCCGATCTCGCCCGGCGCCGCAGGTTCGAATGCGTCGTTCAGCACGGCGGCGGTGTAACCGGGTACCGCGCGCCCCGTTGAACCCGGCTTCGCGTCCGACAGCGGACTGGAGACGAAGATGTGCAACAGCTCGGTCGAACCGAGCCCGTTGACAATCCCTCTGCCGGTTGCGGACTCCCAGTCACGAAACGTCGAGAGCGGCAGATGCTCGCCGGCAGACACGAAGCACCGCACATGCGCTAGATCTCGTTGCAACGCACCTTGCGTCATGGCGCGGTAGGCGGTTGGCGCGGTCATCACCACGCTCGGGCGATATTCCGCGATGCAGTCGAGAAGCTGATCGGGCGAACAGGAAGGCAGAAGAACAGAGGCACCCCCACAGCGCAGCGGAAAGACGAGATGGCCGCCGAGACCAAAGGTGAATGCCATCGGCGCACTGCAGAGGAACACTTCGTCTGCTCCGGCTTCGAGAATCGAGCACGGGAAGGCATCGGCGATCGCCAGCACGTCGCGATGAAAATGCACGGTCGCTTTCGGCTTTCCGGTCGTACCCGAGGTAAAGGCCAGGAGTGCCGGATCGGTCGCCCAGGTTTCGACCGGCTGGAAGCGGTCCGGCTTGTCGCGCATCAGGCGTTCGAATTCGGTATCGTTCGAGCGCCCGTCGCGCGAATAGCTTGCAACGCGGCCTTGGCACGACTCGGTCACCGCCGCCTCAAGATCGGCAAGCAGCGTATCTTCGCACAGCGAGAGATCGATGCGCGCCTTGTCGAGAATGAAAACGAGTTCGCGCGCACGCAGCAGCGGCATTGTCACGACCGCAATCGCGCCGGCCTTTAGCACCGCGAGCCACAACGCCGAAAGCATCGGGCCATTGGCGCCGCGCAGCAGAACCCGTGCGCCGGGCTGGAGCGCGAAGTCGCTCAACAGAACCGATGCCGCCCGGTTGGCGGCGCGTGCCAGCTCGTCGTAGGTCCATGCACCGCCCGGAAAAATTGCGGCGGTGCACCTGCCCCAGCCCGCTTCGATCGTCCTGTCGATCAACTCCACGGCCGCATTGATCCGCGCGGGATATTGAAACTCTGGACGGTCGAAGCGGAATTCCGGCAGCAACTCCCGAGGGGGAAGCCGGTCAAGAACGAAGCGGTCGAGATGCGCGCTCTGCACCACGCCCTCTCAATTGCCTTCGAAGGCCGGTTGCGCCTTTTCGATGAAAGCCCTGTAGGCGCGCCGGAAATCCTCCGTCTGCATGCACAACGCCTGTGCCTGCGCCTCGGCGTCAAGCGCTTCGTCGATACTCATGTCCCACTCGCGATGCAGCATCGCCTTCGTCATGGCGTGCGCAAAAGTCGGTCCCCGCGCGAGGTCGCCCGCCGTCTTGACCGCCTCGCGAAGAACGTCCGCCTCCGTGAGCACGCGATTGAAAAATCCCCAACGCTCGCCCTCCTCGGCCGTCATTACGCGGCCAGTGTAGAGCAGTTCCGACGCACGACCGTGGCCGATCAGGCGGGGCAGAATTGCGCAGGCGCCCATGTCACATCCGGCAAGACCCACGCGCACGAACAGGAATGCGGTTTTTGCGCGCGGCGTCGCGAAGCGGATATCGGACGCCATGGCGAGGATTGCTCCGGCGCCCGCGCAGGTGCCATCCACAGCTGCGACGACGGGTTGCGGACAGGCGCGCATCGCCTTCACCAGATCGCCGGTCATGCGCGTGAATTTCAGGAGGCCGCCGACGTCCATCTTCGTCAGCGGACCGATGATGTCGTGCACGTCGCCGCCCGAGCAGAAATTTCCCTCCGCTCCGGTGAGAACAATTGCCTTCACCGAAGATGAATGAACGAGCGCGCGGAAGGTATCGCGCAGCTCCGCATAGGAATCGAACGTCAAAGGATTTTTTCGTTCCGGCCGCGCAAGTGTAATCGTCCCTACCTTGTCTTCGAGCGACCAGCGGAAATGCTTTGGCGAATATGACTCGTCGATCATCGGCCGTGCCTCACATGATCTCTCCGCCGGCGACCGCAATCGCCTGGCCGGTGATGGAGTCTGCGCCCGGACCACAAAGCCACGCGACCGCATCGGCGACTTCTTCGGGGCGGATCAGGCGTGCTTGCGGGTTGTGGCGGATCAGTTCGTGGAGCGCCTCATTTTCGCTGCGCCCGGTCTTGGCGACAATGGTCGCGACGGAGTTGCGCACCAGTTCTGTATCCGTATATCCCGGACAGACGGCGTTCACAGTAATGCCCTTGCGCGCCATCTCCATGGCAAGCGCGCGCGTGAATCCGACGAGGGCGTGCTTCGCCGCGACATAGGCCGTCACGTAGGGATAGCCGCGCAAACCCGCGATGCTGGAGATATTGACGATACGTCCCCATCCGGTCTCGATCATCGAGGGCAATGCAGAGCGCGCGCAGCGAAACGCTGCTCCGAGGTTGATGGCGAGCATGCGATCGAGCATCGCATCCGATGTCTTCTGGAATGGCGCGCTCTCGGCGGCTCCTGCGTTATTAATCAGGATCGCAATGGGCATGCGCTCCCGAGCCTCGGCGAACATCTTCTCAACCAGGGCAGGATCGGTCACGTCGCACACAACGGCGCGCGCGTTCCGATCGCCGCTCGCTTGCCGTTCCAGCGCCCGCCTGTCTCGCCCGATCAGCGTCGTCTGCGCGCCCATGCCAGCAAGGCGAGTGGCAATCGCGGCTCCGATGCCGCGCGACGCGCCGGTGATGACGGCATGCCGCCCGGCCAGAGGAAGTTCAGCGTCCACGGTTAAGATTCCGCACAAGCTGATCGCGGCCGGGCCAATAGGGCTTGGGCCACGACACATCTTCATAACCCTGCTGCGCGGCTGCCCGAAGCGTCCAATAGGGATCGGTCAAATGGGGCCGCGCGAGGCAGCAAAGATCGGCGCGTCCCGCCGCGAGGATGCTGTTGACGTGATCGATCTCGTAGATGTTGCCGACTGCCATGGTCGCAACGCCGGCCTCATTACGGATCAGATCGGAATAGGGCGTCTGGAACATGCGGCCATAGACCGGGCGAGCATCGATCGAAGTCTGGCCCGCCGAGACATCGACGATATCGGCGCCCGCCACCGCAAAAGCTTTGGCGATGATCAGCGCTTCGGCTTCGCTGTTGCCCGCATCGGCGAGCCAGTCGGTCGCCGAAATGCGAACCGACATGGGCCGATCATCGGGCCAAACACGCCGCATGGCTGCAAAAACAGCCAATGGAAAGCGAAGGCGATTTTCGATTGTGCCGCCGAACGCATCCTCGCGCTTGTTCATCGCGGGCGTCAGGAACGCGGAGAGCAGATAACCGTGCGCCGCATGAAGTTCGATCATGTCAAAGCCGCAGACATGGGCACGTTGCGTGGCGCTGACGAAGTCCGCGATCACGCGCTCCATGTCCGCTTCATCCATCGCACGCGGCGTCTCACTCCTTGGCGTCCAGGGAACCGGAGACGGGGCAGTCAACTGCCAATTGCCCGAATCAAGCGGTTCGTCTTCGCCTTCCCACGGCACCTTCGTCGAACCCTTGGGACCAGCGTGGCCGAGCTGCAAAGAGATTTTGGTGTCGGTGTAGGCGTGCACGAAGTCGACGATGCGGGTCCAGGCGCGTTGGTGCTCGTCATTATAAATGCCCGCGCATCCAGGCGTGATGCGCGCGTCCGCGGACACGTCTGTCATTTCCGTCACCAGCAGCGCCGCGCCTCCCTGGGCGCGCGCGCCATAGTGCACGAGATGAAAGTCGCCGGGCAGCCCGTCAACGGCGGAATACATCGACATCGGCGAAACGACCACGCGATTGGCGAGTGTCAGCCCGCGCAGGCGAAGTGGCGCGAACATGGGTGGGCGGTGTTCTGCCGCCTCGACTCCGGCTTGCCGCACGAACCAGGTCTCGAGTCCTTCCAGCCATGTCGGGTCGCGCAGACGCAAATTCTCATGGCTGATCCTCTGGCTCCGCGTCAGCAGCGAGTAGGCAAACTGGATGGGTTCAAGCCCGACATAGCGCGGCACATGTTCGAACCACTCCGTCGAATTGCGCGCCGCATTCTGCAGCTTGATGACTTCAAGGCCGCGCTCCGCCTGGAATGCGTCGAGTGCGCGCGCCGAGCCTCCGTGCTCGTCAACCACTCTGGCGAGGGCGATCGCATCTTCGAATGCGAGTTTGGTGCCGGAGCCAACGGAGAAATGGGCGGAGTGGGCCGCATCGCCGATCAGAACGACCTTGCCGTTGTGCCAGCGTTCGCAGGTCAGCACGGGAAAATTCAGCCATGCCGATCCCCGCAGATGCCGCGCATTGCTCATCAGGGGTCTGTCGTCCAGATAGCGGGCGAAGAGACGCTCGCAAATCGCGATGCCCTCATCGGTGCTGGCATATTCGAGACCGAGACCGCGCCAGGTCGCCTCGCTGCATTCGACGATGAACGTCGAAGTGTTCTGTTCAAAGCGATAGGCGTGGGCCCAGATCCAGCCGTGAGCGGTTTCTTGGAAAATGAACGTGAACGCGTTGAACGGCTTTTCTGTGCCGAGCCAGATGAATTTGTTTGCCCGCCGCTGGATGCTGGGGCGGAAGACCCCGGCGTGCGCGGTGCGTGTTGCACTATTGATGCCGTCGGTCGCGACGATCAGATCGGCGTCTTCAAACGCGGCTGCATCCGCTTCGCATTCGAACCGCAATTCGACCCCAAGCGCCCGGCAGCGCTCCTGCAGGATTGCGAGGAGGCGCTTTCGGCCAATGCCGCAGAAGCCATGTCCGCCGGACGTGATCGTCTGACCGCGGAAATGGACGTCGATATCATCCCAATGCGCAAAGGCGCCGCTGATAATGGCGGCGCTTTCCGGATCGGCTTCTCCGAGCGCGTCCATGGTCTGGTCGGAGAAAACCACACCCCAGCCGAACGTGTCGTCCGGCCCGTTTCGCTCCACGACGAGGATGTCGTGGCGCGGATCGAGGCGCTTGAGCGCAATCGCGAAATAAAGGCCGGCGGGCCCGCCGCCCACGCAAACCGCTCTCAATTCGAATCACGCTCCTTCAACGTCGCCCCCATCTAGGGTCGAGGGGCATCCTCGGTAAAGGCGCGCTTGACGCTACGCCCTGCCGTTGGTTTCGTGGGCAGCCCGACCCGGAGACCGACCATGAAGCCGCTCTTTGTGCAAATCAAATGCGAACTCGGTCAGACCTACCGTGTCGCCGAACTGCTGATCGATACGGTGGAAGAAACGGCGGAAATCTATTCCGTCACGGGGGCCTATGATCTCTTGGCGAAATTCCATCTCGGCAACGAGCAGAGTTTCGGCGAGTTCGTAAACGGAAAGCTGCACACGGTGCCCGGCGTCCGCGATACGTTTTCTCTGGTGGCCTTCCGGCTTTTTTGCGTCCCCAATCCCGACCGCGAAGGAATGGACGAAACCGATTTCAGAAAGCTTGCGGGATCGACGTCTCCAAAATAACCGATTGGTATTTGCATCTGCTACGACGCGGTCAGGCCAAATTCGAATCACATACCCTACTTGTCATTCCCGCAGGAGCGCACGGCTGTCCGGGGAAAATTTTCGCGAGTCGATTCAAACCCTTACTGCATCGGCGTTCCGTGCGTTTTCTGGCAGTCTCAACTCAGGACTGCGAAATTGAATCATTTGAATCACTTAGGTCCGTTCCCCGGACAGTCGTGCGCAGGAGCGGGAATCCAGAGCAAATGGCGAGGCGGTTGCCCCTGGATGCCCGCTCCTGCGGGCATGACATGTTTGGTCTGGTATGAGCGGAACACGCGCTAGCCCAATCATCACACCGAATCAAGAAAATCAGACAGTATGCGATTGAAAGCGGGCGGGTCCTCCAGATTGGCGAGGTGGCCGACGCCTGGAATGATCTCGAACCGGAAGCCTCGAATCTGTCGCGCCATGGCCTCGACGATCGCCGGTGCAATCGTGCGGTCCTCGCCGCCCGCGATGACGAGTGCGGGCAGATCGATCTTCGGCACGATTGCGGTGCCGTCGAACGAGAGGATGCAGCGCATCGCATCGCGATAGACGGAGGGCGGGACCGAGCTGATCGATTCGATCGCGGCCGCACGCGCCGCCTCGGACGCACGCGGCGACAGCAGCTGATCGAGCAGACTCTCGGCCATGTCGCGCATGGTCTTTCCGGCGTCGAGCGGCCCGATCCGGCGCGCCATGAAGTCGCGCGCCCGTTCGCGTGCCGCCTGCAGCGCTTCGGGCGTTTCCGGCTGGGCCATGCCTGGACTCGTCGCATAGAGGCATACGCTCGCTACCCTGCGTGCGTCCCGCCGCAGGAATTCCTGCGCAACCATCCCGCCCATGGAGTGGCCGACCAGATGAATGCGCTTACCCGGAAGCGTGTCGAGCAGCGCCTCGAGCGCCTCGGCAAGAGCAGGGAATGTCATTTGCGGCAATGGCTCGGAGCCGCCATATCCCGGCATGTTCCACGCAACAACGCAGAAACGCCAAGAAAAGGCGTCGAGCTGCGGCTGCCAGACCTGCGCGCAGCCGCCAATGCCGTGAAGCAGCACAAGTGCGTCGCCCGCAGACCCGCTTCTCAAGGATGTCGGCACCTGCACCACTCGTTCTCCCCTCGATCGGTACCGGCCCTTGAAAGCCGAAGAAATCTTTCGTCGCAAACGAGTATGGAATCATTACGCCGGCAGCAGTCGTTCGAACAGGGCATGAACCTGTGTTTGCGACGTTTCGAGACGATCCTCGATTTCACCGAAGTCGCCCACGCCACCTGCGCGAGAGAGCAGCGCCTTCATTCCCGCGGTTGCAGAGACGGGGTCGAATGAGCCGACAACTGAAATCCGCAACACCTGAAGCAACGCCAGCTGCAGTCGCGCGGCGCCGACAAGCGTTTGCGCTTCTTCGTCGCCGAGCAGCTTCGCCGCAGCAAGGTGCTCGAGCGCAACCACGGTGTTCTGCTCGAGTATCCGCGGGACGTCGCAGGCGTGGCGGAGCTGGAGTGTCTGGACAATGAATTCAATGTCGACCAGCCCGCCGCGCCGGAATTTGAGGTCCCACCGATTCCGGCCGGGGAATTGCGCCCGGAGCTTCTCGCGCATTTCGCGTGCGTCGCAGAAGAGCGCCACCGGCTCGATTCTTTCGGTCAACACGTCCCCAATCGCATCCTCGATCTTCTTGCGTAGCGCGGTGGGTCCCGCAACAACCCGGGCGCGCGTCAGCGCCAGCTTCTCCCAGGTCCACGCTTCTTGTGCGTGATAGCGGACGAAGGAACTCAGGCTCACGGCCGCCGGACCCTTGTTGCCGCTGGGCCGCAGTCTCATGTCCACTTCGTAGAGGACGCCTTCCGCCGTCGGCACTGTCAGCGCAGAGATCAGCCTTTGTGCCAGCCGCGCGTAATAGACGATAAGCGGCAGCGAGCGATTGCCGCTCGAGCGATCGGCGGCGGCGGGCGCGTCATAGACAAATACAAGATCGAGATCGGATGACGCCGTCATCTCGCGGCCGCCGAGCTTGCCCATCGCGACGACGCAGAACGCGCCGCCCGTCACAACCCCGACGGTTGCTTCGAGTTCGCGCTCGACCCGTTCAAGAAGACCTGCAATGACGCACTCGGCGATGTTCGAAAACGTCAATCCGGCATTTTCAGGTGTCGCCCTGCCGTCGATGAGATGCACGCCGACGCGGAACATCTGTTCCTTCGCGAAGCGCCTCGCCGCGTCCAGCACGGATTCGTGATCCGTCGCCGCAGCGAGTCCCTCGTGCAGCAGGGCGGCGAGGGCTTCGCGCGAGGGCAGCTCTGCGAGGAAGCCGCGATCGAGCACGGCATCGAGCACCGCCGGTGACCGCCCGAGATGATCGGCAAGCTTTGGTGCGGATCCCGCGACGGAGGCGACGAGCCGCAGCAATTGAGGATTGGCGAGAAACAGCGAGAAGAGCTGGACGCCCGCCGGCAAACGCGACACGAAGCGGTCGAATTGGGCAAACGCGGCATCTGGATCCGCCGTCGCAGCAAGCGCGTCGAGGAGGGCCGGCACAAGCCGGGTCAGGAGCTCGCGCGCGCGCGCGCTTCGCGTGGCGCGGATGCGGCCGTGATGCCAGCCGCGCACGGCTCCGGCGGCGTGCCGGGGATCGCGAAAACCCATCCCACGAAGCGTGTCGATCGTTTCGGGGTCGTCCTCCACTCCGGTGAACACCAGGCTGCCTCGCGTGCCGCCGAGCGGGGGCGCTTTCTCGAAAAGGCCATCATAGTGAGCCTGAACGCTCCGGAGACGTTCGACCAGCTTTTCGCTGAACGCTTGCGTGTCCGCAAAGCCCGCGAAACAGGCGATATGGGCCAAACCCTCCGCTGTCCTGGGCAAAGTGTGGGTCTGCTCGTCGTCGATCATCTGCAGGCGATGCTCGAGCCCGCGCAGGAAACAATAGGATTCCGAGAGATCAGCACTCGCCGATTTCGAGACGAGCCCTCTGGAACTAAGCGCGGCGATCGCATCGAGGGTTCGAGACTGCCTGAGCGAGAGATCGCGCCCGCCCAGAATCAATTGCTGGGTCTGGGCGAAGAACTCGATCTCGCGGATGCCGCCGCGGCCAAGCTTCAAATTGTGCCCCGCTGCTGCAATCGCGCCATGCCGGCCGTGGGCGTGTATCTGGCGTTTGATCGAATGGATATCCTCGATCGCGGCATAGTCGAGATTACGACGCCAAACGAACGGCTCGAGTCTCGTCAGAAACATCCGCGCCGCAGAACGGTCGCCGGCGCAAGGGCGCGCCTTGATGAACGCTGCGCGTTCCCAGTTCTGCCCCATCTCCTCGTAATACCGCTCTGCCGCTTCGGTCGAGATGGCGATCTGCGTTGCGCCCGCATCTGGCCTCAATCTCAAATCCACACGGAAGACGTATCCATCAGCGGTGATCTCACCGAGCAGTCTTACCAGACCCTTGGTGAGATCAACCGCCGCGGCGCGCGCATCCAACTTCTTGCGGAAGGGGAAGCGATCGGAGTCGTAGAAGACAATCAGATCGATGTCGCTCGAGTAGTTCAGCTCGAACGCGCCGGCCTTTCCCATCGCCAGAATGACGAGGCCCGTCTCCGCCTCGAGTGCAGCCGGATCCCGTTCCGCAATTCCCGCCGTCGCGGCCGTCTCGCGCAACAGAAAGCGCAGCGCTCCTCCTACACTTGAATCTGCAAAGTGTGTGAGGGCGCGCGTGGCGGCGTCGAGATCCCACAGGCCCGATATGTCCGCAAGCGCGATTGCCAGTGCAGCCTGCCGCTTGGCGCGGCGCAGAATGGCCATTGCGGCGGCGGCGTGCTCTGCCTCGTGTACCAGCTCTGCGTCGCGCGCAGCCGCGTCGAACAGCGTCCCGGGCCCTTGTTCCCAGAGCCCGCGCAGAGCGAGCCGCTCGCGCAACGCCAGACGGGCGAGATAGGGACTATTGCCGAAGGCGCTCGCGAAACATTCGCGTGCGGCGTACGGGATTCCGCAAACCGCTTCGCCCAGCTCTTCGAACGTTCGGGTGGCCCTTGTGGGGTCGAAGGGACGTGGCAGATCAGCTGTGTGATTCGCAAACGCATCGACGCTTTCGCGTTCGTTCACGCCGGTACACCCCGAATGATATCGCGACTCCAGGGTTCCTGGTTCACGCGCGAAGGAGCCCGCCCGAACGAGCGGCGTCGTCCCGCCCGCGGGCGAAGATGATCAGCAGCCCGCGGCCTCCTTTAACTGCGACGCAGGTTTGAAGCGCAGGCTTTTTGACGCTTTGATCTTGATCGATTCGCCCGTCTTCGGGTTGCGTCCGATGCGCGCCCGGCGTTTCGAAACATGAAACGTTCCGAATGTCCTGATGTGAAGCTTGCCGCTGCTCCTTGCCGACTTGAGCCCTGCCTCGATCGAATCGAAGACAAGCTCCACGTAACGCTTCGCATCTGCTTTGGTTATATTTCCCTTGCTGGCCACGGTCTCGATGAAATCGGCTTTGCTCATTGTGGCGTCCCTTCCCTGCGACGGTGATTCCACAAATATAACCGAATTCAGCTCCGCACCGCCATTTTCTGCGGCGCAATCTGCTGAGCGGAAGACCGGCGGTTTGCGCCGACGGGAAAAAGAAGCGTCGCCTTCAGTCCCGGACCGTTGTCTTCGAGTTCGAGCTTTGCGTCGTGCAGGCGGGCGACGGCGGCGACAAGACTGAGGCCCAGTCCCGTTCCCGGCGAATGCCGGCTCGCCTCCAGCCTCACGAAACGTTCGAGAACGCGGTTTCGGTCTTCGGAAGCAATTCCCGGACCCGTATCAGCAACGCAAAGCGCGATACCTCCGGGCGTGTCTTCGACCGAAATCTTCACGCCTCCACCCGCAGGGGTGTACTTGATCGCATTGTCGAGAAGATTTGCGAGCGCCTGGCTGACCAGACTGCCAATGCAGTTGACGATCGCCTGTCCGCTGGGCGCGGCCGACAGCGAGACCCCTTTCTCATCGGCCAACGGGGCGTAAAGTTCGACGACACCTTCCACGATCCCGCGCAGATCAACCGGCGTCATCGCCTCGCGCGCAACGCCAGCTTCGGCTTCAGCAATCAGAAGGAGAGCATTGAACGTCGCCATCAGGCGGTCCGTCTCCTCGACAGCCGCCTCGATCTGCACGCCCGCGGCGCCATGGGAATCGAGCGAATGAAGCGTGCCTTCCAGACGGTTGCGCAATCGATTGAGCGGCGTGCGCAGATCGTGTGCGATCGAATCGGTGACTTCGCGCATGCCGCGCATCAGCCGCTCGGTGCGATCCAGCATGCGATTGAGATTGAGGGCAA
This sequence comes from Rhizomicrobium sp., assembly GCA_035567755.1. Classification (GTDB taxonomy): domain Bacteria; phylum Pseudomonadota; class Alphaproteobacteria; order Micropepsales; family Micropepsaceae; genus Rhizomicrobium. The sequence continues at coordinate 71,341 of DATMPH010000045.1, forward strand.
GAACGTCGAATTCATCCCCGGCGTGTCCAACCGGCAGGCGGCGCGAAAGGTTGCCCTCCATGATCTCGCGGCTGGTGCGGTTGATCTGATCGAGCCGCGCAAGAAATTTCCTGCTGATCAGGCCGCCGCCGACCAGCCCGAGCACCACGATCAGCAGCACGCTCCAGGGGATCATGGTCGTGAACAGCTTCTCGGTTTCGTGGCGTTCGGCGATGTCGCGCGCGACGAGAAGCTCGAATCCGCCGGTCAGGTCGAAATCCCGTCCGCGCGCACGGCGCTGTTCGAGACGGTTGCCGAGCCGGCGCTCATAGTCGAATTCGACCAGGTTGCCGCCGATCTGGGCGAGCTCGGGCCACGCATCCAGATTGCCGGCGATAGGCCGCTTTTCCGAATCGGCCAGGATATAAAGTGTGGCGCCACCATGCGACGAGCGATTGACGATGGCCTCGGTCAGTCCCGCCAGGCCGAATCGATCATAGCGCTCCGACAGGCCCGTGATGTCCGATTCGACAATCTGATCGGTCTGCGCGTTCAGGGCGCGCGCCGTGTTCCAATACGTGAAGGCGACGATGGCCGCGGCGGAGACCGCGAATATGGCGAGATAAACGGCGACGATGCGGAACGCGAGAGTGCGGAAAATCCTAGGCGCGCGCACGGATCATATAGCCCGCACCGCGCACGGTGTGCAGCAGCGGAGACTCGAACCCCTTGTCGATCTTCGCGCGCAGCCGGGAGATGTGCACATCGATCACGTTGGTTTGCGGATCGAAATGATACTCCCATACGCTTTCCAGCAGCATGGTGCGCGTCACGACCTGCCCGGCGTGCCGCATCAGATATTCGAGCAGGCGGAATTCGCGAGGCTGCAGATCAATGGCCGAGCCGTTGCGGTTGGCGGTGCGGGTCAGCAGGTTCAGCTCGAGATCGCCGACCTGCAATTGCGTTTTCACCGAGGCGGGATGGCGCCGGCGCATCAAGGCGTCGATCCGCGCGAGAAGTTCGACGAACGCGTAGGGCTTTGTGAGGTAGTCGTCGCCTCCCGCCTTGAGGCCCTTGACCCGGTCGTCCACCTCGGAAAGCGCACTGAGAAACAGGACCGGCATCGTGTTGCCGTGTTCGCGAATTTCTTCGACGAGCCTGAGGCCGTCGATGCCCGGCAGCATCCGGTCGACGATGGCCACGTCGTAGGCCCGCGATAGCGCGAGGGTCAGTCCCACTTCGCCGTCCGCCGCGTCGTCCACCACGTGGCCGGCTTCCTTGAGACCGTTCACGAGGTAGCGCTGGGCTTCGAGATCATCCTCCACGACAAGCATTCGCATCGGCGGTCTCCTATTGACCTGGCAGTACGCGCGCGACCGGAAGGCCAGGGTCCGCGCCGACAGCGGCAACGGGGGGGATGGGGCCGCCGCCGCCGGCGCGGGGGCCGGACGCCGCTAGTCGAAACCGGCGACGTCCGGATTTCGGCAATCTCCGGCCTATGCGATCTTCAGCGCAACAAAGCGCTGTCCGCTGTTGCCATCCACGAGTACGAGTACGCTCTTGCGACCGCTGTGCTGCGCACCCTCGATCTGACTCTTGATGTCCTGGGGCGTGTGCACGGATTTGTTGCCAATGGACACCACCACGTCGCCGGGCTGGATTCCCTTGTCTGCGGCATCGCTTTCGGGATCGACGCGTGTGACCAGCACGCCGTTCACATGATCGTCGAGGTTGTAGTTGCGGCGGATTTGCGGCGTCACGGCCGCGAGGCCGAGGCCCATGGCTTCGCCCGTGCTGGCCGTTGCGCTGCTGTTTTCTTCCGGGCTGGCGTTCGAAGCAAGCCGTTCTTCCTTGCGCGGGCCGATCGTGGCAGTGATGGTCTTCTGCGTTCCGCCCCGGACGACGGTGAACGCGGCCTTGATGCCGGCGGGGAGCGCCGCGACACGCCGGGTGAGATCGCGCGAATCTTCAACCGACTTGCCATTGATGGCCAAAACCACATCGCCGGGCACGAAGCCAGCCTTGGCAGCCGGACCGCCGCCCACCACCGACGCCACAATCGCACCCTTCGCCTCATGCGAGCCCAGCGACTGCGCGATTTCGGGCGTCATATTCTGGATTTGCACGCCGAGATACCCGCGCGCCACGCGCCCATGCGCTTCGAGTTGCGCGACGACGTCGTGAATCGTCGACGACGGAATCGCAAATCCGATGCCGACGCTGCCACCGGAAGGTGAATAGATCATCGAATTCATGCCGATGACCTTTCCCCGCAGATCGAAGGTCGGGCCGCCCGAGTTTCCGCGGTTGATCGGCGCGTCGATCTGTAAATAATCTGTGTAGGGACCATTTCCGACATCGCGGCCGATCGACGAAATAATGCCCGCGGTTACCGTGTTGCTCAGTCCGAACGGATTGCCGACAGCAATCACCCAGTCGCCGACGCGCACGGAGTGATCATCGCCGAAATCGACGGAGGGGAGCGGTTTGTCGCTCTTGACCTTCAGGACGGCAATGTCGGTGGCCTCGTCGGAGCCAAGAAGCTTCGCCGTGAACTCACGGCCGTCAGGAAGTTTCACGGTGATCTTCTTGCCATCTTCGACGACATGATTGTTGGTTACGATGAAGCCGGACCGGTCGATGATGAAGCCCGAGCCCATTGCCACGGCCTTGCGCGGTGCGGAGAACTGGCGGCCGCCGCCACCGCCGCCGCCCTGGCCAAACTGATTGAAGAAATCCCGGAACGGCTCAGGCAGCTCCTCGGGATTGAACGCCTGAACGGGCTTCATCTGCTGTTCGACCGTCACGGTCACGACCGCGGGACTTACCCGTTCAACCAGATCGGCGAAACTGAAGGGCGCACCGTTTTCGAGCATGCGCGGCGGCGACGATTTCGCCTGGGCGTGGCCCGAATCTGCGGGATGAGCGGCCGCAGGCGCGAGATGGGCAGAATTGGCCGCAGGGGCCAAGGCAAAGCCGCCAAGGCCGAAAATCGCCAGCACCGCAGCCGAACTCGCCGCAAGCAACCTGCATCGCATATCACGCGAATGGTGCTCCAGCCGCTTCAAGCCCTTCATCATGTTCTCCTTCACGAACAAGAGGCGCGCCAGGCGCCCGACTCTTTGGTTGGTTTCGACAGGCCTACGCCTGTTATATTACGTGCATCTGTCTCAGATATTAAACGACAGACACCTGTTCCTCCACAGCGCCCCACAGCGCAGACCTAAACACCAGCATGGCAATTTTCACCTGGGCATCTCAGCCCGTTCATTCCGGCGAGCGCGAATGATCGCTGCTGCAGCCACCACTCCCCCGATCGTCACCGCAATCAGAGGTCCGAACCAGAGGAGATAAGTCCCCGGCTCAAGTGGCGGTCTCATTAATATGAAATCGCCATATCGTGCAACAAGATAGTTCTCGATCTGCGCGTCGGATTCGCCATTTTCCAGCCGGGCCCGGATCAGCCGCCTTAGATCCTCCGCCAGCGGCGCCGCGGATTCGTCGAGCGATTCCCCCTGGCAAACCACGCAGCGGAGTTCTTTCTGCAGCGCAACCGCCCGGGCTTCGAGCTTCGGATCGGCAAGCCTGTCCGGACCGGTAGCTGCATGAACCGGAGTCACGAGCAGCGGGCTTATCAAAAAGCAGAGTAGCAGGGCGCGTCTCATTCTGCCGGCGCCAGTACCTGACGCCGCAAGCCGAGGCGGATTCGGCTCAAAAGACTCGTCAGCCCACCCAGCGCCATTGCAGCGCCACCAAACCAGATGAACGGCGCCAGCGGATTGACATAGGCGCGGATGGCGTAACGGCCCTGACCACGGTCGTCTCCAAGAGCGACGTAAAGGTCGGAAATTCCGGTCGTGCGGATTGCCGTCTTGCTGATTGCCTGTCCTTCCACCGGGTAGATGCGCTTTTCGGGCCCGAGCGTCGCGATCTTCTCTTCGTTTCGCATCACTTCGATCGTGGCTCTGTCGGCGCGATAGTTCGGGCCTGCAACGGGCGTGACGCCGTCGAACTGCAGACGGTAACCACCAACCTCGAACGACTGGCCGGGCGCGAGCACCTCAAGCGCCTCGCTCTTCCACAACGTCGTGCCGGCAATGCCGAGCAGCGTAAGACCAAGTCCGGCATGGGCAAGCACTGGCGCAAAAGAGCCCAGAGAAAGGAGGTTCGATTTTGCGCGTCTGGCCAGATCAACGACGCTTGCCGCGAGAACCCAGCCCGCGAGCGCAACGCAACACGCAGCTGCAGCAGCATGCGGCGTCGCAACCGCGAGAACGATCGCGGCGGCGAGAATGGCGACCCCCAGACCGGGCGCGAGCGCGCGCATAGCCGGCAACAGATCGTCGCGCCGCCATGCGAGCCGCGGTCCGAACGGAGCGATGACGACAAGCGCAACGAAGAGTGGTGCGAAGGTGATGGCAAAATAGGGAGGCCCGACCGAAATGCGCGTGCCCGTCGCCGCTTCGAGAAACAACGGATAGAGCGTGCCGAGAAACACCGTCGCGGCGGCCGCAGTCAGCAGAACATTGTTGAACAGGATCGCCGTCTCGCGGCTCACCGGCTCGAAGGCGGCGCCGCTCTCGAGCTTCGGTGCACGCCAGGCGAAGAGCCCGAGCGCACCACCGATGGCGACAAGCAGAATGCACAGGATGAATCTGCCGCGCTCGGGATCGCTGGCGAAGGCGTGCACCGAAGTCAGAACGCCCGAACGCACGAGAAACGTGCCGATCAGACTCAACGAAAATGCGCCGATGGAAAGAAGCAACGTCCAGCTCCGGAACGCGCCGGTTCGTTCCGTCGCAAGCGAAGAATGGAGAAGCGCGGTCGCCACGAGCCACGGCATCAGCGACGCGTTCTCGACCGGGTCCCAGAACCAGAACCCGCCCCACCCGAGCACGTAATAGGCCCACCAGCTGCCCAACGTAATGCCGAGCGTCAGAGCGCACCACGCGGCGAGCAGGAAGGGCCGCGCGGCGCGCGCCCAATTCGCATCTGCCTCGCCCGTCAGCAGCGCCGCGGCCGCGTAGGCAAAGGTGGCCGACAATCCGACATAGCCGAAATAAAGCATCGGCGGATGGAACGAGAGTCCCGGATCCTGCAATAGCGGATTGAGTCCGGCGCCTTCGATCGGAGGCGGGTCGATGCGCAGGAACGGATTCGAGGCGAAAAGAATGTAGATCAGGAAGGCCGCCGCGAGCAGGCCCTCGACTCCGAGAGCCGCGGAGGTGAGCCGCGCGCCACCGCGTTCGCCGAGCACAGTAAACATCGTGTAGACCGCGAGCACCAGCACCCAGAGAAGCATCGAGCCCTCGTGGTTTCCCCACACACCGGTGACTTTGTAGAAGAGCGGTTTCAGCGTGTGCGAATTCTGCGCCACGTCGAGGATGCTGAAATCCGAAGTGACGAAGCCGCCCATCAACGCGCCGAAGGCGACGCAGACGAACACCGCAAAGCCAAGTGCCGCGCTCGACGAAACTCGCCGCGCGATGGAAGAACCTTTCAGCCCTCCGATCAGCCCGGCACCGGCCTGCACAAAGGAAAGCGCCAGAGCGAGACAAAGCGCGAGCTGCCCAATCTCGCCGGTCACGAACCGTGTTCCTTCCAGCGGCCGGCGCGCTTCAAGGCATCGACCACCTCGGGCGGCATGTAACGCTCATCGTGTTTGGCGAGGATTTCGCTGGCGGCGAAGACACCGCCCGAATCGAGCGCGCCTGCCGCGACAACGCCTTGCCCTTCGCGGAAGAGATCGGGCAGCACGCCGATATACGTAACGGGTATCTGCTTGCGGCCGTCTGTCACGACAAAGTGCACTTCCGCGCCTGGCCCGCGCGTCACGCTGCCCCGCGCGACCAGCCCGCCGATGCGAAGCGCGACGCCCGGCTCAACGGATTTCGCTGCCAGGTCGCTCGGACTGTAGAAATAGACGACATTGTCCTTGAGCGCCGAAAGCACCAGCGCCGTCCCGCCCGCACTCGCGGCCAAAAGGGCTGCGACAAACCAAAGCCGGCGCCGTTTTCGGGGATTCATCGCGTTCTTTCCTGGACTCTGCACTATACTGACGCGCGTCGCGCGATCCAACGGGCCGCGCCGCTGCGCTTTCGCCGGACTCTCTGCGGAAATTGAGCGCGGCGTTCGAGGGGGAATGGGGCATGGCTCGATATGGGATCCGCCTGGGAGCCGCAATCGGCGCAGCGTTGATGGTGACCGCGTGTCTGCCGGTGACCAGCACGTCTCCGATCGGCACGACGGCGGGTCACAAGGCTGATCCTCAACTGACCGGAATGTGGAAAAGCCAGGCGGACGATTCCGGCAGCATCGGCTATTTCACGTTCTTCCCGCAGAAGGATGGCTCTTTCAAAGTCATCCTGCTCGATCCCCCGGCCCCAGGCGATAGCGGAAGCTGGATGGGTTTCGAAATCCACGCCGCGCGGCTCGGCGCCTACCAATATATGGACGTGCGCGAAACCGACGACGGCGGGAAGCCGCCCGACCCCAGGCTCGCCCACGTGCCGGTTCTCTACCGCGTCGGCGAAAATGGTTCTCTCGTGCTCTATCTCATGGACGAGGATGCGGCAAAAGCAGCAATCAAAGCCGGCAAAATTTCGGGAAGAGTGGAGTCCGGCGATTTTGGCGACGTGACTCTCGCCGCCGCGCCCGCCGCGCTCGACGCATTGCTCGGCACAGAAGCGGGCCGCGCGCTGTTCACGAAGCCATTCGCGACACTGCAGCGGATGAATCCGTAATGCCAACTCTTGATCCTCAGTGAGTCGTACACCGGCTGATTTTTAACGCAGAGTACGCAGAGGATGCGCAGTGGACGCAGGAAAACGATTGCGCGCGAAGCGCGCAAATAAATCCTCTGCGTCCTCCGCGCACCCTCTGCGTACTCTGCGTTAAATCTGCCTTCGTGTTCAGTGCGGCGACTTGTGCAGGATCTCCTCGGCCAGCCCCGTGTCGTAAGCGAGGCCCGTCGTCGTGAGTGTGACGCGGTGCGGCCAGTCGGTGCGCGCCAGTCCGCGGCGTTCGAGCGCGTGCCAGACATTCTCGATGTAGAGGCCGCTCGCATCTTTGGTCGAGACGACGAAAGCACCCAGATGGAAATGCTCTCCATGCGGCTCGGGAAACCGCTCGACGGTCATCTCGCCGGTGCCCGGGCCTTTGCGCACAGAGGCTGGGTCGCGCGCAAGCGCCTGCAGCACGGTCAGCGTGCGCAATTGGAGGGGATTGAGCTTCAGCGGATTCTGTCTGAGAGGCATGGGAAGCGAGAGTCTCCGCAGATGATCGATGCGGGTCGTTTGGCATGACCTGATAAGTACGTCGAGTCCCGAAAGCCCACGAGCCGCGCTATGGTCGCCAGTCGTGAGCGGAGGAATGTCATGGCGGGACCTCTCGAAGGCGTTAAGGTGGTCGATTTCGGCCGCTACATCGCGGGGCCGTTCTGCGCGGCGCTTCTCGGCGATCTCGGTGCAGACGTCGTCCGGGTCGAGAAGCGAGAGGGGCGCGAGGACCGCACGATGATCTCGCTGGGCGAGACGCCCGAGGGTGCGCCGCGCGAAGGCGCGCTGTTTCTGCAGATGAACCGCAACAAGCGCAGCCTGACGCTCGATCCCGCGACACCCGGCGGACGCGAAGCGGTGCGCCGGCTGGTGACTGGTAGCGATGTCGTAGTCGCCAATCTGCCGCGCGCAACGCTCGCCGCGCTCGGACTCGATTACGAGTCGGTCTCCGCAACCAATCCGCGCGCGATCCTCGCCGTCGTCTCCGCCTTCGGCCTCGAAGGTCCGTATGCGGATCGCGTGGGTTTCGACGGTGTCGCCCAGGCCATGTGCGGCTCGGCGTGGTTTTCGGGAACGGAAGATCAGCCCGTGCGCGCGGCCGCGCCCTGGGTCGATTTCGGTACGGCATCGCTTCTTGCGCTGGGCGTCGTGGCTGCGTTGCGCGAGCGCGAACGCAGCGGGCGCGGACAGCTCGTCGAAGGCGCGCTCCTGCGTACCGCAATAAGTTTCTTCAGCCCGATGCTGATCGAAGAGTCGGTGCTCAAGCTCGCGCGCCGGCCCACGCTCAACCTCAGCCAGACCGCGGCGCCGTCGGACATCTACCGAACGCGCGATGGATGGGTGACGATCGCCGTCAACGGCGATCCGCTGTTCCGCCGCGTGGCGAAACTGATCGGCGCGCGCGAATGGATCGAGGACGCGCGCTTTGCGAGCGACAAATCGCGTGGCGATCACGGCGCGATCATCAGCGCGCGCATTTCAGAGTGGTGCGCCTCGCGCAGCACGTCCGAAGTGATCTCCGCATGCGAAGCCGCGCGCGTACCCGCCGGCCCCGTCTATCGGATGCGCGAGACCCTGGACGACCCTCATGTGCGGGCGAGCAACATTCTGACCGAGATCGATTTTCCCGGAATTGGAACCGCGCCCATTGCAGCGACGCCAGTCAAATTGCACGCAACGCCGGGCGAGATCCGAAGGCGTCCGCCGCTGCTCGGCGAGCACAGTGCGGAGATTCTCGGCGAGCTCGGATTCACCGACGCCGAGATCGCCGCGTTCCGGAAAGATGGAACGGTCTGAGAGCGCACTCCTGTTTATCAGGCGATTTACAGGCGATTCTCTTTCATACGCCGTTCATGTAGGTAACTTTACCTCAACAACGGCGCCCCGTAGAGTCAGCTTCCGTGGCAATGCATCCAGGGGGGATTCAGATGCGCGAAGTCCAGGTCAGGGCAGAAATTCTCCGCAGTGCAATCTTTGCAGCCTGTCTCGCGATCGGCCTGGCGGCACAAATGACTCCGGCGGATGCCAAATGGATATCGATCAACATTGCGGGAGTTGAAACCCTTCCCAGCGGAGTCAACGACAAAGGCGTCGTCGCCGGTACCTATTTGGGTAGCGATGACCATGATCACGGATTCCTGCGCGCCCCGGACGGGACGATCACCAGCTTCGATGCGGGGCAAAGTGGCAACACCGCCGTGGCGGCCATCAACACGAATGGCACTGTGACCGGATCCTTCGGAGATGGCGGTTTCCTGCGCCTGCCCGACGGTGCCATCACGACATTCGCGGTTGCAGGCGCCCAGGCCACGGTCCCGGCGGGCATCAACGACAAGGGTGCAATCGTCGGATCCTGGTACAAATTCGACGGAGGTTATGGCGGTTTTCTGCGCACTGCCGGCGGGAAGCTCAAGACATTCAGTGTCCCCGGAGCGACGGACACGTACGCCGTTGCCATCAACGGCAACGGCGTCATAGCAGGAGACTATGTGGACGCGAAAGCTGTGCCCCATGGCTTCGTACGCAACGCCGACGGCTCGTTCACGACGTTCGGCATCCCGAACGTCGATGCCCTTTACTTCCAGACGGCCGCAATCGATGCGAGCGGCCAGATAGTGGGCTCGTATGTGACCGATCCCGAACATTATTATTCGCACGGCTTCCTGCGGGACATGGGCGGGACGATCACCGTGCTGGATCTCGGCAGCGGAGAGTATACAACCGCCAACGGCATCAATGACGGCGGCCAGATCGTCGGCGGTTACGACAATCATGGTTTCCTGCGCGATGTGGACGGAACGATCACGACACTCGATTATCCCGGCGCAGACGATGGGACGACAGCCATAAGCATCGACAAGAAGGGCAAAATCACGGGGAATTATCTCGGTTGCTCCGCCTACAGCTTCTGTGGATTTCTGCTGAAGCAATAGACGCGCGCCGGAAGTCAAGCCTCGATACCCTTCCTCCTCCGCGAAGCGGAGTTTTGCTTTCCTTCGACACGATACGTGCAACCCGGATTCGTTCTCCAGTTCCTGCTGGCGCAGCGCGATACAAAGCGCTGACGATTGTTTCACGGGAAACAAATAGCGCTGTCACGCAATCGCCGGCAGCGTGAGCCTTGCTTCAAGGCCGCCCAGCGGGCTGTCGGCGAGGGTGAGCGTTCCGCCATAGAGCTTGGCGATGTCGCGCACGATGGCGAGGCCGAGGCCGCTGCCGGGAACGTTCTCGTCGAGCCGCTCGCCGCGCTCGCCGACCTTGATGCGCTCCGCCGGATCGATCCCGTCGCCATCGTCGCCGACGCGGAGTTCGAACCGCGTGCCCTCGCCGCGCCGCGCTGTGACCGTGACGCGCGCACGCGCCCATTTGCACGCATTGTCGATCAGGTTGCCGGCCATCTCTTCCAGATCCTGCCGCTCGCCGCGGAACGCCAGATCGCGCGGACAATCGACATCGATGGAAAGGCCGCGCGCCGTATGAATGCGCGAGAGCACGCGCGCCAGATCCTCAAGCACCGGCCGGACCGGCGTGCGGTTGCCAAGCACGTCGAGAGCGCCGGCTGCACGCGCGCGGGAGAGGTAGTGATCGACCTGGCGGCGCATGGTGCCGACCTGGCGAAGCACGGCATCGGCGAGCGCACCGGGATGCGCGTCTGCTTCGCTGGCGAGCACGGTGAGCGGCGTCTTCAGGAAATGCGCGAGGTTCGACACATGGGTGCGCGCGCGGCCGACGACCTCGGCGCTGTGCTCGATGAGGCTGTTCAGCTCGGTGGCGAGCGGCGCAATCTCGGCGGGAAATTCGCCATCCAGCCGCCGCGCCTTGCCGTCGCGGATGCGCGACAGCGCCTCGCTCACCCGGTTCAGCGGCTGAAGCCCGATGCGCACCTGCACGAAGATGGCGCCCATCAGCCCAAGCCCCAGAACCGCGAACGACCAGAACAGGGTGCCGTTGAAATCGGACACTTCCTTCTCAAGCTCGGCCTGATCGGCGGCAACGAGAAAAGAAAAGCTGCGCATGCCCGCTTTCGGCTCACCGGGGGTCACGGGAAATTCGATGCGTTGCGCCACGAAGCGAAGGTCCTGATTGTCCGGTCCCTCGCCGTGCCCCCAAACAAGCTCGCGACTCTTGCGAAAATCGGTGACCTTGACCCAATGGTCATACAGCGAGCGCGAGATTTGCGCGTTGTTGGTCTCGGGCCCCTTCGGGCCCTCCGGCGTGATCTCCCAATACCAGCCGGAATAGACGCGCTCGAAGCGCGGATCGGCGAAGCGTCCCCTGAGCGAGACTTCGCCCTGCGCGTTCGGTTCGGCGGCGGCGATCATCTCGTCGAGTTCGGATTTCAGCCGCGCGTCGAAATTGCCTTCGACGGAAGAGCGGAAGATTCCCGAGAGCGCAGTGCCGCCGACGAGCAGGCCGAGGAGCGTCCACACAGCGGCGGCGGCAATCAGCCGCGCCGCAAGAGAATCAAACCTTCGCGCAACCCGCTGTGCCTTCGCGCTAGCGCGGCGCGTCGGCCACCTGAGCCGCGTCCGGAGTGTCGAGACAATAGCCAAGGCCGCGCACCGTCTGGATCAGATTGGCGTCGAGCTTTTTCCGCAACCGTCCCACGAACACTTCGATCGTGTTCGAATCGCGGTCGAAGTCCTGATCATAGAGATGTTCGACCAGCTCGGTGCGGGAAACCACGCGCCCGCGATGGTGCGCGAGATAGGCAAGCAGCCGGTATTCGAGCGAAGTGAGCTTGACCGGATTGCCGTCCAGCGTCACCCGCGAGGCCCGTGTATCGATGCGCAGCGGACCGATCTCGATTTCGGATGTGGCAAAACCCGCCGCCCGCCGCAGCAGGGCGCGCACCCGCGCCAGCAGCTCCTCGGTGTAGAACGGCTTGGCAAGATAGTCGTCGGCGCCCGCGTCGAATCCCGCAACCTTGTCGCTCCAGCGGTCGCGCGCGGTGAGGATCAATACCGGCATGCTGCGCCCGGCCTTGCGCCATTGTTGCAGCACGCGCACGCCGTCCATCTTCGGCAGGCCAAGATCGAGGATGACCGCGTCATAGGGTTCGGTGTCACCGAGGAAATGACCTTCCTCGCCATCGCTCGCGCTGTCGACCACATAGCCCGCGTCCTGAAGCGCGCGCTTCAACAGCCGCTGCAGATCCTGATCGTCTTCGACAAGAAGTATCCGCATTTCTTACCTGGAAAAGATTTTAGCGCAGAGGCCGCAGAGGATGCGCAGAGGACGCAGATGAATTTTTGGCGCGCTTCGCGCGCTATCATTTTCCTGCGTCCTCTGCGCATCCATCGCGTACCCTGCGTTAAAATCTTGTCTGTGCATGAACTCAACGCCCTCGCCAGGGGCCGCCCGGGCGCCAGCCGCCGAAACGTCCGCGGAAGCCGCCCGGGAAGCCGCCGCGCGGCGGCCCCGGATAAGGATAATACCGCAATCCGCTGGGCGGCATCGCCATGCCCCCATAGCCCCGATAGGGGCCGAGAACACGGCCCGTGCGTGCGTCCGTGTCGAGCCACTGGACACGGCCATCCGGCGTCAGCCATTTGAGGCGGTAGTGCCATCCGCCCATCGGATCGGCGTAGGGTCCTTCCGCATCGTAAAAGCGTCCGGGTCTCCCATTGCGGATTCCGGGCAGGATGCGATCAAGCGGCTGCACATTGTAGCCATACGGCACAACATGCCGCGGCTGCGCCAGGGCGGGCGAAACAAACGCCGCCAGTGCCAGAAAAATTGCCGGAATCGCGCGCCTGAACATGGGCTTCTCTACCGTTTTCGCAATGAACGGCGGATGAACGGTGCCGCCCCCAGTCCCGATGCGCTCGCGCCACACTAACATCCCGAAGAACAAGGCTCAAATTGTTCGGCTTTGCGTTACCAGCAATTGAACGGCGGTCGCGACAAACTCCGCCGCGCGGGGTGCGCGCTGCTCGCCTGCGCGTCTTGAATCTGCCGCATTGGTCGGCGAGGAACTGGGACCAACATGCCGGGCGATCATCTGTCGGAGAGGCTCGAGGCGTCCCGCAACTGGGCCGCACGTCACAGGCTCGCTGTCATTCGCACGTTGGTGATCGCTGGCGCGATCCTGTTAGCTCCCCTGGTATTGCTCGAACTCGCGCCGAGCTACCTTGTGTGGACAGCTCCCAGCATCGATCCGAAAAAGGATCTCTACTCCGCGAACCGGCCGATCGCCTTTACGTTCCTCGACGCGGACGGAAACGTCGCCGGACGGCGCGGCGCGATCGTGGGCCAGCGTCTCTCGCTCGGCGACATGCCGCCCTACCTTCCCGCAGCCTTTATCGCGATGGAGGATCGCAGCTTCTATGAAAACGACGGCATCGACATCCGCGGACTTGTGCGCGCGGCATGGATGAACCTGCGCGCCGGTCACGTTGTTGCCGGCGGTTCCACGATCACGCAGCAGACGGCCAAGATCGTGTTCCTTTCTCCGAAGCGCACTTTCGCGCGCAAATACGAAGAGCTGATCGACGCCGCCGCGCTCGAGAAATCCCTCTCCAAGAAGCAGATTCTCGAACTCTATCTGAACCGCATCTATCTGGGTTCCGGCGCCTACGGAGTCGACGGCGCGGCCCATGTGTATTTCGGCAAGTCGGCGCGCGACCTCTCGCTTTCCGAAGCGGCCATGCTGGCGACCCTGACGCGTGCGCCCTCCGCCTTCTCGCCGAGGCGCGATCTCGCAGCCGCACAGACGCGCGCAGGGCTTGTGCTGCGCGCGATGGCCCGGACGGGCGCGATCACAAGCGACCAGGCAGACGAAGCGGCCTTGCATCCCGCGGTGATCAGCGACGTCAGGCTCGCCGATGCGCGCAATTTCTTTCTCGATACGGCGGCCGAAGAAGCATTGAAACTCGTCGGGACGAATGGCGAGGGCGACACGGATCTGATCGTGCACACCACGCTCGAGCCGCGACTGCAGGAAGCAGCGCGGCACGCATTGGCGCACACGTTGAACGCACATGGCAGGCGCGCGCATGCAAGCGAGGGCGCAATCGTTCTGATGAAGCCGGACGGCGCAGTCTCCGCGCTGATCGGCGGACGAGACTACGATTCGAGCGTGTTCAATCGCGCGACCCAGGCGAAGCGCCAGCCCGGCTCCGCCTTCAAGCCGTTCGTCTATCTCGCGGCACTCGAGAACGGCCTCACCCCGTGGGACGTGCGCGAGGACGGCCCCGTCGATATCAATGGCTGGACGCCCACCAATTATGGCGGCCGCAGCTACGGCACGGTGACGCTGGCGGACGCCCTCGCCCATTCCATCAACACGGTGACCGCAGGTCTCGCGCAGGAGGTCGGCATCACCAGCGTCGTCGATGCGGCGCACCGCTGCGGTATCACTTCGCCGCTCGCGCCGAACGCGTCGCTCGCGCTCGGCACCTCCGACGTGACGCCGATGGAGCTGACGACCGCCTATGCGGTGTTCGCATCGGGCGGCGAGCGCGTCTTTCCCCACCTCGTGACGGCGGTCGAGGACAACGCGCATCGCATGCTCTTCGAGCGGAAGCCCGTGACGCCGGATCGCGTCATCGCCTCGCATGTCGATCGCGACCTGACGGGAATGCTTTACGGTGTGGTCGTCGAAGGAACCGGGCGGGCGGCGGCGCTTCCCGGACGCCAGGCCGCGGGCAAGACGGGCACGACACAGGACTATCGAGACGCCTGGTTCGTCGGCTTCACGCCCGACTACGTGGCAGGCGTCTGGGTCGGCAATGACGACAACTCTCCGATGCGGAACATAACCGGCGGCACTCTGCCGGCTGCGATCTGGAAAGACGTCATGACTGCGGCGGAGCACGGACTGCCGGCAAGGACACTCGACAAATCCACGGAGCCGGCGGTCGAGGACACGAGCGACACCGAAAGCGCGAGTACGTCCGACGACGAGACGAGCGTCGACTCCGGGACGGCGTCAAACGATTCCAGCATGCGCGAGCCCGGTTCGCGCAACGGTGACGAGGCGACGCAAGAGCAGGCTCCCTCGGCACAGAGCCGATCGGGTTCCTTTTGGGACTGGCTGACAGGAAACAGTCACGACAATTCGGGCGAGCAGCCACACGCCTCTGCGGAAACATCGAGAAATTCATCCGATGCCGCTGCCGAAGCGCCGCCGGCCCCAAGCGTGCCCGAACGCCGCGTGGAGTCCAGGCCGCCCGAGGGTCCGGACATGACCGACACGCCTCCGGTCGGTGAGCCTGAAGGCGACGCGGGACCGCTACCACCACGTGACTTTCGTGACGAACCGCCACCCGCGGTCGTGATGATGCACAGGGATGAGCGTCCACCGCCGCCGCCCGACGACATCCAGTCAGAACCACCGCCTGCGATCGTGATCCATCATCCGGAGCGATTGCCGCCGCCACCGCCGCCGCCTCCTCCGCCCGAAGATGACGGCGATGGGAATTGAGTGAAGATCGAGCAAATTTCATAAAACAGATTCAGCGCAGCGAGTTTCCTCCCCCAACGTGGGGATCCGGGGGAGGCGGAGAGGGACGTCACGCATTACTACTCCCTTCGGACCACCTGATATGTTCCCATCCCACCGTCTCCGCACGTCGAGGAGTCCCACCACCCCCTTAAACGGCGCGAAACGCTCGACTATCGTCCCCCATGAGGGTCTTACCGGCACCAGTGGGGCTTCAATACGTCTTCGCTGTGGAATTGCACATCATGTGCGAACACGACACGTTCGCAAATCGGGCCGAGACGCTCCTCAGCTTCTGAGAATTTATATTTCGTGCTACTCACGCTACGCGTTGAAGCATCTGTTTTGCCACCGCCTTTGCTGCCAGCATTTTCGGCAAGCGTACCTTCACCTCGGTTCCGACTCCTTCGACGCTGTCGATCTCAATGGACGCGCCCATCGTTCTGGCCAAAAGAAAGCTGATCGTGAGTCCCAAACCCGTACCTTGATGCTTGCGGCTGTACACACCCTCTGCCTGGACGAAGGGACTCCCAATCTCATTCAAAGTCGCCGCCGGAATGCCGCAGCCATGATCTCTGATCCGCATCTCATGAGCGCCATCCTGGGCCACGCAAGTGATTTCGATATGTGAATGCTCGTTGGAAAATTTTATCGCGTTGGAGAGTACATTGATCAGGATCTGGTGGAGAGCCTGACTATCGGCATACACCATCAGCGGTGACGACACGGCTTGTGTATCGAGACGAATGTTTCGTTCTGCCGCCAACACGCTTAGCATGCGCACACAATCCTCCATTACTTGCCCGAGGCACACGACCTCCATTTTGAGTTCAAATTTTCCAGCCTCGATACGTGAAACCTGCAAGACGTCGTTGACAACCCCCAGCAGGTGACGGCCGCTGTCCAGGATCGCCCTGGTATAGTCGCGCCGTTTGGCGTCTCCGATCCCACCGAACTTCTCAATCGTCATCAGCTCCGAAAACCCGATGATCGCATTTAGTGGGGTGCGCAGTTCGTGGCTCATATTCGCGATAAAGGCTGACTTACTCTGGCTGGTTTCCTCCGCCGATCGTGCGCGCGCCTGGGTTACTTCCAGTTCGCTCTGATTGATACGAGCCTCGCTGACGCGGGTGTGCTCCGCGACGCGCCACCACAGGAACGCAAGGCCGCCAAGCGTCAGCAAGCAGAAACCGCCTGCGGCGGTCATCGCCGGCAACACACGGAGCAAAAGGTCCTGCCCAGACTGCGCAGGATGCCACGTGAGTCCAAACGCCGATGGCGTGCCGACCGGGCTGGGCAACACGAACCCGCTGCGGATATTTCGCTCGACGCGCAATTGCTCAATCCCATAGTCATGGCCGAGCTTATCGAGAAAGGTCCGGTTGAATTCGCGAACCTCTATGAACACGAAATGTGGGTGAACGTTGCGTGAGGATTCTCGAATGATGGAGGCGCCAGCAAGGCACGGCACGCCGTTCAACTCGATGAAGCCGGAGACCCCATTACCCCGGGCAAACGCCAGTTGTGCCAGCTCAGATAGGGTCGCGCGGTCCTGCGCAGAAGGCGGATGTGTCCCGAGCTTGCGTGAATACCTATAAGCGATCGACCCTGATAAGGAGATCGTGAAGACCTGGTCAATTCCAAACGTCTTGGTGATGTATGGGCCGATGTTCCGGCGCGCCCAGTCGGGATTTTGATATCCCTCGAAGTATTCATAGAGTTCGTTCCAAAGCGTATAGTCGGCAACCGCTTTTCCCAAATCTTTCACGCGGTCGTCAGTGACAGAGAGCAGCAAACGTTGCTCACCCTCCTTCTGCTTGGCATCGAGGCTTGCAGAGGAGATGTTGATGACCCAGAGGATGACCCCGAAACATCCGATCAAGACGAGGGCCATTGCGCTGCTAAGAGCGGTAACGAAGCGAGTCAGACGATGTTGGCGTTTTTTCAAGATTATCAGGGACCGGATTGCGCGCCAATTTTATCGCCGATCAATTAACGAATAGCCTTTTGTAGCGGGTTCAAGCCCTCGTCGTAATGGAAGGCGCCCGCATTGCTCGAATTTGAGGCGTGCGGGGGACCTCAATCTCCGACTACCGCAGAAAATATGAGGCGACTCTCGTGCTTAGTCTCGCCGGGCGCTTTGCGGAGCTGCCAGCCGTTCTCGACCCGGAGATCAATGAAGCGGCCGAGTGTATAATGCGCGCCGCAGCCGATGCTCATAAGTGTGGTGCCGTTCGGCGACCCGGGCGCCGCGCGGTTGTCGCGAACGAAGCCGTAATCCCAAAAGACATCGAACTGCAGCGCGTCCCCGGTGGCCAAATTGGCATTGCCGTCCCAATCGTGAAGTGCGCCGGTCAGTTGATCGCTTGGGCTGAAAGCGGGGGTGCGGAATTCCTGCGTGCCGGCGAGCCCCAGCGAGCCGGACGCGGTGCGCTCGTCATAGCCGCGCACCGAATCGATCCCGCCGTCGTCCATTGCTTCGCTGGGTAGCAGGTTGGATGTGGAGAGTTGGCCCTGGCCTCGCGTGATCGCGCTAAAATCCCACGGCAGCCGCGTGACGCGCGAGAGTATGAAATCGTCATAGGCATAGCGCGCCGAGGCGTAAGGCACACCGAAATGCGCAAAATTCGGCTGGAACGCCGCGTCGGCATTGCTGCGGTCCAAACGGCCGGGGCTCAGTTCCACGAGATTCGAAATCAACGTCTGCCCCGAATTGTCGCGGCCGGATAGCGTGTAGAGGATCGGGATCTGCGCCACGTCGGTCAGGCTGTTCGAAATATTGAATCCTCCGAAGGCGAAATTATTGTTGGTGCGCTTGAAGTCGAATCCGAATTGGAGGTCCTCGGCGAGGTCCCCGAGCGCAGGAAGCGCCTTGTCGTAACGGAAGCTCGTCTGCCAGCTCACGCCGGCCTCATTGAGGAAGAGGCCGAGGTTTGGCCGGTCCTGCTCATAGAGGCCGTAGAAGATGAGCCTGTCGCGCCAGTGCAACGGAATGATCCAGCTCAGCGAATGGGCCGCGAGGCTCGCGCGGTGGCCGCTGACGGAGGTGTGGTCCGGGCGCGACCAGAAATCGTTGCTGGAGGTGAACTGATAGGCGATGAGTTGATCGAGGAAGAAGGCGTCGCCCCAGAGGAGACCCAGGCCCCAGCGGTTGACGCCCTCCGCCGGCACGCCCGTGTTGTCATAGCTCGCGTAGGCCCGCAGCGGAAACCGATCCTCGGTATGGAGTACGATGTCCGTCGTGCCGGCTACGTCGCCTTTCTCGGCCACTGCCGTCGTCTGCCGGAAAGGATTCTGATTCAACCATGCGATGTCGTCGTTTAGCGCTTCGGTGCGGATAATGTCTCCTGTGTTCAGGCTCACCTGCGATTCGAGCAGCCAGTCGGCGAACCAGTTGTTGCCTTCGGACCTGATCTTGCCGACGCGGAACTCCGTCACGATCGCTTGCAGCACACCTGTCGATATGTCCTGCTCGGGAAAGACGACATCGACAAAGGGCCGTCCCTGCGTACGGTACCATTGCTCGATATCGGCGGCGATCAGCTTCATCGCCGCCAAGGAGAGCGGTTTGCCGATGAAGGTCTCGAGGCGCGTCTCGATCGCGGGGTTCTTCAGGAGTTGCGGACCCTCAATCACGAGTCCTTTCCCGCGAGCGCCGTTCGCTTCGATCTTCGCCGCCTTGTCGACGAGTCGAATGCCGACGAGACGATTGAGGATGGTTGTCAGCTCCCTGGGATCGATTTTCAACGAAGGTGCGGACGGCAGCGCGATCTCACCTGTCCCCTGCGACGGCAAGGTTTTTGGCGCGAGGCGTTGATAATCCTGGGCTGCGCTCTGTTCACAACAAAACGCGGAGGGCAAAGCGGCGAGAAGCAACAACGGGAACGCGTCGCGAAACGCGCGGTGCCTCTTCTTCGCGCTGGCCGGACTTCGAATCGCATTCATCGGATCGGGAATAGGCCACCGCGCCTGAAATTGCGCACGTGTCGCGTTGGATTTCGATTCCCCTCGCGAGTTTCCGCGCGTCCTCCATCTGAACGGTATCGCTATCGGTCAAGGCCCGGAGCTTCAGCCCCTTGTTACTGCCGTGCAGCCCGTTCGCCGACCGCCACCGCACGCGTTCGAACGTGGTTGAACGGGCGCGCCTGACGGCGGTGGATTGGACAGGAGGTAGGGCAGCCCCCCATTGATCGATCCGTTTTCTCCCCAGATCGAGCCGCTAAATCCGGCCGGCAGTCCCGATTGCAATTGCAGGGTGGTCAGGCCGGTGATGCCGGGGTAGTTGGCGAAGTTGCCGGCACCCTGGCTGAGATTGGTGATGCCGCTCGTCGTCGTGTCCCAATAATCGTCGGTATCGGTGCCGTAATCGGATCCGACAAGGCCGCCGACAGAGGAACCCGTGCCGCCCACCGGAGCGCCAGTCGAATAGGAATCGCTGATCAATCCGTAGTCGTTGAACCCCACCAGCCCGCCAACGGAGCTGTTGCTGCCGCCGGTTACCGAGCCGGTCGCATAGGAGTTGGCGATGGACGCGGTGGCATAGAGATTCCAGCCGACAAGCCCGCCGACAGAGGTCACGCCTCCGCCGCTGACGGTACCCGTTGCGAATGTTTCGTCGATCGCTCCGGCGTTCTCGGCAACCAGCCCGCCCGCGAGCCCTCCGCCGATGCCCCCGACGCCGTTTCCGATGCTCACATTGCCGGTCGCATAGGAATTTTCGATCGTGCCGCGGTTTCCCGCGACCAATCCGCCGGCATCGCTGAAATCTCCGCCGGTAGCCGAGCCAGTCGCGTAGGAGGCGTTGATCGTCCCGTAGTTTTCCGCGGCCAGTCCGCCCGCACTGCAGGCCTCGCCGCACATCACCTGTCCGCTCGCGTACGATCTCGTGATCGTCCCAAAACTAAGGCCGACAAGGCCGCCGGCTTCGCTGTCGAGTCCGCCCGTAACGGCGCCCGTCGCGTAGGAATCGGTGATTGAGCCGTCGAAGTAGCCGACCAGCCCGCCGAGATAGGCGCCGTCCGCGGTGCCCGTCACCATTCCGGTCGCATACGAGTTGGTAATGGATGAACTGGCCGCGATGCCGGAGCCAACCAGGCCGCCCGCGAAGCTGTCTTCGCCGCCTGTCACCGCTCCGCCGGCATTGGAGTTGGCAATCGATCCGGATACGTCCTGGCCAACCAGGCCGCCCGCATAGCCCGCTGCGCCGACTGTTGTCGCGCCAGTGGCATAAGAGTTGTCGATCGAGACTTCCTTCATATAGCCGATCAGGCCGCCGGCGCTCGCACCCTCTCCGCCCGTAACCGAGCCCGTCGCGGAATCGCCGTCAAATTTCGTCCCTTCCGCATAGCCGACCAGGCCACCGGCATCGCTATAGTAGCCGCTTCCGTCGGTCACGTCGCCCGAGGCGTAGGAATTCGTGATTTTCCCTCCGAAGTCATCGCCGACCAGGCCGCCGGCGAAACTTTCGTCTATCCCGCTTACGGCGCCGGTTGCGTAGGAATGGCTGATGCTGGAGCCGCCAGCGCCGACAAGTCCTCCGGCAATGCTGTCGAGGCCGCCGCTGACGATTCCCAATGCATGGGAGTTCGCGATCGAGCCGCTCTCAGAGTAACCGACAAGCCCACCCACTTCGCTCTCGGTTCCGCCGGTCGCCGACCCTGTCGCATAAGAGTTGGCGATCCCGCTATTCTGATTTTCGCCGATCAGCCCGCCAACATAGCTGTTGTCTCCGCCCGACACCGTTCCCGTTGCGTAGGAATTATCGATCGCAACGCCGCTGCCTTCGATGTTGAACCCAAGCAAACCGCCGGCACGGCAACCAAATCCGCAGGAAACCGCCGCCGAAGAGGAGGAGTCCTCAATCGTGCCGCCGACATTGTAGCCGACCAGTCCGCCGACGGTGCCGCCGATCGCACCGCTGACCGTGGATACAGAGCCCCCGGCGCTGTCGCCGATAACGAGGCCGTAATTCAGCCCAACGAGTGCGCCTTCCCCAAAAGGAGCGGCGCCCGCCTGGACATTGGCGTTGGTGAGAACAACGTTGGCGAGCACGCCGCCGGTATTCACGAATGAGAACAGTCCGACTGAGGCGCTTGCCGTAGGATCGTCGATGGAGAGGTTGCTGATGGTATTGCCGAGTCCGTCGAAAGTACCTGAGAAAGCGGTCGAGACGGGCGAGGTGCTGTAGGTGCCGTCGGCGCCCGCATTGTAGCTGTTGGCGAGCGCGAAATCGCCCGAGGGGTGCGCGACGATATCGCTTGCGAGGGTCGAGATGTTGTTCACCAGCGTATAGGCCGCGCCGTCGATCGTCAGATTGCTTGCAAGATCGGCGAAGGTGACATTGCCGGCGGGACCGAACAGGAACGTGCCGCCGGTGCCGCCGTCGTTGGTGACGATATCGAGGCCGCCGGCGCCGGTGATGGAGACGGGCTTGTTGACCAGGATCGAATGATAGGCATCGAGCGTGAGAGTGTTGGCGCTCGACCAGGTGAGTGCCGCCGCGACGGTAATGTTGCCCGCTTGGGATCCGGGTGAACCTGTGCCGCCTGTGGTCACGTCGACATTGGTGGTTGCAAGCAGGTCTTCGAGCGTGGTCACGTTCAGGATCGAATTGTTGCCGGACGGCGTGCAGATTCCCCCCGTGCAGGTTTCCGTGCGATTCGCATGGCTGGAAATCGTCACGTTGTAGGGGTCGAGCAGCAGCGTACCGGTCGCGCCCTGGAAGGAGGTGAGGTCGACATGGCCGTCGAAGCCGAGCACGCCATGGCTTGAAACTTCCGCGAAGCCGCCTCGCGTGCCGGCGCTCCCACCTTCCGAGATCGTGCCGGCAAAACGCGTCGCCTTGTTCGACCACACCACGACGGAGCCGCCCTGCCCCGCGCTGCCATTGGCCGAAATGCGTGCGCCGTTTGCAATGTTCGTCGAGTCTGCCGTAGCGACGTTCTGCGCAACCAGCTTTTCCGAGGCGATCGCCCCGCCATGCCGGTCGCCGCCTATGAGAACCGTGCCGCCGCGCGTGCCGCTCGCATCGATGTTGGCCGTAGACCGAAGGTCGACGGATTTTCCGGTGGCGATGATCGTTCCGCCGCTGCCATTGGCATTCTTCGCGGCGATGGCGCCAGAGATCGTTGTCGTGCCACCGGCGGTGAGCCACACATGGCCGGCGCGTGTGGAGGTTCCCGTGGCGCGAATGACGCCACCATTGTTGCCGGCGAGCGCATAGACGTTGCCGCCTGCTGCGTTGAGATCGACCTGGGCGGCGGCGATATTGCCGGTGTTGATAACATTCCCGTGGCCGTCCGAAATCAGGCTCACCTGGCCGGTGGGCGAGGAAATACTGCCCTCATTGGTCACATTGCCCGTGGAACTGGCGGCAAAACTGCCTTGCGTGATGACCTTTCCGCTCGGCGTCACAAGAATGCCGGAGGAATTGACCAGATAAATAGAACCCGTGGCTTTCAGCGAACCGGCGATTTCGGAGAGATTGTTTCCTGTCACCTCGTTGAGCGTGGCGCCGGAGCCATTGTCGAACTGGACGGTCTTGCCCCGTCCGATCGAGAAGCTCTGCCAGTCGATTATGCCGCTCGAAGACTTTTGATCGATGGTCAATCCACCCGCCGAACCCTCGATTGCGCCGGAGCCGGCAACATAGTGTCCGCGATTGGGCAGCGAACCGGCGGAGGCCGTCGTCGCAGATACCGGTGCGACGAGGGCCAATACGCACACACTGGCGCTGCTGCGCAACAAGTTCATGGTCTGGCGCATGGAACCCTCCTGTCGTGTCTGCCCTGGCGGATCGCCTTTGGAGCGAGGCTGGAACCATGCGGGCGCCGAGCGGAGGAATCCTCAAAATCGGTCTCAAAAATTTTTAAAACTTCTCAGAAGATCTCCACGGCGCTCCGCTGAACGCACATCAGATCGCAATCGCAATTTGCGGTAGAGCAACAGCCCCTTCATTCTGCACGGCTATGGCGAACGCCGTTCAGGATGCTGCGACGCCTGGAGCTGCGCAAATTCGCGTTTGGCATTCTGGAGCACCGGCAGGTCCTGGTCCGCGTCCTTCCAGAAAGCGAAAAGTTGCGCGTAGGCCGCACCGCTTTCATGCAGCCGTCCCTCCAGGTGCAGCGCCCGCGCGAGCCCCAGATAAGCCAGAGGATACAATGGCGAAGTGGCATCAACGCCGCGATTGACGAGAATTTTCCTGTACTCGGCCACAGCCTTGTCCGCAGCCTTCATATCGAGATCAGCCTGTCCGAGTAGTGAGGGCACATCGAAATCACGCAATTCGAAAGGCAGCGCGGGCTGAAGCAAGCGAGCAGCGTCGTCAGGCCGGCCTTGCTTGAGTGCGACTGTCGCCTGGATCAAGGGGAGATCGATGTCGTTGACGATCGTGTTGCCGGGATTGCGCTTTTCGAAGGCCGCAGCCAGGACCGCCGCGTGTTCGACATCCCCAGCCTTTGCTAGAGCAAGCGGCGCATCGTCGTTCACATCCAGACTGGACGCCTGGAGCGCGGTTTGTCGGGCCTCGTCGTTCACACCAAAGTCCGCGAGCAATGCGATCTCATCAGTGAAGAATTCGCTGACTTCCCCCGCATGGTCAGAACCTTGCAGCCGTGCCGATGCGATTGCCTGCGCGAAGAATGCCCTGGCCTCGCGCACCTGACCCGCCGTCGCGGCAGCCCAGGCTTCGTAGTCCAGCATGAATGCAAAGGTCGGCTTGTCCTTCTCCATGGCAACCTGTTCGGCCATGACAGCGCGGTCGTTTTCCGCAAATGCGATTTCGTACAGCAAGCCATGAACACTCCAGCCATCGAGCCCTCGGGCGATGGCCTGCCGGCAAACTGCTTTCGCCTCGCGGAAACGATTGGAGCGTTTGTAGGCGCGCGCAAGAACAACATAGGGATTGGCGTGACCGGGATTGAGCCTCAAGGCGTTTTTTCCGGCCACGATTGCCTGGGGATATCGGGCAATGTCCGTGTACAGATTGGCGAGGTTTGAATTTGGCACCCAATCCTGCGGATAGGTTTGCGCCCAGACCGTGTAAACGTGAATCGCCTCGTCGATGTCGCCGACGAACTGGTCGTAGTGACTGGCGATGTGCAGCCGTTCGATCTCGCTGACCTTGTCCCTGAGTTGGAAGGCCTTTCGGTAGTAGGTCCGCGCCAGTTCGATATCATCATGGGCCAGATAGGCGCTTGCGAGTTCCTCATCGGCCAGGGCAAACGACGGATCAAGTTCCAGAGCGCGCTGAAACAGCGGAACAGCCCCGGCGTTGTCGCCCACTGCACGCGCGTGTTCGCCGAGGGAAAAAGCCTTCAATGCCTCGAAAGACGAAGTGGTTGCCTGTGCAATTGGTACGTCGAATCTTTGAATCGATGCCGGCGATTCGCTCAGGCCTTCGCGCATATGGACCGTCAGCGCATCGAGCACGGTGGGCAGGTCTTCCTTGCGGCCGGCCTCCGACTTGTCCTGTGCGATGCTCTTGCCTGTGCCGCAGTCTCTGGCTTCGAGCGTGACAAGATAGCGGCTGCCAACCGCGCCAACCACGCCGCTCAACACCGTCCTGCCTTCGACGCGCGCACACACTTCCTGCGCCAGCGCCGGTGTCAGCCTTGCGTCCTCGGGACGCTCCATCAGCCGCAATGTTTCACTTTCCTGCTGCGGCGACATCAGGCTCAAAAACGGCGATTGCGCCAGATCGATCTCCAGCACCTTTCCGAGTACCGTGCCAAGCGCGGGGTCGTTGGTGAGATTCTGAAAATCCGCCAGGACGACGATATTCGGTTTCTCGGGAGGCGGCGGACCGCGCCGGTACAAAATGACGGCAACCAATGCTACGCCAAGCAGCACTGGGGCCAGGTACGCAGCGGTGCGCCAGGCGCTCCATTGGCCCGCATTCGCGCCGCCCCGGGCTGAGATTGAGTCTGGAGCCGGCCTCAGCGCAGCCTGAACCGCGCTGACCGACGACAAAACGTCGGGGGAAGGGCCCGCAAGCGAGACTTCCGGCGTCGGATTTTCTGCGGTCCATTCAACCGGCGCAGTGAAGCGGTAGCCCCGCCCAGGCGCGGTAGAAATGAAGTTCTCATCTTCGCCGGCATCGTTCAGAGCCTTCCGCAGCGCGAAGATGGTCTGGCCGACATTGCTTTCATCCACGAATCTGCCCGGCCAGACGGCACCCAGGAACTCATCCTTCTCGACCACGCGATTGGGATGTTCAACCAGATAAAGAAGCGTGTCGAAAAGCCTGGGCGAGAGTGCGACCACCGTGCCGTCGCGCGTCAAAATACGTCGCAAAGGGTCCAGCCGAAACCGGCCAAACGCAAATATCCCCTTCGGCCAGACCGAAACGTCCATTTCCAAAAAAACTTTCAAAAATTTTGAGGACGATTCTGAGGACTCTTAACGCCCCGTTCGCAGAACGTCGCGGCCCGAAGCCTACACCGGCCCGAAAACGCGGCCAAGGAGATCGGTCATGAGCGAGCCTTCATTGCAATTACCCAACCTCGCGACCCGCAAAGGCGTGCTTCGGATTGCCGCGCTCGTCGCAACCGCCGCGTGGCTCGGCGCCGCAGCGGATGCATCCGCGGCCGTGCCGGCAATCGCCCTCACCCCGGCCCAGAACCATCCGCAGGGAACCACCCAGGTCAACGGTGCCAATTTCGGTGCGAACGAGGCGGTCGACATCTATTTCGACACGACCGACGAGGCGCTCGGCGTTACCAACGCCAGCGGCGCCTTTCCGAAAACACCGATCGGCGTGCCTGCGAGTGCCGCGCCGGGCACCCATTACGTCACGGCCGTCGGCCGCCATTCCGGTCTCGCCGCGCAGAAGGCCTTCACCGTCAATACCGACTGGGCGCAGTTTCATTTCTCCCCGAAGCTGAAGGGCTTCAATGCCTGGGAAAACGTGTTGGGAGCCGGCAATGTCGCCAGCCTCGATGTCGCCTGGACCGGGGGGATACAATCCTCATTCACCTATTCTTCTCCCACAGTGGCGAACGGCATCGTCTATATCGGTTCCAGCAATGACGATCTCTATGCCTTCAACGCCACGACCGGCGCCTTGCTCTCCGGCTGGCCGGTGACGACGGGCAATTCCATCGAATCCTCTCCCGCCGTGGCAAACGGGGTCATCTATGTCGGTTCGGACGACGACAAAGTGTATGCCTTCAACGCCACGACGGGCGCCTTGCTCTCCGGCTGGCCGGTGACGACAGGCAACCAAATCGCGGGCTGCTCCCCAACGGTGGTGAACGGCGTTGTCTACATCGGCTCGACTGATGACAAGCTCTATGCCTTCAACGCGACCAGCGGCACGGCCATCTCAGGCTGGCCGGTCACGACAGGCGGTGCCATCGACTCCACTCCCGCAGTGGCGAACGGCATCGTCTATGTGGGCTCCTATGACACCAAGCTTTATGCCTTCAACGCGACCACCGGCGCGTTGCTCTCCGGCTGGCCTGTGAAGACGAACGGCGCGATCGGTTCGTCACCCGCCGTGGCGAACGGTGTCGTTTATGTCGGCTCCTACGACGACAACGTCTATGCCTTCGACGACATCAGCGGGGCGCCTCTCGCCGGCTGGCCGGTGACGACAGGCAGCTACATCGGCTCGTCTCCTGCGGTGGCAAACGGCATGGTCTATGTCGGCTCAGCCGACAACAAACTCTATGCCTTCAATGCCAGGACCGGCGCGTTGTACTGGTCGGCAGCAACCGGCCAGGCCATCATATCCTCGCCCGCCGTGGCGAATGGCGTTGTTTATGTCGGCTCCGGTGACGGTAACCTCTACGCCTTCGACCTGTTCGGCGACCCACTCTGGAGTGCAACCACAGAGGACTTCGAAGGCTCTTCTCCGGCGGTAGCGAACGACATGATTTATGTCGGCTCCAACGACGGCAATCTCTACGCATACGCACTCAATGGCGGCAACAACGCCGTCTATCGCAAAACGCCCGAGCCGCCCGCAACCTCGTCGCTGCGCCCCGATTGGGGCCTGAAGCCCGCGACGCATTGACTCGTTTCACACAGAATCGCTGGTGACCCACACCTGGCTGCGCCGCAACGCAGCCAGGTCTGGTGCATTTAGAGCGCGAACTACGCTTCTTTCATCGCATTGACGGGGCCACGAGTTGCTCTATCAATCAGCCCCCATGGCTGGATGGGCAATTCGGGGTAGCGCGTTTCTTGCGGCGATAGCGGCTGCAGCATCGTTCTCGTTCGGCACGGCGGCATCCACGCACATCACCTTCGTTACCGACTGGAAGGCGCAAGCCGAGCATGGCGGCTTCTACGAGGCGCAAGCGATGGGACTCTATGCCAGGGAAGGCCTGGACGTGCGCATTCTCGAGGGCGGACCGAGCGTGAACGTGCCGCAATTGCTGGCGGCGGGTGCGGCGGATTTCGGCATCGGCTCGAACGGATTCATCCCGCTCAACCTTTTTCGCGAAGGCGCGCCGATCAAGGCCGTGATGGCGGTGTTCCAGAAAGATCCGCAGGTGCTGATCAGCCATGTGCGCGCCGACGTGAAATCGCTTGCCGACATGAGAGGCAAGCCGATCATGATCTCCGACGCGTCCATTTCCGCGTTCTGGCCGTGGCTCAAGGCGCAATATCACTTCGATGACACGCAGATCCGCAAATACACCTTCAACCTCGCGCCGTTCCTCGTCGATCCGAAGGCGATCCAGGAAGGCTATCTGACGAGCGAACCCTATACGATCGCGAGCCAGGGACATGTTGCCGCGCGTGTATTCCTGCTCGCTGACTATGGCTATCCCGGCTATGCCAACATGGTCCTCGTGCCGCAGAAATGGATCGCGGCGAATCCACGCGCGGTGCAGGGTTTCGTGAACGCAACGCGGGAAGGCTGGCGCCGCTACCTGTTTGCGGATCCGGCCCCGGCGAATGCGCTCATCAAGCGGGACAATCCGGAGATGACGGACGGCGTCATCGCACAGGCGATCGCGAAGATGAAATCCTATCAGCTTGTGACATCCGCCGACACGCAAGCACTCGGCATCGGCGCGATGACGGAAGCGCGCTGGAAGGTTTTCTTCGAAACGATGTCTTCAGAAGGACTCTACGACCACAAGCTTCCATGGCGGAGCGCTTTCGATCTGCGCTTCATCGCGGGCGGCGCGGACGGGTCGCCTGCTGCGCATCGATGACACCGCTCGTCCGCCTCGAACGCGCCGGCAAGACATTCGACAACGGCACAAACGCTTTCGGGCCGCTCGATCTCGACATCGGGGAAGGGGAGTTTCTCGCGCTGGTCGGGCCCTCGGGATGTGGCAAATCCACGATGTTGCGCGTCATCGCAGGTCTCGCCGAATCGACTACCGGAAACATCTCCTTTCCTGGCGGCCAGCCGGAGATCGGCTTCGTGTTCCAGGACCCGACGCTCATGCCCTGGGCGCGCGCGCTCGAAAATGTGCGTCTGCCGCTCGACATCAAACGCGTCGCGCGCGGCGAGGCGCAGGAAAATGCAGCGCTGGCGTTGCGGCGCGTCGGACTTGGCGGATTCGAGCGCGCTTACCCTCGCGAACTTTCCGGCGGCATGAGGATGCGCGTCTCGATCGCGCGCGCCATCGTCGCGCGCCCCAGATTGCTGCTCATGGATGAACCCTTCGCAGCGCTCGATGAATTCGCGCGGCAGGAATTGAACGACGACCTTCTGCGGCTGTGGCGCGAAGACGGGCTGACGGTAATCTTCGTCACCCATAGCGTCTTCGAAAGCGCCTATCTCGCCACGCGCACTCTGGTGCTGATGCCACGGCCCGGCCGCATCGCCGCCGATATTTCGCTCTTGTCACCGTGGCCCCGTGACGAAGAGTGGCGCACCACACCAGATTTCGCCGCACAAACCCGGAAAATCTCTTCGGCCCTGCGCCAGGCAATGGGAGAAGCGGCGTGAGCATCGCGGAGCTGCCGGCAAGAGGTTCACGCGGAGGCGCGGAGACGCGGAGCGAAGCAAATATGAACCGCCAAGGCGCCAAGCCGCCAAGGTGCACGTTACGTTCGGCGACGCTACGGAAGATGCATTGCCTGTTGAACATTGCGCGCCCTTGGCGCGCAGTAACTTTCTTGGCGTCTTGGCGCCTTGGCGGTTCATCTCCGCGACTCCGCGTCTCCGCGTGCCCATTTTTTGGAGGAGCCGAGTGAGGATCACGGTCCGGCATATAGCACCGCTTGCGCTCGGGATCGCGGTTCTGAGCGCATGGGAATTGCTTGTGCGCGTCTATGACGTGCCGCCCTTTGTACTTCCGGCGCCGTCCGCGATCTGGATGGCTTTCGTTTCGAATTTCTCTTCGCTCATCGTATCGCTGGGCGTGACGCTGAAGATCACCTGGATCGCGTTCACACTCGCGCTCGTCTCCGGCGTGGCGCTGGCCGTCATCTTCTCGCAGAGCCGCGCGATCGAGATGACGTTGTTTCCCTACGCTGTCATGCTCCAGGTGACGCCGGTGGTGGCGATCGCGCCGCTGATCCTGATCTGGGTCGGGTTCGAACGCATCGAGCTCGCGCTGATCCTCATCGCCTGGATCGTCGCGTTCTTTCCGATTCTTTCCGCGATGACCATGGGCTTGCGCTCCGCCGATTCCGGCCTTGTCGATCTGTTTCGTCTCTATGGCGCGTCGCGCTGGCAAAAAATCCGGCAGCTGCAATTTCCGACGGCTTTGCCCTGGCTGCTGTCTTCGATGAAAGTTTCGGGCGGCCTCGCGCTCATCGGCGCGGTCGTAGCGGAGTTCGTCGCGGGCTCGGGTACCGATACCGGACTCGCCTGGCGGATCGTCGAAGCGGGCAACCGCCTCGAGATCGCGAAGATGTTCGCGGCCCTCGCGCTCCTTTCCACGGCCGGCATCCTGAATTTCTACGCACTTTCTGCCATCGAGCGCGCCCTCCTCAAGGATTGGCACGAAAGCGCCACGGCTCGGCCTTGACCGCCCTTGCCGCCGCCCCTACATCCGCGCGTCTCACATTCGAGGGCTGGAGAAAATGAATCTGCACGCGGCGAACGCCGCCCTGCCCCGCTTCGCGAGCGTTGAGACTCTCATTGCGGCGCTCAAGCCCATAGAGCCGGTCTATGTGCTGCTTCCGGAGCGCTTTCATCTTGCCGCGCGCCGCTTCATCGATTCGTTCCCGGGCGACACACTCTATGCCGTGAAGGCCAATCCCGCGCCCCATGTGCTCGATCTCGTCCATGCCGCCGGCATCAACCATTTTGACACGGCATCGCTTGGCGAGATCGAACTCGTGCGCGGGCGATATCCTGATGCGATCTGCCATTTCATGGCGCCCGTGCGCTTGCCCGGCACGGCCAAAATCGCTTTCGAGCAGTACCAGGTCACGGACTTCGTCGTCGATTGCGATTTCGAACTCGACAAGCTCCTCGCGGAGACGAAGAGCGGCAAGGGCTGCCGCATTTTCGTGCGCATCGCCACGCCGCTCGGCGGCGCGGTGCTCGAATTGTCCAGCAAGTTCGGCACCACCCCCGACGACGCGGCGCGCCTCCTGAAACGCGTCGCGGAGGCGGGCGCAAATCCGGCGCTCACGTTCCATGTCGGCTCGCAATGTCTGAGTCCGTTCTCCTATGCGCAGGCGATCGAGATGGCGCGCCGAACGGCTGCGCTTGCGGGCGTCGACATCGCGGCGCTCGACATCGGCGGCGGATTTCCCTGGTCGTATCCGGGGCACGACGTGCCGCCCTATCATTGGTACTTCGACACGATCCGCGAAGCTTTGGCGACGATGCCCGACGCGGAGAGGCTGCCGCTTCTATGCGAGCCGGGACGCGGACTTGTCGCCGAAGGCATGTCGCTCGTCACGCAGGTCGTGCTGCGCAAAGGCGACAAACTCTACATCAACGACGGCATCTATGGCAGCTTCGACGAACTGACGCTGCCCGGCTGGACGACAGATTATCGTCTGCGCGTTTTCGCGCTGGACCGACAAGGCGGCGTGAGCGCCAAAGCCGACCGTTCGAGCGCGTTTCGCGTCTATGGCCCGACCTGCGACACGCTCGATGTCCTGCCGCGCCCACTCATCCTGCCCGAAACGATTGCGCCCGGCGATTTCATCGTCTTCGACGAGATCGGCGCCTATTCCTGTGCCGTGCGCACCGCCTTCAACGGCTTCCTCCCCGACCGCTGGGCCATCGTGGGCAACTGACGGGCGTCCGTCGATCCAGTGACGCCTCTGTCGCATTCTGTCTCAATTCCGAAGCTCGCGACAAAATGGACAAGCAAAGCACGAAGAAAGAATTTAACGCAGTGGGCGCAGAGGATGCGCGGTGGGCGCTGGGATGTCGAGCAGCCACATTGAAAACAGCATCGGCACCGCAATCGTTGCAAGCGCCATGACGGTTCACTCGGCGTTGGGGCCGGGCCTGCTGGAAAGCGCCTACGAATTCTGCCTTGCGCACGAACTCTCAAAACGCGGACTCGACGTTCGCAAACAGGTATCAATTCCAATTGTTTATGACGAACTGACTATTGAAAATGGCTACCGGATCGATTTGCTGACGAACGATCTGGTTGTGGTCGAGTTGAAGGCGATTGAAGCAGTAACGCCTGTTCATCGCGCACAGCTATTGAGCTACCTGCGCCTCGGAGGATTCAAGCTCGGTTATCTTTTGAATTTCAACGTGGCGCACATGCGTGACGGCGTAATGCGACTCGTAAATGGTCTTTGAGTTGTACGGCGCGCGAAGCGCGCCAATTATTTCCACTGCGTCCTCCGCGCATCCTCTGCGCCCACTGCGTTAGAATCTTTTGGGTCCACCCGTGCCGTCGATCAGACGTGACGGAGGGCCTGTTTGCGGAGCTGGCGGCTGAGAGCGAGCTCGCCGAGCCGGGTGCCGCTCTTGCGCAGCTGGCTTTCCGCTGCGCGCTTGACGTCCTGCTCATTGGCGAGCTCAAGGCTTTTCAGTTCCTGGTAGGCGTCGCCGAACACGTTCTGGGCCTGGCTGCGCTCGCGCTCGATCTCCTTGAGCGTCGCCTGCAGATTGTCGCGCCGCGCATCCATCGCCTTGAGGAAGCTCGGGAAGGCAAGCCGCCCCAGATCCGAATCATTGGCCCGCTGGCGCTCGCGCACGATCGACTCTTCGAGATCGGTGAGCTTTCGGGTGACGTCCGCGCGCATCCCGTCGAGCGTCGCCATATGGCGTTTCAGCTCGTCCACCCGAAAGCGCTTCAGCCGGACCAGGCTTTCCCGGCGGTTCATGCCGACCTGCCGTCGCCGGGTCGTGTCGGGAACCGCGCCCGAACGGGGCTCCCCAGACCGTCCGAGGTGCCCCCGCAGGGCCAGGGCGCCGAAACTCCGATATCCGTCGGCAAAGCCCTCATCGACAGCCCCTCATGCAGAATTTGGTCCCAGCGACCGCAATCATCTTGAACGGAAGGGTTTAAATGGCGGTAAACTTAACGAAGCGAATCAAGGGGATGGATATGGTGACCGACTCATGTTGCATTAATCCGTCTCGGCTCGTGATGAAGCAATTGGATGGCCAACAAGCCGTTGTTAACCATTTCCGGTTACCTTCAATGCCATCGAGTTAACCGGCCTGAGGCTCATTAGGGGGCGTGAACAGAATGCGTGTGCTTTTGATTGAAGACGACAGCGCGATGGCGAAAAGCATCGAACTGATGCTCCGCTCGGAGGGCTTCAACGTCTACACAACGGACCTCGGCGAAGAGGGCATCGATCTCGGCAAACTCTACGATTACGACATCATCGTCCTCGATCTGCAGCTGCCCGACATGAGCGGCTTCGAGGTGCTGAAATCGCTCAGGCTCGCCAAGGTGCAGACCCCCGTTCTGATCCTTTCCGGCAACGCGATTGTCGAGGCCAAGGTGAAGGCGCTGGGCTTCGGTGCCGATGACTATATGACCAAGCCCTTCCACAAGGACGAGCTGGTCGCCCGCATCCAGGCGGTCGTGCGCCGCTCCAAGGGCCATTCGCAATCGGTGATCACCACCGGCAAGCTGACCGTGAATCTCGACGCCAAGACCGTCGAAGTCGACACCAACCGGGTTCACCTGACCGGCAAGGAATATCAGATGCTGGAGCTTCTCTCGCTCCGCAAGGGCACCACGCTCACCAAGGAAATGTTCCTCAATCATCTCTACGGCGGAATGGACGAGCCCGAACTGAAGATCATCGACGTTTTCATCTGCAAGCTCAGAAAGAAGCTTGCGGCGGCGACCAACGGCGACAACTACATCGAAACCGTCTGGGGCCGCGGCTATGTGCTGCGCGATCCGGTGGTCGAAGTCGCCGCATAAAAAGACTTTAACGCAGAGGGCGCAGGGGATGCGCGGTGGACGCGGAAGGTTTTTTGCGCGCTTCGCACGCGACTCTTCTCCCCCCACGTCCACCGCGCATCCTCCGCGTCCTCTGCGTTAAAAGCTTTCTTTCGAATCGCAGCGCACGCGGCTATTGTCGGCGCGCAATGGATGTTCTGCACACCATCGACGTCGCGAACTGGAACGGTCCGTTTCCCGCAGACGCGCAAGCCGGCGCTTGCGACGCGCTCGAACGCGGCAAGGTACTGTTCTTTCCGCGCCTCGAATTCCGGCTCAATGAACACGAACACCTGCTGCTCACGCCGGACGCCTCGGACGGAAAGTCCAAGAACGTCAGCCTGAAAGCGTCGGGCGAACTCAGCGGCACATCCTGCACGGGCGAACAGGCGAGCCTGATGCAACACATGATGGAACGTTTCGCACGGGATGCAGTGCGCTTCGTGGAGACGCTGATACCTGCCTATGCAAATCGCCTCGCCCGCGCGCCGACGAGCTACCGGCCCGTGGAAATTGCGGGCCGGACGGCATCGGCGATCCACGACGATACGCGGATGCACGTGGACGCGTTTCCGTCGCGGCCGATGCGCGGGAAACGGATCTTGCGCCTCTTCTCCAATATCCATCCCGGCGGCGCGCCGCGCGTCTGGAATGTGGGCGAGCCGTTCGAGGACATGGCGCGGCGGTTCCTTCCTTCGGCGCGCGAGGGCTCGCGCGCGCAAGCATGGATGATGGGCGCGCTCGGCGTCACCAAAGGTACGCGTTCCTCCTATGACTGGCTGATGCTCGGACTGCACGATGGCGCGAAGCTCGACGAATCCTATCAGCGACGCTCGCCGCAGATGGAGATTCCTTTTCCCGCGGGCTCGACCTGGATCTGCTTCACCGACCAGGTGATGCATGCGGCGCTCGTCGGGCAATACGTTCTCGAACAGACGTTTCATCTCGAAATCGACGCTATGGTGGCTCCCGATCGTGCGCCATTGCGTGTTCTCGAACGCTTGCGCGGGCGCGCGCTAGTGTGAATTCGCACGATGCATTGGGAACGAATTATTCAGGCCGGGTAGCCTCACCACGGCCACGTAGACATTTTCATTCACCTATCGAAGGACCCGTTCCTGCTCCCGCGCATCGCTGCCATGCGGTTGACCTTGCCGCAGGTGCGATTTAACTCTCGGACGATCGACATCGTGCGTCTGGAGACAGCGTGAAGTATTCGGCTTTGCCGCAAGGGGCACGGGGGAATCTTTTCTGCGTGCTCGGCATCGCCGTGCTTGCGCTTGCGGGCTGCGGACGCGGCGGCGGCCAGGAGGGATATGGCAATCGCGTGCCCGAGGTCGGCGTGGTGACAATCGCATATCGCGACGCGCTGCTGACCACCGAGCTTCCCGGACGCACAAGCCCGTTCCAGCAAGCCGATGTGCGGCCGCAGGTGAACGGCATATTGGAGTCCCGCCTGTTCGAAGAGGGCGGCACTGTGCGGGCGGGGCAGGCGCTCTATCAGATCGATCCCGCGCCCTACCAGGCCGCCGTCGACAGCGCTAAGGCGGCGCTAGCGAATGCGCAGGCCAATCTCGCAACGACCCATGCCAAGGCGGAACGTTACGCCTCCCTGCTCAAGCAGAGCGCAATCGCGCCGCAGGATTACGACGATGCGCAGGCGGCCTACAAACAGGCTGCGGCGAACGTGCTGCAACAGGCCGCCAATCTCGAAAGCGCGAAGATCAATCTCGGCTACACCCGCATCACCGCGCCGGTCACCGGGCGCATCGGCCGATCGCTCGTGACCGTCGGCGCGCTCGTCACCGCCGACCAGACCACTCCGCTCGCCACGATCCAGACGCTCGATCCGATCTATGTCGACATCAACCAATCCACGTCAGAACTTCTGAGGTTGAAGAATGAGATGGCCGCCGGCGGGATCAGCGGCGGCACGCCGGGGACGGCGCGCGTCACGCTGACTCTGGAAGATGGCTCGACCTATCCCTACGACGGGACGCTGCAATTCTCCGAAGCGAGCGTCGATGCAAATACCGGCGCGGTGGTGCTGCGCGCCGTGTTTCCCAATCCCAACGCGCTTCTGCTTCCCGGCATGTATGTGCGCGCGCGCATCGTCGAGGGCATCAACAGGCGCGCGATACTGGCGCCGCAGCAAGGCGTCAGCCGGAACGAGAAGGGCGAGCCGACCGCGCTCATCGTCGACTCGCGCGGCATCGCCCGCCTGCGCGTGCTCCAGGCGCCGCGCGCCGTCGGAAATTCCTGGCTTGTGACCGCCGGCCTTTCTCCCGGCGACCGCCTGATCGTCGACGGATTGCAGAGCGTCCAGCCGGACAAGCCGGTGCACGCCGTGCCCGTGAAGACGTCCACGGCAAGCCGCTCCTGACGCGGGCGCGCGATGTCCCGTTTCTTCATCGACCGTCCGGTGTTCGCCTGGGTGATCGCCATCGCGATCATGCTCGCAGGCGCGCTCTCGATCGTCACGCTGCCCGTTGCCCAGTATCCCACGATTGCCCCGCCTTCAGTGAACATCAGCGCGAGCTATCCCGGGGCCTCCGCGGAAACGCTGCAGAACTCGGTGACGCAGGTGATCGAGCAGCAGCTGACCGGTCTCGACAATCTGCTCTATTTCTCGTCGTCAAGCTCGAGTACGGGCGGCGTCGGCATCAGCGCGACCTTCGCTCCCGGCACCAATCCCGACATTGCGCAGGTCCAGGTCCAGAACAAGTTGCAGCAGGCGATCGCCCTCCTGCCGGCGGAAGTCGTGCAGGAAGGAATCTATGTCGCCAAAAGGCAAGCGCAGTTTCTGTTGATTCTCGCGCTCTACGATACGAGCGGACGCTATTCCGACGTCGATATTGCCGATTATCTGACGACCCATCTGCACGATCCTCTGGCGCGGGTGCCGGGCGTGGGAGACGTGCTGGTGTTTGGCGGCTCCTACGCGATGCGCATCTGGCTCAATCCCTACAAGCTTTCGACCTATGGGCTGATGCCCTCCGACGTGAGCACCGCGGTCGAGGCGCAAAATGTCCAGGTGACGGCCGGCGAGATCGGCGCGCAACCGGCCGTTCCCGGCCAGGAGCTGGACGCCACCGTGACGGCGCAGTCGCAGCTGCAGACGGCGGATCAGTTCCGAAACATCATTCTCAAGAGCAGCAGCGCCGGGGCGCTGGTGAGACTCGGCGACGTCGCCCGCGTCGAACTTGGCGCACAGAGCTACGGCGAAACCGGCCGCTTCAACACCCATCCCGCGTCCGGCCTGGCCATCCGGCCGGTGCCGGGCGTCAACGCGCTGACGACCGCCGACGCCGTGCAAGCCGAGGCGTTCAAGCTCGCCGCGAATCTGCCGCCGGGCCTCCATCTCGATTTCGTCGTCGACAACACGAAATTCATCCGCCTGTCGATCCACGACGTGATCGTCACGCTTCTCGAAGCGATCGGGCTCGTCATCCTGGTGATGTTCGTGTTCCTGCAGAGCTGGCGCACCACGCTCATTCCGGCGATCGCCGTGCCCGTGGTGCTGCTGGGAACTTTCGGCGTACTGGCGGCCGCCGGCTACTCGATCAACACGCTGACGCTGTTCGCTCTGGTGCTCGCAATCGGATTGCTGGTGGACGATGCGATTGTCGTGGTCGAGAACGTCGAGCGCATCATGCGGACCGAAGGGAAATCGCCACGTGATGCGACGATCGAATCGATGGACGAGATCACCGGGGCGCTCATCGGCATCGCACTCGTACTGTCTGCCGTCTTCCTGCCCATGGCGTTCTTTGGCGGCTCGACCGGCGTCATTTATCGCCAGTTCTCCATCACCATCGTTTCGGCGATGGGGCTTTCGATCCTCGTCGCCCTGATCTTGACGCCCGCCCTGTGCGCCACGCTCCTCAAGCCTGGTTCGGAAGACCGGATTCCCCTGGGGCGGCGCTTCTTCGGCGGTTTCAATAGAGTCTTCGAAGCCTCGGTCCGCCGCTATCATTCCGCACTGGAATGGCTTTTCGGCCGCGCGACGCCTGCGCTCGCGGTCTATGCGGGTATCATTGTCCTGCTCGCCTTTCTTTTTCTGCGCCTGCCGACGAGCTTCCTGCCGGAGGAAGATCAGGGCGTCGTCATTGCCCAGGCGACGCTGCCGGCCGGCGCCGTCCAGTCGCGGACGCTCGCGGTGCTCAAACAGCTCGAACACCACTTCCTCGTGGATGAAAAGAAGAATGCGGAAAGTATCTTTACCGTCGCGGGCTTCAGCTTCTCCGGCTCGGGGCAAAACCAGGGCATTGCATTCGTTCACCTGCGGGACTGGAACCAACGCCGCGGCGAGACAAATCACGCCGCGGCCATCGCCACGCGGACAACGATGGCACTTTCGAAGGTTCGCGACGCCCAGGTTTATGCGCTCGTCTTGCCGGCTGTTCCCGAACTCGGAATTTCGTCGGGCTTCGATCTGGAACTGGAGGATCGCGGCAACCTCGGCCATGCGGGCCTCGTTGCAGCCCAGAACAAGCTGCTCCAGCTCGCGGGCAAAGATCCCATGCTTGCGAACGTAAGGCCGAACGGGCTTCAGGATACGCCGCAGCTGCATGTCGACATCGACGAAGCCAAAGCAAACGCGCTCGGACTTTCCATCGCCGACATCAACAACACGCTGAGCGCCGCATGGGGCAGCGTCTTCATCAACCAGTTCGTCGACCGCGGGCGCATCAAGCAGGTTTACATGCAGGGCGACGCGCCGTTCCGCATGAAGCCCGAAGATCTGGACCGCTGGTATGTGCGCGGGCAAAACGGCGAGATGGCGCCGTTTTCTTCCTTTGCCCACTCGTCCTGGATGCTCGGCCCTTCGGAACTTGATCGCTACAACGGCGTGCCGGCGCTCGAAATCCAGGGACAGGCGGCCCCAGGCAAAAGCTCCGGCGCCGCGATGAACGAGATGGAAAGGCTCATCAAGCAATTGCCGGCGGATGTTGGATTCGACTGGACGGGGCTTTCCTACCAGGAACGCCTGTCGGGTTCGCAGGCGCCTTCACTCTACGCGATCTCGATTCTCGTGGTGTTTCTCTGTCTCGCTGCGCTCTACGAGAGCTGGTCGATTCCCTTCTCCGTGCTGCTCGTCATTCCGCTCGGCGTCGTGGGCGCAGTTCTCGCCGCAACCATGCGCGGGCTGTACAATGACATCTATTTCCAGGTGGGCCTGCTGGCTACCATCGGTCTCTCGGCAAAGAATGCGATCCTTATCGTGGAGTTCGCCGCGGCCGGAGAGCGGGAAGGACGCCCGATACGCGACTCGGCCCTCAACGCTGCGCGATTGAGATTGCGTCCGATCCTGATGACGTCGCTGGCCTTCGTCGCCGGCGTGTCTCCGCTCGCTCTATCGACAGGCGCCGGTGCGGCGAGCCAGAACGACATCGGCACGGGCGTCATCGGCGGCATGATCTCGGCGACCGTGCTCGCCATCTTCTTCGTGCCGCTCTTCTTCCTCCTGGTCCGCTCGTTCGTCGCCCGGCGAGCAGCGCGAAAAAAAGCGGCCTAACGCTCGCCCACCTTACGAATAATTCTCCCAGGAATGGGCACGCGGACTCATTCGCCGCGGCCCGCCGAACGCCGATTTCCGGCCCGCGTGCGCGTGGCAACGAATTTTTTACCGCGTTACCAGCGCCTTCGAACAAATTTTTTCACCATCGGTAAATCGCGCGGTCCTAAAACCGATGCAGCGGTCGCCGCTTCGTTGTTCTCGCAACCGCGATGCTGGGTACGGCCCGAAAGGGCGAATTCGAAGGGACACCATGCCGCCGAGAGGAAGTCGCGTGCCGCCTCGCGCGCGCGCGTTGTGGTCGTGCGCCGCACTCGTTGCGGGTTTGCTCGCCAACACCCTGCCGGCGGCCGGTTCGCAAGCCTCCGCACTTCAGCGCCTCGCGTCGGTGGACCCGCGCGCCGCCAGCGCTGCGGTCCCGCGATTCAATGCAGGCGACGATATCTCCTGGCCAACTGACGGCTGGCCAGTCTCCACGCCCGAGGCCCAGGGTATCGACTCTGCAACTCTGGCCGACGCCCTCGTCCAAATCCAGGCGCGCCGGATACCCATTCACAGCCTCCTGATCGTGCGTCACGGCAGGATCGTGCTGGACACCTATTTCCATCCCTTCGCCGATGGCAGGACGCACAATGTCTATTCGGTGACGAAAAGCGTCACCTCCATGCTCGTCGGAATTGCCCAGGCCAGGCACGAATTTCCCGGCGTCGAAACACCGGTGTATGCGCTGCTGTCTGCGGGAACGGGCGACGATCCGCGGAAGGCGCAGATCACCCTCGCCCATCTCCTGAGCATGACCTCCGGGCTCGAT
Organism: Rhizomicrobium sp.; assembly: GCA_035567755.1. Classification (GTDB taxonomy): domain Bacteria; phylum Pseudomonadota; class Alphaproteobacteria; order Micropepsales; family Micropepsaceae; genus Rhizomicrobium. The sequence continues at coordinate 111,173 of DATMPH010000045.1, forward strand.
TGCCGCGCGGAAGGCGGAGAGTCCCTGCTTCAGCGGATGCTGCAAAGCCGGCACCTCGCGGCCTTCATGCTGGAACGGCCGACCGACGCGGACCCTGGAACGACGTTCAACTATTGCGGCGGCAACAGCGAAGTTGTGTCTACCGTGCTGACGCGGATGACGGGCGCGAGCGCGCTCGAGCTGGCCCGCCGCGAACTGTTTGCGCCGCTCGGCATTACGCATGTGGCATGGTCGACCGACGCGGATCACGTCTCCCATGGTTTCGGCGATCTGATGCTCGAGCCGCGCGACATGGCCAAGCTCGGCTATCTGTGGCTGCACAACGGCCGCTGGGGGAGCAGGCAGGTGGTGCCGGCAGACTATCTTGCCGAGGCGCTGACGGCTCACGCGAGCGTGCAGCCCGGCATCGAATACGGATATGGCATGTGGCTTTATCCCGGCCACTCGCCGGTGGATTTCGAGGCCAATGGCTCATTCGGACAGCGCATCACGGTGATCCCGAGCCTCGATATGGTCGAGGTCACGACCGGGGGCGGCTTCGACGCAAACGAAGTTGCCAAGATGATCGCGGGGGCTCCAAGAGCCGACAGGCCGCTGCCGCCCAATGAAGAAGCAACGGCACGGCTCGATACTCTGGTAGCACAAGCCGCCGCGTACGCGACGAGAGTAGCCGACCTTTCCGGGCGCCGCGCTCAGGGGGCAAAACATCGGGCGTCGCGCGCGTTGATGGTCGCCGCCAACCGATAGACGTTGGCTTGGAGCGTTCTTTTCCTCCCCAAACGTGGGGGAGGAAAAGAAGAGCGGAACCTCCGGATGCCGCCGGGCATTGCGGCTTTGTCCGGAGAGCCGCCGATGCCGAAGAAGCTCACCACATACAAGGCCAAGCGCGATTTCTCGCAGACCGCAGAACCGAGCGGCGACGCGAAGGTTGCCGCGTCGCGACAGCTGCGTTTCATCGTTCAGAAACACGACGCGAGCCGGCTGCACTACGATTTCCGGCTCGAACTTGACGGGGTTTTCAAGTCCTGGGCGGTGACGAAAGGGCCATCGCTCGATCCCCATGAGCGCAGGCTCGCGGTCGAGGTCGAAGACCATCCACTCGGCTATGGCGATTTCGAGGGGACGATTCCGAAAGGTCAATATGGCGGCGGAACCGTCATGCTGTGGGACCGCGGTTATTGGGCGCCGGAAGGTACGGCGAGCGCCGAGACGCAACTCCGGAAGGGTGATCTCAAATTCGTGCTGGCAGGAAAGAAGCTCGAAGGTGGCTGGGTTCTGGTGCGCATGCGCCAGAAAGAGAGGGGCCGGAACAACTGGCTTCTCATCAAGCATCGCGACGGTACCGAGCACGACAATGACCGCGATGCGCTGCTCGCAAAGGACCTGTCGGTCGCCTCGGGCCGGACGATGGCGGCGATTGCCGCGGGAAAAGGACGAGGACCCGTGCCTTTCATGCGCAGGTCGCGCAAATCCGCCAAGGCCGACGCAGTGTTGCGCTCGGCCGGGGCGCCGCGCGAAATGGCGAAGCGCGCTGCGACGCCGGCAAGCAAGGCAAAGCCCGTGCCGGCGCGCGCAGATTCGCGCATGCCCCAATTCATCGCGCCTCAGCTCAGCACGCTTTCCGAGCGCGCGCCTTCGGGTGCGGACTGGGTGCACGAAGTCAAGTTCGACGGCTACCGGATCCAATTGCGCGTCGAGCATGGCGAAGCCGCTCTTCGCACGCGCAAGGGTCTCGACTGGACTGGAAAATTCGAAGCCATCGCCAAATCTGCTGCGCGGCTTCCCGATTGCATCATCGACGGAGAAGTAGTTGCTCTTGACGATCGCGGCTTGCCTGATTTCGCTGCGCTTCTGGCCGCGCTCTCCGAAGGCAAAAGCGAACGTCTGATCTATTTTGCATTCGATCTGCTGTTCGAGGGGCGCGACGATCTGCGCGGACTCCCGCTCGTAAAACGCAAGTCACGCCTCCAGGAACTTCTCGGGAAAAATTCGCGCGGCCAGATTCGCTATGTCGAGCACTTGCGAGGCGCCGGAGACGCAGTCGTCCGGTCGGCCTGCCGCATGTCGCTCGAAGGCATCGTCTCAAAGCGCCTTTCGGATTCCTACCTGTCAGGGCGCGCCGGCCAGTGGACGAAAACAAAATGCCGCGGCGGACATGAAGTGGTGATCGGCGGCTGGACGGATACGAACGGGCAGTTCCGTTCTTTGCTGGCCGGCGTCTACCGCGGCAGGCAACTCGTCTCCGTCGGCCGCGTCGGCACGGGTTTTGCGCGCGAAAAGGTCGAACCGCTGATGAAGCGGCTCAGGACGCTCGCAAGCAAAAAATGTCCGTTTGCCGACGACAATGTCCTGCGAGCGGGACCAAATATGCATTGGGTCAAACCGGAGCTCGTCGCCGAGATCGAGTTCGCAGGATGGACGGGAGACGGACAGGTGCGCCAAGCTTCGTACAAGGGCCTGCGAGAAGACAAACCGGCGCGTGAGGTCAGAGCGGAGCGCGCGTCAAAGCCCGCGAAAGCAAAGCTCGCTGAACCCGTTCCGCGGAAGTCGCGCGCTGGTGGCCCCGCGCGTTCCGGCGAACCCCGGGTGATGAGCGTCGCCATCTCGCACCCCGACAAGCCGCTGTGGCCTGCCGAAGGGAAAGAGAGCGCGTTCACCAAACTCGACCTCGCGCATTATTTCGAAAGCGTGGGCGAATGGCTCATGCCGCATATCACGGGCCGGCCATGCTCTATCGTGCGCGCGCCGGATGGCATCGAGGGACAGCACTTCTTTCAGCGCCATGCGATGAAGGGGATGTCCAGTTTGTTCGATGAAGTCAAAGTATCAGGCGATCGCCAACCCTATCTGGAGATCAACCGGGTCGAGGCGCTGGCAGCGGTGGCCCAGCTCGCGGCGATCGAATTGCATCCGTGGAATTGCGTCACAGACCGGCCCGATGTCCCGGGACGGCTCGTTTTCGATCTCGATCCCGATCCGAGCGTCGCGTTCAAGGCCGTCATCGCAGCGGCACTCGAGATCAAGGAACGGCTCGAAAAGCTTGGCCTCGTCGCATTCTGCAAGACGACCGGAGGCAAGGGCCTTCACGTGGTGACCCCACTTGCGCGCGTCGCGAAGGGAACGGGTTGGCCAGAAGCCAAGGCGTTTGCGCGCGAGGTGTGCGCGCAGATGGCCCAGGACAGCCCCAAGCTCTATGTCCTCAACATGGCGAAGAAGGAACGCGGCGGGCGCATCTTCCTCGACTATCTGCGCAACGACCGGACGGCGACCGCCGTGGCGCCGCTTTCGCCACGCGCAAGGCCTGGCGCACCCGTTTCGATGCCGCTCGCCTGGTCATCCGTGAAATCCGGACTCGACCCCAAACGCTTCACCATCCACTCGGCGCCGAAGCTGATCGCGGCGAGCAAAGCGTGGAACGATTATCATGAAGCCGGGCATACGTTGCGCAATGCAATCGAACGGTTAGCAAAACACTAAGACATACATGTATTTCTTTTGGTGTCCGCGGGACGCGAGTGTTACGCCTCCGGGCAATTTTTAACAGTTTGTTCAAATGACATCGCGCATGTTTACGCACCGATTCACGTTTTCCCGGATTCCGTCACGATGGATGCCGCAGGCACAGCCGCCGCACAAGATCAGCGGGACAGCGCGTCGTCCATTGCGGACCCGCGCTCACTCGAACGTGGACTCGGCATCTTTGCCGTTCATTTGCTGCTCTATCTTGCAACGCTTGTCGGCGCCGTTTCGAGCTTTCCGCTCCCCGTCAATATTCTCTTTGCCGTCGCGAACGGCGTCTTCATTGCTCTGCTGTTCATCGTCGGCCACGACGGCAACCATGGCAGCCTGGTACCGCAGCGGGCGTGGAACCTGTGGCTCGCGCGATTTGCATTCATTCCCTGCGCGCATTCGGCGAGCCTGTGGCGTCAAACGCACAACGAACATCACCGGCGCACCAATCTCAAAGGCGTCGACCGCGTGTGGGCGCCGATGAGCAAGGCGGAGTATGACGCCGCCTCGCCTCTCAGGCGAGCAATCGAGCGGCTCTATCGCGGGCCCTTCGGTCCGCTCTTCTACTACTACGGCGAGTTCTGGCCCCACCGGATGCTGCTGCCGTTGTCACCTGAGACGCGCACGGAATGGAAACGTCATGTGCCTGACTGTCTCTTTGCTCTGACGGGATTGGCAGTGACACTGCTCGCCATCGGAACGATGGGGGCGGCTCTCGCGCCGGCGCGCCCGCTATGGCTGACGCTCGTGACGGGATGGGCCATACCATTCGCAGTCTGGAACTATATTTTTGCGGTCACGATCTATTTGAATCACACGCATCCCTCCATACCATGGTTCCGGGACGAGAATGGATGGAGCTTTCATCGCGGCAATGTGCTCAGCACCGTCCATATGACCATGCCGCGATACCTTCTCCCGCTCTATTCCGACGTCTTGGCCCATACCGCCCACCATACCGACATCTCCCTTCCCGTTTACGCTCTGGTGCCGGCGCAAGCGAAGCTCAAGAGCACATTCGGAGCGGACGTGCAGGAATATCCGCTTTCCATTGTTGAATACCGGAAGACTTACACGGCGTGCAAACTCTTCGATTTCGACCGCATGTGCTGGACCGATTTTGATGGCGTGGCCACCGCGGCGACCTGGGCGGCGGATTTGGAGACGCCCGCCATCGGCTGACGGTCCAGCACGGCTTTGTTTTGCTCGCGCCCGATCCCGAAAACCGCTTCCTCCTGCTTCTCGAGCCGCTCCACCCGCTTTTGCATGTCGCGTTCGGTGGACACGATCAAATGCAGCCCAAACGTCGCGAACTCGCCACGGAACAGGTACGAACGCACGGGCGCGACTTCGCGCATGGCAAGCATAAGCCAGCAGCGCACGGGATCAGGCGGAACTGGTTGGCGCTCTGGAGAAATAACGCGGACGATATGCCGCCTTTCGCGCGCCCGGCGCGCGGCGCCCTCGACACATTCGACAGCTTGGCGCATAAGAATGATGTTTCCGACACTAAGAAGGCTAAACCTTTGGCGACGACCACGCCCGTCGATTTGGTGATCCACCCGCGCGACATGAGCTTTCGCTGGGATTCAGCGGGCGTGCGGTGGTGGATGGGAAACGATCCGGTAGCGACAGCCTACTACAACACCTTTTCCGCCGCGTTCCCGCAGGTCGAAAGATATTTTATCGACAGCGTGCGGCGCTACCGCGACCTTGCCGGACCGGAACTCCAGCAGCAAATTGCGGCGTTCATCGCCCAGGAATCGATGCACTCGCGGGAGCACGTGGCGTTCAATCGTGTCGCCGTGCGCGGCGGCTACGATCTGACGAATATCGAGCTCTTCCTGAAGAAGAAATTGGACTGGGCCCGCGCCCTTTCCCCCATCAAACAGGTTGCCTCGACTGCCGCGCTCGAGCATTTCACCACGATTCTTTCCCACGAGGCCGTCGGCAATCCCCGTCACCTCGAAACCGCACCGGCAGAGATTCGGCGTCTGTGGTGCTGGCACTGCGCAGAGGAAATCGAACACAAAGCGGTCGCGTTCGATACTTTTATGTTGGCAGCGCAATCGCTTTCGCCGCCGGCGCGCTGGCTGTTGCGCTGCGGCGTCATGATATCGTCTACGTGGCTTCTCTTCGACTTTCTCTCGCGCGGTCTCGCGGATTTCTTCCGACAGGATGGAATCACATCGCCCGCGACATGGATCCGATTTTTAAAGTTCGCCTTTGTCGCCCCCGGCCCGATTCGTCTCATTATGTGGCCTTACATTGGCTGGTACATGCCGGGGTTTCACCCGTGGCGGAGAAACGACCGTGAACTCATCGCGCGAGCCGAACTGGCGATCGCATCGCGGCCAGCGTAGGAATTTTGCCTCTGGCGGATGACTCGCCGGAATACCTGACCCGCGCGGTCCGAGTGTCTGTGCGCGGGCACGCCTGCCCGCTGCATCAAAATGGCAATGTGCGATGGCGTGTTGGCGCCGCAGATTTGGGGCGCAGCCTGCTTTGGGTGGTCGCGTCCGTGGTTCGCTAACATATTGCTAATCCTATCCGAATGATTTAATGTTTCATTAATCATTGGATGGGCGGGCGTATCTTGGCGCTAGACGAAGGCAGACCACTGCACCAAGGTGGCGCTCGCGAAAGGCAGCGCGCGTTCGCTGTCCTCAGCCGGCGGCGGTTGTATCTTCCTGTTGCAATATTTGCGTGCGATCTTGCGCTTTACGGACTTAGCGTTTTTGGCGCGGTTACCTCGACGCATCTCGTCGCAAAGTTGACCTTTGCCGGGGTTGCCGGATTGACGGTTTCGCTTCTTGCAATCGTGGGCCACGATGCAACGCACAGGAGCTTCACCTCTGTGCGCTGGCTCAACCGTGTCATTGGCACGATTGCCTTCCTGCCGGCGCTGCACCCCTACGGGCGCTGGGAACATCACCACAACCGTGTCCACCACATATTCACTGCTCAACTTGGCGTGGATAACGCTTATCCGCCGATGACGATTCAGGATTACCTTCTCGCCCCGGCGCCGAAGCGCGCCCTTTACCGTTTCAAACGCAGTTTGCCCGGCCAGGCGGTCTATTATCTGATCGACGTCTGGTTTCCGAAAATGTTCCTTCCCAATCGCGCGGATCGTCGGGAATTCAACGCATTCGACTGGATCGATCTTGCCGTCGTCCAAATCTGGTTTGTAATCTTCGTCGCAGGACTGACTGTGTTGCTGCATCTTGAGACTCCCCGGAGCCTCGCTGCGGCCTTCGCAGACGCATCGCTGTTCGGTTTTCTCATTCCATTCCTGGTATGGAATTTGTTTATTTCATTTGTGACCATCGTACAGCACACCGGGCCTGGCGTGCGCTGGATCGCGCCGACGGGACGCCCCTCGACTTCGGCAGAAAAGCTCCGGGGCACCGTGCATGTCATGCTCCCAAATGCGTTTGACTGGCTTTTCCACCGGGTCATGCAGCACCCAGCCCACCACATCCATTCCGGGGTGCCGCTTTACTCCCTAAAGAAAGCTGAACAGGAGTTGGCGATACGCCTGTCCAACTCGCCTATCGTGGCCCGGTGGACGCCGCTTTATCACTGGCGGCTCACACGGGATTGCAAGCTTTACGATCCGGAGCGGGGCATTTGGTGTGACTTCGCGCTACACCCCATACGTTCCAGGGCCGGATAGCCGACTGCAGCTGCGATTTCTTGATGCCCCGCCGGCGACGCGAGAAAGGTCGGAGGCAGACAATGGTTCACGATGAGACATTTCGTAATTGTCGCGGTCGCGCGAGAGGCACAAGCTCTTGTTCGACATATCGGGCCAGCCCCAAAACTTAAGCGTGCATACGATTGAGACGAACAATCGATTACCCACTTTGTTGGATTGTTTTTTAAGCGATCTTTACCACCTCGTCGGCAGAATGCATCGGCGACCGATTGGTCTCGCCGAACCTCACGATGAGTGTATCCCAAGCGATGCAAGCCGCGCCCCCGGGAGCCAACTACGACCTCGACAGATTGCGGCTCAGCTTCCGGGACGCCGGCGTAGAGCGCGAATTCGAGCGCGAGGCGCTCAAACAGGCGCTCAACGTAATCCGATTGTACCTGGCCGCGGGGACGCTGCTCTACGTTGCCTTTGGCGCGCTCGATTATATCGTCAGCAAGCAGGCCTTGGTTGGCGTTTTTACAATCCGCTACGGTTTTGTGTGTCCCACCCTGCTGATCATTCTGATCCTGAGCTTCACTCGCGTTTTTGCGCGTATCGGACAGTTCGCCCTGGTGTGCTCAATGGTTTCTACGGGTTTGGGCATCGTTGCCATGACAGCAATCATGCCACCACCCTACAATGCTCAATATTATGCCGGGTTGATCATGGTCGTCATCTGGTGCGCGAGCATGGTTCGGGTACGATTTCTCTACTCAATTGTCATTTCAATCGTCATTGTGAGCGCCTACGAGGTCGTCGCGACTTTAGTCAATCCGATTCCACTGGCGACTTATATCAGTAACAACTTCTTCCTCTTTATGGCCACCGCCGTTGGTCTCTTTGCTGGATATTTCCAGGAGCTTTACGTGCGCAGGTCGTATGTGAGCCAGAAAATCATAGAAACAAAAAACGTAACGCTGAGCGCGCTGCTGGTCGAAGCCGACAAGGCCAACAGGTCGAAGAGCGAGTTTCTCGCCACGATGAGCCACGAACTCAGGACGCCGCTCAACGCGATCATCGGGTTTTCCGACGTCCTGAAGAAGCAGCTCTATGGCACGCTCGGCGACGGCCGCTATGTGGAATATGTCACCGACATCAACGCGAGCGGGATGCATCTGCTTTCCATCATCAACGACATTCTGGACCTGGCCAAGGCGGAAGCGGGCAAGCTTGAATTGCGGGAGGACGATGTCGATCTGGATGAGAGTCTGCAAAGCTGCGTGCAGATGTGCCGCACCCGCGCCGCCGAAGGCGGGGTGACGCTCAAGCTCGACATGCCCGCGCACGGCGTTTGCGCGTTCGTGGACGAGAGACTGATGCGCCAGCTGATGCTCAATCTCGTTAGCAATGCCGTCAAATTCACGCCGCCCGGAGGCAGCGCTTCAATCACGCTGGAAGCCGGCGCGCGCGAGGGCATCATGATCCGGGTCGTCGACACGGGAGTCGGTATCCCGGAAGAACACCTCGAGCGCGTACTGCGCCCATTCGAGCAGGTCGAGGGTGCCTTGTCGCGCCGCTACGGCGGCACCGGACTCGGTCTTCCGTTCGCCAAGAAAATCGTGGAGCTGCATGGCGGCAGCATCAAGCTCGAAAGCGAAGTCGACAAAGGTACGCGCGTCGAGGTCCGGCTGCCTGCAAGCCGGCTGATCGCGCGCGCCTACCCGGAACTGGCGCGACAGGCCGTATGATTCAGCGCTTACCGACGTAGAGCAGACGCACGCGGCCCGTGGGTTCGGTCACCGTCCGCACGCCGGCCGGATCGAGACCTTCGGTCCAGGCCAGCATCTGGGCTTCATTGCGATAATTCAGCGACCAGTCTGTAATGAATTCCATGGGCCAGAGATTGCTCTGCGGCATCTCGTTCATGTTTCCGACAATCAGCATCCCGCCAGGTGCGACCAGATCGTAAAGACGCCGCACCAGGCTCGCCGCGCGCCGGTCGGTGAGATAATCGATCAGGCCTACCGAGTAGATCAGGTCCTGCGGCGGCAGAGTCTGCAGTCCGCTGGTTCCCCGCAAGACGTCGGTGAACGACATGTGCAGACAGTTGATCCGGCAGCGGCCCTCATTGTGGACAATATGGGGATAGGCGGCGCGGTAGGCATAGTCGAGCGCCTGTTGTTCCTGATCGATCAGGGTGAATTCCACGCGAGGCGGCGTGGCACGGCTCTTGGCGAGCCAAGTCTCCACTTCGCGCGCCGATCCGCATCCCAGGCTGAGAATTCGCGTGGTGCGCTCCGCTGCTTTCGCAGCGACCGCATCGCCGATGTCGGCGCGCACGACTTCCATGCGTGTCTTGATGCATTCGGCGACTTCAAGGCCCAGTCGATGCAGCAGCATCTCATAGGCATTGCTGCCGACACGCTGCCAGTCATAGACTTGGTTCATGATGCCGAAGTCGCCGGGATAGCCCATGGGCTTCGCATAAGAACGGTCCCAGATGGCGCCCCCCCGAAGCTCCGGCGTCAGAGCAAGTTCGGTATATTCCTTCACCGCGTCGCGTCTCTCGCGCTCCCCCATCAAGCCGCGTACGATGTCGTTGCCCGTGCGCCACAAAGTCCGCCATTCCTGCACAAGCCGAGTCTCGCAGGCTTCGAACACACTTGCATGGTCGAAATTGCGGGTGAATTCCGACGGCACCGACAAATTTGTGTCGAGCAGCGCTCGATAGCCTCTGAGCAGCGTCAACACGTCCGCGCAGAAGGCGCGGTAGTCCTGCGGCACGAGCGCTGCCGAACGCGCGAGTGACGAGCGCGTGGCGATCTGGGCCTGCAGGTTGCGATTGATGAGCTTGTCGATCTCGAGGAAGCTGTCCACGAAGCCGAAGGCGATTTTCGAACCGAAGATTGTTTTTTCGACCCAACGAACTTTCGCGTCCGATTCGAAGATCGGCAGGCCCGATTGCTGGATGGTCAGTCTGACTGCATCGCCGACGCTTAACTCGTCTTCGCGGGCTTCCTTGGCAATCGCCGCGACGCCGCCAAGGCTGACATTGTGGATCTGGTAGGCTTTCGCGCCCACCCGCAGCCGTGGAGGTGTGTTCGGAAACAGGCTGCGCGCCTGATAGCGCGGTGGCCGATACCGGATTTCCCGGCCCCGTGAGCCCTGCAATTCCTCATACGCAAGCATACTGCCCCTTCGCGAAGGATCGCGCCTTTGCGCCCCCGCTGCCGACACACAAATGAGCTAGCCCCACGCTAACCGGTCGTCGGGGCTTACCGCCCAAATCGCCGGATTAATTTCTTAACGACTTATTAATAAATCAAAGTGCGGGCAGAAAGCAAGAAAATTGTGAGCTTACGATGGTCGACTCGACCGTCGTGGGAAAGACATGCTTTGGAATCAACATTAATCGGGGGAGGAACTTCCGTGATCGCATCGCTCCATAAGCGTCTCTGGCCCGTCCTCCTGCTGCTCCTGTTTGCGCAGCCGGCGTACGGCGCCCGAGCTTCTGCTCCCCAATGGATTCCGACCGGTCAGTTTCTGACGCCGGAAGCGGCGAACGGCTCACTGTTCCAGGATTTGGATCCGGGTCTCGCCGCCTATCCCGAACATCGGGCGGGTCAGGCGGCAACCGTCATCGCGACCCACGACGAAAAGACACTTGCAATCCTGACCAGCGGCTTCAACCGAATCTCCGATGCTCGCGGCCGTGTCGATCCTGCGGCTTCCACCGAGTATGTGTTTTTCTTCGATATCGCTCACGGAACGCCGCGGCAGACACAAATATTGCAGATTCCCGATACGGATTCCGGAATCGCATTCTCCGCCGATGACGCGAACCTCTACGTGTCGGGCGGCGTCGACGACGACCTGCACATTTTTGCGCGCAAGGATGGGAAGTGGGCCGAAGACGGTCCGCCCGTTGCGCTGGGGCATGCGCGTGGACTGGGGATTGGCATGAAGCCAAGCGCGGCCGGATTGGCCGTCTCGGCCGACGGCGGAAAGATCGTCATCGCAGACCGCCAGAACGACGCCATCACGATCGTAGATGCACGAAAGCGGCTCGTGACGGGCGAACTCGATCTTCGTCCGGGGAAGAGCGATCCGGCGAAATCGGGCACTGCAGGCGGCGAATATCCCGATTGGGTTGCAATCAGGGGCAACGAAAAGGCCTATGTGTCCAGCCTGCGCGATCGCGAGATCGTTGCCGTCGACGTGGCTTCGACCGCGCCACGCTTGATCTCCCGCATCAAGGTTCCGGGAACGCCCAATCGGATGGTCCTGAACGCCGATGGAAGCCTTCTCTTTGTGGCAGCCGACAATTCCGATCTCGTCGCGGTCGTCGATACCGCAACCGACACCGTCCGCGAGACAATCGACGCGGCCGGGCCCGGCGCGATGATTTCCGGTGCGCAGAAGTTTCGCGGCGCTTCCCCAAACAGTCTGGCGTTGTCGCCGGACGGAAATACGCTCTATGCGACCGATGGCGGGTTGAATGCTCTGGCCATTATTCCCCTGGATGGCGCTTCGCCTCACCATGTCGCAGCTCTCGTGCCGACGGGCTGGTATCCCACCGGCGTCGCCGCAGCAGGCACCATGCTTTACGTCGTCAATGCCCGCAGCGAAACCGGCCCCCATCCAAACGGCTGCTCGCATGCGAGCCCGGTGCATTCCCGTACTGCGGCTTGCCTGGCTAGCAATGGTTATATTTTGCAGCTTTCGAAGGCCGGCTTTCTTTCTCTGCCGGCGCCACGCGCCGAAGATTATGCCGCACTCACCGCAACCGTTGCTGCCAACAATGGATTTCGCGAACACCCGGACGCGAAAGACGAGACTCTGATGGCCGCGCTGCGGCGGCGGATCCGTCACGTGATCTACATCGTCAAGGAAAACCGAACCTACGATCAGGTTCTGGGAGATCTGGGGCGTGGCAATGGCAAAGCGGACCTCGCTCTCTTCGGTGCCGCAATTACGCCCAACCAGCACGCTCTCGCCCGACGTTTCGTGGCGCTCGATAATTTCTTCGACACGGGCGAGGTGAGCGGAAATGGGTGGCCATGGAGCACGGCGGCCCGCGAAACCGATGTGGGCGTCAGATCGATTCCTCTGCAATACGCGGAGCGGGGTCAGAGCTACGATGTCGAAGGCACCAACCGGAACATCAATGTTGCCCTTGCCGCGCCAGCTCGCCGCGCTGCAAACGAGGCGGTGCCCGACGATCCGGACCTTCTGCCGGGACCTGCCGATGTCGCGGCGCCCGACAGCGCCGACGGCGTGGCGGGTCACGGTCATCTCTGGGATGCGGCGATCAAAGCCGGCCTTTCGGCGCGCAATTACGGGTTTCACTGCGATACAGAGCGCTACGAGCAAGACGATCCGCATCCCCTGCCCGTCCTGCGCGACCCGGCTTCGACAAAAACCGTCATTGCCTATGCGGCCGACACGGCGCTGATGGGCCGAACGGATCCATATTTCCGCGGCTTCGACCTCAAGCTGCCGGACTTCTACCGGGAGCGCGAATGGGAGCGCGAATTCCAGCAATTCGTCGCGCACAGAAACCTGCCGAACCTCTCGCTGGTCCGCTTCATGACCGACCACACCGGCGATTTCGCCCACGCGATCGATGGCATCGACACGCCGGAAGCGCAGGTGGCCGACAATGATTACGCGGTGGGCCGCCTTATCGAAATGGTTTCAAGGAGCCCCTACCGCGATTCCACGCTGATCTTTGTCGTCGAGGACGACGCGCAGGACGGGCCAGATCACGTCGATGCACATCGAAGCACCGCTTTCGTCGCGGGTCCTTTTGTCCGGCAACGGCAGGTCGTGTCTGCTCGTTTTTCTACGGTGAACATGCTGCGCACGATCGAAGACGTCCTCGGCATCCAGCCTTTGTCCATCTACGACGCCGCTCAGCGGCCGATGGCAGAAGTTTTCGATCTCAAGCAGAAGAAGTGGAGTTTTTCGGCCAGGCCGTCGGAAGCCTTGCGCTCAAGCGCCCTGCCGATTCCAGAACGTCGCGCCAATTCCACAGACAATGGCGGATTCGCTTTCGCCCATGACGCGGCGTGGTGGGCGCGGAAAACGGCCGGCTACGACTGGAGCAGCGAAGACCGGATCGATGCCGAACAGTATGATCGCCTGCTTTGGACAGGGCTTGCCGGAGCACGGCCGTACCCCGATCACCCCACGGGTGTCTCGAACTGAGAGAAAGCCGGCGCTCAGTTCTGCTGCTGGAGATCCAGTGGAGCGATCTCATGGACGCTCCCGCAGAATTCGCAGCGCGCGCGGATGATTCCGTCGGGATCAGACAGTCCTTCTCGCTGAGCAGGCGCATAGGAGCGCAGCACCGAAGCGATGCGCCCGGACTCGCAATCGCAACGGAAGGCGATTGGTTCGGCCGGGTGCACGCGTACTTCGTCCTCATGGAACAGGCGCCATAGAAGTGTCTCTGCCGCCAGCGAGACATCAACCAGCTCCATGTCCTCCACCGTCGCAAGAAACGCGGCCAGGCGTTCCCAATCATGCGCGTCGACGCGGCCCTCGGGCGTGGCCTGGAGCATGAGCCCGCCGGCGAGCCAGTGCGATCCGGCTTTCCCCGGCACATAGACGGGCGCGGCAGCAAGACGGATCGCCGTCGGCAATTGTTCCGACTGCGCGAAATAGGCCTCCGCAGTGGCGGCTATGCTTTGCGGAGCCAAAGAGACGATGCCCTGATAGCGCTGGTCGCCCTGCCTGGGCTCGATCGTGATCGCAACGACTCCCTCGCCCGCCATGGCCTCGAACGAGGGCGGAACTTCGCTCAGAGAAGAAAAACGCTCCTCGTCGAGCCGCGCAAAGGAGCGCACGCCGGCGGGCCGGCCGCCCTCCGCGCCATAATAGTCGGCGGCAACCAGATCCAACGGACCGGCGCTCTTCGTCTGTACGGTAAGCCGCCCGTCGAGCTTGAGTGCGGAACCGAGGAGTGTGCCGAGGACGCAGATCTCCGCGGCGACGCGCGCGGCAGGCTCGGGTAGCGCTTGAGCCTCAAGCGCCCGCGTCGAGACGGCGTCGAGCCTGACCAATCGACCGCGCAGGCCCGCCTGCGGCAGATCGAAGGGCAAAACAAAATCGGCTGCCGGCGCACGCCGGTAGTCCCGCTCGGCCGAGCTCACGCCAGACACCAGGCGAGAATGGCCTTCTGCGCGTGCAGCCGGTTCTCCGCTTCGTCGAACACTGCCGATTGCGAACCGTCGATGACTTCGTTCGTCACCTCCTCGCCGCGATGCGCCGGCAGGCAATGCATGAAGATCGCGTCTTTGGCGGCGCGCGACATCAGCCTCTCGTTGACCTGATAGGCGCGCAGCAGATTGTGCCGCTTGACCGCGTCTTCATCGCCCATCGAAACCCACGCGTCGGTGACGACGCAGTCCGCGCCGGCCACTGCCCGTTCGGGATCGTCGCCGAACTCGACGGCGGCGCCCGCGCCCATTGCCCAATCGTGAAGACCCTCACGAGGTGCAAGCTCCCTGGGCGTGGCGACTCTGAGACGGAATCCAAACCTCGCCGCGGCATGGATCCATGACGCAAGAACGTTATTGGCGTCTCCCGTCCAGGCGACCGTCCGCCCGCGTATGGGTCCCTTTCTTTCCTCGAACGTCATCACGTCCGCCATCACCTGGCAGGGATGGGACATTTTCGTCAGACCGTTGATGACAGGAATGTCGGCATTGTCGGCGAGCTCGCGGACCATTTCATGGTCGAGCAGGCGGATCATCACCGCGTCGAGGTAGCGGGAGAGTACTCGCGCCGTGTCTGCAATCGTCTCCTCGCGGGCGAGCTGCATTTCCGCTCCGGACATCATCAGCGTCGTCCCGCCCAGCTGCCGCATCGCGATGTCGAACGAGATGCGGGTGCGCGTGGAATGCTTGTCGAAGATGAGCGCCAGCACGCGGCCTTCGAGCGGCTTGTCCGGATCGGCCGCACCGTGCGGCTGACCCAGCCGCGCAGCCTTGCGCCGCCGTGCATCGCCGATCAGCCCCTCGAGCGTTTGGGTATCAAGGTCGGCGAGATCGACAAAATGTCTGGGTCTCGTCGTGGTTCGCGTAAGCGCGTTCATGCCGCCTCCGGTTCGGTGGCCCGCACGGGGAAGGCGGCGGCCGCCTCACCGAGAATGCGCACGGCTTCGCGGACGTGATCTTCGTCGACGATCAGCGGAGGCAAGAGCCGCACGACATTGCCGCCCGCCGCGACCGCAAGCAGCTTCCGCTTCCGCAACTCGTCGATGAACGCGGTGTTTGGCACCTTGATCTTCAAACCCAGCATCAGGCCATGTCCGCGTACGTCTTCGAAGATATGGGGGTACTCCGAGGGAAGAGCAGCGAGCTGCTGGCGCGCAAAGTTGGCGACGCGTTCGACATGCGGCAGGAACTCCGGCGCGAGCACGACATCGAGCACGGCATTGCCGACGGCCATGGCGAGCGGATTGCCGCCAAAGGTGCTGGCATGCGAACCGACCGTCATGCCGGATGCAGCGCGCTCTGTGGCAAGGCAGGCACCCATGGGAAATCCACCGCCGATGCCCTTGGCGATCGCCATGATGTCCGGCTCCACGCCGGACCATTCGTAAGCGAAGAGCTTTCCCGTGCGGCCGACGCCAGTCTGCACTTCGTCGAAGATGAGGAGCAGTCCGCGTTCATCGCAAAGACGGCGCAACGCGCGCACAAACTCTGGCGTTGCAGGGGCGAGTCCGCCTTCGCCCTGTATGGGTTCTATCAGGATCGCGGCTGAAGATTGTGCGATAACTGCCTCTACCGCGCGAAGATCGCCGAACGCCACCTGGTCGAAACCCTCTGCTTTCGGACCGAAGCCTTCGAGGTATTTCGCCTGCCCACCGGCGGCGATCGCCGCCAGCGTGCGGCCGTGAAACGCGCCCTCGAAGGTGATCGTGCGAAAGCGCTCGCCTTCTCCGCGCGCGTAATGAAATCGTCGCGCCATCTTGAGCGCGCACTCGACCGCCTCGACCCCCGAATTGCCGAAAAAAACCGTGTCGGCGAATGTCGCTTCGACCAGGCGCCGGGCCAGCCGCTCCTGGCCGGGCACCCGATAAAGGTTCGATGTGTGCCACAGACGGGACGCCTGTTCGGACAGCGCCGCGACGAGCTTCGGATGCGCATGACCAAGAGCATTGACCGCGATGCCTGCCGCGAAGTCGAGGTATCGTGTGCCATCTTCCGCGATGAGATACGCCCCTTCCCCCCGGACGAAGGCGAGATCGGCACGGCTGTAGGTCGGCAACACTGTCGGAATCAAATCGCTCTCCTTTTCGGAGCGGAATGCGCGGTGTTCGAGCGGGCGCGCTTTATCGGCTGCGTGCCGGATGCGGTCAAGACAGGCTCATTCCACATGGTCAACCACAAAACATCTGCACCGCTATTGCGACGAATTCTCGTGTCGTTGGAATGAGCGCAAGACCACGGATCAGGCACGAACGGTCAAGGCGATCCAGTGCGCGGAAGGCAAACAGCTGATGTACAAGGAACCAGTCCGCGCCTGAGAATGAGGGGGCAATGGGGCGAATATGGAAGGTGTGGCTCTGGCTCGCATACGCCTACGCCGTATGGATACTGATTTTCACTTCGATCAGGGCCTTTTCCAGCCCATGGCGCTGGACCCAAGACCAAATCTTCGTTGCCCTAATCTGGGCCGCGCTGATAGCGGGGCGGCAAGATGGGGTCGCATATGGTGGCGCGGCGGCTATCCCGAGGTCCGGGCACAATGGAAAAAGCATATGGCGAGATCGTCTGTGCTGACGTCCAAACGATGGTATCTTTCGCTAGCCTTTTGGATTGTTGTTGCCCTGCTGCTCGTCGCGTTTTTTAATATGGAGCAACAGCGGGGCGGCTAAAGCCACGACCCGTTTTTGGATTTCTCGGCCCACAACCCCTAGCGTTGGGTTTCCCAACGGCATAGTTCCCCCAGTTTCTGTGGACAATATGCTGTGCCACACTGCCAGCACTTGTGCGATTTCCGTACCTTGCTACGATATTTGGTAGTTCTGGGGGAAGGAGACCCAAATGGGCTGGACCGACGATCGCATCGAGCAACTGAAGTCGCTTTGGACAGAGGGTCTGTCGGCAAGCCACATCGCGCGCGTCATGGGCGGGATCAGCCGGAATGCCGTGATCGGGAAGGTACATCGCCTCGGCCTGGCGGGGCGGGCCAGCGCGCCACGGAGCGAACGCGTCAGACTTCCGGCGGCGCCGAGGTTCTCGATGCGGGCCCATATCCCGCAACCTCCGATCATCGAGGAGGAGCCTATCGTGCTCGAGGACGGCAGTTTCGCAACCGTGCTCACGATCAACGACCGTATGTGCCGGTGGCCCATCGGCGACCCGGCCGAAAACGAATTCCACTTCTGCGGGCGCAAGCCGAAGACCGGCTCTCCCTACTGCGAAGCCCATGCCCGAAAGGCCTACCAACCTCAGCAGCTGCGGCGGGAGAAAAGCCGCATGGTCGGCTGAGCTTTCAGGCCGCGAACGTGTCGTCGAGCGCGTAGCCGGCCGAGCGCACGGTGCGAATGGGGTCGCGTTCTCCGATGCCGTTCAGCGCCTTGCGCAGTCGGCCCACATGGACATCGACCGTTCGCGCTTCGACATAGACGTCCGATCCCCAGATCGTGTCGAGCAATTGCTCGCGGCTGAAGACCCGGCCCGGATGCTGGATGAGGTGATCGAGCAGCTTGAATTCCGTGGGACCAAGATGCACGTCCTGGCCCGCGCGGCGCACGCGGTGAGCGGCGCGATCCATCTCGATGTCTCCCACGCGCACCACATCTTCCGCCAGGCTTGGACGGATGCGGCGCATCACGGCGCGCAGCCGGGCCAGCAATTCAGTCATCGAAAACGGCTTGGTAATGTAGTCGTCGGCCCCCGTGTCGAGGCCGCGAATACGGTCCGTCTCCTCCCCACGCGCCGTCAGCATGATGATCGGAACGTTGCGGGTTTCCTGGCGGCTGCGCAGCCTGCGGCACACTTCGATGCCCGATAACTGGGGCAGCATCCAGTCGAGGAGTACGAGGTCGGGTTGCTGCTCGTTGGCGACAAGTATCGCCTCCTCGCCGTTCAGCGCCTCGAGCACCCGGTAGCCCTCGCGCTCCAGATTGTAGCGCAGGAGCGTGATGAGCGCGCCTTCGTCTTCGGCGACGAGCACAGTCGGTTTCAGCATCATGCCTTACGCTCGAAGGGCACGCTCGTAGAGGACGTTATGTCCGCTTTTGGGCGCTCGCTGGCGAGATGGCCGCCGCTAACCATGTGATAGACGGTCTCGGCGATGTTGGTCGCATGATCGCCGCAGCGCTCGATGTTCTTGGCAACGAAGAGCAGATGCGTGCACAGCCCGATCGTGCGCGGGTCCTCCATCATGTAGGTGAGCAGCTCGCGGAAGAGACTGTTGTAGATTTCGTCGATCTCGTTGTCCTGGCGCCAAACCGCCTCGGCGCCCGCCGCATCGCGGTCCGAGTAGGAGTCGAGGACGAGTTTGAGCTGTCCCAGCGTCACCTTTCCCATGCGGGCGAGGCTCGAGGTGAGGCGGATGGGGGGTTCCCGGTTCAGCACCAGCGCGCGCTTGGCAATGTTCTTGGCGAGATCGCCGACGCGTTCGAGTTCGCTCGCAATCTTGATAGCCGCGAGCGTGTCGCGCAGGTCGATCGCCATGGGTTGTCGCAAAGCGAGCACTTTCACCGCCCGTTCCTCGATCGACTGCTGCAGCTGGTCGATGCGCGGATCCCCGGCAATGGCCGCCTCCGCAAGCGACATGTCGCGCTTGCCGATGGCTTCGATCGCCTCAGTGAACTGCGCTTCGGCCAAGCCGCCCATCTGGGCGACCCCGGTCGCGAGGCTCTCGAGCTGCTCGCTGAAAGCCCTTACCGTGTGCTCGCTCATCCGTTCCTCGCTCACTACTCCGGCCTTCGGCTCCGAATCGCATCGCACGCCGCAACATAGCCTTGCGTAGTCTACTATCCGGCACGCCTATGTGACGAATTTATATCATTTCCGTGACAGCGTGAGCGATTTCGCGCATCGGTAGCGGCGCGGCCGGCAACAGGACGGTAAATGTGCTGCCTTCTCCTGCTACGCTGTCGATCAGCAGCCTGCCGTGATGACGGTTGACGATGTGCTTGACGATCGCAAGACCAAGCCCCGTTCCGCCGCGCTCCCGGCTTCGCCGGACATCAACGCGGTAGAAACGTTCGGTGAGCCGGGGAATGAACTCGCGGGGAATGCCTTCTCCGTCATCCTTCACCGCGATTGCGATGAACGATTCGGCGCTGTGGCGGCCAGACGGAGTCGCGGGAGCCGAGGCCGGCGATAATGCGATCGAGACATGACCGCCCCGGCGCCCGTATTTGATCGCATTATGCATGAGGTTCTGAAAAAGCTGAATCAGTTCGTCGCGATCTCCGACGATCGGCGGAAGACCATCTGTCTTCGCAACGGAGAGAGTCACCTCATCGACCCTTGCGAGTCCTTGCAGCGCCGCGGCAGCGTCGCAAACGACCCCCATAATGTCGACTTCGCCAAGGGGCGGCACGTGTTCGTTCTGTTCGATGCGTGTCAGAGACAACAAATCATCGATCAGCCTGCTCATGCGGCCCGCTTCGACGCTCATGATGTCGAGAAACCTTTCCCTCGCACCTTCATCGTCCCTGGCGTGCCCTCGCAGGGTGTCGATGAAACCCGATAGCGCGGCAAGTGGCGTGCGCAACTCGTGGCTCGCATTGGCGACGAAATCGGCGCGCGCCTCCTGCGCGCGCAGCGTGGCGGTCACGTCGTGAAGAAGAATAGCCGTGATGCGGGGACCAAGCTCGGTACGCGTAACATAGGCTTCATAATGTTGCTCGACGGGCACGCGGACCGAAAACTCAACCGACGCCGGCTCGCCCGTCGCCACCGTCCGTTCGATGGCCTGCAGCACCGACGGCGTCCGCAGAACTGCGGACACATGTTTTTTTCTCGTGTCGGTGCCGACAACCGCTACCATCGCCCGGTTCGCAAGGATCACGCGGCTTGTTTCGTCGAGCAGCATGAGCGGATCCGGCAGGCGCTCCAGCAGGTCCCGCGCCCGTGGCGGGAGCAAAACGGGATCGACAGAATCGTCGCTGATGGCACTCCCGGATTCTCCGTCGCCAGTTCGGCCCGTTCTCACCGCAAATGCGAGACACACGCCGAAAATGCATGCGCCGAAAAGCGCTTCCGGCGCGTAGGGAACAGCGGTTGCACACGCAACAGACCCCACGGCAAGCCCCCCGCTGAGCCACCATAGCCCCTCGCGCATCGCTACACGTTCACGAAGTCTGCGGACCACGCCACGCCACCTGAATCGCCCGGCGCATCATACAACAATCGGGAGCGACGCAGCCGTCGTCATCAAAACTTCACGCGCAACACCCCCGATGGTTGGGCCGGAATGGTTATGGCGCCGCCGCTCGCGATAAAAGGGAGCCGATCTGACCCTTCAGTTCCGACTTGAGGACTTTGCCGTTGGGATTGCGCGGCAGGGATTCGGGCCAGAAAACGATTTTCACCGGCACCTTGAACGCAGCCAGCCGGGCCGCGACAAAGCTGCGCAACTCCTCTTCCGTTGCCTGCAAGCCCGCTTTCAGGTGCACGATGGCAGCGGGCTCTTCGCCGAGCGTATGGTGGGGGATGGCGACAAGCGCCGCGTCAACGACGGCAGGATGTTCGTAGAGTACGTTTTCGACCTCCACGCAGTAGATGTTTTCGCCGCCACGGATGAGCATGTCCTTGGCGCGGTCGACGATGGTACAAAAGCTCTCTTCGTCCAGCCGGGCGAGATCACCGGTTCGCACCCAACCGTCGATAAAGGTCTCTGCGGTGGCCTGCGGCTTGTTCCAGTAACCTCTCACGACATTCGGTCCGCGGGCCCACAATTCGCCCACCTCGCCATGATTCAAAACGGAGCCGTCCGGCGCAACCACTTTCAGGTCGCACGCCGCGACCGCGGGACCACACGAATCGGGACGATGCTGGTAATCTTCGGCGCTATGCGTGGTACAGGTCGCCGATGTCTCCGTCATTCCCCAGCCATTGCCTGGAAGCGACTTCGGAAACGCCTCGGCGACCTTGCGCACCAGCTCCGGCGCAGAAGGTGCGCCTCCATACGCGACACTCTCGAGGGAGGACAGATCATAGTGCGTTCGCGCCGGGTGTTCGATCAGCTGCCACGCGATCGTGGGCACCCCGCCGGCCATATTCACCTTTTCCCGCTCAATGAGTTGCAAGGCCTTTTCGACGTCCCATTTGCGCATCAAAACGATCTTGCCCCCCGAACAAAGTGCGGGATTGAGCACGGCAAAGCAGCCTGTCGCATGAAAGAGCGGCACGGAGAGAAGCGCCGAACGCTGCGGTGCTGTGAGGGGATCAATTTCAGGTACCGGCTCGCCCCGGCGCAGGAAGTTCCTGGCGGCTGAAAATCCGGCTGCCATGATATTGGAGTTCATGTTGCGGTGCGTGCCGAGCGCACCTTTCGGTTTGCCCGTTGTCCCTGATGTGTAGAGAATGGTCGCATCGTCGTCCGGCGCGAGCAGCGTGTCCGGCAGCGGACGGTCAGGAAGCGTAATCCAGTCAGGCACGCAACCGATCACGTCTTCAAGCCGCGCGGCAAGCGGATGCAGCAACTCGTCCGATGAGCGGCTGACAAAGATCCGTTCCAGCGCGGGGCAGTTTACCATACGCTCCGCAAGTCGCTCAAACCGCTCGCCATCGACGAAAGCGAACCTGGCGCCCGAATCGACCAGTCCGTATTCAAGCTCTGCGCCTGTCCACCACGCGTTGAGTGGTGTCACGATTGCCCCGGCGGCCGCCGCGCCATAGAAAATTGCGGCCCACTCCGGGAGATTGCGCATGACAATTGCCACGCGGTCTCCCTTTTGCAGACCTTTGCCCAACAGCGCATGCGCAACAGCACCCGAGGCGCGCCAAAGCGCTTCGAAGGTCACGCGCTCATTTTCGTAGACGAGAAAATCGCGATCGCCGAACAGCCGTCCCGTTCGAAGCACGTCGCGCAGAGTTGGCGGAGCGTTCTTCCAGCAGCGTGTCCGAACGCCGCGGATCACGACCTCTTCCATCTCGAAGCGCGCCCCCGGCGCTGTCAACAGCGCGTGCGCCTGGGCCAGAGACATGGCAGGCCACAGTGGGAGACTCGAAGCTGATGCACTCATATGCCAGGCGATCCTTCATCAAGAGCTGCGCAGCATATTACATGAGGTTTGCCGGGCAACGGCGGCTTCGGCCGCGTTGATTGGCCGGTCGACGGGCTCTGACCCCTCGGGTTCGATTGCTCGAACGCCTTGAGTGACATTGGGCGGAGTCCCGGCTAACAGAAGAGCGCGGTCTGACAGAAGAGCGAGGTCCATGCCGCAAGGGAGCAATTTGTGACCATGCCCGGAAATCTCGGATTTTCCCCCGCTCGGCTGGCGCGGATCGATCGATTTCTCAAGGAGCGCTACGTCGAAACCGGAAAACTCGCCGGCACGCTGCTTGCGGTCTCGCGCCACGGTGAAACCGTCCATTGGGCGGCGGCCGGACTCGCTGATTGCGAGCGCAACGTGCCCATGCGACAGGATACTCTCTTCCGCATCTATTCGATGACAAAGCCCGTCACCAGCGTCGCGTTCATGATGCTGGTCGAAGAAGGTCTCGTCTCTCTCGACGATCCCGTACATCGATTCATTCCATCCTGGCGGAACCTGGGTGTGTTCGTGGCCGGCGTGCCGGGCGCCTTTCAGACAAGGCCCACCTCAAGTCCCATGCGCATGATCGATCTTTTGCGCCACACATCCGGTCTGACCTACGGGTTTCAGGCACGAACGAATGTCGACGCGGCGTATCGCAAGGCCGAGATCGGAACCATCGAAGGGAATGTCCAGCTCGAGCGGATGATCGAACTTCTCTCGCGCACACCGCTCGAATTCTCGCCCGGGGAGGCCTGGAACTATTCGGTTTCGACCGACGTGCTGGGATACCTGGTCGGATTGATTTCCGGGATGCCGTTCGAACAGTTTCTGCGAACGCGAATCCTCGACCCGCTTGGCATGACGGACACGGATTTCCATGTGCCGGAAGGCAAGCATTCGCGGCTTGCCGCATGCTACGGGCTCGATCCGGCCGGAAAGGTCGTGCTTCAGGACGACCCCTCGAAGAGCCGCTACCTCGCACCACCCGCCTTCATATCGGGAGGAGGCGGGCTCATCGGCACGGCAGCTGACTATCTCAAATTCTGCCACATGCTTCTCAACGGCGGCGCACTTGGCGGTGAACGCCTGCTAAGCCCCAGGACCGTCGCGCTCATGACATTGAATCACCTGCCCGATGGAAGAGAACTCGCAGACATGTCGCGGTCGCTCTTCAGCGAAGCCGCCTATGCCGGGATTGGATTCGGGCTGGGATTTGCGGTGGTGCTCGACCGGGCGAGAACCATGACGCCTGGAAATGTCGGCGAATATTTCTGGGGCGGAGCGGCAAGCACGGCTTTCTGGATCGATCCGAAGGACGATCTCGCCGTCGTGTTCATGACTCAGTTCCTGCCATCGACCACCTATCCCATACGGCAGCAATTGCGCACGTTCGTCTACGCGGCGATGGAGAATTAGCCGATCAGGTCAGCTCCACCGGATAACCGAACTCCGCGCAGTATTCTGCGGTCGCCGTCAGCACAACCAGTTGCTGCTCACGCGAGAGGAATTCGGCATGTTGTCCGATTGCGATTTCCCCGACATGGCCCAATCGCCAACGAGTCTGCGGGTCGTGCCGCGTAGGGTTCACGAGGTCGTCGAGGACCCCGCTCTGTCGCATTGATTCGATTTTCTTCACGACCGACTCGCGTGTCAGCGCATTGAAGATCTCCCGGACAAGCATGGCAGGAAGATCGATGCCCAGATATTCCGCAACGGCTGCGATGGTCACCTCGCGTTCGTAAAACCGGTCCTCGAAGCGCAGCACGAGCGGTGCACTGCGGCGAAACAGCTCGACCATTCGCGCGTCGCCTTCCGCAACGGCGTTGAAGGCGCCCGAGAATGAAAAGCCGAAGCGTTTCATCAATGAGGCGACGGCATCCCGCGGCTCGCGAATCGTCATCACCACCTGAAACCGGGAGCCGGCCGCGAGAGCGCTCAGGGCGTCGGACGGTTGCTGGGTCTGCACCACGAGCGTGTCGGCGCGGGGATTATATTTGGAGAAGCCGCGCGGTGAGTCCGCGTAAAACTGCCTCACGTTTCCATAGACAGGGTTCCGGGACTCGTCGGCGCGCGTGTAGCTGTTGGCTTCGGCCTCGCCGCGGTGCCGAAGAATTTCCGCGACAACATTGTAGAGCCATGTCGAAGCGCTGCTCTTGGTGCCCGCACACAGAACCGCGTGGGGGAGGGGGTCGACGCTCTCAGCAGGCGACGCATTCTCGTGTTGGGCCGTCGTTGAGATATTCAGCATGTCGGCGCCTTTCTGACCCGGTCGAGCGATCGATTTGGGCAGAGGATCGTTCGTTATTGTCTATCTTGTCGATGGTATTTTAGATGTTTATCCCGAAGGCGTCAATCCACAGGCCGGGTTCTGGCGGGTTACGGGGGATTAATCGCGCGGACGCACTGCCGCCATGTGGCTCTGGCAGAGTCGCGTCACTTCGCCGATACTGGTAAAATCAACCTCAACGAGCCCAACAATGCTCGAAACGTCCACTGCACTCCATCTTTCGAACCGCCTGGGTTTCGGTCCGGCGCAAGGAGATCTCGCGCGAATCGGAGGGATGGGCATCGAGGCATTCCTCGACGAGCAGCTTCATCCTCAGCCGGCGCGCTTGCCGCCATCGGTAACTTCGGCACTTCGGGCGCTGCCGTCCTTCGGCAAGAACACCGCCGAGGTCTATGCGGAATATTGGTGGAAGGACCAGGTGGATGATCCCAAATCGGTTCCAAAGGACGAGAAAAGGAAACTGATTGCGCGCGAAAAGCAGGTCAAGCGCGAGGCGCACGTCGCGCGACTGGCGAGGGCGATAGGCAGCCCATGGCAGCTCCACGAAGCACTTGTCGAATTCTGGTTCAATCATTTCAACGTCTTCGAGGGGAAGGGTCCGATAAAGGTGTGGATCGGAGCCTATGAAGAAGAGGCGATTCGTCCGCATACGCTTGGGCGATTCAGCGATCTCTTGCTTGCGACGGCGAAACACCCGGCAATGCTGGTTTATCTCGACAATGCGCAGAATGTAGCTCCCGGCATGCAAGCGACGTCAAAGGACGCCATGGCCGACGACGCCATGCAGGTCTCCAGGAAAAACAGGAAAGAGCGCGGCATCAACGAAAACTTTGCCCGCGAAGTCATGGAGCTGCACACACTCGGAGTCGATGGAGGCTATTCGCAGGCCGACGTGGTTGCACTCGCGCACATCCTGACTGGCTGGACTGTAGGGCCCGGTGCGGATTCGGACGCGGCCAATGCCGTCAACCGGTTCAGGAAGAACCGGGGAGCGTTTCGCTTCGCCGCAAGGCATCATGATCCTTCGGCGGAATCCCTGCTCGGACGCACCTTCAGCGGCGGCGATGTCGGCGAGGGCGAGGCCGCTCTTCTGATGTTGGCGGCCCATCCAGCAACTTCGCGGCATATCAGCTTTCAACTGGCGCAATTCTTCGTTGCGGATCAGCCGGCCCCCGCCCTTGTCGATGCAATGGCGAGGACCTTCCGCGAAACCAGCGGCGACATCCGCTCGGTGCTGAAGACCATGCTGAACCGTCCAGAATTTCTTACGCCAATCCGTTTCGGAGCCAAATTCAAGACGCCCTATCGATTCGTCGTATCGGCCGCGCGGGCGGCAGGCATTAGTCCAGCAAATGCTGCTCCGCTCGCATTCGCGCTCGAAGATCTCGGCCAGCCGCTCTATGGCTGCCTTTCTCCCGACGGATACGCCTGCACCCAGGCTGCATGGCTGGATCCGGACGGTCTCCTGCGGCGACTTTCTCTCGCGCAGCGGATCGGTAATGGAGAATATGGCGGCTCGAACGACGGGGCGGGCTCGCCGCCTGATCCGGACAGGCTCTTGGACACGCTGAAACCCGCTTTTGGCAAGACGACGCTTGCGGCGATCGAACAGGCGCCACGCGACCGCCGGGCCGGCGCAATTCTCGGAAGTCCCGATTTCATGCGCTGTTGAGACCGCAGCCACTCTGGAGGTTTGCATGCGACGTCGCGATTTTCTGAGGTGCTCAGCCGCCACCGGCGGCCTTTCGCTTTTCCCGTTCGGGTCGGGCGCGTGGGCGCTGCAAAACCCGGCCGCAGGACAGGAGCGTCTGGTGGTTGTGCTCCTGCGTGGCGCAATCGACGGACTCAATGTCGTGATTCCCTATACGGACGCGGAGTATTACAGCCTGCGGCCTACAATCGCGGTGGCGCGCCCGGGACAAAGCGGCGGCGCCATTGATCTCGACCGGCAGTTCGCGCTCCATCCGGCACTGGATTCGCTGATACCGATCTGGAAGGAGCGCAGCCTCGCCTTTGTTCACGCCTGCGGATCGCCGGACGAGTCGCGTTCGCATTTTCAGGCCCAGGCTTTTATGGAATCGGGCACGCCGGGCGTTCTGACTACCCAGGACGGCTGGATGAATCGCGCGCTCGCGGCCCTGCCTGGAAAGCATGCACCGACCGAAGCCGTGAATTTCGGGAAGACACTCCCCAAAATCCTGGAAGGCGCGATCCCGGTCGCCAGCATACCGACACACGACTATGGGGGCCGCAGGCAAGCCGAGACGTCGACACTCGATCCGGTCACCCAGGCGGTGTTTGATCGCATGTATGCCGGCAACGATCCGATCCGTGTCGCCTATCACGAAGGACGCGCCGCGCACTCGCAACTGACGGCCGATCTCGCGCGCGACATGACGGAGGCGGCAGCAGGCGCCCCGTCGCCACGGGGCTTTCCTCAGGACTCGGCGAAGCTCTGTCAGTTGATGAAGCAGGATCCTACCATACAGCTCGCGTTTTTCGCGTTGAGCGGCTGGGATACGCATGTGCGGGAGGGTGATGCCCAGGGCCAGCTCGCCAACCATTTGCGCCCGTTGGGAGAGGGTCTCGCACAACTTCGGACAGGCTTGGGAAACGTCTACGGCCGCACGGTCGTCCTGGTGATGTCCGAGTTCGGCCGCACCGCGCGCGAGAATGGCAATGGGGGCACCGATCACGGCCACGGCAACGCCATGTGGGTCATGGGCGGGCCAGTAAATGGCGGCAAAGTCTACGGCCAATGGCCGGGAATCGACGAAGAGAGCCTGCATGAACAGCGCGATCTTGCCGTGACGACAGATTTTCGCACCGTCGTAGGAGCTGTGCTGAAAGACCATCTGAAACTGACCACGCAACAGATCGACACGGTGTTTCCCGGCACCACGAAAAGCGCGACATTGAATATCGTGCGCGCCTGATCATCGAATTCGGACCATGGATGACGGCGGTTCGCATGTTGCACGCACGAGCCTTCAGTGGCAGCGACGATGTCCGCTGACGAACTAGAAGCGGCGCTGGATGAAGAACGCGCGCGAATCGCGGCCCTCTACCGGGAAATCGATCTCAGGGATCGCCAGATTGCCAAAATGCGATACAGCGGAAGCGAAGACGCTGAAGCCCTGAGACTGGGCGCCGAAATTCGTGCGTTGCAGGCATCCACTTCCTGGCGCATTACCGCCCCTCTGCGCAGCATCAAGACGCGATTCCTTTCCTGGCGCCGCGGACTCCCGCGGGCGCCCATGGCATCGGCGACAACTCGCCCAGCTCCTGGATTACCGGAGTTGACCGATCCGCACGCCGGCGAAGGACGGGGCCGGCGCAAGATTCTGGTGGTTGATGTGCGTATTCCAGCGCCCGACATTCAAAGTTCCGGCGTGCGCATGACTGCCATCGTCGATCTTCTGCGGGAGTTCGGATTCGACGTCACGTTTATTTCCAATCACGGTCCTGCGGACTACCACTGGGTCTTCGCCAATGTCGGGGACCAGCTGCGCGAACGGGTCGCAAAGCTTCGCGGGCAGGGAGTTTCCGTGATCTTTGGCTACGACGCCGCGATCGAACATCTGATTTCGAAAGGGCGTTGCTACGAGGCGGCCTTTGTCTGCTTTCCCGATCTCATGCTTCAATACGCGGCAGCAATACGGGTTTATGCGCCGCAGGCTACACTGATCTACGACACGGTCGACCTGCACGGAATACGACACAGGCGCGCCGCCGAACTGAGCAGAGACGCCGAAGATTTCCGGCAGGCGGACTATTACGACCGCATGGAAGCCGTGAACATTCTGTCGGCCGACCGCATCGTGGCGATCAGTGCCCATGAGGCGCGTTTGATAGCGAAACGCCATCCGGATGCGCGCGTGTTCACCATCCCGAACATCCATAGCGCGCAGGATCGTGTTCCGGGTTTTGCAGAGCGGCGCGGCCTCCTCTTCATCGGCCACTATCTGCACGCTCCCAACCAGGACGCCGCGGAGCATCTTGCGCGCAACATACATCCGATGGTGCGGGCCGCCCTTTGCGACGTCCCGTTATATCTTGTCGGCAGCTCGCCAACCGAGCAGATCAAGGGATTGGCGGGCAACGGGGTGCATGTCGCGGGCCATGTGCCGAACGCGGAGGAATATTTCGATCGTTGCCGCGTTTTCGCGGCACCCCTGCGCTATGGAGCCGGCATGAAGGGCAAGATTGGCCAGAGTATGAGCCTGGGCCTCCCCGTCGTGACGACATCGATTGGCGCCGAAGGCATGGATCTCGAAAATGGCGAGACCGCGCTGATCGCTGATAATCCACAGGACTTCGCGGCAGCCGTGATCCGGCTCTACCGCGATGAAGCCCTCTGGCGTGAGATGTCCCGCAAAGCGCTCGATCATGTTGGCAGCCGTTTCTCGGTTTCTGTCGCGCGAACGGCCTTGCAGGAGCTTCTGCTCGCCTAAAGCGCAATCGGGCGAAGTGTGCAGCACTGCACCCGCCAAATTGCGCGAGAACCAAAGAATCTGGAGCATGAATCTGATTCAATATAATCAGATTCATGTTCCAGGGAATCGCGGGCCGGATCACGACACAGCGGGAAGAGCTTCGGACAGCGGTTCCTGATCTGTGCGCCGGTATTCTCCGGCGGCGGAAACGATTCCCTTCAAACGCGCGGCGTCAAGTGCGTCCCAATAGGCGCGATGCAGCAGTGCCACAAATGCACTGTCCGTCTCGATTCCGAATTTGACGCGTGCCTCCGCCATCGCATCAAGACGTCGTGCCGTGTCGATCATCCTGTTGTATTCCAGGCGGAGCCGCTGCCAACGGCTGTGCGCGTCCTCGATACCGGCCCAGATCTGGATTTCCGGCGCAGGGTGCAATCGGCTGAACAGCCAGTTCGATCTGCCCTGCGTCTCGGTACGGCGGCAAAACTCGTCCAGACTGAGGGCCCGCAGCATTGTCGTGACTGCATCGCGATTGTAGACCACTCTTAGTCCGTGTGCCGATAACCGGTAGCCAAGCTCGATGTCCTCGCAGCCAAAGCGAAACAACGGATTGAAAGGCTGCGGACCGGGAAGAATCTCCCGCTTGCACGAAGATCGGCCCCCCCAGAACCACGCGTAGTCGAGAATCTCGCCATCGGTAATCCGCCCGTAGCTGAAGAGGTAGCACCCGACGTCGGTTACAAACCGCATTAGCGGCCTGGTGGCGATTGCCGGATGGAGATTGGTATGCCCCAGGACAGCGATGTGCTTTTGAGGATACGATTCGTGCGTGCGCAGATGCTCCATCAGCAGGCTTGGCGCAGGAACATCGTCGTCGTCCATGAACAGGAGGATGGGCGCTCTGGAAGCTGTCACGCCCGCGTTCTTGGCGGCTCCAAGTCCGCGATTCTCCTGCTTCAGACAATATAAGGGCAGCAGTTTTTGATAGTGCAGGACGAGGGAACCTACATCCTCGGTAGAGCCGTCATCGACAACAATGATCTCGAATTCTGTCCGCGGAAGGGTTTGCCCGAGCAGTCCCTCGAACACGCGTCTCAGCAGTTCGACGCGATTGTACGTGCAGATGATGCAGCTGATCCGCAAACCGCGATCGCGCCCGCCGCGGGCAACATCGCTCGTCGTGCCAAAGGCCTGGGTTTCCATCGGAGGGCTCCGTTAGCACGCCCCACCGCACCGCCGCCAGCCGCCCATGGGTACCGGTTGCCGAAAAACCATCGGGTGGCGGCGGTGGAATGGTCAAGCCGCCATACGTTCCGCTGTTCAACCAGACGGCGGCCTGCCGTTCCGCATTTTGCATCTTCGGTGGGTCACGTTATGCTGTCCGCGTCTCCGGCGCCCAGCGTGCGGGCATCAGCAAATCCGCTTCAGGTTTAATCGGGCGATGAGGTCATCCATATCAGCGTGCGGCACGGACTCTTCGTCTCTCAGTCCACGATCGTGATCGACCCCGCGGCCGCCCTGGATGATTTCGGCGCGCGGCCGCCCGAGCCGGCACATGTCGGTATCATTTTCAACGAAGACAGGGACACCATCGTCGCTCACAGCGACCCGGCGATGAGCCCCGTACTTCACGTGCTGGATCGGCACTGGCATGGGATCCGCAGCGCGACGGCATGCCTTCCGGGCGGAAAGCTCGCAATCAGTCACAAGAACGCGTTGACACGCGAAGAGACAGGATTCGTCGACCGCCTCATTCGCGAGCACGCCTATCAGGTGGTGTGCTTCCAGGGCTATTCCAAAACCGCCGACAGTCTCGTCGAGCACCTTCACCGAGAATTTGGTTCCGAACTCCGCCTCTACGTCGTTACCCACGTAACGACCTCGCAATTCGAGCATCATTTTGAGATAGCAATGCTCGATCGCATTCATGACAGGGTCGCCAGCGGCGTTGTCGCCCGGACCGCAAGCGTAAAGCCCAATTTCCACCTCTTTCACGAAAAAACGTGGCCGCAATGCGTGGTGAATATTCCCCCGGATCTGTCCAGGCTCATCGTGGCGCTGCCGAAACGCGAGCCTGGCAATGTTTTCATTCCGGTGGAGAACACATGGCGGAAAAATCTCTATACGCAGGTCATTGCCGCCCAGGGCTCGGAGAAAGTGCGGCGTATCTGCCTCGTGAACTGGCCCACGTATCTTGAGCGTCTGATGATCATCGACAAGGCACAGCTCGTCGGGTTTCAGCCGCTGCCGGGGCTTCTCGCGTATATGCGGCTCGCACAGCTCGTGGCAAACGTATCATTCTCGGAATGCCAGCCCATGACGCAACTCGAAGCGCTTGCTGTGGGCACTCCGGCAATCGTCGGTCCCCTTCGTCTGCCGGTTTTCTCCAGTCATCCGCTGAGCGAGCTGTGCGAAGTTGCGGAGCTGGACGACCCTGGGCTGCTGCGCCGCAGATTCGACATGGTTCTCGATGAGTGGTCGAGAGACCCCGTCGGACTTTCCGAGATGATCTCCGACTTCGTGAAACTGCGGACCGCCGCGGGCCTCGCAAGCTACAAAGAATTCCTGGAGCTTTAGATGGAGGCCTCCGTCTGCATCGTCAGCAACGAGATCTATCCCATCGACAAGGGCGGCATCGGCCGCCTCATGTACAATTTCGCTATCGCCAACGCCCGGAGCGGGGTGGCCACCGATCTGCATTTTCTCCTGGGTCCGAAACTTGCAGCGTCGGCAGCTGCAATCGAATCCGCCTACGCGGGACTTGCGACGATCCATATCTGCTCCGGCGCGCCAGATTCACTCGGATCATTGGGCGAGGCCATTCGAACGCTCGACCCAAGCGACTCGCTCGACGAGCTGATGATCGAGTCGCTGCGTTATTATGCCGGGCTGCTGGATGCGCAAAGGCGGCACGGACGCGAATTCGACTACGTCGAGTTTCCGGATTTTGGCGGCTGGGGTGCCGCGTCACTTGCCGCCAAAGGTGCCGGCCTCGACTTTTTGAACACACGCTTCGCGATTCGGCTGCATTCGACCTTTTCCCTGATAGCGCGTTACGAGCCGTTCATGCACCAGCCGTCACCATGGATGGCCGCCAAATGCGATCTGGAGCGACAGTGCCTGCGCGACGCCGATCTTGTTGTCGCACATCTCGAATCGACCGCACGAACGAATGCCGAATGGTTCCGCCTGCCGTCAGGATGGATGAACAAGGTACGCGTGGAATTGCCCCCGGTGCTGCTCTCCCCGGCAGAACAATCGGCCCTCGCCGAATCGTGCGCGGACGAGAGTCGGCGCGCAACACCGCGCGATTTTCTGTTTTCCTCACGCCTTCAGCCGTTCAAGGGCCCCGATATTTACATCCGCGCGGCCGTGAGATTCCTCGACGACCTGCCCGGGGCCGAAAACCTGTTCCGAATTTCGTCATATGGCTGGGACGAACAGTACATCGACTGGCTGAAACGGCTTGTGCCACCCAGGTGGCGGGATCGAGTGATTTTCCTCGATCCATCGGGCGAGGAGTATCGCGCCCGGATGATGATGAACAGCATCCTCGTCATCCCGTCCGTTTACGAAAGCCTGTGTCTGCTGGCTTTCGAGGCGCGCCTGCTCGGAGTGAGAACTATTCTGAACCGGCGTTGTCCGGCATTCGGCGCCGAGACGCAGGTGTGGCGCGAAGGGCAAGACTGCTTGTTTTTCGATGGCGATTTCATCGGCCTCGCGAAAACCATGCAGTGCGCGCTCGCGTGGACTCCCGCTGCGGCGACTCCCGTTGCGCAGAACACGCCCTATTGGGAAGCGACGGCAGATCCGCCGAACCCCGCGCTTCCGCCCCGCCGGCCGCCGCTCAAGCTCGCTTACATTGTCTATGGCTCTGCCAATCCGTACGAGTTGGCATCCGACTTGCGGGAGTTGTCGAGACGCGAGATCGATGACGTGCACGTCATGGTCGCTCGCGAAGCGCTCGAAGCAGCCACACTATCGGAAGCGGCCCTTGTTGCATCCGGAATCACCGTTCACGGCACAGGCTGGATCGAACCCACGGCAGCGGAGATTCAGTCCCTGATTTCGGATCTGACCGCCGAGGCGGTGGCATTTCTTCCCGCCGGCATGAGCGTCGAAGGTGAGTTGTGGACACTCGCAGCGGCGCAATTGGCGGCGTCACCGGAAGCGGCCATATTCACGAGCCACGTTCTTGTGACGAATGAGAGCGCGACGCGGCACGTCACGTTGAACTATGGCGACGCTCCGACCGTTGCACTGATGAGCGATCGTGTGGCCCACAGGGCGAGCGTCTTCCGGCGCGACGCGCTGCTTGAGTTTGGGCTCTGCGATGCCGCGGGCGACCGGTGGCACGAAGATCTGTGCCTCCGATTGGTAAATGCCGGGCACAGAGTCCTTGTTGCGCCCAAGGCTCTCGTCTCACAGACTGTAGCAGCGCGGACCTCGCGCATCCCAAGTTCGAACTTCTTCGCCACGCATCAGGACAATGCCGGTCAGCGTCTCGGTGCGCCCTATCGCCAGGCCAGCATTGCGCACCATCTGGATTCCGTTGTCGGCATCAGTCACGAGGCCTGGATAGTACAACAGGAACAGGCGCAGGCCGCGATCGCGGGCTGCGCGAGCCTTGCGCCACCGCCCTTCCGCTTCGACGAGGCCGTCCTCAAAAACTCCACCCTCGACCAGAACGCAGACTACCGGGAACTCGAGATCGTGCTTCGCGGACTATCCGTAGGCGGTGGCTGGCTTCCCTGGCTGGGAGTCAAGTTCAGCCAGTACAAAGGCGAACCTCAGCTGGAATTCCGGGAAACTGGAAATGCAAGGCACCTGTTTCGCAGCTGGCCGCCGTCAACCTCCGATCAATGGGGCGCCGTCGCCGTCTGGTCTGTGAGCGCAACGTCTCATCCACTTGGTGAATTCTTCGAGCAACTGCGGGAGTCCGATGCACTCAAGCTTCGGCTGCTGGTGGAGAATCTTCCGGGCGTGATCGAAACTCTGCAGCTGGCGCCGGATGAAAAAGCCGAATGGAAGGCATGCGCCAAAGCCCTCGTACCGAATGGCAGTCGGCAATCCGATGACGGCAGGATGCTTCCGGAAACAGGAGTCCACAAACCAAAGGGCGCCCGGCCGCGCGCTGCGGGCAATTCGCGCTTGGGTGACCTTCGCCGGTTCGCGGCGCGGTCCCTGGGCCGATTGGCGTCCAGTCTGGCAGCAGGCGGCAAGGAATGAAGTATTTCTTTGTTACCGGAGCCCACAAATCCGGCACCTCGTGGCTCGCGAGCATGCTGCGGGCCCATCCCGAGATAGAAATGCCCAATCAGGAAATGTGGTTCTTCGGCCATCCGAAATCCCTCGCCGGCAAACAATTGCACGGTGCGGTCGAGAAATGGCTCACACTACCGACGGTCACGAAGGAGTTTCACAATCAACAGCCGAATCGCCTGCCCGCTAAGGTTGCGCGGGCGGCCATTACGTCGATACTGAAGACGTATCGTACGCCATCCACAAAAGCACTCGGCGACAAGAGCCCGCTTTTTTCCCTGCGCGCCACCAGGGAAATCAGGAACATCTTCCCGGAAGCCCTGCTCATTGTGATCTATCGCGACGGACGCGACGTCGCGGTTTCCCATCATTTTCACAATCTCCGTCTACGCGACTTTCGCAAATACACAGACAAGGCTGAAGCCGAGGCGGCCTTTCATCATCACATTGAAGGGGGAAATCCTGCTGTGCCGCTGCTGCATCGTGCTACGCTGGAGGAGGTGTGCCGCAACTGGGCACAGGCAAACGCTTGTGCCGACGTTGCAAAAGATGAATTTGGCGAACAATTTTTCATGACAAGCTACGAAGAGCTCTGGACGGATCCCACATCATTTCTCTTGAGGATCTTCACGGGTCTCGGCGTTAAAGACGGCAGCGACCTCGCGGAGAAAATCGCCCATTCCAAATCGTTCTCGGTGGTGACGAAGGGTCGTGCACCAGGCTCGAGCGACCCCAAGAGTTTTTATCGCTACGGAGTTCCGGGCGATTGGCGGAATTATTTCGATTCGGAATCGGCAGCCCTGTTCAATGAGCTCGCAGGCGAATGGCTCATACGCCTGGGTTATGCCGGGAACTCGGATTGGCAGACGGATAAGCCGGACACACCGGGCGAGCTCGCGCTACGTCGGATGATTTCACCAAGCTAGCTCGCATGACGCCGTACGTCGACGGACAATTACGACACGCGGAGAGGATCGGTCCAGGCCGGAGATTTGACGAATGATTCTCGATGCTCGTTGCTGGAACAGGGCAAATGCAAGTGACGTTTTGCGGGACTCGGTGGGCTCCAGACAACTCAATTATCTTTATATCCCACTTGGCAAGAATGCCAACACGCAGATCAAACATTTGCTGTGGTCGGCCGAGGTGACCCAGGCCGCATACCAATTTCCGTTCAAAGACAAGTATTTCGCCGTACACAACTACGGTTGGGCAAAAAGCACTGGCGAGTCTCCGTCGCCCTGGGACTGCTACAAAAACAATGAAATCGCCAGGTTCTTGACCGACGCCGATGCCCGATTTTGTTTTACCGTCGTACGCAACCCCTACAGCCGCCTGCTGTCCGGATATCTGGATAAGATAGACAAAAGGCGCCGGCTTATTGCAAATTCCGGGTCGAGATATTCGTTGCCCCGAACTCCGGACAATTTCGCCGAGTTCGTCGACATGGTCGCCGAGCAAAGCGATCTGGAATGCAACATCCACTGGAAAGCCCAGACATTCAAGCTTTTCTTGCCCTTCCTTCGATACGATTTTGTCGGGCGATTTGAGCAATTGTCGGATGCATTTGCTGCAATCACGCGGCGATTGGGAGGTGACCTCGCTGCGGTTCCGAGCAACCAAAAGCACAGAACCGGTGCCGATGGCCTGGTCGAGCAATTGTATGACCGGGAATTGGCCAGGAAGGTATTTGTTCGATATCGCAATGACTTCGACAGTCTCGGCTACGCAGAGGATTACCGGCATCTTTCTCCCGTCGGAGAAATAGTCCCGTGCGCCGGCTCTCAATACGTTGCACGTTTTGGCGAAATCATGGCGGTCCCACACAGGGAGCAGGCACGGGCGATTTTGCTGAGCAACGCGCTGCGCGATTCAGCTCAGCGCAATGGTGATCTCCTGATATTGCATCCTTCACTTACTTGACCAACGGGCGATTGGGCGCTTGTCCGGTCAATGAAATCAATTGCCTTCTCGACATCGAGGACCCAGTCTGTCCGTCGCGTCACCGGCCCCCCGCCTTCACAGCGGTTCTCACCGCATCGGACGTAAATTGCGTCGCCGTCGATGAGTTCATCGCACAGGAAATAGTTCAGCGACGGTACGCTTGCGCTGAACATCAGGGATGTTCTTGATCCCTCCACGAATGTCAGCGAGTGGAAAGCCGACCCTTCGCATCCGCTTACAACATCGCTGTTGCGCAAACATGCAAGTTGCTCCGCAAAACTCAACTTTTCAGGAAAAATGATCCGTGCCTGGGCGGAACTATCGAGTCGCCTTTGAAGCTCCTTCTCGTTCAACACGCGCCTGCGGACCTTCGCCTCGCTTCTCGCCAGATAGATCGTTCCCGATTGCGGAGCAGGAATGGGCGCCGTGTGCTTCAGCACAGCAAGCGAGCTCACATTGACGAACCCACGCGATTGGAGTGTCAGTTCCTGCACCAGCAACGTCCGGACTTCCAGCGGAACGCTGCAGAACCGTATCCGGTCGGGCGGGATTCCGAGGTGACGAAGAACGCCTTCCATAAAAGGTTGAAGACGGGGGGGGCCCCAGGCGGCGAAGAACACTATTGGTTCGGGCGAGTGAACGACCTCCCGGCTTTGCACGCGAGCCAGTGTTTCGAGCAGAAAATGACCAAAATGCGGAAATAAATATCCACCGAACCACGCGGTCTCCAGTTTCTGCTTTGGCTCCAGGGTGGTTGCTCCGCCGGTCACGTGCCGGACGAATGACCAGCGCTCCCTTTCTTCGGCGCGCCAGCCGCGACGCAAAGTCAATTCCTTGAGAAACTCGCCGTTGCAAAAAGCGCCGCCAGTGAACTGCGACCGCCCTTTGGACACCAACGGCTCGAGATGAACATTCTTGAAGGAGCGGACCTTTGGGGGGGTATCGGACACCCTCTCGCCAAACTGACTGAATGCCGATGAGATCTCTGTGTCGGGGAAGCCCACAAATATGCGTGTGCCCCTGCCATTCAGCTTCGGAATCTCACTGACGCGGCCGGGCACAGAATTGTATCGGGAAAACAGGTTGCTTCCGCTCACGCCCCCTCCCGCCTGACTACCACGCTCATGACACGTCACGCGACGCATCGCCGAGCGCGGCATTGCCGCCCGAATGAAAATCTCTCGGCGGCGGGATGTCGCAAGAATTCATCCGTCTCCCGTCGGTTGGGGGGTTTTCAGCGCCTTTCTGCCGCCGTGCTTTCCGCGCTCGAACACGACGATGCTGTCGTAGAAATGCATGGACATGGTCGAACGGGTGAAATCGCTTGCAATGCGGGCATGGACCCCGTTGAGCTCGTCAATCAGAGTCTTGCAGATTTCGATGAACGTGCCCTCGCGCCGCAGTCCGCCGCCATATCGTTCCATGTAGGCGGTGTGCAGATCCTCCACCATGTAGACGCCGTTTCGATCGAGCCGGGGATACAGGTGTCGGAACGTTGCCGCGATGTCATCCATTTTGTGGCTTCCATCGTCCAGTACGGCATCGGGCGGACCAAACTCGTTCAGCACGCTATCAAGGAATCCCTTCTGAGCCTGATCACCGATCCGTACGGCGATCTGGTCCTCTTCGAACGCCCTGCACTCCGGCCGGATATCCAGTCCGATGATTTGCGCGTGAGGTCCGAAATACCGCTTCCACATCTGCAGCGACCCGCCCTTGCCGCAGCCGATTTCCCAGAATACGACGGGGCGGTAGACGAAGCGGCCGAAGTGCTGCTCGTATGCCGGGAAATAGTGCTTCCATTTGTGGATGGTGCGCTGGTCGTTCGTCAGGAAATCCGCCCACAGGTTCATCCGGCACCGCCCCGTCCATTGTGCTTCACGCGCAATTCCGCTCAGACCGGCGCAGCCGCAGGAGCACTACGTTCCGCGCCCGCCGCCATCGACTCGAGAAACAGCCGCAACCCCTCTTCATCCGGTTTGACCTTCAGAATCTCCTCGCGTTTGAGCAGGTCGAAATAGCTCACGCGCTCGATGGCCTCCATGCTGTCGAAAATCGGGGTGAAGTCGACGCGCGGAGCCTTCCAGACGATGGCCTGGGGATTTCCCCGTCCTCCCAATGTCACGTAGCTGTACATGGGGAAAAAATCATGGATTGCGAAGACGACCTTGTAGACATCGCCATGCCAGGCCCAGCTATCTCCACCCGCCCGTTTGCGAAAGCCGAGCGCTTCTTTCTGGTTCGGCCACGCACTATAGACATCCACCGGAAGCACATCGTCGATCAGCCAGACGGTCTGATCGTGCGCGCACGCAAGCGAGTTGCAAAAATCGCGGAAGGTCTGCTGGAACGTGTGCAATCCGTCCAGAAAAATGATGTCGAACGTCCGCGACAGGCCGTGCCGGGTGAAATACTGATCGGAAAGCATCTGATAAAACTCGACGCCTTCCCGCTGGTAATCGGCGATATCAAACTGGAAACTCGGATCGACGGCCACTTTGCATTCGAAGTCCAGCGCGTTGAAGGTCTTCCCGCGGAAGACGCCGATTTCCAGGTAGCTTCGCGCGCCGACGTGCTTGGCAATTTGATTGATCCTGCGAACTGAATGCGATTGCCAGGTCGCCGTGACGGGTGGCGCATCGGGTGGTTTGAGATGTGCCATGCTGTTCTCCGCATTGCCGGGATCGTGTACTGTGTCATTGCTTGTCCGGTCAATGAGATCAATTGCCTTCTCGACATCGAGGACCCAGTCTGTCCGTCGCGTCACCGGGCCGCCACCGTCACCATGGTTCGCGCCGCATCGGGCGTAAATTGCGTCGCCGTCGATGAGTTCGTCGCACAGGAAATAGTTCAGCGACGGTACACCCGCACAGAACATCAGGGATGTTCTTGACCCCTCCACGAAAGTCAGCGAGTGGAAAGCCGACCCTTCGCATCCGCTCACAACATCGCTGTTCCGCAAACACGCAAGTTGCTCCGCAAAACTCAACTTTTCCGGAAAAATGATCCGTGCCTGGGCAGAGCTTTCGAGTCGTCTTTGGAGCTCCTCCTCGTTCAACACACTCCTGAGGACCTTCGCCTCGCTTCTCGCCAGATAGATCATTCCGGATTGCGCAGCAGGAATGGGCGCCGCGTGTTTCAGCACGGCACGAGAGCTCACATTGACGAACCCGTACAATTGGAATGTCGGTTCCTGCACCAGCAACGTCCGGACTTCCAGCGGAACGCTACAGAACCTTATCCGGTCGAGCGCAATTCCGAGGTGACGAAAAGCGCCTTCCATAAAGGGTTGAAGACGGGGGGATCCCCACGGGACGAAGAACACGATTGGTTCGGGAGAGTGCACGACCTCAAGGCTTTGCACGCGAGCCAGTGTTTCGAGCAGGAAATGACCAAAATGCCCAAGTAAAATCCCACCGAACCACGCGGTTTT
Organism: Rhizomicrobium sp.; assembly: GCA_035567755.1. GTDB lineage: Bacteria > Pseudomonadota > Alphaproteobacteria > Micropepsales > Micropepsaceae > Rhizomicrobium. The sequence continues at coordinate 150,923 of DATMPH010000045.1, forward strand.
CAAATTCTGCTGTGGCTTCCGGATGGTCGATCCGCCAGTCACGTGCTGGCTTTCTCGGTCCCGCCAGCTGCGGTGCAATGCCAATTCCGTCAGAAATTCGCCGTTGCGATAAGCGCCACCGGTGAACTGCCACTGCCCTTCGGGCACCAACGGCTCGAGATGAACGTTCTCAAAGGAGCGGACCTGCGGCAGGGTATCGGACACCCTCTCGCCAAACTGCCTGAATCGCGACGAGATCTCTGTGCCGGCGAAGCCGATGAAAAGGCGTGTGCCGCTGCCGTTCAGCTTCGGAATCTCGCTGACGTGGTCGCGCCCGTATCGGGAAAACAGGTTGCTTCCGCTCACGCGCCTTCCCAACCACGCTCATGACACGTCACGCGCCGCATCGCCGGGCTTTCCGCACAATCCGCCCTCGCCCGTGAGGGCAGATATTTCAAATCGCACCCTTCCACGCAAGTGCGCTCCGTGCCCGGCATTTCCTGAACGACCTGATTCCGGTTTCGGGGGTTCGACTGGATTTGCGCCACGCCGGGCTGCTAACTAGGCACGAAGCTGGGACGACGCCAATATTGCAACGCATAATCTGCATCACCGCCGGTCAGCGGGCCGGTACAACCGCCCTGCAGCAGGCTATTGCGCATAGCCGCGCCGCCCGGAGCTATGGCGAGATATTCCAGGCCGGACGAGACGGCACGACGGACCGCCGCCGTTCGTTCCATGCATTCGCACGACAGAATGGCGTTGCGCTCGCGGATGCGATGACGCCCGAAGGGGCCAGCACCATTGCCCAGCACTATCTGGACTGGCTCAAGCAGGGAGCCGGCTCCGGACATGTGCTTATCGACGTCAAGCTCAATTCCTGGCTGGCTTTGTCTCCAGCCTGGCAATACCCGCACGAAGAACCGTTCTTCTCAAGATGGCTGAAGCGGGAGCGCGCCATTTTCATCCTGATTTGGCGTCGAAGCCTTGCCGACCAGATCCTCAGCCTGTTCATCTCCCGCGAACTCGGCATCTGGCACAATCTCACGGCGGAAAGGGTGGGGAACCGGATGCTGACCGCGCCGATCGGAAAGCTGGAGCGGCTGGCGTCGTTGATGTGCAGAAGCGAGGCCGACATGCGCGAACACCTGCAGGATTACTCCGACAAGATTGTGATCTCCTACGAAGATCTTTATCGCGACGGCGCGCTCGGCGACGCATTCAAGGCTTCGTTCCGCGCGTTGACCGGCATCGGGTTGTCCGCTACGCCTCTGCGAATCCGGCCAAACGATGTGGACAAGCGCGGTATCGTAACAAACTATGACGAAGCTGCAGCCGCGATCGACTCCATCGCCGCCAAATGCCGGTCCATGCCGCGTGGAGCGGCCTCATAGCAATGTTGCAGGCATGACCGGACCCTCGCCACAGGATGCCGCCTTTGCGTAGCAATCCCCCGGGCCGAACGACGGCGCACGATCGCGCCCGCGCAGATGCGCGGGCGGACGAATCTCCTGGGGACGCGTTCTCGCAGCGTCTGGTGATTCTGTTGTCGCACGAGCGCTCGGGCAGCCACTATCTCGCCGAGATGCTGGAAACGGGATCAGAGATCATCTCGTTCGACGAGGTTTGCAATTTCAGGGCTGTAGATCCTGACAAATCAAACGCGTCTTTCTTCCGCTTCCGGCGCGATTGGCAGAACGCCAATCCCGATCTTGCGGTGAGGCCCGATGCGGATGTCATGAGCGGCTTCCTTGACGGCTATTTTTCCCACCTTCTGGGGCTTAAGGACGCCAAAAAAGTGCTTGTGGACGTGAAATACGGCCATGTGCACAATTTCGAGCCGGCCTGGTCGCCCTCGGAATATCGGCCTTTCCTGATCAGATATCTCGAGCGGCGAAAGATCAGAGTCGTGCATCTGACGCGCGTCGACACGTTGGCCGCCGTTCTGTCCGATTTTGCCGCCTGCAAAGCCGGCATATGGCACAGGCGCGCCGGAGCCGAACGTACGAAGCCCGTGAGAATTCGCGTGCCCGCTCCGAACATTGTCCAGAGAGCCCTGTCGCTGCAGCGCGAGAAGGACAATTTCTTCGCCTGGCTGGCCGCCAACCTTTGCTTCAGTCTGAGTTATGAGGAGATTTGCGACACCAAAGAGGCCAGGGAAAGGACGCTCGCGCGGCTTTGCGGTTTTCTCGAGATCCGCGCCTCAGCCTTTGTCGCCAGCCTCGAGAAGATGACGCCGCCGGTCGAAGAGCTTGTTGAAAATTATGGCGAGCTGCGGCGCGTGGCGGCGATCTTTGGCGTACCCGGGTTGCCCCCGCGAGGATGAACGTGATCCGCTGGTGCGATGAGCGAGCTCTTCAGAATCATTCGCGGGTTGGGTGGAAACGGCGGCACGTTCCTCGCCCGGGCGGTGGCCGCGATCAAAAACGTTGTGATTCTCAGCGAAACCAATCCACGCTCGGCAAATCTGTTTTCCTTCGGCCTTAATCCCTCTTATCAGATCGAGCGACACTACCGCCGCCTGGCGTTTCCGGTTTATTTGGGACATCAGGCCGAACTTGGATCACCACAACTGTTTCGGCGATATATCCTCGCTCTGCGCGACCAGTGCGCAGCTCGTGGCCTTTGCCTTGTGATCCGCGATTACAACTATGCGGACTATATCGGCGCGCCTTTCGTCTGGCCCCCGATCGGAAAATCGTCTCTGGACTTTTCTCTGGGATCAGACGTTGAGAAGCTGGACGTCGTCATCATACGACATCCGGTGGCTCAATTCCTCAGCCTCCGCGCGCACAAGCCGTTGCAACGCGCGCTAACCGTCAACGCATTTCTCAGGGGATATCGCACGCTGCTCGACGTTCACGGGAACGCCACGGTGTTTCGGTACGAGGATATTTTCGGCGCCTTCGACAATCAATTTCCAGCACTCCTGTCTGCGCTAAGACTGGAGCGCGACCCGCAATGGGAGGAGCGGTTGCCACTGGTTACATGGATTCGTGGAAACGAAGAGGGCCGCGCGAAAAACTTGCCTGAGAAGCCTTCCGATCCTCTGTCAGGAGTCGAGACCTCGCTGCGCGAGGAATTCCTGAGCGATGAAAATTATCGTAATGTGTGCGACCGTTGCCGATATGAAAGCTAGAATGCGGCTCAGTGCTTAACCCATTCGTCACTGAACTCCGCACTTGCGTCGTATTCCGGTATGTCAGATGGCCAACTGCTCTTCCGAAAACACAAATCACGGGGACGATTGTCGGCAGCTCCGCCGTCATTCGGCCGCAGAACCTGGTGTCGCGTCTGCGCCATTAATCTCAGGGCCGGACTCATCTTGCGGCCACGGAGTACTTTCTCGTTCGCGCTTTCGCAACTGTTCTGCTTTTTTTGCCAACCCCGCCTCGCGCTGCTGTAGCCGAAGCGCTTTCGCCGCCAACAATTCTGCTCGTTTCGCGGCCTGGAAGTCGGCACGCCGGGCGGCCTGCGTGGCCAACAATTCCGCTCGCTTCGCGGCCTGCAGCTCGGCGCGCCGGGCGGTCTGTGCCGCCAACAATTCAGCTCGCTTGGCGGCCTGCTTTTCTAGTTTCGCCTCATGCTCATGCAAAAATCGCTGTATGCCAGCTGCCGTTGCTGAATTGACCAAACGTTCTTCGTTTGCGCTTCGGATGCGATCCTTTTGGAATGGATAAAACCAGTCCTCGCGTGTGGCCGGGTACGAGTCCTCCGTAAATTGACAGCCGCTTAGCTCGGGATCATCAATATTCTGCGTTTGCCAGCCATGACCACGACTCATGATTGCCGCGGCCGGCCCCGAGACCGGGAACTTTCCCATTGCTCCGCAAATCAGCAAACAGTCGAATGATCCCGCCAACTTTGCAAGAATATCTGGTGCATAACTTTGCACGCAGTAATAAGCCTTTCGTTGTCTATCGAGTTCGCGACGAATGTAGGGAATACTGGAACTTTGTCCGGCTATGCAGAAGCTTTCGTACTTGGCCAGCAATCGATCTACCTTGTCCTTCTTGATATACGCCGAGCAATAATGCCCCAAATCTGACGTCTCCAGCTTGATGTTTGCCGACGTGCGTACCGGCTTGACTTTGTCTCCGAGGTTTTCCAGCCAGCGACCGAGCGCAGAGATTAAAATGTCGGGATCTGCGGGGGAATGACCGCCCAGGCCAGCCGTCGCTGCCGTTAGCGGCCGATGGTCCCACTCCCTCGTAAATCGGTCGTAACCTTGGATTTCTGCAATTCGGAAAATCGGGATGCCGAGATACATGCTCAGCATATCCAGAACGTTCGTGCGATCTTCCAGCGACAGATCAGCTCCAGAAACCACTGTCAGCGGGAGTCTATCGTGAAACTGGGCATATCGTTGCCAGCGCACGCTGACCAGATCGGCCTGCTCATCCCTTTCCAAATTGTGGGAAAGGACGCCATAGACTTGCCTCGGCGGAAAAAACATTTCTGCACGATCATCTACGATGATCATGCTGGCCTGTCTCAATTTCGCGAAAGCCCGGTCAATGCCGATAAAGGCGTCAGGTGGCAATCGTGGCTCAAAATAATCGTGGAAGATCAAATCAGAAAGGATGATTGGTGAAGGAGGTAAGCAGACATGAGTTAGGCTGACCGGCACTCCCAAGCAGGTTGACAGCTTCTCGATATGAGATTCGCTCAAATCCTGCATTACGCGCCTGTCGGCGAGCGAAACAATGTGAATGACTTCCCGTACGGACTGATCTGACTCTAAATCCTGGTGATGTTGATCTAGGGCCTGTTCGATTGCCCGGATCGTCAGCTTTTCATTGTAGCGAACTTGTGTGTCGCTGAGGATTATTCGCAGGACAGTCAACGAAAGCGAATCGAGCACTTGCTCGACCGGTTCATTCCAGGGCACGTTGGAAAACGATTCGCGCAACTCTGCCAAAGGATTGCTTGCAACAGGACGTTTGCATTGACGCGCCTTTTCGAATAGCAACCAATCGGCAGTACACTTCTTGCGATTGAATTTTCCGGACGAGGTTTTGGTGAGAAATCTCGGAGGAACGAAGTGCACGTCGATACGGTCCAGACCAACGATCGACTTCAGCTTTTCCGCCATCTCTGACTGGTCACTACGGAGGAAAAAGTCCAATGCCTCTATAAGAACCACAGGCTTCTGGGTCCCAAGGCGAAGATCGTAAATGGGCATAGCGGCAGCGCGGCCGCGCACATCCGGATAGCACCTGTTGAGGACGAGATCGATATCCGACAGCATGTATTTCCGGCCGGCCTGAACCAGCAAATCTTGCTTCCGGCCAGTGATGAAGAGCTCACCGCCAATCAGCCGCCCGAGATCGCCGGTAGGATAATATCCTTCGCCATCCCGAATATCTTCGCCTCCGATATAGCTCGTCAGAGATGTCCGGCTTCGAACCAAAACCTCATCTTCCACGATTTTAACATCGACGTCTGCGATGGGCTTTCCGCAAGAGACAACGGGCACCCCGTCGACATCCGTCGTTTTGATTCCACGGTGAATCGAAACCGCGAAGACGTTCTCCGCCATTGCATAGCACGCGCCGAAGCTTTCGAGCCGAGCGTCGATAGCTTCCAGAAATTTCCGCGATGTCTCGGCTGAAATCGGTTCCGAGCACGACACCCACCAACGCATGGAGGGCAATCGTCGCCCGCCTGTGCGTGCCATTACCTCAAAACCGAAGTTTGGCATGTAGCAGATTGTGCCGCGGTAACGCTCGATGGCGTCGTAAAGCAATTCAGGCCGCCGAACCCATGTCATGGGATCCATCATGACCACGTCAACACCGAGCATCATCGGCATTACGAAACAGGCGATATATCCCATGTCGTGATAAAGTGGCAGCCACGAAACGATCCTGTCGTCTTTGCTTATATGCAGTGAAAGATTGTAGTCCACCGCGTGCTGTTGCAGCTGATCCCCTGTGAACCGGATAGCCTTGCGAAAACCCGTCGTGCCTGACGAAAGTTGTATGATTGAGAACTCGTCAATACTGAACGGCTCAGCTCCTGCGTCTCCCAGGGCATCGAGCTCGCTCTGCGTTATCGTTCGGACTATGTCCCTGAGACCAAGTTTTGCGCAGTGGCCGTCCGCAACGACGGCCGCAACACTGGCGACCGCGACCGTGTTGCTGACCGACTCGCTCCAGTAGGCGCCGCTTTGCTTTCGGGTAGGGTACTGCATGACAAGCGGGCACAGTTTGGCCATCACGCAAGCCAACCAGTTAAGAACGAGGTTGGGTTCCGTCTTGTACAACAGACCGACTACAGACCCTTCCGGCAATACGCTCTTCAGGTATGATGCGACGGCACGGATACGATGAGCCATGGCTGCCGGCTGAAGACAGCGAGCTTTGCCGTTTTCGTTTATGAAGTGAAAAGCTGGCAGGTCGTTGCTGCTAAGCAGCGGTGTAGTCATCGTGACTTACTTTCGCCACCGTAATTCGCCGCGCGAACCGAACTCCAGTTCGTCATTCGGTTTGCCGCAGCACTTCGATCCAGAGCGAACTGCCAGGATTCTTTAAAAAGTCCGGGCAGATTGCGCGGATCAATTCCTCATATTTTTGCGCAAACAAACTGTTGTAAAAAACTACTCGAAACCGTGAACTGTACATAAGCAACGCGCGCACTCCATAGGCTTCATTCCAGGAGTATCTTTTCTCGAAAACGAGCTGGCGGGAATACTCAAATGGATAGCGACAATCGTGGAAATGCACAAGCACGCCGGGCTTTAGTGCTGGCAGGATGTGGAATAACTCGTAGTGCACGTCGCTGCCGGTTTTGAGCACATGGGTCGAGTCGATAAACAGAATGTCGTTGGCTTCCAGCTCCTGGAACAATCCAAGAGGCATTCCCTGGACACCCCTTTCGTGAATCGTGACACGCCTTTCGTCGCCGGGACGGAGCAGAGACCTCAACCGTGTTGGGAATGGCTCGATGCAGGTAAGTTGAAAATCGTCTAGTCCGGCGTGCTCCGCGGAATCAAGCATGCAGACCGATGAAGCGCCGGAACCGATCTCAATAATTCGACGGGGACGGTAATGCCCGATGATCGCGCGAAGCGTTATCGCGTCTCCATACGGATACGGGCCGGAACGATATCCGTAGCGATTTTCCGAATCGGACTGATCTCTGAAAGGTGTCGCAGATATAAACGCCTCGTTCCTTCGCCAGAATTCCGCCATTTCATCAAGTGGAAACACGATTCCGGCAATCTCCTCCGGCCGTGTTCCCAATGATGCCTCGTGGTAATCACCGATGCTGTCCGGATCGACGACGGGGGAGTAATAGTGGCCTGCGGGAACTTTTACCGGAAGAAAGCGGTACGTTTGGAAGCTCTTCGTTCGCGTAACAAGCGCAATGAACGCCCGGCCCGAGAGTCCTTCCCGAAGCCTTTGCATCCAGATTTTCACTTCGGACTCGGAGGGCAATCGCCCCCACATCCGGTGCAGAAGCTCTACAAGCGACGTTTGAAAGGGAACCTGTCCTGGCTCCCCCGCCTGATTCCCGACCGGTTCCGAAGATTCATTCATAAATTAAATACTCACGCTAATCGACGCTGGGGTGAACCTGAGAGTACGCTCGGCCGCGCAAGAAAGCTATTCAGTTTGCTGTGCTCTGGTTGGGCATGAATCCAGCCAGAGCTCGATGCGCGGTTATCATGGCTTGCGGAAACCTTAGAGCGTCGCTCGACCAAACCTCTATGAATCGTCCGTGCAGGTTTACGGCATGCTGAAGAATCGCATCGTAACCAGCGGCATTGCACGGTGCGGCGGCTTCATGCCTTTCAATGAATTCTCTGCGCGTTGCGTTGCAACCTGCGCCGTTCTCTCCGCGAAATTCATTTGTGGACCATCCGATCACCGCTCCCGAGCGGCGAGCCGCCTCAGTCGAGGGCGAGAAATTTGATGCCGTCAAACCATCCCACTGTACGGCGAATCGGCCTGGAAACCTTGCTATACTTGCAGAAATAATCGCTTGTCGGGTCGTCGATCCCGGCGAAACCGACCCATTTTCCCCAATCGGCGGAAAGTCGTTCCCATCCAGAATGTCGATGGCCAGCAGCTTTCCCGGGAAGCCTTGGGCGACGGCGTCTGCCATCCGCGTCCATGCGGACAACACGAGACTGGGACGAAATCCAGCCCGCTGCCACACTTTCGTCACGTCAGTCTGTGGGCAGGGATTGGCGATGGCCGTGAGGCGAGCGGGCCACGTGACCGGCATTCGCAATTCTTCGGAGGAAATGGCAATCGGACTGATCTTTACAATCTTCAGTGCCGAATATGCAGCTCGCCACGAGCGCAGATGGTGGGACAACGCCACCGTCATCGCGATGTATGCGTCCTGATAGCCACGATCCCATGGCCAAGGGATCTGCATCGTTACACATCTTTGAGTTGGCCAACCTGCCGGAATTGAAAAAGCACTGCGGCGGGCGCCCGCTTTGTCCAACCAATCGGGCGAGAACCTGCCTGCCAGGATAGCGAGCGAGATTTTTTTACGTGCATTGATCGCCAATGAAATTGCCCCGTCCATTGATGCCCAATCAAATAGTCCCGGAGCCTTTTCGATCGCGCTCCAAGGCTGACGCAAATACACGCCATCGATTGCTTTTATGTGGTAGACTTCCGGCGGTACCGCAGGCCCTTGCACAACTGGCCGCGCACTCATCACATAAATACCTGCGTAATCGGAGGCGAGTTCCCCTGCCGACACGAGACTAACACCTGTTGGATACAGCCATGCCGAAGCCAAGAGCACTGCAAACACTGCGCAGCGGATGTTCATCACAGCCGTTTTACTACCCTTGGAACACTGGTCGTTCTGGTACGCTGTTCAATTGCCAATCATAGCCGGTAGGCGAGACAATAAAGATATCCGTCGAGTGTCGATACCGGGCAAGTCGTAGCTTTGCCTCATCGGAGATCCCATGTCAAAACTTGGGTGCCAACGGGACTGGCATTGCTCCGCGTTCAACGGTGCGTTATGCTCACGCGAGAAACCAACGGACTTTTTGAGATCATGGCCACTGTACCAAAAGCTGCATCTAATGCGGAACAAAATGGCGAATCGGGCAAGCATCAGATGAGTGGTCCGAGCGCGGAATTAAGAGAACTGCGTCGTCGCAAAACGTACGTCGATCTTCGCATTCCGAAGGTGCGTGAAGAACTCCAGGCATTGGTTGCCAAACGAAAGCGGAATGCGGAAGCCGCGCAGAAAGCGCCGAAGATCGAAGGCGCAGAGCTGAAGACGGAGGCCGCACATCGCATATACGAGCATCACGAATCAATTCGTTTGAAGAACGAACTGCAATCGCTGGACGCGGAAAGCAAAAGCCTTGTATCACAGCTGAGGGAAGTTCGCCCACTTCCAAAATAGCGGTACCACTTCGGGCTTTGCCATTTCTGCGTCTAAACCGGCGGACAAGGTGAAAATCTTGGCAAGTTTTGTCGATTCCTGCCCACGGGCTCGTACGAAATGATGCAGCGGGATGGTGGAACGACTGCGGGGAGGAATTCTGCGGGCGCGGCGCGCGGCTACGAGCGCAGGTTTTCGGAAGTCCGGCTGAGCCAAAGTCCTGACCCGACGGGAGGTGCTAGTGCTAGTGGCAATGTGTTCTCGACCTCCGAACGAAACTGTTTAGCGAAGAGGGTCATCCAAAAACGAACCTGAAATACTTTGTTGTACATGAGAAATGCCCGGACAGCGTATACCTCATTCCACGACTTATTGTCTGTAGTTACCCATTTTTTTGGATATTCAAAGGGATAGGGGCAATCATGGAAATGCACCAGCACGCCTTCCTGCAATGCTGGCAATATGTGGAACAATTCGTAGTGGACGTCACTCGCGGTTTTTAAGACATGCGTTGAGTCGATGAAAAGAATATCGCCGCGTTCAAGGCGCTCGAATTTCTCAAGAGAAACGTCCTGCACCGGCTGTTCAAAGATGTGCATTTTTTCCTTATCGCCGGGACGTAGCAGGGACATGAGGCGACCTGGGTTTGGTTCAATGCAGGTCAAGTGCGTCGTGATCAGATCAAATTCATCAAGCGCGTCCAGCATGCAGGCCGTTGAATTGCCGCTGCCGATTTCAATAATTTGCCTTGGACGAGCTTCAGCAATAGTGGCGCGCAGGACAGCAGCGTCGCCAAAAGGAAAATTCCCGTTATCGACATAAAAGCGTGTACCGGATCCTCCGAGCTTGCTAAAATTCGTTCGAGCAAGAGTTTCTCGCCACCGCGACCAAAGTTTCGCCATTTGCGCAACGTCAAGCGGGACGCCAAGCAGACTCTCCGAGTCTTCGGCCAATTCTCGATCATGATAGGCGTGCACAGTCTCGGGATCGACAACTGGCGAGTAGTAATGTCCCGGCGGTGCATAAATCTTGATGCGGTTTTTTCGAAGAAACTCGGGCGATTCCCTGAATCTTCGCAATAGTTCAACAGGCGTAAGCCCCGACTCGACCGCTTTCGCCCAGCGATTCTTCTCTTCTTCTCGCGGACGGCGATGCAGAATCGCCAGATAACACTCCTCAACGAATTCAAGTATTTTCTCGAACGTCATCTCTATCTCTAACAAAGCGATTGCTGACAAAAGCACAATGGGGCCGGCTGACCGGAAATAAGCAATCATGCGCTCGGGGCCGGCCAGCTAACTTTTAGGGTAAATCCCGACTCCAAGCCGAACGTGAACGGCTGAGCGTGGACTGGATAGCCAAACAAGTCCAGCACAGGCCCAAACGGTCGATTAAGAGCTTCGACCGTTCCGGGTTGCAGCTTCTCAGGGTGATCGCCGGGAGTCCCTCTGCGGACGAATATCTATGGATTTTCATTCTCCGGCCGGGCATCGCCAGCCGAGGTCTTGGTCAACAAACGGCGTCTCAGCAGTTCAATTGAACTGCTCGAGGATTGCGACTATCCTCATCAGACAACGGACGCTCGGAAAGAAGTACAAATGGACGTACCGGTTCGGCTTCAGGGCAGCAATCCAATTGTATTCAGCGTTGATGATGACAAAACAGGAGATGCATATTTTGTACTAGGTATTCGGAAATGCGGCAGTACGCTACTCAACCAGATTTGCCGATCTCTCGCCAAAGTCAACTCTGTCCTGTTCGTGGATGTTGCGGGGACCTTCTTTCGGAACGATATCAAGGCGGGGCGGTGGCTTACCGATCCAGCTGTGGTGGCCGTCCTTCGGCCCGGTAATGCGTATGGCGGATTTCGTGATATGCCAGTCTGCTTCGGTCGAGAAGCCTTGTTTGTCAGCTCACCGAAAGTGCTGCTGTTTAGAGATCCCCGCGACGCGCTTGTAAGCGAATACTTCTCCAATGCATATTCGCATATGCTGCCGCAGGGCGGCGAAGCGCAGGCGAGCGCTCGCGACCATCTTCTCGCCGAGCGACAGAAGGCCCTGGAAAGCACTACCGATGACTATGTGATCGCGCGCGTTGACCAGATGCGACGCACATTCCTGGAATACCGCTTCATTTTATCCGATTCACGCCTGCTGACATTGAAGTATGAAGACGTCGTCTTTGACAAACCGAAGATGGTCAGGGCCATCGTGGAGCACTTTGGATGGAGGTGTTCGGATTTTGCGATGGGAAAAATCGTCGAGCGGGTCGACGTACGGCCGACGTCAGAGAATCCGAAAGCCTTCGTTCGAAAAGTAACGCCGGGTGACCACCAGGAAAAGCTCAAACCGGCGACGATAAGATTTCTGAACGACAAACTGCGCGACGTCCTCGACCTCTATGGATATCAAACCTAAGAGCTCCGTGCCACTCAATCAGAATCCGACAACAGGACTTCGGGAGGCGGTCCGGCGCTGTTACTGTTTGCCCACTCAGATTTGAGCTCACGCGTATCCGAAATACTCCATTTCACCGGCAAAAAATTCGTTCAAACTCAGTAGGGTCTCCGGCAAAAGCTTCTCACGATAATCGCCGGGGATCACCTTACGTATGAATTCCGTAGGCCGCTCGACTTCCGGGAAGACGTCAGCCCAGCCGACGATCGCGTCTGCCTGCTGCTCGGAGATTGTCCATGAATAGAAGGAGCACAATTGGTACAACAGTTCCCGCTTCCTCGTGATCACGTCTTCGTACCGTATCACTTTCAGGCACGCGTTTGGCTTCAGCGCAGCGAAATCGCGCAGCGTTTGTCGCAACATCGCTGCTCTTTCCAAAACGTACGCATCGATGGGAGTGCCTAACGCCGATTCCCGCAGAGAAAGCATAACGCCTCTCGTTTCTCCAGCCTTTGGCACGGAATGCGAGTACGCATTCGAATAGTACTCACTAACCAATGCGTCGCGCGGATCACGCACCATGAGCATTTTCTTGCTTTCGGAGAATGCTTCCTGAGCAGCGATCCCAAACGGAAAATCGCGGAAACCGCCATATAAGTTACCGGGTCGTACGAGTGCGCACATATTCGCGTCTCTCTGCCATTCGCGAACACGAATTCCTTTTGCAAAGAGTGTTCCAGCCACGTCGACATAGTGAATTCCGTTCATTTCTGCGAGCGCCTGGGCAATATTGTTCAAAATCGAGCTTCCGGACTTTCGTACGCCGAATACGTAGTAGATTCCCTTGGTGGAATCATCGACGACGTCGAACTCTATATTTCTGTAGAAAATCACTGATATCTCTCTGCTAACATTCGTTTGCCATACGATAGAGAGCGCTCGCATACTGCCGACCTACGGCGTTCGCAAGCCTTTGCCAATGCAAGAACCAGAGCCGGCACAAGGCGCCGTCGTAGATCGGATCCCACGGTTTCGGGCGGTCCAGAAAATGCAGGATTGCGCCAGCCGAAGACGGTCTGGGGTCGTGGGGCGTAACAAAGAAGTTGAAGCGATCGTCCAGCGGAGCAAAAACGTCCTTGAATCCGAGATTCAACGCGCACTGATCCTGGAAGATCAAGCTGGTTCTTAGATTGTGCACGGCATGTAAAGACCGCTCCAGCGCCGAGCCAAGCTCAGCGTGCCGAAGGTCGAACATCAGAACACCCGAGTTAAAGTACTGACCGGGTTTCAGCTTGTGAGTTCTTATGGCTGCGTCGACCTCCGGCCGGCTCACCTCGTACCGTGCCATGAGTGCGGCGGCCAGCACCCCATTGAAAAGCGGATTCAAGTCGCCGCAGACTATTGTGTCAGCGTCGATGTACAGCGCTCGCTCGTACTCGCCCTGTTTCTGCAACTTGTCTGCGAAATAAATCCGATAATACGCCGCTTCGGCCAGGGACTGACCTCCCGTGAAAAGACCATAGGACGTTCTGAGACTGACGCTCGGGTCCATGATTTCTTCCCTCGAAATGACCCGAATCGATTCAATTCCCAACGCCTGCGAGAGCTTCGGAGCTATTTCGAAGGCAATCCTGCAGGCTTCGACATCGTCCACAATGACAACGAGATCGCTATCCTCGATCAGGTCGCGATTCGAATTTACAAGCGACATGAGCGACACAAAACACGGACCAAGATAGCTGGAGTTGGTGCAATAATATATTACGAATTTCTTCTTGCCCAAGGGACCAGCGTTTGAATTCGAAAATACGAGCCGTTTGAGCAGCAAGCGCTGTCTGATCGCGGCGAAATCCTCCGGTTGCTCGTCAGCATAGATTGCCGCAAGCTTGAGTTCGTCGTCGGCCGTGTCTTCTTTGACCGCAATCCGCAATTTGCGAAGCAAGGGTGAAATCGTCGTCAACCCCATGTCGTCGATACGCTTCAATACCTGTGCGTGACCGCCCGTTTTCCGGATTGCACGCATGATCAAGAACGCCATTTCTTGCGAATCCAGATTGCTGTCCAACGACTGCATGGCCAGTTCGAAGACCTCGGTCCAATCTCCTCTTTCCGCGTGATACTTGAGCACCGCGTAAACGAACCTTCGGGGGAGATCCGAAACAGGGCCAAGGTCGGACAAAGCGGTACCGGCGTTCGTCATGTCGCCGGTAAAGCAATAATATTCAAATTGCTTGAGCCGGAATTCGACATTCGACGCGAAGGTTTCCGGTCCAACTTGGGCCAAACGGGCTCGGGCGGACGGCCAATCCCGCATCGCAAAAGCCAGATTCACTGCGCAAAGCGTGATATGATCCGATTGTCCGAATCGCGCCGTACGGAAATCGATAAGCGCAACAGCCGCGTTGTAATCCTTTGCCTTGTAGGCGCAGTTCAGGATCACCCTGTCGAGCACGTTGCGAATAGTCGACGTTCCATAGTCGGGTTCGGCGGAGAGCAACGTCAGCAGTTCTGCGTAGGAATTCGAACCTCCCAACAGAACGACGTGAAGATCCTCGGACTTCTTTGGGACAAGTTCGGATCTGGCGTTCTCGTAAGATTCTTTTGCCCTATCGTGCAGGCCTCGCTCACACAATAGCTCGATGTAGTCCCGAAGGAATTGGAAATTCCGCGGATTTCTGGTCGTAATATTTTCGAGAATCTCGCAAGCCTTTTCCAGCTGCCCCAGTTCGCCGTAAGCCTGGGCCAGGGAACGACAACCCCAGTCCCCCAGGTTCCCGTCGCGCCACAGGGGATCGAGAAGGCCAACCGCAGTCTCAAATTCCCGCTTCCAAATGAAATATTCGGCATGCCGCGTACGCACAAGATCGTCGGCAAAACCCTGTTCGATGAGCATCGCGTAGATTTGAAACGGTTCTTCGCGAAGTTTTCTCTCAAACAAATGATGGGCGATTGCGACGAGGACGTTCGCGTGCTGTGCCGTGAGTTGCACGCCGCGTGCCGCAGCAAACCCCCTGACGGCATGGCCAAGCCGTTCGCTATCGCCGAGTTTTAGCAGGCATCGACCGAGCTCATACCATGCCCACGTAAATTGTGGATCGAGAGCGACGGCGGCGGTAAGCGCGTCGGCGGCCGCCGCGAAATCCTCGGTGCGAAGCCTGACGCGCCCGAGCTGAAAAAAAGGCCAGAAGAATTGCGGTTCCTTGGCTGCCAGCAGCGAGTAAAGCCGCAAAGCGGTGGCGTCCTGATGCGCCGTATAGGCCACATCTGCCCAAACCCGCAGCTCATTTGAATCGAGAGTCTCTATATCCGCCGGCGGCGGATGCGAAGCCAGCAGATTCCGCGCAGCGAGCTTATCATCGCGCGATGCAATCGAGGCCACCTGCTCTGCAAAATTTGTGAACGCCTGCATCCTGTCAGACCAAATTCCGTCAGCGGACGTAATCCCCGGCCGTAAGGACAAATGCCCTGGCTGTTCAGAGGTTCATTTGGCTGTGGAGTTTCTACCCCAGTGCGCGCCGAGTATGCGCCCAGGCAACGCGGAGATCAAGAAAATCTCGGGGAATCCGTCGCCCAGTTTCCGCCTATCAGTCGACGAATACTGTCCGTGACTCATTATAGAAGAAGTGACATCGCAAAATGTGAAGAATTGATTAAGCGTCCTCGAATTTCGGGAAGCCGATGTGCCGGGAAACGAAAGACACCGTCATTCGAGGACCTCGGCGCGCCACCACGCAACGCTAACCAGTGCGATGGCTGTCTCCGTCGCAACGCCGGGAAGCTAGTCTCGCGAGCGACGTTGCCTTCAGTTCGTTCGCTCTCATGGTAATTGCATTATGATCGAGGCACCCACCCTGCGCCTATGAGCCCTCGCAATCGGAACGCATTTCGCAAGCGCTCGAACGCCGGGTCTGTCGTGAGCATCACATTGTCGGTCTCGCGGTGCGCCAGGCTGAGCTTCAACCAGGCGACGGTATTGTCGGCATCGTTCAGCATGGAATAGGTCGAGGCGACACTATAGGCGGACTCTTTGCCTTCCGTATAAAGCTTCTTTTGTTCGTCGAGCATGGCGCACAACATTCCTTCTCGCTGGCCAGCGGCCAGTCCTTTCATGCCTGCCTGGGCAATCGCAGCCTTGCCATCGTCGTGCCGAGCGGCAGCTGCCGTCGCCAGCTCGCGGAGGAACCCGGCATCGTTGCCCTGGCTCAGATAGATTGTGGCAAGATAGCGATGCGGCGAATAGAACCCGGGCGCGGTCTGCTCCAATCGCTGCAGCAGGGCGACACCTTCGTCGGCCCTGCCGCTCGCAACAAGGATGAGGCCCTTGTCGGCGAGAATGGCGGTCGATTCGGAATCGAGCGACTGAGCCCTGTCAATTTCCGCAAGCGCCTGGGGATATTCGCCTGTCGCCAGCAGGAATGTCGCATACCAGTGATGGGCCGTGGCATTGCGGGGCTCCAGCGCCAGCGCACGTTCGAATTCGCGCCGGGCGCCTGCAATGTCGCGTGACCAGTAAAAGTCCACGAAGGCGAGCGCCGCATGCGCGCTCGCGAGCGACGGATCCAGGGTGATGGCGCGCTCTGCCGCAGCCTTCGCGCGCGGAAAAGCCTCTTCCGGCGACATGGTCGAGAATTCGCGCAGCAGATTGTAGCAGTTCGCGAGGCCCACATAGGCGTCGGCATAGAGAGGATCATGCTCAATGGCCTGATTAAAATCGTCCACCGCGCGCGCAAGACCAAGCGGTGTACGGGTCTGCCATTCGTAGAGCCCGGTGCGATAGAAGGCGGACGCCTGGGCGTTCGGTACGTGCCCGGGAACCGACGCGCGCGCGGCCAGCATCTCGTGAGAGGAAAATGGGAAGCCCATTGCGACTACCGCAAGGCACCCAACGACAAACGTGCTTACGATCACGACGGCAACGGAGGCATATTTCGCGCGCGCGATGCCGGTCGCCGCTGAAATTCCATCGGGAATCGCCGGCGCGGTGGGCTCGCCCGAAGGTCCGCTATTGTCCAGCCATGCCGTCAGCTCGTGTTCGTAGGCGAAGACTTTGGAGTGCGTGCCGTTCGGCAAGCGCCGAATCGGCAAACCGCGACTGGCCTCCCAGCGTTTCACGGTCCGCTCGTCACGGCCAAAAAAGACCGCGATCTCTTTCCAGGTGTTGAGACGGCGGCCGTTATTACCGCCGGTTTCGGCCTTCATGTCCTGAAATGCCCCAGTTTGCCCTCGTACGCCTTTTGTAAGGCGTACGGCACGCGGTCAAATTCGCCCGACTGGCAGCATAGCGAACTCAGGTTTGTGCGGTAAAGCGCGCCAGAACCCTGGAAAGGCAAAAATCGATGAAAATTGAACACATGTTGAAGAACGCGGCCGCGATTTTGCTGGTCGCCCTCCCTACAATCGCGTCGGCGCAGCAGCTTGGCACCTATAACGGGACCACAGCTGATGGAAATCCTGTCAGCTTTACAGTGGGTTACGACACTGTCAACTCTGTGTATGAAATTACGAGCGCATCCATCCAGTTCTCCGCGACATGTGCGGCCACCGGCGACATAATAAACGAAGGTTGGGGCTTCGGGGTGGCAGAGGACATCATCGCCGGAAGGGCGCCGTTCCAGGCCGAAAGCGAATATTTCGACATCTACGCGCCGGCTGGCGTTGCGTTCCACGGTACCATGACGGTTACCGGCCATCTCATCAGCCGTACGGCCGTTTTCAAGACCGACGGGCAGCCTGCGGGAGGAGCTCAATTTTGCATGTCGCCAAATCAGGCGTTTACCGCGACTTTCGCCAGCCCGGAGCGTGTTCCGGCATTGCCCCTGGGAACCGAAATACACGTGGGACGCCCTAACGGAACCAACCTGCAGGGCGGCACAGCAGGCGGCCGATAAAAAACTGGCACCGAACAACTTCGCAAGCAAGTTAAGCGGACTGCTGCCGGATTTGGTTGGCGGGTCTGAGGCGCTTTTGGGGTGCAACACGGGGAAGGGATAGCCCGACCGGGAAGCACCCCAAAAGCGCGGCGAGGTTCATGCGGCGTTGCTGTAGATCTCCCGGAAATTCCGGGACGCATTTGTTCTGCGAGCCTGCCGGACGTCCGGCAAGCCCGTAATCGTGTGCCAACCCCTTGTCCCACAGGGGCCTCAGCCGCTTGTAATGACAATGCGAGACCTCAGTCACGCAAGCGTTCTGCACGACCACGACAATGGCTTCGAAATCAATTCCGCTGGAATGGGCGATGTTCATGTAATCTGTCCGGCACGATGCGAAAAGCGATCCTGCACCTTGGCCTGCACAAGACAGGTACTACGTTCTTGCAATTGTCCATGAGGCGTTGGCTTGATCGAGGCGCCGATCGCCATCTGCCCGTATTCTTCTCGTCGCAGCACATGCCGTCGTCAAAATGGAAGAAGTTCCGCTCGGAATTCTACGTAAAGTTCCGCAATGCCATTGCCCGCGCCCCGCTCGGACCCGTTCCAGCGAACAGCGCGGCGATCCAGGAAAGGCTGGGGAATCTGGGACTGCTGCCGGAGTTTGAGATGCTTCGCGATTTCTTTGACAGACCGGAGACCGTGCTGGTTCATTCCGATGAAAATTCTCTCGGGGCGATGTTCGGGCATCTCATCGGAAGCAGGCGGGAAGTCATACCGTTCTATCCCAACGGCGACTGGTTGTCGGCCATTTTTGCGGCCGCCGCTCATGCAAACTTCGACGATGTCGAGGTGGTTCTGACGCTGAGACGCTTCGACGAATTGATTGTATCCTCGTTGAAAAGCATCATAAGAAGCGAACGGGGCGTTCCTCCGATCGACATGTTTCTGGCCGGGCTCCGCGATATGGGCGCGCGCTGTCGCAGCATCATCGAGGCGACATCCAGATTGCAGTTTGTCAGCAGCCTTCACATTCTGGAATTTCAGACCCTGCAAACCTCGCCGCAGCGTTATTTCGAAGCATTCTGCGGACTTACCGGCGCCGATCGAATTTGCACATTGCCCAATGGCCACAAGGTAAACCCATCGATCACCGACAACGAGGCCCTGAACCGCCTGGTTGCCAGCGGCTCTCTGAACCAGGCGGAACGAGCACGCTGCGGGACTCTTTCAGATTTGATCGGAAGGGATTTCTTGCACACCCTGGCCAAAGACTACGAGTCGCTCCAGCACGACCTGGCTGCCGCCGGGCATTCAAAGCGGGTCAACTACTATAACTGATCGCACACGCAGCAACGCGGGCCACACCGGCCGCGATATCGTGGCGATGGGTATTACTCCTCCGCGTCTTCGTGTTCCCCCTTGCGCCGCGCACGGCGGCCACCCAGTGTGTGGAACTTCGCCTTGGCCTCGGCGACCCTGATGCGCGCTTCGATGAGACGCGCCTGCATTTCGAGGTCGCGCGCCTGCAGTTCATTCTTCTTGATGTTCTCTTCGAGCTCCTGAAATTGCTGCGGCGTAAGCGGCCCGGACGCCTTTCCCTTGCCTTTGCCGGCTGCTGCCATCTGTATCTCCTCTTTGAAAGATTTGGGGGGCGGGACTTCCCGGCCGGTCTTCTGCCCATCAGAGACCACGTCATGGATCGAGCATGGCGGTGCAAGTTCAGAATTTCCGGCACCCATGCCCATCCCATAGCACGACGATTCGTAAATGGACAGGTAACGGTCCAGCCAGGGACGGACCTCGCTCGGGACTCGTGCTGCCGTTTCCTTCAAGTCAATTGCCGGCGCAGCCGTCCTGAATTTTTCAAGGCTCGTGTTGATGCGGCGGGGCGATTTCAACTCGAGACCCGGCAATGCAGTCTTCAGATCCGGTCTTTCGACCAGAACATGGCCGCAGTTCGCGCCCATCTCTGCCAGTCTGTTCCACAAAGCGTATGACGCCGCCGCCGCAAGAGGAGCGTCCAAATCTCCGATGTCAATTCCAAAGTTTTCATTCAACACATGTCGACGAAATCGAAAGGAATTGTTTTCCCGGCCCTTTGCCTCATTTTCGAGAACGATAGACGGGATTGCGTCCCTGGGGTTGCGCAGGTACAGGAATGTTTTACCGGCGATCAATGCCCGGGAGCTATGTCTGGTCGAAGGCGTCAGCACGGGCCATCCGGTTTTGGGCATGCGTCGCCCCGTGTGCCACCAGGAGACGATGCCGTCCAATCCAAGTTTCTCGTGCCCAACTTGCAGACCCGAACTACGAAGCGTGGCCGCCAACGATGCTGAACCGCAACGGGGGTGTCCCAGGAACACCAGCCGTGCCCAATCAAATCCGCCAATCTTCGGGAGTACGGCCGGGTTGATCGTTTCCACGCCCCGCTTTTGGGCAACCGACCAATGACTGGCCTCGCGCTTGTACGGCAATTGCCAATCGGGTTTGGCAAAGCGCAACTTCTGCTCGCGAGTTAGTACGGTTATGGTTCTCCTCTCGGCTTCATCCACCTGCCCGTACACCTGGGTCAACTTTCCCGGTCCGGTAACAAGCCAGAGGTTTTTCGACTCCCGGCGGATAATCGCCGAGAAAATTTCGGCGAGCAGGCGACCAAGAAACCGCGCGCCCGGTCGCGCCGCCATGAATGCATTGCCGATGCGATCCTTCGCCTGCCCCCCCGTGCGCCTGATAACGTAGTAGAGAATGACCTCCCCGGCCAAATCCTCCAATGGCGAAATCGATTCCGCGCAACCCTCGTCAGCATCAATATAGAAACCTCCGCAGACGAAGAGCACGGCCACACGGAACACATCAGCGCGCATTGCGGGATACAGGCAGGCATCGAAACACGCCCTGGCCTGGGGGCCGAACTGCTCACCGATAAATCGACGCGCACTGGAATCAGACCAGAGCGTATGTTTGAATTCAGGATTCTTGTTGCGCCAGGTTTGAATGAAGTTCAAAACACCTTCGGGCGGTCTGGCATCACCCCAATATTGATGAATATGTCTAGGGAACAAGACAGATTCCCCTACCGGGAGCGCACCCGGTTCCCGGTGATGCACAATCCCTCTCGATACGGAGGGTATTGCCGCCCCACATGGCGAAATACTTCAATATCTGCATAATCGACACCATTGCAGGTATTTTATCCTCAAGGGGCGTGACCGTGATTTCACAGTGTTGGCTTCACATTGGGACCGAAAAGACGGGAACTACCACCATCCAGCGATATCTGGCGAAGAACCGCAAAAACCTCAAGGCTCAGGGGTTCCTCTATCCGGTTTCACCAGGCGAAACAAACCATCTGGCGCTCAGCGCATGCAGTATCGATGATTCGAGGCTGGATCCCGTCCATACGCGGTGTGGCATTCGCCGCCGTGAAGACATTCTTCCCTACCGAAGACGGATGATGGACCAACTGGCCAATGAGTTCGCCGAAGCCGTGGCCTCTTCGATCATCTTCTCGAACGAGCATCTCAGCACGAAGATTCGAACGCCGGAAGAGATTCGCCGGGTGAAGGAAATCTGCGATGAGGTTGCTGCTACCACAAAGGTGATCGTTTACCTCAGGAATCAGATCGACTTCCTGGTGAGCCGGTATGGAACGGCCATCAAGGCTGGCAGCGTGGACGAGTTCTCGATTTCGCTGAGCCCGGGTGTCGCCACTTTCCTGGACTATTCTCAAATGCTGTCCCCGTGGAGCGAAATCTTTGGACGCAAAAACCTGATCGTCCGAAGATTTGAAGCGGATGATTTTCCAAATGGCGATTTGCTCGCGGATTTCGCCGCCCAAGCAGGATTGGACGGCGGTCAGCTGGAAGGAATGCCCTTTGCCAACACGTCGCTGAACGGACCGGCCCTCGCCTTCCTGCGGGAATTCAACAAACGGGTTCCTCTGGCAATTGACGAGAAACCAAACCCGTTGCGCGGAAGGATCGCCGCCTTCCTGGAAAGCTATGAAGGCGGCCAGAAGTTTTCGATTCCACGACAGATCGCCGAAACGATCGAAGCCAGGTACCGCGAATCCAACGATGAAACGTCCAGAGAGTATTTTGGCTCTCGATTCATGCCACTGTTCTCGCCTGCCAAATGCGTCAATAGCGCAGGCTCTCTTAATGATGTGTTGGACGCGGAGCAGGCGGTTGCGATAGCTGCTCATCTCTGGGGCGCCCAACAACGCGCGATCAACAGGTTTAGAAAGATGGGAAAAAAACGACACGAGAAATCGCGCGAACGGAATACGCCGCGATCCGGGGGACCCAGGAGGCGACGCGCAGATATCTGAAACAAACTGCAATGTTATCCCGATCTGTCATCGTCGCCCGCGTTTGCCCGGTCGTGCAACGCCGGTCCGCTTGTGGCAAGGACGCCCATGATGTAGGTAGCCAATCGGAATATCCGGTCGGCCTCGGCGTGCGGCGTCTGCCGGATCGGCAGGGAGAAGCCAGGAATACAGCTGGACACCATGCCCATTGCAGATGACGCATACAGGTGCCCGACCGATCTGGCTGTTACACCAGCCGTCCTGAGCCACGTGCTGATCGTGGGATCGTGCCTGTCTTCCGCGTGGCCCGGTTTCATCAGTCGTTCGCCGTCCGGATGTCCCTGCGATTTTTTGCTGATCAACAATTCCGCGCAACTTCCCGACGCCCCTCCCCGGCCTGTCCAGGATTACGACTTCCAGTTCATCCAGATTCCGTTGCGAGTGCTGATGCCGGAGTACACGTATTTCGGCCTCTCGTACACAGACACGGAGTCCTATGAACGCCTTTTTGCGGAGACGGTGGAACGCCTGTCGCAGTTTCTTGCTCTGACGATGAAGTGGAACGTTCAGCATGGCATTCTTACTTTCGTAAGCAATTTCCTGGTTCCCCAACAAAATCCCATGGGTCGCCTGTTGCCGCGTTATGATTTGCGAAATTTTGTCTGTTTCATAGAAAAACTCAATGAGTCGCTGGCCACGGAATTGAAACATTACGCCAACGCGTATCTGTTCGACTTCGACCAGATCGTCAGCACGTTTGGCCGACGCTATTTCCAGGACGACGCCGTTTATCAGATCGCCCATGGCGCTGCCCTGTCCGCGGCGGACTTCGCGCGTGACCAGAACCGCATCGAACCCGTCCTCCGTATCACGGAGACCTATCCGCTTCGCGTGCAAAGCTATATCGGTGCGGCGTGGTCTGAACTGGTCGCGATGTACAGGTCGCTGCGGCAAGTCGACCAGGTAAAGCTGGTGATCGTCGATATTGACGACACATTATGGCGGGGCGTTGCAGCAGAAGCCGAGGAAGTCTCGTCGGAAGCAATAGAAGGGTGGCCGCTCGGTGTCATCGAAGCGCTCTGCCACCTCAGGCGCCGCGGCGTTCTTCTCGCCGTCGTCAGCAAGAATGCAGAAAGCACTACAAGAACTCTGTGGCCAAGAATTTTGGGGCGCAGACTGAGCCTGGAAGATTTCGCGATCCGAAAAATAAACTGGCGAACCAAGGCCGAGAATGTCGAGGAGATTCTTCGTGAACTCAACCTGTTGCCGAACAGTGTCGTGTTTCTGGATGACAATCCGCTCGAACGGGCCTCGATCGAGGCTGCATTCCCGGGCATACGCACTTTGGGCCCGAATCCCTATGTGTGGAGACGCGTCCTGCTCTGGTCGCCGGAAACCCAGCTTGCGGGCATCACGCCGGAATCCGCGAGCCGCACCGAAATGGTTCGGGCCCAGGTGGAGCGGGAGATGCATCGAAACAGGGGCTCTAGGGAAGAGTTCCTTGCCTCCATCGATCTCCGGGTAAAGGTCTTCGAAATTCGGGAACTTTCCGACAAGAGGTTTCCGAGAGCGCTGGAGTTGATAAACAAGACCAATCAATTCAACACGACGGGAAAACGGCGCAGCCGCGAGGAATGCGCCAGAATGCTTTCAGGAGGAACAAGGTTGTTTGCGTTCGACGTTCAGGACAGGTTCACGGAATATGGACTCACTGGAGTCGTGATAGTGGATGGCGCGCATGTCGAACAATTCGTGATGAGCTGCCGCGTTGTCGGAATGGACGTCGAACTCGCCGCCGTGTCGGAGATCGTTCTGTCGCGACTGGCCGGAAACAGCGAACCCATTACGGCCAGCCTCGTGGCGACAGAGCGAAATCTGTTGTCGCGAGATCTATTTGCGAAGTGTGGATTCACACAGGTGAATGGGGAGTGGCGCGCCCTGAGGAAAGACGTCGTGCTGTGCCCGGGTCACATCCGCCTCGCCACGGAGACGACTGATCAGGACGGCAGCGGCGCGCACGCACCTTCCGCGGTCGAAATAAGCAAGGTGGCGGACCCAATCGGATGAAGTCGAAGCGCTTGACAGTGGTATTCCCGCGAGGACTGGAGTCGGCATTTTGACAATTCCTGGGCGAGGAAATATCGCTCGTGGCGGACCGGCCGCTTGGGGCTCGGCTTGAGCGGAATGCTCTGATTCGAAGAGTGACGGGATGCAGCCCTTGAATTTGGACGAACTTGGAATCGTGGCCGGAACCAACAAGAGTTCGCTGTGGTCTGACTACCTGCGCCATTTCGATCGCACGTTGGCGGAATTCAAAGATAAGCCTATCGATGTCTTGGAAATCGGGGTGGAAACCGGCGCATCACTCCGAATGTGGCGGAAGTTTTTTCGCGATGCGACGATTGTCGGCCTCGATCTGAGTCCAAAATGCCTCCAGCATATGCAGGAACGGGTGACAGTCGAAATCGGATCTCAGGACGATCCGGGTGTGTTGGCGGACCTCTGCAGCAGGCACACGTTCTCCGTTATTATTGACGATGGTTCGCATCGTCCCGAGCATGTGGTCTTCACGTTCGAACGCCTCTTTCCTGCGCTCCTCCCCGGCGGAGTCTACATCATCGAAGATTTGAAGGGGCACTTCGAGCAGGACGGGAATTTCCGCAAAGGTCCCGGGTCGCTCAGTCCGATCGCCTCGCTCTCAAAAATAGGCATGCAACTCATGTCGGGGCGGATCGACTCAAGCGATAATTTCGGGATCGGAAAGTATCTGTTCGAGTCGGTTGATAGTGTTGAGTTAATATCGGGGGCCGCGATCGTCAGAAAGCGACCGAAGAAGCTCAATGTCGCGAAGAAACTCGATGCTGTGGAAGATCTTCTGCAGGGGGCGGACCGGCCCGAGGCGTGGGGCTGGCTTTCCAGCTACCTCCTGAAGATGGGGGGACCGCTGGAGCAGGCGGAAAAGGCAGCACGAAATGCCATCGCGCTCAATTCCCAACTTCCGGTCCACTACCATCAGCTCAGTGTTGTGCTTGAGCGCATGGGCGACAGGCTGGGAGCTATCGAGCAGAGCACGAGAGCGGTGGCGCTTGCTGAAGGGACGGTTGCGTACAAGGGCTACAAGGCGCAACTCGATCATCTCAATGGCATCAACGCCTGAACACCCTCCGAGATCGGCTCAGATTCCTTGCAATATCTATCACCGACGGAAAACTCCATTCCCGCGACACGCTATATAGAACTTCAAGGCCCCAGGTAATCGTCCTTCACTGCATTGAAAATCTGCAAGTCGGTCTCGTTTGCGGCGATGACATCATTGTAGAGGTCGACCCCGATCTCAGATCTTATTTCGGACTGCCGTTCTTCGATTGATCCAGTCTTGCGCCGGGTGATATTCTTGCGCACCGTCGCAAGTTCGAATTGCGAGAAATAGGGCGTCAGCAGACGGCTCATCCGTTGCACGGATTTTTCGAAAGCTTCGACGAGGCCCACAAACGGCAGCGTCTTCAACGCCCTCATGGCTCTTTCTTCTTCGCTGCCGGCTCCCGGCGGCTCGTTGAACGCCAGCCGGTGCGCCTGGAAATTGCGTGCCTGGCGATTTTTCGGGCTCGCAAGTAGCCCGCGCACATAGCCGCCGAAATCGCTTTCCTTGGCCAACCGGGAACCGAATGTGTCAGCCCCCTGTCGGCGTTCGAATTCGTAAGCGGATTTGAGCCGGTCGATCGGATGGCGGATAAAGACAACAGAAATGACCTTGCGCCCTCCGAGATCGGGCACGGGAAGAAGTGCAGTATGCGAAGACAACGCCACCAAATCTGGCCGTCCGCGCAGATATGCTTCCACGGCCACAACATTCGACTTGATGCCGGAGGGCGGAAATTCCTCGGTCGCCCAGAGGGTGCCAAAGTTGCGAACCAGAATCTCGTCGACCGAAGTGCCGGCATTCTTGAACAGATGATAGTGGAGAACCAGCGGACAATTCTTCGCGTCGTATGTTACTATCAGCCTCGTCGACCGTCCCCTTACCACCGCGGGGCGCGCATCGAATTCTTCTCCCAGTGCCACTTGTTGCTGCCGCCCGACGACCTTTGGCGAACCCGCGAAAAGAATGGCCTCGTCGAAACGCTTCCGCAACCGGCCGATCGCCGCGTTGCGCTGGCCCGGGCTCCGCGCTCTCCAGTTCTCCAACAAATCCCACGCGTCCAGCACCTGCCGCGCGCAAAAGGGCGTTTGAGACAGCTCCTCGGTGCTCGAGATGTGATGACAATCCTGGGGTGAAATGAACTCCCTCAGCGCGGCGGATGCGTCCGGGTTGAGCGGTTCGACACCGATTCGCAGCTGCTCGAACAGGTGTTTGAGCGCCTCGATCGGGTCTCCGAGAAGCCGCTCATACGACACGACCGCGCCAAGCGCATCGGAGGTCTCGAGCTCCAACGCGGGCAGGTTGTAGGTCTGCCAAAGCAGCAGCGACGACCGCAGCGCCAGCCGATTGCGCGCGCGCAAAGATGCGGCGACCTCCAGCGGATTACGGTAGACGAGAATGAACCGCGGTGTGTATCCCGCCTCCGCGAGCGCGGCACGCCAAAGCGGCAGGAACAGCACAATGCGCGGGTCTTTCAGCACGATCGCGCCCGAAGTGCCGTAGGAGTGCCTGAGCGCTTCGACTGCATCCGGCAGAAATTTGCGGGCAATCGCCGTGGAGACGCGCTCGCTGCTGGTTGGGGGGTCCAGGGCCGGCACGAGGAATGGACCTGGTCGGTCCCAGGTGGCGCCGAGAGCAGCGAGGATTTTCTCGTTGAGCTGAACGACACCTACAGGCTCCCAGAACCCCTTCGGATTGTCGCTGTGGGGCGCCATCAGGTCGGTGGGCAGGGCGTAGCCGCAGAAGGCGAGCGCACGCGCCAGGGCGGACGTCCCGGACCGATGCATGCCCAGAACGACGAGAGCCGGTCTCGAACCGTCAGGTTCCGGCATGGGAGCGATTCGTCAACACGCTCCGATTTGAGCCCGGCGCCGGGCCGAAAACAACACGTGCCGCGGATTGCCCCTCATGCTCCGGCCAAACGCTCTTCGTGAGCTAGGGCAGGCAGCGATTGAGCACCAGATAGCTGGGGTCCGGCTCACAGTAGAAGCCTGCCTTGTCGAGCGCCACGCGCATCGTCTCGACGCCATGCGCGAAGGAATATTCGGTTTCGATCAGCTGCCGGCCGGCGGCGGAAAGGCGTGTCCAGAGCGTCCCGTCCGTATAGAGGCGCACGATCTGCTTCACCCACTCTTCGGGCGCCCACGCAATCAGGACTTCCGTGCCGTTGCGAACACCGATGCCCTCGGCCGCCAACGGCGACAACACGGAGGGAACGCCGTGCGCGAGCGCGTCGAACACCTTGCCCTTGACGCCCGCGCCGGAGGCGAGCGGAGCAACGAACACGCGAATATGCCCCAGCATTTCCTCCACGCGGTCAACCTGCCCTTTCACGACCGTATTTTCGCGGTTCCAGCGTTTGCGGTTCTCGCGTGAAATGGCGGAGCCATAAATCTCGAACTGGACCTCCGGCAGCTCACGGATCAGCCCCGGCATGACGCGGTCGAGGAAGAAATCCACGGCTTCGGCATTGGGCGTGTGACGAAAGCCGCCGAGGAAGCCGATATTCATTCGCTCCGCGAAATCCGGGGGCTCGGCAATCGGCTCGGCGACCCAGGGGAGCCGGCCGGTCTTCGTGCTGTTCAGATTGTGGCTGAGAATGACCGCTTCTTCGACGGCGCTGTAGGACAGAGTGAGGTCGACCGCGCGGAGTACGGCGAGCTCAGCCTCGCGAATGCCGACCGCAGCATCGATCCGGGACGCATCCTGCGTCGCCACGCCGGCCCGGAGCTCGCGCAGGAAGTGCAGGTCGGCGAGATTGAGTATGACCTTTGCCTGCGGCGCATATTTTCGGATCGCCGCGAGCGTCTGCGCCGCCACCTGATGACGCGTGACGTACACCAGATGGAATTCCCGTCCGTGCGCGGCCAGGAAGGCTTCGATCGACCGCACGAAGGGCGCGTAGGACGTCTCCACACCGATGCGCTGCAGCGCTTCGGTGTGGCGTCCGAGATAGGTGCAGTTCGTCGGAAGGAACGTCACCTTGAATCCCAGCGCCTGCAAAGCGCGGATCTCCTGGACGCCCGCATAGCTGCCGGCGTCAAAGCCGATGCGCGGCACCTCGAAATCGAGCATCAGCGCGCGATATCGCGGTCCGCGGTCTCTTTCATGTTCTACATTCACGCCTTCCTGGCCATTGCCCGCGAAGGCGCTTGACCATTTGCGCTTGAATTTGGGCCGATTGACCTCCTGAAAGCGCTTGGCTCCCGAAGCGACCGAGGTTCCCGACGACGCGCCTTCGTAGTGATAGACAACCGCGTGCGGGACGTAGACCGTTTTCAGTCCGCGGGCGCGCACCTTGAAGGCGAGATCGGTATCCTCGAAATAGGCAGGCGCGAATTCCTCGCTGAAGCCGCCCACGTCGCGCCAGACCTGGCGCGGAATCATCAGCGCAGCACCGGAAACGTAATCGACCTGGCGCGTATAGGAATATTCGGGGGCGGCGGCGTTCTGGTTGCGGCCGTAATTCCACGGATTGCCGTTGGCCCAGACGATTCCCCCGGCCTCCTGCAATACCCCATTCGGATAGAGCAGCTTGGCACCCGCGAGGCCCACACCATCGAAACTTTCGAAGGCATAGAGTAGCTCATCCAGCCAGCGCGAGGTCGGTTCCGTGTCGTTGTTGAGAAAAACGATATAGTCGCCTTCCGCCGCCTGCGCGCCGCGGTTGCAGGCGCGGACGAATCCTTTCGCCTCCACGTGCCGCGCATGTTTGATTCCGTGAACAATATTTTGAATCTCGAGAGTCTCGTCGGTTGATCCGTCGTCGACGACGATCACTTCAAAGCTGGCCCTGTTCCAGGCGAACAGCAGCGCCGAGAGACAGAAATAGGTCATTTCGAATTTGTCGTGCACGGGAATGACGATCGAGACCCGCGGATGCTCAACTCGCGGAAACGTCAGCGGCTTGTAGCAATCGCGATGCACCGGTCCCTGCAGCAGACTGTCGTGCAAAGACCGCAGATCGGCTCTTGCGCCGCCTGGCGCCCCCAGCTGGTCGAGCAGAGCGCGATAGCGCGCGCGCGCGGCCGGCGAGAACGATGCATCGAACGGCAGTCCGGCATAGGTCTGCAACGCATCGAGCGGCGTCAGCATCGTCGGCGAGACCGCAGGATGATGGGCAAGCACCTGACCGGTTTCGGCCACCGCCAGCGTGAACAGATGCGGGCGCCCGTCGCACCAGCGCGGCGGAATGGCGAATTCGATCCGCCTTTGTCGCCCGGCGCCGGAAAGCTTTTCCTCCGCCGCGTGCTCCCCATCGATGCGCAGCACAAGGGAGGGGTTCTCATCCAGCTCCACTGCCAGAGAAATCGCCGCATCCACCCGATCGCCCGAGATGTCCGCGATTTCGCCCGTGATCACGACGGGCGCGCGGAACTCGATCGGCGAACCTTCGACGTCGAACCCCGTCGCGCGGTCGACGATGCGCAGGGAATGTACCCCTCCATCGCTGCAGGCCAGCGGGAGGGGCAGGACGAGATGCGCGCGGCTGCTCGCCCGCCGGGAAGGAAACTTCAAAGCCTGCGCAGGTGCAGGCTCCCAATCTGGCGTCGCAGCGGACGCACAGCGCCCGAACCAGAGCCTGGTGACGAACAGGCAGCCATCCGCAGCAGCCGGCAGCCGTTCGGCGCCAAGCGCGAGCGTGGCGGCGTTTGCGCCCTCGGGAGCGCGCGCGCGCAATGAGACGCGCGTGTAATCGGCGATTTTCGTGCCGCCGGGGATTTCGGGGGGGATTGCCTCCTCCCGCTCCTGCAGCAGGCGGCCCTGACGGTCGTGAAAGGCAAGAACGAGCCTGCCCGTGCACCGGTGAGTCGCGAAATAACCGGCGAAGCAATACTCCTCGCCGGCGGCCACTTCAATCGGATCGGGATGTTCTTCCTCGCCGACATGGTCGATGCGGATTTCTCTCTCCGGCGACTTTATCCACGCATAGGCTGTTCCTGCACCTTCCAGCCTGACATGTTCATCGAAGTTGACCGTCAGCCGCTGAGAAAGCCCGCCCTCGCGCGCAACCAGCCAGGGCGAGACTTCGTCGGCAGCGAAATCGCTGTTGGCGATCATGTTGACGAAGCGGACTGCCGGAGCGGAGCCCCCGGAGCCGACCGGAACCACTTTCGAATCATCGATCACGAAGGAGAAGTCTTCGGCGTCCCTGCTGTCGGGATCGAAGGCCACCGAAATCTCGCAGCTGCGGTTCCGGTGCAGAATGCCCGCGGGCGCGATCTGCGGCACCTCGGGCAATTCCATCGAGACACTTGCGTTCAGGCGCTCGTCCACCAGTGATGACCAACCTGGCTGGTTGGCCGCTTCGGCAACATCCGCAACATCCGGTTGTCCGGACACCGCCACAGGTACACGCGATTTCACCAGATGCCTTCGGCGCGAGAGGAGCGGAATCATACGCCGGGACTCCGGGCCTGCCAATGCGGCGCACAAAGACCCAATTGAATCAAATGTTAGAAATTTGTCGGAATGTCGGGAGGCGGCCCAAAACCCGCTCCCCGCGCCCGGTGCCTCCTGCAATATTGAATCCACGCGACTCGCAAGCTACGCTGAAACCGTCCAGAGGGCCCGGAAGGGCGTTCAGGCCGAAGCGGCAATTCACTCGACGAGCAGGGGCAGGTTGCGATCCATCCGTTCAGCGCGAGCGGTTCCATGTGCCACAAACGCGAACGGATGGCTGCAGGAGACGAAGGACCGGAATGAAAATCGACCGGAATGCGACGTCGATCGGACTTTTCCCCGGCGAGGCAACGTTAAGCGCGAAGACGGCCATCGTCTTCGGCGTCGCGCGCGGCGGAACCAGCATGGTCGCCGGCGCCGCCCGCGGCCTGGGTTTCTACATGGGACATGCGCTCGAAAACAACAACGAGGATCTCGAGTTCAGCTACAAGTCGCTGGAGCACATGAAGAATATCATACGGGCGCGCAACGTGCAGTATCGAAAGTGGGGCTGGAAGTTTCCGGCCGCAGCGAATTATCTCGACGATTTGCTGGCGCATGTGAGAAACCCGCATTTGATTGTCGTGTGCCGCGATCTCGCGGCCACATCGGCCGGGCACGTTCGCTGGCACCAGCGGGAGACGAGCTTCGCCATCTCCGACATACTGCTGCAGACGCAGAAGAACATTCTGCTCGCTCTTCGCTGGCGTGTGCCGGCGTTGCTGGTCAGTTATGAAAAAGCCACGCTGCGGCCGGGCAGGTTCATCGGCGAACTATCGCAATTCCTTGGCGAACCGGTGGAAGTCGACCGGGAAAAGCTGATCGCCTATCTGGCGCCCGGGAAATACAAGAAATTCGAGGATTCGGTCACGGCGAACATGCCGACCGACACACAGGAGCAGGTACAAACAGCGGAGCCTGCGGCGCCCGCCACGGCCTAATAAGACTCGTGAACCAACAAAATTTTAACGCAGAGGACGCAGGGGTCGCGCAGCCCGCCTTCGCTGAAGCTACGGCGGGTCGGATACCTTTATTGGTCCGCCGAAGCCTTGGCGTAGGCGGATGGGCGCAGAAAACGAGCTGGCGCGCTTCGCGCGCCTATATTTTCCCCGCGTCCACTGCGAATCCTCTGCGCCCTCTGCGTTAAATCTGCCTTCGTGTCTCATGCGCTGGTCTGTTCGTGGGGCATGGCGAGCGGCCGACGCTGTTCGGCAAACAACAGCTGCCGGTAGAGCACCGCCAATTCCTTGCCCTGCTCTTCCGTTTTGCGAAAGTCCGGTTTCGGCAGCGGCGCGACGCGAAATCGGGCGGGTTCCTTGTCCATCTGCCTCAGAACCCTGACGAGCTCGGAACTGTCGGACACATCGATGATAAAGCCATTTTCATCCTGGATTATGTCTTCGCCGACGGCGCCGCGATTCGAAGCGATGACCCACATTCCGGCCATCAGCGCCTCGCGCGTCACCAGGCCAAACGATTCGGGCCACAACGACGGCGCAAGGAGCACGTCCAGCTCATCGTAAAGTTCCATGATCCGATTCTGTGGAACCTTGCCGATGATACGTACGGGCGTCGTTCCCCACGCTTCGCCGGCGCGCGTTTCCCGATAGCCAAGAGCATGATCGACCACCAGCAGCGACAGATTGCGGAAACTCGTGGACTGCAGTGTCCGCTTGATGAGACCGAAGCCCTTATGATCGGATATTCCGCCAAGGAACCCGAGACGCACCTTGCCATCGTCGCTTGGACGCCGCTTCGACGGCGGCAGTTTCGACACGCCGTTGGGGAGCGTGCGGATATTGGATACCCCATAGGCCCGGTACACCTGCTCGAACGGCGCCGAGACCGACAGCACACGCTCGGCACGGGCGAGTGCCGTTCGCAGACGGACAGCCCGGCCGATCCGCTCTGCGGCTTTTGATCCGCCACGCTGGAGCGTCTTGATCGCCCCTGATTCCTCCTCGGAGACAGGTTTGCCCTTCTCGTCTACCAGGAATTGATGGTCCGAAATCCACCAGCCATCGTGCACGGTAATGAGGTAGGGAATCTTCAGCTTCTGCGCCGCCTCAACCGTGCAAACCGACAGACGCTGCATGCAATGGAAATGAATCAAAGAGGGCTTCCAAAGCTCCAGATGGGTGCGGAAAATTCGCCCCATCTCGTCGTCAGCCGGCTCCCAATCCATCCCTGCCTTCGCGGGATGGGTGACCGAGGTCACCCGCACGCCATGGTAGTAGCTTGTCCGCACCTGATACGGTTTGCGCGCGCCCTCGACCGCGCAGAAGACCTGGAAATCGAACTCGTCGCCGAAATGGTCCTGCAAATATTCGAGATTGTCGCGCACGACGCGCGTGGCACCGCCGGTCATCTGCGGCCAGAAAAAGACGTTGACAAGCAGAATCAGCGGCTTTTTCGATTGGGTGACCTGCAGCGGCGAACGATCTTTGAAGGACGCCTTCACGATATCGGCGATATTGTCGGCACCCGCCGCGAGGCTGTACTTCGAAAACGCAAGCTGCTTTGCGTTTTGTCCGATGCTCTTCCTCAACTCGGGAGAGTCGATCAGCGCCGCGAGCTTTTGTCTCCAGGCCTCCCCGGAATCGGCAAGCATCGCATCGCGCCCATCGGTCAACAGTTCCGTGTGGGTCAGGGTGGCGGAGACGATCGACGGAATGCCCAGCATCGCCGCTTCCAGCCATTTGATCTCGCTTTTGCAATCGCTGATGACGCCCGGCTTCAGGACAGAGAGATTGATGTCCGCCTCCGAAAGCGCTGCCCAATATGTGTTGACATCCCACACCGGAGGAAGCTGCGTGATCCTGCTCGCGTGCGGCTGCAGCACGTCCGGCAGCGGCAGATAGCCCATGGTGACAAGGCGCACATTGGGCCGGGTGCGAAACATTTCGGCGATGGCCGGAGCGGCCACGATTTCGAAGTCCTCATTGTGGGCTTTCGTCCCGCTCGCGTAGAACAGCGTCACTTCATCCGAACGGCGCCCCGAAGCCCAATCCAGGGAACCGGCGACGAAGCGTTCGTGCCGGCTGTCCATCGCATTGCGATGCAGGAAACATTTTTTTCTGCCGACAACCGGCTCCATGCGGCGTTGCAAGGCCGGGGTTGATGCAATTCCATAGTCGCACAGCGTCATCGCCCGCTCGAAAAGCGGGGCATCGACGACGAGGTTTGCATATTCCTCGACGCCCAGCTGACCGCGATAATTCTCGATGGAGTCGGGGAAATATTCCGGATCGTAGACCAGATCATCAACTTCGTAGAGTGTTATCACTCCGATCTGGCGGCAGTAGAGAATGGCCTTCTCGATATCGGGGAACGCCGGCACGCGGTAAAAGATCGCCATATCGTAGGCGCCCGCTTCGGACATGAACCGCTGCGGCTGGTCTTGCGGAATGAAGTCGGCTTCGAAGCCGGCCTGGCGCAGCTGCTCCAGCTTCTGCTCGACCCGATAGAATGTGCATTGCCGCAGATACGGCGTTCCGAACAGCAGAATGCGGGGCGCACCCGTGCGGGTGGCGAGCGTGCCCGCGCGCGCGCCGAACACGCCGGCAGGCGTATCGTCGGCCACGCACACGTCGCGGAAAGTCGATCTTATTGTCGCGACGGCCTCTTCTCTTTGCCCGCCCATCGCGAGAGCTTTGGCTCTCTTGAAATCGAATTCGAATACTTTGCGCACCAGATCGTCGATGATCTCGTTCGCCTCGGCGCGATCGGGATGCTGCTCCAGCATCGTCTGCGCCTGGTCGAGAGCGGCGCGAATCCGGCCCAGGCCCTCTTCCGCCTGGATCAGATTGCGATGCGTCCAATAGGTGGCGGCGCCGAGCGCCGCCACCTGGGAATACGCGTGGTGTGCGGCGGCATAGTCGGA
This sequence comes from Rhizomicrobium sp., assembly GCA_035567755.1. GTDB lineage: Bacteria > Pseudomonadota > Alphaproteobacteria > Micropepsales > Micropepsaceae > Rhizomicrobium. The sequence goes on from DATMPH010000045.1 coordinate 185,310, forward strand.
GCATCGCAGCAGCACGTCACCCAGATGCTGCCAGGTCTGCGCCCGGTTTGCATCCAGAAGAATGGAGCGCCAATAGAGGCGAACGGCCATCTCGGAATGGCCCTGGAGCACCTGGGCGTCCGCAAGGTCCTTGTAAATGGCGGCTGATGCGGAAGTCTCGTCGAGGGGAGCCACAAGCGCGCCCGTCGCCGGTATCTGGCTGATCCAGTGCTCGAATGCATCCCATTTCGTCTGGAAACGCGCGCCCGTATCGGACGACAAAGCCGCCGGCAACCCTGGTTCGATCCCGATGCTCCAGCCCGATCGCGCCAGGAGCTTTGCGTAGCGCTCCGCCGTGAACGACGAAGGTATTTCCTGGATGGTCAAGCCCAGCCGCTTGAGCAGGATCGCCTCGGAAGGCGCCCGACCCTCCTGGCGGCCGAACGAAAGCCAATGCGCATAGGCCTCCGATGGGGAAAGGTCCTCCACATCGTCGTAGCGTGCCTGATAAAAGGCGGGGTCGAAAATCTCGGCACCATTGAACTGCCGCAGCTGATCGATTCCTTCGTTGACAAAATGTTCGAGCGCCTCCCCGCGGTCCGTGAAACGGCCGTGAAGATCCGGATTGAGATCGACATAGGTTTGCAGGTCGAAGGCCCGCAATGTGTCCAGGAACCCGGGAGTTCGATCGCGCAGCATCGGCAGAAATTCCCCGCCCTGCTGCTGAACAGCTGACATGGGAGAGTGCGTGTCGCCCAAGAGTTCGCCATCGGGCGTCAACACCCTCACGTCGCCATACGCGCAGATTTTGTGCAGCCGCGTCAGTGGCAATGGTCTGCGGTCGGGCAGCGCCAGGGAAATCAGGCTGGAGCCGGCAAAATAGAGCGCAATCTCGGAATGCTTGCCAAGATCCAGCTCGTACAAACCGGGTCTCAATTCGCCGAGCAGGTTTCGCTCGGTTTCCCACGTTCCCGCCGTATACGTGTTCAGAACAATTTTGTTTTCTCTGGGCCGAAAGCCGACATGTACGAAATCATCGAACGTAACGTATATGTTAAGTCCGGATTCCTCGGAACCGGAATTGTAGGAAAAGGGGATCACGCCCAGGCCCTGAGACTCGTCCGCACGATCCAGATTCTCGATCGGCACATCTGATTCGGGACGCGACTCTCCCTGGGTTACATCTCCGGCGGGTTCGCTCACCGGCGGCGCAGCCGGGTTGTCGTGGTCCTTGCCGGCGCGAAGTTGTCGGGACGCATTTACCAAGGATTTGAGCATGAAGACCCCTCCGGCTTGCTGCTCGCGGCGAATAATCAGTGAGCGGTTACAATAGGCAATGTCCCCCTATAGGTCCACACCTGCGAGCTCCACCGGGATACGGCGGAAAAGCGCAGGAATCGGGCCGTCGCAAAATATTCAAGCCAAGAATTCCCGCCGGAGCGACCGCAGCTCGATGCAGTTGCATTTTATTGTCGTCGCCGCTAACGCTTGGCGTAGCGGGACGGCAATCGAGCCTTGCGTTTGCAGCAAATTCCTATCTATGGATCAAGTGCCGGGCGGTCGAAGCACGGCGCGCGAGGGAATTGACCTGGCGACGCCCCGAGGTGCTGCCGTCACGCGGATCGAATTGCCGACTCCAGGAAGACACGATGCCTGACGTGAAACCCCTTCGATACCCCGACTTCATCTGCATCGGAGCTCAAAAAGGCGGCACGACCTGGCTCGACCACATGTTGCGGCAGCACCCCGACATCTGGCTCCCGCCGACGAAGGAGGTGCACTATTTCAACCGGGTGTTGGAGCGCAAGACGGCCGCCTCGAAAGACGAGGCCACAAAGATCGACGCTGCCCGGATGCAATCCATTCTCCTCAGTATGCGCAGGGTTTTGAACTCCGGACGCGGTCTCGCCGAAAGAATTGCAGAGATCTACTGCCTGAGCCTGATCGGAACACCGGAACCCACGGATGAAACATATGGCAGGATATTTCAGACGGCACCCAAGAATATGTTGTGTGGGGAAATAACGCCGAATTACGCCCGACTTCCGGATGAATCCGTCCAGCACATGATTCGTCTTCAGCCGAACCTGAAGGTCATCTTCGTACTGAGAGACCCGATCGAACGGGATTGGTCCCATCTGCGAATGCAGGATCAAAGGGGTGAGTTGCAACAATTCACCCATGCCGAGCGACTCTTGAAGGCGGCGCTGCGCGGCTATTCGGATTACATGACGACGATAGATTGCTACCGGCGCCACGTTCCGGCCGCAAATTTCCTGATTTTGTTTTTCGATGACATTGCAACGCAGCCCGGGAGGCTCCTCGCAGACCTATGTGCCTTTCTCGGCCTCGACTATGGGGGCAGGGCGTTCAGCAGCATCGATGAACCCATCCATGCAGGCCAGCCCAAGCCGATGCCGCCTGACCTTTACGAGGCGTTGCAGAAACATCTGGCACCGGTCTACCGGCGGCTCTTGTCGCTGGACAGCCCGATCGTGCAAAAGTGGTATGACAAACATTACGGGAGCCGGGAGTCCCGATCGGCGGCATCGCCGGACGCCATTCGTGTGTCCGGTTGATCGGGTGGTCAGGCGTCCACGATACATGCGAAAGCACATAGGCGTGGCTGTGAACGCCGCAAGCGTGATGCGAACATCCGCGCTCAGGAGAGGATGCTGATCTTGTCCGGGTTACCTATTCCTTTCTTTGGAATTGGCGCGATGCGCGCCGGAAGCACATGGCTTTCCGATCTACTTCGGAGTTACCCGGATTGTGCTCTCGCGCAGCGGGGTGAGCTTCATTTTTTCGATATTCGATACGGACAATACAGTGCACGAAAATGGTACCTTTCCATGGCGGCGCGGCTGGAGAGCTTGACACGCAGCGCTGTCAAAGGCGTTGCCGATTCGATCGCCGGCATGGAAGACGGGATGCCGGACGATGACGAAGACAGGGAAGAGGATGCGGAGGCCGATCGGCTTGACGGCACACCCGTGCTTGCCTGGACGGATGAAGTCAGGAACGATTTTTTCCGTCGCGCAGCAATCGATGACGCCTTGCGCGAAATCTGCGACATCATAGAGCAACTTTCAATTGTCGATGCCGATTCTTACGTCCGGTATCTGATGCGCCATTCCGCCGGCGCGAATGCGTTTGGCGAAATCTCTTCCGGATACGCGTTGTTGCCGGCAACAGCCTTTGCCGAAATCGACGCACTGTTTCCGCAGGCTCGCTTCATATTCATCATGCGCGACCCCGTGGAGCGGCTTTGGTCGCAGATCCGCTCCAAGGCGGAGAAAGCCGAACGGCGAGGTCGCAGACCGGGCGATCTGAACAGGGAATTCCGACGTGCTCTGGCACGGCCGGATGCTGTGGAGCTGTCAACCTATCAATATACGATCCGCAATCTGGAATGCGTTGTTCCCGCTGGTCGAATTCTTTATCTTTTCTACGAGAACATGACTTCGCACGTTACGGGGCCGGACGAAATCCGGCGCATCGAAACCGCTCTTGGACTCGCGCCCGCCGACATCGACCTGAAGCTTTTTCGCACCACGGTCAATCGTTCGCCATCGATCCAGCTCGATCCCGACAACGTGGCAGCAGCAACGGAATTGTTCTCCCATGTTTACCGGTTTGTGCAGCAGCGATTTGGCGAGGCGTCAGGCTGGAAATATCCGGTGGCGGCGAGGGGCAGAACCAGATCGAGCGGGTAGATGCGCCGAATTTCGGGGCGTCCGCACTTAGGCGGTATGTCACGACGGCAGCGTCAGTGAGGCTGAACGAAAGGTTTCGAAGTGGCGGAAATCGGCACACCCTTTGTCGGAATTGGCGCGATGCGTGCCGGAACGAGCTGGCTGTCCCAGGTTCTCGACTCCCGCGACGACTGCCGGATGACGACAGTAAAGGAGTTGCATTTCTTCGATTTGCGGTACGGACAGTACAGCGGAAAGACCTATTACCGTGCTTTGGCCCGGTCACTCAGATCGCGAAGCAAGATCCTCAACAATCGCATGCAGAAAGTCCTCGATCGCCTTGACACCGAAACGGGTCACGACCCGCGGACAGACGATGAGGAGGGGACGGCCCTTCGCGGCGGCCCCAAGGGCTGGAGCGACCAGAAAAGGGCTCAACTGCTAGCACGAGGGCGTTTGAGCGACCTCCTGCCGAAGATTCCGAAGACCGTGGATGTCTTCTTCCTGCGAGACTTGAAGTCTTATGCCGAATACGTAAAGAGCGAAGCGCTTGGGGCTGCCGCGTTCGGAGAGATTACTCCTGCATACAGCCTTCTCCCCGCAGCGGCTTTTGCCGAAATAGACCAGGCGTTACCAGGCGCGCACTTCATCTTCATCATGCGGGATCCCGTCGAGCGTCTCTGGTCTCAGGAACGATTCCGCACCGGACTCGCTGCAAAGCGCCGCGAACGGCAGCTTGACCCCGGAGAGTGTTTCGATAAAGCGCTGCGGAACAGGGGTGCAATCGGCCGTTCCGATTATCATCGCACAATCACCGAGCTGGAGAGCGTCATCCCGAAAGACCGCATACTCTATTTTTTCTATGAAACCATGACTTCGCGAGAAACGGGACCGGCGGAAATTCGAAGATTGGAGGACGGCCTTGGCCTACAACGCGCCAATATCCCGCCCGGGTTGTTCGATCAGCCGGTCAATGCATCGCCTCCGGCCACGCTGACCCGCGAAAGGGAAACGGCTGCGCTCGATCTGTTTCGGCCGGTCTATGATTTTGTCGAAAAGCGATTCGGTCGCCAGGTCGGCTGGCGATCCGCCTAATTGAACGGCCGTTCGAAGTTCCCAAAGGCCCGCGACCGTTCCGATTGACACTGTCACTCTCGAACTGCACCTCGTGCAAATGCGAAGCCAAACTTGCGGCAGTTTGCATCGCATCTTTGGTCAAGGATTTTCTCGATCTACGCGCTGCCAGGTCTCTCTCTCGCGGCAGCATTGTCATAAATTAGGGCGTTTTGCACCTCTTTCCATTCTCTTTTCCCACTGTTCCGCACGCCGCTTCGCATGTTCGATGGAGCGAGCCACTTCCGACTCGCGCTCGGCAGGGCGGTAATCGAGCTGCGCACTGGCCCGAACCAGTCCGAATTCCTTCAGGAGACGCAACAGCCGGTCGTCATCGAGTATCAAAGGTTTCATCGAGAAAGGCATGCGGTCGTCCGCTATGGGAGATCGAAACACCTGTGCGTAATGCGTAGCGCCTTTGTTTAGCAGATCGCAAAGCACGTAATTGCGGTTTACGTGACCGGACGTCAGCATTAAAAGGTTGTTCTCGGTGCGTGAAAAGAGCCGGGTATGACATGCTGAGCCCATGGGCGCGACGATCCATTTGTGCTTGTTCACCAGCGCAATCTGCTTAGCGATGGGAAGCGCTTCGGGGTGAACGATCAGGAAACCTTCGCGCTCGAGCAGCTTCTCGAGACGAACCTCTCCCACCAAGCTGCGGTTGCTATTTGGCTTCAGCCCTGCCCGCGAGAGGTACACGGGCCGTTCCGCGACCTTGCTCCGGCGCGGCAAAGCCCGTTCGGCAATCTCCTCGCACAACCTCTTGAATTCGAGGTAGGCCTTGCGCGAAATGGAGAAGGCCGGTGAGGCCACCGTGACATGCCGAAAGCGTGTCGTCCTCTCGATCACTTCCATGTGCCCTGCGAGCCCCGGCACGAACGAGCAGAGGGAGCGGGCGAACTCCAGTATTGGAGGCGACAGGATAATGGCGACCTGGTGGCGAGAATCGCTCCATGCCCAGGCGCGAGAAAGCGTTTCCAGCAGGAAGTGACCGTAGTGCCGCGCATTCACTCCCAAAAGATACGCCGCACGCCCGTCCCGAGCCGCACCATCCAGATTTATTGGTTCAGACGTCTCATCCGGTTCGTCGTATCCGCGAACGCGCGCCGATGAAGCGACCGGACGATTCTCTGCGTCAAAGACACAGTTCAGGTCCATGCTTTCGGCCATCAACGCTCGGGAGTATTGCGGTATCAGTCCGTCCGGCACTTCGGCGATAGCAGGCTTTTCGGCGTGGATCGCAAGCCTATTCCACTTTGCTCGGAGGTCCTGCTCCTCCTCCGTATCAAAGAAGTGGAGCTGTATTCGGCTATGGGGTGCCGGAGCGCCCAAGGGGTCTTCGTTGACCGGCTCTGTCTCGCTCATGTTACAGCCGGACAATCAGGCGCTGCGCAGGAATTGGCGGGCAACGCCTAATATCGCAGGTCCGTCCACTCCTATATCGCCGGCCAAAGTCTCGATAGCCGCCAGATCCTGCGCAGTGACAAAAAACATGCTGGGGGAGTTCAGGTCAGGACGCGGAAGCTCTATCGCGAATTTCTCGGACAGAATACGCCTGTCCTCCGAAAAAAAGCATTCGGCCACCTTCGCTGCCTCCGCTCCGAAAATAAACTGCGATGGTGTTCCGAATTCCGGCAAGTTTCTGAGCTTTCTTCTGAGCTTGCGGCTAGTCTCTTCGCCAGGCAACGCGCGGTTGGCAGCGAGCTTCATGATCATACCCGCGGGGCTCATTGAAACGTTCATGGCTTGCGTTCGTGGAAGCATTTGGGCGGAAAAGCCGACATGCGTCAGAAACCGTTCGACCCAGGACAGTGACGGGTGATAATTCAAGACCGTCACTCTGAAGCCGCTCTCTTCCATACTGCGAATGATTGGCGCAAAGCACAAAGCGCTGGAATAGGCGCCCAAGAACTCGTCCGGATCCCACTTCGCATTTCCTTTAAGAGTATGGTTGTACGCAGACGCGGCCCACGAAAAGTGCTCGCGGCATGCTACCAGTATCTCGACTTCGGGGGTGGGCGTGCCAATGTAGGGAATTATTGCGCGTATGAGCGCACCGGGATCCACGCGGCGCGGCTGCCAGGCCATCGGAACAAGCGCCTCGGAGCTGATGAGCACGTCGCGGCTGTTGTCCTTTGTAAGCGCCCGGATTTCTTCGAAATGTTCGCTAACATCTGTTACACCCGAGAGTCCCACCCGCCTGTCGCCGAAGAAATTGAATACAAGGTTGTGATGAGCCCCCGCGAAAAGGTAACTCTTCGGATAAATCAGAACCGCGTCGTCGTGCTCTCTGAGGAAAGTCTGTATCGCGGTCGTTCCGGTCTTCATGGGACCTACATGCACATAGAGCTTGCGCCGCGACAACTTCATCTCCCAAAAACGTGACGAGTGCTTATAACGCTGACACCTGAACTAGCCAACTGTCTAGTCGACGGCGGTTTTTCACGGCCGGCGTGATGCCGCTCATCCGCCAGCGATTGCCCGAGGTGTATTTCAACGCGGCGGGCAGCGGCGCACAGCTTGCGCTCGCAGAGCTGGACTGAGATTACGTGCGAGTGATCGAGTACGTAGCCGATCTGGAGGGCGTTTATGCGAAAAGCCGTGTCGTGGTAGCTCCATCGATCGGCGCGCGGGACTCGATGGTAATGGTGTTGAAGCTGTTGCGCGCTCGCCAATTCACCGGAGCCAGTCGGTCCCAGCGCGAAACGCAGCTGCTCACGTGTGCGAGGCATCGTCGGTCTCAACAATCGCTCGCAACAAAGACTTTTTTTTCTGCTTAACCCTCTTTTTCGCGGCGAATTCTACCCATTTTCTTCTGTAGGTGTCGAGGTCGGGTGGCGGTTCATCGAATGCAGCGGAATTTCGAACGAGTCCCAAGCCCTTCAAGAAAATCAGGAGCTTCTCCTCTTCGATCACCATGGGGTAACCAAGGTCCGTCCCGAGATCGGGAGACGACAATACTTGGGCGTAGTGAGCGGTTCCTTCGCTGAGAAGATCGCATAGTGCGTAATTCGTCTTGAAAGGCTGTTCGGAACCGTTGTGCATTTTTCCAGTCAGAATCACAAGATTGACCGGCTGGCGCGAGAACAACCTCGTGTGACATGCGGAGCCCAAAGGCGACACAATCCATTTGTGTTTGTTGAACAGCGCAATCTGTTCGGGTATCGGCAACGTCTCCGGACGGACGACGCGGAAACCCTCCCTCTCGAAAAACCGTTCCAGGCGCGTTTCCCCCACAATGGCGCGGCTTGCGGCTACGTGCAGGCCCGCCCGCGACAGATAGAGAGGCTGCTCCGTCGTTGGTTCAGGCGACGGTACCGCCCGCTCGGCCATGTGCTCGCACATCGACTTGAACTCAACATGAGCGACGCCCGCTGTAGAGAAGGCAGGAGATGCAACAGTTACATGGTCAAAGCGCGTCGTCGCCCGCATGACCTCCAGCCGGTCGGCGAGACCGGGAATAAGCGCGCACAGCGCGCGCGCGTAATTGGTAATTGGCGGCAGCAATATGACCGCAACACAGCCCTCTCCTCGTTCCTTCCAGGCCCAGGCGCGGCAAAGGGTATCCACGAGAAAATGGCCATAGTGTCGGGTGGTGGTTCCCAGGAAGTACGCCGAACGATCGTCTTGCCGGGCTTCGCGGAGGGCCATCCTATCGGGTTCGGCGGACAATTGCGCCCCGAAGCCTCGAATCCGGACCGAAGCTTCTACAGGCTGATCGTTTCTATCGTATACGCATACAATCCGCTTGTTCTTTCTCAAGGCAGGGGATGGCAGCATTGGAATGACACCGTGCGGAACCTCCGAGACTTCGGGCCGCTCCGTGCGAATAGACAAGTTCCGCCATCCCGCGCGAAGATTTCGAATCTCGTCCTCGCCGAAAAAATAAAAATGGATTCGCTCCCACCCAGTGGGGCTTGCGGGTTGCGGTGCTAAGGGTTTCAGAGGGCACCTCCTGCGAACCACAAAAAGCCTATCAAATGTGCGCTTTGGCTGCAGCTTGCGCCGGCAAAACATTTCTCATGCGCTGCAAAATCAAGCTCACCTCCGTGAGCAAAAAAGGGGTCTAGGCTCGCAGAAATTGACGGGCAAAATGAATGATCTTTCGGCCCTGCGGACCCAGTTCCTTTGCCACCAGCATGATGTCGGAAAATTCGTCCGCGTTAATGAACAACATGTTTTCCTGGGTCCCAAGTTCTGGTGCCGGCAAATGGATGCCACAATCGCGCGACAAGAACTCTCGATCCGCGGAAAAATGGTGTTCGGCGGCCATCGCGGCATCTGGTCCGAAGATGAACTTCGACGCGGCGCGGGATTCGGGCATTTCTTCGAAGCGCTTGTAGTATCGGAGCTTCACGTCTTTCGGCTGTCCGAGATTGTTTATCGCAAGCTTTGCGACGATCGCTTTTGGACTTAGAGCGAGGCGTTTTATTTTGCTCTCCGGAATCTGTTGCTGCGGAAATCCCACATGCGTCAAAAACCGCGTTACCCAAGTTTCGGAGGGATGGTAGTTCAACGGGACCACCCGGAAGGGCATCTTTTTCAGTTTTCCGATTAGAGGCGCGTAGCAAAGTTCGGCAGCGTGTATCCGCAGGAACTCGTCTGGATCGGGCGGCTCGCCTCCCCTCAATTTGTGATTGAACAAGGATGACGTCCTGCTGAAGTGCTCCCGACACGCCACCAAGATTTCCACGTCCATGCTGGTGCTGGCTACGTGGGGCAGCAGCGCGCGTATGAAGGCCTCGCAATCCCTTTTGGCGAGCGTTTCCGAACTGATCAATACGTTTTGTTCGGAATCCTTCGCTTCTTTCTCAATTTCTGCGAATAGCCCGTCGATATCGCCCGCGACGCGGTTTTCCATCCGCGGCTCACCGAAAAATTTGAAGACGAGGCCGTGATGGGAGCCGTCTTCCCATAGACCAACCTTCGGATAGATGATCACCGAATTGTCGTGTCGACGCAGCGCATGCTGGATTGCCGACGTTCCGGTTTTCTTTGGACCGACATGAACATAAAGCGTTCTTGACAAGTTATTCCTCGCGGATCGGGAGCGTTGAAACTCTATGGCCCGCAGATTCTCGATGCAACTGCGGGGCCAATTCGCGCTCGATACAGAGGAATGTCCGGATGGCACGCGGTGACAGCCATGGCAGTGCCTGCGTCACTATTAGCTCTCGCGCGGACTGGACGTGCCTGAGTCCTGATTTTCCGGGCCAGCGTCATTCGGCATACCGTATGATCGATGAGTCATACGACCATGTCTTCACCTCTTGCGATCTACCGCAAGACGGCCTTCAGCGAGGCGGATCATACTTTGACGCCGTTCTGACGGAACTCCGGCACAAGCTGCCAAGTGCACTTCACGCCGCGCGAAGGTTGGTTGCGGGGCCAGGATTTGAACCTGGGACCTTCAGGTTATGAGCCTGACGAGCTACCGGGCTGCTCCACCCCGCGTCACCAAGAACGCACTCGCACACAATCGCGAAAGCTGCGCGATATAGGACAGACCAAGAAAGCTGTCCACTCCCGGGACATAAACATGAGCGCGGTCGGACACTTGCGATGGCGGGGTTTGGTCTGCGTCCTTTGCTGACCTGGCAGCGACCGACTCTCCCGCGGCTTGAGCCGCAGTACCATGGGCGCTGGGGGCTTTAACGGCCGAGTTCGGAATGGGATCGGGTGGAATTCCCCCGCCAGGACCACCAGGTCGGCAAAGGACGCAACGACACTCAGATCGAGATTGCAAAAGAAGCGCGAAATCAATCGCGCGCCTCGCCTGGACTTATTTCCAGACATGAAACGGTGCTGGCGTTCAAGCGCCAATCGAGCGATTAGGACCAGTAAGCTCAACGCATTGCTGCGCTTACACGCCTGGCCTATCGACGTGGTAGTCTTCCACGGCTCTCAAGCGAAACCTGGTTTTGAGGTGAGTTTCCCGCTTAGATGCTTTCAGCGGTTATCTCGTCCGCACGTAGCTACCCGGCAATGCGGCTGGCGCCACAACCGGTCCACCAGAGGTGCGTCCATTCCGGTCCTCTCGTACTAGGAATAGCTCCTCTCAAGTTTCGAACACCCACGGCAGATAGGGACCGAACTGTCTCACGACGTTCTAAACCCAGCTCACGTACCACTTTAAATGGCGAACAGCCATACCCTTGGGACCTGCTCCAGCCCCAGGATGTGATGAGCCGACATCGAGGTGCCAAACC
>DATMPH010000046.1:0-2521 GCA_035567755.1 Rhizomicrobium sp.
GACCTGCGGATGCTCGACCAAGTTCGTTGCGTGGCTTACGACCCCGGGGATAAGCAGCTTGCCATCGGGCAATTTCGCTTCTTTCCAGACCCGCCATTCATGCTCGTGGCGGACGTTGCCGGCTTCAACCGAGTAGGCGCCTGCGTCAACGCTGAGCACCAGGTCGACGATGTCCCTCAACGGAATGTCGGTCGTGTGCGGGCCGTGCCAGCTTCCCCAGCAAATGTGGTAGCGGACGCGATCCTGAGGCAACCCGCGGAGCGCATGATTGAGGGCCTCGATGCGAACGCGTTCGAATTTCTTGAATTCGCCGAGTGGAGGCTCGGGATTGATCATGTCCCAGTTGTCCGGCAAGCTCGGATCGTCGATCTGGAGCACAATGCCGGCGTCCACGATCGCCTTATATTCCTCGCGCATTGCTTCGGCGGCAGCGAAGACGAACTCCTCTCCCGTTTTGTAGTAGAGATCCTCTCCGCGGGCGAAGCTTCCTGGCGCGATCGAGCACATGAAGCCTTCTTCGATACCCGAAGAAGCCATTGCCTTCTTAAGGTTTTCGATGTCCGCTCGGATCGCGGCGTGACCGACGTATTTGATCGGCGCGGTGCAAACCGGACGGCGTGTCGGACGCCGTGCGGCGCTACCGACAAGCGTGCCGCTTGATTCCGGGTCCTGGTAGAATTCGCTGAATTTCTGCCAATCGCGCCGGTTCCTGATCGTCGTCAGCGCAACGTCGGCCACGCTCGATTTCTTGTGTGCGGATTCCGCAACCGAATCGGCCGGCACAAATCCTTCCATGCGTGCAAAGGCGTAATTCCACCAGACGCCGTAATCGTAGTTCGCGGCCATCGGCTTGCCGAACTCGCCGTCGTCGGGAACATCGACGCCGAGCTCCTGCTGTTTCCGAATCACGTCGGCAACGGCGCTGGACAGACATTTTTGGTAAGCGCCATCGTCCCACGTTTCCCCGGCGGCACGCGCCCGGTTCAAGGCGATGAGGTCCGAGGGCCTGGAAAGACTTCCCGCGTGTGTGGTGATGATCCGATCCGTGCTGCGCCTCATGTTCCCTCCCACGGACTTGCGGCGTCGGTGCCGCCCTACCTCCAAACCTGATCCGCCAGATCCACGATGCGGACCATCTATCAGCGATCATAGCTTGTTTCGTCTTCTATCGCGCCAGCTTCGCTGGCGCCTTCGATCACTCGATCACCTCGTCAGCGCGGGCGAGCAGCGTTGCCGGCACTTCGAGGCCGAGCGTCTTGGCGGTTTTCAAGTTAATCACGAGCTCAAACTTAGTCGGCGCCTGTACCGGCAGGTTCGCGGGTTTTTCGCCCGCAAGAATGCGAGCGACGTACGGTGCTGCGCGCCGGTACAAGTCAATCACATCCGCGCCATACGAGATCAGGCCACCAGAGGCGACAAAGAAACGAAAGAGGTACAGTGCCGGCAGGCGGTGCCGCGCCGCCAACGCGATGATCAGATCGCGATGAGCGTTTGTTGTGAGGTCAGACAACACGACCAAGCCACCGTTCGGCTCGCGGGCAAAGTCCTCAACCACGCTCCCGATTTGGGCAGCGTCGCGCACGCCTGCTTGATTCAATTGTAACCCGAACGATGGCGCTGCCGTCTCGACCAGACGCAGGTACCCGGCGGAGGACGGATTGTCCGGATTTTGAACGATCGCAATACGTCGAACCGAGGGCGCAATTTCTTTAAGCAATTCCAGCCATTTGCCGACCATCGCATATTCGTGATTCGTAAAACCAGTGATGTTGCCGCCGGGATGCGCCAAGTTTTGAATGAAGCCGCCGCCGACTGGATCGGCAACCTGCACAAACACAATTGGAATCGTGCTGGTCGCCCGTTGGAGGGCTGCCGTGGCTGCCGCGCCAATGCTGAAGATTGCGTCCGGCCCTAGTCCCACGAGTGCCGCCGCGCCTGAGCGCACGAGATCGAAGTCGCCGCTGCCCCAACGAATATCGAAACGAATATTCTTGCCATCTGCCCATCCGAGCTTTCGAAGCTCGTCCTGAAACACGGCAACCTGGCTCTGGAGCACCCTATCGGCAGCAGGACTGGCAAGCACGCCGACGAACCGCATTCGGTCTTGCTGCTGCGCGCGCGCCGCAACCGGCCATGCTGCCGCGCCGCTAATCAACGTGGTGATGAATTCGCGTCGTTGTAGTTGACTGAATTGCATCTGCTACCTCTAGCCGGAGGGGCAGGATAGGGGATCAGCGAGCATCGAGTCAGGGGCTTCCGCAGTGCCATTCGGTTTCGGTATGCTCACCCGCCGCACCGGATTGGGCCGATACGTCTTCGAGACCAGTTCCTCACGCAGCCCTGCTAACCACGCCTCCCTCCCCGACAGATCGATGTCCGCGAAGGTCACTGCATCCACGCCTGGCGCGCCCGCATTTGATCGGGCCAGTGCATAGGCGTGACGCAAGATGTCTTCACGACAAACTTTGTCGTAGAGCATATAGAAGCGGTAAGCGGGCTCCGCCTTCGCCTTACGATACAG
>DATMPH010000047.1:0-2701 GCA_035567755.1 Rhizomicrobium sp.
CTCAAACCGCTCTCGATTCCGTGCGCCGCTATTTTCTCTTCCCGCGCGGCCGGACGTAGGCCCGTGCGCCTTTTCGTTGCGCTCGACTTGCCCGACCCCGTCCGCCACGCAATCACAAAACTGATCGCAAAGCTTCAGCCAAAATCCCGAACCGCGCGCTGGATACGACCGGAAAATCTCCACATCACCCTGAAATTTATTGGTCACGTAGGCGATGAAAAGTTAAGCCCGATCCAAACCGCCCTCTCCTCAATCCGCGCCGCCCAGCCCATCGAACTCCATTTCCGCGGCATGGGTTTCTTCCCCAACGAGCACCGTCCGCGCGCTTTCTGGTGCGGCATCGCCGCTTCGCCGAATCTCGCCGATCTCGCCGCGAATATCGATGGAGCGCTCGTGCCGCTCGGCGTTGAGGCCGAGACGCGCCCCTTCACGCCTCATCTCACCCTGGCCCGATTCAAATCGGACGAAGGGATCCGCGAGATCGTCCACGCCGCGACCGACATGAAGTCAACCGATTTCGGCGCCGCTACCGAGACGAATTTTCACCTCTACGAAAGCCTACTGAAATCAACCGGCGCGCAATATAATCGCCTAGCGTCATTTCCATTCGTCGGCGGCTCAACCGCCCAAGCACACTAGCAAAGGAAAATGATCGTTTCCGCAGCGCCGTTCGCTTCTCTCGACCTTTCCTTTGTGAACGTCACGACGCTGATTCCCGTCGTCGCCTACATCCTCGGCTCAATTCCCTTCGGCTTGCTCGTTGTAAAAGCATTTGGCGGCGCCGATATTCGCACCGTCGGCAGCGGAAATATCGGCGCGGCAAATGTCACGCGCAACGCTGGCCCGATCGCAGGCGCGCTCACGCTGCTCCTCGATGCCGCAAAAGGTTACTTCGCCGTCTGGATCGCCGGCCATTGGACCGGCTGGAACATCCGCTGGATGATGCTGGGCGCAATCTTTGCGGTGATTGGCCATGTCTTCCCGGTCTGGCTGCAATTTCGAGGCGGCAAAGGAGTCGCCACTGGCCTCGGCGTCTTCATTCCTATTTGCTGGCAGGCTGTCGTCGCTGCGGTCGTCCTTTGGCTCATCGTGGTCATCTTCTGGCGCTACTCCTCGCTCGGCTCGATTGCTGCTGCCGCTGCCATGCCAGTTTTGGTCTATGTCCTTTACGTTCCGGGCCATGCACCCCCGGAATTCGTAAACCTGGGGACGATTCTCATCGCCGTGCTCATCCTCGCAAAACATCGCTCAAACATCGAGCGCCTGATCGCAGGAGAAGAACCGCGCCTGAAATTCCGCCGTTAGCTTGGCCTAGGCGCGAGCCCAAATCCTCCGGAACCTCCTGAACCCATGTGACTTATCCGCCAACTCTAGTACTTTCGTCCTGTTGTGCGCATTCCTATCGGGCCGATAGCATTAAAGGCTGGGAATCCCTGTGCCCATCAACGCCCTCAATCAGCTCACGACCCGCCGCCTGCGCATCCTCTGGATTGTGATGGGCGCGCTTCTGCTCGTCAGCGTCATGCCGCTATGGCTCTATCACCGGCAGGTGCTCCGATTGAGCGAAGAGAAACTCCAGGACACCGAGCGCCTGCAGCAGAACGAAATTACCCGTTCACTCGCCAGCGAGACCGTGCAGTTCGAGTCCAGCCTTCGCGAACAGCTTCTCAGCCAGCGCCAGCTTCTCGCCCTGACCGGCTGGATTCAAAATGTGGACGACCCCTCGCACGCACCGCAGATGACGCGCCTATTGCAGAATTTCGTCGAGAATAATCCGCACATTCTGTACGTCACCGCCGTCAACACCCAGGCCAAAGGTGAATCTGCCGGCAGTTTCCGCGCCGACGCTGATCCCTTCGTCGAAGTCGCGCTCAAGCGCGCATTCACCGCCAGCATTCAAGGCCTCAACTACGTCAGCGAACCCTTCGGCGTAGGCCAGGACAACCGCCCCGCGCTGGTCGTCTCGGTGCCGCTTCTCGCCGAAGGCCAATTCACCGGAATGTTCGCGTCGGTAGTTTCTATCGACCATCTGCTCGGCCGCCTGCGCGACGCGAGCGTTCGTGATCGCACCGTCTTCATCGTTGACGTGCACGGCCACATCGTCGCCCACCCCAACACCAACGAGATGGTCCCTGGGCGCGATCTTTCCACCACGTCGCCACTGGTTACACAATTCAAAGACCTGCCGCAGGAACTGCGCGCCACAGAAACGATGCATTTCTCGCTGCCCGCTAAGAATAAGAGCCGCAAAATCGAAATGATCGGCACCTACAGCACGATACCCGAACTCCGCTGGGCCGTGATTGCCGAGCGCGGTCTCGACGAAGCGCGCACCGATGCTGGCGTGCAGGAACTCACGACCCAAGCGCTCACATTCGTCGTCGGCGTGACGTTCGTTGCGCTGATGTTCGGTTATCTTTTCGCCGTGGGAATCACGCGCCCGATTCGCGGCCTCGTATTTTCCACCCGCGCCATCAGCCGCGCTGAGTTCCACGAGCGCGTCGAAGTGCGCGGTGCCGCCGAAATCCGCGAGCTTGCAGAAACTTTCAACCACATGGCCGGCGACATCGAGCGCCACGTCGAACGCCTGAAGCAAGCCGCCGCCGAAAATCGCGACCTCTTCCTCGGCTCCATCCGCATGCTCGCCGCCGCCATCGACGAAAAGGATCCCTACACACGCGGTCACTCCGGTCGCGTAGCG
>DATMPH010000048.1:0-197214 GCA_035567755.1 Rhizomicrobium sp.
CATCTCATAGGTCTTGCCGACCCCCGGCGCGGCGCCAAGAAAGATTTTCAGTCGGCCGCGGCCTTCCTTCGCCGCCTGCTGAAGAAGCGCATCCGGCGAAGGGCGGGCTGCATTATCGGTCATCGGATGAGCGTAGTCCCCTGTACACGGATAGGGGAGAGGAGATCGCGTTGAAGCCGATCAAGTCGACCGCGAACTTGGCGAAGTGTGGCGACAGCGGAAGTTGAAGCCATACTCCCCGCTTGCGGGAGAAGTACCGGGTTGTGAACCGTCCGGAGGGGATTGGGGCAATCACCTTTCAGACCTTCCCCGCGTGGGTGGGGAGTGGACTTCCCCCGCAAGCGGGGAGCGGCTTTGTGACACGTTTCAGCTCTTCGCTGTCTGCAAATCATCCAGCGCCAGATTAAGCTTGAGCACATTTACGTGGGGCTCGCCGAAAAGCCCGACCCATCGGCCTTCGACGTGCTGATCGACAAGCGCGCGAACCCGATCCTCGGAAAGGCCGCGGGCCTTCGCCACGCGAGGGACCTGAAAATACGCACCCGCCGGCGTGATATCGGGGTCGAGGCCACTTGCGGACGACGTCACCAGATCGACGGGGATAGGTGCCGCGTTTTCCGCCTTGAGTGCTTTCACGTCACCCTTGATGCGGTCGACCAGGGCCTTGCTTGTTGGACCGAGGTTCGAAGCCAGGGAGGCGGCCGCATTGTACGGCGCGCTGATTGTCTTGCCGTGCGCGTCCGTGTCGGTGGTGACTGACGGCCGGCCGTGGAAATATTTGGCGCTCGTGAAATTCTGCCCGATCAGCGCAGAACCGATCACCTGGCCGTTTCTGGTCAACAGGCTTCCGTTCGCTTGCCAGGGAAACAGCACCTGGGAGATGCCGGTCATTCCGAGGGGATAGACGAGGCCAAAAAGCAGGGTGGACAGGATCAGCATAACAATGGCCGGGCGAATTTTTCTCAACATTGCATTCTCCTCAGACGATGCCGATTGCGGTCATCAACAGGTCGATGGCCTTGATGCCAATGAAGGGAACGATGACGCCGCCCGCACCGTAGAGGACGAGATTGCGGGCGAGCAGACGGCCTGCGCTCTGGGGCCGGTACATGACGCCCCTTAGTGCCAACGGAATCAGCGCAATGATGATAAAGGCGTTGAAGATGACCGCCGACAGGATGGCACTCTGCGGCGAGTGCAGGCGCATGACATTGACCACGTTCAAGGCCGGATAAAACGCCGCGAACATGGCGGGGATGATGGCGAAATATTTGGCCACGTCGTTGGCGATCGAGAATGTGGTGAGCGCGCCACGGGTGATCAGCAATTGTTTGCCGATCAGCACAACTTCGATGAGCTTGGTGGGATCGGAATCGAGATCCACCATGTTGCCCGCTTCGCGCGCGGCCTGGGTTCCCGTCTGCATCGCCACGCCGACGTCGGCCTGTGCAAGCGCCGGCGCGTCGTTCGTGCCGTCGCCGCACATGGCGACGAGCTTGCCCTTAGCCTGTTCCTCGCGAATGAGTTTGAGCTTGTCTTCCGGCGTTGCCTGGGCGAGGAAATCGTCGACGCCCGATTCGGCTGCGATCGCGGCGGCCGTCAGCGGATTGTCGCCGGTGATCATCACCGTGCGGATTCCCATGCGCCGAAGTTCCGCGAAGCGCTCGCGGATGCCACCCTTCACGATATCCTTGAGATGGATGACTCCGAGCACCCTGCCGTCTTTGGCGACGGCAAGTGGTGTGCCGCCGGCGCGAGAGATGCGCTCGGTAATCTCCTCGAGCTGTGGCGACTGCATGTCAGACGCGCCACGTACCTGACGCACATAGGCGATGATGGAATCGACGGCGCCCTTGCGGATCGAAGAACCTTCGATATCGACCCCGCTCATGCGTGTCTGCGCGGTGAAAGGGACAAAGCGCGCATTGAGCGATGCCATTTCGCGCGCCCGCAGGCCATATTTATCCTTCGCCAGCACGACGATCGAGCGGCCCTCCGGCGTCTCGTCGGCGAAGGAAGAGAGTTGCGCCGCATCTGCAAGCTCCTGGGCCGTGACGCCGGGCATCGGCAGAAATTCCGTTGCCTGGCGGTTGCCGAGCGTGATCGTGCCCGTCTTGTCGAGCAGGAGCGTATCCACGTCTCCCGCCGCCTCGACCGCACGCCCGGACATGGCGAGGACGTTGAACTTGACGAGGCGATCCATGCCCGCAATGCCGATCGCGGACAGGAGCGCGCCGATCGTTGTTGGAATGAGCGTGACAAACAGCGCGACCAGCACGACCACCGGAACCACGCCGCCGGCGTAAGTGACGAAGCTCGGGATCGTGACCGTGGCGAACACAAAGATGATCGTCATGCCGGCAAGGAGAATGTTCAACGCTATTTCATTGGGTGTCTTCTGCCGCTCGGCGCCTTCGACGAGCGCTATCATCCGATCGAGGAACGTAGAACCCTGCGCAGCGGTGATGCGCACCTTGACCCAGTCCGATAGAACTCGCGTGCCGCCCGTCACGGCGGAACGGTCGCCGCCCGATTCGCGGATGACGGGAGCGCTCTCGCCCGTGATCGCCGACTCGTCGACCGACGCAAGCCCCTCGATCACATCGCCGTCGCTCGGAATGAAATCGCCGGCTTCGACCAGCACGATGTCGTTTTGCTTCAGGTCGGGCGCGGGCACGGTTTCAAAGTCGCGCGCGTTCGCACTCGAAAGGCGTTTGGCCATCGTCTGCGTGCGGGTGCGTCGGAGATTTTCGGCTTGCGCCTTGCCGCGACCTTCGGCAACCGCCTCGGCGAAGTTGGCGAAGATTACCGTGAACCAGAGCCAGAAGGTGATGTGGGCGGCAAATCCGATATTCGTTCCGCCAGTGACGAGACCCTTGATCACGAGAATGGTCGTAAGCACGGACACAAGCTCGACGACGAACATGACCGGATTGCGCACCAGCGTCCGCGGATCGAGCTTTCGGAATGATTCTCCAACAGCCGTCAGCAGGATGTCGGACGAAATGCCGGCGACGCCGCGTTTGCGGTGTGTCGATTCGCCGCCGAAGGCCGCGCTCGAGGAACGGTCGTTCATGGATGTGTCCTCTAGTAGAGCTTGCCGGCCTGCATCTGCAGGTGCTCGATGAATGGTCCAAGGATGTCAGCCGGAAAATAGATCAGACCACCGGTGATGATGATCACGCCCAACAGAAGCC
Organism: Rhizomicrobium sp.; assembly: GCA_035567755.1. Lineage (GTDB taxonomy): Bacteria > Pseudomonadota > Alphaproteobacteria > Micropepsales > Micropepsaceae > Rhizomicrobium. Next base: position 3,198 of record DATMPH010000048.1, read on the forward strand.
CCACGAACAGGCCGTTGTCGGTCGGAAACGTTCCGGCGGACGCGGGCACCAGTTTTTTGCTCACGAGGGATCCGGCAATGGCGAGAACGGGGACGGCAATCGCAAAACGGCCGATCATCATCGCAATGGCGCCGGTCAGATTATAAAACATCGTATTGCCCGACAGCCCCCCAAAGGCGCTGCCATTGTTCGCGGTCTGAGACGCATACGCGTAGAGAATTTCGCTGAAGCCGTGCGGACCATTGTTGGCTATCCCCGCGAGTCCCGCTGGTACCACGCTCGCGATCGCGGTGAACCCGAGGGCCGACAGCGGCACCGACAGGATCGCCAGCATTGCCATCTTCACTTCGCGCGATTCGATCTTCTTGCCGAGATACTCCGGCGTACGCCCCACCATCAGTCCGGCAATAAATACGGACAGAATGGCGAACAGAAGCATTCCATAGAGCCCGCACCCGACACCGCCGAAGATGATCTCGCCAAGCTGCATGTTGACGATGGGCACCAGGCCGCCGATCGGCGTGAAGCTGTCGTGCATAGAATTGACGGCGCCATCCGAGGTGTCGGTGGTGGTCGTTTCAAAGAGCGAAGAGTCCGCGATGCCGAATCGGACTTCCTTTCCTTCCATATTGCCGCCGGCCTGCAGAGCGCTCGCGTGCTGTTCAATGCCGAGAGGAGCGAGAGCGGGATTGCCCGCGCTTTCCGCACCGTAGGAAACGAAGACGCCGATAAGGAACAGGATCGCCATCGCGCCGAACAGCGCCCAGCCCTGCTTCAAGTTTCCCACCATGCGGCCGAAGGTCATGGTCAGCCCGGCCCCGATAAGGAATTCCAGGATCACCGTCAGCAGGTTTGTAAGGGCGTTGGGATTCTCATAAGGATGGGCGGCGTTGGCGTTGAAGAATCCGCCACCATTTGTTCCGACCGTCTTGATGGAGATTTGCGAGCCGACCGGACCTTGCGCCAGGACCTGCTTGGCGCCTTCCAGCGTGTGCGCAGTCACGTAGGGATGCAGGTTCTGCGGCATGCCCTGCCAGACAAAGATCAATCCGAAGACGATCGAAATCGGCAGGAGGATGTAGAGATTGCAGCGCGTGAGATCGACCCAGAAATTGCCGATCGTCGTTCCCGACCTGCGCACGAAGCCGCGGATGAGCGCGATGACGATGGCGATGCCAGTTGCCGCAGAGACGAAATTATGGACGGTCAGCCCGGCCATCTGAACGAAGTAGGAAAGTGTCGTCTCTCCGCCATAGTTCTGCCAATTCGTATTTGTCGCGAAACTGATGGCCGTGTTGAGAGAAAGATCGACGGGAACCGCGGCCATGCCCTGCGGGTTGAACGGCAGGAAGGACTGAAGCCGCAACAGGGCATAGAGCGCGACGAAGCAGACGAGGTTGAAAATCAGCATGGCGACCGTGTAGGTCACCCAACCCTGCTCGCGTTTTTGATCGACGCCGCAGAGCGAATAGATGGCCTTCTCGACGGGTGCGAGAAGCGGTGACAGAAGAGTCCGCTCCCCGCCGAAGACGCGCGCCATGTAGGTGCCAAGCGGCACCGCGATGGCCGCGATGATCGCGAAGAAGATCAGGATTTGGGCGACGCCGTTGGCTGTCATGACAGGTCCTCAAAATTTCTCGGGCCGCGCGAGCGCGTAAACGAGATAGACAAGAATGCAGAACGCAAACAATCCGCCCAGGATGTAGTCGAAAACCATGGTGTCCTCACATTGCGTCGCAAAGCGCCGTGTAACCGAGAAAGCAGACAAACAAGCCTATGCCCAAAGCCAGCATCAACACATCGGCCATGATGGATCTCCCTGGGTTGCAGTCGGTTTAGGTCCGCGCAGGTTTCAAGAACGTGCCTGAATTATCATATCGACGCGGGAGCAGAATTCTCATGGCACGACAACGAAGTTTCCCAGCAACAATGGAAGCCGTCAAACGTGGATTCGAGACGATTTGTTGCGTCGCATCAATATAAATTCCATAGCAATTCCAAATTGTGGTCCGACATTGTTGTAGTCGACAGCAATCTGTTCACGCAACAACCAGCACCAACGACTGAAGCCCAATATCGATCGGCCGCGAGATTTTCGTTGCTACGGCTATTCAAAGCGATTGAACGAGAACCGCGCAAGGTGAATTCCGGCAGGCCACCTGTCCGCGGTCCGGGCGTTCCATCGAAAGCGGCAATTCGCCAGAGCGGATTTCACTTCAGCCCCGAAACACCGCGAATGAAAAACCTGTCGCTGTTTATTTTGCGCCAAATATACGGCTTGAAATACAAACACCGTCGCGGATTGATATTGAATTTATAGGCGGCGCCCGCGCGCAACGAAAAGGGTCGGAATCAATATCAGATTTATATTGTCAGACGATATGTTCCCGACGCACAAGCGCACCTTGTCGATCAACCCGAGGAGCTGTTACATGCTGAAGACTTTAGGGGCCACGTTGTTGTTGGGCGCGGCATTGGCACTCGCCGCCGGTCCTGCGTCGGCGCTGCAGGTCATTGAGACCCATACCGACAAGAATGCCGACGGAACCACGACCTACCATTTCGCCGTCAAGACGGATCCAGGTGAAACCGTGGATTTCGTGACAGTGTACAATTTTGGCGGCCTCGTTGACGGTTCGGGCAAATCGCCGGCCGGCTGGACATTTTCGTCGCCCGAATTTGGTCGAACCCCCACCTGGAACGGATATCCGGTGGTACTGCCGGTCGACATTCCGCAGCTCAACAACGTGACATGGACGGCGGATAGTCCTGTTGGCGGCGGAAAGGAAATTGGCGGTTTTAGTGTCACGACGCACGCGACCGGCATGACGGAGGGTGAATACACCGCTGAAGTTACGCGGAGTGGCGGAGGAAAACCGTCCAAGCAGGCCATCATCGGCCAGATCCCGACGCCCAGCTACTCAGTGCAGTAAGTCAACAAACCATTGCGACGCCGGACGCTGCCTGGACGGCGGCGCCCGGCATCGTGGCGCCGGCAGGGTCCGGACTGATTCGCTCTTTATATGCAATTTAAATTGTTCGGCCCCATCTTGCCGCTCTACGAAAGCCATCGCCATACTGATCGCTTGTTCGCATTGTTTGAAGCGGATCAGGTTTGCGATGATTCGCGCACGCTATGGACGTTGCCGAAACCGGGGGGAAGTCTGCTATGAAAATGGTCGGGCAAAGGCGGAGTTTGTTCCGCCAGCGACGCGGCGGAGAACGAACGCGCAAACCGCGTGGGCAGAGATCGCTGCTGGCGGCCGCGGTCATCATCGCGACAGGTTTTGGCTCCGGCGAGTTGACGGCCGCATATGGGCAAGGTGCCGAACAGTCGGCGCCGCCGCCTGCCGTTCAACCGGCCAATCCGTCGGCAACGGCGCCGGCCGCGCAGCCGGCGGATTGCACGCCGCCTGTCGACCCCTACAAGAACTACGCGTGCCTGGACGCTTACCTTGGCGACGATGTGTTCTCGCGGTTTTTCAATTATTACAAGCTCGAATGGGGACAGGCAGGGCCGCCTTCAGACGCGAATGCCCCACCATCGCGCCGCGACGGCTGGCCCGCCACGCCGGAAACGACGCCGCCCATGGCGTACACCGAATTTCCTAATGGTGCCGTGACGTCCATCGGGGTCACGCGGCCGGGTTCGGTTGACAGCCCGTTGATGGCGGCAATCGCCAACACGAGCTTCGGGAAGCTGCTGACGGACAACAATTTCCAAATCTACGGCTGGCTCAATCCGGGCTTCAACGTCAGCTCGAACAATAGAAATTTCGGCAATGCCCCAATCGCCTACACGGTGAAGCCGAACACTGCGGGGGTGGACCAGGGGGTCCTTTATCTCGACCGCTTCCCCGACACGGTCCAGACAGACCACATCGATTGGGGCATGCGTCTGTCGGTGCTCTATGGGCAGAACTACCGCTACACCAATTCCTATGGTCTCGCGAGCTGGCAATTCAACGGGAAGAATGACTATTACGGATACGACTTTCCGATGGTCTACGGTGAGCTGTGGATTCCGCAGGTTGCCCAAGGGCTTATGATCCGCGTGGGCCGCTACATCTCGATTCCGGATATCGAAGCGCAGCTTGCGCCGAACAACATCATGTACACGCACTCGATCAGCTATTCGTGGGACAACTACACCAATACCGGCATCGTCGCCTCATGGCAGCTCTCGAAGAACTGGCTCGTGCAGACGGGCCTCGTCGACGGCACCGAGACGCCACTCTGGCACTACAATTTGAAGATTCCGAATTTGTACGTTCAGGCGGGTAATTCGGATCCTCTTTATCCGGGCAAGACCATGCTGAAGGATCCCGGAAACCAGCCGACAGGCGTATTGTGCGTGCGCTATGAAAGCGACGATGGCAATGACGTGTTCTACCCCTGCCTCGACGGCATCAACAACGGCGATTGGGGCTACAACAACCTTCAGTGGCACGGCTTTACCTATTATCACAAATTCAATGATCACTGGCACATTGACTTCGAGAGCTATTACATGTCGGAAAACAACGTCCCGAATCTCAGGAATTCCGAGGCACTGACGATATTCAACAATGGCGGCACGCCGTTTTCGCCGCAGTACGTGAAATTCAACTCGCCGAACCTGGCGTATTGCGGTAATCCGTCGGTTCTCAGCTGCGGCGTCGAGGCGGTTGGCGTCTTGTCCTACATAAACTACACGCTCGACCCTCTGAACAACTTCACATTCCGGCCCGAATATTACTACGATCCGCAAGGCTGGCGAACGGGCACGAGCGGCTACACGCAATATGTGGAATTCACGCTCGGCTGGCAGCACTGGCTTTCGCCGCAGATCGAATTCCGCCCCGAGGTTTCCTACTGGCGCTCGTTCCATACGCCTGCCTACAATGGCGACCTCTACACCGGAACGCCCGGCAACAAATTCGTCACGACCGAGTTTGCTTCGGACGTGATCGTTCACTTCTGATCGAGCGCGGCGCGAGGCGGTTATTCTGGTGGGGCTCAGCTATCTACCGGCCCTGGCATTAGGCCCGATCATCGAGCATTTGATAATGATGGGCAGTGAGGGCGTGTAGGCTCGACTAGAGCGAGATTCGTCGGAACTGAATCGGGCGGGGGATTCCCAAAAGGCCGCGAGTCAGATTCAAGATGCTGGCTGGAAGGAGGCCAGCATGGATGGTCAGGCCCTATTCTGAGGATTTGCGGGTTCGCGTGGTTGGGTTTGTTGAGGCCAGCCACTCCAGGCGCGAGGCGGCGAAGCTTTTTGAGGTGAGTGTGGCCAGCGTGGTTCGCTGGTCGCAACGCAAACGGTCATCGGGAAGTGTCGCGGCCAAACCGATGGGTGGCCGCCATCAGCGACGTTCACTGGCGATGCAGCGTGACTGGATGCTGGCACGCATTGCCGAGAAGCCGGACCTGACGTTGCGCGAGCTCGTTGCCGAGCTGCAAGAACGCTCTGTTGCGACGAGCTACGGTTCGGTGTGGCGTCTGCTCGACGACGAAGGCATCAGCTTCAAAAAAAAGCCTGCACGCTTCGGAGCAAGACCGTCCTGATGTCGCCAAACGGCGCGAACAATGGAAGAAGTACCAGAGCAGGCTTGATGCATCGCATCTGGTCTTTATCGACGAGACCTGGGCCAAGACCAACATGACGCGCACCCACGGCTGGTGCGCCAGAGGGGAAAGGCTGCTCGCCAAAGCGCCCTATGGTCACTGGCGGACAATGACCTTCCTTGCCGCCCTGCGCTGCGATCGAGTCGATGCGCCTTGCGTCATCGACGGTCCCATCAATGGCAGCAGCTTTCTTGCCTATGTCGAGCAGATTCTGGCGCCCACTTTGCAACCGGGCGATGTCGTCATCATCGACAATCTTGCCAGCCACAAAAGCCGGGCGGTGGAAAAGGCCATTCGCGCAACCGGCGCTCGACTGCTGTTCCTGCCGCCCTATTCGCCCGATCTCAATCCCATCGAACAGGTGTTCGCTAAACTCAAAACGCTCCTGCGAAAGGCAAACACCCGCTCGGTCGAAACCACTTGGAGGCAGATCGGAACACTCATCAACCGCTTCACGCCGGCCGAGTGCGCCAACTACCTCACAAATGCCGGATATGCTTCAGTATGAGTGGATCACGCTCTAGCAGGCTGTTGAAAAACCTCTAGCGGAGTTTGGGGCGGGGCAACAATCAAAATTTGTCATCCTGGCCAAGCAGCGCCTACCGCCGGGGACGACAGGGGTTTAGTACGATGGTTTGTACGGAATAACCCTCGGCACCCATCGCGGCACGTTCTTACAGTAGGTGCGATACTCCTCGCCGAATTGCTGCCGCAGCGTGAGCTCTTCATAGATCACCACGACCGCAAACGTGAAGAGCCAAAAGAGCACGCCCCACGCCGCCACCCGTTCGTCGCCGAACAACAGCGCCTCGCCCAGTAGAATGATGAGCAGCCCGACATATATTGGGTTACGCACGCGGCGGTAGAAGCCGGTCACCACGAGATTCGTAGGGGGTGCGATCGGTGCGGGTGTGCCAAGCCCGTCCCAGGCGAAACGCGCAAATGAAGTGAGGAGTGGCAACAGCCCCAACACGATGAGCGCGGCGCCAACCCATCGCAAAGGCTCGATGCCGAAGAACGGTGGGCCGATGCGCCAGCGCGTGAGCGACCACGGAACAAAGCCCGAAACCGTCCCTGGCGCGAGGATGAAGAACACCAGCGATCCCAGCGAAGCCCAGAAACGGCGCATGGTTCGTCCCCAATGATCGCGCGACACGGCTCGGCGCAGGCTGGTACACTCTAGCAGGCTCTTGAAAAACCTCTAGCGGATTTGGCTGTTTGGCGGAGCAACCGAACTCACGCCTCCACCAGCGCAATCACCCAGCGCCAGCGCAGGAATTGCCGCCTACTTCTTCAACTACCTGTTAGTACGGCAACGCCGAATCGAGGTCCACCTTTCGGTGTTCGTTGCCATTGACCTCTACGGCTCGCATCAACGCACCGCCGTCATGTGCCCATCGCTCGGACCAGATTATATTCGAGACGATGAAATATCTTCCGCTGGCGACATGTTGAAATCGGAAGTGTCCGGTCTCATCGCACTCCACGTGCCTCGCATAGAGCCTGAGATCGTCGCTCGCGGGTAACCCCCCGTAGGCTTGCTCTTTGGTATAGCCCGCGGTTGAGTTTCCAAACAACGAATTCATAAGTTCGATTGCATACGGCGTCGCAGGTACGAGAGAGACGCCATCGGATTTGCATGTATGGAGGTAACCACTCCGCAAAGCCAGCGACGCGTTCCCCTCGATCAAATTTGACCCGTCTTGGAGTGCAAAACGCGCCTCTTGGGGATCAACGCTTGTTGCAAGAGCTGGCGGCTGCGCGCATGCCGCGCAAATGCCGAGCATCGCGACAAGGGCGACACCAACGGCAGTTTGGCACCAATCACGTTGCAAGAGTCGGATCATGTGTAGAACTATCTCGCGAGGATCATCATGACGACACAACTCACAAGGATCAGGACGGGCGCAAAAACCATCGTCAATCCGATTAATACGCGCCTCATCGAGTGATTGGCATTCGCTTCGAATTCGTTCGACGAAATCGATGTCCGCGGAATATCTCGATACGCGACGCTCCAGCTGCTACCATAGGGGTGCGAATACATGTCGCCTACATCCTTTAGAGCGGCTTCGCCCTTTCTGCGAAGATTTCATCGCAAGGATGGGATTTGGTGCATATGAATTCGAGGGGGCTTGGTGCGGCGCATCAATATAAATACCGTATGAAATAGTTCGAGCACCCGACGATGAATGACGGCGAGTAACATGGCGGCGGGCAGAATAGGCGCGCAAAGGGCGCGCATCGGGGGGAGATCGCGACGCGCGCCCTGCTTGACGCTGAACGTTTTGGGCCCGGAGGTTTAACCCTCCAAACGTTCGGTGGAGCGTCATAGCCCCAAACCAAATATAAAAGCCACGCTGATTTCGTCCTGTATCGGTCGATGCTCGCGGTTTCTTGGTTTGGTTTTTTCGTCATAGCGTTATCATAGCACTCCATTTTGCAGGGGAATATCATGAAGAGATTACTGTCTATCTCGGCCGCCGCTGCTATTGTCACGATGTCCACTACGGAGGCATACGCATGTCGGTGGGATGCCTTTGAAACGAATGCGAAATGGTGCATGGCCCCTCCTGGCGGGTGCGGCGATAATAACTCGCACTGTCAGGGACTGCGGACGATGAATCGTGCTGTCGATGCCAATGACGCAAGGCTGTTGGATTATGGCTTCGAAATTTGTCAGTCGGACAACAGCGCCGCCAAGAAGAGCGGGAGAAATTGCATCAACGAAGATGGACCAAAGGCTTTAGGAATAGCCGGTCGGTACCGGCACAGCCAGGCAACCGAACTTTACCAGCGCCTGTGACTGGTTGCCCTTGACCCGCCTGCAGAGCGCGTATTCCCTGCCGGATGGATTTGCTGACAACCTTCGGTCTCGTTGCCGTCACGGCCATGCTAGTGACCTACGCGCTCGAATCGCGAAGTCACTGGTTCACGCTTGCCTTCGCCGTGGCGTGCCTGTTCGGCTCGCTCTACGGGTTCCTGCAAGGCGCGTGGCCGTTTGGGATGATTGAGGCAATTTGGGCCTGCGTAGCGTTGTGGCGCTGGCGGGCCAGAATGGGGTGAAATCGCCGCCGGCGTCCGCCGGAATCCTGGCGCGCCTTCTCAATCATCCAATGTGCAACGCAACCATCATCACGTTTATCCCGAGCACCGTACCCAGGACGATCGCCAGGACCAAACCGATCTCGCCGATCACTTTATATGGGGAATTTGTATTCGCCACATCGTCGAGGTCACCCCCGACGGTAACGTTCGTGGTCGGGAAGATGTCCCAGTTCTGATCATCCTGGCTTGCACGCAGTTGTTCGTCGCGCATGATTCTCCTCGCCTCACTGGCAAGGTCAATCAGATGCGCAAAGTGCCGTATAAATTCGAGAGCGCTCGGAGGGCGTGGGTTGTATAAGGCTGCAGGGACGAGTGCCGTCGCGGACCGGGCTTTATATAGACGGCATATAAATTGGACCGATCAAATTGCGCGGCACTGAGCCAGGCGGGGCTTCCCGATCTTGACCATGCGCGCGGCATCCTGTTGCGATCCATCGCGGCCGAAGGTGTGATTATGGACGAATCCGACAGCGCCGCATACGATCAAAAACGCAAGCGCCAGAAACGGCGAAGGCTCACTCCGGTCTGGCGGGGGATCATTGAGACCGGTTTCATATTGTTCCTGTTTTATTCGAACCTCTTGATGGGAGAATTTACGCGTTCAAACGCTATGCACGGCAGGAGCCTGGTTCTTGCCGTCTTCGACATATTTACACTCACCAATCTTTGGATTGGCACTGTTTCCGCGCTGATAGGTTATGTGGTGGTGGAATTTCTCCGCGGGAAAATCTGAACGTCGCGGGCTGGCCTGACCGCCGCTACCGTTTTGTTTGTTCCCGACGCGTTACCCCGCCGACTGGGCGTCGCAGAAGCGGATGGCCTCGCGCAGCAGTTCGGAGGCGTTTGCCAGTTGGAGTTTTTCTTTGATGCGCGCGCAATACGCCTGGACCGTTTTGATGCTGACGTTCAGCGACTGTGCGACGCGCCGTGTCTCGTAACCCTGGCCAAGAAGGCGGAACACTTCCAGTTCCCGGTCGCTGAGCTTCTTGATCGGCGTGTGCAGGTCGGGGATGTCGCCATCTGCAAAGCGTTCGGCGAACACTGCCTGCATCCTGGGGCTCAGATAGAGCTTGCCGTCGAGCACGTCGCGGATTGCCGCGGCAATGCTGCTGGTCGATTCGCCTTTCATGACATAGCCCCGGGCACCAGCCCGAAATGCGCGCTCGGCGTAGAACCGCTCGTCATGCATTGAGAGCACCACAATGGCGGTTCCGGGAATTTCCGTTTTGATGCTCTTGATGAGCGATAGCCCCGAGCCTTCGGGCAGTGCGAGGTCGATGATGGCGATGTCGGGCTTGGTGGCGCGAATTCCCTCGATCGCCTTTTCCGCACCGGCCGCCTCGCCGCAGACTCGCAGATCCGTGATCTGGTTCAGCAGGGTGGTCAGCCACTCGCGAACCAGCGGATGATCGTCGACGAGAAATACTCTCGAAATGCGCTTGCTCATGACGCGATCTGGTCCTCGATTGCGACCGGCAGGCGGCAGGTTACGATCGTGCCCCCGTCGCGTGCGCTTACCTCGAAGCTCGCGCCGATCAGCCGCGCCCGGTGCGCCATGATACGCAGCCCCATCCCGGCGGTCGAGGGCTGGTTTGCCGGAATCCCGCTGCCATCGTCTTCGATGCGCAATTCGAGACCTTCATCAAGCGTGTTGAGCTCGATTGCGATGTCGCGCGCACCCCCATGCTGGATGGCATTGCGGGTGGCCTCCTGGGCGATCCGGAAGAGATGTTCGGCTGTCGCCGCCGAGTGCACGAGGACGGGCAATTCGCAAATGAACCGGCAGGTCACTTCGAACAGTCTCGTGGTTGTTACGGCGAACTCCTCGAGCGCGAGCATCAGGCCCTCGGCGCTCAAATCGACAGGATGGAGGCCCTTCGCGGAGCGGCGCGTGAGCGAGACGCCTTCTTCGATCAGTTCCACGACTTTCTTTGCATCCACCGCTTCCCGCAAACTCCGGCGCTCGAGTTTTTCACGGAGCACCTGGCCAGCGATGGCGGTGCCCGCAAGATGCTGGCCCAATCCGTCGTGCAGATCCTGGCCGATCCGCCGCTGCTCTTGCTCGCTGGCCTCGAGGAGCAGGTGCTGCAGGCGTTCCCGCTCGGCGATTTCGCGCGTGAGCGCCGCCGCCCGCTCGCGAATGCGGGATTCGAGGAGCCGGTTCAGGCTCCGCAATTTGACGAGGACGAGCACGACCACCACGAAAGACATCAATTGTACGCTGCCATTCCAGGCAATCAAAAAGGGATCGGAAAAATCGGCGTTCGCGGAAGCCAGATTGCCGATTATCCAGACGGCGACGCACAAGGCTGCAATGAACAACGCAAAGCTGGCGCTGATGAACCATGCTGCAAGCGAAACAGGAAGGAGATAGAAGGCGGAAAGCGAGACATGCGTGCCCGTCACGTAATCGAACACGCCGATACACAGCGCAAGAACGATCGCCGCCATGGCGAGACGCGCCTTCGATTGTTTCTCAAGAAGCTGCATCCACGTGCCCATCTGTGGATCGAACCTCTCCGGGCTTGAAAACCGGCCTCATCGTGCGCCGCAATGCGCGAGAAATCCATCCGTCAGACGGTCACGGCCCGTCCACGGCGCCGCACCAGCCGGGGAGATAGTCGGCGTCCTTGCTCTTCGCCAGGGCGAGCGCCTTGCGCATCGCCTCGTTGAAATGGTGCTTGACGAACTGCCGCTTCATGCGCCGACGCAGAAAATCCGCCCAGAGAAATTCGCTGAACGGGGTGGTTTCCTTTGAGTAGCCGCCGGCGCGGCGGAGCTCACCGGCAAGCGAGCGGAACGGATCATCCGTCATATCCTTGATCGAGCTCGGTATGTCCCCGTATCCGCATCTGCGCCCCTTCGCGTTGAAGGGATGCATCCAGCCAAAATTGTCGAGCACGACCCAGAACGCATCCTCGCTTAGCTTCTCGAGGCGGGCGACGACCGTCACGAAGATTTCGCTCACTCCCTCGTCTTGAAGCGCCCGCACCAGGTGATGATGATCGATCACATAGTGGCGCCCTTTTGGCCCAAGCACGACGGGAATCAAGTGGGTTCCAAAGAAGCTGCTCTCTTTCTTGCCTTTGCGCGCGCGCCATTGTTTGCGGCGCTCTTCCACTTCGCGCAGGCCAACGGTCATCTGGGTCGGCCTGAGATCGGCAAGCGGTACGGGTTTGAGGACGGGTTCGCGTACGACCGGCATCGGCTAAACTCCTCGGGGACGAATCAAAACCATGTCAGCAAGAAATATCATCCGCGGAACTGCTGCGCGCACGGTGGAAGCCTTGGCTGGCCCGGGTATCGCGCAGGATATCGTTGCCGGCCTCACTTTGGCGGCGATCGCCGTGCCGGAACAGATGGCAACCGCGCGGCTTGGCCACTTTTCGCCCGAGATCGGCTTTCTCGCCTTCGTCGCGGGCACGCTCGGCTTCATCGCGCTCGGCGCCAGCAAGACGATATCCGTCGGCGCAGATTCGACGATCACGCCCATTTTTGCGGCCAGCCTCGCACTCATTGTGGCGGCGGGATCGACAGACTACGCAGCCCTCGCGCCCGTTCTGGCGCTCATGGTCGGGACGATCGTTGCGGTGTCGGGCCTCTGCCGGATGGGCTGGATTTCCAATCTGCTTTCGGTGCCCGTCACCGCGGGGTTTCTGGCCGGAATATCCGTGCACATCGCTGCATCGCAGCTTCCGGTCCTGTGCGGCCTTCCCGCCGGCACAGGCAGCACGGTCACGCGGCTTGCGAGTCTCGCCGGAAATCTCGGACAGGCGAACCCCTACGCGGTTCTGCTCGGGCTCGGCGTTCTCGCGATCACCGCGCTGACGGAAAGGCTCGACGCCAAATGGCCCGGGGCGTTGATCGGTGTTGGCGCCGCGACGCTTGTCACGTTCGTTTTTGCCTTCGAGCGCAATGGGGTGACGGTCCTGGGAGCGATTTCGCCGCCAGTGCCACACTTCCCCGCCATCTGGCCCACGATGGACGAGATCTCGCGCCTCGCTCCATTATCGTTTCTGGTCGCCATCGTGGTGATGGTCCAGTCCGCAGCCACAACGCGATCGTTTCCGTCCGATTCGCCGCCCGACATCGATCGCGATTTCATCGGTGTCGGCGTTGCGAATCTGGTCTCCGGACTCGTCGGCGGGTTTCCGGTCAATGCGAGTCCGCCGCGAACGGCGGTCGTCGCCGGAGCCGGGGCCCGATCGAAAAGAGCCGGGCTGGTCGCGGCCGGAGCGGTGACGCTGCTTGCGGTCTACGGCTCGAATCTTCTCGCCCATGTTCCCCATGCCGCGCTGGCGGGCGTGCTTCTCTTCGTGGCGTTGCGCATCCTGCAACTCAAGGTCGCCAGCGCGGTTTGGCGCGAGAGCAAGGGCGAATTCGCACTTATTCTGGCGACCGCGTTCGCCATCGTAGCGCTTCCCATCGAGACTGGCGTTGCAATCGGCATAGTTCTGTCCCTGCTTCACGGCGTGTGGACGACGACGCGCGCCCGCGTGATCGAGCTTGTGCGCGTGCCCGGAACTTCCATCTGGTGGCCGCCTGAGGAAGGTATGCGCGCCGAGGAAACGGCCGGGGTTCTTGTCCTTGCCTTTCAGGCTCCGTTGTCCTTTCTCAATGCGAACATCTTCCGCCGCGGAGTTCTCGATGCGTTGGCGCGCGCGCGGACGCCCGTTCGCCTTGTCGTTCTCGAGGCCAACAGCATCGTCGAGATCGATTTTACAGCTGCCCACGTCATGTCCGAGGTCGTGAGAGCCTGCCGCGACAAGGGCGCCCGTTTTGCGATCGCCCGCCTCGAATCGGTCCGCGCACAACAATCATTGCGCCGCTTCGGCATTGTCGACCTCGTCGGCTCCGCGCACATCTATCGAAGTGTTTACGAGGCAGTCGAAGCACTCGCGCCGTCCGGATAGCAGACGTCAATAGTTGTTGCCAAAGGGAGGATTTGCGCGCATTTTTTATTTTGTCACACAGCAAAACGCGCCGGTTGTGGAACGAGGAGACCAATCACCCCAGGGGCATAGCAAGCAGAGATTCTCCTCAGCCTGTCGCGCGTCCGGGACGAAATCGGGCAGGAGACGGCGCGTTCAGTGAGACTGAAACAGTGCGACGACGACATTCACCGCCATGGCAATCAGCACCGTGTTGAAAAAGAATGAAACGACGCCGTGTGCGATGGAGCGTTGTCGCATCCAGGTCGATTCGACCTGCACATCCGATACCTGCGCGGTCATGCCGATCACAAAAGCGAAATAGATGAACTCCCAGATGCCGGGCTCCGTTGTTGCGGGAAATCTGAGCCCGCCTGTTTCCGGCCGACCCACACAGGGGCCGTCGGGATCACCGTAGTAGGCGTGGGCATAGTGAAACGCGGCGTTGGTGTGCAAAACGAACCAGGCGAGGGGCGCGCTGCCGATCGACAGGACCAGGTGGACCGCATCCGGTTTGACCGGCGCGTTGAGCAGCCGGAATATCGAGGTCAGGCTGAGGCAAAGAGCGGAGAAGGTGATGACCGCGATGAAAATGATCCCCTCATCATCGAATGCCGCTTTCCGGCGTAGATCAGCGGGCGTCAAATTGAGCGCGCTTGCAACAACGAACAAAAGATACGCGCCGTAGAAGACATCGCCGCCGATCGAGATCGTTGCCGGAGGATCGAGAAAACTGGAAACACCAAAGGCAACGCCGCCAAGCGCGAATGCAATGTAGAACCATCGGTGGTGAGCGATGTGCTCAACCGCCTTGGAGAGCCATGCGTTCATGTTGGTCCGCTCTTACGCCTTCCTGCTCTCGATTCGACCGTTTGCTCTCCGACTTTCGATGGACTCGAGAATCGACTCTTGCCCGTTGGCAGCATACCAGACGCGACCAAATTGAACTTTATACTTCCATAATTGCGCGATCGATCTGCCATTTCGCGGCCGATACGTATGGTTCAAGACTCAGCCGCCCGACAATCTGCTCCAAAGCCGAATCGTTGCGCACAGCCATCACGGCCTTCGCGGTGACCGAAACTTTTGACGTATCGGGTATGTCTTCGCTGTCGATGCGGCGCAAGCCGAGCCCGGCCTGGGACAGCGCGTGCAACAGCAAGGAACGGGTGTGCGCCTCCTCGCTGCTCCTGCAGACGACCTCAACCGTATAGTGCGCTTCGACGTTGGCGGCAGTGAACACTTGCCGGTTGAACCGGCGAACGAGCGGTCGCAGCAGCAGGTTTGTCGCGATCACGAACGCGGCCGCCGCGATGCTTGGCCATGCCTGCCCGGCGCCCGCGAAGGTACCGACCATGGCGGAGCACCACAGGGTTGCAGCGGTATTCAACCCCATCACGTTGATGCCTTCGCGAAGGATGATGCCGGCGCCGAGGAAACCGATGCCCGTCACCACCTGGGCAGCGATAGGGGTCGGATCACCGTTGCCGATCATCGTTCCCAGGATAACAAAGCCGCTCGCGCCCAGCGCGACGAGCGCATTGGTTCTCAAGCCCGCCATCTTCTGATGCCATTGGCGCTCGAACCCGATGAGGCCGCCCAGCACGACAGCAAGGCCTAGCTCAGAAACGGTAGTCAGGAGACGCAAGACGTTCATGGTGGCTTGCCAGTTGGCCGAACATCTAGAATTCTGCGTGCAGTCGTGCGCCCAGGACCGACACCGGACCTCTGTCCCGGTTATAGGCGGGGTTGTCGATGAACTGATAATCGGCGCTCGCGGCCAGCCAGCTGGTCAGCTGCGCGCTGTAATACGTTTCCACGATCTGTTCCGGGCCGTAATGCGGCAGCCGGCCGTCGCCAATCAGGATTCCAAGTCCTCCGGCCGCGAAGTAAGCCTGCGCCGAGCTGGAAATGTCGCCGATCTCGCCCGCGATGCCGACCGTATCGTTCTGGCGGCCCCATCGGGTCCCTTTCAATGCGATGCCCATGGACAGGGATTTGTCGATCTCCGTGAATTCGTAAGCTTCCTTGCTGCCGTCGTTGAGGCTCGCGCGGGCGAAGACGCCAAGCGTGTCGTCGATCTGTTGCTCCAGATTGATTGCGCCTCCCGGCCGCGAGGCGTACTGCCTGACCGAAGCCGTGCTCGGCGTGGAATGCGTGACCAAAGCAAGCTGAAGCGCGTCATTGTAGTCGCCCATCCGACCGCGATTGAGAAAGCCCAGTAGCTTCACCTTGCCGTCCTCCCCCCAAAGTGTGTGCCGTTCCTCCGCTTCCACAAGAAGCTCGAATTGCGCGAACCCAGTCTCCAGCTGCGGCTCGTTGGGTATCGTCGAGAGATCGAAAAGCCCGGCGCGCAACGTCCACCAGGATTGCGTCCATTCCGTTGCGATGCCGTAGCTGTAGCCCCAGGAATCGGCCGCGTAGTCGAAGGCGCCCGCATCGATGATCGCCCAGTTCAGGAAATCCTTCTTCGGATCGTGCGCGTAGGCATTCGTATCGAAGATATCCGTGACCGTGAGCTTTCCGAGCGTGACGACGACATTGTTCGCCATGCGCGTGCCGCCGAGCTGGTTGGCATCTGGCTCGATCTGCTGCACCTGCCCGTCCAGATCGAATGTCTGGCGGAGGAAAAGACGCTGCACACGGAAGTACGGCATTGCGCTGCCAATCTTGTACGCCTCTCCGCTGGGAAAGCCCGCCACGCCCAGCGTGTTGCTGAGACCAAATCCCTGATCGATTTCCGGATCGAAGTAGGCTTCGCCACCGTCCCACAGGCGCAAGCCTGCGAACAATGTCAAATCCAGGGTTTCGTCGCCGCGGCTTCCAGGATCGAGGCTATTCCGGCCGCGATAAGATGAACGGAAGGCTGGATGATACTGATCCGTAAACGTCGCCTGGCCGTGCAACGACCAATCCTCCGGCGCGGCGCCGGAATCGTCCGCGAATGCGGCGCCGGCGCACAGCAGAAACGCCCCGCCTGCAAGAACCGCGGTACGAGCCCCGCGCGCAGGTTTCGTCATGACCGCCCCCCGCTCCGATTTGTCAAGCGTGCGTCGTCCCAAGTTGCGCGATTCGCGCAAGCACGAGGCCGCCCGCAAGCGGAAGGTAGCCGCGCAATGCAAACATCCAAAGACCACTCGCTACGGTCAAGCGGCTCGGTGGCAAGTCGGCGAGTGGGGGCATCCTCCAGGAATCGCGCTCGAAATCGGTCACCATTCGGCCAGTCCGCTCCCAGGCGGCAATCAGGTCATGTGGCGGAGGGCGCGCGTTCGGCCTGCGGGTCCCAATGAGACACAAGACGATTCCCGAAGTCGCGCTCCCAGTGCGTGCGGATTCGCGGACGCGGCCCTTGAAATGCCGCGTCGCGTGAATACGCCGCGGCTCCCTGCGGATCTTTGTAATACAGAATGACGAGAGCAGAGAACATTCTTGCCTCCTGTTGCTTAAGCGGTTTGCCCAAGCCCGGGAGTCAGGTGTCAGCCGGATCAGCGGCGAGCGGCCGCGGCGATCCGAGCGATCACATGCAAGTCCCGAGCGGCGAAACGGATCGGCGAAGATGCACCAGACGCATAGCGTCTACTGTCGCAATCGTCGGACCGGCCGCCAGGTCGTGGACTCATTTGTTTCCCTGTTGCGTTAATACGGACCAAAGACAATCCGACGGAGTGTCCTGGGCCGGGAGCAGCGAATGGAAACCCAATCAGGGGTCTTTCCGCCACGCCCAAATAGGGCTATATACCCCAATGGGTATAATGCAAGTACCCCGGGGGGTATCGGGAAGGGACAAAATGGCGCACGTCGTCGCCGAAAAGCAGAAGCTTCTCAACCGTGTACGGCGCTTGCGCGGACAGATCGACGCGCTGGAGCGGGCGCTGGAAGCGGATGAGGGTTGCAGCGAGGTCATGCGGCTCCTGACGGCCGCACGCGGAGCTATCAACGGCATCATGGCCGAAGTGGTGGAGGATCACATTCTCATGCACGTGGTCGATTCCGATCGCAAGGCATCGCGCTCCGAACAGCAGGCGGCCGACGAGCTTCTGGACGTCCTTCGCACCTACATCAAGTGAGCGCCGACGTTCCGGACGTGGGAGACGCAGCCATGCATGCGCATTCGATGCAGCATTTCCGGCATGAGCATGTTTTTCTGGGCTCTGGACACGACAGGAACGAACGCCGCAGCTGGATCGTGATCGGAATCTGCGGCGCGATGATGGTGACCCAGATCGGTGGCGGGGCCTTGTTCGGCTCGATGGCGCTGATCGCCGACGGCCTTCACATGTCCACCCATGCCGGCGCATTGTTCATCGCCGCGTTGGCCTACACATACGCGCGCCGCCTCTCACGCGACGACCGGTTCACTTTCGGCACGGGCAAACTCGGCGACCTCGCCGCTTTTACCAGCGCGATCGCGCTCGCAATGATCGCGTTGCTGATCGGCTATGAGAGCATCAATCGATTGTTTCATCCCGTGCACATCGCGTTCAACCAGGCGATTCCGATCGCGTTTCTCGGCCTCGGCGTCAACCTTCTCAGCGCCTGGCTTCTCAGGGACGATCATGAGCATGTCCACACCCATAATCACGCGAATGAAGCAGAGCACGCTCACGACGATCATCATCATGAGCATCTGCGCAACCAAAGCAGCCGCGAGGACCGTCACGCGTCGCGCGACAACAATCTGCGCGCGGCCTATGTACACGTATTGGCGGATGCCGCCGTGTCGGTCCTGGCAATTGCAGGATTGCTCGCTGGGCGCCAGCTCGGTTGGGTATGGATGGACGCAGTTATGGGCATGGTGGGCGCCTGCGTCATTGCGAGCTGGTCATGGGGGCTCGTGAAAGCTGCTGGCGCCGTGCTGCTCGACATGCGGCCGCGCGGTCTGCTTGTCGAGTCCATTGCCCAAAGGCTTCACAACCGGACGGACAAGATTTCCGACCTGCATGTGTGGCGGATCGGGCCCGGTCATTGTGCGGCTGTGGTCGCGCTGGTTTCCGACGATCCCAAACCGCCAAGCGCGTACAAGGCCATGCTCTCGGATATTGCCGGCCTCAGTCACGTCACGGTGGAAGTCGAGCGCTGCCCGGGCGCCCACTGACATGCACGGCCCAATTGCCCAACGAAATTGCCCCAGTCGGGGGCGAAGAATCTCAGTGCAGGAAAGCCACCCAGCGAGACAAATTCTGGCAAGCGTCAATTCAAGTTCCTGGTTCCATCCTCTCCGATGCGCGGATTCGGCGAGCGGGAAGATTTTTCTCGACATCGCAAATGGTCGTGTGGACAATGCGCGCACTGGCCGCCAGGTGGGGCGTTCGCGCGGTGTCCGGGAGAAGTCCATGAGCGCGGGCCTGACGTACCGATTCGATCTGCTGAACGACAGCGGCACGCGCAATTGTCTTTTCATTGCCCAATGTTTCGGCGACGAACACGCCGTGCTGCTCGCCCGCGCCCTGTTCGAAAGCACCTTCGTCCGCATGAAATGCATCATGGTCTGGCGCGACGACGTGCTCGTCCACGAGGCCAACAAATCGAAGAGAGCCAAGATCAATTGAAGGCGCGGCGCGGGGGCTGCACGAGGCCGCCGTTCAAGTTGGAGCGGCGGGTCCTTCGCGGGCACCATCGAGCAGATATCGCTCCACTGCCTTGGCGAAACCGTCATCGTCGCAGGAATCCGTCACCACGGCCGCTTCGGCCTGCACATCGGGAGCGGCGTTGCCCATTGCGATAGAAAATCCGCTTACCCGGAACATCAGCACATCGTTCGGCATGTCTCCTATGGCGGCGATTGCCGATGTCGCGATGCCAAGCCGGCTCGCGTGATAACGCAGGACAGCCGCCTTGTTGGCGATCGGATTGGTGATGTCGATATAGTAGGATTGTGACAGCGACACCGAGGCCCCTGCCCCGAGCACGCGATTGAGCTCGTCGCTCGCCCATCGCATGCGCGCCTGGTCGTCACTTACGCCTACGATCTTGACCGCCTCCGAATAAAACGGGTCGAAGGTTTCTGCGACGCTTGGTGCGAAAACGACAGTGCTCGCCTCGCGCGCGACGTGAGGCGCATCGGCATCGCGCACGTACCAGTCATTGCCTGTGTAAAGCCACGCATCGAGTCCATGTCCGATGAGTAGCTCGACCGCGTTGCGCGCCGCATCTGGCGACAGCCCGTGGCTTTCCAAAACGCGCAAGTCCGGCGCGACGTACACACCGCCGTTGAAGCCTGCAATCGGCTCGACGAGTCCCAGCGGATCGACGAACATCGCCATGCCGCGCGGCGGCCGCCCGGAAGTGATCGCAAAATGGATATTCCGCTCGCGAAGGCGGATAACCGCCTGCCGCGCCCTGGGTGTGAGGACCTTGTCCCGTGTGACCAGGGTGCCGTCTACGTCGGCGAGCAGCAGGGAAATGTTGGGCTTTCCGGCCATCGGAATCCTCCATTGGGCGGGACGCGGCCCCGTTCCAAAACGTCCAGATGAGGGTTTCTACAGCACGGCCGAGCAGGCTGCGACCGCTGCGACGATTCCGTCTGCGATGCGCCCGCGCCGTGCGGAGTCCACATAGTCGGCAACGATGCGGTTCCACTGCGCGGCGCCAACCCGTTCATGGGTGTCGCGATCGGCCAGGATTTCCGCGTACCGCTCGCCCAGGGAGACAAAGAAAAGCACGCCGCCCTTGCGCTCGTGGCTTGCAAGAACGCGCGCCGCGAATTCGCGATGCGCAAGCAATTGCGCATGCCGGTCGCGAACGCGCCGCGGGACGAGCAGAAGACGAAGCGGCCACCAATCCAGCAAGAAACTGAGCACTACGAAGACAATGGCCTCGATCGCGAAGCCTTCGCCAAGCGCAAGATGCGGCCGCGCGAATGCCAGGGCGCCGCCTGCAACCAGAGCGGCGACCGCAGCCCAGACGAGCGGATAAAGCAGATAGCGATCGCTTGCAGGCACGATCGATACGACAACGTGCACCTGCGTGCGCGTCTCCGCGGCGGCAACCGCGGCAAGGATGCGCCCTTTCTCGTCGGCGGAAAGCTGTCTGCGCATCACCAGCTTCCCGATGCGCCGCCGCCGCCGAAAGAACCTCCGCCACCGGAGAAGCCTCCGCCGCCAAATCCGCCTCCGCCGAAACCGCCACCGAGACCTCCTCCGCCGAAGCTGCGGGAACCGCCGCCGAGGAAGAGAAGCGGCCATAGAAAGCGGCCAAAGACGATCCAGATCAGGATCACGATGAGGAACCAGGGTATGCCGCTGCCGCTGCTCCGCTCCCGATCCGGCGCGTTTTCGGCGCTCGGCTGCAGGGCGGCGCCGCCAAGCACCTTGATGACGGCCTGCGTTCCCGCTGTCACACCCGCATCGTAATCGCCGTGCCGAAAGGCGGGCAGCATGAATTCATCGATGATGATTTTGCTTTGCGCGTCGGTCAGCTCGCCTTCGAGTCCGTATCCCACCTCGATTCGGACATCATGCATGCCCGGCACAACGATGATCAGCGCGCCGTTGTTCTTGCCCTTCTGTCCGATGCCCCAGGCGCGTCCGAGCTGATAGCCATATTGCTCGATCCCGTAGCCCTGCAGCGATTTGAGCGTGGCCACGACGATCTGGTTGCCTGTCCGCTTCTCTTCCTGCGCGAGAAGCGCTGTGATGTTGCTTTGCGTGCCGGGCGAAAGAATCCCGGCATCATCGACAACGCGCCCGGTAAGCGGAGGAAAGACAGGCGCGGCCGGTGTGCCCTGCGCAACGAGAAGGAGGCAGGCGAGTCCGCAGATAATCGAGCGCAGGAAGATTCGCTGCATCAGACGGTCAGAATTGAACCTTGGGCGCCTGCTGGGCCTGCTCACTGATGGTGAAGGTCTGCTTCACCTTCGCGTCCGGATAGAGGATTGCCGCAACCCAACGGCTCGGTATGGTGCGCAACGTCGTGTTGTAGGTCTGCACGGCATCGATGTAATCGCGGCGGGCCACCGCAATGCGGTTCTCCGTTCCCTCCAGTTGCGATTGCAGCGCCAGGAAATTTTCGTTCGATTTGAGATCGGGATAGCGCTCGCTCACCGCCAAAAGCCGGCCCAATGCGTTTCCGACACGCGCCTGGTTCTGCTCGAATTCGTGGAAGGCCTGCGGATTGGAAATAATGTCGGACGGAATTGTCATCTGCGTCGCGCGGGCGCGTGCCTGCGTGACTTCCGTCAGAACCGTGCGTTCCTGGGTGGCATAGCCCTTCACGGTTGCAACCAGATTGGGAATGAGATCGGTGCGGCGCTGATACTGGTTCAGCACTTCGCTCCAGGCGGCTTTAACCTGTTCGTCCTGTCGAGGCACGTCGTTCACGCCGCAACCCGAAAGGCCGAAGGCCAGGAGAATTGCCGCGCAAAAGCCCGCTACGCCGCGCCTATGTGGTCGAGTCATGAGAGCCCTTCCCGATACACCCGTTCCCGCATCCTCATATAGGCAGGGGGTCTCCCGTGCCAAGGCTAGGCGCCGAGGACGGCGGCATAGCGATTGAGGCTCATGTTTCCGCCGGAGAGGACAGCGACGGTCGTCAGGGGGTCGAACCCAGCCGCCAATGCGCCCGCCGCGGCGACCGCGCCACTTGGCTCGGCGACGAGCCGCGCTTCGCGGGCAATTCGCCGCATCGCTTCGGCAATGGCGTCTTCGGACACCGTCACCATGTCGTGCACGAAGGCTTGGATCTGCACGAAGGGCAGGGCTCCGAGTTGAGGTACGCGAAGTCCATCCGCCATGGTGTGTATGGCGAGTTGAGGGTCGAGACGTACAATTCGGCCGGCGCGGAAGCTGTCGCGTGCATCTGCGGCCAGCTCCGGCTCCACGCCGATGATGCGAATCGAGGAATTGGACTGTACCGCCGCCGCTGCCACGCCTCCGATCAATCCTCCTCCCGAGACGGGAACGGTGATGACCCGCGTGCCGGGACACTGTTCCAGGATTTCGAGAGCAATCGTGCCTGTCCCCGCCATGATCGCGAGCGAATTGTAAGGCTCGATAATTGCGTAGCCGTGCTCGCGTGCGAGCGCCGCGCATGTGGGTGCGCGGTCCATCCCCGCCGCATCGACCAGGTGAATTTCGGCGCCCCAATGCCTTGTCGCTTCGAGCTTGGCAGGCGAAGCGCCCTCCGGCATGACGACAACGGCCTTTATGCCCAGCTTATGAGCGGCATAAGCGACGGCCTGGGCATGATTGCCGCTCGAATGTGCGACGACGCCGCGGCGGCGTTCTGCTTCCGAAAGCGACAGGATGGCGTTGAAGGCGCCGCGCAATTTGAATGCCCCGACGGGATGGAGATTTTCCGCCTTGAGGCGCAACCCCGTGGGAGACATCGCGACGACGGGCGTCCGCTCCACATAGGGCGCTATCCGGGCGGCGGCTTCTCGAACGGCTTCGAGAGACAAGAGCTGGTCGGATTTGACGCTGGTCATCACCCGCCAGGACCTAGCACGATTTGACGTCCACTTGCAGCTTTGCGTCTTTTGGAGCGTTTCAATATTTAGCTGGTAGAGGATCGACGGTCCGGGAATTTGAGGATCCCGGTGTACAGGAACCGGTTCGCATTTGCGCTCGCAGCTACGATGCTGAGCGCGAACATTACATCGTCGGCGGCACAGACGGCATCTGGTGCGGTCGTTCAGCCGACGCGTTTGGCGCAGGGCGAAAGCGGCGGGGCCGCTACGTCGGGGGGCGTTGCTCCCGGCGGAGCCGCCGCCGCAACTCCTGCGCCCCCGCCTCCGCCAGCCGCTCCGGAACTATTGCCTGGTCCCTCGGCTGGCGAGGATGGGGCGATGTTTCTGTCCACCGATACGCTGATCATCGGCGGCATTGTCGCCACCGCCGTAGTCGTCTGCGCGATAGCCTGCTTCAGCAGTTCGAGCAGCACGACGACGTCGACAACAGTTCACAAGTAGGTTGCGTGTCAGCTGCCTGATGTGGGCCGCGCGAACTATGCCCGACCTATCGCCAGAACGGTTCCACACCTTCGAATATTTGCGGCCCTTGGCCAGATTTCTTCTCGCTTCGTTCTGCCGTGCACTGCGAACTGCTACTTGCGCCATGGACTTGGCGCGATGATGCCGAATCCAATCTGGAGCGGCGGCGCGTCAGGGGTTCTCGGCCACGTAAATGATTTCACGCCGAGAACGTCCAGTCCCGGCAAATGTTGGAACGCTGCCGGCGGTTGTGGTCTGTCTTTTACGCGCCACACAATGAGCGCTCCATCGCGCGCCACCGCCCGCGGCGTGATCCAGGGAGACTTCACATAGCTTGCGTCGATCCAGACTGACGGTCGCGGATCTGCGCGCATGGCGATGAGACCTCCGAGCCAACCATCGGCCGCGACGATTCGGAGCGGGCGATGGGTTTCGGTCTGCCAGATCGTCGAGAAGGTTTGCGCAAGTTCCCGGTCTGGCCACTGGATGCGCGACGGCCTGTTCTCGAGTTGTGGAACGAAGGCGTTGGCGAGCGCGTATCCGGCAAGTCCAATGACGAACAATGCCGCGACACAGATTTTCAGACGCAGCAGCGATACGGAATCCCAGCGCGACACGGCTGCCTGCACAAGAATGAGACCTGTCAGGTTCCACATGGGCGCTCCCCACATGTCCCGGATGCCGAGCCCGGTTGCCAGCGACACCAGAAAGGTGAGCGCGGGAGGTCCGAGCGTCAGCCACAGCAGAAATCGCAAATTCTCGTCGCGCCGCAGATGCACCGTATCCCATGCGAACAATCCGGCAATCGCGGCCGCGAGAAAGGCAGGCAGAATGTCGATGGCCTGCGCTGCGAGGAACTTGAACGGCGTGAAGAATCGTGCAGCCACACCCGTCTCGTTCCCGGCGCGCGCAACGGCGTAGTGAAGAGTCGGAAAGCCGTTCCGGTAGAGCCACAAGAGATGTGGCGAAATGATCGCGATGCAGGTCGCAATTGCGAGGTAAGGTCCTGGCGAAGCGAAAGCAGATCGCGAATTGCGCGTACTGGAGAGATGGGCAACCATCGTCGCGAGCAGCAGGCCGGTTGGATATTTGGTCAGCAGCCCGAGGCCGGCGCATATGCCGAGCGCGATCCACCACCGCAGCCTCGCCGTCTTCCAGGCCCTGAAGTAGAAAAAGCTTGCCGCCGCCCAAACCGGCATCTGTGCGACGTTGTGATTGTATTCGGGCGAGGGAATCGAGAAGTAATAAATCCCGGCCAGCAAAAGGGCGCCTACGGCCGCCCAGCGCACCGGCATGATTTCGCGGCCGAGGAGGAATACAAAGCCATAGGTCGCAGCTATTGCGATCTGGCTGAGCAGGAAAGGTCCGAGATCGCCTAATCCGTCGAAAAACAGCTCGACGGTCCAGGATGGCAATGGCGGGTGCTTGTAGTACCCCCATTGCCACTCATGTCCCCACGACAGGCCGTCGCTGACGACATCGAGTGGCAGGCTGGTCGCGAGCAGCCACGGAACGAGTGTCCAGAGCAACAGCTGCGCGCATATCAGAAACGCAAGCCAGCCTTGCGGTTCCGCAAGAAAGCTTCTGCGCGATGCAGTATGTGGCGACGGAGGGGCTGACATCATTCGGCAAGATCATGCTTCGACAGACGCAGCATGAGGGAATCGAAAATACTCTCTGTCGCTGAACCTGTCGAAGCCTTAGGGGAACCATCCCCTGCTATGGCGCCGCTCCGGGGTGATCGCCGGCATTGGTGCCGCGCGCGCCGGTGAAAGCGCGCGCGGCGACGATTCAGATTTATTGCGGAGGATTAGGCTGCGGCTCCTTCTTCTTTTTTTTCTGATTTTCCTCAGGTGTCCCGTTTGGGTTGGGGGTTTGTGGCTTCGCTGCTGGTGATTGCGGACGCGAGCCCTGCGGCCCCGCCGTCCCGCCAGCTGGTTGCTGGATTTCACCTCGCGGGCGCTCGGCGTTCGGGCCCGTCATGGCGCCCGGTCCGCCAGGTTGGTTCTCGTTTCGCGGGTGCTCGGCGTTCGGGCCCGTCATGGCACCCGGTCCGCCAAACTGATTCTCGTTACGCGTGCGCTCGCCATTCGGACCGATCATGGCGCCCGGCTCACTTGGCCGGTTCTCGTTCCGCGGGCGTTCGCCGTTCGGACCCGTCATGGCGCCCGGTCCACCCGGCTGGGTCTCGTTCCGCGGTCGCTCGGTGTTCGGGCCCGTCATGGCGCCCGGTCCACCCGGTTGGGTCTCGTTCCGCGGTCGTTCGGCGTTCGGGCCGGTCATGGCACCCGCTCCGCCCGGCTCGTTCTCGTTACGCATGCGTTCGCCGTTCGGGCCGGTCGTGGCGCCCGGTCCACCCGGTTGGTTCTCGTTCCGCGGTCGCTCGGCGTTCGGGCCTGTCATGGCGCCCGGTCCGCCTGCTGGACCGCGGACTGCGGGCCCGTGGAAGCGGGTCTGCGCTTCGGGAGCAGCGACCGTTGTTTTCGTGAACAGATGCGTTGACGCCTGTCCGTTGCGGGGGGATCCGCGAGCGGAGAGTTTCGCCACCACCCCCGCGGGCGGCGGTGGAGCACTGTTTGCCATACCCATTCCGCGCGGTGCGATGGCGCGCATCCGCACCTGAACGCGCTGTCCGACGTCGACGCGGGTCACGAGATTGGGATGACGAATGACCGATGCCGCGCGAACCACAGCAATGGGATGTCCTGCGGCGCGCTCGACGACGTGCACGTCGATGCTCCTGTTCACGACATAATTGTTGACGACCGTGTAGTTGGTCACGTTTCGCGTTCTGTGGATGATGTCGACGATTTCCACCGGATTTCTCACGGCTACGCGACGATAGTCGAGGTCCGCTACGTGGCCGAGGCTCACGAAGACCCAGTTTCGGGCAAAGCGGGATTCATCGTATTCAGGGCCGTACCAGCGCGAATAGCCGTAGAGGCCTCCGATTTCTCCGGCACCGAACCGGAACGACACGCCAAATCCGGCGTCGCCTCGACCCTGGAGAAAGGCGTCATCGGGCGGCATTGGCATCCAGCCGATATATTGACCGTTGCTGCGCCATGTCACCCAACCCGGACTCCACACATAGCCCGGTATCCAGAGCCAGCCGTCTTCGGGGTCGTTAACCCAGCGACCATAGTGAAACGGAATGTCGCCCCAGACATAGTCGGATTGCCACAACCAGCCGTAATCGTCGGTGTATGCCCAGTGTCCGGCTGCGTAGTAGGGCTGAAAGTCCTGTGAGACGTCGCCTGGCTGCCAGACGATGCCCCATCGGTCGCTATAGAGCCAATAGCCATAGGGCGCGAGCTGATCGTGAAATGAATCGAAGCTCACCGCATTGTCCGACTGGTCCATTTGATCGGACTGGTCCATCTGGGCGAAGGCGGGGGCGGCTGTGCCAGCCACCGCGCCGGCCACAATGGCGGTCGTTAACAAACTTGCCTGAAGGATTCGGCGCATATCCATCTCCTATTTCGGGTAGCGGGCCCGGAGCCCCGGCTCCGGCTCACCATAGAACGCAGGCGAAAGCGGCGTTTTGTTGGCAGGCGGGTTTATCAACGTAGGGCGGCGGCAATGGCTGCATGCGCTGGCCCGGGGTAACCTGATGTCAGAATCGTTGAAGCCCCTTAACCTTTGCGATGGGAAGCCTATCTGGTAGCGATGGGCTGGCTTGGGTAGTTTCGGGGATCAGAAATGTTTGCCATCGACGGCCTTGTCGGCTGGACGTTCATAATCCTCGCTCTCGTGGCGATGGGATTCACGCTGGCCGCCGCGGCGGCAATCGCGCCCGGGCCAGGACCTTTGCGGCGCCGAAAACCCGGCCGCATGCCGGTGACCCTGCTCAAGCCGCTTTATCTCGCAGAGCCCGGGCTGGAGGAAAATCTGCGAAGCTTCTTCCTCCAGGATTATGACGGACCGGTTCAAATCGTGTTTGGCGCCCGCTCCTGGAGCGACCCGGCGCTGAAGGTGGTCGAGAAGTTGCGCGGCGCATTTCCGGCTGTCGACGTGGCAATCGTCGTCAGTTCCCGGCTCAGCGGTTCAAACCCGAAAGTCGCGAACCTTATCAACATGGTGGCGCATGCGCGCCATGAGATGCTCGTCATGAGCGACAGCGACATCCGCGTTCAGCCGGACTATCTGAGCAACGTGCTGGCCGCCATGGACGAGCCGCGGGTGGGAGCGGTGTCCTGCCTCTATTCCGGCCGGCCGGTAGGGAATCTCTGGTCGAAACTTGCGGCGATGGGAATCGATTATCACTTTTTCCCGAATGCGCGGCTCGGCATGGCTCTGGGCCTTACCGAGCCGTGTTTCGGGTCCACGATCGCGTTCCGCCGTCAGACGCTCGAAGAGATCGGCGGCTTTGAACCGCTGTCAAATGTTCTGGCCGACGATTTCGAGCTCGGCCGTGCCATTCGGGGAAAGGGTTATCGTCTTTCGATACCCGCATCGCTTACCGTCGAACATGTCTGCAGTCAGAAGAGCGCACGGGCACTCCTGAGACAGGAATTGCGCTGGGCCAGGACGAATCTCATGCTGGCGAAGAGCGGTTATGCCGGAACGCTCCTGACCTACCCGTTCCCGCTTGCCCTCCTCGCCCTCTTGTTCCTGGGTTTTTCTACGGTATCAGTCGCGGTCGTTGCGGCAGCTCTGGCGTCGCGCGTATTTCTTGTGTTTCAGAGTACACGTTTGCTGGGCCTTCGAAACGGGCACGCGTGGCTGCTGCCGCTGCGCGACGTTCTGTCCTTCGGTGTTTATGCGGCGTCGTTCTTCGGCAGGACGGTTTTCTGGCGCGGTACCCGGTATCTCGCAGGCTCGGACGGCGCTCTCGCGCAAGTATAGGAAGATGGCCATGCTCCGAACGCTCTTTCTTCAGGGTCCCTCGTTCGACGGTTTCGACGGCGGCGCCGGCTCGCGCTATCAGGCCAAGCGCGAAGTGCGCTCGTTCTGGTATCCGACCTGGCTCGCACAGCCTGCGGCACTCGTCGAGGGCAGCCGACTCATCGATGCGCCGCCTCATGGACTGTCGCTTGCGGACATTCTCCCTTGCGCGAAGAATTACGACCTCGTCGTCCTGCATACCTCGCTGCCGTCGTTTCAATCGGATCGCAAGACCGTTGCAGCTCTCAAGAGCAGCAATCCCTCGCTCAAGGCCGGATTTATCGGCGCGAAGGTGGCGGTGGATCCGGAGGGCAGCCTCAGGGACGCACCCGAAATCGATTTCGTGGCGAGAAACGAGTTCGACTTCACAATTCTGGACGTGGCGCGCGACCTTGCCTGGGACCAGATTGCCGGACTGAGCTATCGCAACGGCGAGGGTGTCATCGTTCACAACGAGGAGCGTCCCATCCTCGAGAACATGGATTCGCTTCCGTTCGTCACGCCCGTTTACAAGCGCGACCTTCACATCGAGAATTATTTCATCGGCTATCTGAAGCACCCGTATATTTCCGTCTACACCGGACGCGGATGCAAATCGCGCTGCACCTTCTGTCTCTGGCCGCAGACGGTGGGCGGGCATCGCTACCGGACGCGAAGCGTTGGGCACGTGGTCGAGGAGATCGCCTGGGCGAAGCAGGCATTTCCGCAGGTCAGAGAGTTTTTCTTCGACGACGACACCTTTACCGACAATCTTCCGCGCGCGGAGGCGATCGCCAGAGAGCTGGGACGGCTTGGCGTCGAATGGTCGTGCAACGCGAAGGCGAACGTCCCTCGCGCATCGCTGAAAGTCATGCGCGACAATGGGCTAAGGCTGCTTCTGGTCGGCTACGAGTCGGGAAACCAGCAGATCCTTTACAACATCAAGAAAGGCATGCGAATCGACGTGGCCGAGCGCTTCACCAGGGATTGCCACGAGCTGGGCGTTACCATCCACGGCACGTTCATCCTGGGATTACCGGGAGAAACCCTCGAGACCATCGAGGAGACGGTCCGCTTCGCCAATCGCATCAATCCGCACACGATTCAGGTCTCGCTGGCGGCGCCCTATCCGGGCACATTCCTCCACAAGCAGGCCCTTGAAAACGGCTGGCTGGATGCGGCGAACGCGGAACTCGTCGACGACCGCGGCATCCAGATCGCTCCGCTGCACTACCCGCATTTAAGTCACACGCAGATCCACGATTCGCTCGAGGACTTCTACAAGCGATTTTATTTTCGCTGGAGCAAGATCGGCGCAATCGTGGGCGAGATGGTGCAAAGTCCGGACATGATGAAGCGCCGCCTGCGCGAAGGTGTGGAATTCTTTCAGTTCCTCCGCGCCCGCCGCGAGCATCCGGCGTGAACAGCTCGATTTTCGCTCTCCCGGATAGTCGTGTGCCCGCGCTCATGCGCTTTGCGCGCCGTTTCCTGCGCAAGGCGAAATGTCCCGCGGGCCCCTGAACCTGCAACTTTTCTCCGTGCGCATTGGCGTCTTTGTTGCAGCGCTCTCGGGCCTCGCGCTCCTGTGCTACCTGCTGTTCTATGTCGGCATCGGCCCGGTTTTCGCCGCAGCCTCCGCGGTCGGCTGGGGTGGATTTGCCCTTCTCTGTTTTTATGGCGTGGCCTTGTTCGCGCTCCTCGGGTGCGCATGGTTTGCGCTCATTCCGTCCCACGCGGCTCCGCATCTTGCAACGTTCATCTGGGGGCGCGCCGTGCGCGATTGTGCCGGCGAAATACTGCCTTTCTCCCAGGTCGGCGGCATGGTGATTGGCGCGCGGGCGGTGATGCTGCGCCATGTGAGCGGTCCGCTCGCCTCTGCTTCCATGGTCGTCGATGTGACGATGGAAATGATCGCGCAGATTGCTTTCGTTGTAACGGGGCTGGCGATTCTCATCGTGCGCGTCCCAGGCTCGCCCTCGAGCAAAGCGCTGGCCGAAACTCTCGCCATCGGCATCGTTGTCGCGGCAGCTGGCGCCACACTGTTTCTGCTCGTTCAGCGACGAAGCTTTGCGCTGCTTGAGCGATGGGCCGGGCGCGTCCTTCCACAAGCAGCCGGCCGCGCGGCGTCGATTCATCGCAGGCTTGCCGAAATTCATGCCTCTCCGGTCCGCCTCGGCGCGTCTCTGGCGATCCACCTTGCAAGCTGGCTCGCTACGGCCTTGTGGTCCTGGATCGCCATCCGTCTGATCGGCAGGCACATCGCCTTTCCCTCCGTGCTTGCCATCGAAGCGATTCTATCTGCCGTTCGCAGCACAGCCTTCATCGTTCCCGGCGCGATCGGCGTGCAGGAAGCGGCCTATGCGATTCTGGTCCCCGTTTTTGGACTGGCCGCGCCTGTCGGCGTTGCCATATCGCTTCTGAGGCGCGCGCGCGACGTTGCACTCGGCGTTCCTGTGCTGCTGACCTGGCAGCTGGCGGAAGGCGGCCATGCGTTGAAAGCGAGCCGCGACGCCGCTCGCTTGGTAACGGACGAATAGTGAAGCGCAACGGCGAAATCGCTCTGGTAACGGGCGCTTCGGGGTTCGTTGGCTCAGCTGTGGCGCGGCTGCTTGCGCAGAGAGGATTTGCCGTGCGCGCGCTCGCGCGCACGACGAGTCCGCGGGGCAATCTCGAGGGGCTCGATTGCGCCATCGTCGAAGGCGACATGCGCGATCCGGATTCGATGCGAGCGGCGATGCGCGACGCGCGCTATCTCTTTCACGTCGCCGCGGATTACAGGCTCTGGGCGCGCAATCCCGAAGAGATCGTGCGCAACAATGTACGCGGCGCCCGCGTGGTCATGGAAGCTGCGGCGCAAGCCGGCGTCGAGCGAATCGTCTACACGAGCAGCGTCGCCACTTTGAAACCTGGAACGCTCGAAGATCCATCTGATGAGAGCCACAGATTGACTGAGGCGCAGGCGATCGGCGCCTACAAGCGAAGCAAGGTTGCCGCCGAGCGCGCGGTGGAGAAATTGATTGGTGAAGACGGCCTTCCCGCCGTCATCGTCAATCCGTCGACGCCGATCGGCGCGCGCGACATCAAACCCACGCCGACAGGGCGGATCATCGTCGAAGCCGCATCCGGCCGAATGCCGGCCTTCGTCGACACGGGACTGAACCTCGCCCATGTCGATGATGTGGCGCTCGGCCACCTCCTCGCGCTGGAAAAGGGCCGCATCGGCGCTTCCTACATTCTGGGCGGCCAGAACGTCAGTTTGAAGGAGATGCTGGGAGCCATCGCGGAACTCGCCGGCCGCAAGGCGCCCCGTTTCGAATTGTCGCGCAAGCCGCTCTTTCCGCTCGCTTTCGCAGCAGAAGCGGTGGCGGGGCTGACCGGAAAGGAGCCTTTCCTCACCCGCGATGCGTTGCGGATGGCGGGTCACCACATGTTTTTCACCTCGGTACGAGCGGAGCGGGAGCTGGGCTATAGCGCCCGTCCGTACCGCGAGGCTCTCAAAGAGGCGATCGCGTGGTATCGCAGCGCGGACTATTTGCGATGACCTTTGTCGCACTCGTCCCGCTCCTCGTCTGGACCTACCTCGTGCTGGCACGGGGATTTTTCTGGCAGATGCGCGAACGGGATGATCGCGAAGATTTGCCGGGGACCGCGCACGGATGGCCGTCCGTTGTCGCGGTTGTTCCCGCCCGCGACGAAGCGGATGTCATTGCGCACGCGGTCGCGAGCCTGCTCGCTCAGGATTATCCAGGAAGCTTTCGCATCGTCCTGGTCGACGATCAGAGTACGGATGGAACGGCAGAAGAAGCCGGCCGCGCGGCGCGTGTGCACGAAGGAAGCGGGCGTTTCGAGTTGCTGCGCGGGCAAACCCGACCGGCGGGCTGGGCGGGCAAGGTGTGGGCGATGCATCAAGGTCTCACACGCACGTCCGAAACTGGCACCTCCGACTATCTGCTTTTCACAGATGCCGACATTGCCCACGCCCCCGACAATCTCCGGTGCATGGTTCGTCACGCCGAATCTGGGCGCCTCGTGCTTGTGTCGCTGATGGCGAAGCTCCATTGCGACAGCTTCGCCGAACGGCTGCTTGTTCCCGCTTTCGTATTCTATTTCGCGATGCTTTTCCCATTCGCCTGGGCAAACGACCGGACGCGGGCGACGGCGGCAGCTGCTGGTGGATGCATGCTGGTTCGGCGAGACGCGCTCATGGCGGCCGGCGGACTGGAGCCTATTTCAGGTGCGATCATCGACGATTGCGCGCTTGCCCGGATTCTGAAGCAGCAAGGACCGACGTGGCTCGGACTGACAAACCGGGCGACCAGCTTGCGCTCCTATCCGGCCTTCGGCGACATCGCCCGCATGGTCGCCCGGTCCGCCTATGCGCAGCTCCGCTACTCGCCGGCTCTGCTCTGTGGCACGGTGCTTGGCATGTTGATTGTTTACGCTGCACCGTTGCTCCTCGCGCTGTTCGCCCAGGGGACTGCCAGGGTCGAAGGTGCGCTTGTGTGGCTGCTGATGGCCGCCGCGTATCAGCCGATTCTTAAATTCTATCGGCTGACGCCGGTCTGGGGTGCGGCAATGCCGGCAATCGGCGCCATCTATGCGGGGTTCACGGTTGATTCAGCCATTCAGCACTGGCGCGGGCGTGGCGGCATGTGGAAGGGCCGCGCTCAGGCGCATGCGTGACACGTCATGAGTGCAGCTTCATTCTCGTCGGGCAAGGGGCATCGCGACGAAAATTTCCCCGTCGCATCCTTTCTGATCCGCAAGCAGTATCGCCCGATCATTCTTGCCTTCTACAGATTTGCGCGCGCGGCTGACGATGTAGCCGACCATCCGCGTGCCGAGCCAGCAGAGAAACTGCATCTGCTCGAAAACATGTGGCGCACGCTGCATGGCGAGGCCGATCTTTCGGCCGAAGCGACAAAACTTCGCGACATTCTCGCACGAGAGAATCTTTCTTCCCAGCATGCGTTGCAGCTTCTCGAGGCTTTTCGGCGCGATGTGACCAAGCTGCGTTACGCAAACTGGGACGAATTGATGGAATATTGCCGGTACTCCGCCATGCCCGTCGGGCGTTTTGTGCTTGAGGTGCATCGGGAGTCGCGCGCCGTGTGGCCGGCATCGGACGCACTTTGCGCAGCCTTGCAGGTAATCAACCACCTTCAGGATTGCGGCAAGGATTTTCGCAATCTCGATCGGGTCTACATTCCTCTCGACGCGCTTCAGGAGCGCGGGCTGGAACCCGCCGCGCTGGGCGCGACGCGGTCTCCACCGGCCTTGCAACAGGTCATCGCACAAATCGCGCGGCGAAATTCGTCGCTGCTTGCGCAATCCAGGCCGTTTTCAAACCAGATCGCAGACCATCGCCTGGCGCTGGAGGTCGGCTTGATCCAGCGGCTGGCCGAGGACCTGAACCGGCGGCTTGTCACGCACGATCCGCTCTCGGAGCGGGTGCATCACAACATGCTGGAAACAACCGGGTGTGCCCTGGCGGCGATCGCGGAGTTCCTTGCCACGCGCCGACGCGCGAAGGCGTCCCGTTTGGCACTCTCACATCATCCCCACGAAACCGCGCATGGCGATTGAACCCGAAGTGCCTGCGACACAACAGAAAGCGTCGGGCAGTTCATTTTATGCAGCCATGCGTCTGATGCCGAAGGCGGAACGCGAAGCAATGTACGCGATCTACGCCTTCTGCCGCGCCGTCGATGATATTGCCGATAGCGGCAGGGACTCGCGGGAAGTGCGCGGCGCCAGGCTCGATGCGTGGCGGAGAGATGTCGAGACCCTCTATGCAGGATCCGTCTCTCAACGCGCCGCGTTTCTGGAAGCGGTGGTCGTCCGCTATCGACCGCGCAAGGAAGATTTTCTCGCTGTCATCGACGGCATGGCGATGGACGTGGCGGAGGATATCTGCGCTCCCGACGAGGCGACCCTCGATCTCTATTGCGAACGGGTGGCAAGCGCTGTCGGACGGCTTTCGATAAAGATTTTCGGCATGGAGGAGGAGTCGGGTTTTCGGCTCGCCCATCATCTCGGCCGTGCGTTGCAGTTGACCAACATACTTCGGGATCTTGATGAGGACGCGGCCCTTGGCCGCCTTTACCTGCCGCGCGAACTGCTCGATGAGGCGGCCATTGGAGTCGACAACCCAGACAAGGTTGTTGCTTCGCCTGCGATCGACGCGGCGTGCCGCGACGTCGCACGAATCGCGCGGGGGCACTATCGCGAGGCAGACGCGATTCTTGCCCGCCAACCGCGCGGCGATCTGCGAGCGCCAAAGTTGATGAGCGCCGTCTATTCCTCCATTCTCGATGCGATGGAAAGGCAGGGGTGGGCGCCGCCCCGCTCTCGCGTGCGCATTGCAAAGACCCGGCTGCTCTGGTTTTTTCTGCGCTACGGTCTTCCCGCATGATTACGGGAACCGTCTACGTGATCGGAGCAGGTCTCGCCGGTCTGTCTGCGGCGGTGGAACTCGCCGGACGGGGCATACGCGTCGAAATCATCGAGACCGCGCCGCAGCCGGGCGGCCGCTGCCGTTCCTGGTTCGACCCGCAGATTGGGGACGTGATCGACAACGGGAATCATCTTGTTCTGAGCGGCAATCACGCAACCTTCTCCTATCTGAGAGCAATTGGCGCAGGGGACCGTCTGAAAGGACCCGATGAAGCGCGCTTCATCTTCTGCGACGTGAGGTCGGGCGAGCGCTGGACGATTGCGCCCAACGCAGGTGCGGTGCCCTGGTGGATATTCTCCGGCAACAGGCGCGTCCCTGGTACGGGCGCACTGGATTATGCGAAAGTCGCCCGCCTTTTGTTCGCCAACCGCGGCCGGCGCGTTGCGGATGTCATCACCTGCGGCGGAGTGCTTTGGGAGCGGCTTTTGCGGCCCCTTCTGCTCGCGGCGCTGAATTCTGCGCCCGAAGAAGCATCTGCCGGCCTTGCTTCCGCGGTATTGCGCGAAACGCTCGCGCGCGGTGGCCGCTATTGTCTCCCCCGCATCGCAACCCCCAATCTCGCGGCAGCGTTTATCGAGCCGGCCCTCGGATTTCTCGCCGGCAAGAACACGCGCGTCCGGCTCGGAGAACGCGTGCGGTCCCTGGGCCTGGGGAACTCTCATGCCGCCGGGCTTGATCTGGGCGATCAGCATATCGATCTGTCCACGGACGATCGGGTGATTCTCGCGGTACCGTCGTGGATCGCGACATCGCTCGTTCCCTATATCGACGCGCCGGATCAAAGCTCTGCAATTCTCAACGCCCATTTCCGCGCCAATGCAGGATCTGGCGCTCCCGGTATGATCGGCGTGATCGGCGGCACTGCCGAATGGGTCTTCGCCTTTCCCCAGCGGATTTCGGTGACAGTGAGCGGTGCGGACGCCATCGTCGATCGCGAGCGGGCCGAGCTTGCAGAACTTCTTTGGGGCGACGTCGCGCGAGTGCACGGCCTTCCGTTGAATTTGCCGCCCTGGCAGATTGTCAAGGAGAAACGTGCCACGTTTCGCGCCACGCCGGAACAGGATGCGCGCCGCGCGCATACACAAACGCGATGGCAAAATCTGTTTCTGGCAGGCGACTGGACAGCGACGGGCCTTCCGGCCACGATCGAGGGCGCAATCCGCTCAGGGCAGAAGGCGGCGCGATTGGCGGCCGGCGAATCGGTGACATGAGCGCTGTTGGATTTCGTCTGGAAACTGCGCCTACGCTCGATCAAACGATCGCACGTGCGACCGAAGCGCTGCTTGCAATGCAGCGTGAAGATGGGCATTTCGTGTTCGAGCTCGAAGCCGATGCCACGATCCCGGCCGAGTATGTGCTGCTGGTCCACTATCTCGGCGAGACGCCGAACCCCGACAGCGAGCTTCGCATTGGCACATACCTGCGCCGCATTCAGGCCGATCACGGCGGGTGGCCGCTTTATCACGGCGGCGCCTTCGATATCAGCGCAACCGTCAAGGCCTATTTCGCGCTGAAGATGATCGGCGATCTGCCCGAAGCGCCGCATATGCGCCGCGCGCGCGAAGAGCTGCTGGCGCGCGGCGGCGCCGCGCGATCAAATGTATTCACGCGCATCCTGCTTGCGCTGTTCGGGGAATCGTCCTGGCGAAATGTGCCGACCATTCCCGTTGAGATCATCCTGCTGCCGCGCTGGTTTCCGATCCATCTGTCGAAAATGTCGTATTGGGCGCGCACGGTGATCGTGCCGCTGTTGGTCCTCGCGACTCTGCGGCCGCTGGCGCGCAATCCGCGCGGAATCCATATCGGGGAGCTGTTCGCCGACAGCGACGCGCCACCTCCATTGCGCGCGCCGCACCAGAACCCCTACTGGGCGGCCTTGTTTTCCGTGCTTGATCGCATTCTCAAGCTTGTCGGCCCGCTCTGGCCGGGGAGATTGCGCAAGCACGCCATCGCGCGCTGCGTGGAGTTCGTGTCCGAGCGGTTGAATGGCGAGGACGGTCTCGGCGCCATCTATCCTGCCATGGCAAATAGCGTGATGATGTATGACGCGCTCGGCTTTCCGCCCGCTCATGCAGAACGTGCATTGGCGCGCAAATCGGTTGACAATCTCCTCGTGCACCGGGCGGACGAAACCTATTGCCAGCCCTGCGTCTCGCCGGTGTGGGATACCGCTCTCGCCGCGCATGCCCTGATGGAATCCCGCTGCGTGGATGCCGATGTGCGGATCGGCGTCCTGTGCGAATGGCTGAAGTCACGCCAGGTTTTGCACGTGAAAGGCGACTGGGCGGAGGAGCGGCCCGATGTGCGTCCGGGGGGATGGGCGTTTCAATACAACAACGCTTATTATCCCGATCTTGACGATACTGCCGTGGTGGTGATGACGCTCGATCGCGCGCGCAGCATTGGCAGGGCGCACAGCGACTACTCCGAAGCGATCGCGCGCGGGCGCGAATGGATAGAGGGCTTGCAAAGTCGCAATGGCGGCTGGGCGGCTTTCGACGCAGACAACACCTATCACTATCTCAACAACATTCCATTCGCCGACCACGGCGCGCTTCTTGACCCGCCCACTGCCGACGTGACCGCGCGGTGCATCGGCATGCTCGCGCAATTGGGCGAGACTTCGGACAGTCCCCCGATGAAGGCGGCGCTCAATTTCATGGCCGACGTCCAGGAAAAGGACGGCAGCTGGTTCGGTCGATGGGGCGTGAACTACATCTATGGCACATGGTCCGCGCTCGCGGGCCTCAATGCTGCCGGTCTCGACCCCGATTCACCCAGCATTCGCAGGGCGGCAGGCTGGCTTGTCGCGATTCAGAACGAGGATGGCGGCTGGGGAGAGAGCTGCGACAGCTACAAGCTCGACTATCACGGTTACGAGCCGGCGCCTTCTGCGCCATCGCAAACCGCCTGGGCGCTCTTGGGACTCATGGCCGCAGGACGGATCGACCATCCTGCCGTCATGCGAGGAATCGGCTTTCTCCAGAAAATGCAAGATAATCAAGGGCTTTGGCCGGAGGAAAGCTACACGGGGGGAGGCTTTCCCCGTGTCTTCTATTTGCGCTATCATGGGTACTCGAAGTTCTTCCCGTTGTGGGCGGTCGCGCGGTTCCGCAATCACCAGGCTGGGAATTCCTATCGCGTTACATACGGAATTTGATGATAGTTGCGGTAACAGGTCTCGCGCGCGAAGCGCGCCTGATCGCGAATCCCAAAATCGTGCCGGTTGTTGGCGGCGGCGATGCGGTTTCGCTTGAGCGCCGCTTGGCGGATGAGCTTGGAAAACGCGCGCGTCGCGTTCTGAGCATCGGCATTTGCGGCGCCCTTTCGCCCGAGTTGCGAGTCGGAGACGTCATCGTCGCATCCGAAGTCGTCGCGGACTCGGAATCGATTCCGACGCACGCATCCTGGACTCGCGAGCTCGCACAGCGCGTCCCGGGCGCGGTGGTCGCTCCGCTGGCCGGCATCGATACGCTAGCGGCTCATCGCGATGCGAAGGCGCGATTGCACGCGGCGACGCGCGCGTCGGCGGCTGACATGGAGTCGCATGTCGCGGCGCGCGTCGCACGGTCAAGGGGTCTGCCCTTTGCGGCGCTTCGCGTGGTCTCCGATGCAGCTGACCGCACGCTTCCGCCGGCGGCTTGCGTCGCGCTGAATCCGTCGGGCGGAATCGACCTTATGGGGGTGGTGTGGTCGCTCCTGCGCGCGCCCCAACAAATTCCGGCTCTTCTACGCACCGCGTGGGAAGCGGAGATCGCGTTCGCGATCCTATTCCGCTGCCGCCACCTGCTTTTGGGCGGGCTTGGCGCTGTGAATCTCGGCGAGCTTGCGCTCGACATGGGATGAAAACACGAACTGCGCGGGCCGTTGCCGGTCCAGCGGAATTTCCGGCGCCATCGGCCCCTTCGTCCTCACGCCTTTGAGCATCACCCCCAGCGCGGTCAGCGGACGCGTCACGCTGTCGATGACGGCTGTCGCCTCGAATCCGCAATGCACCATGCAGTTCGCGCATTTCTCGTAGTTGCCGACGCCATATTTGTCCCAGTCGGTTTCCTCCATCAGCTCGCGAAACGTCGGCGCGTAACCTTCGCCAAGAAGATAGCACGGCCTCTGCCAGCCAAAGACGGTCCGGGTGGGATTGCCCCACGGCGTACAGTGATAAGTCTGATTTCCCGCGAGAAAGTCGAGGAACATGGCGGATTGGCTGATCGGCCATTTTCTGCCGCCGTCGCCGCGTGAAAAGATCCCGCGGAACAGATTCTTCGTCCGCTCGCGATTGAGAAAATGTTCCTGGTCCGGAGCGCGCTCATAAGCATAGCCGGGCGAAATCGTCATGCCATCGAGCCCGATCGCCTTCATTTCATCGAAGAAGGCGGCAACCCGCTCGGGCTGGGCATCGCTGAACAGCGTGCAATTGATGCTGACGCGGAAGCCTTTCGATTTCGCCAGTCTGATCGCATCGACGGCTTTCTCATACGTGCCTTCGAGGCAGACCGACTTGTCGTGCATCGCCTTGTCGCCGTCGAGATGGATCGACCAGGTGAAGTCGCGATGCGGGCGGAACTGATCGATCTTCTTCGCAAGCAGGAGAGCGTTGGTGCACAGAATAACGAATTTTTTGCGCTCCAGGAAGCCGCGAACGATCTGCGGCAACTCGCGGTGCAGCAGCGGTTCGCCGCCAGCAATCGAGACGACGGGAGCGCCGCACTCGTCGATCGCCTGCATGCATTCGTCGTAACTGAGACGCTGATTGAGGATGTCGTCGGGATAGTCGATCTTGCCGCAGCCGGCGCAGGCGAGATTGCAACGGAACAGCGGCTCGAGCATCAGCACGAGCGGATAGCGCCTTCGTCCGGTCAGATGCTGCTTCATCACATAGGCGCCGACGCGCGCGGCCTGTCTCAGCGGAATTCCCACGTCCTACTCCACATTCGCCGATTGGCGTTTCCGGTTTCTCAACTCCGCGGGCAGGCGGAATTCGATCTTTTCTTCGACGCCGTCCATTTCACTGACTTCGACTTCGCCAAGCAGGCGCAACGCTTCGATCACGTTGCGAACGAGTTGCTCGGGGGCCGATGCGCCCGCGGTAAGGCCGATCGTATGCTTGCCGGCGACCCAGGCGGGATCCAGTTCGCTACCGTCAGCGATCAGATAACTTGGAACGCCTTCCTCGAGTCCGATTTCGCGAAGGCGATTCGAATTCGAGCTGTTTTTCGCGCCGACCACCAGGATCACTTCTGCGATCTTGCATAATTCACGTACCGCCGACTGCCGGTTCTGCGTCGCGTAGCAGATATCGGATGTATCCGGACCTACAATGTTCTTGAACCGTCGTTTGAGTGCGGCGATCACGCCGCGCGTGTCGTCAATGCTGAGCGTGGTTTGCGTGACATAGGCGACGGGCGCATCGTCAGGAAGGTCGAGAGCCTGCACGTCGGCTTCGGACGAGACGAGATGGACCAGAGCGCCAACCTGACCCATCGTTCCCTCGACCTCGGGATGGCCCGCATGGCCGATAAGGACAAGTGTGCGGCCTTTCGACACATAACGCTTGCCCTGAGCATGCACCTTGGAGACCAGAGGGCATGTTGCATCGAGCACCGGCAGTTCGCGGCGCGCCGCTTCGCGGACGATTGCCTGGGGAACGCCATGCGCGCTGAAAACGGTCACGGCGCCGTGCGGCACTTCGTCGAGCTCCTCGACGAAACGGGCGCCCTTGCGCTTCAGCGCATCGACGACGTGACGGTTATGCACGATTTCGTGGCGCACATAGACAGGCTCGCCATATTTTTCGAGCGCATGCTCCACGATGTCGATCGCGCGGACGACACCGGCGCAAAAGCCTCGAGGCTGTGCAAGAATGACGCGCATCATTTGACACCGTGACTTATTCTTTTTCCCACCGCGTTCAATCGCAACATTCAGAAATCCCGCCAGGAAGTGC
This sequence comes from Rhizomicrobium sp., assembly GCA_035567755.1. Classification (GTDB taxonomy): domain Bacteria; phylum Pseudomonadota; class Alphaproteobacteria; order Micropepsales; family Micropepsaceae; genus Rhizomicrobium. Next base: position 44,042 of record DATMPH010000048.1, read on the forward strand.
CGCGCCCGGCTATAGCCGAAAAACCCTCGATCGCGAAACCCAGCAAGAGAGCTAAGCGGCGAAACGGTCAATCGATCCCCGTGGGACCGCTCCTTGGAGCTCGAATCGGCTACAAAATACGCCGAAACGTTGGCTGGGCGTGCCGGAGCAAAGGGGACAGAAGAACGATTTCGATGGGGCCAAAACCTGATCCAGCACGTATTGGGGGCAGTATTGGCGGCCTTTGGCCGCCATGGCCTGCTCTGGCGCTCTTTGCCGCCGCACTCCTGCTCGCGCTGCCCGTCTGGTTGGTGCGCATGCCCGCCATGCCGGATTATCCCGCGCATCTGGCGAGTTTCTATCTCCTGGCGGGCGGCGCTAAATCTCTCCCGCTCTCACACTATTACCGCGTGCAATGGGCGTTCGTGCCCAATCTGGCCTCGGAAGCGATTGTGCCCTGCCTTTCGCACTTGGTTGGCCTTGCGCAGGCAACGGCGATTTTCCTCAGCTTGACTGTCGCTGCATGGGTTTTGGGCGCCGGAGCCGTGCATCGGGCCCTCTACCGTCGGATCGGCGCCGCTCCGCTTTTCGCCTGTTTTTTTGCCTACAACGCGAACTTCTTGTGGGGCTTCTGCAACTACGCTTTTGGCATGGGGTTTGGTCTTTTCGGGTTCGCCGGCTGGATTGCCGATAAAAATCGCAGCAAGCCGATTCACCTCGCCGGTTTCGCCCTCGCCACGTTGGCAATCTATTTCTGTCACGTCTTCGCCGCGGCAACACTTCTCGTTCTTATCGCGTGCTACGAACTATCAAGCTGTGACCGTCCAATTTCATTTGGAGCGGCGCTGACGCGCTTGGCAAATGTCGCGGCGCTTGGAGTTCCTTCGGCTCTCGCCTTTGTTCTCTTCAAGCCGAAGGGCGAGGGCGGGGCGATCACGTTCAACCTGCGCGATACGATCATCGATCGACTGAGTGCAGCGATCCAGTTCACCTTCGACCGGCCGGCCTGGCTCTTGACTACCGCGCTCGCCTCGTTTTTTGCAGTGGGCGTGTGGCGCGGAAAAATTTTCGTGCATCCGCGCATGAGGTTCGGCCTCATCGTTCTCGCCGTCGCCTGCGTCTTTGCGCCCGAGTGGGCGATGGGCGGCTGGGGCGTCGATCTGCGTCTGCCTGCGGTACTCGGAACCATCGCGTTCGCGTCCGCCGATTTTCGCTTCGAGCGCCGGTCAGAAGCGGTCCTTCTCGTAGTGGCACTTGCCGTTGCAGCTTGGAATGCCGCAACGCTGACCGGCAATTGGCGCTACTACGACCGACGTTTCGCGGAATTTCGCGCCGCAGCCGGGGAAATCGAGCCCGGCGCAAAGCTTGTGACGGTGCTCGACGGTGACGCGATGGGGCTCGCTTCCGACCAGCCGTACTGGCACATGGCGGAATATGCGATCATCGACCGTGGAGCCTTCACGCCCCTACTTTTCACGACCGCCGGCCAGCACGTGATCCGGCTGCAGCCGGCCGTCGCAGGCATAGCCGCGAACTCCGCGCAGGAAGGCTCGCCTCCCGACATTTCGGAACTTGACGATCTCGCCGCAGGAAACGTCGCCGACGACAAGGATATCCGGGAGATCTTCCCATACCTGATCCGGTTCCAGTGCCACTACGACGTCGCCGTCGTGGTGCACCTCGGCGGACGCAGGAGTCGTGTGCCCGACATGCTCGAGCTTCGTCATGCCGGAAGCTTCTTCTCCCTCTACCGCATTCGCCGTGAGGATTGCGGTACGCAATGAACGCTTCTCGCGACGAGGGACACGCGCGCGCGAACGCGCTCGACCACGCGCTTGCGCCCATGTTGCCTGTTCTCCTCATGGCTGCCGCACTGTTATGCGTGGCAGGCGTTGTGCGTGCGATTTCAGTTCTACCGCTTCACGTTTCTCTTGATCCGAATGAAGGCTGGAACGCCTACCACGCAGCTGCAGCCATTGCCGGACACGGACTCTATCCGTCGGCCGCCAGCTTGATGACAAACAACTATCCGCCGCTTTCCTTTTATGCGGTCGGTTATCTGGGGAAATTGCTGGACGATCACATCATTGCCGGACGCGTCATATCGCTTGCGTCGTTCCTTTGCTGTTCCGTGTTCATCGCGATTGCAGTTCGCCTCATGAAGGGTGCGTGGCAGGCGACCGCCTTTGCGCCGCTGCTTTTTGCCGGGGTTCTGCTCGTTACGTCCGACTATGTGGGAATGGATGATCCCCAGCTTTTTGGACACGCACTCCAGCTTGCGGCGCTTCTCTTTTTGTTGCGCGAACCTCGTGGAGCGCCTGCGATATTCGCAAGTGCTGCCTTCTTTGTGGCCGGGGTTTACGTGAAACACAATCTCTTTGCGCTGCCGCTGGCGGCGCAAATTTGGTTGGCCCTCTACGACCGCCGCAATGCATTCCGATTCGCGGTCTGGATCGCGGCGCTGTCAGTCGCGGGGGTATTGGCATTTCGGGTCACTTTCGGCTTCGACTTGCTCAATCGCCTCAATTCGGCGCGCGCTTATTCGGTTGCCCAGTTGGGCGAAAACGTATCGAGCTGGGGGGAGGTCGGATTGATCCCCCTCTGCGCTCTGGCTTTATTGATCTGGCGCAGGCGCGACCGGTTTGTCGCGCTGCTTGCCCTTTACGCGGCGATATCGGTTGCTGCGGGAGCCTGGTTGCTCGGCGGCGCAGGCGTCGATGTCAACGCGATGTTCGACGCCGATATAGCGCTCTCGCTCGGTGCGGGACTTGCGCTGGACGTGCTCACGCGCAGCAGAGACCCCGTGCTGTACATTGCGAGCCGCGCGCTCGCATTTTTTTGCCTGTTGCCGATTGCGATGCTCACGTTCGCCGTTTCAGATTGGCGCGACCCGGCATACTGGCTGCATCCGATGAGAGATGAGGCAGCGCTGGCGAGTGATGACATCACATTCCTGCGCAACCATCAGGGACCGGCGATGTGCGAGAGTCTGGCATTGTGCTACTGGGCCGGGAAACCAGCCGAGGTTGACACGTTCAATCTCGACCAGCAGCTCGTCACCCATGCGCGCAAACCGGCGCCGTTCATCAACCTGCTCGACGCACGTCATTTTTCGGCTATCGAGCTTGACGAAACCGACCCATTTCCACTGCTCCCCAACGTGCAGGACGCGATCCGCCGCAACTATCGCATCGATCACGCCAACGACGAGGGGGTATTCTTCCTTCCAAAGTAGTTGAATGAGCGCGCCGGCCCGATGCCATCAATGCGCCGGCAAATCACGCGCGTAGTTCACCTTGACGGTTCCGGTGCGCTCGAGCTTGGACCAGCCGACGAACCGGCCGCGCAATGCCGTGGAGATGGAGCGCACGAGCACGTAATACATGATCTGGCGATACCCGAAGCGCTGCAGCATCAGCCACCAGGTCAGGTTCCAGTTTTCGCGCGGCTCCATGCAGAAGCCGAAAAGCGCGGCGAGGAGATCGACGACCATGAACACCGCATAGTAGACACCGACGGTGAGAAGATTGGTGTTGCTGAACTCCGCGCCGTGCTCGAGATAGGCGATCGACTGGAACAACAATTGCCAGATCAGCATGAGGTCCGCGACCGGTGCGAGAGCAGTCAGGAAAATCTGGAACAGCCATGCCTGGGGCAATGCGACGAGTCCAAGCGCACCATAGCGTGGATTGAACGTCATGCTGCGATATTTCCATAGACATTGGAGTGTCCCGAAAGCCCAGCGAAAACGCTGCTTGGCGAACCCGCGGACCGTGGCGGGCGCCTCGGTCCAGGCGATGGCGCTCGCATCGAACAACACGCGATATCCCGCACGCTGCACCGCAATCGTCAGGTCCTGGTCCTCGGCGAGCGTGCTCGCGGTAAAGCCACCAAGCTTCTCGAGCACGCTGCGGCGCCACGCGCCGACGGCGCCTGGAACCACGGTCAGCGTGTCCAGAGCGGCCAGCGCGCGGCGTTCGAGATTCTGCGACACGATATATTCGAGTGCCTGCCAGCGCGTGATTGTGTTGATGCGGTTGCCGACCTTGGCGTTGCCGGCCACGGCGCCAACATGTGGATCGGCGAACCAGCGAACCAGCCGCGAGATCGTGTCGCCGCAAAACTGCGTGTCGGCATCGAGCGCCACGATCACATCACCTTGCGCGCGCGCAAGACCTGTGTTGAGCGCATTGGCCTTGCCACCATTCGCGATACGCAGAAGCTCAACGCGCGGGTCGGCGCCGAATTGCTGTTCGACGATTGCGGCGGTTGTATCGCGCGAGCCGTCGTCCACTACGAGCACTTCGATGTTGCGATGATCGCTGGCGAGAATTCGCTCGATCGTCGTCGCGATCACCTTTTCTTCGTTGAAGGCGGGAATAATCACCGACACGCGGCGTGGATTGGTGGACCCAGGTGGCGCGGCCTGTTCCGCTTCACGCGGCCGATTGAAGAGTGCGAGCACGCACCAGACGAGCAACCTGCCTATTCCCAGGAAGATCGCCGTCAGAAAGCAATAGTAAAGAATGACGCCGGTCCAACTGAGCGCAAGGAAGACAAGCCTGTCCATGATGAGCGTCGCTGTCACTGGCAGGCGAGGCATGGCCTGGGCACGTGTCAGTCCGGCAAGTTGGGCGACCGGCACGAACTGATAGCCCTGAGCCCGCAACGTGTCGATCACGTTGGGCAGCGCCGCCACGGTCTGTGAGCGATCACCTCCGGCGTCGTGAAACAGGATGATGTTGGCGCGCTGATCGGGGTTCTTCGCATGAACCGCCGCGAGTGTGCGCTGCAGGATCGCGTCAGTTCCCGGCAGCGCCCAGTCGACCGGATCAGCGTGCATTCCGACGGTTATGTAACCTAGGCTCTGAGCCAGCTCTACGGGACGAAGCTCAGACTCGTCTGAGGGCTCCGCGTCGCCCAGATAGGGCGGGCGGAACAGCCGTAGCGAGCGTCCGGTCAGCGCCTGAAAGAGTCTCTGGGTGGCGTTTAGTTCCAGCGCCACCGCCGCGCCCGGCGTGTCGGCGAGGTTGGGATGGGTGAAAGTGTGGTTGCCGACGTCGTGTCCCTCCGCGACCATGCGCTGCACGATTTCGGGATAGGCTTCCGCATTTTCGCCGATGACAAAGAACGTCGCTTTGACGTTTTTGGCCTTCAGAATGTCCAGGATCTGCGGAGTCCATTGCGGGTCTGGACCATCGTCGAAAGTGAGAGCGAGCTTGTTGCGGCTGGCCCCCAGTTGGCGGATGACGTACGGCGTCGGCAGCTTGGTGTAGGTTTCGTCGTCGATATCGCCTGTATCTCTATCGATATCGAGCGCGCGCGTGCCCGGGGTGGGGTGCGCCTCCACATCGAGGATTTCGCCCACGCCCTCGAAATCGACGTCCTGGCTGGTGGGAATGTCGCGTAACCCGCCCGGTGCGGGGGTGCCGTAACGACGGCCGAGTACGGTCCAGGTGGAAGGGTCCTCGCTGCCCAGCTTCCATAGCGCATAGCCTGCGGGCTGATACGGATCCGCCGCGTGGATCTGGTTGTAGGCCGTGACGCCGTCGAGAAACCACACCTCATGTTTGCTATTGTCGTCCTCGAGATAGGAGAAATGCGGGTTGTTGGTGCGGTCGTCGAAGACGATGCGGGCCTGAGAATCGCGCGCGGCAATCACTGCATCCTGGAACGACAGCGCCTCGCCTTTGCCTTCCGACCAGTCGTAGCCGTAATTTCCGAGGCCGATGATGGTGCGCCCAGGCGAAAGTACGGCCATGCGCTCGTCGAGATTCTCCTCGAACCAGCTCTGGCCGGCGATGCTTCCTGGATCCGCCCCGTCGTCATGCTCGTCATAGGCCATGAGCAGCGTGTAATCGACGAGGTTTGCGTATTCGGCGTAAGGCCAGCTGTCGTCGTCGAAAGGAGAAGCGACGACGACGAGCCAGCCATGCGGTTTGAATGCTGCCCTCACCTCTGCGAGAAAGGTCGCGAGATCGGGATAAGCGCTCTGTGGCAGACTTTCGAAATCGACAACCGCACCCTGAAATTTGTTTTTGGCGAGATAGGTGACAACTCCGTTCAGGAGAATGTGCCGCCTCATCGGATCCGAGAGCAGTTCCGCCATTCCGTGCCCGTTCCACACCGCGTTCGATGCGTTCTGCACCAGCGGCAGAATGGCGACATTCGGTTTGGCATGCGCGATCGCCGAGATCGCCCGCTTGTCCACGTTGTGGACAAGCCTCATGTCAGGCCCGTCGAGATTCATCCATGCCGGAACGAACCAGTCGAGCTTCGACACCACGCGCTTCAGGTCGGGGTATCCGAGTTCGTCAGTGCTCAAATAGAATCCGACCGTGAGCGGACGGTTTGGGAAGGGACGCAGGGCCGTTTTCGCGGAATGGGCTTGCGCGACCAGCGCGCGCTGCGCGCGCCACGCTCGCACGAGTTTTGCGCGCTCAGCCCTCGCCTCCGCGGCGAGCCTGGCGGCAGCGTTCATCATCGCCGGATCGAAGGCGCGCCGCACAAGTTCGGCCGGATTGATGGCGCTGAGACGACCGGGAAGGTTTGGACCGGCGACGTGCGGTTCGATGATCAGGCTGCCGATGAAGACGATGCCGATGAAGGTTGTGACAATCGCGGCAGCGCGTCCGAAAACGGACATGCGCGATGCCCGCCGCCCGCTTGCGTCGAAGAAGACCGGCTTGTCGATCATGTCAGGTCCGCAACCGCGCTCCGCCCCACCGACCGATGCCATGCGCGGGGATAATCGAATTTGGACCGCAATGCGTCAGGTCACGCAAAAAAATGTAATCCCCCGTCCGACATCAGGTAATGCCTCCAGAGGTAATGCCTCCAGTCCGGCATTTTCAAGGCAAATCGGCGCCGGGCAGGCAATTCGGCGCAAGGCCACGGTGATTTTTTTGTTAGCTGAAAACTGTAATCGTTACTCGATCAAAGGAGATCGGGGGTGAACAGCGCAGCCGGACCTGGGGGCCCTCCGCAAGGGCAGGCCGGCCTGATCGCGGCAGGCGCCGCGATCGTGCTCGGCTGCACGGTTTCCGTCGCCCTCAACTGGCCGGGCCAGCTCTCCTATGATTCCGTCGCGCAACTGCATGATGGCCGCACCGGGCACTACAACGCCTGGCACCCTCCGGTCATGGCGTGGATGCTGGGTCTCGCTGACGCGGCGCATCCCGGCACCGGTCTCTTTATCCTGTTCGACTCCATCCTGCTCTTCGGCGGCATGCTGTCGATTCTGTGGATTGCGCCGCGCGTGTCCTGGGCTGCGGTCGCAATTGCCGCGATCACCGTGGCCCTCCCACAATTCGTCCTCTACCAGGGCATCGTCTGGAAAGACGTCCTGTTCGCCGACGCGGCTATCGCGGGCTTTGTTCTGCTCGCCCATGCGGCCTCACGCTGGGCCTCCGCGAGGCCAAGATGGCTCCTGATCGTTGCCGCGTTTTTTCTTTTCGCGCTGGCAACGCTTGCGCGCCAGAACGGCGCGATTGCGCTGGCATTTGGCGCGATAGCGATCTTTGTGATCGCAAGAAAAAACCATGTCGGCTGGTGGAATGCGGTCGTTTGCACAATTGGGATGGGAACAGCCGCTGCGCTGGTCGTGCTGGCCGCAAGCCTTGCGCTCGCGCAGCGCACGAGCGGTGGCTCCGGCCCACTTGGGCAAATCAGGCTTCTGCAGCTCTACGATCTGATTGGAGAGGCGAAGGCCGATCCCGGGCTCAGGCTGGACGTACTTTCACACACGAATCCCGATCTCGAACGGCTGATTCGCTCCGACGGGGTGCGCCTCTACACTCCCGCGCGCAACGACACCCTATACGGCTCAACAGAACTGCTGAACGAATTTGCGAGCACGAGCCCGGACGCAATTGCATCGCAATGGTGGAGCGTCCTGGCGCACCATCCGCTCGACTACCTCGGCGTGCGCGCGCGTGTCTTCGCCTGGACCTTCCTCACGCCTGATCCCATGGGTTGCGAAGACTGGTACGTCGGAGTGACCGGATTACCGCGATATTTGCGCGATTTGGGCTTCGAACGTCAGATACGTCCGCGGGACCGAGCGCTCGGAAACTATGCGAGCCTTTTCGTAGGGACGCCGATATTTTCGCACGTCACCTATGCACTGCTTGCTCTGGCTCTCTTGTTCGTGTTGCTGAGGCGCCGGCGTCCAGCCGATCTCGCCATCGCGTTGCTGCTTGTCTGTGCGCTCGCCTTCACTGCGAGCTTTTTTGCGATCTCGATCGCCTGCGATTATCGCTATTTGCTGTTTTTGGATCTTGCCGCGCTCGTCGGCTGCCTTTATTGCGGCGTAACTTGAAATCGATTGCTTTACAATTAGCTGATTTTCATTGATTCTTTATCCGTGTGACCGCTCTGCCTCCCCCTCTCCCGCCACCACCGAGTTCCACCTGTCGGTCAGATGAAGCTTATGTCCGCACGCGCAATTGTTACGCCGTCGCCCGCTGAGGTGCAAACGTCCGCGCCCGCGCTTTTGAGCGTCGTCATTCCGACGTTCAACGAACGTGGCAACGTGCGCGAAATTGTGGCACGGCTCCATCGCGCACTCGCTGGAGTTGCCTGGGAGGCGATCTTCGTCGACGACGATTCGCCGGATGGCACTGCCGAGGTCGTGAAGGATGTGGCGACTGAAGATCGGCGTGTGCGCTGCCTGAAGCGTCTTGGACGCAGAGGGCTGGCAGGTGCCTGCATCGAAGGCATGCTGGCGTCGAGCGCGGCATACGTCGCCGTGATGGATGCCGACCAGCAGCATGATGAAAGCATCCTGCCGCGTATGCTCGCAGCGCTGGCCGCAGATGAAGCCGATCTCGTCGTCGGGAGCCGCTATGTGGCGGGCGGAAGCGCCAACTCTTTCACCCCGGAGCGCGCGAAGCTCAGCCGCACCGCCACGAATCTCGCACGCCGGCTGTTGGGGGTCGACCTTTCCGATCCGATGAGCGGTTTCTTCATGCTGAGAAGAGACCGGCTCGACGACATTGCCGGCGAGCTTTCGCCAATCGGATTCAAGATTCTCCTCGACATCGTGCTGACGGCAAAGAACCGATTGCGCGTCACCGAAATTCCATATGAATTCCGCGAACGCGCCCATGGCCGAAGCAAGTTCGATGCAGCGATTGCACTTGAATTCGCGGGCCTCGCGCTCGCCAAACTGACCGGCGGCGTGATCGACCCGCGTTTCATTTCCTTTGCGCTGGTGGGAACGACAGGTCTCGCCGTTCATCTCATCATTTTGAGATTTGCCTTCGAGAGCTTTGCGTTCAAATTCTGGCTCGCGCAGACCATCGCGACCTTCGCGGCGCTGGTGAGCAATTTTCTGCTGAACAACCGGCTCACCTATTATGACCGGCGGCTTTCCGGCTGGAGACTGATCACGGGTTTTTTGGGCTTCTGTCTCATTGGTGCGGCAGGTGCGGTTACCAACGTCGGACTTGCCTCATGGCTCTATTCGCAGGAGCCGACCTGGTGGCTCGCAGGTGCAGCCGGCGCGATCATGGGCGCGCTGTGGAATTACTCGATGTCGAGCCAGTTCGTCTGGCGGACGCGATGATTGCGATGGAGCCTTGAGCGTGGCCTCTGATTTTGGCGTGGGTGCCGCTTTGGTCGCGCCTGTCCACATCCTCATCACCGGAGCGAGCAGCGGAATCGGCGCGGCTCTGGCGCGCTGTTATGCGCGCGAGGGGACGCGGCTTTCGCTGGTCGCGCGTAACGAGGAGAGGCTCGATCAGGTTGCGCGCGAGTGCCGGACAGCGGGCGCCAGGACGGAGTGGAAGACGATCGACGTCGTCCAATCGGAAGCGATGCGCGCCTGGATCGAGGAATGCGATGGGCAGCAGCCCATCAACATGGTCATCGCCAACGCCGGGATTGGGGGCGATAAGGTGATCGCGCCGGCTGCAGGTGAGCCGCTCCTCATCGCACGTGAGATCGTCGAGACGAACATCCTGGGCGTGACGAACAGCGTAATCCCGCTTCTGCCGCGCTTCGTCGCGCGCGGAAGGGGGCACGTGGTGATCATGAGTTCGCTCGCCGCTCTTGTCGGACTTCCCGATGCGCCGCTTTATTCGGCTTCGAAAGCAGCCGTTCGAGTCTATGGCCACGGGTTGCGCCGTCTCCTTGGACCCAAGGGCATCCGTGTCACGGTCGTATGTCCCGGCTTCGTCGCCACGCCGATGAGCGCAAGCGTGCCGGGGCACCGGCCTTTTCTTTGGAGCGCCGAGCGCGCCGCCGCGCGAATTGTCACCGGGCTCGGACGCGGCAAGCGGGAAATCAGTTTTCCCTGGCAACTCGCGGCGTTGACAAGATTTGCGGCAGCATTGCCACCGTCTCTGATCGATCCGCTTCTCCTCCGCACGCGGAGAGGCCGCACATGAGCAATTCCGGACAGAGCGTGCGGATCTCCCGGGTCGATGTTGAAAAAAGCGCGGACGACTGGCTCGCCGTGCCCTTTGCCGTCTACGCGAACGATCCCAATTGGGTTCCCCAACTCAACCTGCTCGAAAAGCAACGAATTTCGAAGAAGAACGCGCCGTTTTTCACTTTCGGCGAAGCGGCCTTCTTTGTCGCTTCGCGGGGCGGAAAGCCGGTTGGCCGGATCACCGCGCATGTCAATCGTCGTCATCTCGAACGCCATCGCGACAACACCGGCCATTTTGGTTTTTTCGATTGCGCAGACGACAGCGAAGCGGGGCTCGCGCTGGTCGAATCGGCGACGGACTGGCTGAAGACGCAAGGCCTCACGCGGATGATGGGGCCGCTCAGTTTCTCTATCAACGAAGAATGCGGTTGCCTCGTCTCCGGCTTCGACTCGCCGCCGGCCATGCTTATGCCGCATGGCAAACCATGGATGGGGCCGTTGCTTGAAAGTACGGGTCTCGCCAAGGAGATCGATCTTTACGCCTACCGCACGACGCCGCGCCGGTTGCCGCCGCGCATCGAGCAGCTTGCGGCGCGCGCCGAGCGCTTCGGCAACACGCAATTGCGCAATTTCGACATGCGCCGCTATCGCGCGGAAATCGATCTTCTCGTCGACATCTACAACGACGCGTGGAGCGACGCTTGGGGATTTGTCCCGTTCAGCACCGCGGAGATCGACTCGCTGGCCAAAGAGTTGCGTCCTTTCTTCCGCAACGAATATGGCCGCTTTCTGATGATCGACGGCAAGGAGGTTGGCTTTGCCGTGGGCCTGCCGGATCTGAACGGCATCATCGCGCCGTTCCGTGGTCGCCTCTTTCCCTTCAATTGGGCGAAGCTGATCTGGGCGATGAAACGCGAGACCTGGCGGACTGCACGCATTCCGTTCCTCGGCATCCGCCGCGCCTGGCGCACCACGCCGCGCGGCAGCGCGCTTGTCATCCTGCTCGTCAAGTCGCTCGTGATCCAGGCTTCGACACGCTACCAGCTCGACTGGGCCGAGTATTCCTGGATTCGCGAAAACGATTCCCGGATGGTGGCGCTCGGCGAAGCGATCGCCGGTCCGCCCGCCAAGACTTATCGCATCTACGCAAAACCGATCTGACGCGCGTCAGAGCCTGACGATCCACCGCCGCCGGCGCATGAATTCTAGCGGCACCCAGAGCATGACGAGGAACGCGACGATCGGCAGGTTTGTCATGAGGACCGGTGCCTCCATCTTCATGCTGGCGGCGCCTATCGCGTGCATTTCGCGGCCGGCGGGCAGAAGCTGTGCGGTTTCCTGAATAACGTAAGCCAGAAGCGCGTTGACGCCGAACGCTTCGAGGAATGTCACGCCCCAGAAACTGAGCCGTTTGCGGTCAATCGCCCACCAGGACAGGGCAAGAAGCAACATCACAAGTCCGGTGGAACAGAGAACATAGCTGCTGGACCAGATGTTCTTGATGATCGGAAAAAACGGACTCCAGGCGAGGCCGATGGCAAGCGTTACGGCGCCGGCCGCGGCGAGTTTCCACGGCGCACGCTCCACCGCACGGTTGTTCAGCAGCCAATCGCCGGCAAGCGCACCGAGCAGGCATTGGGCGATTGCCGGCAACGTGCTCAGCAGACCTTCGGGATCATATCCGCTTCGACCTGTCACGAGCGCATGGGAACCAAGGACCATGTGGTCGACAAAGGAGACGAAGTTGGCGCCGGGAAGGAAAAGATTTGTGGCGTGGCCGGGAATCGGGATGAGCGTTAGCGGCCAATAGACAAGAAGAACGAGCAACGCCAGCAAGAGCCGCGCGCTCGCGCCGCACGCGACGAAGAGGACCGCTGTGGCGAAGTAGCAAATGCCGATGCGTTGCAGCACACCAAGCAAGCGCCAATCGCCGTGATCCATATTGCCGAACCAGGTGATATTGGTCAGCAGAAAGCCGAGCGCCATCAGCCCTGCCGTCCGCGCTCCGATTCGGCGCAGCACCCTCCAATCGAGGCGCGCACGGCGCAGGGATGCGGCTACGGAGAATCCCGCCATGAAGATGAAGGCGGGAAAAACGAAATCGGCGAAAGTGAATCCCGCCCACGGTGAATGCGACAAAAATGAATAGTCCGGCTGAAAGCCGTAGGTATCCTTCGAAGTCGCAAGCGCGTTCACGACGATCATGCCGATGACGGCGAAGCCGCGCATCGCGTCGAGCGAAACGAGCCGCTCTCGCACCGTCGAATCTACGCTCTGCGCAGAAACCGCCGTTGGCAGGGGCAGCGCGACCGGTTCGAGGCTGCTGCTCGTTTCCACTAATCTCATTGGCATGCCTCTGCGTGCCGATCGGCGTGCAACCCGCGAGCGGCGAGAGGCAGCGCAGTGGAGAATAGCGCCTTCGATAAGCCTCGTGCTGTCGGGCAGCGTCGTACACGCTCATGGAACAATAGCGCGCACTTGTTTAACAAAAGAGTACTTGCGAGGCACGAAAGCAAATCACAATGTCTGCGCGCAATTCGAAATGCAATCGCAAAGAATCGATTTTTTCAGCGGTAGGTTCTGATTTGAAGCGGGAGGGGAACTTATGCTGTCATTGCTGGGCGTCTGTGTCGTGGTGTTGGGATTTCTGATCCGCATCAATCCGTTGCTGGTGATTGCGCCGGCTGCGTTTGTGACCGGATTGGTGGTCGGGCTCAGCCCCGTCGCACTCGTCTTCCGTTTCGGCGCGCACCACGCATGAGATCATTGACGAAAGACGTCGCTTCGCGTTTCGCGCACGCCGCTCTCGGTCATATCGGACGCGAATGGCCGAACAAACTCGACCATGTGATGGGCGGCCCCCTCGACGTGAAGGGGCCGCGCGCGCTGCACCCGGTGTTCTTCGGCAGCTTCGACTGGCATTCCTGCGTGCACGGCACCTGGCTTCTTGCGAGGCTCTACAGGCGCTTTTCGCAACTGCCGGAGCGCAACCGCATCCGCGCACTCTTCGATGTGCAGCTCACATCGCAGAACATTGCAGGTGAGATTGCCTATCTCGCCCGCGCCGAAAGCCGAGGTTTCGAACGGCCTTATGGCTGGGCATGGGCGCTGATGCTGGCAGGCGAGCTTGCGCGCCACCGAAGTGAAGAAGGCCGGAGCTGGAGCCGCGAAGTCGCGCTGCTCGCGCAGGCGTTCGAACAGCGGTTCGAAGCCTGGCTTCCGCTTGCCACCTATCCCGCGCGCGCGGGCATGCACGCCAACACGGCATTCGCGCTTCTTCTCGCTCTCGACTACGCGCGCACGGTCGACAACCTGTCGTTCGCCACTCTCTGCGCGGAGAAGGCCATGCAGTGGTACGCGAACGACTCGGATTGTCAGGCTTGGGAGCCCTGCGGCGACGACTTTCTTTCCCCGGCGCTTGTCGAAGCCGCTTGCATGCGCAGAGTTCTTGGGCGCGACGATTTCGCGCGGTGGTTCACGCGCTTCCTTCCACGCCTCGCGCAGGGCGAACCCGCGCCGCTGTTTTCGCCGGCCTTCGTGAGCGACCGCAGCGATGGCAAGATCGCCCATCTCGACGGGCTCAACCTGTCGCGCGCCTGGTGCTGGAACCTGATCGTGGACGCGGTCGCTGATCAGGACACGCGCGGACGCATTGAAGATGCGATTGATCGCCATCTGGACAGCGCGCTCCCGCATGTGACGGGCGACTATATGGGCGAGCACTGGCTGGCGAGCTTCGCCCTGCTCGCGATGGACTACGATCGGCCCGTAACCTGACAAAGCGTGTGCTGAATAAAAGGCACTCAAACCCGTTAGCCTGCCGCTAACGCCGAGGCTCTATACGAAAAGTGGACTGGCGCGACCCGGGTCGCGGCCACCGATTCGAGGGCCTGGACATGAGATCAGGACTGCTTGCGTTATCGTTGCTCCTTCTGTTGCCGGGATGTGCGTCCCGCATGGCTGCAAATGACGATGCAGTTTGCCGTTCGGGGGGCGCGGATCGCGGAACGGAAGCTTACTCCGGTTGCCGCACCCAGCTCGCCGAAGAACGCGAACAGGTGTCCACACAATATCTGCAAAACCAGCAGATGTACGAACCCACTCCGGCAGCGAACACGCCTTACAACCCGGCGGCCGATGCCGTCACCGTCGTCGAACTGCATCTATAACGGCGGCGGTTTTCGCAAACTGGCATTGATCGCCTACCCGTAACTACGCGCGTCCAGCATGCGCTCAAGCGTCGCAAGTTCATCGGCTTCCCGCGCGGGCTTGTCCCAGCGGATGCGGCTGATGCGCGGGAAGCGCATGGCGACGCCCGATTTGTGGCGGGTCGAGCGCTGCAAGCCCTCGAAGGCGATCTCGAGCACGAGGCCGAAATCCCCTTCTGCGCGCACCGCGCGCACCGGACCGAACCGTTCGGTCGTGTTGTCGCGCACGAATTTGTCCAGCGCCTTTAGCTCCTCGTCGGTGAAACCGAAATAGGCTTTGCCGACCGGCGTCAGTGTCCGCTCGCCGCTCGCATCCTCACGCCAGACGCCGAACGTGTAGTCCGAATAATAACTCGAGCGCTTGCCGTGGCCACGCTGCGCGTACATGAGCACGCCGTCGATCAAATGCGGATCGCGCTTCCATTTGAACCACGGTCCTTTTGGCCGCCCGGATTCGTAAATCGAATCCCAGCGCTTCAACATCAAACCTTCTGCGAGACGCGCATCGCCCGCGGGCGGGTTTGCCCGCAACGCCGCCAGCGCGGGCCAGTTATCAAAGGGGACGAGAGGTGAGAGATCGAGTCCCGGCGCTTTCGCCCGGGCGACAAATGATTCGAGTCGCGTCCGCCGCTCGCGGAAGGGCAGCGTGCGCAGATCGGATTTGCCCGCGAGCAGCAGATCATAGGCGCGGATGGCGGCCGGAAACTTCGCGATTGCTTTCGCGTCAGGCCTTTTGCGGTTGAGGCGCTGCTGGAGGTCGGAGAAGGGCGCGATGGCGCCGTTGCGAACCACCAGCAATTCGCCGTCGATCACGCCTTCGAAGTTGAGCGCCGCGGTCACATCGGGAAAGGAATGACTGATCTCGTCGCCGGTGCGGCTGAAGAGATGTTTCACGCCCCCTTCGCTCACCGCCTGGATGCGGATGCCGTCCCATTTCCACTCGGCGGCGAAATCACGCGCGTCGTATTTCGCGAGATCGGAAGATTCGTCCAGCGCCTGCGCGAGCATCACCGGCCGGAAGTGGCCAGGCGCTGCGCGGGTGGGTTTCCCGCTGCGACCCTCGAGCCAGGCGAAGAGGTCTTCATAGGGTGGGTGCTGGGCGTGCCAGATTTCCTCGATTTCGGCGACATCTACTTCGCCCAGTGTGGCGAGCGCCTGCTTTGCGAGACGCGCCGACACGCCGACCCGCAACGCGCCGGTCAAAAGCTTGAGCAACGCCCATCGCCCGTCCGTGTCGAGTGCGTCCAGCCAGTCCTCGAGCAGGCGCTGCACGTCGTGGCGCAAAGCGCTTTGCAGCGTGTCGACGACTTCGGAAAGTTGGGGTTCGACCCGATCCGTCTCAGCATTGGTGCCGGTCTTCTTCGGCCAGACGAGCGCTACTGTTTCAGCGAGATCGCCGACGTAATCATAGGAGAGTGCAAACAATTGCGCATCCATCCGCGATTCAATCGCTTTGCGGATGGCGGCGGGCTTCGCCACGTCGAAGCCGAGCGCACCGGTCAGCGCCGCAAGGGCCCAGCCGCGCTCCGGGTCGGGCGTTTGGCGCAGATAGTCTCGCAGCAGCGTCAGTTTGGAGTTGCGCGCTGGGGTGAAGGCGAGCCGGTCGAGCAGCCGTGAGAAGGCGCGCATCTATTCGCCTTCCTCTTCGCTGTAGCCCACGAGCGACAACGTCCGCGCCGTGATGCCGTCGAGTGAAGCCCAGCGCAGCAGTGCCTGATCCTCGCCATGCGTGAGCCACACCTGTTCGGGGTGAAGCTCGCGGAATGTTTGGGTCAATTCGTCCCAATCCGCGTGATCGGAGATCACCAGCGGCAATTCCACCTGCCGCTGCCGCGCGCGCGCCCGCACACGCATCCAGCCCGAGGCAAAGACGGGCAACGGATCGGCGAAGCGGCGCGACCAGCGATCGGCGAGCGCGTCGGGTGGAGCAAGAACAATCTCACCCGCGAAGGCATCGCGCGTTTCGGCGGTGGCGGGCGCAAGCGGTCCCAGCTGCACCCCATGCGCTTCGTAGAGCGCGTTCAACGTGGCAAGTGCGCCATGCACGAATATGGTGCGATCATAACCCGCTTCGCGCAGCAGACAGATCAGACGCTGCGCCTTGCCGAGCGCGTAGGCGCCGACCAGATGGGCGCGCTCAGGGAACTGCGCGACGGATTTGAGCAGCTTGGCGATCTCCCCCGCATCGTCGGGATGGCGGAAGACGGGCAGGCCGAATGTCGCCTCCGACACGAAGACGTCGCAGGGCACCGGCTCGAACGCTGCGCAGGTCGGGTCGCGGCGGCGTTTGTAATCGCCCGAAACGACGGCGGTGAGTCCTCTCCAGCGCAGCACGATCTGCGCCGAGCCGAGCACGTGGCCGGCGGGCATTAGGGTGACTTCCACACCATTGTGCGAACTGGTCTCGCCGTAGCGGACGGGCTGGGCGGCTCCCGTGAACCCTTCTCCGTAGCGCGCCGCCATGATGGCGAGCGTTTCGCGGGTCGCCAGCACCGCGCTATGGCCGGGCCGCGCGTGATCTCCGTGGCCGTGCGTGATCACCGCGCGCGGCACCGGACGAACCGGATCGATCGTGAAATCGCCCGGCGCGCAATGAAGCCCGTTCGGCGTCGGGCGAAGCAGCTCTTCGGGTCTGGTCATCGCTCGCTTGTAAACGTGTTCACACGCGCTTGAGCCAGACAAGGGGTCGAACGATGAGTGCCGCCAGTGATGGCGCCGCCGACAGCAAATGCGGCACTCGCAAACGCAAACGGCTTCTCGAACGTTAAAGGCGGTGCGGGGACGCGCGCTCCGAATATTCCGGAACCGAGAGGGAACAGACGATGGCCAGGATGGGGAATGGAATCCGAAATTCGAAGACCGCCGCAGCGACGCCCGCCATAATTGTTCTGGCGGCTCTCGTTTCGCACGCCGCGGCCGCCGAAGCCGCCCAACTTCTGTCCGAAAAGCCGCCCCGCAGCGCCGCGACGAACGAATTCCAGGCACGCACAAGCACCATCGAGCCCAGCCTCACCATCGCTTACGATGTGCTGGCCGGTGCCGCAAACGCGGCCGCCGATCGTTTTTCGGGACCGCGTTCCGGAAAAGCCCGAATTGGCTGCAACCAGCTCGCGATTGGCTCCAATTCTCCGTCAGTTCCCTCGATCAAGGTGACCCTCTTCAAGGGCTGCGTGGATTTTGACTGGCACGTCAATGCCACGCGCAACGGCAATATTGCGGTCAAGCACGACGGATCCGGAATCGCCATGGACGTGCCCGTCAAGTTCGACGGCAATGGCGGCTTCACGGGAGATCTCGCCAAGGCCATACAGATCAACAACAAGAATTTCAGCGGCACCTTCGTCGTATCAATTTCGGGAATGGTGCGGATGGACAAATCGTTCTGCCCGAAACTCGACCAGGCCGTCACGCATTTCGCCTGGGGCACGCCGCCCGAAATCGACATCATCGGGCGCAGCTGCCTCGACGCGGGCAGCGGGCTCAAGGCGTGCATCGGACCGTGGAAATTTCCCGCCGGCGCCATGATGACCGACCAGATCAACCGTTCTCTTCAGAGCCAGGTCGACGAGATCAATGCCAAAATCCCCTGCGACAAGATCCGCGACCAGCTGAAGCAGGTTTGGAAGACCTGGTCGCTCCCGGTCACGCTCGGCAGCTCGCCGACCTTTTTTGCAAGCGTCGAACCGAAATCGCTGTCGGTTCCGGGCGTGCAGGTGGGAGATGACGGGATCAAGCTCGTCGCGCGGCTGGAAGCGGCGACCAGCGTGTCGGCCACCAAGCCAGCCGATGCGGGTCCGGGCGAGCTTCCGGAGAACGCTCCGATGCCGCCGCAGCCGGGAAAGTTTTCTCTCGCCGTGCCCCTTGCGATTCCCTATCCCCTTCTTGCGGCTGCGGCATCCGCGAACATCATCGGCAAGCCGGTAAGGTCCGGAGGTCAGTCGGTCACGCCGACCGCAGTGGAGGTCTTTCCGAGCACCAACCGGCTTGCAATCGGCGCGACGTTTCGCGTCGATGGGCCGGGCAAGCTTCACGGCCAGAATGGCACTGTGTGGTTCACGGCAGCGCCCACAGTCGAAAACGATGGCCACCTGATCCGGCTGCGCAACTTCGCAATGACGCGCAAGATCGGTAACCGCCTGTGGGCTCTCTCCGCGGCGATCCGAAATGGACTGCCACAGGCAATCGGCAATGCCTATTCTTACGACCTGTCGCCGCTCGTCCGGGATGCACGCTCAAAAGTTGATGACGCGATCAAAGATCCGAAGAATACAGGTGGCGCGAAAATCGAAATCTCGAATGACGATCTGCGTCTCGGCCGGACCGCGTTGCTACCAAACAATTTCGTCGTCGAAGGCCTCTTCGACGCCGATGTCAGCGCAACCCTCGGGCAAATCCATTCCTGAGGGAATGTAGCGGCAGATCTGGGGATGACACGCTCTTCTGAAATCGTGTAGAGACGGCTCCTTCTGGCCGGTGCGTCCGCCGGCCCTCCGGAGAGTCCTCATGTCCCTTTTCGCCCGCTTCGGCATTCTCGCGTTCGGTCTGGCCGCGGGTGCGGCGATAGCCGCGTCCGTTCCGCCGCCGCCTTTAACGGCGGCTGGTTCGACGATCGATACGATCGAGGGCACGAAAGTGGCCGACCCCTATCGCCGGCTGGAAAATCCAGCCGATCCCGCCGTGAAGTCGTGGAGCGATGCACAGAATGCGCGGACGCGCGCCTATCTGGACGCGTTGCCGAGCGAAGCCAGGATCAAGGCAAAGTTGACAAAGCTCATTACGGCGACCTCGCCCGCCTATTCCGAATTGACCGCAAGAGGCGTTGCCGTCTTCGCGATGTACAACGATCCAGCGAAGCAGCAGCCCATGCTGGTCGCGCTCAATGCAAAGGCCGACCCGTCGAGCCGCAGAATCGTGCTCGATCCCAACGCAATGGACTCCAAGGGCCTGACCGCGATCGACTGGTTCGTCCCATCGCCCGATGGGACTCGCGTGGCGGTGTCGCTGTCGAAGAACGGCAGCGAGGACGGCACGCTGCACATTTTCGACGTGGCGAGCGGGAAGGAAATCGGCGCTCCCATTCCACGCGTGCAATATCCAACGGCGGGTGGGAGCCTCGCCTGGTCGCAGGATGGCAAGTCGTTCTGGTACACGCGCTATCCGGGGCCCGATGCACCGGCCGCCGATCAGCATTTCAACATGCAGGTCTATCTCCACCGCCTCGGCGGCGACTGGACAACAGATGCGCCGGCGCTGGGACAGAAGGACGGTCTCGAGCGCGTCTCCGAGGTGTTCCTCGACAATCGCTATGACCGGCCGGCGGTTCTCGCTTCCGTTCAACGCGGAGATGGCGGGGAATGGGCCCATTATGTGCTCCGCGACGGCAAGCCGCCGCTTCAGGTCGCCAATTATGCCGATCGCATTGTCTACGCCACCATCGGTCCCGACGACGGGCTTTATGGAATCTCGCGCGCCAACGCGCCGAACGGCAAGATTCTCAAGCTCGCAGCGCCGTATGGAAACGCGAAACTCGCACAGGGAAAGGTGGTGGTTCCCGAGAGTCAGATCGCCATTCTGTCCGGCGGGGCCGAGCAGCATGTACAAGATCTGTCGCTTTCGCCGACGCGACTCTTCGTGCGCGATATTGTCGGTGGTCCCAACGATGTGCGGATGTTCGGGTTGGACGGAACGCCTGAAGGCAGTCTGCCGCTGCCACAAGTTTCCGCCAATTCGGAAATCGAGCCGCTCGCGAACGGCGAGGTGCTGTTCGACGTTTCGACTTATCTTCGGCCCCGCTATTACGAGAGCTGGAGTTCCGCGACGGGCAAGACTGCTGAAACAGGATTGAGGGTCACCTCACCGGTTTCGTTCGCGGACGCCGAAGTGAACCGCGCATTCGCCACGTCAAAGGACGGCACGCGCATCCCGCTCAATATCATCGAGAAGAAGGGCACGAAGCAGAACGGATCCAACCCGACGCTTCTCTACGGTTATGGCGGCTACGGCATCAGCATGACGCCGGCGTTCCTCGGCGCGATGCGGCGTCTCTGGCTCGATGCGGGCGGAGTCTATGTCGTCGCCAACATCCGCGGCGGCGCCGAATATGGCGAGCGGTGGCACCAGGAAGGAATGCTGACGAAGAAACAGAACGTCTTCGATGATTTCGCGGCTGCCGGCGCGTATCTGGTTGCGCAGCACTACACCTCGCACGACCGGCTCGCACTGATGGGCGGCTCCAATGGCGGATTGCTGATGGGCGCCGCGATCACCCAGCATCCCGATCTCGCGCGCGCCGTCGTTTCGGCCGTCGGCATTTACGACATGGTGCGCGTAGAGCTCGATCCCAACGGGTCGTTCAACACCACGGAATTCGGCACGGTGAAGGATGCCGATCAATTCCGTGCGCTCTATGCCTATTCACCGTATCACCACGTCAGCAAAGGCACGGCCTATCCTGCGGTGCTGATGTTGACCGGCGCGACCGACGGGCGCGTCAATCCGATGCACTCGCGCAAGTTCACGGCGGCGCTGCAATCGGCAACATCGTCAGGACGCGCGATCCTGTTGCGAACGAGCGCGAATTCCGGTCACGGCATCGGAAGTTCTCTTTCCGAGCGCATCGCCGAGCAAACAGATGAGCTGGCCTTCCTCTTTGATCAACTTGCCATAACTCATCAGACCGCGATGAAGTGAGTTCACCGCGGCGCCTCCGGCGCCGCAATTGAGACGCAATTCTGACCCTCTCGCGACCAACAATTCGCAAGCAGTTGCCTTGGCGTGGCGGGGAACGGCGGAGGAACTCTCTTCGTCGTCGCTCATTAGCTTAGACGGATGTGGCAGGCTCGCGCCAATGCGCAGCCCGTCGTGAGGCGCGCGAAGGAGCGTGTCGGTGCCGCAGAAAAAAAGCACAACCAACGTGTCCAGCGGAGGGTTGGACTGCAACTGCAGGAGACGATCATGTTAGCAAATGCGTTGAAGACCACGGCAATCGCGGCGTTGATGGCATTGGGAGGGGCCGGCGCGGTGAGCAGTTCCGCTTCGGCGGACACGATCAAGACGCGCTGCACCGGCGACGATTGCGTGCGGCTGCGATGCAACGACTTCGGAGACGATTGTTTCCGCATCGGCTATTTCGAGCGCCACGACTATGACCGGGCGCTGCCGTATGGCTACACGCGCACCTATAACTACTACTATCCGGACACCTATGTGACCCCAGGCTACACCTACTACAACGACTACGACCATGACTATGACGACGACTATCCCGGCTAAAACGTAGCGGGAGTCAACAAGGCCGCGGAAATACCCGCGGCCTTTTTTTTTGCGCCATGTCGGGCAAGACCTCACAAGTTTGTTCATTCATCTGCCGTTCAGGTGACGCCATCCAACCTTTACTCACGTAACCCGGCGGGGAGTCGAAGAGGGGAAGTCTTTCGAAATCCAGATCATTCGTGCGCGCGGTATCGCGCGATATCGAGCAACGGGGGGAAAGCCGGGCTGTTGCCCATTGCAAAAGGAGTCCGTTGCCGTGAGTGACCGAATTGCGAGATTGGCGGCCGGAGCCGCACTGCTTTGCATTCCTCTTCAGGCCCATGCGCAGGCGCTGGATCTGACACCCGACACCAGCCGCATCCTGTCCGACCCGAATTATCTGCCGCTTGCGGGGCAGATTGAGGGAAGTACTGCTTACTCGCATGGCTGGATCAATGGCAGCGGAGTCAATGCGGCTGGCGACCAGACTTCGTCTTTCCATATCAACTCGAACGTGATCGCGCAGACTCTCGCCTACGGCATCACGGACGATTTGAGTGCAAACGGCTCAGTACAATATGTCCCGCGCACCTTTCGCGAAGTGGACGGTTCGGACGGGCGAGCAGCGAGTTTCGACAGCTCCGGCTTCAGCGATCCGACGTTCGGTGCGACCTGGCGCGCGCTCGACCAAAACGAGTGGCCCGTCACCTTCGACCTCTTTGGGTCCTATACACCAGACTTGATCAATGCGCAGACGGCGTCGGCAGTGGAGGATGGAACCGTGGCGCGCGGTGGCCAATCGGGCGCAGCGGGTGCGGCGGTCGGCTACGAGACCCGGAGCTTCACGATTCGGGGCGCATTCACGGAAAACTTCTTCGGCACCAGCAACCACCTCAATCTCGCCGATGGAGACACACTGGACGACGGGAGCTACAACAACAGCGAACTCTCTCTTGCGACCCAGACCCGCCTTACGGATCTGTTCTCGGTGAACGCGGGAATCGCTCACACCTTCAGTAGCAACGTGAACTCGGTCAGCCTGGCTAATGGCATTGCCCGCGTCACCGAGCCGGGCGATGAAACATCACTACGATTTGCGCTGAACTATCATCTGGTGCCCAATGCCGTCGTGCTCGCCGCGACCTATGACTACGACAGTTATGGCAACGCCAGGACGCTCTTCGCCGATCCGGCACTCGACACGGGGACGCGGAACAGGAACGGAAACGTCCTCGGCATCAAGCTCGATTACGCGACGCCGTGAACCACCTTCCTCATGGTGAGCCCGTCGGAACATGGTTCGACGGGCTCGTCATGAGGGCCAGCTCCTCACCCCTTGAGCGTTGCCAAAGGTTGCCAATTTTCATGGGAGGGGGCCGGATTCGGCATGCGCGGCAACTAGCGGTTCGAGTTTAGGCTTTGTCGAAACCTTGATGCGAGCTTCCGATGATAGCCGATCGCATTTTTTTCCTGTCCGCCGCTCTGGCGTCGGGCCTTGTCGCCGCAACGGCCACCGCGCAGACAATTGTTCCGACGCCACCCTTCAATGCCATCGAACTGGAAGGCGGCGGCCACGTGACGCTCAGGCACGGAAGCGTCCAGCAGGTCCGGCTGCTCAAGGGCAGCACCCAATTCACCCGCTTTATTGTGGAGAGGAGCCAGCCGCACAAGCTTCGCATCGAAGCCTGCAACAATGATTGCCCGCGCAATTATGATCTCGAGGTCGAAATAACGACTCCAGGCATCGATACTCTCGCCGTGTCCGGCGGCGGGCGAATCGAAAGCGGGGGCGATTTCCCGGCTAGGCACCAACTCACTTTGGCTGTGGACGGCGGCGGGACGATCGATGTGCGTGCAATGAGGAGCGAAGGAGCGACGGCAGCAGTCGATGGCGGCGGGCGCATTCTCGTGAATGCGCAGCGCGAATTGACAGCTTCCATCAACGGCGGTGGCAAGATCAGGTATTGGGGCGCCCCCAGGCTCACGGAAGCGGTAGAGGGCGGCGGCAGTGTCGAGCGAGGCTACTGAGACTGCGGAAGGGGTGCATCGTTCCGTTCGCGGCATCGGTGTCGATGCGCAGACGCGCTGCATCCACTACCGCTCGCGGCGGGATGTGGTCGCCGTCAAGATGAAGTGTTGCGGCACCTATTACGCCTGCAAGGATTGTCATGACGCTTTGGCCGGCCACGCGATCGAGACCTGGCCACGCAGCGAATGGAACGAGCGCGCGGTGCTGTGCGGTGCTTGTGGAGCGGTATTGACGGTCCATCAGTACCTCGAATGCGGCGACATATGCCCGGCCTGCGGGGTGCCGTTCAATCCTGGCTGCCGCGGCCATCATCCATTCTATTTCGAGATCGCAGACTGCCAGTAAAGGACCGATGCGCCGCCGCAGGATTTGTGGCAGCATCGGGGTGCAGCACAGGGGACGGTTCCATGATCATCGGCGCGCACATCATGCTTCAGAGCACCAACGACTCGGCGGACAAGACATTTTTCTCGGACGTGCTGAAACTCTCATCCGTGGACGCTGGCGGCGGATTTCGCATCTTCGCCGTGCCGCCGGCCGAAGTGGCGGTCCACGGGTCCGACCGCAACAGCGTGCACCAGCTCTATCTGATGTGCGACGACATCGCGCGCTTCACAGCCGATATGACAAAGCACGGCATCCCCTTCTCAACGCCGCAGCGCCAGAGTTGGGGAACCGTGACAGAGATCACCCTGCCGGGCGGCGGCACGCTCGGCGTCTATCAGCCTCACCACAAGCGGCCGACACATGGCGCCGCCAAGCCGGCGAAGAAACGCGCCGCAAAGAAGCCCGCCGCGCGCAAAGCCGCGAAGAAAACGCCTGCGAAGAAATCCCCAAAGAGCAAAAAGCGCCGTTGAGACGCTTCTCCCTCCGGACATCAGGACCTTTCATGATCACACTCTACCACTCGCCAATGACCCGTTCGGCAAGCATTGTCTGGTTGCTCGAGGAGCTCGGCGTTGCTTATGAAACCAGAATCGTGGATTTCCGCCGCGCGGACGGCAGCGGCGCGCGTGACCCGGCCAATCCGCATCCGCACGGCAAAGTGCCGGCGCTGACGGATGGGGACGATTTCGTCTTTGAAAGCAGCGCAATCGCACTGTACCTCACCGACAAGTATCGCGAACGGAAGATGGGACCGGCCGCGGGGGACCTGGGCGCGGCGAATATCTCTCTTGGCTCGCCTATCGTCCGGGCGTGATGGAGCCGGCCCTGATCTGCCAGCGCTTTAATATCAAGCACGTCTATGGTGCGATGGGATGGGCGCCGGCGCAGGAGGTCGAAGACGTATTGAACGCGCATCTGTCGTCACGCAACTATTTCCTCGGCGACGAATTCTCGGCTCTCGATATTCTCCTGGGTGGCGGGCTCAATTTCATGATGATGGCGAAGCTGGTCGCGGAGACGCCGGTGCTCAAGGCATACGCCAGCCGTATCACTTCCCGGCCTGCCTTTCAGAGGATGATGCAAAGAGACGCGAAACCTGTGTCCACCCCATCGTGAGCGCGGCGCACCGTTACTGTTAGGGGTGCACCTATCCTGCCTGCTGCGGGTCGATGAGGGCGACAAGGAACGCTGATACGCGGCTGGCTGCGGCGTCCGCCCGCTTATTCCGGGGCTGCGAAGGCAGACGCCCTGCTTGACGTCGCGCGAATCGCAGCGATATCTGCGCGCCGCTGCTATACTCGCTTTTTCGCGCGGCGGGACCTTCCCGAGGCTTTGATGACCAACAGACAGAAGCTCTCCCTGCACATTCCCGTGCCACCGGCACGTCCGGGCGACAAGCCCCAATTCGGCGGGATGCGGATCGCGGAGGCAGGCGCGGCGAGGCGGCCCGATTCCGGTGTTGCGGCGCAGGAGATCGCCGACCTCGCAACCACGTTGATTCGCGTGCTGGATAAGGATGGCCGGGCGACCGGTCCCTGGAATCCGCGTCTCGACCCGGAGAGCTTGCGCAAGGGCCTCAAGCTCATGGTGCTTACGCGGGCCTATGACGACCGCATGTTCCGCGCCCAGCGCCAGGGCAAGACATCGTTCTACATGAAATGTACTGGCGAGGAGGCGATCGCGATCGCCCAAATCATGGCGCTCGACCGCAACGACATGTGTTTCCCGAGCTACCGGCAGCAGGGCATCCTGCTCGCGCGCGGCTATCCTCTCGTCGACATGATGTGCCAAGTCTATTCGAATGTCCGCGATCCGTTGAAGGGCCGCCAGCTGCCGATCATGTATTCGAGCCGCGAATATGGGTTCTTTTCGATCTCCGGTAATCTGGGCACGCAGTTCAGCCAGGCGGTGGGCTGGGCGATGGCATCGGCCTACAAGGGTGACGACCGCATCGCTGCGGCGTGGATCGGCGAGGGGGCGACGGCGGAAGGCGATTTCCATTCGGCGCTCACCTTCGCCGCCGTCTATCGCGCGCCCGTCATTCTCAACATCGTCAACAATCAATGGGCGATATCGAGTTTCGAGGGCATCGCGGGTGGCGAGCAGACGACTTTTGCGGCGCGCGCGATCGGATACGGGCTGCCCGGCCTTCGCGTTGACGGCAATGATTTCCTCGCCGTCTATGCCGCTACCCAATGGGCGGTGGAGCGCGCGCGCGCAAATCTCGGCGCGACCGTGATCGAGCTTTACACCTATCGCGCCGAAGGCCATTCCACGAGCGACGATCCCTCGCGGTATCGGCCTGCGGACGAAGCAAAATACTGGCCGCTCGGCGATCCGCTTGCCCGGCTCAAGGCGCATCTGATCGCGAACCGCGAGTGGAGTGACGACGACCACGTAAAAGCCGAGAAGGAAGCGGCGGAAACGGTGCGCGCCGCAAACCGCGAGGCCGAAAGTTTCGGCACGCTCGGCGCCGGCTCCATCGTAAGTGTCAAAACCATGTTTGAAGACGTTTACAAGGACGTGCCTGCGCATTTGCGCCGCCAGCGCCAGCAGCTCGGAGTGTGAGCATGGCGACGATGAACATGATCCAGGCGCTCAACTCGGCGATGGACGTGATGATGGGGCGCGATCCCGACGTTCTCGTCTTCGGCGAGGATGTCGGCTATTTCGGCGGCGTATTCCGCGCGACGGACGGTCTGCAGAAAAAATATGGGCTCACGCGCTGTTTCGACACGCCGATCGGGGAAGGCGGAATCGTCGCCGCGGCGATCGGGATGGGCGCTTACGGACTGCGCCCCGTCGTCGAGATTCAGTTCGCCGACTATATCTATCCGGCATTCGATCAGATCGTCTCCGAAGCAGCGCGACTGCGCTACCGATCGGCGGGCGATTTCACCGCGCCGATCACCATTCGCACGCCTTACGGCGGCGGCATATTCGGTGGCCAGACGCACAGCCAGAGCCCGGAAGCATTGTTCGCCCATGTGGCAGGATTGAAAACGGTGATCCCGTCGACACCCTACGATGCGAAGGGGCTTCTGATCAGTTCCATCGAGGACGACGATCCGGTGATCTTTCTGGAACCGAAACGAATTTATAACGGGCCATTCGACGGCCATCACGACCGTCCGGTGTCGCCCTGGTCCAAGCATCCGGCGAGTGAAGTTCCCGAGGATTACTACAAAGTGCCGCTCGGCAAGGCCGCAATCCTGCGCAAGGGAAGCGATCTCACGCTGCTTGCCTATGGAACGATGGTGCATGTCGGGCTCGCCGCCGCGAACGAGAGCGGCATCGACGCGGAAGTGATCGACCTGCGAACGCTCGTGCCGCTCGACGTGGAGACGATCGTGCAATCGGTGGAGAAGACGGGACGCTGCGTGATTGTGCACGAGGCCACGCGCACCGCCGGCTTCGGCGCCGAGCTGTCCGCGCTCGTGCAGGAAAACTGCTTCTACCATCTCGAGGCGCCGATCGAGCGCGTGACGGGCTGGGACACGCCCTATCCTCATGCGTTCGAATGGCAATATTTTCCAGGGCCGGCGCGACTGGTCGAAGCGATGCGCCGCGCGATGGGGGGCTGAGATGGGACGCTACGTGTTCAAGCTGCCGGATGTCGGCGAAGGAACGGCCGAGGCCGAGATCGTGGCCTGGCATATCGCGGTCGGAGACCGCATCGAGGAAGACCAGCAGCTCGTCGACGTCATGACCGACAAGGCGACGGTCGAAATGACCTCGCCGGTGACGGGTGTCGTCGTGTCGCTGCACGGTGCGCCGGGCGAAATGGCGACGGTCGGTGCGCCCCTCGTGGAGCTGGACGTCGAAGGTGCGGGCAATGCCGAGGCATCTGCACCTGCTGCAAAGTCTTCTCACGCACAGCCGGAGAAAAGGGGCGAGAAGGAAAAGCCCGCTCGCGATGTGGGGGGCGCGCGCGAGCACAATGAGCGGGCGGGTGTCGCAAAAATTTCCGGGCACGAAGGCCGGGAGGAGGGGGATCGGGCCGCAAAATCGGCGCTCGTGCCAGCGGCAGCCTTCGCAACGCGCGCACCCGGAACAAAACCGCTCGCTTCCCCCGCGGTTCGCCAGCGCGCGGAGGAAATGGGAATCTCGCTGCCCTTTGTGCCCGGCACCGGACCAGCCGGCCGCATCGAGCACGCCGATCTCGATGCGTTCATCGCCTCGGGTGGGCGGATTGCGAATGCGCGTGGTGGATATGCCCAGCGCGAAGGTGTCGAAGAGATCAAGGTGATCGGGCTCCGCCGCAAGATCGCGGAGAAGATGCAGGAATCGAAGCGGCACATTCCCCATTTTGCCTATGTCGAGGAAATCGACATGACGGAATTGGAGAATCTGCGTGCGTATCTGAATCGAACGCGTGCGGAAGGGCAGCCCAAACTTTCGCTGTTGCCGTTCCTGATGCGGGGGCTGGTGCGCCTGCTTCCGTCCTGGCCGCAGATCAATGCCCGCTTCGACGACGAGGCCGGAATTGTTCATCGTCATGCCGGCGTGCATATCGGCATCGCGACCCAGACCGCGAACGGGTTGATCGTGCCGGTCGTGCGCCATGCCGAAGCGCTCGATATCTGGCAGGCGGCCGCGGAAGTGGCACGGCTCGCGCAACTGACGCGCGATGGCAAAGCGTCCCGCGAGGAGCTGACCGGATCGACGATCACGATCACAAGTCTCGGCGCGCTGGGCGGCGTCGTCACCACCCCGGTCATCAATCGTCCTGAAGTCGCGATCATCGGGCCGAATGCGATCGTTGCGCGCCCGGTCGTTCGCGAGGGACAGATCGTCGTGCGCAAGATGATGAATCTGTCGTCGTCGTTCGACCATCGCGTTGTCGACGGTTACGACGCGGCGGAATTCATCCAGAAACTCAAAGCGCTCCTCGAGCATCCCGCCACGCTGTTCATGGACTGAGCGCGATGGAAAGTTCGTTGAAAAGCGATTC
Source organism: Rhizomicrobium sp. (assembly GCA_035567755.1). GTDB lineage: Bacteria > Pseudomonadota > Alphaproteobacteria > Micropepsales > Micropepsaceae > Rhizomicrobium. The sequence continues at coordinate 73,225 of DATMPH010000048.1, forward strand.
TGATCCTTATTGTCATGGCCGGCGCAAGCGCATAGGCGCCGAACTGACGCCTTCTCCCGCCCGAAAGCGTGTCATCCCCGCGAAAGCGGGGACCCAGATGAACGGCGCTGCGAAGTACATTACCACGCAAATTGTTTGGTAACGGAACCGAGAAACACAAAATCATGACTGAAATAATTCGTACCAAAGTCCTCGTTATCGGCGGCGGACCGGGCGGTTACGTGGCCGCGATCCGCGCGGGCCAGCTGGGGCTGGACACGATTCTGGTTGAAGCGGACAGGCTCGGCGGCACCTGTCTAATCAGGGGCTGCATCCCGTCGAAAGCGATGATCCATGTGGCGGGCGAGTTCGAGGCGATGGCTCGCGCTTCGGGCAAAAAGGGGCGCCACGGCATTTCGCTTCCCGCACCACCCGCGCTCGACATGAATGAGCTGGTGCGCTGGAAAGAAGGAATCGTCACCAAACTCAGCACGGGTGTCGCAACTCTGTGCAAACGCGCGAAGGTGCGCCTTATTCCGGGTTGGGCGCGATTCTCGGACGCGAAGACCTGCACCGTCGAGGGCGAGACGGGAACCGTAACCGTCACCGCCGAGCACGTGATCCTTGCCAACGGCTCGGTCGCAACCGAGTTGCCATTCCTTCCTTTCGGCGGGCCGGTGATCTCTTCGAGCGAAGCTCTCTCGCTCGACGCATTACCGCAGCGGCTTGTAGTAGTCGGCGCGGGCTATATCGGCCTCGAGCTGGGAATTGCTTTCCGGAAACTCGGATCGCAGGTGACGGTCATCGAAACGCTCGACCGCATCCTGCCGCTATTCGATGCGGAGCTTGCGGCGCCGGTGCGGAAATGGATGGAACGCGCGGGTGTCGCCGTTCATCTGGGCGCCCAGGCCAAGGGTCTGCTGGAAGAGAAGGGCGGTTACGCGCTCTCCATCCAGACGAAGGATGGAAAAACCGAACATCTTCCGGCCGAGCGGATTCTCGTCACGGTCGGACGCAAGCCCTGCACCGATGGCTGGGGACTCGAAAACATGGCGGTCGACATGAATGGCCGCTTCGTGCGCGTCGACGATCAATGCCGCACCTCGATGCGCGATGTGTGGGCGATCGGCGATCTCGTGGGCGAACCGCTGCTCGCGCACAAGGGGATGGCGCAGGGCGAAATGGTGGCCGAGATCATCGCCGGTCACAGACGCCGTTTTGATCCGGTGGCGATCGCGGCGGTCTGCTTCACCGAACCCGAAATCGTCAGCGCGGGTCTCGCGCCGGGCGATGAAGCAGCGAAGAACATCGATACGATGAGCGCGATGTTTCCCTTCTCGGCAAACGGCCGCGCATTGTCGATGGACGCGGGTGACGAGGGCGGCTTCGTGCGCGTGCTGGCGCGCCGCGATGACCACCGTATTCTCGGCATCCAGGCAGTGGGCGCGCATGTCTCCGAGCTCGCGGGCGAATTCGCCCTTGCTCTCGAAATGGGCGCCGTGCTCGAGGACATCGCCGGAACCATCCATGTTCACCCCACATTGGGCGAGGCGTTCCACGAGACAGCATTGCGCACGCTCGGCCACGCGCTTCACATCTGAGTGTGGCAGCGCGTTGGGCGAGCCATGACCCACTCTCCCGACGGAGTGCCGCTACCGCAGCGCAATTGGGCGATCGCGACGGTTGCGCTCGGCATCACCATGTCGGTGCTCGACAGCGCCATCGCCAATGTCGCGCTGCCGACGATCGCGCGCGATCTCCACACCGACGCCGCGTTCTCGATCTGGGTGGTGAACGGCTATCAGCTCGCGATCACGATCTCGCTGCTGCCCCTGTCCTCGCTCGGCGACATCATCGGGTACCGAAGAATCTACATCGCGGGACTGGCGCTCTTCACCGCGGCGTCGCTCGCCTGTGCGATGTCCCAAACGCTCACGGCGCTTGCTCTTGCGCGCGTGCTGCAGGGGTTTGGCGCCGCGGGAATCATGAGCGTAAACACCGCGCTCATCCGCTTCATCTATCCTCAATCGCAGCTCGGCCGCGGGATCGGAATCAACACGGTGGTGGTCGCGATCTCCGCGGCCGCCGGCCCGACCATCGCAAGCGCCATCCTTTCAGTTGCTTCCTGGCCCTGGCTCTTTGCAGTCAATGTGCCGATCGGAATCTTCGCCGTCGCGATCGCCGCCCGTGCACTGCCAAAAACGCCGCGTGGCAAGCACGGCTTCGATATTGCAGGCGCGCTCCTCAGCGCCGGCACATTTGGTTTCCTGATCGGCGGCATCGATGCAGGCGGCCACGGCGAGGCCGGCAAGCTCGTGGCGGTAGAGCTGACGCTCGCAATCATCTGCGGTTATTTCCTCGTCCGCCGCGAACTTTCGCGCCCGGCGCCGCTGTTCCCGGTCGACCTGCTGGGCATTCCCGTCTTCGCGCTTTCGGTGGGTACGTCGATCTGCTCCTTCGCCGCGCAGATGCTAGCGTTCGTCGCGCTGCCGTTCCACCTGCAGCAGGAATTCGGATATTCTGCCGTGCAGACGGGACTGCTGATCACGCCGTGGCCGCTTGCGATTGCATTTGCGGCGCCTGTCGCCGGCAGATTGGCGGACCGTCATCCGGCGGGCCTTCTCGGCGCCATCGGTCTTTTGATTTTCGCATGCGGACTCGTGGCGCTTGCACTTCTTCCCCAGCATCCGCAATTGGAGGACGTTGCCTGGCGCATGGCTGTGTGCGGGCTCGGGTTCGGCTTTTTCCAATCGCCCAACAATCGCGCGCTGATCGGCTCCGCGCCGCGCCATCGAAGCGGCGGAGCGAGCGGAATGCTCGGCACGGCACGGCTGCTCGGCCAGACGATGGGCGCGGCGCTCGTCGCTCTTCTCTTCGGGCGTATTGGCGCGCACGCAACCGTGTATGCGCTCTACATCGCCGCGGGCTTTGCCCTCGCCGCGGCAGCGGTCAGTTCGCTGCGCCTGTTGCAGAACGCGCCCGAAGCGCTTTCGCCGCCGCTTGACTGACCGGCCGCACTCACTCCGCAGCGTCCGCCTTCGGCTGAGCCGGGCGCGCCTGCTCTCCCGCTGCCGCGGATTGGGGAAATATCAGCTCCACAACCGTCCAGCCATTCCTGGCCGGGTGAGTCCGCGTCGTCCCGTCGACAATGCGATCGTTACGATCACGAGCAGCCGCAGCGACCAGCCGCTAGGCCGATGTGGGTCCCTTGATCCGCCGTCCTGCCACAATGCCCTGCGACGCTCCGGGCGAGAGACGATCCAGTTCCGCCATGATCGCATCCGCGGCGTCTCCTTCCGCCCCGTGTGACGCTGGCGGCAATGGATCTTCGCCCTCCAGAATCGACAACAGCGATTTGCGCGCGCGCGCGACGCGACTCTTCACGGTGCCCACCGCGCAACGGCATATCGCCGCGGCATCCTCGTAGGAGAAACCGCCCGCGCCGACGAGAATCAGCGCCTCGCGCTGCTCGTCGGAAAGACGCGAGAGCGCACGCGCGGTATCGGACAGTTCAGCTGCCGAGGCCTGTTCGGCGCTCGATCCGGGAATCCGTTCCGCCGCGTCCTGGTCCCACGGCGCCTGGCGCCATGCACGCCGCCGGTCCGAGTAGAACTGGTTGCGCAGAATGGTGAAGAGCCATGCTTTCAGGTTCGTTCCAGGCGCGAACATGTTGCGTGCCTGCCAGGCCTTCACCAACGTCTCCTGGGCAAGATCGTCGGCCATTTCCTGATTGCCGCACAGCGACCGTGCAAATGCGCGCAGGAACGGAATCAGGTCGAGGAGATCGGCCTTGAATTGCGAATCCGCGTCGGTTGTGTCGCGGGGCTTCGGACGGGTCTCGGAATGGGGCGCCGTCACTTTGCCGCTTTGACCTCGCCGCTCTCGTCGATTTTCCGCAGAAGCTCCAGAAAATCGTCGGGCACGGGCTCCTTGGCGACGATATCGTAAAGCCGCCGCAATTCGCGCCCAATGGCACGCTGTCGCGCCCGGATGGCCCGCGAATCTTCCCGATCGGTCTTCTGCTCTTTCGTCAGGGGATTGGTATCCCTGCCCCGCCGTTGAGTCGCAGTTGCCACTTGTGCCACTCCAACGATGTTGAACATACAAGATTTTGCGCGGGCCGCCACCTTCTTGGATCTACGCCCTGGGTTTGCAAACGTCATCGGGCGTTGAAGGTTCCGGAAAGCCAGGGAACTTTTTGTGCCAGAACCCGTTTGGGGAATTGCAGCTCGCAATTGTCGAAGGAGCTTGTGCGATGAATGTAACACATGCGCTGGCGCCGCATCTGCCATACCTGCGCCGGTATGCCAGGGCGTTGACGGGATCCCAGCAAAGCGGCGATGCCTACGTCCGGGCCGCGCTCACCGCACTTCTCTCGGGTGAGCACGTGCTGGACGCGAACAAACCGCCGCGTGTCGCGCTTTATCGTCTGTTTCATCAAATCTGGTCGAGTCCGGCAGAGCACTACGATACCTCGGATGCAGCCGCCGATAGCAGCGGCAATCCCGAAGGGCGGCTGCTCGCATTGTCGGCCTCGCGGCGCGCAGCGCTTCTGCTGACCGCAGTCGAATCTTTCAGTCTCGATGAAGCGGGCGCCATTCTCGGAGAGGAGTCCGAGGAAGTCGAGCGCGCGGTCATCGAGGCGCAACGCGCCATCGAGACGGAGCTGATCTCGCGCGTGCTCATCATCGAGGACGAGCCCATCATCGCGCTCGATCTTGAGAACCTCGTGACCGAGCTCGGTCATGAAGTCGTCGGCACGGCGGCCACGCGCGAACAGGCGGTGAAACTTGCCCATTCCACAAGACCAGGGCTCGTTCTCGCCGACATCAATCTTGGCGAGGGGGGCTCGGGCATCGATGCGGTGAGCGAAATTCTCGACAGCTTCGATATTCCTGTCATTTTCGTGACCGCCTATCCGGAGAAGCTGCTGACGGGCGAGCGTCCCGAACCGACCTATCTGATCGCCAAGCCTTTCCTGCCGGAAACGGTGCAGGCGACGGTCGGGCAGGCTCTCTTCTTCCACCCGATCAAGCGCAAGGCCGCCTGAACCGGAACCCGCGTTGCGGCCGCACGTTCGCAATTGTGTCGGGCGAATGGAGGCACGCATGAGCATTTTCGGCCGCAGGAAACGCGGTGCGCGGAAAATCGCGGCGACGTTCGACGCGCTTCAGTCTGACCTGAATGCCCTGCGCAAGGATGCGAGGCAATTGGCGAGTGGCGTGAGCGCGGCGGCGAGCGGCGGCGTCGAAGCGGCTCAGGACGCCTATGGTGGCGTCGAAAGATGGACGTCAGGAAACATAGGGTCGATGCGTAATACGGTGCGCGGCCAGCCCCTCGCGGCGTGTCTGGTTTCCCTGGGCGTCGGCGCCGTGCTGGGCGCGATATTCCTCCGGCGCTGAGCCAAATATTTTCAGTATTGCACACTTATCAGGGTGAGCTGCAGCTGTAGGTTGCGTCGATGGATCATCGGCGCGGTCTGGAGAAAGGCGCGAAGGTTAGGCTGAGTGGAACGAAGCTAGCCTGCATCCGAATAAAAAAAGAAATTCTACGAGCACTCCCGTGGCCCCGTCTCCTGTTCAACAGAATACCTCTTACTTATCAGGCGCTTAACTGCAGAAAAGCGATTGCCCATATTTCTTGAAAAAGATTCGGAACCCAATGTGGATCACGACGTTCTATTTCCCGAGCGGATGTCCGATCCGGTACGCCCCAGCCCCTTCGACACCCCGCATCGGGTGTCCGCTCGCTCTAACTCAAAAGCCGCTCCGCAAGAGCGGTTTTTTTGTTTGTGCCATCAGCCCCCCATTGGCCACCAGGATCCGTGAGGAACCCGGCCGCGCAGGGATCGTTCACAAGCCAGAAGGGCTCGGCATCGCAGATCGGAGCTTGGCGGTGAACTGGAACGGGGTTCAGGGCAATTGGAAGCAATTGTCCGGCAGAATGCAGGAACGATGGGGTCGTCTGACGCACAACAACCTGCGAATCATGGCTGGCCGGCGTGACCGCATCATTGGGGGGATGCAGGCGAGCTATGGCGTCGCAAAGGAAAAAGCCGAACACCGGTTGCGCGCACTCAAGAATTTGCTGGAGCGCGGAAACAGGACGCGGCATTGACCGTATCATGCGAATGCCGATGAACGACCGCAAACCGTCCGGACGTTCCAATTGGTCGGGCGCGAACTCCCGGCTCCTGACGCCCGTCGAAGCGCGCCAGGGTGTGTCGCTCGGGCATATGCGCTACGTTCTCGGAATCGGCGTGACGCTCGCGGTGGTGGCTTTCGCCATCATCTACTTCGCTTACTTCTGACCTCAGTCCTTGGCTCGCTCGACGTAGGAACCATCCGCGGTCAGCACGACGATACGCGTACCTGGCATGATGTGCGTCGGCACCATCGTGCGCGCACCATTGGAAAGTGTGGCCGGCTTGAAAGACCCGGACGCCGTCTGGCCCTTCATCACAGGTTCCGTTTCGGCGACCTCGAGCGTGACGCGCGCGGGCAGCTCGATGGAAATGGGAATACCGTTGTAGAGCGACAGCCTGACTTCCATGTTCTCGACGAGGAACGGCGCGGAATCTCCGAGAATGCTCTCGAGCACGGAAATCTGATCGAAGGTCTGGGGGTCCATGAAAATGTAATGATTGCCGTCGTGATAGAGATAGTTATGCGTGCGTTCGTCGATGAACGCCTTCTCGATCGTGTCGGTGGTCTTGTAGCGCTCGTTGACCTTCACGCCGTCGCTGATCCGGCGCAGTTCCAGCTGGGTCACCGGCGTCCCCTTTCCGGGATGGATGTTCTCCGCCGTGAGAACGACGTAGAGCTTGCCGTCGCGCTCCAGCACGTTGCCCTTGCGTACGTTGCTTGCGATAACCGAAACCACCGAACGACCTTCCGTGCGTATCGCGCGGGGTCATAGCAGCCGCCTGAGGTCGGGCCAAGAGCCGATGCCGCCGTGGTGGACCGCGCATGTCCATGCCGACCGTAGGGCGAGCCTTCAGGCGCGCGGCCGCATCAAGAATGTGTTGCGCCGCTATTTCGAAATTCAGGGCTTCACGGAAGTGGAGTGCGGCATCCTGCAGGTCTCGCCCGGAAACGAGGCGCAGCTGCACGCATTCGCGACCGAGTGGATTGCGCCCGGTGGCGCCGGCGAGCGTCTCTATCTGCGCACGTCGCCCGAATTCGCTTGCAAGAAGCTTCTCTCGGCGGGCGAGAAGCGGATCTTCGATTTCGCGCGCGTGTTCCGCAACCGCGAGCATACCGATCTGCACGCTCCGGAATTCACCATGCTCGAATGGTACCGCGCGGAGGAGACTTACGACGCGGTGATGAGCGATTGCGTCGAGATGCTCAAGCTTGCCGCCGGCGCCGTGCCTGCGCAGCGCCTCGCCTTTCGCGGACGCACCTGCGATCCTTTTCTTGATCCGGAGCGATTGACCGTCGTCGAAGCGTTTCGGCGCTTTGCCGGCATCGACCTGCTCGCCACGTTGTCGGATGGGGGCGACGGCGACCGCGACGCTTTGGCCGAAGCCGCCGGCAGCGCGGGCGTTGATGCGGCCATCGACGACACCTGGTCCGATCTGTTCAGCAAGCTCCTTGTCGCGCGCATTGAACATCGTCTGGGGCTGGAACGCGCGACAATTCTCTACGAATATCCGCGCTGCGAGGCGGCGCTGGCGCGCGCAACGCCGCACGATCCAAGACTTGCCGAACGTTTCGAGCTCTATGCCTGCGGCGTCGAACTCGCGAACGGCTTCGGTGAACTGACCGATCCCGCCGAACAGCGCCTGCGCTTCGAAGCGGAAATGACGGAGAAGCAGCGCATCCATGGCGAGCGCTACCCCCTCGACGAGGAGTTTCTGAAGGCACTGGGCACGATGCCCGAGGCAAGTGGCGTGGCCCTCGGCTTCGACCGTCTCGTCATGCTGACGCTCGGCGCACCGCGGATCGACGACGTCATCTGGACGCCGCTGGGGGAGCCGCCACCTTGAGCATGGAGCATGCGCGCGTGCAGACACCGTCCGGCATCGCGGCAATACGGGATCTGCAGGAATCAGACATCCAGAATGTCGTCACCTATTGGCATGAGGGCAGCGCGGAGCATCTCGATTATCTCGGAATCGACAGACAGCTTCTCGGCAGCTCGGAAAACACCTATACGCGCTTTCATTGTGCGCTCCGTTCGGGCCATCCGGACCAACCCAACATTGCATTTGCAATCACCCTCGACGATGAATTTGTGGGCTACACGCTGCTCAACCGCTACGACCCGCAGATCAACTTTTCCCATTGGCACATCACCAATGTGCGGCGCCGCGCGGCCGGCCTTTCGACCGCGCTTTATCCACATCGCATCAAGACCTACTTCGACACCACGCCTATCGCGCGGCTGATCCACCAGACGCGGACGCGCAACGTCGGCGTGAACCGCATGCTCGACAAATATGTTCCGGTGGCCGAGACGGCGATTATCGATCATCCAGACGGTGTTGCCAGACCCGGCGAGTTCCACATTCGCTACGTGCTTCGTGCTGACGTGCCGCGCCTGTTCGAGATCGTCGGAGGGTGGACAGGTGCCTGACCGCGCGCGGAGGGAGTGGTCCCCTCCGGCGCGCCGTCGGCATTGTCAGTGGCCTGGAGGCGGCGGCTGGTTTTCATCCGGCGGCGGCCCCTGTTCTCCCGGCGGATAGGCGCCCTGCTCCTGTAGTTTGGCGCATTTGCGCGGGTGGTTGGCGCACCATCTTGGGCCGTGGCGATGAGGCGGAGCTCCGGCGCCGCCGTCCGCATAACCTTCCTCCCCCTGCGGAGCGCCATAAGCCTGCCCTTGCGGTGGTGGTCCATAGCCTTGCCCCTGTGGCGGGGGTCCGTAACCTTGCCCTGGTGGGGGTCCGTAACCTTGCTCCTGCGGCGGTGGGCCGGAGCCCTGCTCGGGAGGAGGTCCGCCATCTTCTGCGCCGGGAGGTGGTCCGTAGGCGCCCGGCGGTGGACCCTGCTCGTAGGGCCCATAGGGCCCATAAGGATAAACGCAGCCGCCAAGAGTCACGGCCGCTCCAAGTAATGCGGCTGAAATCAGTAGGGAACGCATGATCTAGTCCTCGAAAAGGAGAGGAGCCCATCCGGGAGGCATCTAAGGCGATGCAGGCCCCCCGCGCAACCGGGCGGACCGGTTCTCACCTTTCGACGGGCTCACCCTTCGACAAGCTCAGGGTGAGGATTCTCCCTCGTCCTGAGCCTGTCGAAGGATAGCAAGCGCTCGGCACGGTCCGGCCTGCGTCACGCTCTATAGCTATTGTTGATTCTCTCCAGAGTCTCGGCGCCGGGACAAAGATCGCTTTCCTGCAGCTGGTTCAACGGCGTCGCCACCGTGTTCAAATGGGCGTGCATGTCCTCGGCCTCCGCTTCGAGGTAGAGGAGACCGGTCACGATTTCGCCTGCAGCGTGGCGCTCCTGCAGGTAGCTCATCGCAGCAATGCGGTCGCGCGGATCGTAATCTGCGTGAAGCTTGGCGAGCTTCAGGACCGAGCCGTCATGCTGGGTCACGGTCTCCACCGTTCCCGGGGCGTAGTCGACAGCGATAGCCTCGCGCGGCGTGATGAGGTCCAGCCGGTTCACCGCTTCGTTGTGTTCGCGCACGAAATCGAAGCTCTTGGTCGAGCCGGCGTGATTGTTGAATTGCACGCAGGGGCTGATCACATCGATGACGGCGCCCCCCTTGTGCGAAATTGCGGCCTTGATGATGGGCACGAGCTGTCTTCGGTCGCCTGAAAAGCTGCGCGCCACAAACGTCGCGCCGAGGATCAGCGCGAGGCTCACCAGATCGATGGCGGAGTCCATGTTCAGGCCGCCCGCTTTGCTCTTTGAGCCGCGGTCCGCGGTCGCTGAAAACTGGCCCTTCGTCAGCCCGTACACGCCATTGTTCTCGCATATATAGACCATGTTGATGCCGCGCCGCACGCAATGGGCGAACTGGCCGAGGCCTATCGAGGCGGAATCGCCGTCGCCGGATACGCCCAGATAGATGAGATCGCGATTGGCGAGATTGGCGCCGGTCAGCACAGACGGCATGCGCCCATGCACACTGTTGAAGCCGTGGCTGTTGCCGAGCAGATAGTCGGGCGTCTTCGACGAACAACCGATGCCCGACATCTTGGCGACCCGGTGCGGCTCGATGTCGAGCTCGAAGCAGGCCTGGATCAGCGCGGCGCTGATCGAATCGTGGCCGCAGCCGGCGCAGAGCGTCGAGATCGAGCCTTCATAGTCGCGATGGGTGAAGCCGAGCTTGTTGGTGGGAAGACCCGGGTGGCGAAGCTTGGGCTTGACGATATAGGTCATGGTTTCCTCAGGCCGCGCGGCTCAGTAGCGGCTTCATGCGCTCCGCAATCGCGTCGGTGATGAAGCGGGCGGTGATCGGCGTGCCGTCATAATGAAGGATGGAAATAAATCGCGCCGGATCGATGGCACATTCATTGACGAGCAGTTTCTGCATCTGTGCGTCGCGGTTCTGCTCGACGACGAAGATCTGGTCGTGCGCGTCGACGAAGGCAGAAACCTCTTCCGAGAATGGAAAGGCCCGGATCCGCAGCGTGTCGAGATGCAGGTCCTGCCCTTCAAGCGAAGCCAGCGCTTCATCCATGGCAACCGATGTCGAGCCATAATAGATCGCGCCGAAACGCGTAGGCTTTTTTGCCGGAAGGCGCACCGGCTGCGGCACCAGCGTCTTCGCGGTCTCGAGCTTGCGCAGGAGGCGCTGCATGTTGTCGACATAGACGGCGCCTTCCTCGCTGTATTTGGCGAAGCGGTCATGCGAGGAGCCGCGCGTAAAATAAGCGCCCTTCGTCGGATGCACGCCTGGAAGTGTGCGGTAGGGAATGGCATCGCCATCGACGTCGAGATAGCGGCCGAAGGTTTTGCCGGCTTCCAGCTCTTCGGCCGTCATGATCTTTCCGCGGTCGTAGCGGCGCGAATCGTCCCATGCGAGCGGCGCGCCGAGCCAGTCGTTCATGCCGATGTCCAGGTCTGACATCACGAAGATGGGAGTCTGCAGGCGCTCGGCGAGATCGAAAGAAAGCGCCGCGAATTCGAACGCCTCGCCCGGATCCTTGGGGAAGATCAGCACGTGCTTGGTGTCGCCATGGCTCGCATAGGCGCATAGCAGCACGTCGGATTGTTGGGTGCGTGTCGGCATGCCGGTCGACGGGCTGCCGCGCTGGATGTCGAAAATGACCGCAGGAATCTCGGCAAAATAGGCGAGGCCGAAGAATTCCTGCATGAGCGAGATGCCGGGGCCCGACGTCGCAGTGAACGCGCGTGCACCATTCCAGCCGGCGCCGATCACCATTCCGATCGCGGCGATCTCGTCTTCCGCCTGGACGATTGCAAATTTGTTCTGTTTCGTTTCGGGATCGACGCGGAGCTTGCGGCAATGCGCGCTGAAGGCTTCCGCGAGCGAAGTTGAAGGCGTGATCGGATACCAGGCCGCGACGGTAGCGCCGCCATAGACGCAACCCAGAGCTGCCGCATCGTTGCCGGCGATAAAGATGCGGTCGCCCACGCCGTCCGCACTCGCCACTTTCAAACCGCAGGCGCCGGCGAGGTGCAGTTCCGCGTAATCGTAACCCAGCCGGAATGCCTGGACGTTCGGGGCAATCAACTTGTCCTTGCCCTTGAACTGCGCCGCGATTGCGCCCTCAACGATCGCCGGCTCGATGCCCAACAGCGACGCCAGTCCGCCCACATAAAGAATGTTCTTGAACAATTGGCGCTGGCGCGCATCCGTATAGGTGCGGTTGCAGATTTCGGTGATCGGTATGCCGATGACGCTCAAATCCTCGCGGAATTTGGATGCCGGCAGAGGCTTGGTGGAATCGTAGACGAGGTAGCCGCCCGTATCGATGGATGCCACATCTTTGTCCCAGGTCTGCGGATTCATCGCCACCATGAGGTCGACGCCGCCGCGGCGACCCAGCCAGCCCGCGGCCGAGACGCGAACTTCGTACCAGGTCGGCAGACCCTGGATGTTGGAAGGAAAGATATTGCGCGTGGCGACGGGCACGCCCTTGAGAAGCACGCATTTCGCGAACAGCTCGTTCGCGCTCGCCGAGCCCGAGCCGTTCACGTTGGCGAATTTTACGACGAAATCGTTGGTCGCTTCTATCGGCTGCGGCATGATTGGGCCTGTGCGGGTTCCAGGTAGAATTTTTTCATGTCCCAGGCGCCGGTCGGGCAGCGCTCGGCGCAAAGTCCGCAATGCAGGCATACGTCCTCATCCTTCGCCATGATACGGCCAGTCTTGAGCACGTCGGAAATATAGAGGTCCTGCGAGGTGTTCGGCGCGGGCGCCATGAGGCGCAGGCGCAGATCGTTTTCATCGGCATTCGGCGTGAAGGTGATGCAGTCCATCGGGCAGATGTCGACGCAGGCGTCGCATTCGATGCAGAGTTTGGTCTCGAATACTGTTTCGATGTCGCAATTCAGGCATCGTTGCGCTTCGAGGAAGCCGAGCTTTGGATCGAAACCAAGTTCCACTTCGACCTTGACGTTGCGCAAAGTCACGTCCTGCGGCGCATGCGGAACCTTGTAGCGCAGGTCGAGCGAGACATCGTTGTCGTAGCTCCATTCGTGAATGCCCATCTTCTGGCTCATGAGATTGACGAGCGGCGGCGGTCGCACCTTCACATCATCGTCGTTGCAGAGAAGATCGATGGAGATGGCGGCCTCATGGCCGTGGGCGACAGCCCAGATGATGTTCTTGGGCCCGAATGCCGAGTCGCCGCCGAAGAAGATTTTTGGATTTGTCGACTGCATGGTGACGGGATCCACCTTCGGCATGTCCCAGCGGTCGAATTCGATACCGATGTCGCGCTCGATCCAGGGGAAAGCATTTTCCTGTCCAACTGCAATCAGCACGTCGTCGCATTCCATCTCCACATCGGGCTCGCCGGTGGCCACGAGCGTGCGCCGCCCCTTTGCATCGCGCTCGGCCTTCACCTTCTCGAACCGCACGCCGGTCAATTTGCCGTTTGCATGGGCGAACGCCTTGGGGACGAGGAAATTGTGGATGGGGATGCCTTCCATCATCGCATCGTCTTTTTCCCAGGGCGACGCCTTCATCTCCTCGAATCCTGAACGCACGACGACGCGCACATCCTCTCCGCCGAGACGCCGGGAGGTGCGGCAGCAATCCATCGCCGTGTTGCCGCCGCCCAGCACGATTACGCGTTTGCCGATATTCTCCGTATGGCCGAAGGAGACGCTCGACAGCCAATCGATGCCGATATGAACGTTCGCCGCCGCTTCCTTGCGGCCCGGGATGTCGAGTTCGCGCCCGCGCGGCGCGCCGCAGCCGACGAAGATCGCGTCGTAATCCTCCGCGAGCAGCGTTTTGAGGCTTCCCACTTTTTCGCCGAACCGCAATTCGGGCTCGAGGCCGAGAATGTAATTGCACTCTTCGTCGAGCACGCGCTCGGGAAGGCGGAATTTGGGAATCTGCGTGCGCATCATTCCGCCCGCCATCTTGTCCTGGTCGTAAAGCACGCAGGTGTAGCCGAGCGGCAGAAGATCGCGCGCGACCGTCAGAGATGCGGGGCCCGCACCGATGAGTGCGATGCGCTTGCCGTTCTTCTGGTGCGCCGGCTTGGGCAGACGCTCGCTGATGTCGTCCTTGTTGTCGGCAGCGACGCGCTTCAGCCGGCAGATCGCGACCGGCTCCTTCTCGACGCGCAGGCGTCGGCAGGCGGGTTCGCAGGGCCGGTCGCAGGTCCGGCCGAGCACGCCCGGGAAGACGTTCGATTCCCAGTTGATCATGTAGGCGTCGGTGTAGCGCCCGGCCGCGATCAGCCGGATATATTCGGGCACAGGCGTGTGCGCCGGACATGCCCATTGGCAGTCGACCACCTTGTGGAAGTAATCCGGATTGCTGACGTCTGTCGGCTTCATGCCGGAAGGGCGGGCGGGCGCGGGCGTGCCAAGCTCCTCAGCCGGAACTGAACTCATCTCTCTGAATGATCTCCATCGCGCTTCCGCCCTTTGACGGCCGCACTCCTTCGCGGGCGGGATTTCAACCCTGCCGCCCCGGTTGCTGCCCCTGAATCGCCCATACTAGCCGTCAAAGCTTAGCGCGCAATTGCTAAAGGGGCGCAGGGCCCGAAAAAGGGCACCTCCGCGTGATTTGTCCCAAATCTTCCGTTGAACCGCTCTGGATCGGACAGCAGCGCTCGCGATAATGCCGTGCCACGACCGGAGCCCTGCCTTGGACATTTCTCTTTCCGACGAACACCGCGCCATTGACGAGAGCGTTGCCCGCATCTGCGCCCGCTTCACCGACGCCTATTGGACCGAATGCGACCAGACGCCCCGCTTTCCCGAGGAGTTCCATCACGCGATGGCGGAGGCGGGCTGGCTCGGCATCACCATGCCGGTGGAATTGGGCGGCGCCGGGCTCGGGGTCACCGAAGCGGCCATCATGATGCATGCGGTCACGCGCGGCGGCGGCGGATTTTCCGCGGCGTCGACCATCCACGTCAATCTCTTCGGCCCGCACGCGGTCGTCGTGCACGGCACCGAGGAGCAGAAGGCGCGCTGGCTGCCGCCGCTCATCAGGGGCGAGCAGAAAGTGTGCTTCGGCGTGACCGAGCCCAACGCGGGCCTCGACACCACAAACATCGAGACGTTCGCGCGGCGCACCAACGAAGGCTACGTCATCCGCGGGCGGAAGATGTGGACGACGACGGCGCAGGAAGCCGACAAAATTCTGATTCTCGCGCGCACGCGACCGCGCGCCGAATGCAGTCGTCCGACCGAAGGAATGACTCTCTTCTACACCGATCTCGACCGTTCGAAGGTCGAGGTGCGCCGCATCGAGAAGATGGGCCGCAGCGCGGTCGATTCGAATGCCGTCTTCATCGATGACCTCTCCGTCCCCGACGACGATCGTGTCGGAGAGGAGGGCAAGGGATTCCGCTATCTCCTCGATAGTCTCAATCCCGAACGCATCCTGATCGGCATCGAGGCCGTTGGTCTCGGCCGCGATGCACTGCGCCGCGCCAGCGACTATGCGCGTGAACGGCGCGTGTTCGGGCGCGCCATCGGCCAGAACCAGGGAATCCAGCATCCGCTCGCCGAGAACTGGGCGGCGCTTGAGAGCGCCTACTGGATGTGCCTGCGCGCCGGCCAGCTCTATGATTCGAAGAAAGCTTGCGGCGCTGAAGCCAACGCCGCGAAGTTTCTCGGCGCGCGTGCCGCCTTCGACGCGGCGACGCGCGCGGTGCTCACCCTTGGCGGCATGGGCTACGCGCGCGAATACCAGGTCGAGCGGCTCTTCCGCGAAAGCATCCTCACACGCATCGTTCCCGTGACGGAGCAGCTTGTCCTCTCCTTCATCGCCGAGAACGTGCTCGATCTGCCGAAATCGTACTGATCAGGCGTTTTGGAATTGTGTCAGGCTGAGGATGTTGCCGTCGGGATCGGTGAACCATGCCACAAGGGCGCTCTTGTCCGGCGATGTCCAGATGCCGAAATCGTCCTGGCCGAACCCGTCATAGACTTGAAACACCACGCCCTTTTTCCGCAAGGCGGTTACGACCGCGACGATATCGTCGACGTGCCATCCGAGCGCCGTGAAGCGCCGAGGCGCAAAGTCCTTCAGCTCGGAGATGCGAATGGTACGTCCGTCAGTTTCCAGCACCAGCGCGAACGGATCCTCACCTATCACGGCAAGCCCCAACGCGTCGCGATAGAAGACCTTGGCCGCCTCGCGGTCACGTGTGCCGAGAAACGTCACCACTCTTGCGGATGCCGGTAGGCTCATGGGCTGGCCTCGGGAACGGGAACGGGATTAAACATTAGCGCAAATCGCAACGGTCATCTGCATGCCGGGACTCTATTTCGAAGAATTTTCCGTCGGACAGACATTCGCCCACCCGATACGGCGCACCGTGACGGAGGCCGACAATGTCTTTTTCACCGCCATCACGCACAACCCCGCACAGCTACATCTGGACGAGGAATATGGGAAAACGACGGAATTTGGAACGCGCATCGTCAATTCGCTGTTCACGCTCGGGCTGATGATCGGCATTTCCGTGGGCGAGACGACGCTCGGTACGACTGTCGCCAATCTCGGCATGGACGAGGTCCGCTTCCCGAAGCCCGTTTTTCACGGCGACACGCTGCATGTCGAGAGCGAGGTGCTCGAATTGCGCGAGAGCCGGTCGCGCCCACAAAACGGCATCGTCGTCTTCGTCCATCGCGCGATCAACCAGCGGGGAGAGATCGTCGCGATATGCAAGCGCTCGGCGCTGATGCTCAGGAAGCCGGGATGAGCGGCCGCGACCCCTCACCCGCGCCAGAGCAGAATTTGTGGCCCGTATCTGCATCCCTCTCCCACATGGGGAGAGGGGAATCGGAGGCCTGCATCGGCAGCGGAAAATCAACGCGTGGGGCACCTTCTCCCCTTGTGGGAGAGGGCTCAAGAACGAGGACTATCGAGCGCTCAGGCGCGGGTGAGGGGCTCCTCAACACGCGGGGCTCGGTGCCATGACGATCCTGCGCTCGATGCTGTTTGTGCCGGCGGACAGCGAAAGAAAGCTTGCGAAGGCGAAGTCTTCGCCAGCCGATGCACTCATTCTCGATCTCGAAGATTCCGTTGCAGCCGAGAACAGGTCGCGCGCGCGCAGTCTCGTGCGCGAGTTTGTTCCTCACGCTTCGGCGCGGAGCTGGGTGCGCATCAATCCCGTCGCGAGCCCGGACTACCGCGACGATCTCGAAGCGGTTGCTGCTGCGCGCCCCGCGGGCATCGTGGTGCCCAAGCCTGATTCACCGGAAACATTACGCACGCTCGATGCAGATCTCCTCACGCTCGAACGCGCGAACGGATTGCCCGAACGCGGCATCTTCGTCATTCCGGTTGCGAGCGAAACGCCTGCGGCCGTTTTGAATCTTCGGGAATATCGAATTCCGCCGCCGCGCCTGCGGGCGCTCACGTGGGGCGCCGAAGACCTGTCGGCAGCACTCGGAGCTACTACAAACCGGGACGAACACGGCGAGTTCGCTTTCACCTATCGCCTCGTGCGCTCGCTCTGCCTTCTCGCGGCGAAAGCGGCCGGTGTCGAAGCGATCGAGACGCTCCACGCCGATTTCAAGGATTTCGCAGGGCTTGCGCGCGTCGCGCGCGCCGCGAACCGTGAGGGGTTCACGGGAATGCTCGCGATCCATCCCGATCAGGTCGAAGTGATCAACGCAGCCTTCACGCCTTCGTTGGATGATGTCGAGCACGCACGCCGGGTGGTTGCGGCATTCGCGGGCGGGGCGGGCGTCGCTTCGCTCGACGGCAAGATGCTCGACCGGCCGCATCTGATCCAGGCCGAGCATGTGCTCGCGCTCGACGAGGCCGTCCGATCACGCGGGTGAACGGCGCATCATCCACCCGTAAAGCACCGCGATCAGAGTTGCGAAAGCGGCAAGGCCGAACCAGTTGGCCGGCGCGAAATCCGCAGGCACGAGGCCCAGCGGCGCGTCGGTCGAGAGCGCCACGATCAATCCCGCAAGCAGCACGCCAAACAGGCTTTCGCCCACGATCATGCCCGATGCGACGAGCACGCCCAGCCTCTTTGCATGCGCAGGGTTTTTCGTCCGAACGGCGCGCCTGTCGTACCAGTGGCCGATCACCGCACCGATCACGACGGGAAGTGTGGCCGACATCGGCAAATAGATTCCGATGCCGACCGCGAGTGGCGGCAGCCTGAGCCATTTGCGCGCGGCAAGGAATTCGTCGAGCGCCACGACGATGACGCCGAGCGCCGTGCCGATCCCCAGCATCAGCCAGTTGAGCTTCTGTTCGATCACGCCTTGGGCCAGAGCCGAGATGAGACCGGCCTGCGGAGCGGGAAGGGGCTTCGCCACGGCTGCCGCAGAATGCGGCGCGCCCACAAAGCCATAGGCTTGCGCGAGCAGATTGAGCACGGGCGGAATAACGGCCGCGCCCGCAATGACACCCACCACCAGCGCCCATTGCTGCGCGCTCGGCGTCGCCCCGACGAGCTGGCCTGTTTTGAGGTCCTGAAGATTGTTGTTCGAGATTGTCGCGATAGCGAACACGATCGCGGTGGTGAACAGCGCATAGGCGACGAGAGCGCCGCGCGATTCGGCCGACGGCGCGGCCACGCCTACCAGAAGCGCCGCACAGGTCAGGATGGCAAGGATGCCGACGCCCGAGATCGGGCTGTTCGAGGCGCCGATGAGACCAGCCATGTAACCGCAGATCGCGGCGACGAGGAAACCGCCGAAGAAAACGAAAGGCACCGCCGCCGCGACGAGCGCGACCGTCTTTGCCGCGAGCGGGGTCGGTTCGAGAAACTTGACCAAAATGAAGGCAATGACCAACAGGCAGACGATGGCGAGCGCGCCAATCCAGCCGGCGCCCATGTCGATGTCACGCCGGTCAGAAGTGATCGTCTTCGCCGCGCGCGAAGCCGTCACTGTGGATGCCAGTCCGCGCGCGACAGGTCCCGCGAGCTTCAGGAGCGTCCAGATGGCCGCGACGCCGATCGTGCCCGCACCGATGAAGCGTACCTGATGCGTCCACACATCCAGGGCGCGGTCGCCGATCGCTCCCTGCGCGGCGGGTACCATCGAAGTGAGAAAGGGGACCGCACCCGCCCAGGCGATGAGAAGGCCAAGCAGCATCGCCATGCCGACCGACAGGCCGACCAGGTAGCCGGCGCCGAGCAGCGCAAGCGAGAACGACATGTCGTATCCGCTGATGGCGCCTGCGCTCACGCGGAAGAACTGCGTAACTTCGCCCGCAGCGATACGTGTTGCGGCGAATGCCGCGAGGCCCGCCGAAGCGACCGCGCCATAGGTGACCGCGAGAAGACCTTCGCGCGCGTCGGACGAAGCGTCGCTCGTCACGGCTTCGCGCGCATGCGAGCCGACCTCGAGCACCTCAGCCGCAGCAACGCCCTCCGGATATGGGAGGTCGGACGTCGTCACCATCGCGCGCCGGAGCGGGATGGTGAACAAGACGCCCAGAATGCCGCCCGAGGCGCAGACCAGGAACGAGGTCCAGAACGGAAAGCCCTGCCACCAGCCCACGATCACGAGTCCTGGCAGCACGAAGATGATCGCCGACAGCGTGCCGGCGGCGGAGGCGACCGTCTGCACGATGTTGTTCTCAAGGACGGTTGCGCCCTTGAAGGCCGACAACACCGCCATCGAGATGACGGCAGCCGGGATCGAGGTCGCGAACGTCAGCCCGACCTTGAGGCCGAGATAGACATTGGCAGCGGTGAACACGGTGGTGATGAGAACGCCGAGAACGATACCGCGGACAGACAGTTCGCGCTGCGGGGCGATCGGGAGCGATGGCGTTGAAATGGAGGACCTGCCGGCGAGTCGTGTGCTGTCGCACGATTCATCCAAATCAGCGATACGTCAACGACAAGCGCCTGCCCGGTGCTCAGCATTCCCAAAGAATGGGCACGCGAAGACGCGGCCCGCCTTCTCTGAAGTTTCGGCGGGTCTTGTGAACTCGATCAGTCCGCCGAAGCCGTGGCGTAGGTGGAAGGACGCGGAGCAAAAAGGGATTTAGAGACACGCGGTGAGACGGTGAGAAAGGAATCGCGCGCCTCCGGCGGGCAAAGTCTCTCACTGCCGCTCCGTCTCATGCGAACTACTCTCTTTCCGCGTCTCCACGCCTTCCCGTGAGACTTTCCGGATTGGTAAAAAAAGGATAATTGCTCGGAATATGGGCCACGGAGGCTGCCGGGCCGCAGGTGTTTTCTTGCCGCTGTTGTTTCCATTGCAGCGTTTGGCCGTTAACGTCCGGCAGGATTCGCGCCGAGATTTTTTCCCATGCCAATGCAGACGGGTTGAACTGTGGCCTTTCTCGTGGAGGGTCGCCCGCGCCAGCCTTTCCTTCGCGCACCGGCCGTCGTCGTCTGGCTGATCGCGGCGCTCGTTGGCGCACATGTGTTGCGCGTGCTCGTTTTTTTCCGCCAGTCCGAAGCGCTGTTCCTCGCCTACGGCTTCGTGCCCGCGCGCTATTCGCAGAATTTTCTTGCGGTACATGGGGTTAACCCCGGCAACGTTTTCGAGCGGGCCGTTCCCTTCGTCACATACATCTTCCTGCATGGGAGCTTCATGCATGTCGCGATTAACAGCGTGTGGCTCCTCGCCTTCGGGCCCATTGTGGCTCGGCGGTTCGGCTCTCTCATGTTCCTCCTCTTCTTTTTCATATGCGGAATCGCCGGCGCGGCGGCGCATCTGGTCTGCAACTGGGGATCGACGGCGCCAGTGATCGGTGCCTCGGCCGCGGTTTCCGGATTGATGGCAGCGGGATTTCGCATGCTGCCGGTTGTCTCACCGCACGCTCGGCGGGAACTGGCACCGCTATTTGCGCCGCGCGTGCTTGTGTGGACCGCGTTGTGGGTGGCAGTTAACGTGATCGCCGGACTTACAGGCTTGGGTACCGGGGGCGGCGTCCAGCTGATTGCATGGCAGGCACATCTGGGCGG
The DNA here is from genome assembly GCA_035567755.1 of Rhizomicrobium sp. Taxonomy (GTDB): domain Bacteria; phylum Pseudomonadota; class Alphaproteobacteria; order Micropepsales; family Micropepsaceae; genus Rhizomicrobium. The sequence continues at coordinate 93,713 of DATMPH010000048.1, forward strand.
CTATGCGGCGGGCCTTGTCCTGGCCGGGCCGTTCGAAGCGTTGGCGGCCAGAGGACCGACGAAGGAACCCGCGCCGGAGGCTTGAACGGGCCGCCCGAAACCATAGATCAAGCGCGTGGCCGAGCGTTTTTGGTGCTCTGCCCAAAGTGAGGGACATCATGACGGACTCACATCCCGCCGACGGCGCGACGATCCCGCAGCCGGCTCCCAAGACCGCCTTTCCGGTCGTGCGGCTTCTCTACGCGTTCGGATTTGCGTTGCTGGCATGGTTCGCGTTCTGGGCGCTTCTGTTGCTGAGCGCGGTTCAGTTCGTGGTTCTTCTCATCACGGGCCGGGTGAATGCAGAATTGAAGACTTTCAATCTGAGCCTCTTGCAGTATCTTTGGGAGCTCTTCGCCTTCATCACCTTCGTGCGCGATGACCAGCCTTTCCCGATCGGCCCTTACCCCAAGCCCCAATAGCAACGCCGCCGCGTTCGAGCTTTTACCGGATTTCATTCACCTCAATCACGGCTCATATGGCGCCGTGCCGCGCGAGGTGCGTCTGGAGCAGGAGCGCCTGCGCGCTGCCATCGAGCGCAATCCGACGGGTTACTTCCAGGACGAATTGCCCCATGCCATGCGAAGCATGGCTGCGCATGTGGCGCAGCGGCTCGGCGGACGGAGCGAGGACTGGGTCTTTTGCGAGAATGCAACGGCCGCGGTCAGTGCGGTGCTTCATTCCTTGCCGCTCGAGCCGGGCGACGAGATCCTGACAACGTCTCACGCCTACGGTGCTGTGCTGAAGGCCATGAGTCTGGTGGCGGAAAGGCGTGGGGCGAAATTGCAAATCGCAACGCTGCCGCCTCTGCTTGAGCATGACGATCAGGTTGTCGAGGCGGTGCGATTCGCGCTCGGCACTCGCACCCGCCTTCTCGTCGTAGATCACATCACCTCGGCCACGGCCACCATTCTACCTGTCAAGCGCATCGCGGAGCTGGCGCGTGACTTGGGCGTGCCCGTCCTCGTTGACGGTGCGCACGCGCCCGGCCAGATTGCGCTCGATGTCCCTCAAATCGGAGCGGACTGGTATACGGGCAATGCCCACAAATGGATGTTTGCGCCGCGCGGTTGCGGGCTGCTGTGGACCACGCCGGCGCGTCATGGGCAAACCCGCCCTGCGGTGCTTTCGCACGGCACCGACCAGGGATACACGGCAGCCTTCGATTGGGTCGGGACCCGTGATCCGACGCCGTGGCTTTGCTTCGAAGCGGCCGCGCGCGCGCACGACGGCTTGGGGGGCCCCGGTCTCATGGCGCGCAATCGTGACGTTGCCGCAGACGGGGCCCGTATGATTGCCTCAGCACTCGACGTCCAGGTCGCTGGCACGCCCGATACGCGCGCTGCGATGGCGGCCTTCATACTCAGCGAGCATTGCGGGGATGCTGAGCACGCCATGCGTTTCCGGCACGCTCTCGCCCACGAGCATCGGATTATGGCGCCCGCTTATGCCTTCGCGGACAGGCTCTGGCTGAGGATATCGGCGCAAATCTACAACGAACCCGCCGACTACGAACGCCTTGTCGCGGCCTGCCAGATACTTCTCGCCGGGCGTGGTCGGACCCCTGCTTAACGACCGGGCGACGTTCTGTGTGGCATTCGGGGTACAATTCGCACGAATCGACATCCACGAGCGGGTCTGCCGACTAAATTCTTGCTCGCGCGCGCGTCGCAAACCTATCCTTTGACAACAAATCAGTCGCCGCTGGGGCTGTTCGGGGTGCAGGACAGCCGGGTGTCCGGAAGAGTTCGGGCTTGGGGCGAGCTGCAAAGGGGAGCTAGAAATGTCCTGCAAGCATTCGGTCGGGGCCGGCCGGTCCCTGCTTTTCGTCAACGCGCTGCTTTTGACCACCGCGCTTTCAGCGCCCGCCTTCGCCCAGATCGAGGAAGTCGTCGTCACCGCCCAGAAGCGGTCCGAGGACATCCAGACGGTTCCCATCTCGATCACCGCATTCTCGGCGCAGGACCTGGCTGCGCACCAGATCGAGCAGGTCAAGGATCTGCAGTTCAGCACCCCGAGCGTGACCTATACGAAGGGCAATTTCACGGGTTCCGATTTCTCGATTCGCGGCATCGGCGAGTCGGTCGTCAGCGGCGACGCGGAAGCCGGCGTGGCGACGGACGAAAATGACGTCTACCTCCTCGATCCACTCCTTGCCGAGTCGAATTTCTACGATCTCCAGCGCGTCGAGATTTTGAGGGGCCCGCAAAGCACCCTTTATGGACGGGGCGCCACCGGCGGCGTGGTGAACCTGATCACCGAGACGCCCGATCTTTCGACGGGCTCCGCGGACGCCTATGCAAGCTTCGGCAATTACGACGCCGTCGAGGTGAAGGGCGACGCGAACATGCCGCTCATTACCGACCAACTCGGCATCCGTCTTGCGGGCGACTGGGTCAGGCACAGCGGCTACATCGACGACACGTTCAACAACAGCCACATCGATTCGGAGGACACCTACTCGGTCCGTGCCAGCGTGCGTTGGGAGCCGACCAACAGGACGACTGTGGATTTTGTCGCGCAGTTCACCCGCGAAGCCGACAGCCACATGCGCAGCACGCGGCAATTGTGCGAGACAGATCCCACGGCGGTCCTTGGCTGCCTCCCGACGGGTGCCACCAATCAGCCGGTGAACGCGCTCTCGACCGCGGCGTTTATCGAATCGACGACGCAGGCGCTCGGCAATCTGGGCTTCTCGCTCAATCCGCTGCTGGCTCCGGCGTTCGCCCAGATGGGGTTGTTCGATCTCGAACATCCGCCAGGACTGCCGGCCGGCTTCAACGAGCCGAGCAGTCCGTTCAGCGTCTATTCCGATTTCACACCGATCTATCGCGCGCAGGACAGTTTTCTCAGTCTGACTGTGAAGCAGAACCTGACGGACTGGCTCGACGTGACATTCGTGGGCGGTTACGACCGGCCTTCGAACTTCTCGGAGGAAAGTTACAACAACGTTCCCAGTTTCTCGCTGGACAATCCGGCCGGGATCCAGAGGCTGGAAACAGCCGTCGGCACTTTCGCGGCGCTCCTGCCGCTGTTCGGGCAGTCCTTCGCCCCATACGCGCAATATTTCGCCAATATCGGCCAGGGTGAGTTGCCCGAATCCGACGTCAGGGAACTGGGACTGGTCAGCGGCGCCTATCACTTCACCAAGGATCTGTCGGCCTACGACCAGTCCGATTTTGGCGAGTCGCAAGTGTCCGCGGAAGTACGTTTCAATTCGAAGTTCAGCGGACCTCTCAATTTCATGGTGGCGGGTTACAGCCTTCACGCCGATTCGGCCACCGACTACTATGTCGCCTCGCCAATGCTGGATTATCCATCGATCCTGCTCGGCGGCTTCCTCGGAACATTCTACAATCCGACCCAATGCGCGGCAAATGCATGCGTTCAGGCGCCCTCGCTTTACCGCAACGAAGGCATCGAAAGGCTCGATTCGAATTCTGTTTTCGGAGAGGTCTATTACGACGTGCTTCCCGACACGCTGAAACTGACCGCGGGCCTGCGCTACAATGTAGACAACAAGGGCGAATCGAATCGCATCCTGTTCGAATCTGTTCCGGCGCCTATCGGCGCGACCACTATCGACACCTCGATCAACGACGCCAACTCGTTCAATCTGTTGGGCCTTCCGTGCGTCTACGACGCAGATCCTACTAAGGCCGGCTGTCAGAACTTTGACAACGCGAGCGTCACCGACAGGAAAGTTACAGGTCGGTTCGTGGCTGACTGGACGCCAAAGTTCGATTTCACGGACGCAACCCTTGTCTATGCGTCCTATGCGCGCGGCTACAAGGCCGGCGGCCTAAACCCCGGCATTCAGTCCGGGCTCACTGTGCCTGTCGAGTACGGCCCGGAGCAGGTGGACGCTTTCGAAGTGGGCACAAAAAACTCGCTTCTGGGCAGCACGCTGCAGGCCAATGGCGATGTCTGGTACTACGACTACAAGGGCTACCAAGTGTCCTCGATCATCGGCAACACATCGGTCAACGAGAACCTGAACGATGCGAAATTGTGGGGCCTCGAAGGCGAGTTTGTCTGGGCCCCGACCGACCAGTGGCAGTTCGGACTGAACCTGTCGCATGAGAGCAGCCAGATCGGCAATCAATTGCTCCTCGACACACGCAACCCGACAGGCGGCCGCAGCGACGTCGTGCTCATCAAGGACGACAATATTTCGGCCGCCGCGGGCCAGAACTGCGTGCTCTACAATTTCGATCCGGCGCTGAACGGCGGCATGACGCCCGGACAACTGAACATCCCCGGGTTCCTCGTTCCCCCGGGCGGCGCGCATGCGCTCGCCGCTGCCGGCGTCGCGAATTCGAACTTCGGATTCTGTCCCACCGACGCACCCGCGGCGATCACCGCCGCGCTGACGAAGTACGGGTGGTCCTACAGCGATCCCAAGGGCATCGGCGACGCCAATGGTTCGCCCGTCAATCTGAGCGGCCACGAGTTGGAGAACACGCCCTCGCTGCAGGTCAGCGTCAATGGTCAGTTCACGCAGCCGATCGCCGGCGGCTACAATCTGGTCGCCCGCGCGGAATATTTCTGGCAGTCCCATATCTGGGGACGCGTCTGGGAGGACCCGGCCGACCTCATCAAATCATGGGACGAAATGAATCTGCTTCTGACGCTCAACGCGCCGGACGACCGCTGGTACGTTCAGGCCTTTGTGAAAAACGTCTTCGACAATTCGAACGTCACCGGCGAGTATCTCACGAGTTCGTCCTCGGGCCTTTACACCAACGCATTCCAGGAAGATCCGCGGACCTACGGCATCGCATTCGGCATTCACATGTAGAGGGTTCCCTCACCGGCGTTCGAGCGGTTGAAACGTAGGACTCCCTGAGCCCTCCCCCCCTTTGGCCTGTGGGTGAACTACCGAAGCTACGCGCGAGCGGGCTTCGCAGGAGAGATGCAGGATTCACTCCGCTGGCGCAGCCTCCGGTTCGCCCGAATGCCGATCGCGCTCGCCGAGATGTTGGCGCAGGCGATCGAGATAGATGTAGATGACCGGCGTCGTGAACAGGGTCAGGATCTGCGAGACGAGAAGTCCGCCCACGATGGCGTAGCCGAGCGGCTGACGAAACTCCGAGCCAGTGCCGCTCATGACGATCATGGGAATTCCGCCGAGCATGGCACACGCGGTCGTCATCAGGATCGGCCGCAGCCGCTGGTGCGAGGCTTGGCGCACCGATTCTTCCGGGCTCATACCGTGTTCGCGCTCAAGGTGCAGCGCCACGTCGACGATCATGATGCCGTTCTTCTTGACGATGCCGATCAGGAGGATGATGGCGATGATGCCGATGACGTTGAGATCCTGTCCGGCCAGCTTCAGCGCCAGCAGCGCGCCAACACCGGCGGATGGCAGCGTCGAGAGAATCGTCAGCGGATGGATGAAGCTCTCATAGAGCACGCCGAGGATTACGTAGACGGCGATCAGCGCCGCCAGGATCAGCATCGGCTCGCTCGACAGGGACTGCTGAAACGCCTGCGCCGTTCCCTGGAACGATCCGGTGAGCGTGGGCGGTGCGCCCAGCCTTGCCTGCGCCCGCTCGACGGCCTGCGTTGCCTGGCCGAGGGCGACGCCCGGCGCGAGATTGAACGACAACGTCGCTGCGGGAAATTCGCCCTGATGGCTGACTGTCAGGCTGCTCGTCTGATTGGGATCGACTTTGACGAAGAGCGAGAGCGGCACGCTCTTACCCGTCGTCGGCGAGAGGATGTAGATCGAGTTGAACAGCGCAGGCGTGGCGGTCAGGCCGGGCGGACCTTCGATCACCACGTGATAGGAATTCTGCTGCGTGAAATATTGCGTCACTTCGTCCTGACCCAGCATGTCGTAAACCGCCGTGTCGATCGCCGTCGGCGAGATGCCGAAACGCATCGCCGCCGCGCGGTCGATCTGGAGGTTGACGGCGCCGCCGTTCGATTGCTGGTCGGAGCTCACGTCCTTCAGCTGCGGCAATGTCTGCAACGCCTCAAGCAGGCGTGGCGCCCAGGTGTCGAGCTCGTTCAGATCGGGATCGGCCAGCGTGTACTGGTATTGCGCCTGGCCGGCCCGGCCGCCGACGTTGATGTCCTGCGCCGCTTGCAGGAGCGCGCGAACCCCGATGAGCTGCGCGAGTTTTGGCCTCAGCCGCGCGATTACCTGATCCGCCGTTGCAGTGCGCCCCTCCGCCTTGGGTTTCAGCGCGATATACATGTTCGCCTGGTTGGCGCCTGACGAGCCTACGAACATGCCGAAGCCGGCGACGCCGGGGTCCTGGCTGATCACGGAGGCAACGTCCTGGATCTTCTGTCGGGTCTTGATGTACGATGCATCTTGCGACGTCAGCATCACGCCACTCAGAAATCCCGTGTCCTGCTGAGGGAAGAAGCCGGTCGACGCGGTCGCATAGAGTACGATCGCCACGGCGACGGTGATCAGGAACACGATCGCCGTCAGGAGTCTGTGCTCGAGAACAATATCGAGATAGTAAGCATAGCCCTTTTCCAGACGGCGAAAGCCGTCGTTCAGACTGCGCGTGAACCAGTGCGTAGGCGGCGTGGGCGATTTCAGGAACTGCGCGCAGAGCATGGGCGTCACGGTGAGCGTCAGCACCAGGGAAACGAGCACGGCCGCGCTTAACGTGACGGCAAATTCGCGCATAAGGAGACCGACGACGCCGCCCATGAACATCAGCGGCGTGAACACGGCGACAAGCGAGATCGAAATCGAGAGCACGGTGAAGCTCACCGCTCGCGAGCCGGCGAGCGCGGCGTCGAACGGTTTCGCGCCGTGCTCCAGTTGCTGCCAGATCACCTCCACCATCACGATCGCATCGTCGACGACGAAGCCGACCGCGATGGTGAGCGCCATCAGCGAAAGATTGTCGAGACTGAAATTCAGCGCCAGCATCGCGACTGTGGCGCCGAGCAGAGCCAGGGGGATGACCGAGCTCGGGATCAGCGTCGCGCGCACGTTGAGCAGGAAAAGCCAGATGACGATTACCACCAACGCGATGGTGATGAGGAGGGTGAGTTTCACGTCCTGGACCGAGGCGCTGATGGTCTGCGTGCGATCCATCAGGATATGCATGGCGATGCCCGGCGGAATGGCCTGCTGCAGACGCGGCAACGCCGCCCGGATCTGGTTCACCGTGTCGATGACGTTCGCGCCCGGCTCCTTGAAGATCACCAGCAGGATGCTGCGTCCGCCCTTCAGCGTAAGGTCGCTGTTGCCCTTGCCGGGATACACCCAGGCGCCGATCTGGTTGTTCTCCACGCTCTGATAGGCGGTGCCGATGTCGTGAATGCGCACCGGTGCGCCATTGCTGTAGCCGACGACGAGATCGTTCCACGGGCTTGCATCGAGGATCTGGTCGTTGGCATAGACGGTGAGACCCTGCTGCGGCCCGATGATGGAGCCTTTCGCTGCATTGGTCGTGGCGGCCACGATCTGAGTACGAATCTGGTCGATCTGGAGCCCGCGCGCGGCGATTTTGCGGGGGTCGAGCTGGATTCGCACTGCGGGCTTCTGTTGACCGCCGATGGTGACGAGGCCAACGCCGTTGATCCGCGAGACCTGCTGCGAGAGGATGACGTCCGCATAGTTGTCGACCTGGTCGAGCGGAATCGAATCCGAGTTGAGCGACAGGATCATGATCGGCGCGTCGGCGGGATTGACGCGACGGATGGTAGGCTGCGCCGGGAGATTGGTCGGCAACTGCGCGCTCGCGGCATTGATCGCGGCCTGCACCTGTTCGAAATCGTCGGTGAGATTCTGGCCGAGCTCGAACTGCAACGTGATGCTCGTCGTTCCGAGCGCGCTCACCGACGTCATCTGCGCGACGCCGGGAATGAGCGAAAACTGCCGTTCGAGCGGCGTCGCCACGTTCGACGCCATCGTTTCCGGGCTCGCTCCGGGCAGCGACGCGCTTATCTGGACTGTTGGAAAATCGACATTCGGCAAGGCCGCCACCGGCAGGAGCGAATAGGCGACGATGCCGATCAGGAGCACGGCAACCGCGAACAGAGTGGTCGCGATGGGGCGGTGAATGAACGGGCTGGCGAGATTCACGAGCCGGGCCGCGTTGGTCTTGCGATCCTGACGAGCGAGCCGTCTTTCAGGATCATCTGGCCGTCGGTGACCACAATCTCGCCGGACTTGACACCTTTCGTGACGACGGCGGTCGAGTCCTGAGTCGACGCGAGGGTCAACGGCCGCATTGCCACGCGCCCGTTCTTCTGCACGACATAAGCAAAGCTGCCGTTGGGTCCGCGATTGACCGCGGTCGTCGGAATCGTCGTGACGTTGTGCAACGTTTGCAGCGTCAGCTGCACGTTTACGAACTGACCGGGCCAGAGCAACTTTCTCGCGTTGGGGAGGCGCGCCTTCAGCTCGATCGTGCCCGTGGAAGGATCAATGCGGTTGTCGGCGATGCTCAGCTCGCCTGTATCGAGCAGAGTGCCGGTCTCCTGGCTGTAGGCACGCGTCACCAACGGAATATGAAAGCCGTTCGACACCTGCGCCAGATTCTGGAAATCCCCCTCCGGTACGGTGAACGTGACCGCGATCGGCTGGATCTGATTGACGACGACGATGCCCGTGCCGCCCGATGACACGGCGCTCGACGTGTTGGTCGCAGCAGCAGTGGCTGGTGCATTCCCAACGGAGCCGCTGGTGCTGACAAGATTTCCCGGATCGACAAGGCGGACACCGGTCCGCCCGGTGACCGGCGCGACGACGCGTGTCCAGCCGAGATTGACCGCGGCGGTCTTCACGGTTCCTTCGTCGCTCTGCACGACGCCTTCGTCCTGGAGGACGAGCGCGGCCTGCGTATCCACCTGCTGCGTCGCGATCGAATTGAGCGCCTCGAGCCTTTTGAATCGCGCGAGATCAAGCTTCGCGTTGGCAAGTGCGGCCCTGTCGCGCCGCAGAGTTCCTTGGGCCTGTTCGAGCGCCGCCTGATAGGGAGCGGGATCGATCTGCGCGAGGAGGTCACCGGCCTTGACGTCGGCGCCTTCGGTGAAATTGACGGTGAGAAGTTTTCCGCTCACCTGCGCCAGCACGTTGACGCTGGTCCAGGCCTGTGCCGCACCGAGTTCGGTGAGCGAGAGCGCGATGTCCTGCTGCCTGGCGACGGCCACCGTCACGGGAACCGGCGGCGGCCCCGATGCCGTTGCGGGCTTCTGGTGAAAAATGGTCCAGCTGGCGAGCGCCAACGCGAGCACAACCAAGCCCGCGAAGACCCACCGCCGGTGCGCTGGATCGGACCATTCCGAACGGGTCATTTCATGGCCCCGCTATCGAAAACCCGGAGCGGTACTTTGGCCTCAATCACGCTACATCTTGCAATAAATGGGATGGGCCGGTGTCTGGGGGTGTTCTGCATGGTCGAAGGCACGGCGTGCAAGGGATTGGAGAACCTGACATTCATTCCTCATCGATCCTGGCGGCGGAATGCCGTTTTTCCGCCGGCGGCCCCCGCCACAGGCGTCATTCGCCCCCTCGTGCGATGCCCTCCCCAGCGGCCATCTCCTAGCATGGCGTCCGTGAATTGCGAGTGTTGGGGCAGGCCTTGCGACCTTTTATTACAACTCTTTGCAGTCACCGGAGCGCAGCCGGACGGCCATGGGACAATTTCCCACAGCGTTTATGCCTGCGTTTCACCAACTGCGGCGCTGTGCGGTCAAATTGAGCTGGTAACAACCCAAAGCCTGCGCTGACCGTCATTGCGGCTCCCCGCTGGCTTCCTCTATAAGCCGCGCGCCCCCAAGCCACCACCGAGCACAATGGACATTCGCAACATCGCCATCATCGCCCATGTCGATCATGGCAAGACGACGCTGGTGGACAAGCTGCTCAAACAGTCAGGGGCGGTGCGCGAAAACCAGCAAGTGGCGGAGCGCGCGCTCGATTCCACCGATCAGGAACGCGAGCGCGGCATCACCATTCTCGCCAAATGCACGAGCGTGGAATGGAAGGACGTGCGCATCAATATCGTCGATACGCCGGGCCACGCCGATTTCGGCGGCGAGGTGGAGCGCATCCTGTCGATGGTGGACGGCGTCGTGCTGCTTGTCGATGCGGCAGAATCCGTTATGCCGCAGACCAAATTCGTGCTCTCCAAGGCCTTGGCACTGGGTCTGAAGCCCATCGTCGTCGTCAACAAGATCGACCGCGCCGACGCCCAGCCGAAAGAGACGCTCGAAAACATCTTCGATCTCTTCCTGGCCCTCGAAGCCAATGACTATCAGCTCGATTTTCACGTGCTCTACGCATCGGGAAGGCAGGGCTGGGCGGTCGCCTCCCTCGAGGACGAGCGCGTCGATCTGGCGCCGCTGTTCGATCGCATCGTGGCGGATGTGCCGAAGCCCCGCCCGCTGGAGCTGGCGGGTGACGCGCATCCCTTCGCGATGCTGGTAACGACGCTCGAAGGTGATCCCTATCTCGGGCGGGTTCTCACCGGCCGCATCGAATCGGGCGCCATCACCATCAACCGCCATCTCAAGGCCCTGTCGCGGGACGGGGTGGAAATCGAGAGGGCGCGGGCGACCAAGCTGCTCGCTTTCCGGGGCCTCGCCCGCGTCCCCGTCGAGCGCGCGGAAGCGGGCGACATCGTGGCGATCGCCGGCCTTTCGACGGCGACCGTCGCCGATACGCTCTGCGATCTCGAGGTCACAGCTCCCGTGTTCGCGCCGCCCATCGATCCGCCGACGCTCGCGATCACCATCTCGGTCAATGATTCGCCGATGGCGGGGCGCGAGGGTGACAAGGTGCAAAGCCGCGTGATCCGCGACCGGCTCCTGCGCGAAGCCGAAGGCAATGTCGCGATCAAACTGCGCGAGACCGGCGAGGCCGCGTTCGAAGTGTCCGGGCGCGGTGAGCTGCAACTTGGCGTGCTCATCGAAACCATGCGGCGCGAAGGCTTCGAGCTCTCGATCAGCCGGCCGCGTGTTCTCTACGACACCGATCCCGATACGGGCGAGCGCCTGGAGCCGATCGAAGAAGTCACTGTCGATGTCGACGAGCCGTACACGGGCGTGGTGATCGAGAAGATCAGCCAGCGCAAAGGCGAGCTGCAGGACATGCGCCCGACTGGCGCCGGCAAGACGCGCCTCGTGTTCCTCGCGCCCTCGCGCGGGCTCATCGGCTATCACGGCGAATTCCTCACCGACACGCGCGGCACCGGTGTGATCAACCGCATGTTTCACGGCTATGCGTCATTCAAGGGACCGATCGAGGGTCGGCGCAACGGTGTGCTGGTCTCGACGGCAGAGGGAGAGGCGGTGGCCTACGCGCTCTGGTATCTGGAGGAGCGCGGGAAGCTCTTCGTTGTGCCGGGCACCCGGGTTTATCGCGGGATGATTGTCGGCGAGCATGCCCGCGGCAATGATCTCGACGTCAATCCGCTGCGCGCCAAGCAGCTCACCAATATCCGCACCCATTCGAAGGACGAGGCGATGCGCCTGACGCCCTTCGTGCCGCACACTCTCGAACAGGCTATCGCCTATATCGGCGACGACGAACTCGTCGAGGTGACGCCGCAATCAATCCGTCTACGGAAGAAAGAACTGGTCCCCCACCTGCGCAAGAGAGTCAAGGCCGAAGTGGGGTAGGGTGCGGTAAACTACCAGGCCGCCAAGGCACGGCAAACTACAAAGATTCACAATGAGACAGCGAGAAAGGATGGCGCGCCGCGGGCGTTCTCATTTTCTCACTGTCTCATTGTGAATCTTTCCTATCGTCTTGGCAGGAGACCAAGGCGGCCGGCGATCATGCGGTCGACCATGCGCTTGGGCAGCGTGTTGACAAGAAAATTCTGGAAGGGATCGGGTGTCACCACATAGCGTGTTTTCGGCTTAGGGGTCGTCAGGGCGTGCCACACGGCGAGACCGATGCGTTCCGGCTTCAGACCTTTGCGCCCGTTCGCGAGCATGTAGTCGCGCACCGCATTGAGCGACGTTGCGTAAGGCGTGTTGGCGTAGCGCGACACGTCGACCTGTTCCGCCTTGTCCCAGATTGGCGTTGCAACTGCGCCCGGCGCGACCACGATGACGTCAATACCGAGCAGCATCAGCTCGCGGCGGAGGCTTTCCGACAGACCTTCCAGCGCGAATTTCGAAGCGTTGTATGGTCCGACGAAGGGCGAGGCGTTCTTTCCGCCTACGGATGAAATCATCACGATGCGACCCGCCCGGTTCTGCGCCGAAACATGCTCCACCAGCAAAGGCGCAAAGCTCTGCGTGACGATGAATTGTCCGGTGACGTTGACTTCGAGCTGACGGCGCAGTTCGTCCACATCGAGGTAGAGAAGCGGGCCGGCCACCGCGATCCCCGCATTGTTGACGAGTCCGAAGAGAGGTTCGTTTCCGAGAACCGATGCGGTAGCGGTTGCGGCCTGCTTCACCGCTGCTTCGTCGGTGACGTCGAAAAAAAGTGGGGTGAAATTTCCGCCTAACTCCCGCTGGAGCCGGTCGGCGTCGGCTTCTTTGCGCAAGCTGCCCAGAACCCGAAAGCCTTTCTCGACCAGGACTTTGGCGCAACCCCAGCCAATGCCGGTCGAGGCGCCGGTCACAACGACGGTCTTCATCGCTCCCCTCCGTGTTCGTGTCGTGCAATATAGCGGCAAACCGGGAAAGCAAAGCCATGCCGGACGAGGAAACGATCGCATTTGCGCACCGGCTCGCGGACGCGGCGGGCGCGGTGATTCGGCCCTATTTCCGTCAGCGGCTGGACGTCATCGACAAGGGTAAGACGGCATTCGATCCGGTGACCGCCGCAGACCGGGAGGCCGAGGCGGCAATGCGCGCGCTCATCCGCAGCGAGCGGCCACACGACGGCATACTCGGCGAGGAGCATGGCCTGGAAGCCGGCAGCGGCAGGCATCGGTGGGTGCTCGATCCAATCGACGGCACGCGCGCCTTCATCACTGGTCGCCCCACCTGGGGCACCCTGATTGCGCTGGAGGACGATGGCCGGCGCGTGCTCGGCATCATCGATCAGCCTGTCCTGCGCGAGCGCTTCACCGCTTATGGAGACAGGGCGGAGTTTCATTCGCAGGACGGCAAAACCGCGCTTCGCACGCGCGAATGCGCGACACTTGCTCTTGCCGCGGTGTCGACTACGCATCCCTGGGGCTATTTCTCAAGCGTGGAACGCGCGGGCTTTGAAGCACTCTGCGCGCGTGCGCGCATGAGTTATTTTGGCGGCGATTGCTACGCCTATGGCTTGCTCGCGCTGGGGCATATCGATCTGATTGTCGAGGCATCGCTCGCGGCGTGGGATGTGGCGGCGCTCATTCCCATTGTCGAGAATGCGGGAGGCGTAATCACCGATTGGAGCGGCTCGCCCGTCGGCGAGGGCGGCCGCATCGTCGCCGCCGGCGACGCGCGCGTGCATGCCGAGGCGCTGGGGATTCTGTCGCGTTTCCTGGTCTGAAACGCGGTTTGGACGCACTCATGCTTCAACAAGTTCATGCTTCGACAGCCTCAGCATGAAGACTTTTCTCCTCACCTTGGGCTTGTCGAAGGACGAGCATGTACGTGCTCTTCGACAAACGCATCGAACGCCGCCCAGAATCGCGCACGGATGGGATCGTTCTCCATCATGATTTCGTGTTCGGCGTCGGCGAGTTCGACATAGGTGCCGTTCGGCAGGCGACGCGCGAATGCGCGGACGGCCGCGGTATCGACGATGCGGTCGCGGCCTGCGCCGAGCACAAGACATGGCGTTGTGATGGCTTCCGCAAATCCAGGCGCTTGCACGGCTGTCATCGAACGCAAAGCCGCCTTGAGCCAGCCCCAGGTGGGGCCGGCGAGACGGATTTCCGGATGTCTGGCCAGAAGTGCCTGCGCACGCGCGAAGCGCACGCGGTCCGAGGTGACGCGATTGTCTTCGAATTTCATATACAGCGGATCGCGATCGCGCATGCCCCACACGAATTCGTCGGTCAGGCCGGCGAGATTGTAGGTCGAGCAGATAAGGCGCACGAGCCATAGAGGAAACCCGCGGGCATTGGTCCTGATCATCGGCGCCGTCATCGCTGCAGCGGCGAAGCTGCGCGGATTTGCTTTGAGTGCGCGCAGGAGAATATGCGCACCCATCGAATGGGCGAACGCGAGCGGCGGCGCGTCGCTCATCGGAGCGACCACGTCATTCATGAAGGACTGAAGATCGGAATCGTATTCGGAAAAGTCGCCGACATGGGCTTTGAGGGGGTCGCCGAGGGTGCGTTCGGATCCGCCCTGTCCGCGCCAGTCGAGTGCTGCGCCAGCGAAGCCGCGCGCGGCAAGCTCCTGGACCACCTCGCCGTATTTCTCAATAAACTCCGTTTGTCCGTCGAGAATAACACAGACCCCGCGCCGCGTGACGCCCGGCACTGATTCCCAACTCGCCGTTCGAAGACGTTTTCCCTCGCGGCTCGCGATGAAGCGCGTCCGCAGCACGTCCAGGATGGACTAGCCGCGCGCCTTTTGCAGGATGGGCCCAAGCTTCATGGCCAAGCCCATGTCGCCCGCCACTCTCAGCTTGCCCTGCATGAAGGCGGAGGTGCCGTCGAGCTCGCCCTTGACCATCTTTTCGAAGGTTTCGAGGCTCACCGAAATCGTGCAGTCGGCGTTCTGGCCCGCGCCATCCGTCACCTTGTTCGGCACGGATTTGCCGTCGATGAGGACGCTGCCGGGCTCGCCGAAATCGAATTTGAGCGTGCCGCCGAGCCCCGAATCGGCGCCGATGGCTGTACCCATCTGGGTGATGATCTGATTGATCTGGTCAGAACTCATGAATTGGTCCTTCCGTCCGGCAGATGTCCCGCTCCGCGATTTGAGCATGCGCGCCGGGTCTGCACAACTGGATCGTCGACGACCCGGCCTCGATGTAGTTATAGGAGGTAATTGCTTGGACTGGGGCCGCACTCAACCTAATCTCGCCACGGGGTAGCCGGGGCATCCATGGTCAAAGATTTTCGCGACTCTCGCCAATCGCCTGCAGAAGATTTCTCGCGATGAGTGCGGCGATCCCCCCGCCCGCCGGCGCGGTCGCGCGCAAGGGGCGCGATGCGCTCGGGCGCTTCTGCTTCCTTCTGCACTTTGCGGTGATGATCTTCATTGTCGGCGGCTGGACAATGTGGTGGCCACGCGCGCTTCTTTTCTACCTGGCGTTTGTGCCTGTTGTCGCGCTTCAGTGGCAGTTCAACCGCAATTCCTGTGTACTCAACAATCTGGAATCGCTGATACGCACCGGCGCGTGGCGCGACGCCACCAATGAGGAGGAGGGTGCATGGCTTCTCACCCTGGCCAGGGACGTCGTCGGATTACGGGTTCCGCCGGCGCAGATGGAGGCATTTATCTATGTGGTTCTGCTGGTGCTCTGGGGCCTCGGGCTCGCACACTTGCTGAGGCTGTAAGCTGGGCGCGGTCTGGTTCTTGAAGCGCCGAACGCTACTTCCTACCTATCGAATGTCCGGAAAGGCCTGAGGGCTTCCGGGCACAGTGAGAGGTTCGGCCCATGACGGGCGAACCCAAACCACAACGCTTCGAGAAGGAGGCTGTGAACCATGCGAAGTTTCGATTTTTCCCCATTGTTCCGTTCGACCGTCGGCTTTGACCGGCTGTTCGACCTTCTGGATTCCGTGCCGCAATACGACACGGCCCAGACCTATCCCCCTTACAACATCGAGCGCACCGACGACACGCATTACCGCATCACGCTCGCGGTGGCGGGCTTCGGCGAGAAGGATCTGAACGTTGAGGTGCGCGAAGGCGTGCTCACCGTTCAGGGCAAGCGCGAAGAGAACGGCGAGCAGGGCAAGTCGGCATTTCTCTATCAGGGCATTGCCGGCCGCGCGTTCGACCGCCGCTTCCAGCTGGCCGAGAATGTCGAAGTCCGCGGCGCCAAGCTCGAGAACGGTCTGCTCCATGTCGATCTGGAGCGCATTGTTCCCGACGAGCAGAAGCCCCGGCGCATTGCGATCAATGGCGCCGATGTGAAGATCATCGAAGGCAAGGCGCGCGCCGCCTAATTGTTCGGTCCGCCTTCGCCAAGGCTTCGGCGGACACGGAGAGTCACGCGACCCCCCGTAGGGCGGCCAAGCTCACCATGAGGATTTGTCCTCATCCTGAGCTTGTCGAAGGATGACAGGTGTCGGGCATCGGAACATACTGGTGCCCGACATCTGAACGCCGATATCCCATGCCGAGCTGGCACAGCGCACTCTCCGCGCGCCTCACGCATTTGGGCCGCCCCAACGGTCCAGGCCGCGACATCGCTGAACTGCGCCGCCGGTACGATACGCTGTTCGAGCACTTTGGGCCCGCGCCCGCGCAGGTGAGCTTCGAAGCCGGACAGGTGGGTCCCATCAAGGGCGAATGGTTCCGGCCGCCCAATTCGGCTTCCCATCGTCTCATTCTGTACTTGCACGGCGGCGGCCTGGTCGCGGGTTCGCCGGCATCGCATCGTCCGCTGATCGCGGGTCTGTGTCTCGCGGCGCGGGCGGCCGCGTTCGCGCCAGCCTATCGTCTCGCTCCGGAATATCCTTTTCCCGCCGGCCTTCGCGACGCCGTCGACACCTATCGCCATCTTGTGCAGCATGGGATTGCTGCGGGCGGCATCGTCGTAGCGGGAGACGAGGCTGGAGGCGGCCTCGCTTTCTCGCTTCTGCACGCGATCCGCAACGCGGGGTTGCCGATGCCCGCGGCGTGCGCGGCGATGTCGCCCTGGACCGACCTGTCCCTATCGGGATGGTCGATGCTGCAGAACGCGAAGAGCGACGCGGCGCTTTCCTGGGAGATGCTGTTCGTCAGCGCGCGGCATTACCTGCAGAAGAGCACCCCTGCCGATCCCTATGCCTCTGCCCTGTTTGCGCCGTTCCGCGAATTTCCCCCGCTTATGGTCCATGCCGGAAGTCTCGAGATCCTGCGCGACGACGCGAGTCGCGTCGGCGAATGCGCCGCCGAGGCAGGCATACCGGTGAGCGTGGAGATTTACGACCGGATGGAGCACCTTTTTCAGACGGTTCCCGGCCTGTCCGAAGCGCGCATCTCTTTGGAACGTCTCGGCCACTTCATCCATGCACGCACGCGGGACGCGGGCACGCCGGCGCCGCTTCGGCCCTCCGGTTTGCCGCAAGGCGCTAAGGCCGGAAGGTGAAGCGGCGTCACGGTTGACAATTTGCGGGGTTGCCCCGTTCGTCCGGTGAAACGGGCAAATCTTGAGGCAGCATGGCCTGTTACGGGTCTAGCGCGCCGCTCGGAAATGCGGTTAAGGTGCCTTGGTACGCGGTGACACGCTAGGGGCGGCGCCGCGGCTGATGTGGGGCCCCCGCCGTATCGGCCCCTGAGAAATACCGGCCTTTAACGACGAGAGGTACGCATTGAACAAGCGCGCGCTGATGCTTTCCGCCGCCACGGCCTCGTTGCTTGCCGGGCAAGTCCTCGCTGACACAAACATCAGCACACAGGTGAAGACGCCGCAAACCACCGGCCAGGACGGCAACATCACCATCGAAACCGATGGTTCGATCGAAATCACCACCACCCCGCCGACAGGGGCGGCCGTCACGATCAATTCGGACAACGCCCTGGTCAACAATGAGGGCACGATCAGCTACAAGGGCGTCACCAATGCAACCGGCATCCAGCTCACGACCGGCTATACAGGCGAATTCGAGAGTTCGAGCGTCGTCGATCTGACCGGCACGGGAACCGCCAAGACCGGCATTCTCATCCAAGGCATTGCCAGCGACATCAACAGCGGCACGTTCACGGGACTTGTTCCCAGCGGGGCCACCTCTCCGGTCGCGATCGATCTCGAAACGGGTTCGACCATGAAGGTCCAGGGAGACTCCTCCTTCGGAATCAAGCAAGTGAGCGGCACGAACATCGTTGGCGATATCGACATTGCCGGCACACTCGAAATGTTGCCGACGTCGACGAAATCGACATCGACGCCGTTCGGCAATGTCATTGCGATGGATCTCCTGGGCACGATGACCGGCAATATCAATGTCAGTGGAGTGATCACCGCAACGGGACAGGGCGCTGAGGGCATTCAACTGACCGGCACCCTGACCGGCGCCATCGACAACACTGGGACGATCCAGACCTACGGCACGACGGGCATCGGCTCGACCAACACCACTCTACCGCAGGCCGGCACCGCGCTGGGAATCGGAGCGAGCGTTACGGGTGGAATCTACAATGCCGGTCCGAGCACAAGTTCCGACACGACCACCGTGCGTGCGCTCATCTCCACGGTCGGCTCCGCCCCGACTGTCCTGATCAATCCCACGATCGGAAATGCTTCGCCCACGTCACCTCTTGTGATCGGCGTCTACAACGACCCCACCGATCCGGGCAATTCCTTCCTCAATCGCGGAACCATCAGCGGAGCGTCTACGAATGCAGATTCGGACGTCACGACGTTCAGCATTGTGGGGGCATCGACGACTGCGGAAACGAAGTTTGACGGCGGTCTCTTCAACGGCGGCTCGATCTCGGCTTCGGCAACGACGAACTCGAAGAATTCTACCGTCTCGGCCAATGCGCTCCTCATCGGCGACTATGCCGTCATCCCCGAACTAACCAACTCCAACGAATCCGGCTCCGGCAACATCACGGCCTCGGTCACCGGGCCGGAAGCTGGCACGGCGACGGCCATCAGCATCCAGGAGTTGGGCTCGCTGCCCACCATCAACAACAGCGGCACCATCTCCGCCTCAGTCTTGACCTCCAGTCCCGATTTCGTGACCTCCATCACGGCGACCGCCATCTATGACGCCTCGGGAACGCTCAATTCGATCATCAACAGCGGCACGATTTCGGCGACCACAACGACGCTCAAGAACAACGGCCAGGTTGATGTTGCTGCGAATCTCTCGGTAAACACTTCGGGCGTCAATTTCGACAATTCGGGGACGGTGATTGGCAACATTCTCTTCGGCACCGGCGCCGATACGCTGACCGTCAACGGCAGCGCGCAGATCCCGGCCACCGTCACCGGCAATGTCAGCTTTGGCGGCAACAGCACCGCGATGAATGGCGCCGTCGATACGCTGAACATCGGCACTTTCGGAACGCTGACGGGTGCGGTCACGGAGACGCTGGGCAGTCACCTGAATGTGATGATCGCCGAAGGCGGCACGCTCAATCTGGAGAATACGCCGGCCAATCTCGGCGCCAACGGAGTCGTCGGGCTCGACGCGGGGTCATTTACTGTCGACACGGGCGCAACTCTCGGTCTCGTCGTGTCCCAGCCCTTCAATCTCTCGGTCAATCCGCAAACAGGCGCCCTGATCTCCGCGCAGAACGCCATGATCGGCGACGACACGAATTTCAGGATCACTTTCGGCAGCTATATCGGCAATTTCGTGCCGGGACATGGCAACAACAACCTCAAGAACCAGACGGCAGTGTTCGATCTCCTCAGCGCGCCGATCGGCGCTCTGGATATTTCGGCCGCCGAGCTCGCCACGATCAGAACCGATTTCGCCACCAGCGTCCCGTTCCTCTTCACCGGCGCGCTCTGCACCTGGAATATCAATGGAAACAGCACCTGCGGGGGCCTGAACCCCGGGAACTCGGAGATTGTGCTCGATCTGACGGCTAAATCGGCGCAGACGCTGGGTCTTACCGGCTATGCGTTGAAGATGTTTCCCTACGCGAACGAAGCGCTGGCCACTGACGACGCGCTGGGCGCAGCTCTGCTCAATAACGTTGTCAACACCCAGCAGGCCCAGGCGGCGTATGCGGCGTTCGCGCCCGACGTCTCCGGCGCCAACCGGGCGCTGGCCATTTCGCTCACCGACGACGCGACGGATGTCGTTGCGGCGCGCCAGCGCACGCTGCGCGAATACGCCAACCAGGACGGCGACCTGACCATGTGGGGGCAGCAATTCGTGCAGCGCCTGAACCAGGACAATACGCCTGACGGCACCGGCTTTGTGGACACGGGCTTCGGCTTCGTGCTCGGCGCCGATGAGGGCGATCCCGTGGACGGCCGCTATGGCGGCGCCTTCACCTTCTTCTCCGGCAGCATGGGCGCAAAGGCGCCGGTGCTGCAGAAAACGACATCCGAATGGTACATGGCGACCGGCTATTCCGACTGGCACGGCAGGGGATTCTTCCTCGACACGCAGGCGAGCGTTGGTTACGCGCATCTGGCGGGCAGCCGCACCATCAATCTCGAAGGATTCGCCCGCACGGCCGAAGACATCCGACCCGCGGAATATATGGCCGGCGGAGCGACGGCCGGCCTTCAGTACAACTGGATCGGTGCCGCGGTCATGCCGCAGATCAGCCTGGACGGGCTTGCGATGCGCCAGGAGGGCTACACCGAAACGCATGGCGGCGGCCAGGTCGGCGACGGATTCGATCTTCATGTCGATCCTGACTACGCGGCCTCGCTGAGGGCGTTTTCCGGCGTCGATGTCCGCGACGATCTCAATTTGGGTGATTTCCTGTTCCAGCCGGAGGCCCGCGCCGGCTATCGCTACGACTTCGCCAACGGCCAGGAGAGCGTGACGGCGAATTTCGCCGGCGTCACGCCCATCGACCAGTTCCAGATCAGCGGACCGAAACCCGCTCATGGCAATGCATTGGCCGGCGGCGGATTGGCGATCTCCACCGGCGCATGGTCGGTGGGCCTCGGCTTCGACTATCTCTACGCGAGTTCCGGCAACACGTCGGAAGAAGGGACGATCACCCTGCTCGGCCGCATCTGATCCGCGTCAATCGCGCGCGATTGCGATCAGCCGCTCGATGTCGCTCTCGGGCGTCATGAACGAGGTGACGAGGCGCACCAGCGTACGCCGCCCATCTGAGGGCGCCCATTCGTAGAAGCTGGCGCCTTGCGCGCGCAATCGTGCAACCATCGCGTCGGGCATGACAGCGAAGATCATGCTGGCCTGAGTGGGATGGACAATCTCGATGCTTCCGATTTCCGCCAACCCTCGCGCCAGCCGCCCGGCGAACGCATTGGCGCGTGCCGCCCAGGCAAGCCAGCGATTCGTCTCGAGCGCGCAGAGGAGCTGCACGGAGACGAAGCGCATCTTGGACAGAAGATGGCCGGATTTTTTGCGGCGGTATTCGAAATCGCGCACTTGTTCGGGATCGAAGAACACGACGGCCTCTGCCCCCAGCGCGCCGTTCTTCGTCGCGCCGAAAGACAGCACGTCGACGCCAGCGCGCCACGTCGCCTCGGCGGGTGTGCAGCCAAGATGCGCGATCGCATTGGCAAGCCGCGCGCCGTCCATGTGCAGCTTCATGTCATGGCGCTTCGCGAGCGCTGCAATCGCCCGTATTTCGCTCGACGCGTAGCAGAGGCCGAGTTCGGACGCTTGCGCAATGCTGATGGCCGCGGGCTGCGGATGATGCACGCAACCTTTGACGAATTGCGACAGCGCGTCGTCGATCGCTTCGGGCACGAGCTTGCTGTCCCGTCCTTCGACGGCCACGAGTTTCGCGCCATGGGTGAAGAATTCCGGCGCTCCGCACTCGTCGGAGCCGATGTGCGAGCCTCGTTGGCAGAAAACGGCGCCGTGCGGCGGAACGATAGTCGCGAGTGCCAGGGCATTTGCAGCCGTGCCGGTAATTACCGGAAAGGCCGCAACCTCGCGTTCGAAGACACGCGACATCTCGGCCTGAAGGCGCTCCGTGAGCGCATCTTCGCCGTAGGAAGCCACCGCACCGTCATTGGCCGCCGCAAGCGCGTCCAACATCTCCGGCGCCGCACCGTAGGCGTTATCGCTGCAGAAGTTCATGCACGATCGTCCTTCAATTTTTCCTCCCCCAACCTGGGGGAGGTGCCGAGCCCCCCGGTCCGCGCAAAGCGCGGCCGGAGGATAAACTCAGCGAGGCGGAGGGGGAGTGTTGCGCGCGCCCGCGCGGACGCCCCCTCCGGTTTGCTCCGCTTCGCTCCGCAAACCACCACCCCCACGTTGGGGGAGGAAAGTTTGGATGCAAACGCGAGGGTTCTCTACCACTCCAACGTGGGTGAGGGGCAACGGCCGAAAATCAGGTGAGCCACGCCCTAGCCGATTTCTCACAGGAATTAACGCGTTTCGAAGTGCTCTCGCGCCTTTTGTTTCGCTATGGTGCTGCGGCAAACACAGGAACTCCCTCATGGCGGATGCAACCCGCAACAGACCGGTTCGCTCGACCCTTGAGCTGATCGGCAACACGCCGATGGTGGAGCTCACGCGGTTCGATACCGGGTCATGCCGGCTTTTTGCCAAGCTCGAGAACCAAAATCCCGGCGGGTCGATCAAGGACCGCATCGGTCTTTCGATGATCGAGGCCGCCGAACGCGACGGCCGCCTCGCGCCCGGCGGCACGATCGTCGAGGCGACCGCCGGCAATACCGGTCTTGGCCTTGCACTGGCCGGAATCCTCAAAGGCTATCACGTGCTTCTCATCGTTCCCGACAAGATGACGCGGGAGAAAATCCAGCATCTGCGCGCGCTCGGCGCCGAAGTGCGCATTACGCGTTCCGATGTCGGCAAGGGCCATCCCGACTATTACCAGGACAAGGCCGAAAAGCTCGCGCGCGAGACGGGCGCCTACTTCGTCAATCAGTTCGCCAATCCTGCAAATCCGAAGGCGCATGAGGACACGACGGGGCCCGAAATCTGGGAGCAGATGGATCGCGATCTGCAGGCGATCGTCATCGGCGTGGGATCCGGCGGCACGCTGACGGGCATCGGCCGATTCCTGCGCCGCGTCGCGCCTGACGTCGAGATTGTGCTCGCCGATCCG
Organism: Rhizomicrobium sp.; assembly: GCA_035567755.1. Classification (GTDB taxonomy): domain Bacteria; phylum Pseudomonadota; class Alphaproteobacteria; order Micropepsales; family Micropepsaceae; genus Rhizomicrobium. The sequence continues at coordinate 116,489 of DATMPH010000048.1, forward strand.
GTCGGTTCGATCCTCGCCCCCTATGTGCGCACCGGCCAGCTTGTCCAGGCGGGAAGCTGGGCGGCCGAAGGCATCGGCGAAGATTTCATTCCTCCGAACGCCGATCTCTCGCTCGTGTCGCGCGTCTATTCGATCTCCGACAAGGAGGGCATCGAGGCGGCGCGCGCGTTGCTCGCCAAAGAAGGCATTCTCGCGGGCTCGTCTTCGGGCACGTTGCTTGCCGCGGCGTTGCGCTATTGTCGCGAGCAGACAACGCCGAAACGCGTCGTGACGCTCGTTCCCGACAGCGGCAACAAATACCTTTCGAAGATCTACAACGATCATTGGATCATCGAGCAGGGACTCGCCGACCGCGAGCTGCATGGTGATCTGCGCGACCTCATCACCCGGCGCTTCGACCGCGGCGGCGCCGTCACCGTGGCGCCCGGAGATACGCTGCTCGTCGCCTACAACCGCATGCGCGACGCCGATGTGTCGCAGCTTCCCGTGGTCGACGAAGAATGCGTGGTGGGCATCCTCGACGAGAGCGACATTCTGGCCTTCGTCGAAGGAAAGGATGCGCAACGCGTGCAGCGGTTTCGCGAGCGCGTGGACAGAGCGATGACGCGCGAACTGCACACCATGCAGATCAGCGACAGGCTCGATGCGTTGCCGCCGCTGTTCGAGCGCAACGAAGTGGCGATCGTACTCGATGGCGCGCGTTTCGTGGGCCTCATCACCCGCGTCGATCTCCTCAACCATCTGAGGCTCAGCCCGTGAGCGCGCGGCGCAACCGGTTGGCCTTCCCGACCCGCACCATTCATGGCGGGCAGAGCCACGATCCGCTGACGGGCGCGGTGATGGTGCCGATCTACGCGACCTCGACCTACGCGCAGGAAAGCCCCGGCGTGCACAAGGGCTACGAATACTCCCGCAGCGACAATCCCACACGCGCCGCTTTCGAGCGCTGCATCGCCGATCTTGAAACCGGCACGGCCGCGTTTGCCTTTGCTTCGGGCCTTGCGGGCATGGCGACCGTGCTCGAACTGCTCGACAGTGGCGACCACGTGGTGGCGAGCGACGACCTCTACGGCGGCTCGTTCCGTCTGTTCGACCGGGTGAAGCGGCGCTCCGCCGGGCTGGGATTCAGCTTTGTGGATCTCAGCGATCCGGCCGCACTCGAAAGCGCGCTCACCGACGAGACGAAAATGATCTGGGTGGAGACGCCGACCAATCCGCTCCTTCGTCTTGCCGATCTCGAAGCAATCGCGCGGCTCGCGCGGCAGCGCGGCATTCTCGCCGTCGCCGACAATACCTTCGCCACGCCGTATGCGCAGCGCCCGCTCGAACTGGGTTTCGACATCGTGGTGCATTCCACGACCAAATATCTGAACGGACATTCCGACATGGTCGGCGGCGTGGCCGTGGTGGGCGAAAACCGCGAACTGGCGGAGCGGCTCAAATTCCTGCAGAACGCAGTGGGCGCGATCCAGGGGCCGTTCGACTCTTTTCTCGCGCTGCGTGGCGTGAAGACTCTCGCCCTGCGCATGGAGCGCCATTCGTCGAACGCGATGAAGATCGCCCGCTGGCTGGAAACGCGCGGGGAAGTCGCGCGCGTCGTCTATCCAGGTCTCGACAGCCATCCGCAGCACGCGCTCGCGGCGCGGCAGATGAGCGCCTTCGGCGGCATTGTGACGGTGATCCTCAGAAGCGATCTTGACGGCACGAAGCGCTTTCTCGAACGCTGCCGTCTGTTCACGCTCGCCGAGAGTCTCGGCGGCGTCGAAAGCCTGATCGAACATCCCGGCATCATGACCCATGCCTCGCTGCCGCCCGGCCAGCGGGCCCGCCTCGGCATCTCCGATTCCCTCGTGCGTCTCTCCTGCGGTATCGAAGACGCAGACGATTTGATCGCCGACCTGGAGCAGGCACTGGCGTGATAGGTCGCGCGGGGGCGCGGAGGAAAAGACACCGACAACAACGTTGGTTTTGGAACGGATCGATCAAAATATTTGTTGTCGTGGCCCGGCTTAGCCTGTCCTCCGGCCGCGCTTCGCGCGGACCGGGGGGCGACAGCGGAGACCGGGCCACCCAGTCCTCATCGTCTACCGTACGTCGTTTCCGACTGGGCGGCCCGCTTGCGCGCATAGGCGCCAAGATGATGTTTCCCCTTTCCCATCCGCCTACGCCAAGGCTTCGGCGGACAAAGAGAGTCACCAGAGCCGCCGAAGCTCTAGCGTAGGCGGGCAGGGGCCGTCCGGGAAAACACGACAGGCGAGCATTGCGGCGTGTTTTCTCAAGAAATGGCACGCGGAGGCACGGGGGCGCGGAGATAAAGATTCAACACTGAGACACGGAGGGCACTGAGGTACATTTTGCACGCATTCGCGCGCAGGTCTTATCTCCGCGTCTCCGCGTGAACCTTTTCCCGGCAAATTTTCGAACTCCTGAGTCGAACATGCCCACCGGCGCGCAAATCCCAATCGGGTTCAGGCATTTGCACACCAACGGGCATTTTTCCACAGACAGGAGTGCCCTTGTGGGAGAGGGATGCAGATACGTGCAATGATTTCTGGTCCGGCGCGGGTGAGGGGCCTTCGGCCTATCTTAGCGGCTGTGCGGCGGCACGTGCTATTATGCAGCTGCGTCTTTGGTGGGGACCTGCCATGCATTCCGGGAATCGTGTGTACTTCCGTGCAATCCTGCCCATCATTGCAGCAGGCGTAGCGGCAGCGTGCTTGACCGCGGCGACGGATGCCGACGCCGCGGTCGCAATCTCCTGGGGCGCGACGCAGAACATGACCTGCTCGGGCGGCGTATGCGCGCCGACGGCCGCAAACGCGGTGCTCAACACCGGCGACCTCGAGAATTTGCTCGCGACGGGGAACGTCGAGGTCACGACCACGGGAGCGGGCGTTCAGGCCAATGTTATCGACGTCAAGGCGGCGTTCGGCTGGACGAACAGCAGCGCGCTCTCGCTTGACGCGCGGAAGTCGATCACAATTGACCAACCGGTATCCGTCTCTGGTGTTGCGACTCTTACGCTCACGACAAATGACGGCGGCAAACATGGCACGCTTTCCTTCGGCAAAAAAGGCAATGTCACTTTCTCAAGCCTCTCCAGCAGACTCACGATCAACGGCGGTTCCTATACGCTTTTGAACAGCGTCAAGGGTCTTGCGGAAGCCATCGCCGGCAATCCGTCCGGCGACTACGCGCTCGCCGCCGATTACGACGCGAGCCAGGACGGCACCTACTCGTCCTCGCTTGTCCCGACCACCTTCACCGGCAACTTAGAAGGCCTCGGCAACGCGATCCGGAACCTTACGATCAACGATCCCACAGAGAGCGCAGAGATCGGCTTCTTCACGACGATCGGCACCGGCGGCATGGTGGCAAACGTCGGATTGGACAATCTCACCCTCACTGCCAAAAAGGGAACACGACGATCACAAGCCTATGTCGGCGGTATCGCGTCCTACAACTACGGAATGCTCTTTGGGGATTTCGAAAGCGGCTCAATCAAACTTGGCAAATGGACAATTGAGGGTGGCCTTGTGGCCCAGAACTACGGCTTGATCGACAGCGTCCGTTCCAGCACTTCCATTTCAGGAAAGGGCGATATGCAGGGGGGGCTTGTCGGCATTTTGGCCAAATCAAACAATCCTATACGATGGGTAATATCCGTGGTGGTGCATATGCTGGCGGCGTTGCCGGTGTGAATGCTGGTTCAATTACAGACTCTCATGCAACGGGGAACGTCGATGGAACGGGCTGGGTCGGTGGACTGGTCGGCTTTAACGGTGGTCCTGTTACGAATTGCTTTGCGTCCGGCTCGATCTCAGTCGGAGCGGGACGGCTGGCGGGAGGCCTCGTCGGCTGGAATTTCGAGGATTCCGGGCCGATCTCGAACTCCTATGCGACGGGCTCGGTAACTGGAGGAGACAATTCAAAGATTGGAGGATTTGTTGGCGATAACGACACGAAAGGAGCCATCGTCGATTCGTACTCCACCGGCGCCGCAGTTGGCGGCAGCAATTCCTACGTCGGCGGATTCGCCGGTTACAACGACGGCACCTTTCAATATGCTTACTCGACGGGTGCACCATCCGGTAGAACGGGAGCCTACGTTGGCGGCTTCGTTGGGTACGATGCTGCCGCGGCCGGCCGTCTCACTGATGCATACTGGGATACGGATACGAGTGGAATTGCGAATTTGAGCCAGGGCGCCGGCAATATTGCCAACGATCCGGGTATTACCGGTCTAACGACTGCGCAACTGCAGTCGGGTTTGCCGCAAGGTTTCGACCCGGCGATTTGGGGCGAGAGCGCTGACATCAATGGCGGGCTGCCATATCTGCTTGCCATTCCGCCGCCCAGGCATCCATAGAATGTCCAAGAATCTTGCGCCCGCCTGCGTGCTGCGCTCTGCCTCCCTTCACAGGGGTTTGCATGCGTTCGGCATCTCCGATTCCCTCGTGCGTCTCTCCTGCGGTATCGAAGACGCAGACGATTTGATCGCCGACCTGGAGCAGGCGCTGGCGTGAGCGCCGTCTTTTCGTTCACCGCTCTTTGTTTGCGTGCGCACCCTCAAAATTGATGAAGCTGCACAATGCAAACCCGGCCATGACGATGTTGAAGCAATGGATCGACCCGCACGGTTGCGGCGCTCGCGATGGGCCGAGGACCGTCAGTAGAGTCCGGCCTGTATTGGCAGCGGCACAAACAAGCCGCCTGGTGCGCAATTGGGTGAAGTGTGCAGCACTTCACCAGCCAAATTGCGCGAAAATCGAAGAATCTGGAGCATGATCTGATTCAACATGATCATACTCTACGAGTCGGCAAAGTTCGAAGCGGCCAATTTTTCGCAATCATCTACAAACTTTAGAACGGTAGCGCGTTCGGTATTGTCGAAAATGCCCTCCGCGATTATCCGAATCTCATTGGCGCGGAGCAGGAACCCGGTAAGCATTTCTCTGTCTCGCAAGCGGGCATCGCTCCTTGGCTGGACCGCATCCTACGCACGAATCGAAAGGTTCTGATGATCAAAAGAGAACAGATTGGCCTTGTTCCGCTACGGCCCACCGCGCATTTCGCGCGTTAAAGGGCGACCGGCAGATTATCCTCGGTCAGCCACAGCCACCGCTTTCTGGCCTTGTCGCGCCACATTTCTTCAATTTTCAGACAGTCCTGCTTTTCCAGGTAGCTGGACGTGGCGATGGCAAGTCCATGAGATTTATCCGCGCGGTTTACGTAGTCCTGAATCTTTTGCAAAAGTTGCATCCCTTTCGACCCATCCAAACGAGAACCCCACCGCCTTCTGGTGGCGATGACGCCTTCGGATGGAGACGCTCAATGAATGTGCGAAAGATGCGCCAAAGGTCTTAAGACCCGGTTTAGTTTCGCTCGCTCGCGACCGCCCATTTGGCGACGGGACGGCACGTCCCGCTTGAAGCAGGCGCCCGCCATAGTACCGGAAATATCGTTACAAAATCCCCGGCAAGTCGAGCCCGTGTTCATTTGCGCAGGCGAGGGCGGGTTCGTAACCGGCGTCGGCGTGGCGCATGACGCCGCTGGCGGGATCGTTCCACAATACGCGCGCGATGCGGCGCGCGGCGTCCCGCGTCCCGTCGCAGACGATTACCATTCCCGCGTGCTGCGAAAACCCCATGCCGACTCCGCCGCCATGATGGATGGAGACCCAGGTGGCGCCGCTGGCGCAATTGAGAAGTGCATTCAAAAGCGGCCAGTCGGACACCGCGTCGGAGCCGTCCTTCATCGCTTCGGTCTCGCGGTTGGGCGAAGCGACAGAACCGGAATCGAGATGGTCGCGGCCGATGACGATCGGCGCTTTCAACTCGCCCTTTGCGACCATTTCATTGAAGGCGAGACCGACGCGATGGCGATCGCCGAGACCGATCCAGCAGATGCGAGCGGGCAGGCCCTGGAAGCGGATGCGTTGGCGCGCCATGTCGAGCCAGCTGTGCAGATGCGCGTCGTGGGGCAGCAGCTCCTTCACTTTCGCGTCGGTGCGATAAATGTCTTCGGGATCGCCCGATAGCGCGCACCAGCGGAATGGGCCAATGCCGCGGCAGAACAGCGGGCGGATATATGTAGGCACGAAACCGGGAAAATCGAACGCGTCCGCGACGCCGTCTTCCTTCGCCATCTGGCGGATATTGTTCCCATAATCGACGGTCGGTACGCCCATGCGATGGAAAGCCAGCATCGCGCGCACATGTTCCGCCATCGAATGTTTCGCCGCACGCTCCACGCTCTTGGGATCGCTGGTGCGGGCGCTCTCCCATTGCGCGAGCGTCCAGCCCTTCGGCAGATAACCGTTGATTGGATCGTGCGCGGACGTCTGATCGGTAACGGCGTCAGGCTTTACGTCGCGCCGCACCAGCTCGGGCAACACATCCGCCGCATTGCCGAGCAGGCCAACGGAGAGCGGTTTCTTTTCGCGCACCGAGCGCGCGATCATTTCGAGCGCCTCGTCGAGCGACTGCGCCTGGACGTCGAGATATTTCGTGCGCATGCGCATCTCGATGCGCGAAGGCTGGCATTCGATGGCGAGCATCGAGGCGCCCGCCATCGTGGCGGCGAGCGGCTGCGCGCCGCCCATGCCGCCAAGGCCCGCCGTGAGGATCCAGCGTCCGGCAAGCGATCCGCCATAATGGCGCCGGCCAAGCTCCGCAAAAGTTTCGTACGTGCCCTGAACGATTCCCTGGCTGCCGATATAGATCCAGCTGCCCGCCGTCATCTGGCCATACATCATCAGGCCCTTGCGATCGAGCGCGTGGAACACGTCCCAATTCGCCCAATGCGGCACCAGATTCGAATTGGCGATCAGCACGCGTGGCGCATCCGCGTGCGTTTGGAACACGCCCACGGGTTTGCCCGATTGCACGAGCAGAGTCTCGTCGCCATCGAGCCGCTTCAGCGTCGCCACGATGCGGTCGAAACTTTCCCAGTCGCGCGCCGCCCGCCCGATGCCGCCATAGACGACAAGCTCTTCAGGACGCTCCGCCACTTCCGCGTCGAGATTGTTCATCAGCATGCGCAACGGCGCTTCGGTGAGCCAGCTCTTCGCGTTCAGTTGCGGCCCGCGCGGCGCGCGGATGGAGCGGGTATTGTCGAGACGGGTCATGGCTGGCTCGCGAAGGTCAGGCAGGTTTCGAGAATGCGCTGCAGGATTTCGCGCAGCGGCGCGGCGCGCGCGGGATCGTAAGGCGACGGCCAGTTGTCGGGCGACGGAGATTGCGGCTCGTCCATGTAGCCGCGCATGGCGAGTTCGAGCTGCACCGCATGCACGCCGCGCGCCGGATCGCCATAATGCCGCGTCGTATACCCGCCCCCGAAGCGCCCGTTGGTCACGCGGGTGAGTTCCATTCCTCCTCCGCTTTCGTTTCCTCCCCCGCACGAAGTGCGGGGGAGGTGGCCCGAAGGGCCGGAGGGGGCAAGTGCGTTGCTTTCCCCCTCCGCCCGCGGAGTTGATCCTCCGGCCGCGCTTCGCGCGGACCGGGGGGCGGGCACCTCCCCCGCGCGCTCTGCGCGCGGGGGAGGAAAGTGGAGCGGCGACGTTTGCGCGCCATCGTCGCATGCACGCTCAATCGCCTCCGTCAGTCCCGCCGCACAGCTGGCGCCGGAATTGGTGCCGAGGTTGAAATTCGGCAACTCGCCTTCGAACAGGCGCGGGATATTCGACCGGATCGAATGGGCTTCGAAGAGCACGATCTTCGGATGGGTCTCTCTCAGCCGCGCGATCTCGGCCTTGAGCGTTGCGTGGTAGGGTTCGAAGAATTGCTCACGGCGCCGGGCGATCGCCTGCTCGTCAGGTTCGAGCCCATCGTGATAGAGCTTTTCCCCATCGAAACTCGTGGTGGGGCAGAGTTCTGTCGTGGCCTGACCGGGATAGAGCGAGCGCCCGGCAGGATCGCGGTTCACGTCGATCACGCTCCGCGAGATCGTAGTACGCAGAACCGTGGCGCCGCGATCGCCCGCGAAATCGTAGAGCCGCTCGATCCACCAATCGGTATCCTTGCGCGCGAGCCATGTGGAGATAAAGCGCAGTGCGAACTCATCCGGTATCTCGTTTCCCGTATGCGGCATCGAGACGATGAGAGGGGCGCTTCCGCGTGCGAGCGCGAGCCAGGAGGGATCGCTCATGCGCCCGACTTCACGCGCGCATGAAGCGGATTGAAGCCCATGCGATAGACGAGCTCGGCCGGCTGCTCGATATCCCAGATCGTGAGGTCGCAAAGCTTGCCCGCCTCGAGCGTGCCGATCGTGTCGAGCCGGCCGAGCGCGCGCGCGGCTTCGCGCGTTGCCCCCGCGATGCACTCCTCGACCGTCAGGCGGAATAGCGTCGCCGCCATGTTCATCGTCAGCAGCAACGAAGTCAGCGGTGACGTACCGGGATTGCAGTCGGTGGCGATGGCAATGGGGACATGATGCTTGCGCAACTTCTCCACCGGCGGCTGCCGGGTTTCCCGCAGGAAATAAAACGCGCCGGGCAGCAGCACGGCCGTGACCTGCGCGCGGCCCATCGCGGCGATCCCTGCTTCGCTGCTCCATTCGAGATGGTCGGCCGACAGCGCATGAAAGCGGGCCGCCAGCGCCGCGCCGCCAAGGTCGGAGAGCTGATCGGCGTGGAGTTTCACGCGCAGGCCATGTGCCGCGGCCGCGGCGAACACGCGTGCGATCTGTTCCGGCGAGAAGGCGATAGTTTCGCAGAAGCCGTCCACCGCATCCGCGAGGCCGGTGCGCGCGATCCTGGGAATCCATTCCCGGCTCACATGATCGACGAACGCGTCGTGGTTGTCCTGCGCTTCGGGCGGCAGCGCGTGGGCGGCAAGATAGGTCGTCGCGACATCTATGCTGCGCTCCTCCGCGATCCGTTTCGCCACCGAGAGCTGCTTGAGCTCGTCGTCGAATGTGAGGCCATAGCCGGATTTGATTTCGATGGTCGTGACGCCTTCCGCGATCAGCGCATCGATCCGTGAAAGTGCCGATTCGAGCAGTTCATCCTCGCTCGCCTCGCGAGTTGCCCTGACGGTCGAAAGGATTCCGCCGCCGGCGCGCGCAATCTCCTCATAGCTCGCGCCCGCGAGCCTTTGCTCGAATTCCCGCGCGCGGTCGCCGCCGTATACCAGATGGGTGTGACAATCGATCAGGCCCGGTGAGATCCAGCGGCCTTCGCAATCGATGCGCCGCGCGGCGTCGAATCCGGGTGCGTCGTCGATGGCGCCGGCGAACACAATGCGGCCATCCGTTGCAGCGATTGCGCCGCGCTCAACCGCGCCGAAACCGGGGCGTGCGGGCGCCAGCGTCAGCAGCCGCGCATTATGCCAGATCGTGTCGCAGCGCATCAAACCTCGAGGACCCACTTGAGGGACCCGCTTGGCCAAGCGGGTGGGTACGTCTTCTTACAGCAACCACTCCAGATTTTAATCCAATTTGTTGTCATGGCCCGCGCAAGCGGGCCACCCAGCCGGGTCCTGACGATGCTTGGCAATTGAAAAAGGAAACAACACGATACTTGTAGCAATCGAGTCCTTTTCATCTGGGCGGCCCGCTCCAGGCGGGCCGTGACAAAATTGGGAAATGGAATTGGGATCGTTGGTGTAAGGTCCGCGAACGAAACTTTGCGACGGGACGTGGAATGCTCTGGTTTGAAAGCGCTCTTCTGCCTGGGGGTTGGGCGAGAGGCGTGCGTGTTGAAGCGCGGGACGGTTGCATCGCGCGCGTCGAAACCGATGCACAGCCAATGTCCGGCGACGAGCGTCATGCCATCGCGATTCCGGGCCTCGCCAATGTGCACAGTCACGCCTTCCAGCGCGGCATGGCGGGGCTCGCCGAAACGCGCGGTCCCGCACACGACGATTTCTGGACCTGGCGCGAAGTCATGTACCGGTTCCTCGACCGGCTCACGCCGGACGATGTCGAGGCCATTGCGGCGCTCGCCTATGTCGAGATGCTGGAGCGCGGTTTCACCCGCGTCGGCGAATTCCACTATCTGCACCACGATGCATCGGGCGCGCCCTACGCCGACATCGGCGAGATGGCTTCGCGTGTTGCGCACGCGGCGCAGGAGACGGGCATCGGCCTCACTCTGCTTCCCGTCTTCTACGCGCACGGGAATTTCGGCGGCGTGCCGCCGAACCCGGGCCAGCGGCGCTTCCTGAGCGATGTTGATTCGTTTGGGCGTCTGGTGGAAGCAGGCCGCCGCGCGATTGCGAGATTGCCGGATGCCAATCTGGGCGTGGCGCCGCACAGCCTGCGCGCGGTGGCGCCGGACGAACTCGCCGAAATTATTTCCCTCGCGGACGGGGGACCTGTCCATATCCACGCCGCTGAACAGACAAAGGAGGTGGAGGATTGCGTCGCCTGGAGCGGCGCGCGCCCCGTCGAATGGCTGCTCGATCATGCGCAGGTCGGCCGCTCGTGGTGTCTGGTACATGCCACGCATATGACCATTCGGGAGACCAACCGTCTTGCCGCGAGCGGCGCGGTGGCGGGTCTCTGTCCCGTGACCGAAGCCAATCTCGGGGACGGTGTGTTCCCGGCCGAGGATTATCTCGCCGCGGTTGGACGATTCGGAATCGGCACGGATTCGAACGTGTACATTTCCGCACCCGAAGAGCTGCGCTCGCTCGAATATGCGCAGCGTCTTACGCGCCGCGTGCGCAATCTTTGGCCCCGTGCGGAGGGCCGATCAACGGGGAGGGCGCTGTTCGATGGCGCGCTTCCCGGCGGCGCTCAGGCGCTCGGGCAGGAGATTGCGGGCATTTGCACAGGTGCAGGCGCCGATCTCGTAAGCCTCGATGCAAACGATCCGGCGCTCGCCGGCCGGGCGAGCGATGCCATTCTCGACAGCTGGATCTTCGTGGGCGCGGCCATCGATTGCGTCTGGCGTCGCGGCGATAAACTGGTGAGCGCCGGCCGCCACCGCGCCCGCGACGCGGTCACCGCAACCTACCGCCGCACGATCGAGAGATTGCTGGCGTAACGTCGCGTTTTGCACGAGGAGACAGCGCGAACGACGCATAGATGTGAAGAGCAACTAATTTACCGCTCCACCGTCATGGTCATGGTCCGCGCAAGTGCATAGGCGCCAAGATAACGCAGTCCGAGAGACCCCTCACCCATTTCGGAGCGGTGGCGAGGGCTCGAATGTTTCCCCTCTCCCACAAGGGGAGAGGGGACCTCCCGCGCTGATTTCCTGGTGCTGATGCAAGCCTCCGATTCTCCTCTCCCCACGTGGGAGAGGGATGCAGATACGTGCAAAGACATCTGCTCCGGCGCGGGTGAGGGGGCTCTCGGCCTATCTTGGCGCCTATGCGGCTGCGGCAAATCCCGTGCTATCGTATCACCCGCCATGAGGAACCTCGCGCCCGCCATCAAGATCGCCTCGCCGGCTGCGCTGCGGCTCGAAACCAGCGGGCGCGGCGCGCGGCTCATTCTGGGCGGAGACTGGATCGTCGCGGAGGCCGCCCGCGTCGACGAGGAACTGCGCGCCCTGAGCTTCGGCGAAGCAAACGAGATCGCCATCGACGGTTCGGCCGTCGAGCTCCTCGACAGCGCGGGCGTCTGGCTGATCCTTCGAACCAAGCGAGACCTCGAAGCAAAACACGCCACCGTCCAGGGTCCGGTACTTCCCGAGCGCTATCGCACGCTGTTCGAAAAGATGGAGGCCGAGTGCATCGCCCCGCCTGTCACGCATCCTCATCCGGTGTCTTTCGAAGCGTTTCTCGCGCGCATCGGGCGCGGCACCATGCACGTGCTGCGCCAGGGCTACGACATGACGGGTTTTCTCGGGCGCATCGCGGTGGAGACGTCGGAAGCGGTCGTCGCGCCGCGCCGCGAACTGCCCTTTCCCGCCTTCATCCAGCAGATCGAAGAGACCGGGCTCACGGCGCTGCCGATCGTGGGCATGCTCGCCTTCCTGCTCGGCGTCGTGCTCGCCTACCAGGGTGCGGACCAGTTGAAGCGTTTCGACGCCCAGATCTACACGATCGATTTCCTCGGCGTCGGATTTCTGCGCGAGCTGGGCGGCCTCGTGACCGCGATCATCATCGCCGGGCGGTCAGGCTCGGCCTTTACTGCGCAGATCGGCACCATGCGCGTCAACGAAGAAACTGACGCGATGCAGACCATCGGCCTCAACATCGCCGAAATTCTCGTCCTGCCGCGCGTGCTTGGCCTTGTGGTGGCGTTGCCTCTGCTCACCTTCTTCGCCGACGTCGTCGGCATCATCGGCGGCATGGTGATGACCTATTTCGACCTCGGCATCACCATTCCCGCCTTCATGCGCGAGCTCGAAGGCGCGATCACGTTGAAGACGCTGCTGGTGGGCCTCGTCAAGGCGCCCGTTTTCGCGTTCGTCATTGCGATGGTCGGATGTTTCGAAGGCATGCGCGTCGAGCGCAATGCCGCGAGTGTCGGAAAGCTCACCACCCGTTCCGTGGTCGAATCAATCTTTCTCATCATCGCCCTTGATGCGGGATTCTCGGTCCTGTTTTCGGTGCTGGGCATATGACCGCCGCTGCATCCTTCGACCTGCCTGCGCGAAGCCGAAGCTTCGCTTCGGCGAAGGCAGGCAAGCTCAGGATGAGGCCCTCATGGTGAGCCCGTCGAACCATGACGACCGCGATGCGGTCATCAGTATCCGCGGCCTCGTCAACGGGTTCGGGGGTACCATCATCCACGATCATCTCGATCTTGACGTCTATCGCGGCGAAATTCTCGGCGTCGTCGGCGGCTCGGGCAGCGGCAAGTCTGTCCTGCTGCGCTCGATCGTCGGCCTCAACCGGCCGGAATCGGGCAGCATCAAGGTGTTCGGCCAGGAGACGGCGGATGTCGACGCCGAAGACTTTCATGGGCTGCAGTTGCGCTGGGGGGTTCTGTTTCAGGAAGGGGCGCTGTTCAGCGCCGAGACGGTGGCGCAGAACATACAGGTGCCGATGCGCCGCTGGACGCGTATGAGCCAGGAGCTGATGGACGAGCTTGCGGCGATGAAGCTGGCCCTTGTCGGGTTGCCGGAGGATACGGCGCAGAAATACCCCTCCGAGCTTTCCGGAGGCATGAAGAAGCGCGCCGGGCTGGCGCGGGCGCTCGCGCTAGATCCCGAGCTGCTGTTCCTCGACGAGCCGACTTCGGGGCTCGATCCGATCTCGGCGGCGCAGTTCGACGAACTGGTGCGCAACCTCCAGCAGAGCCTCGGCCTCACAGTCTTCATGGTGACCCATGATATCGATTCGCTCCGGGCCACGACCGACCGGATCGCGGTTCTGGTGGACAAGAAGATCAAAGTGGGCACGATCGAGACTCTGGTGAAGGATCCCCAGCCATGGATCCATGAATATTTCTCCGGCCCGCGCGGCCGCGCCGCTCTCGCAGACCATGTCGCATAGCAACCTTTTGGGGGGATGCATGAACAAAGTTTTTAACGCAGAGGACGCAGAGGATGCGCAGAGGACGCGGAGGAATTGTTTGCGCGCTTCGCGCGCCGCCGTTTCACTGCGCGCCCTGCGCTTCCCCTGCGTCCTCTGCGTTAAATCTTCTTTTGCGTCACTGACGGACTAGCGCGATGGAGACCAAAGCCAATTACGTTGCGGTGGGCGTGTTCGTGCTGGTGGGCCTCGCGGGCCTCGTGATCGCGCTTCTGTGGCTTGCGGGCTCTCAGTACACGGAAGAGTTCGCCTATTACCGCACCTATTTCTCCGGCAGCGTGAGCGGATTGGGCAAAGGCACGCTGGTGCGCTACAACGGCATCCAGGTCGGGAATGTCTATAAGCTCGAGTTCGACCTCAATGATCCCAAGCGGGTAATCGTTACCCTGCAGGTCAATCCCGACCTGCGCATTCACTCCGATTCCGTCGCCTCGATCGCGAGCGAGGGGCTGACAGGCGGTTCCTATGTCGAGATCGACGGGGGATCGCAATCGGCGCCGGTGCTGCCGCGCACCATGTTCGGCGATTACCCGGTGATCCGCTCGAAACAGTCCACGCTGCAGCAACTGGAGCAGTCGGCACCCGAGCTTGTCGCCAAGCTCAACCGCATCGCGGACCGCCTGAACGATGTGCTGAGCGACAAGAACCGCCAGTCCATTTCCCAGACCCTCACCAATCTCCGCGACGTGACCGCAGCGCTGTCGCGGCATTCGTCCGATATCGAAAAGATTCTCGGCAATGTCGCCACCGCCTCCAGCGGCCTCAACACCGATATCGGCGATCTGCACAATGTACTCACCCATGCCGGGCAGACGGAAGCGAAGATCGACCGGCTCGCCGATTCGTTCAACAAGCTCTCCGGCGATCTCGATACGCAGGTCAACGGCGCGCGCATCGACCAGCTTATGGGTGAGGCGCGCCAGCTGGTGAAGAGCCTCACTCATCTCTCCGACGAACTCGATCACGAGCCCACGCGCCTTCTCTATGGCGACCGCCGCAAAGGATATACGCCGCCATGAGTGATCCGATGATTGTGCCGACGCGGCGCCAAATGGTGCTTGCAGGCGCTGCACTTTTGATGCTTGCCGGCTGCGGCGGCCTGCTCGGCCCCTCGGGTCCGCCACTGCAGCTCTATCGGCTGAGGCCCACGTTCCCGGCGGCGGGAGGGCCTTCCGTTTCCTGGCAGCTCGCGGTCGCACGGCCGCTGGCGCCGCAAAGCCTCGACACCGAACGCATTGCGCTCATGCGCGGCGCGATGATGGACTACTACGCCGACGCGCAATGGAACGATTCCGCGCCGCGCCTTGTGCAGTCTCTGCTTGTCGAGGCGTTCGAGAAGAGCGGGCGCATTCTTGCGGTGGCGGACGAATCCGGAGCCGTGCATGCCGACTACACGCTCGAATGCGAGATCCGTGATTTCGACGCGCAATATGCAAGTGACAACGGCGCGCCCATGATCGTCGTGGAGATCGAAGCGAGGCTGCTCGGGCCGCATGGCACGGTCGTGGCGTCGCTCGACGCAAAGCAAACTGCCCCCGCTTCGGCGAACAGCGTGCCGAGCGTCGTTGCGGCGTTCGATCAGGCCGTGAGCGCAACGCTCGCCCAGATCGTGACCTGGACCCTCTCGGCTCCAAAACCCGCGTCAAGTTAGCAACGGATAGCGGAGTGCTCGGAGAAAAAGTTTTTAACGCAGAGGACGCAGGGGATGCGCGGAGGACGCGGTGGAAGAAGAATGGCGCGCCCTCGGCGCGCAACCATTTCCTCTGCGCCCACCGCGCATCCCCTGCGTCCTCTGCGCTAAATCTTTTTTATCGCCGCGAGGGAGGGATCGATGTTTGATGAATTCAAGAAATTCGCGATGCGGGGAAACGTCATCGACCTCGCGGTCGGTGTCGTCATCGGCGGGGCGTTCGGCGCGATCGTCACTTCGCTCGTCAAGGACGTCATCATGCCCCCCATCGGCTGGGCAATGGGGGGAATCGAATTCTCGAACTTCTTCCTGACGTTGAAGGGTCCCGCGGCGGCAACGCTTGCCGAAGCGCAGAAGGCGGGCGCGGTGACAATCAACTACGGCGTATTCATCAACGTCATCGTCAATTTCCTGATCGTGGCGCTCGCGCTCTTCCTGCTGATCCGCGGCATCAACCGTCTGCAGACGAAACCACCTGAATCGCCCGCCGCCGCTCCGCCGACGCCTGAAGACGTCGTCCTCCTGCGAGAAATCCGCGATTTGTTGAAGGCGAGGTAGGGCCAAGGGCCCCCTCCGCCCGCTACGCGGGCACCTCCCCCACGCGCTCCGCGCGCGGGGGAGGAAAATTTAGCGCGCGGCGTCGGCCCGTCCTTGTTGCTTTCCTCGCCCATTACTTTCCTCCCCCACTTCTGGGGGAGGTGCCGAGCGTAGCGAGGCGGAGGGGGTTGGCGTCGCGCGGTGTATGATGCCCGCGTGATTCCGGGGCGGGCCGCTTCAGCCGATGATAGAACTTCGCGAGCTCTCCAAATCCTACCCTGCGCGCGGGCCGGCGGTGCGCGGGCTCAATCTCACCGTGGCCTCGGGCGAATTCCTCGTGCTGGCGGGGCCGTCGGGTTGCGGCAAGACGACGACGCTCACCATGATCAACCGCCTGACCGAACCTTCGAGCGGCACGGTGCTCGTTGACGGCGTCGATGCGCGCAGCACTGATCCCGTCGCTCTCCGGCGCCGGATCGGCTTCGTCTTCCAGGACATCGGACTCTTTCCTCACCTGAATGTCGCGGAGAATGCGGGCATCGTTCTGCGGCTGCTCGGCAAATCGCCCGCGGAAATCGGTGCGCGCGTCGATGAACTTCTCGCTCTGGTACAACTGCCCGCGCAGGAATTTCGTGATGTCTTTCCGGCGGCGCTCTCGGGCGGCCAGCGCCAGCGCGTGGGCGTGGCGCGCGCGCTCGCTGCGAGCCCGCGCATCATGCTGATGGACGAGCCCTTTGGCGCCATCGATCCGATCACGCGCGACGGGCTGGCTTCCGACTACCGGCAGATTCACGAACGCCTGGGGCTCACCACGATCCTCGTCACCCATGACATGACCGAAGCGATCCTGCTTGCCGACCGTATTGCACTGATGCGCGAAGGAAGGCTCGTGCAGGTCGGCACCACGAACGAGCTCATCTCTGCGCCGGCAGACGATTTCGTGCGCGCGATGATGGAGAGCCCGCGGCGGCGCTCCGAGGCGCTTGCTTCCGCGCTGCGCGCGGGCAGCCGCGCATGAGCGGCGACGCGGGTACATTCGCGGCGGCGTTCGCAAATCTTCCGGACTATCTCGGCTGGCACGTGTTGCTCAGCGTGTCGGCGATTCTGATCGGCGTTGCGATCAGCCTGCCGCTCGCAATTCTCTGCGTGCGGTCGCCGCTCCTGCGCGCCTCCGCGCTTGGATTGGCGAGCGCGATCCAGACAGTCCCGAGCCTCGCTCTGCTCGCCTTGTTTTATCCTCTGCTCCTCGCGCTGTCCGCCTTCACGCGCGCAAGTTTCGGCATCGGTTTTCGCGCGCTGGGATTCCTGCCCGCGCTCGCGGCGCTGACGCTCTATTCCATGCTGCCGGTGCTGCGCAACACGATCGCCGGAATCGACGGTGTCGACCCGGCGGTCAAGACCGCTGCGCGCGGCGTTGGCATGACGTCGCGTCAATCGCTGTGGATCGTCGAGCTGCCGCTTGCGGCGCCGGTGATCCTTGCCGGCATTCGCACCGCAGCCGCCTGGGTGATCGGCACGGCGACGCTTTCGACGCCCGTGGGTCAGACCAGTCTCGGCAATTACATCTTCTCCGGCCTGCAGACCGAGAACTGGATCTACGTGCTGTTCGGCTGCGCTGCCGCGGCTGCGCTGGCGCTGATCGTCGACCGCCTGCTTGCGCTCGCCGAAGACGGAGTCGTCAAGCGTTCAAAGGCGCGGCTCCTGGCATCCGTTGTGGGATTGCTGATCGTTGTCGGTGCGAGTCTTTTTCCGCTTTTCGCCAGTGCGGGCGGAAAGCCGATCGTCGTCGGCACCAAGAGCTTCGAGGAGCAATACATCCTGGGTGCGTTGATCGAAGATCGTCTGCGCGACGCCGGCTTTCAGACCACGCGGCGCGACGGGCTCGGCTCGACGGTCATTTTCGACGCACTCGCCTCGGGCGACGTCGATGTCTATGTCGATTATTCGGGTACGGTGTGGGCGGACGACATGAAGCGCACCAATCTGCCCGGCCGGCAGGTGGTGTTGAGAGAAATGGCGGCATGGCTCGAACGCACGCATGGGATTGGGTACGCGGGGCCGCTCGGTTTCGAAAACGCCTATGCCTTTGCGATGCGCCGCGACCGCGCGGATGCGCTGCACATCGATACGCTCGCCGATCTGGCGGCCCGCGCGCCGCAGATGAAGATCGGCGGCGACTACGAGATCTTCACCCGGCCGGAATGGCGCGCCGTTGAGCGCGCCTATGGGCTGAAATTCGGAGTCGAACGGCAGTACCAGGCCAACTTCATGTATCGCGCGGTCGCTTCAGGTGATGTCGATGTCATCTCGGCGTTTTCGAGCGACGGGCGCATCGCCGAATACGATCTGAAGGTGCTCTCCGACCCGAAAGGCGCGCTGCCGCCCTATGACGCGGTGCTGCTCGTCTCGCCGCAGCACGCAAAGGATGCGGCGCTGATTGCAGCACTCATGCCGCTCGTCCACGCGCTCGATTTGCGCACGATGCAACGCGCCAATCTCGCCGCCGACCGCGCGATCGACAAGCGCACCCCCGACGACATCGCGCGCGGGCTTGACGTGGAGATCGGGACGCGCGCGATGAAGCGGTGAGGTGACAGGTAATGTATTATCTGTCGCAAGACTGGCAATCGCGGGTAGTGACCTAATTTGAGGTTCATGTGCTTCGCAATGCAGCGAAGCTTCCGTAGCTCGCGACAGCGAACGGCACGAAGTAGGTAAGCAGCAGTTTCCAGAGTATCAGTGGTTGCCCGTGCACTATCTCGCTACCCTGATTGATCACATTCAGGATGCTCCCCACAATCAGCGCAACCGCGAGGGAGCGTGTCGCAGAACGCCATGCAAAAGTTCTTTTGAGGGCCTCTTTAGTGAGCACTTCGGCTCTCCGCCACGATAACCGCTTGAGTTCGGAAGGAGCGACTTCGATCAACTGTCACACTCGAACAGACATGACTCGGCCACTATCTAGGACACTACCCAATCGCGCAATCACTCGCGCCAATCTGATGGTGGACCGCAGCATCGACACCCATGCGGCTATCAGCTACCCTCCGCTATCTATTCCTTGTCATGGCCCGCCGAAGAGCGGGCCACCCAGCTGAACCCTGCGGGGTACTGCGATTATGCGCGCGATTTCTTGCTGCATCGTCGTCCGCCCGTATCTCCTATCTGGGTGGCCCGCCCCCCCGGTCCGCGCGAAGCGCGGCCGGAGGACATGCTTCACGCGCGGGCCATGACAAATATTGGGCAACGCGTTTCGCTCGCTCGGCACCTCGGCACTCGCGTCCCGATCTCCGCCTCCAGCCCCCGCGCAATGTCGTCGGGGATGTTTTTCTTCCCACTTGCAGAATGTTTTTGCCAACACCTCCCTCCTCCCTTGCAACGGCCGCGCCGGCGGGCGAAAGAGCGGGACGCTTGAGAGGCCGCTTCGATGCGCATTGCCATGATCGGGACGGGGTATGTGGGCCTTGTCTCCGCCGCCTGCCTGTCCGAATTCGGTCATGACGTGGTCTGCGTCGACAAGGATGGCGCCAAGATCGCCGAGCTCGACGCGGGTCGGATTCCGATCTTCGAGCCCGGCCTCGAGGAGATCGTCGCCGCCAATGTCAAAGCGCGCCGGCTTTCGTTTACTGCGAAACTGCCCGAGGCGGTGGCCGGCGCCAAGGCGGTGTTCATCGCCGTGGGCACGCCGAGCCGGCGCGGCGACGGGCATGCGGATCTGAGTTTCGTCTTCGCCGCCGCGGAAGAAATTGCGCGCGCACTCGACACCTACGCGGTCGTCATCACCAAATCGACGGTGCCGGTGGGAACAAGCCGGAAGGTCGAGGAGATCATCCGCCGCCAGCGCCCGGGCGCGGAATTCGACATGGCCTCGAACCCGGAATTCCTGCGCGAAGGTTCCGCGATCGAAGATTTCCTGAGGCCGGATCGCGTCGTCGTCGGCTGCGACACCGAGCGCGCTCGCACCGTGGTGAAGGAAATCTATCGCCCGCTCTTCCTGAACGAGACGCCGATTCTGTTCACGGCGCGCGAAACCGCGGAACTGATCAAATACGCCGCCAACGCCTTTCTTGCGACCAAGATCACCTTCATCAACGAGATGGCCGATCTGTGCGAGCGACTGGGTGGCGACGTGCAGGACGTGGCGCGCGGCATCGGACTCGACGGTCGCATCGGCGCGAAGTTCCTTCATGCGGGTCCGGGCTACGGAGGCTCATGCTTTCCGAAAGACACGGTGGCGCTCCTGCGCACGTCCCAGGAAGCCGGCGCACCCGCCCGCATCGTGGAGACCGTGGTGGCAGTCAACGAAGCGCGCAAGGCAGAGATGGCGCGCAAGATCATGCACGCGTTCGGCGGCGTCGCGGGGAAAACGATCGCCGTGCTCGGCCTCACCTTCAAGCCCAACACCGACGACATGCGCGAGGCGCCGAGCCTCGTCATCCTGCCGATGCTGAAGGCGGAGGGCGCGCGCGTCCGCGCCTACGATCCCGAAGGTGCGAAGGAGGCGGCGAAGCTTCTCGACGTCGAACTCTGCACCGACGCCTACGAAGCCATCTCGGGCGCCGACGGCGTGGTGATCCTCACCGAATGGAACGAATTCCGCGCGCTCGATCTCGCCCGTGTGAAGGCGTTGCTCAAGACTCCGCTGATGGTCGACCTGCGCAACATCTACCGGCCCCAGCAGATGGCCGAGGCCGGCTTCACCTATGTCAGCGTGGGGCGGGGTCCAGGAACAGGAGCCGCGCAGTCCCTGGCGTGATGGTGTAGCGATGGCGCGGATCCGCCGCCGTGGCTTTCGGATTGAGGGTGAAATCGGCGGCGATGAGATAGAGGCGGCCGCTTTCCGGATCGAGTGTCATGGTGCGCGCGCCGAATTGCGTGGCGACCGGGGATTGCGACACGAAGCTCGCGGGTGATTTCTCCGCGATGATGGAAAGCGTTCCCTCGCGGTTCGAGCTGAAGGCCAGGTTGCGTTTGGGATCGAATTCCGCCCCGTCGGTTCCCTCTCCGATCGGCAGGGTCGCAATCACGGAACCTTTTTCGGCATCGACCACCACAAGCACCTTGTTGGCGCAACTCGAGAACAGGCGATGCGCTGTGCGGTCAATCGCCAGCCCATGCGGCTTGGTGCAGCCGGGAAGCGGCCAATGCGCGTCCACCTTGTTGGTGGCCGCGTCGATCCGCACGATCTCGCCTTTCTCGGCGCCGTTCACATAGACTTTTCCGTTGCCGCCCGAGACGCCGAATTCGAGCCCGCCGCCCCCGTCGATGGTCGCCACCACATTGTCCGTTTTGGGATCGATGACGGTCAGCTTGCCGGAATCGCCGTCAATCACGAAGACGTGGTGGCTCGTGGGATCGAACAGCATTCCGTCGGCGTCGGCCTCCGCCTTGATGCGGTGGATGACTTTCAACGTCTTCAGATCGAAGGACGCCGCCATTCCGGCCTCGCCGTCGTCGGTGTAGCCGCGGCCTTCATCGGCGGCGATGGCGACGTCATGGGTGCCGCCGGGGAACCCGTCGACCTCGCCGAGGATCGCGCCGCTCCTGCCGTCGACCACCGTCACACGGTCGCCATGTGAAATATAAACCCGGCTGCTTGAGGGATCGAAGGTGAGCGCGTCCCAGCGGTCCGGTGCGCCAAGCGCGATGGTCTTCGTCACCCGATAGGCAGGCGCCGGCTGGGCCGGCACGCCTTCGGCTGCGAGCGCGGACGATGCCGCGCATGACAGCACGAAGAGGAGCCTCAGGGTTTTGTCAAACATGTTCGCGATTCTCCGCAGAGTGGATTGGGGCCAAGGCGGGAAACTGCTCCCGCTTATAGAACTCGCGATCGAAGAGCCACCGGAATTTGCGATAGATGCCGCTCTCGGCTTCGGCATTCATATAGCTGCGGTACGGCGCGTGCGTGGATGCATTCAACTTCGGCAATCCGCTCTGAATGGGATAGAGCCGGCCGAGAATCCTGCCTATGTCTTCTTCGAGAGTCTCGAAGCGCACGATGTGAAGGTTTTGTGGCATCGCGCCGTCCACCTGGTACCAGTCCTCAATGCGCGACGGCATCCGGCCGTGATAGGGAGCCATACAGGCGAAGCGGGTGAAGTCTCCGTCGAGCGCGATCCTTTGCGCGCGCTCGCGCGCGAGCCCGGCGACACCCAAATATCCACGCCGGAGAAAATGGTATCGCGATACTTCCAGGTCATAGGGATTGCGCATGATCGACACGATCGTATCGAAGTCCTCGACCCGGCGCCCGAACCGGCTAAGCGAACGCGCCGCGTCGGAGAGGGGTTCGTGACGCCGACCCTCCGCGATCGTTACATTCCGGAACATCCGGAATTTCAGATCCGTCAGCGTGGCCTTCAGGTTCGCCTTCGCGCGCACCATCAAGGGCACGCTTACGGCCGAATCGGGGCGATCGGAGGGAATGACCAGCGTGATATGGTCCTGGATGTTGTCCAAAAGCAGTTTCGTGACCGAAGTCCCCGCCGTCTTCGGCGCATGGATGAAGAGGAGCTTGTCGCTGAACAACATCGGCAGGGTTTCCGGCGGCGTCCGTCAGTGAAGCAGATTGATCGTTCCGTCGCGCCTGCAAGGAACCATGACCGGCACACCGCGTCGAGTGTTTCCCGTGAAACAATCGTCAGCCCTTTGTTTCACCGCCGGCCCGGGAAACAGGAAATTTGCAGGCGAACAGGCGAACCGGCGGCTGTTCCGGCACGAAAATCATTTTTGCCAATCGGTTTGAATCGCCTGTGAATTCTGTTTTTGGTGGGTGAAAAACCGGCCGCGAGAAACGAATCGCCTGTAAATCGCCTGATAAACAGGACGCCTCCGATTCCGCCGAAACGGGAATTGCGCTAGAATGTCGGGCGCGAGCGAAGGGGGGAAAGCATGCGGCGGGCCTTTTTGATCGGCGGGGCGATCCTCGTCGTGGCGATTTTCGCCATCGGAATCTTCTACTATCTGGGGGCCGGAAACGGTCCGTCGAATGGCGGCTTCTTCGCGCGCCTCCGCAGCGGCTTCTCGACAGCCGTCACCAATGTGATGACACCCGGCCAAATGGCCGCCGCGCCGGAATTCGCCTTTCACCGCCTTGAGATCGACACCACCCAGCGCGAAGCGCAGGCTTGCCTTGTCTTCACCCGCGATCTCGATGCGAGTGGACGCACCCATTACGAAGATTATCTCGTGGTCGATCCGAAGACGCGCATCGTCGCGCGCGCGATCGAACAGCGCCTGTGCATCGGCGGCCTGTCCTTCAACCAGACCTACAACGTCACGTTGAGGCGTGGGCTTCCCGCGGCCTCCGGAGAAAAACTCGCCGTCGCGGAGACGGTGCCCGTCGAGCTGCGCGACAAGCCGGCGCTGGTGCGATTTGCCGGCGGCATCATCCTGCCGCGCGACAATGCGGATGGCGTGCCCGTCACCACCATCAACATAGCGAAGCTGAAGATCGAGATGGTGCGCGTCGGCGACCGTCTTCTCTCGCAGATCGAAAGCGGCGTCGTCGACCAGACGACGATGTATGTCTGGGATGCGACCCAGCTCAAGAGCAACCAGGGCACGCTCGCCTGGTCGGGCACGATGGACGTGGCCAACGTCAAGAACGATTCCATCGTCACGCTGATCCCGATCCGCGACATGCTGAAGGGCAAGGAGCCCGGCGCCTATGTGCTGCTGGCGCGCGATGCGGCGAAGCAGCCCGCAGCGCAATCGGAAGAAGGCGACGAGGATTCGGGCAAGCTGGCCGCGCAATGGGTCATCGCCTCCGACATTGCGCTCACCACGTTCCAGGGTGCGAACGGGCTTGCGGTGTTCGCGCGCTCCTATGCCACCGCCAAGCCGCTTTCGGGCGTGAAGCTCACGCTTGTCGCGCGTGACAACAATGTACTCGCGACCGCGACGACGGGCCGCGATGGCCGCGCTGACTTCGATCCCGGATTCTTCCGCGGCAAGGGTGGCGATGAGCCGGTCGTCGTGATGGCCTATGGCGCGGGCGCAGATTTCAGCTTCCTCGATCTGCGCCGTCCCGCTTTCGACCTGACCGACCGCGGCGTGGGCGGGCGCGAATCTCCCGGACCCGTCGACGCATATCTCACGACCGAGCGCGGCATCTATCGGCCCGGCGAAACCGTGCATGCGATCGCGATGCTGCGCGACCGCGTCGGCGCGGCGGTGACTGCGCCGCTGACGCTCATTGCCACGCGTCCCGACGAGGTGGAAGCCGCGCGCACCACCGTCTCAGGCGCGGCACTCCTCGCCGGTGCCGCGAGCTGGAACGTGACGCTGCATGCAAATGCGCCGCACGGCCGCTGGCAGATCGCCGCGTACGTCGATCCGAAGGCGGAACCGGTCGGCCGCGTGCAGTTTGATGTCGCTGATTTCGTCCCGCAGCGGCTGAAGGTCGTGCTCACCCCGCAGGAAAAAATCCTGCATCCCGGCGGCGACGTGCATGTGCGGGCGGAAAGCCGCTTCCTCTATGGCGCGCCTGCTTCGGGCCTTTCCGGTGAAGCGGAGGCGCGCATCACCAGAGATGCAGAACCTTTTGCGGAGTTCTCGCTCTATCAGTTCGGGCGCGTCGATGATTCCTTCTCCGACGTGACCGTCACTCTCAATGTGCCCGACACCGACGCATCGGGCATGACGGTGGTCACGGGTTCGGTCGGCGATCTCGCGGACACGACGCTGCCGCTCAAAGCGGTGATCAAGGTCTCGATGCACGAACCAGGCGGCCGCACGACCGACAAGATGGTCGAGATACCGGTCAGAACGCGCGACGCGGCGCTCGGCATCAGGCCGGATTTCGATGGCGATGCAGTGCCCGAGGAATCGCGTGCCGGATTCGAAATCGTCGCGGTCGATAGCGCCGGCAAGCGCATTGGCCTTTCTGGGCTCACTTACAGCTGGGTCCGCGAAGACACGAATTACCAATGGTACCAGGACAATGGCAGCTGGAAGTACCAGTCCGTCACGCGCGACCGCTTGATCACGAGCGGCAGTTTCGATGTGGGCGCGCAGGTGCCCGCGAGGCTCGCGCAGACGTTTGCGTGGGGCAGCTACCGGCTCACCATCAGCGATCCCAAATCAGGCGCCGCCAGCTCATACCGATTTTATTCTGGCTGGGCCGCGAATGCATCCGGCGACCGCCCGGACCGCATTCCCGTCGCGGCGGACAAGCCCTCCTACAGGCCCGGCGAAACCGCGCATGTCGCGATCAAGCCGCAAGCCGACGGACAGGCGCTGGTGGTGGTCGCGGGAGATCGCGTCTTCTCCTCGCAACTCGTCGCAGCGCCCGCAGGCGGTGCCCGTGTCGACGTTCCTGTTTCGGCGGATTGGGGCGCGGGCGCCTACGTGCTGGTGACGGATTATCGCCCGCTCGATGCGGCAACGGGGCGCGAGCCGGTGCGCGCGATCGGCGTGACGTGGCTGGGCGTCGACAACGCCCCCAACACGCTCGGCGTGGCGATCGGCGGCGCGGGCAAGATCGCGCCGCGCCAGCACATCGCCATTCCAATCACGGTCACCGGACTCGCGAGCGGAGAGTCTGCATGGCTGGCGCTCGCCGCCGTCGACGAAGGCATTCTTCAGCTCACCGATTTCAAATCGCCGGATCCCGTTGCGTATTATTTCGGCAAGCGCCGGCTCGGCGTCGGCATGCATGACGATTACGGCAGGCTGATCAAGCCCGAGAAAGCGCCCATCGGCAGTTTGCGCGAGGGTGGCGACAATCTCGGGGGACGCTCGCTTTCCGTCGTGCCGACGAAGACCGTCGCGCTGTTCTCGGGTCTGGTGAAGCTCGGCGTGGGCGGCACCGCGCAAGTGCCGCTCGACATTCCCGACTTCAACGGCGAATTGCGGCTGATGGCGGTGGCGATGAGCGAGAAGAAACTCGGCCGCGCCTCGCGCCCGCTCACCGTGCGCGACGCGGTTGTCGCCGAGTTCGTCCTGCCGCGTTTCCTTGCGCCCGGCGACAAGGCGGAAGCCGCGCTCAACATGGACAATGTGGAAGGTGCGCCAGGCAACTATACGGCGACGGTCACCACTTCGGGGCCCGTCGGTCTCGAAGCAGGCGCGAAGAGCGATGTCCTTTCGCGCAATCTCGCGCGCGGCCAGCGGATCCTTCTGCCGGTGGTACTCGATGGGCAGGGACTCGGTGTCGCCCGCATCGCGCTTTCCGTCTCCGGTCCCCAAAACTATCGCGTCTTCCGCTCCTGGCCGATCGAGGTGCGCGCGCCCGCCCTCGATGTTGCGCGCGATGAGATCGCGGTGCTGCGCGCGGGACAAAGCTACACGGCGGGCAAATCGTTGATCGCCGATCTCGTGCCCTCGACGGTGTCCGCTGCGCTCAATGTCTCCACCAGTCACGGCTACAGCGACGTTCCCGGACTCCTGCGCTGGCTCGACAAATATCCCTATGGCTGCATCGAGCAAACGACGAGCCGCGCTATGCCGCTTCTTTATTTCAACGATCTTGCCGACCTCGCCGGGCTGCCAAAGGACCAGGCGCTGAGGACCCGCATCCAGGATTCGGTGGATAGCGTGCTTGATATGCAGAACTACGCGGGCAATTTCGGCATGTGGGCGGCGGGCTCCGATGCCGACCCCTGGCTCTCGGTGTTTGCGCTCGATTTCGTCCAGCAGGCGAAGGACAAGAAATATGTTGTACCGGCAGAAAGTCTGCGGCGCGGCGCAGAATGGCTGCGCCAGACGGCGTCGTCGGATTCCAGCGACGATTCGGTGCGTGCCTATGGGTTCTATGTGCTCGGCCGCATGGGCCGCCTTAATCTGGGCGACTTGCGCTATTTCAGCGATACGCGCAGCAGCGGGTGGAAGAACGCAATCGCGGGCGCGCTCGCCGGCGCCGCCGCCGCCGAAGCCGGCGACCGAAGCCGCGCCGCTCTTTCCTTCAGCCGCGCGCGGCAAATCCTGCTCGCCGCTAATCCGCAAACCTATTCGACTGCCGATTACGGCTCGTTCGTGCGCGACCTCGCCGCCACCACGGCGCTCGCCATCGAAGGCGGATCGCCCGAGATCGTGCCCGCGCTGATGACGCGCGAGAGCGCCGTCGACATGCGGCTCAACGCGACAACCACACAGGAAAAAGCCTGGATGCTGCGCGCCGCCTGGGAGCTGACGCGAGAGCGCACGCGGCTCGATATCGTGGTGAACGGCAAGCCGGCTGCTCCACGCGCCGGCGCCGTGCGACTTTCGCCATCGGCTGAAGCGCTCGACGCAAGTCTTGTGATCCAGAATCGGGGCGACGCGCCCGTCTGGCGTGATGTGTCGGTACAGGGCACGCCCAGCCTGCCACCGCCGGCGGAGGCAAGCGGCCTCACGCTCAAGAAGACGGTGTGGACGCTTGCGGGCCAGCCCGCTGACCTGGTGCAATTGAAACAGAACGATCGCGTCATGGTCGTGCTCGAGGGGCAGATGGCGGACGGTATAGCGCGCCAGATGGCGGCGCTCGATCTCTTGCCCGCAGGACTCGAGATCGAAATGCCGCTCGCGGGCGATGACGGCAAGCCCTATTCCTGGCTCGGCAGCCTCGATGGCGTGACGGTCGAAGAAGCGCGCGACGACCGTTTCGTCGCCGCGTTCAATATTGGCTCGGAAGAGCAGCCCGATCCGAAGAAACCGCTTCCGCCTCCGCCCAGCTTCCGCCTCGCTTATATCGCGCGCGCCGTCACCACGGGCACCTTTGCGATGCCGGCCGGTGTCGTCGAAGACATGTACGCGCCCGCGATCCACGCCCGCACCGACACCGGTAGCGTGACGATATCGGCGGGAAGGTGAGATCGCGATTGGCAGCTGAACTCAATCAACTTTTCTCCAGTGGTACATCGGTTTCGCGCGACGCGCCGAACCAATCAGCTCCAATACCAAGTGCCTGATTCGGTCCACCAACGGCGCGAGGGGATCAGCTCATTGCACCATCCGCTCCAGCGCGCGGATGCGATCGTCAGTTTTTTCCTGCAGGCATGTGTTCATCTCCATCGGCCGTATGGAGCCGCCTTCTTCCTGGGGACCGACTTCGTCGGCGCAGCTCTTGTCGCGCCTCGCGATCCAGCTGCGTTCCAATGCCAGCAAACGCATCCTCGAATTCGAGTCCTTCTGCAACGCCATTACGTGCCTGTAGAGCATGTTGAGCGCCTTGTCGGCGGCGGCATAGTTCGCACTGGCGCATTCGTTCAGCTCCATCTGCACGGTGAGCTTGCCGCAATCCTCCTGCTTGCAGGGTTTGTCGCCAGCAAGCGCCGAGGTAGCGCAGAGGGTGCAGGCAATGGCGAACAATATCCGTCGCATCTCTTTCTCGGGGCAGCGCGGCGGTGTAACTAACACCATGCAATTGCGCGTTCGCAAATCTCCGTGGCACCTCTGGCAGAACCGGGCGCTTATTGTGCTCGTTGGCCTCGTCGTTGCGTTTGCCGCGGCGGATTGGGCGTGTCCGCCAGATCTGACGCGCTATCGCATGGTCTCGTCCGAGATCGTCGACCGCCACGGCGCGCTGCTGAGACCTTTCCTGACGAAGGATGGCTCCTGGCGGCTCGCAACGCATGTCCCCGATGTCAGCCCGCGCTACCTCGCGCTTCTCAAGGCTTATGAGGACAAGCGCTTCGACTCGCATCCCGGAATCGACGTGCTGGCGCTTGCACGCGCCGCCTTTCAATACGCCCACGCGGGCCATGTCATCTCCGGCGCGTCGACCCTCACCATGCAGGTCGCGCGCCTGCTCGAGCCGAGGCCACGCGGCGTGGCCAGCAAACTCATCCAGATGGCACGCGCGCTGCAGCTCGAAGAGCGCTATACGAAGGACGAAATTCTTTCCATCTACCTGACGCTGGCCCCGATGGGCGGCAATCTCGAAGGCGTGCGTGCTGCCTCGCTTGCCTGGTTCGGCAAACAGCCTTCCGAACTCGCTCTGGGAGAAGCCGCGCTGCTCGTCGCACTGCCACAATCGCCCGCGCGCCTGCGCCCGGACCGGCACATGCTCGCAGCCAGATCGGGACGCGACAAAGTGCTTTCGCGGATGGTCCACGACGGCGTGCTCGCGCCCGCGGACGCGGCATTGGCCGAACGAGAAGGCGTGTCGTCGCTCAGGCTCGCGATGCCCCTTTCGGCACCGCATCTGGCACAGGAGCTCGTGCACGAAGCTCGCGCGCCGGCACGGATCGCGAGCACGATCGATGCATCGCTCCAAGGCGCCGTGGAAAGACTGGCGACGCGCGAGAAGGCGTATCTCGCGGACCGCTCGAGTCTCGCCGTCGTGGTGGTAGAAAATCGCACACGCAACGTGCTCGCCTGGCTCGGCGGCACCAACTACTGGGGCGCGTCCGGACAAATCGATCTCGCGGCGCGCCCGCGTTCGCCGGGCTCGGCACTAAAGCCTTTCATCTATGGCCTCGCCTTCGACGATCTCATCCTCCATCCCTCGACCATGATGGAAGATGCGCCGATGAATTTCGGCGATTACGCGCCACGCGATTTCGAAGGCGCATTTCAGGGCGCGGTGACCGCGAGCGACGCGTTGCGGATGTCGCTCAACGTGCCGGCGGTCATGGTGCTCGAGCGCATCGGTCCACTGCGTTTCTCGCTCGCACTCGAGAATGCCGGGGCGCATCTGGCGTATCCCACGCACGACACGGCGCCGTCGCTGCCGATCGCGCTTGGAGGGCTCGGCATCAGTCTTCGCGACATCACGATGCTCTATGCGGGAATTGCCAATGGTGGCCTCGTGCAAGCATTGCGCACTCGCACAGACGCGGCACCCCATGCGGGGCATCGCATTTTCGGACCGGCCGCCGCATGGTATCTGCGCGATATTCTTCTCGGCGCGTCGCTGCCCGAAGGCTGGGCGATGGGGCAGGGGCTCACCCGTGCTCACGCGGTCGCGTTCAAGACCGGCACCTCCTATGGCTTTCGCGACGCGTGGTCGATTGGCTTCTCGAACGATTACACGGTCGGGGTCTGGGTCGGCCGCGCGGATGGCGCGCCAAGCGCGGACAGCATCGGAAGAGAAGCGGCGGCGCCCATTTTGCTCAAGGTGTTCGAGCTTCTGCCGCCCGATCGCCGTGCGCCGCCATCGCGGCCGGCGAGTGTGATACTCGCGCGCTCGACCGAAGATCTGCCGCCCGGCCTGCGCGTCTTTGCCCGCGAATCCACATCGGTACGGCAAACCAATATTGCGCCGCCCTCGATTGCCTTTCCGCCGAATGGCGCAACTGTTCCTCTGCCCGCGCCCCGAGCGAAGGACTCGACCATTCTCTTCAAGGCCGAAGGAGGCCGGGCTCCTCTCACCTGGCTGGTGAACGGCCAGATTCTCGGAAGCTTCGATCGCTTCGCGCCCGTGCTTTATCGGCCGCCGGGCGAGGGCTTCGCCCGCGTCACGGTCGTCGACGCCGATGGCCGCAGCGACGTGTCCGAAATACGATTCAAGCGGACGGATTGAAGATCAGGGCATGGCGCTTCGCGAGCCGATTTCCGATAGTTCCTTGGGACGCGCCAGCACTGTCGCCGACGCTGACGTGTCTCCAATGCACTCAACGACCCCCGAAGAACGAAGCCGCGCCTTCACAATTCTCTTTTTCAGCCTGATGTGCCTGGGCGCGGGGCAGTCGGTGATGTTCGCGATCCTGCCTTCCCTTGCACGCAAGCTCGGCCTGACCGAGTTTCAGGCTTCGCTGCCTTTCGTGACGTCGGCGGCGATCTGGGTTTTCTCAAGCGGTTTCTGGGGTGCGCGAAGCGATCTCTGGGGCCGCAAGCCTGTCATGCTCCTCGGGCTCGTGGCGTTTGGAATCTCCTTCGGCCTGTTCGCGGTGATGGCCCAATTGGGAATTGCCGCGCTCATTCCCGTCGCCGCGGCCTATCCGCTGATGATTGCCGCGCGCGCCCTTTACGGACTTTTCGGGTCGGGCACCGCGCCGTCGGCGCAGGCTTATGTCGCGGATCGCACGACGCCAGAGGAGCGCACGCGCGGCGTCGCCACCATCGGCGCTGCGTTCGGACTCGGCACGACGGTTGGACCCGGGATCGGCGCGGTGCTCGTTGTCTTTGGTCTCTTCGCCCCCTTTTACTTCACTGCGTTTGCGGCTTTCGCAAGTGCAGCCGCTATCTGGCTGTTCTTGCCTGAACGCACGGCGCCGCACTTGCACGTCGAACCTGCTGCGCGTCTTCGCTGGAGCGATGCGCGTGTCTGGCCCTTCATCCTCTACGGACTGGGCGTCAGCACGGCGGCCGCCATTCCGATCCAGACAGTCGGATATCTCTTCATCGACATATTGCATTTAAACCCCGCGGAAGCGCCGCAATATACCGGCATCGGGCTTGTCGCCTCGTCACTTGCTGCGCTGTTTGCACAGCTCGTTATTGTGCAGCGCTTCAACATCTCCGTTCGCGCGCTGATTCGCTGGGGCGCGATCATCGCGCTCGCTGCAAATCTTCTCTTTGCAATCGGCCATCAGTTCGGGCCGCTCGTCTTTGCACTGATCCTGTCCGGTCTCGGTTTCGGCCTGGTACGGCCGGGCTATGCAGCAGCCGCGTCGCTCGCGGTCGATCCCGACGAGCAGGGCGCGGTTGCCGGACTCGTGGGCGCGACGAGCGGAGCCGGTTTCATTTTCGGTCCGATGATTGCGACTGCGCTCTATCGCTGGTCGCCGTCGGCGCCATACCTGTTCGGAGCCGCGCTGATGGCGGCGCTCTACGCCTATGCGCTCCTCTCGCCCCATCTGCGCAATGCCGGCGCGTGCGCCGACATACAAGGCGAAACAGCGGAGACGCAGATGCCCAATGCGTGAATTTCAGCGCGCTGCGAGTTCGCGCTCCGTGCGTTCGAGCAGGTTTTCAGTTGCGAAACCGTCGGGAACGAGCCCGCGCGCCTTCTGATAGGCGCGCAATGCCGCGCGGCCTTGCCGACCCATTACGCCATCGAGCGCGCCCGGATCGAAACCGAGTTTCTTGAGGTCCGCCTGGAGAGCAAGCCGCTCGTCTCGCGTGAGTGGCATCTCATCACGGGGCCATGCCGCCATGATCGGCGGATCGTTTTTCAACCGGTCACCAAGCGTGCATACGGCAAGCGCATAGGATGCGGCGTTGTTGTATTTCAGCACGGTCCTGAAATTGTCGTAGACGATGAAGGCGGGACCGCGCGCGCCGGCTGGAAGATAGATCGACGAGAGAGCTTCGCTTTGGGGCAGCGCCAGACCACTCGCCGCCCGCACGTTCATGTTGCGCCAGGTCGAGATGGTGCTGGTCTTGTCGAGATCGGCAAGCTCGTAAGAAAATCCCGTGGGCAGCACGACCTCATAACCCCAAGGCGCGCCGCGCTCCCATCCCGATTGCGCAAGAAGATTTGCGGCCGAGGCGAGCGCATCGGACGGCGAATGCCAGAGATCGCGCCTTCCGTCGCCGTCGCCATCGACCGCGTAGCGAAGAAAGGTGGACGGCAGGAATTGCGTCTGTCCGAACGCGCCTGCCCATGACGACGTTATCTGTGCGGGCGCGAGCCGTTCCTGCTGTTCCATCCGCAAGGCGTCGAGCAGTTCGCGCCGGCCGAAATCGCTTCGCGGACCGTCATAGGCGAGCGTCGCGAGCGCCTCGAACATGTCGAAGCTGCCCATCTGCCTGCCATAGTCGCTTTCGATGCCCCAGATCGCGACGAGAATTTCCTTCTGCACGCCGAAGCGTTGCTCGATATTGGCGAGCACCGCACCCCAGGAAGCGAGCAGCGCCTGGCCATTCGCGATCCGCTCGGGGAAGACGGCGCCGTCAAGATAGTCCCAGATCGGTTTTGCGAATTCCGGCTGTTCAAGATTGAGTGTTTCGACTCGCGGATTGCGCGCAATTCCGGCCATGGCGGAATCGTAGATTTGCGGTTCGATACCTGTGTTGAGAGCGGTTGTGCGAAATTCGGCAAGGAACGAGCGGAATTTGGCGTCCTGGTTGGAGGGTGAAACGATTACGGGAGGGGCAGTCTGTGCGCGGCACGCCTCGACCGGTACGGCCACGCCAATTGCCAGGGCGAGCGCCACCGCCGCCAGATTTCCACTTTGTGCGAACACGTCTTCATCCCCGAATCTTGAGCCTCTTAGCACAGGCGCGGGCGCAGGTTGACAGGGCGGATGGCCGTCAATAGTTTCCGCGCCTCTTTGGCGGCGCCCTCGTGCCCGCCCGGACTCTCGAAGGCATACCATGAAGATTCGAAACTCGCTGCGCTCGCTCAAGAAGCGCGACAAGGACTGCCGCGTCATCCGCCGCCGCGGCCGGACCTATGTGATCAACAAGAAAAACCCGCGCTTCAAAGCCCGCCAGGGTTAATTCCCGCAGGTTCGATAGAGGCGCGATACCCAGCGCCGTCCCAATATATTTCGCGACTCCAGCGTTCCACGGGAACGCCCGGGTCTGCCGCACGTATCCGATAGTGCGGGCTGCGATTTCGGAATAGGGTTTCCCATGCGCACGCTGCTCTTTGCCGTGTCTCTTGCTGCCTTTTCCGTCGCGGGCGCGTCACCGCATCGCACACAGCAACCGCCTGTCGCACATGCCGCAAACCCGCAAGTTGAGACCCTTTTCGGACAGCTCGCCAAAGTCAGCTCGGATGAGGAGGCAAAACCCATCGAGGAACAGATTCTCACGCTCTTCCTCCAGTCGGGAAGCGCCAGTGTCGATCTTTTGATGTCGCGCACGGCGACTTCGCTGGCGGCGGGCGATCTCGATACGGCGCGAAGCCTTTTGCAGGTAGTCACCGAAATTGCGCCGGAATACGCCGAAGGCTGGCATCAGCGCGGAAAGCTTCAGGCCGTCGGCGGCGATGACGAAGGCGCGATCATCAGTTTGCAGAAGGCGGTGACGCTCAATCCCCGCCAGTTCGCCGCGATGGCTGAGCTGGGGTCCATCCTGGCGGAATACGGCGACAAGCGCGACGCGCTCAAGGTGCTGCGCAAAGTACTCGCAATCGACCGCCATTTCGCCAATGTCGACCACGAGGTACAGCAGCTCTCCCGTGAGGTCGAGGGCGAGAGGATTTAGCGCTACCTTCCCCCCACGAACGCGACGCGGAGAAGATTCGTTGCGCCGGGGGTTCCAAGCGGGACGCCTGCGGTGACGACGATGCGCTCGCCGGGCTTCGCGAAACCTTCCACCTGGGCGAAATGCGCGGCGCGCTCCACGACATCGTCGAGATCATGCGCGTCTTCGGTGAGCACGCAGTGGAGACCCCAGGCGAGTGAAAGACGGCGCGCCGTGTCGAGGCTTGGCGTCAGCGCGATGATCGGCGCCTCCGGGCGCTCGCGGGCGGCGCGCAATCCCGTCGATCCCGATTTCGTCCAGCACACAATTGCGCGCGCATGCATGGTGTGCGTGACCTGATGGACAGCCGCCATGATCGCGTCGGGCGTCGTTTCCTCTGGCGCGCAACGTTGCGCATCCATGAAAGATTGAAAAAGTGGACCGGTCTCGACCGCGCAGGCGATCCTGTCCATCATCGCGACCGCTTCCACGGGATGCTTTCCCGCCGCAGTTTCCGCCGACAGCATCACCGCGTCAGCGCCATCGAAAATTGCGGTCGCCACGTCGGAAACCTCTGCCCGCGTGGGTACCGCCGCTTCGATCATCGATTCCAGCATCTGCGTTGCGACAACGACAGGTTTGCCGAGGCGGCGCGCCGCGCTCACGATCTCCTTTTGCCGGATGGGCACGGTCTCGAGCGGTAACTCCACGCCCAGATCGCCGCGCGCCACCATCAGCGCATCGGTGAGATCGAGAATCTCGGACAGCCATTCCAGCGCCTTGGGCTTCTCGATCTTGGAGAGCACGGCGGCCTTTCCCGAAACGAGCTTTTTCAGTTCCGCGACGTCGTCGGGCCGCTGCACGAAGGAAAGCGCGACCCAGTCCACACCCAGATTGAGCGCCGCATCGAGATCGCTGCGGTCTTTTGCCGTCAAGGCGGGAATCGGTAGAACGGTGTCGGGAAGATTGACGCCTTTGCGGTCCCTGACCGTCCCGCCCATCACAACGACGGCGTCGGCGGCTTTGGGCCCGATGCTTTCGATCTTCAACCGTATCTTGCCGTCGTCGATGAGGAGACCGTCCCCCTGGCGTAAAGCCGCGAAGACTTCGGGATGCGGAATCGGAATTGCCTCGCTGTCGTCGGACCTGGCATCCAGGATGAGCCCCACGTGCGTTCCCGTCCTGAGTACCCGTGGGCCGCCCGCGAGCTGGCCGAGACGAAGCTTTGGTCCCTGCAGATCGGCAAGAATTCCGATGGGGCGCCCGTCTTCGCGCTCGAGCGCGCGCACGCGACCATGCAGTTCGGCGAGACGCTCGTGCGAAGTATGGCTCATGTTGATGCGGAACACGTCGGCGCCGGCCTCGAACAGCGACTTGAGCTGTTCGGGTGAGAAGGACGCCGGACCGAGCGTCGCCACAATTTTTGTCTTGCGCGTGCGGCGCATGTTCAGACCGGATGGGATGGGGTGCAGTTGAATGCTGCAGCCGCAGCGCTGCTCGCGAGCCTGGTCGGAATAAGGGCAGTAACCGGGCGCATGGGTTGGCCCGAGGGTTTCGCCCATGCGGTCCATTCTGTCAATGTGAGGGATGCCGGATCGGCTATGATTGTGAACACGGGAGGATGGTGATGAACGAAACCACGCGGACCGAAATCGAGGCAGCGGTCTTCCAACGTCTGGTGCAGCATCTTCGCACGCGCACCGACGTGCAGAACATCGATCTGATGATCCTCTCCGGCTTTTGCCGCAATTGTCTCGGCGATTGGTACCGCGAGGCGGCAGCGGGAAAAGGAATTGCTCTGAGTAAGGACGAGTCGCGGGAAATCGTCTACGGCATGAAGCAGTCCGAATGGAAGGAGCGCTTCCAGACCGAAACGACGCCGGAACAAAAAGCGACGTTTGAAGCAGCGCAAAAAACCCACAGGCACGGCTGAGCACCTGCATTGCGCGCGCGGAACCGCGCGGAGTAGGGTCCGCGCCCTTGAATAAGGTGCGCGGGACATGGCCAAGAACTTCGCGAAGGACCAGTTGAAATCGCTCGTCGAGCGTATCGAGCGGCTCGAAGAAGAGAAAGCGGCGCTGACCGCGGATATCAGGGAAGTCTATTCCGAAGCGAAGGGCCACGGCTTTGATACCAAGATCATGCGGCAGGTCGTGCGCCTGAGACGACTCGACCGCGCCGACCGGCAGGAACAGGAAGCAATTCTGGATCTCTATCTCGCCGCGCTCGGCATGCGAAGCTGATGCCACGACCTCGTCGCGAGCGTTTCTAGACAAAAAAAATTTAGCGCAGAGGACGCAGAGGATTCGCAGGGGACGCGGAGAAAATCGCGCGCCAGAGGCGCGCAGTTCGTTTACTGCGTCCTCCGCGCATCCTCTGCGTCCTCTGCGCTAAAGAGTTTTGGTTGCGCGACTGCGTCGCGACTCGGTCGTCAAACGGCTTCGCGAACGCGCTCTTCTTCCAGCTCGTGGACGCTGTCAGTCTGATCGAGCCCCAGCTCCCGCAGCTTTCGATAGAGAGTCGAGCGTCCGATGCCCAGACGGCGGGCGATTTCCGACATGTGACCGTCATAATGATCGATGGCCATGCGGATCACTTCGGACTCGATGTCTTCAAGTCTGCGCATGTGGCCGGTCTCGTTGGTGGTGGGGATTGCGAACGCGGAGACGGCGGGAACAGGAACAAATTCTTTCGCGGATTCCACAATATGAATTACCGGAGCCGCCACCGGCAGACGCCTCGGCTTCGTCTCGACGCCCATAGCTGCGCCAATCTGCGGAAAATCGCATATATCGAGGGTGTCGCCGTCGCAAAGGACGACGGCGCGGAAGATCGTATTTTCAAGCTGGCGGACGTTTCCCGGCCAATCGAATCGTTCGATCAGTGTGCTTGCCTCAGCCGTCATGCCGGCGATAGGCTTGTTTTCTTCCGCAGCGAATCGTTCGATGAAATATCGCGCCATTTCCGCGATGTCCTCGCGCCGCTGCCGTAGCGCCGGCACATGGATCGGGAAGACGTTAAGCCGGTAATAGAGATCCTCGCGAAACAGACCCGCACGCGTACGATCCGCGAGATCGCGATTGGTCGCCGAAATGATGCGGACGTCGACCTTCGCCGGGCGCTTGGAGCCGACGGGATCGACCTCTCCTTCCTGCAGCGCGCGCAACAGCTTGACCTGCATGTCGAGGCGAAGCTCGCCGATCTCGTCGAGGAACAGAGTTCCTCCATCAGCTTCCTGGAACTTGCCAAGATGTTTGTCGGTCGCGCCGGTGAACGAGCCTTTCTCATGACCGAACAGAATCGATTCGATGAGATTCTCGGGAATGGCGCCGCAGTTCACGGTGACGAAGGGCCGCCCTGCGCGCTCGGAAGAACCCTGGATGGCGCGGGCGATCACCTCCTTGCCGACGCCAGATTCTCCTTCGATGAGAATCGGAATGTTCGACTGCGCCGCCCGCCGGCCGAGGCGGACGACCTGATGCATCTCGCCGCTGACACCGATGAGATCGTCGAAATCGAGACGGTTATCGGCGCGTTTCTTGAGCCTCGACACTTCACCCGCCAGCGTGCCGATCTTGAGTGCGTTCCTGATGGAGACTGCGATCCGCTCGGGGCTTGCCGGCTTGACCAGAAAATCGCTTGCGCCCGCGCGCATCGCCTCGACGGCGGAATCGATTCCGCCCCTCGCCGTCAGTACGATGACAGGAAGATCGTGATGACTGACCTTTATCCGGGCGAGCACCGCCAGGCCATCCATGTCGGGCATGACGAGATCGAGGAGCACGAGCGTGAACTGGTCGCCCCGCGGACCATTCAGCAGGTCGAGCGCGGGTTGGCCACCGGGCGCGGTGACGACCGCCATTCCAGAGCGTGTGATCGCCGCTTCGAGCAGCCTGCGCTGGACGGGATCGTCGTCGACGATAAGTATCGTTTGTGCCATCGCTTGCCTTACCCGCATGGTCACTCCGGAAAGGTAAAAGCGGGCTTAAGTTCCCACTTTGCGACACCGCAGTCTGGAGATGATATGCAAGCTGTGCCGATTTCGGTCGCATTTCGCGATGGGAATGGCTGAACGTAGTGAAGAAACATTGAAGGCGGAATGCGGCGTGAAACCATGAAAGACCGCGAAGACGGCTTTGCGCGCCGGCTGACGCGTTTTGCGCGGGTTTCCGCCGGCCTGACCGGCGTTGCCGCGCGCGGGGCCGGACGCGCACTCAATGGAACACGCATCTTCAGCTCATCGAACGCGGCCGACCTGA
The DNA here is from genome assembly GCA_035567755.1 of Rhizomicrobium sp. GTDB lineage: Bacteria > Pseudomonadota > Alphaproteobacteria > Micropepsales > Micropepsaceae > Rhizomicrobium. Next base: position 154,408 of record DATMPH010000048.1, read on the forward strand.
CCCAGGTGCTCGGCAATCTGCGTGGACCCGTGATGAAGGTCGCGCAGTTCATAGCCACGGTCCCCGGCGTTCTGCCGAAGGAGGTCGCCGCGCCGTTGCTCACGCTGCAGACCAATGCGCCGCCGATGGGCCCCGCCTTCGTGCGCCGGCGCATGGAAACGGAGCTGGGTGCGGGATGGGAAAAGAAGTTCCGGCGTTTTGAGCGGGAAGCGGCAGCGGCGGCGTCGTTGGGCCAGGTTCACCACGCGACGGGCAAAGCCGGACAGGAACTCGCCTGCAAACTTCAATATCCGAACATGGCCGCGGCCGTGGATGCGGATGTGCGCCAACTCAAGGCTGCCTTGGGCATCCAGCGCAGATTCGATTCGACAATCGACACACGCGCGTTCGGCAAAGAGATCGCGGCGCGTCTGGCAGAAGAACTGGACTACGCCCGCGAAGCCGCCCATATGCGGCTCTACGCCATCATGCTCAAGGGATGTGAGGACATTGCGGTGCCGGAGCCGCTCACCTCGCTGTCGACGAAACGCCTTCTCACCATGACGTGGCTCGACGGCAGACCCATCATGGATTTCGAGAACGCAACGCTCGCCGCACGCAATCGCATCGCGACGGCGCTGTTCCGGGCCTGGTGGCGGCCTTTTGCCCGTTTTGGCGTGATTCACGGAGATCCGCATCTCGGCAATTACACCGTGCGCGCCGATGGCGGCGTCAATCTGCTGGACTATGGCTGCGTGCGGACGTTCACGCCCGCTTTTGTTACCGGAGTCGTCGGACTCTACCGCGCTCTCAAGAACAAGGACGAAGCGCTTGCCGCAAAATCCTATCGCGCGTGGGGCTTCGGCTCTGTCACGCCAGAGCTTGTCCGTGTGATGAATTTGTGGGCGCGCTTCATCTTTACGCCTCTGCTCGACGATCGCGTGAGGCTGGTCGATGACGGTGTACCGGCCGCGGAATACGGGCTGAAGCAGGCCAATGAGGTGCACACGAAGCTTCGGCAATTGGGCGGGATCAAGCCGCCGCGCGAATTCGTGTTCATGGATCGCGCGGCGATCGGGCTTGGCGGCGCGCTTATTCGGCTCGGTGCGCGGCTCAATTTCCACAGATTGTTCGAAGAAGAGATTGCGCAATTCGACGGCGCTGCGCTGGCGACGCGCCAGCGCGACGCATTCCGCGCGGCCGATGTCCCGCTTCCGGAGACGGGATGAGCGACGCGCCCTTCGACTACTGGAACTTCTTCGTCGCCGAGACAAGGCGCAATCCGGCGCCGCTCTACGAACAATTTGCCACGGGCGTGGCGCGGGATGATGAGCTGAAAGCCTTCGCCAATACGGTCCGCCCGGGACAGCCGCCGGCCAACATCCTCTTTGCGGCGGTGCATTTTCTTCTCTTGCGAGGCGCGGAACATCCGCTTCGGCGGTTCTATCCCAATCTCAACGACGGACAACGCGCAGGCGATCTCGGCGCGGCGTTTCCCGCCTTCAAGGATTTCGTCTCGATGCACCGCACGGAACTTGCGCCGCTCGTGAGCACGCGCGTGACCAACACAAACGAAGTCGGCCGTTCGGCGGTGCTGCATGCGGGCTTCCGCGCGCTTGCGAAAAAGACAGGCGAGCCGCTGCATCTCATCGAACTTGGTCCGAGCGCCGGACTCAACCTCATCTGGGACCGCTATGGGGTGCGCTACATCCACGATGGAGATTTCATCCTGGCGGGCGAGGCCGACGCGACACTTGTGCTTGAATCCGAATTGCGGGGCGAAGAAATTCCGCCGGTCGGCGCGACACCGCGTGTTGCACACAGAATTGGTCTGGAGCGCAATCCCGTCGATTTATCGCGGAGCGAGGAGCGCGACTGGCTGAAGGCACTCGTCTGGCCCGATCAGGTCGCGCGTTTTGCGAAGCTCGAGGCGGCGCTCAGGATTCGGATGGCGGAATCGCTTACGATCCGCGAAGGCGACGCGCTCGAACTGCTGCCCGATGCCTTGAGCGAGATACCGGAAGATGCGGCAACCTGCGTCTATCACAGCTTCGTCACCTATCAATTCTCCGATGAAAAGCGCGCTGCGCTTGATGACCTGCTTGTGACGGCAAGCCTTCGCCGGCCGCTCTGGCGGCTGAGTTGGGAGGGAACGCTCTCGGGCGAAGCGCCGCTGCTGCTCCATGGTTACAGGGACGGCGTGCGCAGCACGCGCTTGCTCGCCCGATGCCAGGCCCACGGCGCCTGGCTGGAATGGAAGGCGTAAGTTCCGCACAGTTCCGCCGCTATGGGCGCGCAAGCCGCCCTCGCCACCGTTGCCCCCATCGCGCGGATTGCTATAGTCCCGCCGCTTCACCCACTACGACCGAGGACGAACAAGATGGCTGCGCAGACCGGACACCAACCGGATTCGGGCACCACCGACATGACCGAGCACCTGAAAACCTGGCACGGGTTTCTGAGTTTCATGAAGTGGCAGGTGATCGGAGCCATCGTCCTGCTCGTATTTCTCGCAATCTTCCGCACCCACGGCTGAGTCAGTCCCACCGCCCATGAATCTCGCAGTCCTGAAGGAACGCCGCGCGGGCGAAGCGCGCGTCGCGGCGACGCCCGAAACCGTCAAGAAGCTGAAAGCCCTGGGCTTCGCCGTCACCGTCGAGACGGGAGCGGGCGAGAAGGCCTGCATGGGCGACGCCGATTACGTCCAGGCGGGTGCCACCATCGCTGCGGATGCCGCAGCAGCGGTCAGCGACGCCGATATCGTGCTCAAGGTCCGCAGCCCCGAGCCTTCCGAAATCGCCGCCATGAAAGGCGGCGCGGTGTTGATCGGGCTGCTCGCTCCGCACACGGAGAAAGATGCGATCACGGCGCTCGCCGCGCGGGGCGTAAGCGCCTTCGCGATGGAATTCCTGCCCCGGATTTCGCGCGCACAGACGATGGATGTGCTGTCGAGCCAGGCCAATCTCGCCGGCTACAAGGCGGCGATCGATGCTGCCGCCCAATTCGGCCGCGCCATGCCGATGATGATGACCGCGGCCGGCACGATCGCGCCCGCACGCGTGTTCGTCATGGGCGTCGGAGTCGCAGGCCTGCAGGCGATTGCGACCGCACGGCGCCTCGGCGCGATCGTCTCGGCCACCGATGTGCGGCCCGCCACCAAGGAGCAAGTTGAGTCGCTCGGTGCGAGCTTCGTCGCTGTCATCGATGAGGAATTCCGGCAGGCAGAGACGGCGGCGGGCTACGCCAGGGAGATGTCTAAGGAATACCAGGCGAAGCAGGCGGCGCTGATCGCGGAGACGATCAGAAAGCAGGATATCGTCATCACGACCGCCCTCATACCGGGACGCAAGGCGCCCGTGCTCGTGACCGAGGAGATGGTGAAATCGATGAAGCGCGGCTCGATCATCGTCGATCTGGCGGTGGAGCAGGGCGGCAACTGCCCCCTCTCGAAACCCGATCAGATCGTCGAGGCCTATGGTGTCACGATCATGGGCTACACCAACCTGCCAGCTCGTCTCGCGGTGGACACATCGAGTCTCTACGCACGCAATTTGTTCAACTTCGTGTCGCTCATCGTGGACAAGAAGACCGGCGCTCTGGCGCTCGACTGGAACGACGAGATCGTCAAAGGCGCCGGCCTCACGCGCGACGGCCAGATCGTGCACCCGGCGCTGAAGGGATAGAGGCGTGGGACGAGGCGATAATCTTTTTCCTCCCCCATCGTGGGGGAGGTGCCGAACGAAGCGAGGCGGAGGGGGGCGTGGGGCGCGCGCGGACTCCCCCCTCCGGTTTGCTCCGCTTCGCTTCGCAAACCACCTCCCCCGCACACGGGGGAGGAAGGAATCGGGTGAGCCTGATGGAAGCGATTGATCCGTTTGTGTTTCGTCTTGCGATATTCGTGCTGGCGATCTTCGTGGGCTACTTCGTTGTGTGGAGTGTCACACCCGCGCTGCATACCCCGCTCATGAGCGTCACCAACGCAATCTCTTCGGTGATCGTTGTGGGCGCGCTTATCGCCGTTTCGGTTGCAGCATTCGGCAGCGCGTCCTGGGCGTCGAAAATTCTCGGCTTCTTCGCGCTCGTCATGGCCTGCGTGAACATATTCGGCGGCTTTCTGGTCACCGGGCGCATGCTCGCCATGTACAGGAAGAAAGAGAAGCGATGAAAGCGGATATCGCAGCCATCGCCTATCTCGTTTCGGGCGTTCTCTTCATCCTTGCGCTGCGCGGGCTGTCGAGCCCGGAGACTTCGCGCCCGGGAAATCTGCGCGGGATGGTGGGCATGGCGCTCGCGATCGTCACCACGCTCTGGGTTGCAGGCGTCAGCGATACGCTCACCTGGGGGCTTATCGCGGGCGGCATCGCGATCGGCGGCACGATCGGCGCGTTCACCGCGCGGCGAATCCACATGACGCAAATGCCACAACTCGTCGCGGCCTTTCACAGTCTTGTCGGTCTCGCCGCCGTGCTGGTGGCGGCCGCGGCGATGTACAGCCCGCAAGCCTATGGTATCGGCACGGAAGGCGCGATCCGCATGCAGAGCCTCATCGAGATGAGCCTCGGCGTCGCCATCGGTGCAATCACCTTCGCCGGCTCGCTCATCGCCTTTGCGAAGCTCAACGGCAATATGAGCGGCGCGCCGATTCTGCTTCCGGCGCGCCATGCGCTGAACCTGCTGATTGCCGCTTCCATCGTCGCGTTCATCGTCTGGTTCGTGATGGCGCAGCCGCATTGGAGTTTCTGGGCTGTGGTGGCGCTTTCCTTTGTCTTCGGCATCACGCTCATCATTCCGATCGGCGGCGCCGACATGCCCGTGGTCGTGTCGATGCTGAACTCCTATTCGGGCTGGGCCGCCGCCGGCATCGGCTTCACGCTCGAGAACACCGCGCTCATCATTACGGGCGCGCTTGTCGGTTCGTCGGGCGCGATCCTCTCCTACATCATGTGCAAGGGAATGAACCGCTCCTTCGTTTCCGTGATCCTCGGCGGCTTCGGCGGCGAAGTCGCCGCGGCCGGCGCTGCGGAGACACGATCGGTGAAGCAGGGTGCGGCTGAGGATGCCGCCTTCATCATGAAGAACGCGGGCTCCGTGATCATCGTGCCGGGCTACGGCATGGCGGTTGCCCAGGCGCAGCACGCCGTCCGCGAAATGGCCGACATCCTGAAGAAGGAAGGCGTGAAGGTTTCCTACGCCATCCACCCCGTTGCCGGCCGCATGCCAGGTCACATGAACGTACTGCTCGCCGAAGCCAATGTGCCTTACGACGAAGTCTTCGAGCTCGACGACATCAACAGCCAGTTTGCGACCACGGATGTCGCCTATGTGATCGGCGCGAACGACGTGACCAACCCGGCCGCGAAGAATAATCCGCAATCGCCGATCTTTGGCATGCCGATCCTCGATGTCGAGAAGGCGAGGACCGTGCTGTTCGTCAAGCGCGGGATGGGCTCCGGATATGCGGGGATCGAGAACGAGCTGTTCTTCCGGGACAACACAATGATGCTGTTCGGCGACGCGAAGAAGATGACGGAAGGGATCGTGAAGGCGCTGGGGTAAACGTCGCTCCGCTCGGGCTCTATTCCCGATGGTCTCGCGCGCTGCATCGCCCTATTCTTGGGCCATGAGCGAGACCCACCAACACGGCCTGTGGACGCACGACCATCATTTCCTCGGCCACGGCCACGAGCGTGCCGAATCGCGCGCAAGGCTTGCGGCTGGCGTTACCGCCGTGTTCATGGTGGTCGAGATCGCGGCGGGGCTCATGTTCCGCTCGATGGCGCTTTTGGCCGATGGCGTGCACATGGCGACGCATGTGGGCGCGCTCGGGCTTGCGGCGGGCGCTTATTGGCTCGCGCGGCGGCACGCATCGAACACGCGCTTCACATTCGGCTCGGGCAAGTTTGGCGACCTGGCAGCATTTGCGAGCGCAATCGTTCTTGGCGTGATTGCCGCAGGCGTGGCGGTCGAATCCGTCGAGCGCCTGCTGATGCCGGTCACCGTGGATTACCGCAACGCGCTGATCATCGCCGGCGTCGGTCTTGCGGTGAACGTCATATGCGCTTTCATTCTGGCCGACAGCCACGATCACGGCCATGGACACGATCGTGCCCGCGATCACAACATTCGCGCTGCCTATGTGCATGTATTGGCCGACGCGGCGACGTCGGTGCTCGCCCTGGCGGCACTTGCCGGCGGCCTTTTCTTCGGTGTGCGCTGGCTGGATGCGGCGGTCGGCTGCATCGGCGCAGGCGTCATCGCGTCATGGTCCTTTGGCCTCGTGCGCGACAGCGGGCTGGTACTGCTCGACGCGGAGGCGGATCCGGATGTTGCGCGACAAATCAGATCGATGATCGAAGACGAACTCGGCGCCCGTGTTGCCGATCTGCATTTGTGGCGGCTCGGCCCGGGGCATCATGGGCTGATTGTTTCGCTGGTGAGTCCCAGCGCGACGACAGCTGAAACGGTGAAGACCGCCCTGCGCGACCGCCATCCCGATCTCAGTCATGTGACGGTCGAGGTCGAGGTCTGCGCCGACTGCGCGACCGGCTAACCTTCCTTCGCCACGAAATCGAGTGCCTGAGCCGCGTTCCTCAATCCGTGGTGACGCTTCATCGGCGTGTGGAGATAACGGTTGACGGCCGCGCACATCTCGTCTGCCCAGGGGGCATCGGGTGAGGAGGCGAATTCGTCCTCAAGAGCGAACAGTACTTTCAGGCGATGGCAGGCGATGATGGGTTCGACGATGCCGTGATCGTAGAGCGCGCGCATCTCGCCAGAGATGAACGAGCTGCGTTCGCTTACCTGCCAGCGTTCGCCCGCTTTGCCGCTCTTCACATATTTCCTGTTCCGCCCCACGAACAGCGCCATCTGCAATGCAGCGCGCGGCCAGAGATCGGGCCGGTCCGCACAAATGTGCCGGCACGCATTGGCGAAGGTCAGTGCGTGGGTGAAGTCGAGCCAGCCGATATTGTCGGCGATGTTGTTTGCCGTCGCCCCGTCGAACGTGGCGTCGAAGCGCAGCAGGTTGAAGGCGGCCGCACCAAGTAGTGCATCGTAAAGCTCACGTACAGGGCGGCCGGATGACGCGACAGTGCGGCGCAGCGCGCCTTCGATCGAGAGACCGGCGAAATCTTCCGCACGGGCAGGCAAGTTTCCCGTTCCGTCCCACTCCTCTAGCGCTCGCGCGTAGGAGCGAAATTCGGGCAACCGCTCCTCCCGCGTCGCACGCGCGAGCATACGGGTGAGCGCGAGCAACGCAGGCTCCGCAATGCCAACGCCAAGGCGCTCGATCAGATGGCCCGTCTTCAGTGTGTAGATCGCGCAGTGGCCGAAATCGGCGTAATGGGCGAGCGCCGCCTCGCCGATCACCGGCCGCAATCCCGAATAGGAAATGCCTTCGGCCACCGCGCCGCGAATCCGTGCGACGGCGGCAGTTTCGTCCTCGGCTTCCAACGCAGCGACGAAGGCATCCGCGTCCCAACGTTCCGTGCCTTGCGGAAAGGGGAATCCGCCGGCGACCTGCGTATCCCATGCAATGTGGGCGAGCGGTTCGAGCAATGCGGCAAGCCGTTCTTCGGGAGACTGCGCACGGGAGGCGAGCCGACACCAATCGGCGGCGGCGGCATGGGCGTGAGTCATGCCATCCTCGAGCCGGTCGTTGCGAACGGCAAAAGCGTGCGCGAGCGCCTCGGACGCGTCGAAGCCCGCGCGCTCGATCCGCGCCACTTCGCGCGCCATTCTTGCCGCGTCATTGTCGGCAACCGCCGCTTCAATCCCCTTCAACGCACGGGCGCGCTGCGCCTCGGCCGGAGGATCGGCAAGATCGACAAAAATCTCACCCTCGCGGATTTCCGTCGCATAGGTGCGCACCGGATCGCGTCCGACCAGTGTCTTGCCGCTTGAGAGATCGAATTTCCAGTTGTGCCAGTTGCAGGTGAGCACGCAGCCCGGCCCGAGCGTTCCCTCGCTCAACGGGTAGCCTTCATGCGGACAGCGATTGGCGATCGCAAAGATGCGTCCGCCGGCCGAGATCAGCAGCACCTGCCTGCCCGCGCGGCGCACGATCCTGCAGCCTTTCCTCTCGACTTCCTCGCGGGAAACGCCGGTCGGGCTGAGCATGCGCCCTTTCTTAGAACCTAGCGGGGGAGGACGCCCTCGCGCTGCAAGCGCTTTCTCTGGAGCTTGCGATAGCGGCGGATCGCCTCCGCGCGTTCACGGGCACGTTTTTCGGAAGGTTTTTCGTAATGGCCCCGGAGTTTCATCTCGCGGAAGATGCCTTCCCGCTGCATCTTCTTCTTCAGCGCCTTCAGCGCCTGGTCGATATTGTTGTCGCGAACGATGATCTGCAAAGGCGGCTCCGGTTTGCCTAGTTTCGTTAAGGGCGGCGCTAGATATCAGAAGGGGGTGCGAGTGTCTATCCCGGGAAAGGCGTCCCGGGAGGGGGTGCCTTTGACGGGCGGCGGCGCCAATCCCATATTCGGACCATGTCCATCCTCAAGATTGCCCGCATGGGCCATCCCGTTCTGGCGCGAATAGCGGAGCCCGTCGCGGATCCCGCCGCACCGCAGATTCGCAGCCTGGTCGCCGACATGGTCCAGACCATGATCGACGCCAACGGGGCCGGGCTTGCTGCACCGCAGGTCCATGTGCCGCTGCGCGTCCTCGTTTTCCAGGCGCCCGAGGAGCGTTCGCAAGGTCAATTGGACGAGGAGGAAAAGTTCGATCACACCGCACCGCTGACGGTACTGATCAATCCGGAGATCGAAATCCTGGGCTCCGAAATGGAGGGTGGCTGGGAAGGCTGCCTTTCAATTCCAGGCCTGAGGGGATTTGTCGAACGGCCCGCGCATATCCGCTATCGCGGACTCGACGGAACGGGGCGGGAATTTGCGCGAACCGCCAAAGGCTTTCATGCCCGCGTGGTACAACACGAATGCGATCATCTGGACGGCATTCTCTATCCGCAGCGAATGTCGGACCTGAAAAGTCTCATTTTCGAAACCGAATCGCGTCATTGGACCCCCAGGGAGGCGATGTGACCGTCAAGCCAGAGAAAGCACGCGAGCCGCGCACGCGACGCGGCGCAAAGAAGGATCCGAAGCTCGCCGTACTCTTGGCAGCACTCGCCCATGTTCCCTTCGACGGCTTCACCGACAAAGTCCTCGAGCAAGCGGCAATGAAAGTGGGGGTTCCCCGTGAGACGATTGCTCGCCTTTTCCCCGAAGGCCCTCTCAGCCTCGTCGAAGCGTTCTCCGACGATGTGGACGCGGAGATGACGCGAAAACTTTCGAAGGTAAAGCTCTCGAATCTCAAAGTGCGCGAGCGGATCGCGACGGCTGTCAGGCTTCGCCTGGCGTCTCTTCGGCCGCACAAGGAGGCGGCGCGCCGCGCGGCGGCGTATCTCACGCTTCCGCCGCATGTACCAACGGGCATGAAGCTTCTCTACCGCACGGTCGACGCGATCTGGCGCGGCATTGGCGATACTTCGACCGATTTCAACTTCTACACCAAACGCGCGATTCTCGCGGCCGTCTATTCCACGACGCTGATGCGCTGGTTCTCCGACACGAGCGAGGACGAACACGTCACCGACGAGTTCCTGCGGCACCGCATCGATGACGTCATGCGTTTCGAAAAGTTCAAGGCGCAATTGCGAGAACGGGTGAGCGGCTGGCCGTCGATTTCGGAGTTTCTCAATCCCGGGGGATCGGCTTCGCGGCGCCCAGGGGCGAGAGGCGCGTGATATGCCCCATCTTGCGGCCGGGGCGGACGTCCCGTTTGCCGTAGAGATGAAGCGCCCCGGTTCCGCGCGCGAGAGACCGCCAGTTTTCCGCTTCCGCCCCGATTAGGTTGTCCATCACCGCGTCGGAATGACGTGATGGATCGCCGAGAGGCCAGCCTGCGACGGCCCGTATGTGCTGTTCGAACTGGCTGACGACGCATGCCTCGATGGTCCAGTGGCCGGAATTGTGCACGCGTGGCGCGATCTCGTTGACGAGCAGTGTTGAACTCTTCGTCAGGAAGAACTCGACCGCCAGCACGCCGACATAGTCGAGCGCATCGACAATCCGCTTTGCGGTCGCCTGGGCTTGCGCGCCTTGCGAAGGCGTAAGGCGCGCGGGAACCTGCGAACGGCGGAGGATGTGATCGCTGTGAAGATTCTCCGGCGGGTCATAAGCGGCAAACGAACCGTCGATCGCCCGCGCGGCAACAACCGAACATTCGAATGCGAAGTCCACCAGGCTTTCGAGGATCGCAGGCGCTCCCCGCAATGACTGCAGGGCGGAGGCGAGATCGCCGTCGGCCGCGATCTTCGCCTGGCCTTTGCCGTCATAGCCGAGCCGCCGCGTCTTGAGGATGGCGGGCGCACCGATGCGCGACAGAGCCGCGCTCGCCTCGTCAAACGAGTCGGCACGCGCAAATTCCGCAGTTCCAATTCCCAGATTGGAGAGGAAGGTTTTTTCCGCGAACCGGTCCTGGGTTACGGCGAGGGCGCGGGCGTCAGGATGGGTTGGCTTCTTTTGCGCCAGAAACGCGACAGCGGCGCTTGGCACATTCTCGAATTCAAAGGTGATGGCATCGCAAGAGCGTGCGAATTCCGTGAGGGCGGCTTCGTCGTCGAAAGGCGCTATAGTGCGAAGGGTGGCGACATCGAGCGTCGGCGCGTCTGCCTCGTTGGAGTAGACGTGTGTCCTTAAACCGAGTCTGGCCGCAGCAAGCGAAAGCATGCGTCCCAATTGCCCGCCGCCCAGAATGCCGATCATGCCCCCGGGACCAATCGGGAGAAAAGATTGCACTGAACCTGTCATCGGGCGGAGGGTTCAGCCGGGTGTTCGGCAACCGCCTCCGTCTGGCGGGTACGCCATGCCTCGAGACGAGCGGCAAGCGCGTCATCCGAAAGCGCGAGAATGGCCGCTGCATGAAGGGCCGCGTTGCGCGCGCCGTTCTCGCCAATCGCAAAAGTTGCGACCGGCACGCCGCCGGGCATTTGTACAATCGACAGGAGACTGTCCATGCCCTTGAGCGCCGAAGTTTCGATCGGCACGCCGAGCACGGGAAGGCAGGTCATGGAGGCGGTCATACCGGGCAGGTGGGCGGCGCCGCCCGCCGCGGCAATGATCACCCGCAGCCCGCGTTCCGCCGCTTTCCTGGCATAAGCATAGAGCCGGTCCGGTGTACGGTGGGCCGAAATGATTCGGGCTTCGTGGGGGATTGCCAGAGCATCGAGAATCTCCTCTGCCGCGCGCAGGGTTGGCCAGTCGGACTGGCTGCCCATGATGAGGCCGACAAGCGGGGAGGAGACGGTCATGCTTCCTGTCTGTTCGGGGCGCGCCGCCCCGAAGCTGAGAAGCGCCGCATTATACGGGCCGGGCCCTGCAAGGAAAGGTGCCACCGGCTGCGCGGGTCAGGATAAATGTTCCGTTAACCTGCGGGCATGGATCGTCATGAACGGATCGAATCGACGAAGGGCGGAATCATGAAGATCGCGCGGTTCCTTCGTTCGGTCACTTCGACGACCGCAGACCCACCTCCATCAGGCTCCGGCGGCAAGCACAACGAATCCCTGGATCGGTCCACCGCGTCGAGCTTTCTGGGCATTTCCAGCAGCGAACTTACGCTCGACGTGCGCCGCGCAGTGACTGCCCTTTTGGGTGAAGCGCGCGCGCTTCACCACGAACTTGGCCGCACCCGCGCCCTTCTCGAAGAAGCCGAGGAAGTGGCGGATCGCGACCATCTCCTGCCGATTCTCAATCGCCGTGCGTTCATTCGTGCGCTCGAGCGCGAAATCGCGTCAATCGCGCGCTACGCAACGCCTTCCACTCTCGTCTATTTCGATCTCGACGGTTTCAAGAGGATCAACGACGCCAACGGTCACGCCTGCGGCGATGCGGTGCTCGCCCATTTTGTCGCGCTTCTGCTTTCTCATATCCGTGGCAGCGATGTCGCGGGCCGGCTCGGCGGCGACGAATTCGGCCTCATTCTGATTCATGCGAAGCGGGAACAGGCGCGAAGAAAGTCGGCAAGTCTCACCGGCCTTCTTGACTCGGCGCCGGCGAGTTTCGAGGGCAGGCCGCATCCCTTTTCCTTCTCCTGGGGTGTTCTGGAACTGACCGGCGCAATGAGCGCAGAGGCGGCGATCGCGCTAGCGGACGCCGAAATGTACCGGCGCAAACGCGAGCGATGATCAGGCGATGATGTTGGGCAAGAGCTCGTTTTCCAGGCGGGCAATCTGGTCCTTCAGCTGCAGTTTGCGCTTCTTGAGCCTTGTGAGCTGAAGCTGATCGCCCGACCCTGTCGTGACCAATGCCAGGATAGCCGAATCGAGGTCGCGATGTTCCTCGATCAGCGCCGCCAGCGCAGCGCGCAGGCTCTGTTCTTCTGCTTCGGTCATCGGGGGGATCATACTCCAGATGGCCCTTCCGGATGTCTTCTTTGGGGCGATCGCCGGGTACCGCCGGGGCGCGCCCGCCGTTTACGGGCCGGAATCCAAGCCAGGCTCGAATTGTGGACAGGAAGCGCCGAGGGTGATTTAATTGTGCCTCTTTTGTGAATGAGGTGCGAACGATGGCACTAGATGGACACATGCAGGAACTGTCCGAAAAGCACAAAAAACTCCAGGAATTGATCGAATCCGAGATGGCCCATCCCGATTGGGACGAAGTCCGGGTCGCCGCCCTCAAGAAAGAAAAGTTGAGAGTAAAAGACGAACTTGAGCGCTTGCGCAGCTGCGTCCACTGACGCGTTCAGGTGCCGCACTACCGCCGGCCGCCTTTGCCGGCGTCCGGTTGCGCGCGCCGACGAATCGCAACGGAGCCCGCGAGGCGGATCTCCTTTAATCCTTAACCCTGACGCTTGGCGATTCCTGTAACGGAGTGTCGTCATCCGCGTCCGTCGGCAATCCTTCTTGCAGCGATGAATGCTGTCTGAACCGCAACTTCAGCGCGAGTTCAAAGCGATGGAACCATGATTGCGCGCATGTCGGTTCGCCATTCAGGCGCCGGCGCAAAGGAGACTGAAAATGAAAATGATCGCGAAGTTTGCAGTGAGCGTTGCCATGCTCGCTGGCGCGGCCCTGGCCACGACGGCTCCGGTAAGCGCGGGCGTCAGCGTCGGCGTGTCGGTTGGCGCGCCGGGCGTCGTCGTCGGCGTCGGAAATCCCTGCAACAGGCCCTTCCGCTTTCGGCCGGCCTATTGCGGTTATCCGGTCTATGGCCGCCCGCTCTACGTGGATGGCGTCTGGTACCGCGGGCCCGTCTATGTGCGCACGGTCGGAGCTGATCGGTTCTTCTGGGTGCACAACCGCTGGCAACGTGACCGCAGGGAATGGCACCGCGACGTTCGCTAAGCGCTCTGCATCTCGTCCGGTCCCGGCGCGCATCGCGCGCCGGGACCGGCTCTTTTTTTTCCTTTCCTGCCCCACGTTGGGGGGACGAAACGTGCAGCCTTTGTGTTTACAGACTATTCCACGCCTTTCGCGCGTTCGCGCAGCTTGAATTTTTGGATCTTGCCCGTCGAAGTCTTGGGCAATTCGCAGAATACAATGTGGCGTGGACATTTGTAGTGCGCGAGCTTTTCACGGCACCAGGCCACGAGCTCGCGTTCGGTCGTCTTGTTGTGTCCCTTTTTCCTTTCCACGAAGGCGCATGGCGTTTCGCCCCATTTTTCATCGGGGCGTGCCACGACTGCGGCGTGCAGCACCGAGGGATGCTTCAGAAGCGCATCCTCCACTTCGATCGATGAGATATTCTCGCCGCCCGAAATGATGATATCCTTGGAGCGGTCCTTCAGCTGAATGTAGCCGTCGGCATGGAGAACGCCGAGATCGCCGGAATGGAACCAGCCGCCGGCGAACGCTTCACGCGTCGCCGGCGCATTTTTCAGGTAACCCTTCATGACGATGTTGCCGCGAAACATCACCTCGCCGAGCGACTGGCCGTCGGCGGCAACGGGTTCCATGGTCTCGGGATCCATGATGGAAAGCGCCTCGAGTGCGTGATAGCGCACGCCCTGGCGGGCTTTTTTCGCCGCGCGCGAATTCGCGTCGAGACTGTCCCATTCGGCCCGCCATTCATTGACGACCGCCGGGCCATAGGTTTCCGTCAGCCCGTAGACGTGGGTGACATTGAAGCCAGCCTCCGACATCGCGGCCAATACCGACTCGGGCGGCGGAGCGGCGGCAGTTATGAATTCGACCTTTCGCGCCAACGGACGCCGCTCGTCGGGCGCTGCGTGGATGAGCGTCGACATCACGATCGGTGCGCCGCAGAGATGCGTAACACCGTGCTCCGCCATCAGGTCATAGATCGGTTTCGCCCTCACCCAGCGCAGGCAGACATTCGTTCCTCCGACGACGGGCAGCGTCCAGGGAAAGCACCAACCGTTGCAGTGAAACATCGGCAACGTCCACAGGTAGACCGGATGCCGACCGAGCCCGGCCGCGAGCACGTTGCCGTAGCTTATGAGAGCCGCGCCGCGATGATGAAACACGACGCCCTTGGGATTGCCTGTCGTGCCCGAGGTGTAGTTGAGCGCAATGGCGTCCCATTCGTCTTCCGGCATCTTCCACGCAAATTCCGGATCGCCGCCCGCGAGAAAATCCTCATAGTCGATTGCACCAAGCCGCTCTCCGCTCTGCGGAAATTCCAGATCGTCGACATCGACGACAAAGGGCCGGGATTTCACAAGCCGCAATGTCTCTTTGACCGTCGTGGCAAATTCGCGGTCGGTGATCAGCAGTTTTGCTTCGCCGTGATCCAGAATGAATGCCAGCGCCGCCGGATCGAGTCTGGTGTTGAGAGGGCAGAGCACCGCGCCCACCATCGGCACGCCATAGTGGGCTTCGAGCATGGGCGGCGTGTTGGCGAGCATCACCGCCACAGTATCGCCCGGACCTATGTCGCGGCCGGCGAGCGCGGAAGCCAGCCGCCGTGCCCTCTCGTAATATGTGGCGTAACTTACCGTCAGCTTGCCGTGAACGATCGCGGGATGATTCGGGAAAAGCAGCGCCGCGCGTTCGAGAAAGGACAGCGGGGTGAGTGGCTGAAAATTGGCGGGGTTGCGATCGAGGTCGCGGTCGTAGAGCCCGGAACCCTGTTTATGTTTGGGCCGCGCGACAAGCCGCGGAACGGCCGCCGTAATGCGCCGCGAAATGCGCTTGCGGGGGCGCAACGGCAGAACGGGCTTCGGCGCCGGCTGAGCCGTTTTCCTCAGGCGTTTCGTTATGACCCGTCGCGCGCTTTTCTTCCGAGATCCGGCGCGCGCCGTATTCTTTCCCGGTCTGGATGGTCGCTGCTTGGCCATGGCATCTGCGCTGTCTGCAAGTCTTCGCAAACTATTCAATGCCTACAAGGGCGGCAAGCAGGGCTCTCGCATGGACGCGCGGCGTCGTGGTTGGTACGAACGCAAAGCTGTTTGAGGACAACACGATGAGCGAAGGCGCCGGGACACGGCCGAGGGAAAGCGCGTTGCGCGCCCTATACCGCCGTGTGTTGGCCCAGTCGGCCGGACCTTACGCGTGGTGGGCGCTGGCCGCGGTCGCGTTCGCCGAAAGCTCGTTTTTCCCCCTGCCGCCCGATATCATGCTCGTGCCGATGGTGCTGGCCGACCGCCGCCGCGCCTTTCGTCTGGCGGCATGGTGCACCCTTTTCTCCGTTCTGGGGGGATTGCTCGGCTATGCGATCGGCGCGCTTCTCTACGATTCGGTCGGCCATTGGCTGATCCAGGCCTACGGCTACGGCGACAGGCTGGATGCGTTCCGCGCCGCCTACGCGAAATGGGGCGCCGCCATCATTCTGATCAAGGGCATGACCCCCATTCCTTACAAGCTCGTCACCATCGCCTCCGGATTCGCCGGCTACAATCTCGGACTCTTCGTGCTGTTGTCCATCATCACGCGCGGTGCCCGCTTTTCGCTCGAGGCGGGGCTGCTCTATCTGTTTGGCGAGCCGGTGCGTGTCTTCATCGAAAAGCGGCTCGAACTGGTTCTGCTGGGCTTCCTAATTCTCCTTGTCGGAGGATTTCTCGTCGCACGTTACGTATTTTAGCTGGGATTGAACAAAAAATTGCCGACGTTTGCGCGAGACTGGCGCTGAAGTTTTTGACATGAACACCGTGAGCGACTGGCTCCCTGATTCGGGCGCGCAATGAATCCACAACTCCTGTCAATCGGGGCAATTCTCCTTTCTACCGCCTTTCTGCTCGCGGGCAACGGGCTCGTGGGCACGCTCACGCCCGTGCGTGCGCATCTGGAAGGATTTTCCGATCTCGAGATCGGCGCGATGGGCTCGTTCTACTATGCCGGGTTCGTCGCGGGCTGCCTCGTCGGCCCGCGCGTGCTGGCGCGGGTCGGTCATATCCGCACATTTTCCGTGGGCGCGGCGCTGACGGCTGCCACAGTTCTCCTTCAGCCGCTACTCGTTGAGCCGGGAACCTGGTTCGCTATTCGCGCAGCCTTCGGCTTCTGCGCGGCCAATGTGGTCATGGCGCTCGAAAGCTGGCTCAACGACCGGGCGACGAACCAGACGCGTGGGCGCATTCTCTCCGCCTATGTGGGCGTCAATCTGACATTCCTGATGCTCGGGCAGTGGCTGCTCCTTCTCGCGTCGCCCGGCGGTTACAAGCTCTTCAGCGTTGCCGCCATGGCATATATCTGCTGTCTCGTTCCTGTGGGGCTGACCCAGCTCCCGCAGCCAGCGCCGCAGGCGGTGCCTCCGCTGCGTGTGCGGCGGCTGATGCGGACGGCGCCGATCGGCGTGGCCGGCGTCATTACGGTGGGGCTCGCCAACGGCGCGTTCTGGACGCTCGCGCCCGTCTACGCCCAACTGCTGGGCTACCGCACCTCCGGTGTTGCTTCCTTCATGAGCGCCTTCATTATCGGCGGCGCGCTGATTCAGTTTCCTCTCGCGCGATACTCCGATCGCGTGGACCGTCGATGGATCATCGTTGCGGAGTGCGGCGTTGCCGCGGTCTTTGGCGTGGCGTTGGCGCTTCTCGGAAGATACGGGATAAAGACTCCGGCGATTCTGTTCCCCGTCGCGTTTGTTTTCGGCGCGGCGATGCTTCCGCTCTACTCTCTCTCCATCGCGCACGCGAATGACCGGATGCTGCGCAGTGAATTCGTGGAAGCCTCCGCGACTCTTCTTTTCGTCAACGCGCTGGCTTCCGTCGTGGGACCGATTCTGGCGGCAGTAATCACGGTGCGCGCCGGCATGCCGGCGCTTTTTCTCTATACGGCGACCGTGCATCTGGCGATGACCGTGTTCACCGTGGTGCGGATGACATCCTTCGGATCTGCGCCCGAAGCCGCACGCGAGCACTACGTGGCCGTCCTGCAGCAGACCTCGCCCACGGCACTCGAACTGGATCCCAGAGGACCCGAGCACGGTGGCACGCGCGAAGCGGCGTGAGGCCTTAAAATCCGGAAGACGCAAAGCGGCAGGCGATCATTCGTCTTCGCCAGAATTCTGCGCCTCCAAGAGAGTT
Source organism: Rhizomicrobium sp. (assembly GCA_035567755.1). Lineage (GTDB taxonomy): Bacteria > Pseudomonadota > Alphaproteobacteria > Micropepsales > Micropepsaceae > Rhizomicrobium. The sequence goes on from DATMPH010000048.1 coordinate 171,868, forward strand.
GTTTCTTCCACCGCCGCGACTTCTCCGATCGGCTTGAGACTTTCACCCTTCTTGACGCTCTTGACCGTTAGACGTTCGCGGCGCTGCGAGGCGCGCTCCACTGCGAGATCGAGTTCGAGTTGAGAGCACAGCCCTAGCGTTACCGGATCGACGGCCTTGATGTTCGTCGCGTTCCAGTGCGAGCGCTCGCGGATTTTCTGGATCGTGGATTTCGTGGTGCCGATCAGCTTGATGATGTCGGCGTCGGCGAATTCGGGATGATTGCGCAGGATCCAGTACACCGCATCAGGCTTGTCCTGGCGTTTGGAAACCGGTGTGTACCGCGGCGCCTTCTTCAACTTGACGGGCGGCATCTTGTATTTGGGCGGCGCCATCTTCAGGCGCAATTTGGGATTCGTCTCGGCCTCCGCGATCTGCTCGCGCGTCAGCTGACCGGATGTAACGGGATCCTGGCCCTTGATGCCTTTCGCCACGTCCTCGTCGGCAATGCCTTTGACCTCGAGCGGATGCAAGCCGCAGAAATCGGCGATCTGCTCAAAGGTCAGCGAGGTATTGTCGACGAGCCAGACGGCCGTAGCTTTCGGCATGAGCGGTGGGGTGGCTGCCATGTGTCAATGATCCTTTCCCGGGCGGGGTTTCCGGCCCCGCGCCGCTCTCCAGGCTTTAACCTTTCGAGGATGGCCGGGTTGTAGCCGAAAGTACCTGCGAAGGGAAAGGAAATTGCTTAAAGAGCGAGCAGAATCTTGCCAATATGAAGGCTCGCGGCCATTCTTTCATGGGCAGCTTGGGCTTGCTCGAGCGGGAAAATCCGGTCGATGACGGGCCGGATGCGGCCGGCGTCTATCAGGGGCCATACCTCGGCCCTGAGCGCGTCGCGAATGCGCCCCTTTTCCTCGCCCGGACGGGCGCGCAGCATTGTTGCCGTGAAGGTGAGGCGCTTCATCATCATGGGCCCGAAATTCACTTCGGCGGTCATGCCTTTCTGGAAGGCGATATTGACGAGGCGGCCGCCGTGCGAAAGGGCGCGGAAATTCCGCTCGATATAATCTCCGCCAACTATGTCGAGAATGACATCGACTCCGCGCCCACCCGTACACTCCTCGATGGCGCCCACGAAGTCCTCGCTGCGGTAGTCGATCGCGCGTTGCGCTCCCAGTTTCTCGCATGCCGCGCATTTTTCCGGACTGCCTGCCGTTACGAAGACCGTGTGACCGAGCGCCGTGCAGAGCTGAATCGCCGTGGTGCCGATGCCGCTGGCGCCGCCATGGACCAGCACGCTTTCGCCGGGCGCGAGGCGCGCCGAATCCATGAGGTTGGTCCACACCGTGAAATATGTTTCGGGAAGCGCCGCCGCGTGGACGATTTCCGCGCTCTGCGGCACCGGCAGCAGCGAGGTCGTCGGCGCTACGCAATATTCGGCATAGCCGCCGCCCGAAAGAAGCGCGCAGACGCTGTCGCCGATCGGAAAGCCTTCGACATCGGCGCCGCGCTCCACAATTCGTCCTGCCACTTCGAGACCGAGGATTGGGGAAGCGCCCCTGGGCGGCGGATAACGTCCGGCTGCCTGCGCAAGATCGGCGCGATTGACGCCCGCCGCCACGACCTCGACAAGCACCTCTCCGCGCCCGGCTGCGGGCCGTGCGACTTCGTCCAGCTTCAACCGATAGGTGGGCCCGGGATTTTCAATGATGATCGCGCGCATGGTGTCCGGCACGGCTTGCTCCCACAGGATCGTCCACTTTTTGCGCAGAGAATCCAAGCTCGTCGCCGGTCTTGATCGCGTGGATGCGGGAACCGCCCGACGTCGGTTTTGCGCCGCGCAGATGATGACGCATGGGAATGTGCGCGCTAGAATTCTTGCCGAGCAAAAACAGAACGGAACGACCGCGATGGCCATCGACCTTGATGAGCTGATTCCGAAAAAGAAAGCGTCCGAGATCGTATTGGGCGCAGATCTCTCGGCCATGTCGGAACACGAGCTCGTCGCGCGCATTGCTGCGCTGGAAACGGAGATCGCCCGTTGCCGCGACGCAATTCTCGCACGGCAATCGACCAAAGCCGCGGCAGATTCGGTCTTTCGCAAATCCTGAAATTTGGCGCGTGTCGCGAGCCAATTGTTAACGGCGTTGCGCGCCGACCGCACGTAACCATGATTGCCTAAAATTGTGGAGCAATCGCGCGGCGCTCTTTCCGCCGCAAAAGCAGTTTGCTAACTTGCCCGTGGGCTGAATTGGGGGTGGGGAGAAATGTCGCTTGCACAAGCGGAAGAAGAAAAACCGCGCGGCGTGACTCAACACGCGTCGATGGATTCGATGCTTTTCGATCGTACGTTCGACGAAGGCATGTCGCTGGTCGAGGAAACGGCGCGCTATCTCGATGGCCGCGGTCGCGAGGAATCGCGCGTTTTGCCGCGGAAAGCCGCACTCCTATACGCAGGCGAAAGCATGCGTGTGACCACGCGCCTGATGCAGGCGGCAAGCTGGCTCCTCATCCAGCGCGCGGTACGGGAAGGCGAAATGCGGGCCGAAGACGCGGCGGGCGAGCGCTACCGTCTGGGATCGAAGGACATCTGCCTCGGCGGACGAAGCGAAGGCATCGAGCACCTGCCGGCTACGTTGCGCGATCTCCTGGATCGCAGCGAGCACCTCTATCAGCGTATCGCGCGGCTCGAAAAGGCAATGCTGGGCGAAAGCCCGCAGATCAGGCCGGTCGTGCAAGTGCAGTTCGAGCGCCTGCAGCAAAACTTCGGCGAAGCGGTCTGAGCTGGCGGGCGGCGCCCGTCAGCTCTTCACATAATCCTTGAAACGCTTGTTGAAGCGGGAAAGCCGGCCGCCGCGGTCGACGAGCTGCTGCTGTCCTCCCGTCCAGGCGGGATGCGTGCTCGGATCGATGTCGAGCGTCAGCTTCTGATCGGGCTCTCCCCAGGTCGAGCGGGTCCTGTAGGTGCTCCCGTCGTTCAAAACGACCGTCACCATGTGATAATTGGGATGGATGTCCTTTTTCATGGGCCGTCTGCTCGCAGTCTTCCAGGAAGCGGCGGCTTATAGGCGATCGGTTCCCGCCTGACAAGCCGCGGCAGTCGGCCCGCTCCCGCGAGCCGCCGGCGCACTATATTAGGCATTGCAGAGGCAGGCATTCGGGCCGAACGGATGGCACAGACAGGCGCAGAATTCACGAGCGAGGTGCAGCGGGTGGCGGCCGCCAGGGCCAAGAGCCGCTCGCTGAAGCCGCTACGCGAGCTTCTCCCCCTTCTCATGCCCTATCGCAGGCAAATCGTGACCGCGATGATCGCGCTACTTTGTTCGGCAACCGTCAGCCTTCTGGTTCCGCAGGCTTTGCGGATCATGATCGACCGCGGGTTCCACGAAGCGGTAATAGCGCGGATAGGATTCTACTTTCTGCCGCTCGTTGTTGCTTCCGGGTTGCTCGGCATCTTCACGGGCGTCCGGTTTTACTACGTTACCTGGATCGGCGAGCGGGTGATCGCGGACATTCGCAAGGCGGTGTTCGATCACGTGCTTTCCCTCACTCCGGCCTTCTTCGAAATCACCCGCACCGGCGAAGTTCTCTCGCGCCTGACCGCGGACACGACGTTGATTCAAACGGTGATCGGTTCGTCGGTTTCCGTGGCGCTGCGCAACGCGCTGATGCTTGTGGGTGGCCTCGCGCTAATGTTCGCGACCAGTGGCAAGCTGACGGCAATCGTGCTTGCGGCCGTGCTGCTTGTGCTTTTGCCGCTCATCCTGTTCGGACGCTGGGTGCGAGTCTTGTCCCGCCGCAGCCAGGACCGCATCGCAGACACGAGCGCGCGCGCGAGCGAAACAATCAATGCGGTGCAGACTGTCCAGGCATTCACCCAGGAGAATGCGGAGCGTGGCCGTTTCTCGCGCGCGGTCGAATTGTCGTTCGACGTTTCGGTTCTGCGCACGCGCGCCCGTGCCGTCATGACTGCGGTGGTGATCTTCGCGATTTTCTCGAGCATCGTGGGCGTCGCCTATGTCGGCGCCCATGACGTCGCTGCGAAGTCGATGTCCGCCGGCCTTTTGTTTCAGTTCATTTTTTACGCCCTTTTCGTGGGCCTGGGCATAGGAGCGCTGAGCGAAATCTGGGGCGATCTGCAGCGTGCCGCCGGCGCGTCCGAGCGCCTGACAGAGATTCTGCGCGTGGAACCCGAGGTAAAGGTGCCGCTTCATCCCGAGCGCGTGCCGCAGCCCGTGCGCGGCGCCCTCGCGTTCCGCGACGTCACCTTCCGCTATCCCTCGCGGCCCGAACATGCCGCGCTCGATTCCTACTCTCTCGAGGTGAAACTCGGCGAAGCCATCGCGCTGGTGGGGCCTTCCGGTGCGGGCAAGACTACCGTGTTCCAGCTCGCCTTGCGCTTCTACGCGCCGCAATCCGGAACCATACTCTTCGACGGCATCGACATGTCGCGCCTTGATCCGGCGGAATTGCGCCGTCACATCGGGGTTGTCGCTCAGGATCCCGTCATCTTTTCCGGCACCATCGCCGACAACATCCGCTACGGCCGCCCCGAGGCGAGCGACGCGAAAGTGCGCGAGGCGGCAGAGGCCGCGGCGGCTGCGGAATTCATCGAGACGCTTCCGATGGGCTATCAAAGCCTTGTCGGAGAGCGTGGCACGACCCTTTCGGGGGGGCAGCGCCAGCGACTCGCGATCGCCCGCGCCATGCTCCGCGATGCGCCTCTGCTTTTGCTGGACGAGGCAACGAGCGCGCTCGACGCCGAGAACGAACGTCTGGTGCAGATGGGTCTGACAAATCTGATGACGGGACGCACAACCATCGTCATCGCGCATCGCCTCGCGACAATCCAGCGCCTGAAACGCATCGTCGTCATGGACGAAGGACGCGTACTGATGGAAGGCACCCACGCCGAGCTTGTGGCGCGCGGCGGCCTCTATGCGCGGCTCGCCGATCTGCAATTCACTGCCGGCCTAGCACGGGCGGGGTAGATTTCTATTGCGCGGAGGTGTTCGCGCGAAGGCCAAGTTTCTGCGCGAGATAAACGTACGACAACGCCCACATCTGGGCCTGTTCTTCATGCGTGGCGCCGGGTCCGTGACCACCTTCGAGGCTTTCGTAGAACATCACATTCTGTTTCATTGCTTCCAACTTCGCCGCCATCATCCTCGCGAACACCGGCGTGACGCGGTCATCACTCGTTTCGGTGATGAAGAGCACCGGCGGATATTTCGCGCCAGGCTTCAGGTTCTCGTAGGGTGAATATTTCAGGATCGCCGCGCGCATCGCAGGATCGGCCGGATCGCCATATTCGCCGATCCAGGATGCGCCGGCGCCGAAATGCGTATAGCGCAGCATGTCGATCAGCGGGCGCTGGCAGACGACCGCGCCGAAGAGATCGGGACGCTCCACCATCGTCGCGGTGACGAGCAACCCGCCGTTCGAGGCGCCGACGCTGCCGATTTGTTTCGCCATTGCAAAGCCGCGGCGTTCAATATCCACAGCCACGGCCTCAAAATCGTCAAAGGCGCGCTGGCGATGCGTCTTCAGCGCGGCCTGGTGCCAGGCGGGCCCGAATTCGCCTCCACCGCGGATGTTGGCCACGGCGATCGCGCCGCCCTTGGCGAGCCAGGTCTGCCCCGCGTCGAGTGGCCGGTGGCCGTCGTTCCAGTACCAGGGTTCGAGCGACAATTCGAAGCCGCCATAGGAATAAAGGATCGTCGGCACTGGTCCCTTCGCCGCTCTGGAATGAATCAGAAAATACGGAATCTTAGTGCCATCCGCGGAAACCGCTTCGAACTGGTCGGACGCGAGCCCGCGCGCATCGAAGCGCTGAGGTTCGGACTTGATGGGGCGGGGTGCTCCTTTGCCGTTGTACGCGTAGAGAGTTACGGGCTGCAGGAAACTTTCGAAGCTGAAATAGGCCTGCGATGTCCAGGCATCCGCGTCCGCGATGTGCGTGGAGCCACCTGGCGGCAGGCCCAGAATCGTGTCCGACCACACGCCCGCCGCGCCGGGACGAAATTCGTGGATCTTTCCGGTGACGTTCTCGAAGATCGATGCATAGACCGCGTCTCGCCCAGGCACGACGTCTTCGATTGCGCCGCGCGCGTCCGGCGTGGTGAGCACGGTGTAGGTGGGCGCCGCTTTCCCTTTCTCAAAATCCAGCACGGGAAACGCCACGAGCGAGCCTTTCGCGATTGGCTTGCCGCCTTTGGGCGTCCAGTCGTCTCGAAGGGTGAAGATCAGATTGCCGCCGGTGACGCCTCTTACATCCGCGCCAAGCGGCAGCGGCAGTTTCACTGTCCTGCTGTCCGGCGTCACAAAATAAAACTCCGACGTGAAGAAGGTGAGGCCGCGCTCCACCAGGGGCACGATGCCATATGGTCCATGAAAGATAGTGGGCCGCGCCGCAACATCGCCAGTTTTGCCTTCGAAGACTGTTTTCGCGGCAGTTAGTGGTTGGCCGCGATCCCACATCTTTACGATTCGTGGATAGCCGGACGTCGTCATCGAACCCGGACCAAAATCCGTTCCGACTAGGATCGTGTCGTTGTCGACCCATACGGCGTCCGATTTGGCAACCGGGAGTGAGAACCCGTCGATGACAAACGCCTTTTTGGCAGCGTCATATTCGCGAACGGCTGATGCGTCGCCGCCGCCGGGAGACAGACGAACGAGACAGCGCTTCATGTTCGGCGCGCATTGCGCGCCCTGCCAGACCCAGGGTTTGTGTTCCGTCGCATCGAGCGCGTCGACATCGAGCAGCACGTCCCAGGCGGGTTGCGCGCGCGCGTAATCGGCAGCGGATGTGCGCCGCCACACCCCCCGCACATGCGCGGCGTCCTGCCAGAAATTGAAGACGACGCCGTTCTCGAGCTCCGGCGTCGGGATGCGGTCTTCGGCGTTGAGCAGTTTCAGGATCGCGTCGTGGTCCCTGCGATACTCGGGATCGGCCTGGAGCGCAGCAAAAGTCTTCGCGTTCTGCGCCTTCGCCCAGGCAAGCGGCCCGGCGCCGTGAATATCGCTTAACCAGAGCCAGGTATCCGGGGAACTGGGCGTAAGTTCCGCAGCACCCAAAGCGGCGCCGGCAATCGCGATCGCCGCCATGAGGGGCAAGAGAGTATTTCGGAGATTCATGACCGGTCTCATCGCTGCTTGGCTGCCCCGCGGAATATTCCACGGTAGCGGCGGCGGGAACAGCGCCATCGATCAAGGCCGCGTGAACCCGGTTCCGGACCTGATCCGGCGTATATTTCTCGGGCGGCGATTGATAGTATTGGCGGCCGGCTTTGCCGCAGACATCTCGGGGGAGAAATCATGTCGAATTGGAAATCCAGCAGGCGACGATATTCGCTTTCCTGGGCCGTCCTGTTCCTTCTGATGGCCGCGCCGGCCTTGGGCGGTGCGGTGTACACGGATCTCTTTGAATTCGATTGCGCAAAGAACGGCTGCAATGGAGGCCAGCCGGGATTGCTTGCCCAAGGTGAAGACGGGATTCTCTACGGCACGCTTCAGAGCGGCACGGTCAAATCCGCCTACGGAACGGTCTTCGATTACACGCCGGGTGGCGCCGTCTCCACCCTTCACCGTTTTCAGGGCGATGACGGCTTTTCGCCTCAATCGGGGCTCTCTCTCGGATTCGATGGCGCCTTCTACGGTACCACTACAAATGGAGGACCGCTCCGTATGGGAACCGTGTTCAAACTCTCGGGTGGACGTGTGAAGGTCCTCTACAAATTTACGGATGGCGCCGACGGCGCCTATCCTTGGGCGCCCCCGATCCAGACACCCGATGGAAACCTCTATGGCGTGACGTATACGGGGACAGCATACAAGATCAAGCCCAACGGGAATTTCGCCACAATCGCAACCTTGCCGTCAAAGAGTCAAGCGCCCCTGTTGATGGCCACGGATGGAAACTTCTACGGCACAAGCCAATCTGGTGGCACCTTCAACCAGGGCACTGTCTTCCGCCTGTCGGTCAAAGGGAAGCTCACGATCATTCACAATTTCGATGCCTCGACCGAGGGAGCGACCCCGATCGGCCCGGTCATGGAGGCCACAGATGGCAAGCTGTACGGCACGACCGCAGCTGGAGGCTCCCTCAGTCAGGGCATCGTCTACCAGCTCACGACAAACGGCGCCTACGATGTGCTGCACAATTTCCAGGACACTACGGAGGGTTCAGGCTCGGTTTCCGGCCTCGTGCAGGCCAGCGACAATTATCTCTACAGCGTGATGCCGGCCGGAGGGGCGAACGGATACGGCACCCTCTACAGGATCAATACGACGGGCACCAAATTCAAGGTGTTGCACACGTTCGACTCTCCGACCGGCGCCTATCCGGCATCGACGCCGACGCTTTACACCGACGGCACACTCTACGGCCTTACGCTGAAGGGGGGCACGCAAGAGAACGGCGCCAACGGCGTTCTTTTCAGCTTCACCAACGGCTTCAAACCGTTTGTGGCGCTCCAGCTCTGGGCAGGATCAGTCGGAACAACGGTGGGAATTCTCGGACAGGGATTCTCCGCCGCAACAGGGGTGAATTTCGGCAACGTCGCCGCAACGTTCAACGTGGTGAACGATACGTACATGACCGCAACGGTCCCTGCGGGCGCGACCACTGCCAAAGTTACCGTGCTGGAGACGAGTGGAAGTCTCGCAACGCTGCGCAAGTTCAAGGTTCTCTAAAGAAATTCAAATCTCGAGACAACGAGACAGTGAGGGGTCCTGCGCCCGACGCGCAAAGTCTCTCGCTGTCTCAAAAGAATCTTGGTCCGCGACCTACTTTCCTCCCCCGACACTTTTGCGGGGGAGGAAAGCAAAGGCGCGATTATCGTGGCCGCGGGATTGCGATGAAGGCGGAGATCGCGCCGGTGTTCGGGTCCTGTGCTTCACCGGTGATCGTGCCCGCGTCGTTGATCTCCTGGGCGTCGATCAGCACCAGCGTGGTGCCCGCCGTAACGAGACTGTTCAGATCCGTCATCACGCCGTTCTGCCAAATGAACGCATGGCTCGACGGAAAGGACACGCCCACGACCTGGTCCTTGTCGTTGACGCCGAGACCCTCGCTCAGAGCGTCGCCGGACAACGTGCCGAGATTCATGGCTCCGCCACGCCTCGTCCAGATGAACGCATTGAAATTGGGGGAGGCCACGCTGTCGCCGGGCAGATCGGAGAATCCGGTGACGTCGCCGTTTTCGTTGATGTCCATCGGCGTATTCCAGTACTGCCCGCCAAGTGTGGGAAGATTTGTCACCGTGTTGTTCTGCCACAGCGCCATATGCTCGGCGCTCGCGCCGCCGATGGCGTTCGCGCAGAGACCCGAGATGCCGACCACCTGGCCCTTCTGGTTGATCGCGGTCGCAGCGCCGTCGGGATCGCTTCCGATCGGCGGCAATTGCGTGACCTGCCCTTGCGGATCCCATATGACCGCTTCGAACTGCAGAACCTGGGGTGCGTTGCAGGTCGGGTCGTGCACTGTGTTTTCGGCCCATCCGACGATCTGTCCGCGATTGTTGATGCCCGTCGCGAATCCGTTGTCGCCGCCCAGCGTGGGGAGCGCCGTCATCGTGCCGTCTTTCCATCGGAAGCCGAGACAGACGTTTCCCGTCGGCGGCGCAAGGTAAAATACGGCAAGCGCGCAGCTCCAATATTCGCCGTTCGGCTGGGTGGTTGAGGTCTCGGCAACGCCCGCCATCGCGCCTGCTTCGTTGCGGTTCGGCCACGCGATGGCGCTATTGGGTCCGCCGAGCGTGCCGAGATCCTGCGGCGCGTAGCCATTGCGCCAGCGCACGGCGTGCATGACCGTATTTCCCGGCAGCGCGTCGAAGCCCGCCACTTCGCCGCGATTGGTGATGCTCGAGCCTTGGCCGTAACTTCCACCGAGCGGGTTGCCCAGGCTGGCGACGTCGTACACGACCGTGCTTTTCGGCGCAGCCGCCGCACAGGCTGGATTTGCCGCGGGTGCCAATGACAGCATCGCCGCGGCGCAGGTCAGAATTGCGGACTTCATTATCGTACTCCTCTTTTTGCGCCCCTCGCTTCCCGGCGGAGACGATAGGTCCGATCGCGAAGAAGGGTTGGACGTTTGCGGACATCGATGCGGATACAACGAGGTCCGAAAACGTCCATGCGGTACCTCGAAATCGCGTATGCTCGGTTGGCGCGCGAATGCGCTCGATGAACCACGTAATCCCTGCGCTTTCGCGGATACGACGAGTTGAGAAGGCGACTCGAACGTGCTGGCACTCGTGAAGGAAACGAATCTCGACTGGCGCGTCTGTTCGCGGGCGCGGCTGTCGCGCGATCCGCGCTTCGACGGAAAATTTTTCATTGCCGTGCGTGGCAGCCGTGTCTATTGCCGGTCCATCTGTCCGGCGCCGACCGCGAAAGAGGCAAATTGCCGTTACTTCGCGACCGCCGCGGCGGCGGCGGAAGCCGGCTATCGTCCCTGTCTTCGCTGCCGACCGGAAGCATCGCCCGGAACGCCCGCCTGGGCCGGGACTTCTGCGACGGTGTCGCGCGCGCTGCGCCTGATCGACGAAATGGGTCCCGAAGACGGCGGAATGGAAACGCTCGCCGAGCGCCTGGGCGTCGGCTCGCGCCACCTGCGGCGCCTGTTCCTCCGGCATCTGGGCGCTACACCAAAATCGGTCGTGCAGACGCGGAGGATGGATTTCGCGAAGAAGCTGATCGACGAGACGAATCTGCCGATGACCGAACTCGCGATCGCAGCGGGGTTCGGGTCCGTGCGCCGCTTCAATGCCGGCATCCGCAAGACCTATCACCGAACGCCCACGCAGATCCGCACCATCGCGCGCCAGCGTATTGCGCTTCCCGAGAATGAATACGAATTCCGGTTGCGCTTCCGTCCGCCTTACAGCTGGCAAGGCATGCTCGCATTCCTCGCCGAGTGCGCGACTCCCGGCGTCGAGACCATCGAGAACGGCACCTACCGCCGTACGATTGCGTTCAATGGCACGGACGGTTCGTTCGAGGTCTCGCTCGACGAAAGCAAACTTGCCCTCCGTACGCGTATCCGGTTCGGCGATCCGCGTGCGCTTTATTTCATCGTCGAACGCATTCGGGCTCTGTTCGATCTGAATGCGGACTGGGCGAAAATCGCCAAAAACCTTGTCGCCGATCCGCTGTTGGCCAAACGGCTGAAAGCCGATCCGGGCTTGCGTGTTCCCGGTTGCTGGAACGGGTTCGAGCTCACTACGCGCGCGCTCATCGGGCGCGATGTCGGCAGTCGGGACGCGCGCGAGTGCGCAGCCCGGATGACGCGCGCATTCGGGCGGCCGTTTCCACCGGGCAACGGCGTGACGCATCTCTTTCCGGAGCCTGGGACTCTCGCGGGCACCGATTTGTCCAGCATCGGCTTGCCGAAAGCCCGCGCCGACGCACTTCGTGCTCTGGCGCGCGCCGTATGCGATGGTGACATCGCATTCGAGGGTGTCGTCGATTCCGATGCATTCCTCGCGCGTTTGCGCGAAATACCCGGAATCGACAAGTGGACTGCACAATACGTCGCGATGCGCGCGCTCGGCGAGCCCGATGCGTTTCCATTCGGAGGTCAGGACCTAAAGCGTGCACTCGCGTTGAACGATACGAGCGGATTGGACCTGCGCACCGAGAGGTGGCGGCCATGGCGGGCGTATGCGGCCATGTATCTGTGGAACGACGCCGACATGGATGTTGCGCGCCGCGACGGGCAAGAATCAACGCGTGGAGCAGTTCGCAAGCGCAGCGCATAGTGGAGTTTCGAGAGCGCGATGCGACGTCTGCGCTCACTGATACAGTCAACCTCCCCACGAGGGGGAGGTACGATCAAACCGACGCCCTCCAAATGCAACGGCAGCCCGGGAGCCGGTAGTCCGGCGCGCCAATGCGATCGCGACCTGCTTTAGGCCCATTGATCCCTTAAACCGGCGCTGACAGGATGTGACGGGGGCCGGGTCCGTTCTCGGCCGAGGGCGCCGGGATGATCTTCAATTCGCTGACCTTTGTGGCGTTCTTCGCCATCGTGCTTGTGCTGCACGCGATGCCGTTTCCGTGGAAGACGAAGAAGGTCAATCTTCTCATCGCCAGCTACATTTTTTACGCCGCCTGGAATCCACCCTTCGTCATGCTGCTCTGGATATCGACGGTGGTCGACTGGTTCGCTGCGCAAAAACTCGTCTACGCGACTGACCGTTGGCACCGCCGCGGCTGGATGCTGATTTCGGTGGTGGCCAATCTCGGCATGCTGGGTTTCTTCAAGTACGGCAATTTTCTGCTGGCGAATTTCAGCGCGCTGCTCGCGGCGGCGGGCGTCCACTACCAGCCGCCGCAATACGACATCGTCCTGCCGGTCGGTATCTCGTTCTACACTTTCGCGACCATGTCCTACACGCTCGACGTCTATCTTGGGCGCGCGAAACCGGCGACCAACTTCCTCGACTATGCGCTGTTCGTGACCTTCTTCCCGCATCTGGTCGCCGGCCCGATCATGCGGCCGACCGAACTGGTGCCACAATTCGCGCAGCCGCGCCGCGCCACCGCCCAGCAACTGCATTTTGGCCTTGCCCTCATGACGCTTGGATTGTTCGAGAAGGTCGTTCTCGCGGACGGATTTCTCTCCGGTCCGGCGGAGGCGGTATTCGACAGCGACAAGATTCCCGGCGCGCTCGATTCCTGGGCGGCGACGCTCGCTTTCAGCGGCCAGATTTTCTGCGACTTCGCCGGCTATTCGACGACTGCGATCGGGGCTGCGATGTGCCTCGGCTTCGCGCTGCCAGACAATTTCCGTTTCCCCTATGCGGCAATCGGTTTTTCGGATTTCTGGCGCCGCTGGCACATTACGTTGTCATCCTGGCTACGCGACTACCTTTACATTCCCCTCGGCGGCAACCGTCACGGCGAAATTCGCACCTACACCTCGCTGATGACGACGATGCTGCTCGGCGGATTGTGGCACGGCGCGAACTGGACCTTCGTCGCATGGGGCGGGCTGCACGGACTTTATCTGGCCGCCGAGCGCGGCCTGCGCGCGCGGTTCAGCGATTATCGGCCCGGCCCGCTGGCTCTTTTTGCGCTGGGCCTGCTCACCTACACGCTGGTGAACGTCACCTGGGTTTTCTTCCGCGCCAAGACATTCTCGCGCGCCTGGATCGTTCTCTCTGGCATGTTTGGCATGAATGTGGGGCCGGCGCCGATTCTCGCGGCTGTCTATCTCGTCACCATCGCAACGATCGTCGGCAGTCTCGTCACCGTGCATTGGCTGATGCGCAATCATACGCTCGAAGCGGTGCTGACGCGCACGCCGGCAGTTGCGATCGCGTGCGCATGGACAATGATGGCGACCGCCATCGTCATCGAACATGGAAGCGGCAATGCGTTCATCTACTTCCAGTTCTGAACGGCAGACCGCCGCCGACCGGCCGGGCGTCGCCCAGCCCGTGCCGCTCAGGCCCGTTCCGCCGAAGCCATGGGGCGCAATGTTCGCGGTGGTGTTCGCGCTTGCACTTGTTTTCACGGGCCTGTGGGAATGGCAGATGCGCGTGCGCGATCTTGCGCCTGGCGATCTCGGCGACGGTCCTTCCGCCTGGGCCGAGCAGCGCCGGCGCATCGACACCGAGCAAATTCAAGTCGCGATCGTCGGCGACTCGCGCATCCTCTTTGACACCAACTTCAACCGCTTCGCGGCGCTGACCGGAATCCGGCCGCTGCAACTCGCATTACCGGGAACGAATGCCCGGCCATTCCTGGAAGACCTGGCCGACGACCCGCATTTCAACGGACTCCTCATCGTCGGCATTTCAGACGTGTCCTATTTCCGCGAAGGTGCAGGACTAATGAAGGATGCGCTGACGCGCTTCCATCACGAATCGCCGTCGCAACGCGTCTCGTTCCTGCTGCACCGCGAACTCACGCGATTTGTTGCCTTTCTCGATGACGACTATCGCTTGAGCACACTTGTCGCGCGGCTCGATCCTGGTCTTCGTGCGGTTGAGGACGGACCCTATGACGATGTATGGAAAATCAGCACCACCACCGACGATCGCTACACTTGGCTATGGCCCCGCATCGAGCGCGATGCCCGCCTGAGGGCGCATGCGCGCGCGGTCTGGCTACATCCGCCTACCTCCTTTGTCGGCAAGCCGGTCACTGCCGCGATCATCGCGATGACACTGAACAAAACGCGCATCGCGGTCGCCAAAATCCGCGCCCATGGCGGTGACGTCATCTTCGTTCGTCCGCCTTCGGCGCCGGAGCTGCGAAAGCATGAAGACGAACGCCTCCCACGTGGGCGCGGATGGGACGCGCTGCTCGCCGCCGCGAAAGTGAAGGGCATTCACGCCGACGACGTTCCCGCGATGAAAGGATTGGTGATTCCTGAATATTCGCATCTGAGCCGCGGCTGTGCCGCGGTGTTCACCGACGCGTATGTGCGGCAACTCGCGCAGCTGACGCCACGCATTCGTTTGCTGCCTGGCGCGCCGCCACCGATTTCTCAGCGCGCTTGCGTGCCGGTCACGGGCAATGCGAAGGCGCAGATCGCCGAGCGGCAATAGGAACATTGCCATGCTGAGTCGTGCGCCTCTCAAGGTCGTCAGGAACTGGGTCTGCGACAGCCGGCAATGGGACGACTACAAACCGCGCGAGGGCGATATCGTCATCGCCACTGCGCCAAAGACCGGCACCACCTGGACGCAGCACATCGTCAACCTGCTCGTCTTCCAGTCGCCCGAACCACGTCCGCTTTTCGAATTGTCGCCGTGGATCGATTGCCGGTTCACGATGCCGATCGAGGCGATGCTGACCACGATCGAGGCGCAGCAGCACCGGCGCTTCATGAAATCCCACCTGCCGCTCGACGCTCTGCCAATGTACGAAGAAGTCCGCTACATCCATGTGGCGCGCGCCGGCCTCGATGCCTGCATGTCGTTTCTCAATCACTTCAACAGTTTTCTTCCTGAAGCGATCGAGCGTTTCGATGCGATCGGCATGGCGGACGAAACAATCGGACGTCCGTTTCCACGCCGGCCGCACACCCCGCGTGAATTCTTCCGCTACTGGCTCGAAGGCGACGGAAAGGAGCAGGGACCGATGATGTCGGGTACCTATTTCGACATCGAGTTGTCGTTCTGGCGCGAGCGGGAGAGGCCCAACCTTCTCCTCGTCCACTACAATGATCTGAAGAACGATCTTTCGGGCGAAATAAAACGGATCGCCGCCTTCCTCGACATTGAGACGCCCGACGCATTGTGGCCCGAGCTGGTCGAAGCTGCCTCCTTCGGCGCGATGAAGCGCGATGGCGACGTGCTGCTCGAAGGGCTCAAGCGGGGATTCAAGGACGGACACCAAACTTTCCTCCACAGCGGGACCAATCAGCGGTGGCAGGGCGTGCTGACGGAGGAAGATGTCAAACTCTATGAAGCCTCGGCGGAAGCCAAACTGACTCCCGGTCTGATCCGCTGGCTCGAGAGTGGGAGGCTGGCGGCGGGCGATCCGAAGTCGCTGCCAGATTGAGCGCGAACAGCGCGTTTTCACAGGACGAGTAGAATTTAGCGGGAGCAAACCTGTAGGTACACGCGGTTTTGATTAAATTTCTGTTGTATTATCAGTAAGTTACGTGGTACGTGCTCAAGTCACTTGCATAATGAAAGCTACAAGCTTACATTGTAGCTTGCAAGATGATAGCGAGCCGAGTTTTCCATGCAACGCACAAGTTTCGGCAACATGCAGTGCCCCATCGCGCGGAGCCTGGAGCGGGTTGGTGAGTGGTGGAGCATCCTGATCCTCCGCGATGCGCTTCACGGCGTGAGCCGGTTCGACGAGTTCCAGAAAAGCCTCAACATCGCTCCCAACATGCTGGCGCGCAGGTTGAGCGCTCTTGTCGAATCGGGGCTTCTCGAACGCCGCCGCTACACTGACCGGCCTGCGCGCTACGAATATGCGCTGACGCCGCGCGGACACGATTTCCGCCCCGTCCTGATCGCTCTGCTCGCCTGGGGCAACAAGCATTATGCAACCGAAGGGCCAAGCGTCCTGCTGGCCGACAGGAAGAGTGGCGCCATCGCCGAGCCGGTCGTGGTCGATCGCTCGAGCGGCCGACTGCTGAACGAAACCGAATTCCACTATGTGCCGGGCCCGGCCGCGAGCGAGCGCACGCGCCGCCGCCTCGCTTATGCATCTGGCGACCGCAGCCTCGGCGAACGCCCGCCGGCGCCGCCGATTTCCAAATCACCGAGACGCGCGAAAGGACGCAAACTCCATGGCTAGCATGACTCTCGACCGCGCCACGGGCTTTGATCCCGGCATCGCGCGACCGAATCTCAAGCTGAAATTCGATCGGCGGCGCATTATCATGGCGAGCGTCGTGGCAATTCTGGGACTGGGCGGCGGCGTCTATGGCTATGACTGGCTGGCCAATGGGCGTTTCATCGAAAGCACCGACGACGCTTATGTCGGCGGCAATGTCACGGCGATCGCGCCGCATGTTGCCGGCTTCGTGTCGCAGTTGGCGGTCGACGACAACCAGCATGTTAGAAAGGGTCAGTTGCTCTTGCGTCTCGACGATCGCGATTTCCGCGCTGCCGTCGATCACGCGGAGGCCGTCGTCCAGGCGCAGCAGGCAGCACTTTCCGACCTCCAGGCCAAATATGTGCTGCAGCAATCGCTGATCCGTCAGTCCGAAGCAGATCTTGCGGCCCGGCAGGCGCAAGCCAAGTTCGCGCATGACGACAACGTCCGCTATCAGGACCTCATGCGCGCGGTGGCGACCTCGCGTCAGGACGTGCAGCGTGCGGGCTCGGCAGACGAGCAGGCACAATCCGGCGTCGCTTCGGCGCGCGCGGCCGTCGCCGCTTCCAGCCAGCAACTTGCCGTGCTGCAGACCGAGATCGATCAGGCGCGCGCGAACGTGGCGCAGGCGCAAGCCGATCTGCGCACCGCGCGTCTCAATCTCGGCTACACTGAAATCCGCGCGCCCGTCGACGGCTATGTCGGCAACCGCGCTGTTCGCGTGGGCGCCTATGCAACGATCGGATCAGAGCTTCTGTCGATCGTGCCGGCGCATGGTCTGTGGGTGGATGCGAATTTCAAGGAAAGCCAGATCGCGGATCTGCATGCCGGCCAGTTGGTGTCGGTTGATGCGGACGTGTCGCCGGGCGAGGCGTTTCACGGCCGCGTCGTGAGCATCGCGCCGGCGACGGGCGCGCAGTTCAGCGTGCTGCCGCCGGAAAACGCCACGGGGAATTTCACCAAGATTGTGCAGCGCGTGCCGGTTCGCATTCTGCTCGAGGGCGACGCGTCGCAGCTTGGCCGCCTGCGCCCCGGTCTTTCGGTGACCGCGGACGTGGATACGCGCACCGGCGGATAACATGGCGGCGGCGCAGACGCTGACGGTCGCGCCGGTCTCTTCCGGCTGGCTGCGGGACATCCTGCCTTTCATCGTCATGTGCTTCGGCATGTTCATCGCGCTGCTCGACATCCAGATCGTCGCAGCATCCCTGCAGGAAATCGGCGGCGGCCTGTCGGCTGCCCAGGACCAGATCAGCTGGGTGCAGACCGCCTATCTGATCGCCGAAATCATCATGATCCCGCTGTCGGGCTGGCTGACGCGCGCATTCTCGACCCGCTGGCTTTTCACGGCGTCAGCTGCGGGCTTCACGCTTTCCAGTCTGCTCTGCGGTCTCGCGTGGAACATCGAGAGCATGATCGTGTTTCGTGCGCTCCAGGGATTGCTCGGGGCGTCAATGATCCCGACGGTCTTCACCTCCTCGTTCCATTATTTTCAGGGCACCCGCCGCGTCTATTCCGCCGCCGTGATCGGCACCATCGCCTCCATCGCACCGACATTGGGGCCGGTGATCGGCGGCTTCATCACCGACACGCTGAACTGGCACTGGCTGTTCTACATCAACCTCGTTCCCGGCATCGCGATCACGCTTTTCATTCCCATGCTGGTCGATATCGACAAGCCCGACCTGTCGCTGCTGAAAGGCGCGGACTATCCCGGTATTGCGCTGATGGCGATCTTTCTGGGCAATCTGGAATATGTGCTGGAGGAAGGCACGCGGTGGAACTGGTTTGACGATTCCACGATCACGCTCTGCGCCGTCATTGCCGGCGTTTCAGGCGTTCTGTTCGGTATCCGGAGCCTGACGTTCGCCAACCCGGTCGTGGATCTGCGCGCCTTCCGCAATCGCAACTTTGCGATCGGCTGCATGCTGTCCTTCGTCACCGGCATCGGGATATTCGCCACGATCTACCTGACGCCGATCTTTCTTGGTTACGTGAGGGGCTTCAGCGCCTGGCAGACCGGCGTCGCCATCTTTTCGACCGGGGTCGCCTCGCTGGCCGGCGTCCCGGTCTATATATTTCTGGCGCGCAAATTCGATACGCGCTGGCTGATGATGTTCGGGCTCGCCTGCTTCGGTGTCTCGATGTGGAGCTTCAGTTTCATCACCAGCGACTGGGGCGGCGTGGAGCTGCTTGTCCCCCAGATTCTGCGCGGCTTTCCGCAGGCTTTCGCGGTGGCGCCCAGCGTCAATCTCGGCCTTGGAAGCCTGCCTCCCGAGCGCCTGAAATATGCGAGCGGCCTCTTCAACATGATGCGCAACCTGGGCGGCGCCGTCGGCATCGCGGTCTGCGGCGCGATTCTCAATGATCGCACCAATTTCCACTTCACGGCACTGGCGTCCCATCTCACCAGCGCCAACGCGGCGATGAACAATCTGGTCTCGGGCGTGACCCAGCGCTACACCGACGCCCTTGGGAGCCCAACTGCCGCTCATCTGGCCGCGCTCAAGGAGCTCTGGAACCTGACCTATCGCGAGGCTTCGACGCTCGCGTATGCGGATGCCTTCCTCGCCATCATGATCGCTTTTCTTTTGGCAACCCTGCTGGTGCCGTTCCTGCGCAATGTTGTTCCGTCACCGGCACCCGTTGCCGCGCATTGAGCAGGCCGGCTCCCATTGGGTTGATTCTACGTGTGCAGCTGCCGCGGCCATGATAGGATTAGCCTTTGACTGCTTAGCGGGTGAAGATCGAGAATGACTACACTGCAAATCAACGGCCAGGCGCGGCAGGTCGATGTCCCCGATGACATGCCGCTTCTCTGGGTGCTGCGCGATGTTCTTGGACTGACTGGCACCAAGTTCGGCTGCGGCATCGCGCAATGTGGCGCCTGCACGGTTCATTTGGACGGCAAAGCGGTGCGCTCCTGCCTTCTTCCCATAGGCTCGATCGGCGACCGCGCGATCACGACCATCGAGGCTGTCGGCGAAACGCCTGTCGGTGCGAAAGTACAGAAGGCGTGGCTCGATGTGGAAGTCGTGCAATGCGGCTATTGCCAGCCCGGGCAGATCATGTCGGCGGCAGCCCTGCTCGCGGTGACGCCCCATCCGGACGACTCCGATATCGACGCCGCGATGGCGGGCAACATCTGCCGCTGCGGCACTTATGTTCGCATTCGCGCTGCGATCAAGAAGGCGGCGGGTGCGGAGCAGGTTTGATTGCCGGGGCCGCGGGAGGGTTCGCTCATGACCATTCAAGCACTATCGGCGCTGTCACGACGCACGGTGCTCCAAACTGCTGCTGCCGCGGGTGGCGGTTTCCTGCTCGGCTTTCATATTCCGGTTGCGCAGGCGGAAGTTTCGAACACGGCATTCGGCGTCACGCCGGATGCCGCTCCGTTTGCTCCCAACGCGTTTATCCGCATCGACCGCGACGGCAAGGTCACGCTCGTCATGCCGCAGGTCGAGATGGGGCAGGGCGTTTATACCTCCCTCGCAATGATCCTCGCCGAGGAGCTCGATGCGGACTGGAACCGCGTCACGGTGGAGCATGCGCCCGCCAACGAGAAACTGTACGCCAATCCGATGCTCTCCGTGCAGGCGACCGGCAATTCCAATTCCATCCGCGCCTTTTGGCTGCCAATGCGCAAGGCTGCCGCCCAGTCTCGCGCATTGCTGATTGCCGCCGCCGCGAAAGAGTGGAACGTCGATCCCGGCGCCTGCTCCGCCGCGAACGGTTCGGTGATTCACAGGGCGAGCAACCGGACGTTCGACTATGGCGCGTTGGCTGACAAAGCGAACGGTACGCCGCCCGCCAATCCTCCACTCAAAACGCCCAATGAATTCCGGCTGATCGGCAAACCGCTGAAGCGCCTCGACACGCCCGGCAAGGTCAATGGCGCGACGCTCTATGGCATCGATGTGATGCTGCCCGGCATGAAGTTTGCGACCATCGCGGCCAGTCCCGCCTTCGGCGGCAAGGTTGGTCACGTCGATGACAGTGCGGCGAAACAAATTCCCGGCGTGCAGAAAGTCGTCGTGCTGGACGACATGGTGGCGGTCGTCGGCGATCATATGTGGGCGGCGAAACGCGGGCTCGAGGCGCTCGCCGTCACCTGGGATGCGGGGCCGAACGGACATGTCGATTCAGCACTGATCTGGAAACAGATCAAATCCGCCAGCGATCAGAGCGGCCTCGTCGCGAAGAAGATCGGCGATGCCGAGAAGGCTCTCGGTAGCGGCGATAAATTCGAAGCGCATTACGAATTGCCATTCCTGGCGCACGCAACGATGGAGCCAATGAACTGCACAGTGCACCTGACGCCCGGCGCCTGCGAAGTCTGGCTCGGCACGCAGATCATGGCGCGCGTGCAATCGACGGCTGCGGCGACCGCGGGCGTTCCGCTCGACAAGGTGATCGTTCACAATCACATCATCGGGGGCGGCTTCGGCCGCCGGCTTGAGCCCGACATGGTCGTGAAGGCCATCCGTGTGGCCCAGCATGTTGACGGACCGGTCAAGGTCGTATGGACACGGGAAGAGGACATCCAGCACGATATCTACCGCCCCGTTTATTACGACCGTCTCACCGCAACGCTGAAGGACGGCAAGATCGACGGCTGGCATCACCGCGTCACCGGCTCGTCGGTGGTCGCGCGGTGGCTGCCGCCCGCGTACACGGGCAATCACAACATCGACTTCGACACGGTCGACAGCGCTGTCGACGTTCCTTACGACATCCCAAATCTGCGTGTCGAAGTGGTGCGCTGCGAGCCGCCGGCGGTGCCCACCGGCTTTTGGCGCGGCGTCGGCCCCAACAACAATGTCTTTGCCATCGAGAGCTTCATCGATGAACTCGCGAAGAGGGCGGGCAAGGATCCGGTCGAATTCCGCCGCTCGATGCTGACGAAGAGCCCGCGCCTGCTCGCCGCCCTCGATCTTGCGGCGGAGAAAGCGGGCTGGGGTTCGCCGTTGCCGCGACGTCATGGACGCGGCGTGTCGTGCCAGGTTTCGTTCGCCAGCTTCATCGCAACCGTCGCCCATGTGGAGGTGGACGATCAGGGCGAAGTCCGCCTGCATCGCCTCACGACGGCGGTGGACACGGGTATCGCGGTCAACCCGGATACGATCATTGCCCAGCTGCAGGGGGGCATGATCTTTGGTGCGACGGCTGCGCTCTATGGCGAGATCACGATCAGGAACGGCCGCGTGGAGCAATCCAATTTCAACGATTATCGCATGCTGCGCATCGATCAGGCCCCCGCAATCGACGTGCACCTGATCAAGAGCGGCGAGCCACCTGGAGGTATCGGAGAAACGGGCGTAACCACATCGTCTCCGGCCATCCGGAATGCGATCTATGCTGCTACAGGAATCGCGCTTCGGCGCCTTCCCATCGATCGCGATGTTCTGGCGGGGAGGAAACAGACGTGAGCTGGTTTGCCAGGCCTGGTGCAACGAGGCGCGTCCTTGTCACCGCCGCTGCGGCAGTCGTCGTGTTTGCGGCGGCCGCGTTCTACTGGATCGTGCTGGGGCCGGGCCCGACAGAATTTGCGGGAGGCACGCGCGTTGCCCTTTCTGCCTACCATGGTACCGAACCCACGGGCGTTCCGCCGGAGCTTGCAGGCGCCAGCCTGGTGAAGCGCGGAGAGTATCTCGCGCGTGCCGCAGATTGCACAGCCTGCCATACCGCCAGGGGCGGTACGCTTTATGCCGGCGGGCTCGCTTTCGTCCTGCCATTCGGAACGATCTACTCGGCGAACATCACACCCGACAAGGATACGGGTATCGGCAGTTGGAATGACGCCGATTTCCTGAATGCCGTTCACAAGGGCATCGACAGGAACGGCGTGCCTCTCTATCCGGCGATGCCGTATGCTTCGTACACCGGCATGACCGACGCCGACGCGCTGGCGATCAAGGCGTATCTGTTCAGCCTCGTGCCCGTGCGCCGCGAAGTGCCGGACAACAATCTGATCTTTCCGTTCAACCAGCACTGGCTCATTGGCGTGTGGTCGTTCCTTTTCAATCCGGATAAACGCTTTGAACCCAACTCGGACCGCAGTCCGCAATGGAACCGTGGCGCCTATCTGGCCGAGAACATGGCGCATTGCGGCGAATGCCATACGCCGCGCAATCTGGCGTTCGCGCTGGACAACCGGAGCAAATTTGCCGGCGCGACCCAGCAGGGCTGGCGCGCCTACAACATCACCAGCGACGCGAACACTGGCGTCGGTGCGTGGAGCGCGGCCCAGCTCGCGCAATATCTCTCGCTTGGCCACGCAGACGGACGCGGGTCGGCCGCCGGCCCCATGGGCGAGGCCGTGGACAAGAGCCTCAAATATCTGACTCCGGACGACACAGGGGCGATCGCCGCCTATCTGCAAACCGTGCCGGCGATCGCCTCGTCCGATTTGCCGTCGCCAAAGGCCGAGCCCGCGCCCGCGTCGCACAAGGAAGGCGTGATTGCCGGTTTAGATCCGCGTGGAAAGCACATCTTCGAAGGCGCTTGTGCGAGCTGTCATGAATGGACGGGAGTCAGTTCCCTCACGCGTTACGCCACGCTGACCGGCGCACGCGCGGTCAACGATCCGACCGCCGTCAACGTGGCGCAGATCGTCCTGCAGGGCACGATGCGCGACACGCTGCATGGAAAGGTATTCATGCCGTCTTTTGGCGCCGCATATTCGGATTCGGAAATTGCGGCGGTCGCCAATTACGTCACCGCCCGGTTCGGGGCCAAACCCTCGGCCGTCACGGTCAAAGATGTCGCGACAATGCGCCGGCAAGACTGATAACCGGAATCGCAAGAGCCGTACTGCGCGCCGCCGGTCCTTATGGTTCCACAAGCTCACCATGAGGCCCTCATCCGGGCGCCGCGTGGTGTCAGCCTGCGTCCTTTCTGTCGAATTTTTCCCGCGATTTGAGGATCTCGCTCACATGCGTGCGTGCCCACGAGCCGAGCGGCTCCACGGCTTTCCACAACGTGCTGCCGAGCCTTGTCAGTTCGTATTCCACGCGTGGCGGAGTGGTGGGAAAGACGGTGCGCGTCACCAGGCCGTCCCGCTCCAATCCGCGCAGAGTAAACGTGAGCATCCTCTGTGAAATGCCGCCGACCATCCGCTTGATCTCGTTGAAGCGCTTCGGGCCATCGCCGAGAAGCACTACAATCAGCACGGTCCATTTGTCGCCGACGCGCGCCAGAATGGAGCCGAGGGCCTGACAATCTTCGCTCGCGGTATCGGGAGGCTGGACGGTCATTCCGGTGTGCTCAGGTATCAGCTCTGTGCCTTCTTGCGACTCTAGTACCGGTATTTAGCTTAGGCCAAGTCACAGTTTGATACCGGATAGGCGGCGAATCTCAGCCAACAGCAAGGAGCAAAAGCATGACCGTCATTTCCGTCATTATCGGAAGCACCCGTGAGGGCCGTTTCGCGGAAAAGCCCGCGAAGTGGATTTTGCAACACCTGAAAAAGCGCGAGGGCGTGGATGCGCGGCTGCTCGATCTTCGCGATTTTCCGATGCCGTTCTTCGATCAGCCGGAAACACCGGCCATGCCGGGCCGTGCACCTTACAAGAACCACGTCGTGCAGAAATGGACCGCCGCGATCGGGCAGTGCGACGGCTTCGTCTTCGTCGCCCCGGAATATAATTACGGGCCTTCTGCGGTGCTCAAGAACGCGATCGACTGGGTCTATCCGGAATGGAACCGCAAGGCCGCGGGCTTCGTGAGCTATGGCTCCGCCATGGGCGCACGCGGCGTCCAGCAGCTCCGCCAGACGCTGATCGAGATTCAGGTCGCTCCGGTTCGCTCATCGGTCCACATCCCTGTCGCCACTCTGTGGGCGCACTACCAGGGCGGCGATGTCGATGCCGGACTGGCCGAGCTGGAGGCGCCTGCCGGGGCGCTGATCGACGATCTCCTGTGGTGGACCGCAGCTCTCAAGACGGCGCGCGCCAGCGCGTCATGACAAGCGCCGGCTCTACTTCCGACGCTGTTTTAGAGGAATCCCAATGAACTTTGCTGCAGCCAAATCACAGGTTCCGCGCCCGGCACGTCCGATCGTGCAGCGTACACGCGGCCAGACGCACGGCGCCGTCACGCGTTTGATGAGCCCGTCCGACCTGGGCGAGACTCTGAAGCCATTCGTGTTTCTGGACCTCTTCGATCACGAAGGCGCGCCATTCGAGTTGGGCCTCCACCCCCATTCCGGTATCGCCACGCTGACCTGGGTCGCGGAAGGCGCGATCAGCTATATCGACCCGGACAACATCAAGGGCGCGCTGCCGGCCGGCGGCGTCGAGTGGATGCAGGCCGGGCGCGGCATGTGGCACGGCGGTGGGCTCGGCAAGGCAGGCCGGACGCACGGCTTCCAGCTCTGGATCGCGCTGCCGCCGGAACTGGAACTGGGTCTGACCACAAGCATCTATCAGGCCCCCGAGGATGTGCGACAAGACGGTCCGGCGCGCATTCTCCTGGGCAGCTACGGCCGGGCATCGAGCGCCATCGTGTCCCCCTCGCCAATCAACTATCTCGCGATACGCCTGAAGGCCGGCGAGCGCTGGCGCTACGAGCCACCGACGGGCCACGCCGTTCTCTGGGTCGCCATCGCGTCGGGTGTACTCGCGGCGCCGGATGAACTGGAGCGCGGCGAGCTCGTAGCTTTCGAGCCGTCGAGTCGCGCGGTCGAATTCGAAGCACTGACTGACACAGAGTTCGTTCTCGGTTCGGCCGCGCCGCACGAGCACGATCTCGTGCTTGGCTACTACTCAGTCCACACGTCGCCAGGAGCGCTTCGGGACGGCGAGGCGCATATCTCGTCGATCCAGAAGCGCCTCGTTCAGGAAGGGCGTCTGTAAGCGCACTGGTAGCCTGCGCGGCTGGCAAAGTGAAATTTGCTTCCGCATCGATTATTCTTGCTGTCTGCAGGACGCAAGTCCTGCAGACCCTATGACCCAATAGACAACCTCCTTCGTTCCTTCAGCTGTACCCGAGCTATCCACGGCTGGCGCGCACCCGCGCGTGAGGTTGTCTATGTCTTCAATCGTGATCGCACGCGGCGTTTCCTATGAATTG